>CAVQUI010000009.1:0-309571 GCA_963716775.1 uncultured delta proteobacterium
TGGGACTATTCTCATCCTCAAGCGCTCGGCTACGATCAATCCTGGCAGGGCGAGTTCGAATTCTTCCAGCGCGATGGCCACAACCCATTCACCGCGATTGGGTACGCTTTCTCGGCGCTGAACCCTCGCGAGATCCTCATCTACAAGTGCCAGCTCGATTTCTATCGAGAGGAGACGGAGCCCGGCTGCTTCTCGATTCGCCTGACCGAGCACATGACCTTCCTCAACAAGGCAGCCCTCAAGCGCATTCTCCGGGAGATGCCTCCAGGCTGTACGCTCACCATCGACATGACGGGCACCCGAATCCTCGATCATGACGTTCGCGAGGTCATCGAGGACTTCAAGATCCATGCCGAGGCCGACGGAATTCGTCTCTCCGTCAAAGGGGCCTCAGGCCCCAAGATTGCGTTGACCGATGGCGCAGCATCGGCTGGATGACCAGCGGCTAACGTGATTCGAATCGAATCTCGTCTATCGATTCCCGAAGCGCCTCGCGAAGTGGCGTGTACTTCATGCCGAGCTCGCGTATCGCGCGGCTTCCGTCGAAAACGAGCGATCCGGCAGCCGTTGTCTTGAGGATGTCGACCGGGATGGCGGGGCGCTTTCCGGTCCAACGAGCCAACAGCTCCAGCAGCATTGCGATGGGGATGAGTGGCGCCTCCCCGAGGTTGTATTTGGGCACGGGTACGTCTGCAAGGTCGCCTATCAGCGCGAAGTAGTCACGCGTCGAGGCACGTTCCGTACCGATCAAGTAACGGCGACCGATGCTGGTAGGACTAAGCAGGGCACGCACTATGGCTTCGGCGGCGTCTCGCACGTGGACGTAAGTGTAAGTAGTGTCTGCTCCGACCAATACGGGCAACCGTCTCTCGACCGCTCGGCGCACCTCCATAGTCGGCCGCGGGTCCCCCGCCCCAATCACCGCGGACAGATGAACGACAGTAAGCGGCAAGCCGAGCTCGGCATGCATGCGCCAACCAAGTTGGTCCGCCAGGAACTTGCTCCGCGCGTAGTCGGACGGATGGGGCCCCGGCTCGCTGTCTTCGTTGAACGGGATCTCGTCCGGCACGCCAAAGGCCAGAGGTGTGCTTACCTGGACCACCTTCTTGAGCTTTGCATCGAGAGCAGCTTGGAAGACGTTTTCGGCCCCACATGTGTTGAGCTCGTAGTAACGCTCACGACTTCGGCTCCAGAAGTCCCGATATCCTGCCAGATTGATCACGGCCCAAGCCCCCTCCAACAACGGAGCAAGAGACCCTGGCGCACAGACGTCACCCTGGACCAGGCTCACACGCGGAGCCAACGCCTCGAGCTCGGCCGTGTCACTCGAAGGGCGCACGAGACACCGAAGAACTAGGTCGGGTTCTTCCAGCAGTCGCGGCACCACGTGACTGCCTACGAAACCAGTGGCGCCAGCAATGGCAATCGTCCTTGGGGAGCTCTCCATGGGCAAATTCCTAGGGCCTGGGCGCACGATTGTCTATATAATGTCTAAAAAAAGCTTGACACAATATCGACATAGCCTAGAGAGGTCGTAGAGGTACGTAATGAATCAAACATACACGAGCTCCGCACCCAGCATTCAAACCCAAAGCGTCCACAAGCGAATCAGTGCTTCGAAAGCTCTATTCTTCGCCGCCGCAGGCATTTCCTTCTTCCTTTCAATTTGGCTCTGGTTCTCCGGTGACCGGGAACGCGGACTCTTCGTGGGCCTGTGGGTTCCATCTATTCTGTCCGCTGGCGGGCTGCTTCTGACAGGGGGCCGCAATGACTGATCTCGACCTCCTGGTGGCGGGCGCGATGGTCACGTTTCTCTCTGTCGCGGGCGCGTATATCGCGATGCGCAACCGAGCCAACGAATCACCGGTTGATTCCTACCATCCGCCGGTGACTCAGGTCCCAGCTTCCTCCGCCGCGCCTACACGCGCGAATACGAGGTAGTTCCGATGTCTGCACACGAGATCCATGGCCATCATCCGACGACTGCGCGAGACTCAAAGCAAAGCGAGTGGAGTTCAGTCCTCGAGCTGCTCCCTCCGGCTTTCAGTTTGATCGCGCCTCGGAGCATCGCACGGCAGGGCCTCGATCTGATTTCCAATGCCGTCAACACGAGACGCTTCTCTTCGGCACTGACTGACGCGCAAATCGACCTCCGCGCTGCTGGAGTCCCGATTGTCGTGACGGAGAATCGAGGAGCGCCTCCAATTTATTCCCATTCGAATCTGACACGACCGCAGCGGCGATGGCTCGGACAACTTGGCCTCGAGCTGTACTTCGCGCAGCTATTTCGACGGGAGTCGGCCATTGTGGACTTGCGGCCGTCCAGACTGGGCGTCGATTCTTCGCGAGATGCCGTTTGGAGCCCCCGACCTCTCTACTTGCAGTGGGACCCCCAGTTCTTGCAAGCGCTGCGCGACGTCTATGCTGGCTTCTTCCTTGGGGATGGCGAGCGGTTTAGGGGTGGGGTCAGCCACCTAGGATTGGGGTCGTCTGGCACTGCACTCTTGGGCCACCTGGGCGATGGGAACCAGAGGTCCGTACAGTTCTGCTCGGGCAATCTGCGCTCGACGCTGGGAGAGATCCACGCACTGCGGTCTGCGGAAGACGCACCGCTTCACCGTAATTTCGTTGCGTTTGGGCTCTACGTCGCGTCGCTACACGAGCTGCTCGAGTCGCTCGACCTCCGGTTCGACGTTCGTAGCGCGTTCATGCGAACCTATCGCGAAGGCTGAGCGATGACATCGCGTGTTGCAATCGCAGGCTTGCTCGATGCTATGAAGCCGCCGAGCACCAGACTGGTACTCACGCAGGGCTTTCGTTGATGGGGAACTCGCACGACCTCGAACTCCTGCGATCTCAGTGGAGTCACCGAGCTTCGAGTCGCCCACCTTGGGCGATCGACCCCGGGCCAGGTCAACAATCCGTTTGGGACTATCCACGTCCACCGCGCCTCGAGCCGGATGATCGCCCCGTACGCGTCGTTCACGGTTCGATCGTCATTGCCGAGTCACGCCGGACCATACGTGTCCTCGAGACGGCGAGCCCGCCGACGTTCTACATTCCGCCAAGTGATCTGCGACTGGAGTCCTTGGTCCGGGGCAGGGGTGCCTCTCATTGCGAATGGAAAGGCACGGCCGCCTATTGGTCGCTCCGCACCGACGGGGGCGAGATTCCCGCTGTTGGCTGGAGCTACGAGTGCCCTTACGACGAGTTCATGGCGATCCGAGGCTACTCGAGCTTCTACCCGGCCAAGCTCGAATGCTATATCGGCGGGGAAAGAGTGCAGCCGCAACCCGGCGGTTTCTACGGTGGCTGGGTAACGGCAGAGATAGTCGGACCTTTCAAAGGTGAGCCAGGTACTGCTGGCTGGTAGTCGAGCGGCGCAGACCTGCACTTGCCAGCTGTCCCTGCCCGAAGATTCGCATGTCTATGTCTTGACGAATAAAAAATAGACAATATATAGACACTAATGGAGCCTCCGAGTAAGCCGCGTCTCATCATCGCCGGAGCATCTGGCTTCATCGGTAAGGCACTTGCCCCACTGCTCGCGGAACGCTTTCACGTGGTGGGCCTTTCGCGGTCCGAGCGAGCTGCTGGCGATGGCTTCGCCGAATATCGCGGGTGCGACCTTTTCTCCCTGAGAGACGCCGAGCGCGCTCTACGGGGCGGCGACTACGCCGTGTATCTGGTCCACAACATGATGCCCTCGGCGAGGCTGACTCAGGGCGACTTCGCCGATCTCGATGTGGTCTGCGCAGATAACTTCGCGCGTGCCGCGGCTCGCGCGGGGATCAAACAGATCGTATTCCTTGGAGGCTTGTGCCCGAAAGAAGGCTCACTCTCGAAGCATTTGGAGAGCCGAGCCGAGGTAGAGCGCGTTCTCGCGGGTCACGGGGTTCCGGTCACCACTCTGCGCGCTGGCTTGATCCTCGGTGGTGATGGGTCGTCCTTTCAGATCATGTCCCGTCTGGTTCAGCGCTTGCCCATCATGGTGTGTCCGCGATGGACGAACACGCGCACCCAAGCCGTAGCGCTAAGAGATGTGGTGCGACTGATCAACTACGTAGTCGCCCGCGAAGAGCACTACTCGCGCGTGCACGACGTCGGCGCGCCTGAAGTGGTGACCTATCGCGAGTTGATGGCGATGACCGCCCGCGCCTTGGGAAAGAGGCGATGGTTCATCCCATCGAGAGTTCTGTCTCCCGGACTATCCCGGCTGTGGATATCCCTGGTGACGGGTGCGCCTCGTGCGCTGGTAGCGCCGTTGGTCCAGAGCCTGAGGCACGAGATGGTGGCCGGTCCTTCCAGTCTCGCTTCAGAAGCAGGAGTTCGTCGCACCTCGATGCAAGAGGCGATAGAGATCGCGATCGCCGACGATCGAGGAACCGTCCCGCACGCATTTCGGGGCGCCAGGAGCGGCGATGGCCCGCATCTGGTTCGTTCCGTGCAACGCATGGAGTTGCCCGAAGGATGGACGGCTGAACGGGCTGCAATGGACTATGTGCGTTGGCTCCCCCGCGTTCTTCGCCGGATGCTTCGCGTCCGACGCCAGGGCGGCGAGGGCTTCAGCTTCGACCTCGTTCCCCTCGGCACCACGTTGCTCACGCTGAGTCATGCGGCAGCCCGCAGCGCAGCCGATCGCCAGCTGTTCTATGTGACCGGCGGAGCTCTTGCGCTGGCCGGCCCGAGGGCTCGCTTCGAGATGCGGCAGGTCCTTGGAGGACGAACCCTCTTGACCGTAGTGCACGACTACGAGCCGCGCTTGCCTTGGTTGCTGTACATCTCGACCCAGGCGTACTTCCACAAATGGCTCATGCATCGATTTGCCAAGCATCTACGGAAAGAACCCGACATCGGGCAGTCCACCACAACGTCTCTGAAGGCTCTGCCTTCGTGAACCTCAATCAAGGAAACCTACTATGCGCTTACGCACAATCATTGTACCTCTGCTCACCGTTGCTCTTCTGGGAGCCTGTTCAAAGAACGCCACATCTGAAACCACAACGGCCGCGAAGGAAGCTGCAACGAATCAAGTTGGACAGCCCAACATAGTGACCGTCGCTGCCACCGCCGGTGATTTCAATACTCTCGTCGCAGCGGTGAAAGCGGCCGGCTTGGTCGAGACCCTCCAAGGCGATGGTCCCTTCACCGTCTTCGCCCCTACCGACGAGGCCTTCGCTAAACTCCCCGCAGGCACGATCGACAATCTGTTGCTGCCGGAGAACAAGGCAAAACTAGTCGCAATCCTCACCTATCACGTGGTGGCGGGCGAGGTGCTTGCCGCGGATGTGGTGGGGCTTTCATCGGCGGCCACTGTTGAGGGACAGTCTCTCAGCATCTCCGTCAGCGATGCGGGCGTTCGCGTCAACGACGCCAACGTGACGGCGACCGATGTCATGGCTTCCAACGGCGTGATTCACGTCATCGATTCCGTTCTCATCCCGTCTTCTTAGTGGCAATCGAGGCGGCCTCTCCATCGAGCGGCCGCCTCACCCATTTTGTACCATGAGCACCAACGTCACAGAGTTAAGCGGTCTATATCCCATGCGCGTCGTGTCTCGCCTCAGCGGGATTACAGCGGATACGATCCGGGTTTGGGAACGGCGCTACCAGGCGGTGAGTCCCGAGAGGACCGAAGGGAACAAGCGTCGATACTCCGGCAGCCAGGTTCGGAGGCTCGTTCTGCTACGTCGAGCGACCGAGCTTGGGCATTCGATCGGTCAGGTCGCAAGACTCCAAGACGAAGAACTGCGTCGAATCATCGGCGAGACCACACAGGATGTGACCCCCCACAAGTCTATCTACGATGCGGTCATCGAGGACTACCTCGACGCGGTCCTCAGGTTCGACGTTCAGGGCGCAGCCGCGATTCTCAGTCGGACAGCCGCGATCGTACCGCCCGTGAAGCTCACCTTGGAGGTCATGGTGCCCCTGATGAGACGCGTCGGCGAATCCTGGCACGCGGGACAACTCAAGATTCCCCACGAGCACATCATTTCGGGTCAGCTGCGAAGCACTCTCGGTACCCTCATGCAACACGTCGATCCGCTCGTGGGTTCGCCCCGCATTCTGGTCACGACGCCGCCCCGTCATCTTCACGAGTTCGGCGCGATCATTGGCGCCTTCATGGCGGCGAGCAGAGGCTTCGAGCCCATCTACCTCGGTCCTAATACGCCCTTCGAAGACATCTCCGACGCGGCAACCGAGAGCGGATCTGCCCTCATCCTCCTGAGCATCGCCAGAGAGTGTACCCAAGCCGAGCGGGAGAGCTTGCTTGCAGGATTCGGGTCGCTCTCGCGAAACCACGAGGTTTGGCTCGGCATCCCCGAAGGCCACGAACTTACGGCCTCGAACGTCCAAGCCACCGTGTTTCATCAGTACGAGGAGCTCGACAGGGCGCTGCTGAGCTACAAGCCCGCTTAGCATGCGGACGGACGGGATGAACGTTGCCGAGTAAACGAAAACGTCCGGCGAACGAGGCAATCCGGTTCGCGATCATCGTTTCCATCGCTGTGTCGGTGGCCGTCGTGATCGTCATCGCCATGCCTGGAGGTGAGGGGATGCCCTACGAAAGCCCAGAATATCGCGTGGTCGACAGGTTCGGCGAGATAGAGATCCGCGAGTACGACCCCTACTTGGTGGCGGAAACGACAGTGGATGGAGACCTCGAAAACGCCGGAAACCTCGGTTTCCGCATCGTGGCCAAATACATATTCGGAAACAACCAAGGTGGGCGAAAGATCGCGATGACCGCACCCGTAAGCCAGGAGGTGGCTGCTGGAACCAAAATCTCCATGACTGCGCCGGTGACCCAAGAAAAGACCGGCGACAGGTACACGATTCAGTTCATGATGCCATCGAAGTATTCGCGCGAGGAGCTTCCCGAGCCGAACGACCCGCGGGTCTCTATCCGTGAAGTGCCCGCGCGACGTTTCGCGGCCGTCCGCTATTCGGGAAGCTGGTCGAAACAGAACTATGAGGAGCACCTCGAACACTTGCTCGAGACTCTGAGCGCAAAGGGCTACGAGCCTCAGGGAGAACCTGTCTGGGCACGATACGATCCGCCGTTCATGCCCTGGTTTCTGAGGCGCAATGAAATCCTGACAGCGTTTCAAATACCCGGCAGCGGTGAAGCGAGCTGAGTAGCACCGCAGTCGCGCAGAGCAGTTCGGTGATCGGGAAGAAAGCAGCGCACGCTAGCCTCGCAATTGCCGGTGCAATTTGCAATCGCTCCGACCGCTGCAACGACATTGGTGTCAATGGAATCTACCAGTCCCGTCAACAGTGTTTTCGCGAGACCGGGGAAGAATGGACCGTGCGATTCAGCGCTCACGAGTGCGCGACCGAAATCGATGCGGTACTTCCCCCGTGCCAACGTCGGGTGAGACACTCCTGGGCTCAGAGTCGAAGGCGCAGACGGTGACGGGTTTCGCACAGAGCATGTTGGTCTTCGTTCTCTACTTTGGGGCTTTCGGTTTTGGGCTCGACGAGTTCGGGGTCTCACTAACAACCTGCCTTGCGGGTGCCTCGGTGATCGGTCTCGCGGTGAGCTTTGGTTCGCAAGGCGTCGTGCAGGACGTGATCACGGGCCTCACGGACGTATTCTCCGACACTCTCGACGTCGGCGACATGGCCAATGTCGGCGGACAGGTCGGCATCGTCGAGAGCACCGGCATGCGCTTCACGACGTTGATTGGTTTTTCGGGCGAGCGTGTGTTTGTCCCGAACCGCACTATCGTGAACATCGTCAACTGCCCACACGGTTACATTCGGGCATATGTCGATGCTCGGGTTCCGATCACCGACAAGGACACCCGCGCCAAAGCCATGGAGCTTCTCGGTCGAACTGCGCATGCCGCACACGAACAGTACCCGGGCGTTCTGCTGGTTGCGCCAACGCTCGAGAACTTCCGCGAGACCAGCGCAGGTTATGGATATGTCCGCGTCAAGTTTCGCGTCTGGCCCGGCCAGAGCCAGCTAATCGAAGGCCCGATCAGAGAGGGCATCGTGAATGCTCTCAAGCAGCTCGATGCGAGCTACGCGTCGTGGATGGTGTCCGTCTACTATCGCGCCGAGCCGCCCGAATCCGAACTCCACAAGCGGCTTCCCCGTCCGGCGATCCTGCGCAAGGAATCTGCGAAAGACGCGCCCGATGGCAGCTAGTGGGATACATGGCGGCGTACCGGGCGCGGCGAGGCGAAAAAGGCGGCGTCGTCTGTCCCCCCGGCACTTGGAACAGAAGACGAACGAAGCGGATTCAGCAATGCATTCGTTTGGCGAAGAGCCGTGGACAAACGTCCCGCGTGGGCGCATCGTCTATCATCGACGAACGAGCCCAGCTGCTCTTCACTGGGGAGAGATGACGATGAATCAAGATCGCGAAATCAAGAACTACGAGAAGCTCGCAGAACGAGCAAAGCAAGTCTTCGAGACCAGCAAGGAAAGGTCGGGCGCCTGGATCGACGAAGCGCTCGAAAAAGCCGCGGATCAGCTTGAGGAGGCGGGCGAGTTCACCAAGGAGGAAGGCCGTCGTGCAAGCGAGTTCCTTCGGCAGGATCTGGAGGCTACCAAGGCCGACTTCGAGGAGGCCGCAAAAGTCACCAAGGCGGCTCTCGACCCGTCTAGGGCCGGCGCCGGCTTCGCGGACTTGGCCTCGCATCTTTTTGATTCGCTGGGCGATACGTTTAAGAAGTGGGCTGCACGATCCGAGAAGTCGTTGAGCTTTCACACGGGACAAGTCACCGGCCCCGGCACCCTCACATGCAAGGCGTGCGGCACTGAGCTCCATTTGAAAGACACATCCCGCATTCCTCCTTGCCCGAAATGCCACAAGACCGACTATCGCAAGTCCTACTAGCGAGCATCGCCTCTAGCCAGTGTTGTGGTTCGCCGATGCAGCCAGTCGTGGTCCGGACGACTCGAGAATAGTGCGCTGTTCTCGCTAGGCGAGGGCATTCTCCCCCCCCGAGTCCAGGGCGAAGAGACAGGGCTGTGCGGTGTGACTTTTCTGTTGCCTGAGCTGAGAGAAGTCGGCCGGGAGTTGGAGCGTGAAGATCGTGATCGCGGGTGTGAGGTCACCCTCCTGGTCGGCGGGTCCTAGGGCTCGAAGATGAGCGTTGGGAACGCGTGCCAGCTCCGCTACGGATTTCAGGTAGGCGAGCGCCTGCTCGCGCTCGTCGTCGTACCGAAGCCGCGCGGTCAGCACGAGCTGTGCTTTCCTGTTGAGCTTCAACTTGTAGGCGACGAGGAGTGCCAAGTCGGCGCCCCCGAGATCAAGCCCGATTTCCCAGCCGTTCTCGGGCCGCTCGAGCACGAGATGGACGGGCCCAGTTTGCGGGGCCGCGTTGTCCCCAGGTGCGTACAGCAGGATGCCCAGCCCCTGACGGTCTGCATCCGCAAGGACTCGCGCGATCTGCGCCTCGCGAGTTCCGTCGGGCGGCGGCATGCGGAGGAAGATCATGCTGGAGCGAAAAAATGCGCCGCCCAGCGCTTCCATGCCCGCGACGAGGTTGTCTGCAAAGGTTGGAAGCTCTAGTGCCGTCCAGGTGGCAAAGACACCCTCCTTCCCGAAGCGTGCGGCCAGCAGCGGTAGCCGTTCGACAAGGTCGCTGTACTCGCGTTTTCCAGTGAGCCCCAGTAGTCGCACGAAGCCCTTTGGGTAAGCGATGTCCCTCAGCAATTCGTAAGCTTCCTCGACTTCTGTCGGATCCTCGGCTGGCACAAGAAGGTTTGCCTTCCAGGCCCGCTCTCTGGAGCCCGCCATGCGCGCCACCTTCTTCGCGGCCCACTCCGCAGCGGCGACGAAGAGACCGCTTCGCACATCTCCGAAGGGAGCCCGCAGTTGCCTGCGAGTTAGGTGAGCGTACAAGGCGAGGACCACCACCACGGCGACCAGAGCAAACGTCGGATTCACGACGAACATCGCGAGGATGCAACCTGCCGCGCCGATCAGCGGCACCAAGCGGGGAATCCGGAGTAGCGGTCGGAAGCTCACGAGACCGAGGCTCTGCTCGATCAGCACCACGACGTTGATCATGGCGTAGGTGATCAGAAAGAACATCGTGATGAGCGGCGCGATCACGTTGAGATAGCGCAGCATGAGGGCAGCGAGAACGATGCTTGCCGTTAGGAACATGGCATTGCGCGGCTCACCTGAACGAGAACGAATCGCAAGCCACCGGCTTCCGGGCAAGATCTGATGGTCGGCAAGGGCTTGAAGGATGCGCGGCGCGCCGACCAAGGAGGATAGAGCCGAAGAGAAGGTCGCGCCGAGGAGGCCTGCCAACACGGCCGGTCCCCAGGCCGAGCGGTCGATCAGGGCAGTGTAGTTCTCGAGCAACTCAGCCGTAGGCACCCGAATGGCTAGCCAGGCCGCGAGACCAAGGTAGACGAGCAGGCTCACCCCGATCGCGGAGAGGGTTCCGACCGGGATGCTCCGGCGAGGGTTCGCAAGCTCGCCCGACATGTTGGCTCCAGCCATGATGCCGGTCGCGGCCGGAAAGAAGACAGCAAAGACCCCCCAGAAGCCAATGCCTGGAAAGCCTTCCTCTCCGAACCCTGGGAAATCGCCCCACCAATCGACGGAATGCTCGGGTGGAGCCCCAGCGCCCCCCGCGGCGACCGAGATCAACGAACCCGCGATGATGACCAGGATTACGTACTGGACCTTGAATGCGAGGCCGGCGCTCACGAGCGCAATACCCACCAGCACCACAAAGGTGACGAGGTCGATGATCAGCGCAGGGTGTTCGGGGAAGATCCACAGCCAGCCCGCGCGGAACCCAAAGATGTACATGGCGACCGCGAGGGTTTGGGAGAGGTAGAGCGGGATTCCGATGCTCCCCCCCACTTCGAGGCCCAATGACTGGGAGATCACCGAGAAGGCTCCTCCAGCTCCGATGCGGATGTTCGTAGTGATCGAGGCGAGCGAAAGTCCGGTGGTCGCGGTGATCAGATACGAAAAGAGGATGATCGCCCAGGCGCCGAGCAGGCCGGCGTTTCCCACCACCCATCCTTCCCGCAGATACATGATGACGCCCAGGATGGTGAGCAGGGTAGGTGTGAAAACACCAGTGAAGGTCCCATAGAGCCTGCGCGACGGCGTCCCGGTAATCTTCTCCGCAACCTCCTCGCGAATCGCCTTCTCGGCGCCTGGGCCCAGCTCGACCTCCGGCTCATCGTTCATGCTTCGCCTCTCTAGCGGACGGTGCCATGCACCTAGGGCGCAACACACACATGGCGTCTACTTCCTTCTGTTTCAACGAGGATGACAACCCCCGAGGACGTCTTCTGCCTAGCACAGCCACCGTTCTCTCAAGGCCGATGTCCGGCGGTCGTTGCTCGGAAGGCGGTCCGTCGTGTGTGGCGATGACGCGGCCCGCCGACGTGGCCCGCCGACCATCGGGAGCCGACCTCGTGGCGAAACAGTAGACGGTGCGAATCCGGTTTCACAAAGCTGCGCCGGATGGTACGGTCTCGAACTTGCGCGAGACCCGCAACGGCAACGTCGTTCGGAGGCTCGCCCAGAAGGAGGGTATTGTGGAGCTGATCGATCAAGTCCGCGAGCAAATCGGCGCGTACAGCCAATACGTGCTGCCAGTGCTCATCCTATTCGTCGGCTGGTTGCTTTCCCTCGTCTTCGGGTGGGCGATGGCTAGTCTCATCAGGCGAACCGGGGCGGACCGACGTCTTTCAGACCTTCTGGCGCAAGACGAGGGGGCTCCAAAGCTCAATCTCGCAAGGACAACAGGGAGCGGCGCATACTGGCTTGGTCTCCTCATCACCGTGGTTGCCGTTCTTCACTACGTGAAGCTCGAGGGCGTGGCTGCGCCGCTCAACGCGCTGATCAGCCAGGTTCTCGGCTACCTGCCGCACGCGGCCGGGGCCGCCATCATCTTGATCGTGGCATGGATCGTGGCGCGATTGCTGCGCTATCTGATAGTCACCGCGTTGAGCAAGACCACGATCGACGAGACGATCCACAAAGAGCTTGGCAGCGCCGACGCGGAAGCAGGAACACCTCCTTCGAAAACCCTCGGAAACGCAGTTTACTGGCTGGTGATTCTTCTTGCTCTTCCGGCTGCCCTGGGTGCTCTGAAGCTCGAAGGCTTGCTCGAACCGGTCGAGGGGATGTTTGCCGAGATCCTCGGGTTCCTTCCCAACCTCATCGCAGCCGCCGCAATCTTCCTGGTCGGTTGGTTCGTCGCCAGGCTCGTTCAGCGCATCGTCGCCAATTTGTTGTCGGCTGCCGGCATCGATCGTTTGAGCGACCGCGTGGGCGTACAAAATGCGCTTGGCAAGAACAAGCTCAGCGACCTGCTGGGTGTCGTCGCCCACATTCTGATCGTGATCCCCGTGGCGATCATGGCGCTCGATGCATTGAACATCGAAGCGATCACGAGACCCGCCAGCCAAATGCTTGCGGCTTTGCTGAACGCGCTTCCCGCCCTGTTTGGCGCGGGTTTGGTGCTGGTGATCTCGTTTTTCATCGGCCGCGTCGTCGCGGAATTGTTCACGAACCTCCTGCACAGCGCAGGCTTCGACAACATCTTGGTCAAGCTTGGCGTCACGCAACCAAGTGCTGAGGAGGCGAAGCGCAAGCCCTCGGCGGTTGGAGGCGACATCGTCATGATCGCAATCATGCTCTTCGCGTTCATCGAGGCGTCCGGCCTTCTCGGCTTCTCGAACCTTGCCGACCTCACCGCGGAGCTCCTGGTTCTGGGCGGACACATCCTGTTGGGATTGGCGATCTTCGCGCTCGGCCTCTATCTCAGCAAGGCGGCCGCCAATGCCATCGAGGGAACGCAGATTCAACAGAACCGTCTCCTTGCGGTCATCGCCCGGATCGCGATCTTGATCTTGGCCGGTGCGATGGGCCTTCAGCAGTTCGGGCTTGCCAACGAGATTGTCAGCACCGCCTTCGCCGTGACTCTGAGCGCCCTGGGCATCGCATTCGCGTTGGCCTTCGGGCTCGGGGGCCGCGAAGAGGCTGCCGAGCAGCTGCGCGAATGGCGAAACAGGATCAAAGCCAACAGAGACGAATGAAGCGCTTCCCCGCCAACTGGGAGCTTTCGGGTGCACGCGCGACCAAGGTGTCGAAGCTTCTCGTGGAGCATAGCGTTGCCGACACGCAGCCAGTTGCCGACAACGCCACCGAGGAGGGCCGCGCACTCAATCGTCGCATCGAGATCGCGCTACAGCCCAACCTCCACGAGTGATGGCAGAGCAACTGATCAAACCAAAGGCCGGTTTCGGAACGGCGCCCGTCTTTCTGACCGCCATCTCGACGATCCTCGGCGCGATCCTGTTTCTGCGCTTTGGGTACGCCGTTGCCAACGCAGGGTTCATTGGGACTGTCGGGATCATTCTCCTCGGTCACGTGGTTACGATTGCGACGGCGATGGCGCTCGCCGAGATCGCCACCAACCAGAAGGTGGAGGGAGGCGGAGAATACTTCATCATCTCGCGCTCCTTTGGGCTCGAAATCGGGGGCGCTATCGGGATTGCGCTGTTCCTGGCTCAGGCGATCAGCGTGGCATTCTACATCATCGCCTTTGGCGAAGCGCTCACCCCGGCCATCGATCTGCTCCAAGCCGAGTATGGCATCGCGATTCCCGACAAGCGTGCGATCACTCTTCCGGCCACGGTTGTGTTGGCGTTGGTGGTCGTCGGGAAGGGCGCGAACGTCGGTCTCCGCCTCCTCTACGTCGTCGTAAGCGTCCTCGGTCTCTCGCTCGTGCTCTTCTTCCTAGGTGGCCCGCTCGAGGGGATGGACGGGACCAATGAGCTGCGCCTGTTGTCGGACACGGTAGAAGCACCAGATGCCTTCTTCGTCGTGTTTGCCATTTGCTTCCCAGGGTTTACGGGAATGACGGCGGGAGTCGGCCTATCTGGCGATCTCAGTGACCCTCGTCGATCGATCCCCATCGGAACGCTCGCTGCGACCGTGAGCGGAATGCTCATCTACATCGCGGTGGCTTACAAGCTGGCGATCTCCGCTTCGCCAGCGGAGCTCGGTGCTGACCAACTCATCATGTCTCGCATTGCGCTGTGGGGTCCGATCATTCCCATCGGTCTTGGGGCTGCGACGATTTCGTCGGCTCTCGGATCGTCCCTCGTGGCCCCACGTACTCTTCAGCGCGTGGCAGGTGACGGCCTGTTGCCCTCCGCGCGACTGAATCGAATCCTCGCCAAGGGGAAGCCACAAACCAACGAGCCGACCAACGCCGCAATCATCGTCTTTGCAATTGCAGCCGTCTTCGTCGCAGTCGGGAGCGTCGATTTCGTCGCGCGGATCATATCGATGGTCTTCATGGTTTCTTATGGCTCGTTGTGTCTCATCTCTTTCCTCGAGCGTTTCGCCGCAGAGCCTTCCTACCGCCCTTCGTTTCGATCGCGCTGGTACATCTCGCTCGTGGGAGCGCTGACGTGCGTCTGGTTGATGTTCAAGATGAGCGCGCCATACGCCGTGCTAGCCGGGTCGGTGATGGCGCTTCTGTACGTCGTGATTGCCAGGAGCAATCCAGCTCGGGGTGGCCTCGCGAGGTTGTTCGCGGGCGCGATGTTCCAGTTGGGCCGACAGCTCCAGGTCTTCCTTCAGCGCTCATCTCGGGAAAACGCGCACCAAAGCTTCGGTTGGCGGCCGTCGATCATCTGCATGAGCTCCTCGTCATTTGAGCGCCGGGACGCGATCGACCTACTGCGATGGATCTCTTACCGGTTCGGCTCTGCAACCTACATCCACCTCATCGAAGGGCATCTCTCCCGCGCGTCTCTGGAAGAGTCCCGAAGCGTCTTGGAGCGGCTCGTGAGGCTCTCCGATTTGTCGGGGAGCAACATCTACATGGATACGCTAGTCAACCCGTCTCACGGCGATGCACTTGGCGTGGTAGCTCAGCTCCCCGGACTTTCGGGGATGGCCAACAACCTCATCCTATTCGAGTTCGCAAAGGCAGCACCCGAGCACCTCGACACATTCGTAAGCAACTACCGCATGCTGACAGCGGCGAACCTCGACGTGTGCGTGCTGGCGACGTCCGATCGCAGCTTCGGTTATCGGCGCGAGATCCATATCTGGATCACGCCGGTGGACTTCGAGAACGCTCCTTTGATGATCCTTCTCGGCTACATCTTGTTGGGGCATCCAGATTGGCGTGACGCGGAGATCAAGCTGTTTGCCGTATTTCCAGAGGAGGAGATCGAGCAAGAGAAGGAGAGAATGCTCTCGCTGGTCCGCTCGGGCCGTCTTCCGATCTCGGCCAAGAACATCGAGCTGATCGTTCGACGGACTGGCATCAAGCTCGATGGCCTGATCCAGGAAAGATCACGCGACGCAGACCTCACGATGCTTGGTTTCGTCGGCGAAGAGGTGCGACGGCTCCGGGCCGAAGCATTCACCGGGACGGAGGGTCTGGGAGACGTCCTCTTCGTGAGTTCCAGACACGAGATCGAGCTATACGACGAGGAGGAAGACCAAGAAGCGGCGGAGCGAGAATCGGAGGCTGGAACAGAGGGAACATCCCGCGCTGAGGAGGCGCAAACCAAGGAACAAACGGGAATCGATGATGCCGAGAGGGACGCCGATGAGATCAAAGTCACCGATTCCTTGCCAGACACCGCTGAGCTCGACGGAGTGGAGCCCGATTCTGCCAAGCCCTAGCGTGAGAGCTCGTACAGCGAAATCACGATCTCGATTTCGCAGGGAAGCGAAATGGCCGGATTTCCGTCACGGCTTGGGTGCTCGCAGCCACGGACGAGCGTGTGGTCGACGTCAATAGTGCGGGCGAGCCCATCGGACGGGGTGGCAAGTTCGTCTTCAACCTGACGATCGGGCAGCCGTTCTAGGCCAAGGGCGCGCCTTCGGCTCACGCCGGCAACGCCCCGGCGTCGATGGCCATGCCGTGCCCGATCAACGCTTTCATTACCCGTCTGGCACTCCAGATTGAAAGCGACAGGGCGCTTACCAATCCGGCGCGCAAGGCGGCTTCTGATGACGCGGCTATGTTCTGAAGGTGCTTTGCCAGGATTTGCTTTGCCCCAGCGGGAAGTCCAGAAGAACCATCGATGTGGGCTGTGATGTCGCTCGGATCGGCAACCAAGCCGTACAAAGAGACCAGCACAGCCACGCCTGGAAAGAGTGTGAGCAACTTCTCGCCGCGTCGGCAGCATTGATCTCCGAAGTCGGGCGGGAAGGGATGTCTTCAGGGAGTGCTCTGGCGCGCCGGTATTTCAACCAGTGTATTGGCCAACTGAAACTCGAACACTCGCTCGGTTTGGATCGTCTCGGTGCCATCGACGGACGTGACGGTCAGCTTGCTCTGTGACTCGCCGCGTGCCGTCGCTTCTGTGCTCAAAGCGTGCAGGTTGTTGATGATCTCGCCCGCACCTGTGGAGCTGTACGAATCGACGACAATGGTCAAACCGTCTTCCGGGAATGAAACGGTTTGCGGCAGGGCGGTCTGCTGCGTCGTCACCTTGAGCTTGAGCTCATCGCCGACTCGACCGACCAATGTGTACGTGTTGACCTGACTGACCTTGAAGCCATAGAGCTTCAACTGATTCCGGGTCTCCCACCGGGCTCCCAAGCCCACCGGCTCGGCTGGAAGAGGCACGTCGGCGAGGGTCGTTCGTGCGTTGACCAACATGACCAAGAGCCGCGTCGGCACGTCCGACCTTCTTGCACGCTCGTTCAGATCGGTCGCAAGCACAATTCCGCGATCGTCGCGTTCGATCCAGCCCCCAACGTCCTTGAGCACCGCGGCGCCAGCCTGTAAATCACGCGCAACCCTGCGCGGCATATCCTCGGGAATGATCGCTCGAGACTCGACGACATGCTCATCCCATCGGCTGCCGCCGGCGGTTCTGACGGAAGGGCCAGCCACGAAGCGTAGCCTTACCCCTGGCAGCACATCTAGCGTAGCGTCATCCCCAGTTGTCGTGAGGGATGCGAATCCGAAATGCATGGTAGATTCGGTCTTCGTGCTTGCCGCGATCTGATAGCGAAGCACCGCTCTAGGTTCTTCTCCCGATTCGAGGAGGAGAGCATCGGCGAGGGAGAGAGGCTCCCCGGTCAGGTGGTCGAGTGCCTCGCCGTCGACCCCACAGGCACGCAGAATGCGGCTGGCGAATCCGTTCGTCACCGCTCTTGCTGCGCCAATACTGTTGCTGGCCCGCACGGCCTGTTGCGTTGCGGTGTTCTTGGGGGCCGCAAGGGTAGTGGTTCCGCCACCGTAACCGGGATAGCCTCTAGCCGTGACCATCGCTGCGGAAGGCCAGCCTGATGAATCGTTGTCGGTGGTGCCGCAGCCGTGCTCCACGGAGCACCGATCACCACTGAGGACGTCGATATCGTCTCTCAACACGTCCCTGGGTCCTCTCGATTGCCTGGGCACAATCGTCGAAGGCATCGAGTTTCGCGTCGTCAATCTCCCGATGCTCATCGAGATCAAGACGAAGACCGGCCGCGCGAAAGACCAGTTGATGTTGCCTGTGTTGCTTGCGCCCGCTGATGAGCTCGAGAACGAGTAGGTCGCGAGCTTTTCCAGAACTTCGGCTGACGCTCGCTCCAGCGCTGGGCAGGGGGCGCCTATGGGCAGAGGCCGATGCCTTGATAGAGAGCCCTTAGCGCCGCTTCACGCTCGCGGAGCGCGCGTGCCTCTGTAAACAGGTTGCCGTCGTTGGCCGCCTCGAACACGCCCTGAAGATCGGGATCGGTTCGAAAGTCCTCCCACGGTTGGTCGAATTCGATGGTCACGTTCTCGAACAACGCTGCGACCTCCTGGCGGATGTCGATCGTGCCCGCCGGATCTCCGTCGGTGTCTAGTGTCTGAAGAAGTGCCGCCATATTGTGCACGATTCGAAACCGGCTTCCGTCATCGGGCAAGCTGGCGCTCACATCGCACTCACCGATCGCCTCTTCGACGACCCCCGCGAGGTCAAACGGAGTGACCCGTTCTTTGGCAGCGGTCTCGCCAAGGGGGGTACTGCCTAAGGAAAACGAAACCGTGGCACCCTCGACAAAGAGGAAGCGGCCCGGATCTTCGTTTTCGCCGGTGACCCCGGTCCTGATGACTTCGCCGTCCAGGCTCGTTTCGTAGTCGATGCCAGAAATGAGGCTGTCGTAGTAGTAGCCGGTGGTGTAGCAAACCGTGCCGTACGCGCCATAGGCGCACTCGGTGGCGCACCCAGGGAGAGCCGCGGACACCCCCAAAACGCACAGCGTAAGAAATCTAATCTGAATCATGTAACCTGCTCCCTGCAAAATGAGGTCGTAGCCGATATCGAGGCGGCTGTCACGAGCCGGTCCTACGACGACTCCGTTCAGCACGCCAGCCGCCGGTGGTACGTCGTCTATCTGGATCGCGTCATGGAGCCCCGGCGCTCGTAACGGGTTTGCTCGGCGACCGAACACCAGAAGACTAGGCACCAACCCGAGATCAGCGCTGGGCCTCGCACAGACGTTTGCGCGGACGCTGAAGTCCTCGGGATCTAGACGCCCAACAGACTCACGCACGGCTTGCGCCGCTGGTTCATCTCGACGTGCCGCAACGCCTCCGCCCGGACCGAAGTGGTGGAGCTGATGACGCACAATGCGAAAGGCGAAGTGATCGATGCCGACACGTCGTGGGAGTGGTCGACGCTGTGCGACGAGCTGCGCAAGCTGGAGGTCGACCTCAACCCAGCCAAGCTGATCGTTTTGCCGGTGGCAAGAAGTGAAACAACTGAAACAACCGCAGTTTCCGACCAGGTCTTTGACAGTGGTTCTCCCGCCCGGAATCAGAGCGAAGTGATCTCAGATGCTCATCAGTGGGGGCGATGGGGATCGAAGCCTGAGCGCTGCGTAGCTTTCGAGCCAGAGGGCCAGGCTCGCTAGACAAAGGAGGAGGCCGGTCTAGAAGGGGCGGTCTAGCGCGCGGCAAAGGCCTCGATCGGAAGATCCATGGTGCTGCCGACCGGTGCGAGAATGCAGGCGGCGTGCGCCTTCGCGCGTGGCAGAAGTCGGTCGAAGAAGAAGGCCGCGGTGGCGATCTTTCCCTCGTAGAACTCCTGCGTTTCGGCGCCGTCACCGCTCGCGAGCTTCTCGAAACTCGTCGCGGCCATCTGCGCCCAGAAAAAGGCCATCATCGCCCAACCCGAATACATAAGGAAGTCGACGGCGGCGGCTGCGACGACATCGCGATCCTTTCGAGCAGCGAGCGCGATTCGCAGCGTGAGATAGTTCCACTGCGCGCAGATCTTGCCGAGCTTTACAACGTACGGACGCATCTTGGCGTTGGTCGCGTGCGCCGCGCAGAACTTCATGATCTCGGCCGTGTACTCCGCGATCGCCTTGCCCTTCGACGAGATAAGGACCTTGCGGCCGAGGAAGTCCAACGCTTGAATCCCAGTGGTGCCTTCATAGAGCGTTGAGATGCGCGCGTCGCGGGCGATCTGCTCCATGCCATGCTCACGAATGTAGCCGTGGCCCCCGTAGACTTGGACTCCCAGGTTCGCGGACTCAAGCCCCATCTCGGTGAGGAAGCCCTTGAGGATCGGCGTGTAGAACCCAAGCCGGTCATCCCACTTGATTCGAGCTTCCTCGTCACCGCGATCTACGGCTGCCGTCATGTGATCGGCGAGCTTCGCGGCGTGATATATCATCGCGCGCCCACCTTCACTGATCGCCTTCATCGTGAGCAGCATCCGTCGCACGTCGCCGTGATAGTGAAGCGCATCGGCGACCTGCTCGGGTTCTTTCTTGCCGGAAAGCGCGCGCATGGACCGCCGCTCTTTCGCGTACGGAACGGCGTTTTGATAAGCAAGTTCCGCCGTACAGATCCCCTGCAAGGCCGTGCCAATACGGGCGCTATTCATGAAGGTGAACATGCACTCGAGGCCCCTGTTTTCGGGGCCGAGCATGAAGCCTCGGGCACCTTCGAACTCGATCGTGCAGGTCGATGAGGCCTTGATGCCCATCTTGTGCTCGATGCCGCTGCAGACGACGTTGTTGAACTCTCCCACGCCTCGGCCCTCGGCGGGCAGATACTTGGGGACGATGAACAAGGAAATGCCGCGCGTCCCTGCTGGCGCGCCGGGCAGTCTCGCCAAGACGATGTGCACGATGTTCTCGCAGAGGTCGTGGTCACCTGACGAGATGAAGATCTTGGTGCCGGTGATCTCGAAGCTTCCGTCTTCGCGCGGAACCGCCTTGCTCGAAACCTGTGCCAAGTCCGTGCCGCATTGGGGCTCGGTGAGGCACATGGTGCCCATCCAGTCGCCGGCGACAAGCGGTGTCAGATACGTATCCTTCTGCGCCTCGTTGCCGTGCACCCAGATCGTATTCATCGCGCCGATGCTCAGCCCCGGATACATGTTGAAGGACCAGTTCGCAGTGCCCATCAACTCGGCCTTGAACACGCTGAGCGAAACGGGCAGCCCCTGCCCGCCGTAGCGCTCCGGATGCGACAAACCCTGCCAGCCGCCCTCGACGAACTGCGCGTAGGCTTCTTTGAAACCACCAGGCGTCGTCACGAGGCCGTCGTGGAGCGTGCATCCCTCGGAGTCGCCAGATTGATAGAGCGGCGCCAGCACGTCTTCACAGAACTTTGCACAATGCTCGAGGATGTCGTCGACCATCTCGACCGCCTCTCCGCCGCCTGCCAGCCGGGCATAGTGCGCCGGGTAGTCGAGAACCTCGTTACGGATGAAGCGCATGTCGCGCAGAGGAGCTTTGTAGGTCGCCATGTTGACTCTCCCTTGCTCCGGCGCGAACATCGCCGGCCCGAGGGCTACCTACCACATGGTCAGCATTTGTCTACCGCGTGGTAGACAGCTAGAATTTTGCTCCTCACGACACTACACGTCGTTCCTCAAAACGTTGTCCGTCGCGAGACGTGAGCCCCGATGATGCAGCACGCCGACCATGGGGAGGGCGATGGAAGCTTCAAACACAAGGACTTCTGAGCAGCCGACGCCTGAGGTCCGCCGAAGCCAGCCGACGATGGTCACTTTGTGGTCACTGCCGATCGGCGAACTCGCTAACCACAAGCCATCACTTGTCTCAAATGGTGGAGGCGGTGGGAATCGAACCATGGTCGGTTCAGCGTGTTTCGCATGACTCAGCCGCGATTCCAGGAAACGGGGCGCTCGCCCGGACCTTGGTAGACCCGACTGAATCGGAGTTGGAAGATCATCCGTGGACACGTGTCCCAAGTATTGACGCGCTCTACGACTACGACTGGGTCCGTCGCGTATGGGGAGCGCTGCGGGTAGTGTAGGACGCGACAAGGAACGCTTGCTCCCGACCCAGACGCGCAAGAACGGTCAAGTCCGACCAAGCCGTGTGGGCTGTTGGTTCATGTGGACGATGCGACCGGCAAGCTCATGGCACTCCGCATGTGTGAGTCGGAGTCGTCCTTCGGCTACCTTCACGCGAGCCGTTGGTATCTCGAGCGTCACGGCAAGCCGCTAGCGTTGTGCAGCGACAAAGCCTCGGATCGAGCGGGCGCACCAGACGGTTCAAGACCGGCTCGTCAAGGAGCTCCGGCTGCACGGCATCTCCCCCATGAAGAATGCCAATGCGTACCCATAGGGCGCCGAGTGTCAGCAGCCCGCGAGTTGAAGTGCACGTGTGCTCATGCCGAAGGGTGGTCCGGATCTTCCAAGAATTCCATGTCTCCGGTGACGACGTCGTACATCGCACCGACGATGGCGATCTTGCCTTCGCGAACGAGCGCGTCCAAGGTCCGGCTTCGCGTCGGCAGTGTTCGCGCGACCCAGGCCACGTGTCGGCGCGCTACCTCGTCGATGAGCGCTTCTTGATCCCCCTTGGCTAGCTCTCCGAAGCCCTTCAATCGTTCGATGTCCACCGAGACCTCGATGTCTCGCACGATGTGCCCGAGGTGTTGACAACCCGTGGCCTGCTCGGGGTCGGCTCCGCTCTCGGCGAGCTGGACCGCCGCCGTTACAGCGCCGCAACGTGTATGACCCATCACCAAGATCAGATTGGCGCCGGCGACCGCGCACGCGTACTCGATACTTCCGAGCACCTTCCTGCCCGCGACGTTGCCCGCGACCCGAGCGCTGAAGATGTCGCCCACGCCCAGGTCGAAGACCAGCTCTGCAGGCGTCCGCGAATCGATGCAGCTCAATACTACCGCCAGTGGGTGCTGTCCCTCGGCTGTCGCATCGACCTGTCGTGCGAGATCCCGGGTCAGCCGCTTGCCGTTCCGGAAGCGTTCGTGCCCGTCCTTGAGGATCTGCAGCACCTGCTCTGGCGTAGCCGCATCTTGCAACTCTCGGGTCGAGTAGTCGACGTATTGGGTTCGGTCCCCCAACTCGGGGTAGCGGCTGTGAAACCCGACGAGGCTGAGCTCGACTCCGCGCGCCGGCGCGACCTTCTCGCTGTAGTTCTGAATCAAGTCGAGTACGTCCGGGTCGATGTAGTCCGTCGTTCGCGCGTCCAAGAGCACGTGCCCGCCCTCTGGCACGGCGTCGAGCTCATGCGAGAGCGCCGCTCGGTTCAGGAAGCTGACCTGATCCGCCAGCTCGATGTGGAGCACTTCTCCACCGAGGTGCTTCTCGACAATCCTTCGAAGGGGGCGCCGGAAACTGCTGTGCAGGATGAAGCCGATCGCCGATGCGAGACCGATCAAAACACCGACGAGCAGGTCGGTAAGCACGATGGCCACGACCGTCACAGCGAACGGTGCGAACTGCGTTCGCCCCTCCGACCACATCCGCTTGACCAGCTTGGGGCTCGCCAACTTGAATCCCGTCACGAGAAGGATCGCGGCGAGGCAGGACAGCGGGATCATGTTCAGCCAATCGGGCAGCACCATCACGCTCACGAGCAAGACCACACCATGGAAGAGCGTCGACAGCTTCGTTTCGGCCTTCGCCCCGATGTTGACCGAGCTCCGCACGATCACCGAGGTGACCGGAAGCCCGCCCAAGAAGCCGCATGTCATGTTTCCGACCCCCTGTGCGATCAGCTCCCGGCTCGGTGGCGAGTGGCGCTGCTTTGGGTCGAGATTGTCGGTGGCTTCGAGATTGAGCAGTGTCTCGAGCGACGCCACGATTGCGATCGTCAAGGCCGCCGTGTAGAGCGCTGGATTCGCCCAGCTCGAGAAATCGGGGCTTCGAAGGAACCCGAGAAAGCCCGATAGGTCCTCGGCGACGGGGACCTGCACCAAGTGGTCGCCGCCGACGAACCACGGGTCCCCAAGCTCCCGGAGGACGAAGTTGGTCCCCACACCGAGGAGGACCACCGCGAGGGGCGCCGGCATGAGGGAATCCCTCAGCGGTTTGACCCTTGCCCAAAGCATGAGCGTTGCCACCGAAAGGAGGCCGATCAGCGCAGCGCCCTGGTGCAGGTTCGTGAACGCTCGTAGCAATCCCGAGAACGTGTTCTCTTGATCGGGTTGAAAGAACGACATCTCGCCTTCCGGGTCGACGTCGTGCCCCACGACGTGTGGAAGCTGCTTGAGAATCAGGATGATGCCGATCGCAGCCAACAAACCCTTGATCACGCTGGATGGAAAGTACCGCGCGAGCGAACCCGCCTGCGCGAGACCGAGGCCCACTTGAATGATGCCCGCCAGAGCGACGGCAGCGAGGAACGCTTCAAAGGACCCGAGGGTTGCGATCTGCGCGGCGACGACGGCGGTGAGCCCGGCTGCCGGACCGCTGACGCTGGTCCGCGAGCCGCTGATCGCGCCGACCACGATGCCGCCGACGATGCCGGCGACCAGACCCGAGAACAAGGGCGCGTTCGAGGCCAAGGCGATACCGAGGCACAGGGGCAGGGCCACCAGCGCGACGACCAGGCCGGCGGCCAGATCACGCGGGACCGTAGACAAGGACAAGGCAGATGTGCTCTTCGACGTCA
Organism: uncultured delta proteobacterium; assembly: GCA_963716775.1. Lineage (GTDB taxonomy): Bacteria > Myxococcota_A > Polyangia > Polyangiales > Houyiibacteriaceae > SG8-38. The sequence goes on from CAVQUI010000009.1 coordinate 23,867, forward strand.
TCAATCCTCCGGGGGCACCGCATAGCGCAGAGCCCCCACCGCTGTCGACTCCCGGGCGGCCACAGAACGCCGCGCCACCGAGATCCGATCAAATCGTGCACGAGGCGCTCTGCAGAACCCAAAAGCCAAATTTCTGAGGTAGTTTCGTAGCAGGGCTGGGCAGCGTAGGGCGATTTTGTCCTTGCCTACGGGGGTGCCGCGGCTGCGACCACGGATCATGCAAGTGTGCCGGACGCAGCAGGGCAAATGTCTACGAGCGTCCTAGGGCAACCTGTTCGACGGCGACGCACTCTTCATTGCGGCGGGGGGGGAACGGGGCACAAAGCCACCTAGGAAAGACTGTGAAATTACAGATCCAGTCGGAGCATCCTGCCATCTCGGAGTACGGGATGGCCAAGGAGATCTAAATGACCAACGATCAACGAGAGATTCATCGAAAGAAGCGCATCCCTGAGTACGCGGAACGGATCGGGAACATCAACAAGACCTGCCGATACTTTGGGGTTGCGAGATCAACGTTCTATCTGTGGAGGGAACGGTACTGGGCCCTGAGATACCCTAGGTATCGCGACGACTACGATCTGTGTGGGTCAGTCCGCCGACAGATCGTCGTCGAGCTCGTGCTGGTAGCAGGGGGATGAAGCGTATCGTCGAGCTTCGTCGTGCGACGACTTGCGCCGCTGGGCATCGGAGTCCGTACTCGGAGCTCGAGGTCCTCGTTCGAGGGCTTCGAGTGTGCGTTCTGCGCCGACGACAATCGCATCGATTCGTTCCCGGACGCTTGGAAGCGTATCGAGCTGGCCGGTGACCTGGCCCGCGAAGATTGCGAGGGGTTCTAGGTCGCCGGTCGTCGTGCGGAGCGGTGAATCCGTGCTCGTGCGCAGGATTGGCCTTCCATCATCCATCGCGATCGGTTCCGCGGCCGTTGCGGCGCGCGCAGCAGGGGTGCCATCCCCTTCCGCCCGCGTTACGCTGTTCTCCAGCACGCGGACCGGCGAATGCGGGGGCCAGTTGATGGTAAAAGTCTCCGTGTGAACGGTGTCTTCCTCGGTGGCCGCTATCACGCGTTGCTTATGGTAGTCGTGCGCGAACGATTCAGCCGTGGCGAGAAACGCTGTGCCGCATTGAATGCCGGCTGCTCCGAGCGCCCACGCTGCGACCATCGACTCACCGGTCGCAAAGCCGCCCGACGCGACGACTGGCACATCGAGAACCTGCGCGACCCTAGGGAGCAGCACCAAGGACGTGACGCTCCCATGAACGTGACCGCCTGCTTCGAACCCCTGGGCGACGACCACGTCGGCGCCGGCACGTTCAGCCTGCTGAGCCTCTGCAACGGAGCCCACCTGATGGACGACCAGCAGACCATGGGACTTGATGCGCTGGATAACGTCGGCGTGCACATCCCAGAACAAGGAGACACTGTGCACGCGCTTCTCGAAGCAAACCGCGAGTTGCTCCTCGAGCAAGTGCGCGTCCGTGGCGGCGGGAATGACATTGACGCTGAAGGGGTGGTCGGTGCGGGCACGCACGGCATCGATCTCATTCGAAATCAACTCGGGTCGCTCCCGAACCATCCCGAGGCTTCCGTAGCCGCCGGCCAGCGCTACCGCCGCGACGAGCTCGGAGCGGGCCACACCACCCATTCCCGCCTGCAGGATCGGATAGCGGCACCGCAGCAAGTCACACAAGCGCCGTCCAGGATGGTGCCCTTCATTGAGCTTGCTGTTGTCGCGTGGTTTCAGAGCGTGCCTCGTTGCGTTGCCCTCCGGATGCTAGCAGGGCGCGGCGGACGCGGACCCGTCGATTTCGAGGCGATGGCGAACGCCGGGCTCGACGATGCCTGCAAGTCGAGGCGTGAGCACAGCGGACAGCCCATGTTGGCCTAGGATCCGATACTTGACTCGCCCCGAGGTCACCGCGATTCGCGCCCAGACCCCCTGTTTGGTGACATGGTCGCGAAGTAGGGAATCGCGGTGGGTGGTAGCTTGGCCATGGGCGTGTCTCCTTGTTGTTGCTCCCACTCAGAGCAGGATTCGTGCCGTCCCGCTCGGCCAAGCGCCAGCCCTCTGCCCGCCATTCGCGGGGTTTGATAGCAACTTCGTTGGTTCCACATTGGAACGCATGGAACGTGCCCAGGTTCGAGAAACCTGCGACGTGCGCGGGCTGGTGACCGTGCAGCTGCGAGACCTTGCGAAGAGCGGCACCGCCGAAGCGATCTACTTCGACATCACGCCGACCGGGGACCAAGCGCTGGGCTACCCGTCCATAGCCTTCGTCGTCAAAGGCAAGCTCAACGAGCTAGCCCCCCGTCAGTCGGACGCAATCCAGAACCTCTGGCGGGCCGGCGTGGTGGAGAACGTGTACTTCGACGCGGTCGATGACCTGTCGGAGCGCGTGCGCAAGGTTTGGGGGGCGCTGCGCGTGGTGTGAACGTCAAACGTTTGGCGTCAGCCGGCTGGGGACAGGGAATGCAGCAGCACGCCGTACACCACAGCCGCCGCGGCAAAAGGCAACGACGTCGCCGGACCGGTCGGTGTCGGGAAGCTCGTGGCGAAGACGGTTCATGATCGTTCCGCCGGCCATGCAGGCAAGGACGAGTGCCAGAATGCCCTGTCGGATCTCGACTGCGGGTACGGTTCCGACAAGATACTATCCATCAGCTTCTCCCTCGTTCCAACCCGAGGGCACCACCCTAGCCAATCACCTCGGCCTTTACTGCCCGTGACGAGCTTGAACGGCCTCTTGGATTTGAGCCTTCACCGCATCCAAGTTGAAGGACGCGCCTTTTTGCATCGGCGGGAACTCGATCGCCGTCTTAGCAAGCTCGGCCACCTGACGCTGCACGAAGACGAAGCGCCAGAACTCTCGTGCGTAAAACTCCATGAACCAGTCCGGTGAGCCGACCGCAAAACTAGGATCCGCATATCGCTCGAACGGATCGCGACGCAGGTTGTGAATCAGGGGCATGTTCAATCTGACCTTCGCGCCTGGCCAACCGTCGGGCTGTTCGATGAAGGTGTACTTCCAGTCGCCCAGCCGGACAGCGCCGAGCGTCGACTCCCCGAAGTACCAGATCTCTTCACGAGCACTCGGCCCCTTGCCCGTGAACATGTCCATTTGATCGTAGCCGTCGAGGTGGGCCTTGTACTCGCGGTCTCCCAACCGTTTGCCCTTCTTGAGCTCACTCACGATGTTTGGATTGCCCGCGGCCGCGACCAGCGTCGGAAACCAATCCATGCCGGACATGATGCCATTCTCGACCTTGTCGGCCGGAATATGCCCAGGCCAACGTACGATCATGGGGACGCGAAAACCACCGTCGGTCGTCATGCCTTTGGCGCCTTTGAAGGGTGTGTTTCCGCCGTCCGGCCAGGTGAACACCTCGGTCCCGTTGTCGGTGGTCACCGCAATGATCGTGTTCTTCGCTACACCCATGGCTTCGAGCTTCTTCATGACGGCGCCGATGATGTCATCGAATTGCGCCATGCCGGCTTCTTGAAGACCGTAGTTGTCTTTCCCCTCGAGCGCTTTGTACTTGGGCGAGAGAAACGTGAAGATGTGCATGCGGGTCGGGTTCAACCACACGAAGAACGGCTTATTGTCCTTCTTCGCCCTGTCCATGAAATTCAAGGTGTGCTTGAGAATCTCATCGTCCACGGTCTCCATGCGTTTGGGTGGAAGTGGACCGGCGTCTTTGATCTTTTGTTTGCCGATCTTACCCCACCGAGGCTGCACGGTCGCGTTGTCCTGATCGCTTGCCCATGAGTGCACCATGTTGCGGGGCCCGATCTCGTCGATGAGGTTCTTCGGGTAACCAGGCCAGTACGGATCCGACATTGCGTCGAGGTGGTAGAGGTATCCAAAGAATTCATCGAATCCATGAACCGTCGGCAGGAATTCGTTCAGGTCGCCTAAGTGGTTCTTGCCAAACTGTCCCGTGGCGTAGCCCATGGCTTTGAGCGCAGTTGCAATCGTCGGGGCGTCCGCAGGCAGACCCAGCGGAGAACCCGCTTGGCCGACCGTAGTCATCCCCGTCCGCATCGGAATCATCCCAGTGATGAAATTCGCTCGCCCAGCCGTGCAGCTTGCTTCCGCATAGTAGTCGGTGAACATCATGCCTTCTTGGGCCAGTTGATCGATGTTCGGCGTCTTGCCTGACATGATCCCGCGGTGGTACGCGCCGATATTGAACCAGCCGATATCGTCGCCCATGATGACGACGATGTTGGGCTGCTGGGGGCTTTTTGCTTTTTTGGCCAATGCAGGCGAAGTCATGCCGAGCGTGATCAGCAACCCAGCGGCTAGAACCGTGCGAAAGTGAAGTTGAGTCGAGTGTGTCATGTTGGCGGTCGATGCTCCTCGAGGCGTGTGCAGTCCTGAAAAGCGCGACCGTAGCATGAAAAGGGCACGTTCCGGTCCGGTGTGAGTCTGCTTTCAACATCGTGCTCATTCATGGCCGATGACCTCGGTTTTACCGACACTGCGCCTTATGGCGGCGAGGTCCCGACACCGTCGATCAGGGCGCTAGCGGAGTAGGGCGTCACCTTCACCAACCACCACATGGCTGCGAGTTGTGCCCCCACGCGCGGAATGCTGGGTGAAAACGTCGTCACGATTGAGACGCGGCGCCCGGGTCTTCCAAGCGCCGTCGTCGAGCATCCCCTGTCGGAGCGTCTCGACCGACATCCGAAGGCCGTGCAGCTCGGCAATCGCGCACATCACGTGCGCTCGCTCCATCTCGCGCCGACTCATGACGACGAGCCCTGAGTCCATGGTGGGCGGGTAAACCCGACATTTCTATGCAGACCCACCCAGCATTCATTGGCAGAACCGGCCGACTTGGCAGCAGGTCGTTCATCCGAGCGAAGACGGGTTGCAGTGACGCCTCGGGCTCGAGTCAGCTCTCAGGGCCGTCCGTAGAAGCCGTATCCGCCCATGGGCGGCCCGTTGAAGCCGTCGTTGTAGTACCCGGCTCCGTATCCAGGCCCGTATCCAGGCCCGTAGCCATAGCCATAGCCGTACCCGACGTAGGAACCGGTGTAGCAGTCGGACTGGCCCAGGCAGAGGAGGGCGACGACGAGCAGCGTGATGCGTTGAATGATGCGTTTCACAGGCTCGCTCCTTCTTCTTCTTTGCGGGACCACTTTTGAAGAGCGATCGGTGCGCCTGTTGGATCGAGGATCAAAGCGAGGTTGCCGTTGCGGAGATTCGGGTCAGGAGCGAGCACGACGGTACCTCCAAGCGCGGAGGCACGTTCGGCCAGCGCGGCAGGGTCCTCCACGCGCAAGTAGGGAATCCATATGGAGCGGGTCGACTCGAAAGGGTTGTTCATGATTCCGGCACGCGGCGCACCCGCGCTAATGAGAACTCGATACTCAGTGTTCGGCTTCGCCTCAAGCGGCCCGGTCTGATACCCAAACGCAGCTTCGTAGAACGCGACCGCGCGGTCCGCGTGGTTCGCGAGGAGCTCGTGCCAAATCCAGGTGTGATGGGTCGGTTCGACGTCGGGCGGATCACCGTGCTCGGAAGCCAGGAGATGGAGGAGAGCGCCATCTGCGTCCTCGATGGTGACCACACGGCCCACGCCGGACACGCTGATGGGAGCGTCGACCTGCTTGCCACCTGCCTTGTCGAGCGCCACCAGGCTTTCGTCCAGGTCTGCGACGGAGATCGCGCTCAGCCAGCGTCCCGTCTTTGGTGGGTTCTCGTCCCTGCTCGCGTCGAGGATGCCGCCGATGTTTCGGCCTCGAAAGTTGATGACGCTGTATCGACCGTCCTTTTTGACGTCGAACTTCCACCCGAGGAGCTCGCCGTAGAACGTTCGCGAGGCTTCACCGTCGTTGGTGATGAGGTTATGCCAGACGAACTTTCCAGGAAGCGCCCGTGCGTCCTGGTCTTCGACCAGGGGTGGAAGGCTGGCGGTGCTGTTGCAGCCGAGGATCGAAGCCGAGCAGAGCAGGGCGACGGTCATCAATAGACTTTCAATACGGACGAGCTTGGCTGATTGGGTCATGCGCCTCCTGTGGCGGGGTCTTGAAACGAGCCGAACCATACACGATGCAGCTGTCGGGGCCCAAAGCGAGTATCCTGGACTTACCCCCGCTTCCGTAGACACCCGCTTAGGGTTGCTGGGGACGGCCTCGAAGGCCGCCGGACTCATGTCTCCGATGTGACTGTGGCGCCGCTTTCGATTGTAGAAGACCTCGATGTAGTCGAACGCGTCGGCCGAACTTCGGCCCGGGTCCGGTAGATTTTCCTACGAATCCGTTCCTTCTTCAAGCTGCTGAAAAACGACTCGGCCACCGCGTTGTCGTAGCAGTTGCCGCGGCGGCTCATGCTCGTGGTGAGTCGGTGCGCGCGCACGGATGTGTTCCATACTGCGTTCGTTGCGAACTGCCAGCTTCTCGAGCTCTCGCCGATCCTCGGCTACCTCGCGACGGGCGTGCCGGGCGTTGTCGACGAGGTTCTTGACGCGGTCGTTGTCCCCTTGGGTGCGCTCGGAGTCGTCGATCATGCCTTCGGCCTGGCGAATCAACACGCCTGCTCGCAGCACGGGCAGCGGAAGCACGGTGTGAGTGATCACCTGGGTGTTGAGCGCGTCCAACAGAACCGCGCGGGCAACTTCCAACTTACCTTCGCCGGTGGACTCAGCCTTGCGGAGCTTCGGAGCGTCCTTGTCGAGCGCGAGGTGGGTTCGGGATCCATGATAGTAGTCGAGGTACGTGTGCAGGATGCGCCGCAGGTGCTGCTCGATTCCCATTGCATGCACACGACGAACGAAGTTGGCGCCGTAGAACTTTTCTCGGTCCCGGATGATGTACTTCGGAGCCCAGTCGTAGGGCAAGGCGTTGACCAGCCGCTGGCCCGTTCACTGCGCTGACGGACCGTCGGTGACGTTGAAGCACACGATGCGCCGGCGCTCTTGCTCAAGGACGAGGAACACATAAAGGACGCGAAACGTGGCCGTCGGCACGACGAAGAAGTCGATGGAGACCAGGTCATTGACGTGGTTGTGGAGAGACGCACGCCCGGTCTGTGACCGTGGCTTTCGCCGACGCGGCATGTGCCGCGACACGGTGGACTCTCCGAGCACGAAGCCGAGCTTGAGCAACTCGCCATGAATGCGAGGCGCGCCCCAGGTCGGGCTCTCGCTGGCCATTCGACGGATGAGCGTTCGGATCTCCGCGTCGACCGGTGGACGCCCGCCTCGGTTTCGGCTCTTCCAGGTCCAGTAGAGCCCAAAGCCCTTACGGTGCCAGCCGATCACGGTTTCGGGCGAGCTTGACCCCGAGCGCAGGAACGTCAACGATTGTGCCGTCGACGAGGTTTTGGGGAGGCACTGCTTTGGTGATCCAATGATTCGTATGCTCGTATCGTTCGTTGCAGGCGGCCTCGTCGTTGTGGTGGTCATGTTCGCGCAGCGGCTCACGGAAGGAGTGCCGAATTCCGAGTTCGCTAGCGACGCCGCCAATCAGGCCGCGGCCGAGTTGCGTGACGAGATGGTCTCGCATGTCGTTGCGCTCGCGACGGGCGACATCGACGAGAAGCGCGCCATCCTCGATGAGCACTTCTACGGACCGCGGATCGAACTGGCGCGGAAGATCTACCCGGTTCGCGAAGAAGTCCTCGACATCGGCGGAGTCTACACGGAGGTGTTCACGCCCCAAGATGGCGTTCCCCCGGAAAACGCCGGTCGGGTCCTGATCAATTTGCATGGAGGTGCCTTCTCGATGGGCGCGCGAACGCAAGGCCGGCTCGAGTCGATTCCCGTCGCAAGCGTCGCCGGAATGCGCGTCGTGAGCGTCGACTACCGTCAGGGCCCCGAGCATCGTTTCCCGGCGGCCAGTGAAGACGTGGCCGCCGTGTATCGCCGACTCCTCGAAGATCACGCGCCGGGTCAGATCGGCATCTTCGGCTGCTCGGCCGGGGGTCTGCTCACGGCACAATCCGTCGCCTGGTTCGACGCGCATGAGCTCCCGCAGCCGGGGGCGATCGGCATCTTCTGCGCCGGCGCGGGTCAGTTCAGTACGGGTGATGCGCGGGTGATCACCAAAGCTTTCGGCACGAACTTCGGCGAGGGGCAGAAGATGGAATACTTCGACGGCGCGGATTGGAACGACCCGCTCGTCGCTCCTATCGATCACCGCGAGCTGTTGGGCAGCTTCCCGCCATCGCTCATCATCACGAGCACGCGAGATCTCGCCTTGAGCTCCGCGATCGTCACCCACCAGCGACTCGACGAGGCCAGTGTCACCTCACAGCTCTTTGTCTACGACGGCCTCAATCACTACTTCTTTGCGGATACCGGTTTGCCGGAATCCCGCCACCTGTTCGACACGATCGCGCGGTTCTTCGATCGGCACTTGGAGCGGTGAGGGCCTGCTCGATCTCCATCGCACGCACTCGGCGAACGAAGTGCGCGCCATATATCTTGTCTCGGTCCCCGATGACGTGCCTGGGCGTCGAGTCGTTGGGGAAGGCGTTGACCAATTGCTGACCTGTCCACTGCGCTGACGGACCAGCGGTGACGCATCAGGGTAGGCGAGCTTCGCCCCGAGTGCGGAAACGTCAACCATCGCGCGCTGGACGAGGTTCTGAGGAGGGACAACACCGCTTGGCGCTCCGGCATCCGAGGATTGATCGCGACCACGTGCCAAAACGGCGGCAATCATTGCGCTTGTTTGGTGGAGGCGGTGGAAATCGAACCCTGCTGTCAGCGATACGCTAACCCTATGCCGATACTTGGTTTTCTCACGTATCGCTGTCGAAGGCACACAGCCCGACCTCTCAGCCACGTGCCCTCGTCGGCGAGCACAACCAGCTCCTTGACCCGGACCGCGTCCGGTGCTCAATGCACTCGGTGGGATTCGAAGTTGACTCCGATGGCTACGACGCGTTCATCGGACGGTACTCGCGCGAGCTCGCACCCCGTTTCGCTGACTTCGCCGACGTCGACGTGGGACCGGTACTCGACGTGGGCTGCGGGCCCGGCGCCCTCACCCTCGAGCTCGCGCGACGTGTCGGCGCTGACAAGGTTGCAGGCGTCGATCTGTCGGAGCGTTTCGTGGCTGCTTGCCGAGCAAGGGTCCCTGGGGCCGACGTCCGACTTGCCTCGGCAGAGAGTCTTCCCTTTGCGAACGGCAGCTTCGCCTCGGCGCTGTCGCAGTTGGTGGTTTCCTTTGTAGGCAACCCGTCGCGAATGGCTGCGGAGATGGGTCGAGTCGTCCGTGGAGATGGCGCTGTGGCTTTCTGCATGTTCGAGGCAAACGGGATCGCGATGCTTCGTATGTTCTGGGAAGCGGCGCGCCGCTTCGATCCGCACGCTCCCGACGATGCTCGCATGCCGCTCCGAACATCGAGCGAGCTCGTAGCGCTCTGTGAGCGAGCGGAGCTCCGCGACGTGGTCGCGACTGAGCTCTCGATCGAGGCATCGTACTCGGAGTTCGACGAGCTTTGGTCGCCGTTCTCGTATGGAATCGGGCCGGCAGCCGAGTACTTGCAGACCCAAGATTCAGCACGTCGCGCGTTGATTCGCGAGGCCTACTTCGACCTGCTCCGAAGACCGACTGGCGCCTTCGTTCTCCCTGCCAAGGTGATCGCAGTGCGTGGACGGACGGCTCACTGATTACGTCGCCTGCGACGAGCGCAGCCGAAGCCGGCCTAGCTAGATGGCGTGCTCTACCACGACAGGCCTCATCCAGAACATGCAATCCAGCAAAAGGGACAAGATCGACCGAGGTTGCCCGAAGCGCGGAGCGCGGTCCGGGATTCCTTCTTGTTTTCGCGAGCCGGCGGCCGCCGACGGGGTGCGGCGGTTCGCCATCGGTTGGGGTCGCCTCCCACCACCCGACGCTACTTCTTCATCAACCCCGACCAAGCTCGTGAGCTCGAGCAGGCCTACCTCATCGCCAATCCGGTCGAGGCGGGCGCCGTTCGCTACGCGAAGGATTGGCCTGGCGCTCATGCTCTGCCAAGACGCATCGGCAGCCGGATCGTGAAGGTCAAGCGCCCGATCGAGACGTCCATGTGGGCTCAGAGCCCAGCTCGGGCGATGTCGCGGACCCCTTCAGCTGGCGGTGTGAGTAGCGGAGGCGGTGGGAATCGAACCCTGCTGTCAGCGATACGCTAACCCAACGCGGACACTCGGTTTTCCCGCGTATCGCTCGCAAAGGCACGTAGTTCGACCTCTTACTCTCTTACCCTGCAATACCCTGGAATCCCCCTGATTGCCCCGGGCTCTGGTCACTATTCGGTCACTGACTTCGTATCGCTCGGGCTCCATCGATCACTAGCCTGTGTCGCACCGAGACGTAGTGGTAGGGCCGTTCACTCGTCTAGGAAACGCGTCTGGAATTCCCGAGGCGTGACCCGACGCGGCGATACTCCGTTAGGATGTCCACGCTCGCTAGGAGCTCGAGCTCACCCTCTGCCCAGGCCGCGAGGATTGTTGCCGGAGGCCGGGCGAAGAAGATGCCTGACATCAGGACGTTGGTGTCGAGGATGACTCTCATCCGCGACGACGGGATGCTCGGACTGCTTTCTTGATATCGGACCGCTTCACTCCGGCCTTGCGGGCCTGACTTCGGACCTTGCGGGCGAGCGCAAGGAACTCTCGCCTGTCGGGTGCGTCGATCTTCTCCAGAATCACGACGTCGCCCTCACCCATGACGACGAACTGAGCCCCCGGTTCGGGGCCGAGCTCCTTGCGAACCTCCTCGGGAATCACAATTTGGCCCTTGGACGAGAGCTTGGTGGTCGCGATGTTGCCCATGAGTGGTCTCCTTGGCTTCTTACTAGTAAGACACCAGCGCTTCGCCGAGGTTTCCGCAATACAAGGAGCGCCGCGCCTTCGAGCTTGCAGTGGCGCCTCAGAAGATGAGGCGCGCTCGCGCGCCGATCACCGCAATCGCGCTGACCTCGGGATTGTCCGCAGGGCGAACCAGCACCTGGAGGTCCGGGGTGACGGCCAAGTGGCGGAAGACCTGGGCTCGATAGTAGATTTCGATCGTGTACTGGTCGCGCAACTGCGAGCCGTACGTCTTGGCCGAAGGACGGCCCCAATTCAGGCCGAGCCCGAGCACGTCTGCCTTCTGCCGGAAGTAGATGCCCGTTCCTGCGGCCACCACGTACTGAAGAAACCTTCCACCGCCTCCATTCGAAGCACCCACACGGGCAAAGGGCAGCCACCGTTGTGCGAAGGTCCGGCTCGCGGAAACCGCAGCGCCCCAGCCGCTCGGCACTCCCGCTTCGGCTCGCTCGTCCACGTACCAAAGGGTGGCGTGAACATGGTCGGAAAACGCGCGATCCGGTGATTCGATCCATCCGAGCTCGAGGTGCGCGAAATACTCGGCATCGCGGAAGAACGTTCCGAAGTTATCGAGTGGACGCTCAGGATTGCCGTTGGCGTCCGCGAAGCCAAGCAGCAGGTAAAAGTGCTCGATCGGGTTGATCCGAAAAGCGGCGCCAAGCCCCTGATTCGGCGCAGCGATGGTCGGGTTGTTGGCGAAGTCGAAGTTGAGGAAGTCGGTCCAAGGGTTGGCTAGGGTATAGAGATCCACATAGTCGGTGGTGTCGACGAAGCCGAGCACGAACACGATCCGTTCTTGCCACAACTTCTGGACCCAGTAGAAGTTGGACAGAACCCAACTGACATCACTGAAGGTCGTCGCTGTCAGTCCAGCGTAACCGAGCTCCGGGCCGAGCGCCTGGGGTGCGAAGTCAGTTCCAATGCGATGACGATTTTCGACCTTGTAGATCAGGCCCCCATCGTTGTCGTTGTCTCGGCCTACGAATTGCCAGTGACCGTAGAACCGAACGACTCCGCCCGCGGCGGGCTCAGCGATCGAGCGTGCCAAGGCCTCTTGAAAGGCGATGTTGTAATCGCCGCCGTAGGTGAGGCCGACGATGTCGCTCATGTTCTCCTTGAAGTCGTAGTAGGGCTGCAAGAATCGGCGAAGGCGCCCCGGCGGAATGAGTGGAGTACTCTTATCGAGGACCTTCTGATCGTCCTTGAGCTGGCTCGGGACGCTCCTTGGGCCGGCGGTGGGCATTGCGTTTTCGGTCCCGCGCTCATCCGCCGTGGCGGGCGGCGGTTTGGTGAGATGGACAGCAAGTAGCATCGCCGCGATCGTCGTGACCCGGTGTCTCTTCATCAGAACACCACTCGGAAGCGTCCACCCCCGAGGCCGACGTCAAAATCGATTTCCGGTGCTTCACGTCCCCGTTCGTAGTACCGGCTGGAGCACGCGATCCCGCGGTAGGCTTCGTACGCCAACGCCGCTTCCCGCGGGGCGGTCATCGTTTGGAGCGCGACGAGAGTAGGGGGGGCGATATACATCGCGGCGGTCAGGCCCCTGCTGAGCCCGGGCCACTGGGCTGCTTTCACGGTGCCGCCCGTGACGCCATAGATGAGCGACACCGCTACCCCCGAAGCCCCGCTCGTGAATGCCTGAACTTCGGCCGCACGCTCGAGGGTCTTCGTAGCGTAGTGAAGCTTTTCCTTGCGTGAGGCCTCGCTGTTGCCTTCCAAACGCCGAACTCGCTTGGCCCCCCAGACATCCGGCGCAGGAATCGAAACCTGGGTGAGCGCAGCAAAATAGGCGCCGCCCGCGAGGTAGGCCCAACCGAACCTGTCCGATCGGCGCTCCTCGCGCGCAGCGTCGACGGCGAGATAGGTCGTCGCGCCTCCAATCGCGAGCCACGCGCCCATCCATCCATAGCGCCAGCGCGTTGCCTTTTTCTTGCCGTTGTCGAGCTCCCTTTGAATCAGGTCGATGCGGTACTGCACTTCGTCGTCGCTGAGCTCGGCAATGCAGCTGAACGTGTCCTGGGCACACGTGACCCGAGGCGCCACGATTGCAGCGGTGATTGTCAACGACAGACACAACGCGGTCCGGGAGCGCTTCGACATGAGTTCTCGACTGTCCACTTCAGAGATGTGCGGAACGCACTCGCACTCTGGCGCTCGAGTGCCGGCGACAACCATTGACCGTCTGACCTTGGCATCGGGCCAGGACCCGACGATAGTACATCAATCTGCATGCGCAGAGCGGCCGAACGTTTGGCGGGTGGCTAAGGAAGGGCAATGGAACGCGGATTCGACTCGGCAGAGCTCTACGCAAGCACGAAGGTTCCCTTCGAGGATGCCTGGCGATTCATCCTCAAGGTTGGAGTTGCGGCCCACAGATACGGTTCCACTTCAACGCGGCTGGAGACCTTCCTTTCGAGCCTGTCGACCAGACTGGGTTACGAGGGCGTTTTCCGGTCGACCCCATCTGACATCGTTTTTGCCTTGCGTGAAGACCATGGGTCGCCTCAGCGCGTCGAGGTCATTGCCACGCCGCCCCCAAATGTCGATCTGGACAAGCTTGCCCGCTTGGGCGACCTACTGAACGAGTTGGGAGCAGGGACAGTGTCTCTCGCGGACGCCTCCGCGCGCCTCGATGCGATTGCTCAGGCACCGCCTCCCTGGGGATGGTTCGCGTCCATGTTGGGCTATGCCTTTGCCGGGCTGGGCCTGGCACCGCTTCTAGGCGGGGGATGGTCCGACACCCTCTGCGCCACGCTGCTCAGCATGATCGTCTATGGGTGGTTGTGCTGTCGGGACGTCTCGGAGCTGCCGCGACCGCGTGGCTGCCGTTCTCGTCCGCGTTCGTCGCGGGCGTTCTGGCAACGATCGCGAAGCTCTGGGTGCCAGAGCTCAATCTCGTTCTGGTTATCCTCTCGGCCGTCGCGATCATCCTTCCGGGATATACGATCAGCCTCGGCGCCATGGAACTGGTCGCGCAGCAAGTCCTATCTGGAACCGCAAACCTGACGAGCGGGCTGATCTGCCTTGCCAAACAGGTCGCCGGCGGCTGGCTTGGCGTCGCCGCGGCAAGCTCTATCGTGGCTCTCGCGGCAGCCGGACCGAGCACGCCTGTCGACCCGGTTTGGTTGTGGCTCCTCTTTCCTATCTTAGTCCTTGGGCTGTGTTTGGCGTTCCAGACATCGCGCCGGGATCTGCCCTGGGCCGCCCTGGTGTGCGGCGTCGCCTATCTAGGGATCGTGGCAGGGAGCTCGATCTTGAACGCCAACCTAGGAAATCTAGTCGGCACCATCATTGCCGTGGTCATTGCCAACCTTTGGGCGAGGCAAACGGGACGGCCGACCTCGATCGTGCTCATTCCAGCCATCGTCGTGCTGGTCAGCGGCAGCATCGGTTTCCGTGGCCTCGCCGCTATGACGGAAGGAGAATGGCTGTTGGGCGTACGGCAGTTTTCTCAAATGTTCGTGGTGGCTCTCACCATCTTCGCCGGAATGCTGGTCGGCTACGCAATTGTCCGTCCGGAACCCAGCTTATGAAACTCATACGGAAAGATTGCCCAACCCAAGTAGCTACTATCCAGTCGACCAGCTTGTCACCCCGCGACGCGCATGGCCGCACCCTCATGTCCAAGGGCAAGATCAGCGGCCACTACGTGAGCTCCATCCTCGCGAAACGCGAGGTTCAGGCGATCGGCTACGACGAGGCGATCATGCTGGACACGCAGGGCTACGTCAGCGAAACATCGGCGGCGAACATCTTCGTCGTGCGGGATGGCGAGGTCGCGACGCCGCCGATGGGCGTGTCGATCCTGGGTGGCATCACGCGGAGCACGGTGATGCGCCTCATGGAGAACCTCGGGCTGACGGTGCACGAGCGGCTGATCTCGCGAGACGAGCTCTACATCGCCGACGAGGTGTTCGTCGTCGGCACGCCGCCGAGGTGACGCCCGTGCGCGAGCTCGACGACCGCCAGGTCGGCAAAGGCTCCCGCGGCCCGATCACCGAGCGTGTTCAAGACGCCTACTGCGACGCGGTTCGCGGCGTACGCGTCCCCGACGAAGGCTGGCTCACCATCGTGTGAGGCGCACGCTCCCGGGCCGGGCCTATTCGAATGCTGCGTTGGACAGCGTGGCCGATGGGGATTCGCCAAACAGCTGCCGATACTCGACCGAGAATCGTCCGAGCTCGGTCAGGCCGGCGGAGAGAGCGGCGCGTTTGACCGCGCCTCGTTCCCGACTCGCGTGGAGTAGCATACCACGAGCCTTGGACATCCTGCGCTTTCGGAAGTAGCCAAGCGGCGTCTCGCCGCAGACCTCTCGAAACGCGCGGTACAGCGAGGACTGACTCACGTTCGCGGCCGTGCATAAGTCGGCCAGCGAAATCCCGTGTTCGCCTGCATCGAAGAACCGCTCCTCCGCCTTTCGAACGATCCGCTCCGACCCTCGTCCTCGCTTCGGGGTTGGCCCCTGACTGCGCAGGAGGCCATCGAGAAGCCATCCGAGGATCTTCGACGAAGTCGTTCGAGCACTCTCCTCCGAGAGGTCCCCGTTTGTCCGAGCGGATGTCGACTCGAAGGTCCGATCGACGGCGCGGCGCAGATGGGCCGTGTCCCGGGGACGGACCTCGAACGAGCGCGCATCGAGCACGACGTCGTCGGCGTCGACCCCTTGCAGCGCTGCCACCGTTTCGACCAACGGACTCCGGGGGACAGCGACGCCGATGCTCTCGCGCCGTCCGCCGCGGATGTAGAAGCCGTGCTGCGCTCCCGGCATGTAGACCCTCGATGCCTGTGCGAGCTCGCCATTGATGCGGCATTCGTCCGTGGCGGCCGTGAGGATGAAAGCAAAGACGGACGGATCGAGCACGGTCACTCCCACCGACGGCGCGTGGATCCGAATTCGACCGAGCCAAAGTTGCTCGAGCGAGGCAAGAGCCACGTTGATCGTGGCTGGCCCGGCCGCGAGCTGCGTCAGCGACTCCTCGACCACGGGCAAGCATCGGCTCGGCCAACAGTTGGTACGAAGCAAGGTCGCTTCGGCAGGCCACGAAGGCCGGGCTCTTGGGGTCGTCGAAGTTGGCAGACATCGGACGTCGCATGACAACGGCCGAGATTATGGTCTTGGGTCGATCGATGTAAAGCGGGTCCAGCGTTCACTGGCCCGCGGCTAGCAGTTCGTAGGCGGAAAACGGGAAATTCAATGTTCGATTGTCCAGGACACGCCGGGCCCCGTTCCCATCCATGCGGTCGATGAGCTGCAAAGCATCGCCGCCTGGGAGGTCGCGACCATCATCGGCTTCGCCTTTGCCATGTCGTCGACGGCCATCGTCATGGGAACACTGGGGGAGCGCGGCGAGCTGGCGACCGAGCACGGGCGGACGACCTTCGCCGTGCTGATGGCGCAGGACATGTGGGTCGTGCCCGCCATCGCCTTGGTTCCGATTCTGGCCCACACCACGAATCAGGGGGCGGCGTGGTCCGTGGAGCAAGTCGGCGTCTCCATGACCCTAGGCGCTTTCCTCCTGCCGCCAAGCGCGATGTCGCGACGTTTGCGCACGTCCGTTACGCGAGCAACATGGAGCCCCGCAGCTCGTTCGAGGCGGTCCAGGAGCTGATCGCCAACGCGGCGATCACCGGCGCTCACATGCATCTGTGCCACATCAACAGCACCTTACTCAAATTGGATAAACGCAATTATTCACAGGAGAAGACCCATGAAACGAAACAAAGAAACACAACCGGCATTTGCTGAGGAACATAACTTTCAAGATGTTTGTCAGAAGATTGAGAAAGTTTCGCAGGGGCTAGCTGGCCGCATCGGCGTGGCTGCACAGGAAATTGGCTCAGGGGTGAGCGTCACAATAAACGGCGATGAAGCGTTTGTTATGGCGAGTACGTTTAAAGTTGCGACTGCAGTCACCGTGCTAGGCCTTGTCGATAAAGGACAGCTCAAACTTTCTGATTTAATTGATGTCTCACTAGAAATGATGGTCGCAGGGCCCAATCCGCTCGTAATGAACTTCGTTCATCCCGGTATAAAATTGTCTGTAGCAAATTTGATTGAACCAATGATAACGGAAAGCGACAACACGGCGGCGGACGTCTGTCTAAAACTAGCGGGAGGTCCGGAAGCGGTAACGAAGATGTTGCGCAGTATTGGGATTACAGATCAACGACTTGATCGGTATTGCACCGAAATTTTGAGGGACTTCTATGGTTTACCGGACAAGGCCTACGCATCCGTAGTTGCAGAGGCCACTGTCAAAGACCCAACCCTCGTAGCAAAGACACCCGATCGAAACATTGAGTTCGAAAAGGACCCTCGTGACCAATCAACACCAAAAGCAATGCTGGAATTGCTTCTGGCTATCGACAGCGGAGAGGTGTTGAGTGAGAAAAGCCGCGAATTCCTGCTTGCTACAATGTCTCGCACACGCACAGGTATAGGAAGGCTAAAAGGCCTTCTGCCAAAAGGAACACCGGTTGCCCACAAAACAGGAACTATTGGCGGTGTCGCTAATAACGTGGGGTTCGTAACGCTGCCGGATGGCCGACGTTTTGCGATTGCGGTATTCACCAAGAGCAGTACGACGCCGGAAGCTGATCGGGATCGAGCCATTGCGGAAATTAGCCGGACTCTCTACGACTTTTATTATTTAACGGCACAAGACAAATGACCTTTGTCATGCCTAACATGACCTGCTTCCGAAATTTCGGACCACTGAAAACGTGACAGACTGCCTCTTTGGGGTGCCCCCGATCCTCGGTCCGGATCGAATGAGATGCAGTAGTTGCGACTCGATCTGACACCCTCTGAACAAAAAGAGAGGGGTTACCCTTGGTTGCAACCAAGCAACCCGGGCCTGACGGCCCAGACCAAGGAGTAACCCCATGACAAGTACACAACAGAAGGTGATTCGGAACAAGGTGGGCCTGCTACGGCTCGCGGAGGAGCTCGGGAACGTGAGCCGAGCATGCCAGGTGATGGGCTACGGCCGCGACACTTTCTACCGCTACAAGCAAGCCGCCGAAGAAGGCGGATTCGAGGCGCTGGTGGAGCAGAACCGCAAAGGCCGCCCGAACCTGCGGAACCGAACGGCGCCCGAAATCGAAGAGGTTATCCTCGCGCTGGCCACGGACGAGCCGGCCCTGGGCCAGGTGCGGGTCAGCAACGAGCTTCGCAAGAAGAACATGCACATCTCCCCGGCGGGGGTCCGATGTGTGTGGCAGCGGCATGGCCTGGAGACGATGAAGAAGCGTCTTTTCGCGCTCGAAAAGAAAGTCGCCGAAGAGGGCTTGGTGTTGACCGAAGCGCAGGTCGCGGCGCTCGAGAAGAAGCGCTCCAAGGCTGAAGCCTGCGGCGAGATCGAAACCGCGTATCCGGGCTTTCTCGGAAGCCAGGACACCTTCTACGTCGGCCACCTCAAGGGCGTGGGCCGTATCTACCAGCAGACGTTTGTCGACACCTACGCCAAGGTGGCGCACGCCAAGCTCTACACGAACAAGACGCCGATGACGGCGGCCGACTTGCTCAACGACCGCGTGCTGCCGTTTTTCGAGGAACACGGCATCACGGTCGAGCGGATGCTCACCGACCGTGGCACCGAGTTTTGCGGGCGCCACGACAGCCATCCGTACGAGCTCTTTTTGGCGGTCAGCGACATCGACCACACCAAGACGAAGGTGAGGAGCCCGCAGACCAACGGGATCTGCGAGCGCTTTCATCGCACGGTGCTCGAGGAATTCTATCAGGTCACTTTTCGAAAGAAGATCTACACAAGCCTCGAAGAGCTGCAGGCCGACCTCGATGAATGGCTGCGCCGCTACAACGAAGAGCGCACGCACCAAGGCAAGATGTGCTGCGGCCGAACGCCCCTACAAACCTTCCTTGACGGCCTGAGCGATTGGAGAGACAAACACCACGGATACGAAGCCGCTTGAGCTTGAACTGACAGACAATCGCAGCCTCGGGTAACTGTCAGATCAGGTCGTAGCTATTACACAGGGGCCCGCCACTGCCGGTCAAGACAACGCACCGCAGCTCACTGTTAGCTTAATCTCGTCCCAGATTTCCTCCAGCCGCGTCTGCGTGGAGGTATCAATTGCATTCATCCTCGTTGGACGATCAATCGTAACCCGAGTACGCCGTGACTTATGCCAAACAGGACACTCATCCGGCGCTCTTACTTACCGCCATCTCCGGCCAAACCAAGTTCGCGAAGGATCTCTTCGGTGTGCTCACCGAGCTGTGGCGGCATTATTCTCACAGTAACAGGGGCGTCACTGATATGAACGGGGCAACTAACGACCGTCAGTTTGCCAAGAACCGGGTGATCCAAATCGAGCAGCATATTGTTGATCTTCGTTTGCGGGTCTTCCAGTGCTTCACTCAATTTCCGGACCGGGGAACAAAGTACATCCTGCCCTTCAAAACGTGCCAAAGCTTCTTCCTTTGTGTATTTGGCAATTTCATTGCGGAGAGTATCCTGTATAAGCTTTTTGTTTTTGATCTGAGAAGCCATATCTGGGTAAGGTATGGTGAGATCATCTATTTCCAATGCAACGCACATAGCCTTTAGCGGGTTGGGCATAAACGCTCCAATCACCACAATTGGTCCATCCTTAGCCTCGAAGTGACCAGCGAGTGGCATTGCCGCCCAGTTCAGAACTTGTTTATATTTATTCCAGTAGGCCGCTTCCTGCAGTTGCGTATGAATCATCGAATCATAAAGACACACATCCACTTTTCTACCAAGGCCGGTTTTTTCACGCCCAATCAACGCGGCCATAATGCCCTGACAGAGATGCATGCCTCCGGTATAATCGCAGATAGCTGTTGGATAAATCGATGATGGAATTGAAGGGTCCGCGGTTACAGCCATTACACCTGACATGGCTTGGGCCACCATATCCTGCCCGGGTCTTTCGGCATATGGTCCCACAGGTCCGTAGCCTGTTGCGGACGCAAAAATAATGCGTGGATTAATCTCTTTGAGCTTCTCATAGCTGAAGCCGAGCTTATCCATCACACCGGGGCGAAAATTGTTTACGACCACATCCGACACTTTGACGAGTTCATAAATAACCTTTTTTCCGGCTTCACTTTTCGTATCAAGTTCCATCGAACGCTTGTTGCGATTCATGGCTACATACGTTGGATTGTTCGTCGCCTCTAGAGAGGTCCCGCCAACGGTATGCCGACTCAGGTCACCTACGCCTGGGCGCTCGATCTTGATCACATCGGCACCAAAATCAGCGAGCTGTAGAGTACCAATGGGACCCTGCTCGGCCTGCGTGAAATCGATAACGCGAATTCCGTCTAACGGAAGGTTTGAAGTATCGGTCATTTGTATACGTCCTGAGATGATGAGTTGTTATTAATATCTTCTGTAATACCGGGTGAGCGAACAGATTCGGCGGTAAACTTAGTCGGTGGTTTCGTAGTAGAGAATCCATTCGGCGTAGAGTGCCGGCTTTTCCTCACCTTCAATTTCAACGGTCAAAGCAGTGATGAACTTGCAGTTGTGCTCATCCTTCCACTGAACGTCCTTAACCTCGCCGTGTATGCGTACCCGCTTACCAGTGTGTACCGGGGCCAGGAAACGAATCTTGTCATAACCATAGTTGAACCCATGTGGCATGTTCTCAGGCACTGGAAAGTTAGCCATAATGTAAGGTGTCAACCCCAGCGTCAGCAAGCCGTGAGCAATGGTTCCACCCATATCGGTTTTTTTCGCTTTTTCGGGATCAACATGCATGAAGTAGTCATCGCCTGTGCAGTGGGCGAATTCGTTGATGCGTTCCTGCGTAACTTCATACCATTCGGTTGGTTCAACCTTGGTCCCTACAAAATTGACTAGCTCATCTTTAGGCACGATTTTGTTTGACATGTTGTTCTCGCCTTTTTAGGAAAAAAATCGTCTTTGGTCGGTTCTCTAGAGTGCAGCATCTTTCGCCGCAAGGCCGTGTCAAAAGGTTTTCGTATGCAGATCTTCTCATCCAACGAAACGACGTCGATCTAGAGCGGTTGGGGCAAGGGGTTGGGCGTCGTCGAAGAAGCACGACAGATCAAGGCCGATATCGACGGGTGCGTGGAGAACATGGCGCGCTCCACGTCGGAGTCGGAGTGAAATGGAGATGACGAATATGTTCGATGACGACGCGTCCAGCCTCGCACGGCTGTGCGACACCGGCCTATCCCTAGACCCGCAGCGAGTCGCCCTCATCCAGGACAAGCGGTCGATGACGTATGCAGAGCTCGAGCAGCGCATCAATCGGGTCGCCAATGGGCTCATCTCGCTCGGAGTCGAGCGGTTCGAGCGCGTCCTCGTCATCTTCGAGAACGACATCCGCTTCCCCGAAGTCCTGCTCGGTATCGTCAGGGCCGGTGCCGTAGCGGTCCCGGTCAACTTCAAGTTCCCGCCGCCGCAGCACATCGACCTGGCGCGAGACTGTGGGAGTCGCATCGTCTTCGGCAGCGCCGGGATGGCCGAATCCGTTCTCGCCGGCCTGGCCGACGGGGTTGCCGAGGTCGGTATCGTCGTCGATGCCGACCGGGGTCCGCTTCGAAGCTATGAGGACTGGCTGGCCTCCTCTTCGCCCGAACCCTGCGATCATGGGTCGGCCGGCAGCGACGTCTGCATCCAGGCGTACACCTCGGGCTCGACCGGACGGCCCAAGGGGGTTCTTCTCGCGCACCGTGGGCTACTGCGTAACGCCCAGCTCTTGGCGGAGTCCAACCGGATCGACGAGAACTCACGGGTCTTGTTGTCGACGCCGCTCTTCCACATGAACGCCACTGGCGCGGGACTCCTCCCGTGCCTGATCCAGGGCGGCTCGGTGGTCATTCTCAAGGAGTTCGACGCGGAGCGCGTGATCGATGCGATTGAGACGCACGGCTGCACGTACACCACCGGTGTACCGGCCACGTACAAGCTGATTCTGAATGCCGCGCGACAAAGAACGCACGTGGATGTCTCCAGCCTCGAGTTCATCGCAGTGGGGTCTGCTCCCATGACACGCGCGCTTCTCGACGAACTGGTCCAGACCTTGCCGGGTGTCGATGTGATCGAAGGCTACGGGCTGACGGAGTCTGGGCCCATCATCACCATGAACCCACGCGGCCGAAACAAGCTGGGCACGATCGGTCCCGCTCTTCCGGGCTTCGAGTGCAAGGTCATCGACTCCGACGGGAACATTTTGCCCCAGGGAGAGGCGGGGGAACTTGTCGTGCGGAGCGAGTGCAACGCCCTCGGCTATTACAACCGGCCGGACGCCCAGGCGGAGCGCTTCCGGGACGGCTGGGTGTATACCGGGGATATGGTGTCGTGCGACCCCGACGGCTGGTTCACCTTCAGGGGGCGCGTCGATGACCAGATGCAAGTGGGAGGCGAGAACGTCTTCCCGGCCGAAGTCGAGAACATCCTCGCCACTCATCCGGAAGTGCGGGACGTCTGTGTCGTTCCTGTCCCCCACGAGGTGAAGGGCCAGGTTCCGGTGGCCTTCGTCGTGCGCAATGTCGGGTCGAAGCTCTGCGAGAAGGAACTCATTGACTACTACATGACGCGCGGACCCGCGTATTCCCATCCGCGCCATATCTACTTCATCGACAAGATGCCGCTCTTGGCGACCGGGAAAACCGACCTGCTGGCTCTTGAAAGGCAGGCTCTTGAAAGGCTGGCTCGCGAGCCAGGCTCAGGAACGGGGCCCTCTTCCCCCGCCCGCTGACTTGCCATAGCGAGTGCTTATCGGACTTGGAGCCCGGGACCGGGTGCCAGAGTCTCGGTACCGGACGAAGGGAGTATCGCCGTTTCGCTTACCCGGCCGCACGCGCCGAGTCCGGCACCGGCCGTTTTTTTCCGGCTTCATCCACCGCCACGAAGGTGAAGGTGGCCTCGGTCACCTGAAACCTCGGCTTCTGGGGCTCGCCCGTTGGTGTGCGCGGCTTGACCCAGACCTCCAGCTTCAGGGTCACGGACGTGGTTCCAATCCGAATCACCCGCCCATGGCAACACACCGCATCCCCCACCTTGACCGGTTGTTGAAACTTGAATGCGTCCACCGCCACGGTGACACAGCGTCCGCGGGTGAGCTCCCGCACCAGCATGGCCCCGGCCATGTCCATCTGCGACATCAGCCAGCCCCCAAAAATATCACCGCTCGGATTGGTATCCGCCGGCATGGCCAACGTGCGCAACAGCAATTCGCCGTGAGGTCCGGCCGTTCCGGAAGCATGCTCCTCGTGATTATTCATTGCAAACCCAAGGCAAGAAGGCCGAGGTCCTCGGCCTTCTTGCGCAATTCGTTCGCCAACTCAGGCCTCACCACCTGAATCGACCCTCGCTTCGTACGGGGCAAGTTTATTTTGGAAACATGCAGCCAACAAATTTTGAGGTGTCTAGTGGGTCTTGAAAATTCGCTGGGCGCTTATTCATGAAGGCGTCGGCTCCCTCGCGGAGGTCCTGCGTACGCTGTAGCACATCGAGCACGTCAAGCAGCTTCGCGATTGCCTGCTCCTCGGGCAAGTACATGCCATACCGCAACGCCTGCTTGGCGGCACAAATGGCCTGCTTCGGAGCGCTTGCAAGCCTTGTAGCAAGTTTTTGTGCGTGTGCGAGCACCTCGCCCTTAGGCTTAATGTGATTGGCGTAGCCCCACGCGAGCGCTTGCTGCGCATCGATCATATCGCCCAGCAAAAACAACTCACTGGCGCGGCCAATACCGATACGCCGTGTTATACGCACTGAGCCCCCACTGCCGGGTATGGCGCCAAGGTTTATTTCGGGTACGCCGAATTTTGAATTTTCGGCGACCACGATGATGTCGGCGCCGGCTGCGAGTTCCATGCCGCCGCCTAGCGCATAGCCTTCAATGGCCACGACTGTGGGTTTCGGGAAATTGGCGAATTTGGTGAATGTTTCGTTCTCAGGAGCGAGCTTGCGAGACACGACGGAACCATCCGCCAAGAGTCCGGGAAATTCCTTGATGTCGGAGCCGGTGCCGAAAGCGCGGTCACCGTCGCCTGTGAGTACAATCGCTCCTATCGCTGGGTCAGCCTCCAGGCTGGTCAGGGCCGCGTCCAACTCGCGCCTCATATCCAGTGTCATGACGTTCATCGGCGGGTTAACCAGGAACACGGTTGCCACGCCGCCATCGATCTCCACGCGTACTTTTTGGTCACTCACTTCTTTTTCTTGGTCACTCATATTTTTCCTTTAGTTGCTATGATTGCTATGAAGAAAGTTTAGCGGCCGCCAGTGCGACGGTTGCGAAGGGTCCCCGCTCCCTGCTTCTGCCAGGGCCGATTGAAGATGGGGGAGACCGCGATGCGAACCTGCCATTCTGGGCCGCTTCCGTCGGGTGGCGGCGTGTAGCCCCAAAGTTGAGCGGCGAGCTTGAGTGGGAAATTCTTCTTGCCGATGGCGCCCGTTTTCGCGATGCCCACACCAAGTGGCAAACGCAGCAGATTGATGTCTCGAACGTAGGACCAGGTTGGGGAAGCAGCGACCTGCCAGCCGCCACCTAGGTTGATCGCGTAGAAGTATTCACCGCCCACCGTCTGCACGTCGGTCGGGAAGCTCCAGGAGTAGCCGAGGATTGCGCCCCACACGTTACCGGTCTTCTTCGAGGCATAGCCGACGACGATCTCGGGTCCGAAGGTCCAGTCGGCCCGGAGCTCCGGCTTGGAGCCGGTCGGAAACACCGTGTTGACCCCGCCCATGAGGAGCAAACCGTTCTTGAAGGTCTTTCCGAACACGCTGTCGAGCGCGATGTTTCCAAACTGCACTGCGGTTTCTACGTTTCCGCTCGAAGTTACGTAGGGCTGACCGAACTCGAACGAGATCAAGGGCCGCAGGATGAGATTCCCGCGATGGGTCTGGAACGGCAGGGCGGGTTGGACGCTCAATGTGTAGGATGCACGGTGCGCGCCCGGCAGGGAACCCCCGTGCTGGGTGACATCCATGAAGGTGGCCAGCTGCAGGATCGGCGCGCTCGGATTCGCGAGCTTGGAAGCGAGATCCGAGTTCCCGCTTGCGCTCCGGCTCTCGGGCGAGCGGAGGTCGCCCAACTGCTTGCCTTGGGGTACGTACTCGCAGTCGTGCGGGTGATGATCTTCCGGGTTGCCGCAGGTGTGAGATGCGGCCTCTTCCGATGTCTGAGCGCGGGGCGACGCTTTCGGTGGATCGTCGTCTGCAAGAACGGGGCTGGCGGACAGGGCCAGTGCAACCAGTACGCCGGTTGCGCGGACGGTTCGCAGGGTAGCGCAATGGTGTACGCGCAGGCGCGCGGCAATTGCTCTTGGCATCGCTCGATCCTCCGGGCGTTACCCTAGGTTCCGCCCGCAAAGAGCCCCACGTCTTTCGATATGCAGATCTTATCAACTCGCGCACGGAGCCATTCTTTGCTCGCTTGTAGACGGCTAGGTCCCTAAGCTTCCGACCGGTCGGCGTGCGTCGCGCTCACCGGAATCGGCTACTCGCCTTCAGTCTCATTGCCGCACTCGGCTTCTGGGATATGGAAGAAAGTCAGAAGGAGGTTTTTGTGACTATCAGTTATGAAACAATCAATGCATTTGAAAAAGATAATATTTTCTATTTAGAAGTAAACAGGCCTGACAAGCTGAATGCATTGAATAAAACGGTTTTAGATGAATTGTTGAATGCGATAAAAAGTATCGATGTTTCAAAATATAAAGGCGTGATTCTAACAAGTGTTGGAGAAAAAGCTTTTATGGCAGGTGCAGATATAAGTGCGATGTCTGAAATGACTCCGCAAGAAACACAAGTCTTTGCTGAAACAGGACAGGCCGTCACCTTGGCAATGGAAGACTTGGCCCTGCCTATTATTGCCTGTGTTCATGGCTTTGCACTTGGCGGTGGATGTGAAATGGCAATGTCTTGCGATTTCATTTTTGCTTCGAAGCAAGCAGTTTTTGGACAGCCTGAGGTTAAATGGGGTGTGTTACCTGCTTTTGGTGGAACCCAAAGACTTCCAAAATACATTGGTCGAAACCGAGCAAAAGAGCTTATCTATTCGGGCACTTTTATAGATGTTGATAAAGCCTATGAGTGGGGATTGGTGAATAGAGTAGTAGATGATAAAGCAAGCTGCTTACAAGCAGCAGTTGAGTGTTTACGAGTCATAGGAAAAAATGGTCCACTTGCCGTTGCAAGTGCAAAAAAGGTCATGAATGCTGGAAATGATCTGTCAAATAAAGATGGTATACACCAGGAAGCATCAGTCTTTGGAGTAGTTGCTAAGTCCCATGATAAGGCGGAAGGGACCAAAGCATTTGTAGAGAAAAGACAACCAGTGTTCACAAGAAGCTAAAATGATTAGAGAGGAGAGCGTAGTAACTACAAACGCTCTTTCAGGTTCGCGTCCCAGGCGACATAACATTCAGTACCGCGAAATTCAGCACTCTTCTTGATCCCGATGCGCTAAGAGACCGGCAAACAAACGCGGTCGGAGCACCGTGTTTGCATCCCGAAGGGCCGCAATCGACGCGCCCAAGACCGAGCGGATGCAGCTATCCGATGGCTCGAGCCTCGAAGGCGAGCGCGCTCAACAAGCCCAGGCATCGTCGAGCTCAGGGGGCGCCCGGGCAGGTGCGAGCTGGACTGGGTCTGAGGGAAGACCGAGATGACGGAGGATTCGGCGGATGGCGCTGCAGAGCAGGATCGCGGCCACGCCGCGAAGGCGCCCAAGCGGACGGAGCCTGAGCCCTCACTCGCGTTGCCAGCGGCTTAACATCCGCGAGCCAGGCACGGCATCGGCCCGTGTCGCGCGCAGTGCGCGCACCTCATGCTCATGCCTTCCGCAGGATGCGCCGCAGGTGCTGCTCTCCGAGGACGATGACGTGGTCCAGGCATTCCCGCCGAAGGGTCCCAATCACGCGCTCGCAGTACGGATTCTGCCACGGGGAACGCGGCGCGGTGAGGATCTGTTCGATTCCCAGCGCATGCGCTCGACGAACGAAGGCTGCGCCATAGATCTTGTCCCGGTCTCGGATGACGTACTTCGGCGCTCATGCTCGAGCACGACAAACACATACAGGATGCGAAACGTGGCTGTGGGCACGACAAAGAAGTCGACGGAAACGAGTTCCTTGGTGTGGTTCCGCAGGAACGCGCGCCAGCTTTGTGAAGGCGGTTTTCGCCGGCGCGGCATGTACCGCGACACCGTGGCTTCAGGGACCTCGAAGCCGAGCTTGAGCAATTCGCCGTGAATGCGTGGCGCTCGCCACGTCGGGTTCTCGAGGATCAGGGCGTGTGGCCAGCTTGTCCACAGACGCGAAAGCGCAACCCAGAATGCGCGGTCCATCTTGGTCAGTTTGGGGCGCTTGCTGCTGCGCTTCAGCACCGCGAGTTGCTGTCGTAAGGCGAGGTTTTCGAGAGCGAGCTCGCGTCGCGACCTCAGGCTCGATCGGGCGGTCGCGAGCAGGGCGTACACCAAGTGAATCATCAAGGGCGGCGAGCTTGTCCCGAAGCGCGGAAACGTCAACAATCGCGCCCTCGACGAGGTTTTGAGGAGGCACACCGGACGCTTGAACCGAATAGGCGTCCGTGACCCGCGTCAGCATCGTCTGAAGCCTCCCGGCGGTCGCGCCGTAGGCGTGCGCGGCTAGGGCGACCCTCGTCACGAGGCTGCGGGTCTCCTCGAGCGAAGGTCCTCCCTGATCGTCTTTCAACACCAAGCCCCTGCCAGTCTCATCGACCGGCTATCGCCGTTGAGTATTTTTGGCCGCTGCTCATCGGTTCTTACCGCTGGTGCTTGGGCGCCTTCTCAGTGCCCGCAACCGAACACATCCGTGCCGCCGAACTCGCACCCGGACACGGTGTAGATGTGCCGCCACTTCTCCGCGCTGAGCGGCTCGAAGCGGGACGGCTCGGGGTCGAAGCGGATGGGCTGCCCAGCGTTGACGCCCTCGAGCACCGCGGAGTCCTTGACGACGACGGTCCCATTGACGAGGACGTAGGGGATGCCCGTCGAAGGGACGGTGCCCTTTGCGTAGGTCGCCTGGTCGGCTACCGTCTCCGGGTCGAAGATGGTGATGTCCGCGATCATGCCCTCTTGCATCCGGCCGCGCTGCTGCATCGCGGTCAAGCCCATCTTGCCGAGCGGACGGGCTGAGTTGTAGCTAGTCTGGGCGACCGACTGCATGAGGGGGATGCCGTTCTCGCGCCCCAGGCGCAGCGCCTTCGCGAAGCAACCGGCGCCCCGAGGGTGGGAGTTCGGCAGCTCCTCGTACGGGGTGTCCCAAGGGAACTCTCCGATGATGGGTATCGTGTCGCTGCCGAGCGCGACGTTGGGCAGGCGGAGCCAGTCGACGACCGCCGACTGGGGCATCTTGTAGACGACGACGAGGCGGGCCGGCTCCTTCTTGATCATCGCCTGGCGCGACTCGGCGGTGTAGTACTCGCCCGTCACCGCATCTTGGAGGGTCTCCTCGTACTTGTATCCGAGCTCGTCGATCCACGTCTTCTCGTCGAGGAAGACGGCGTTGAGCGCGGTGCACCCCGCGATGTACGGGTAGAGTTCGCCCCAGACGTTCATACCCCGCTCACGCATACGCTCGAGCAGCTCGTGCACGAGGTTGTAGCCCGGGTTGTTGAAGTGACAGGCGATGGCTGGCGCGCCGAGGGCGGCGGCGTTGGCGAGGAGCTCTTGGATGCCGTTGGCCTCGGTAACCTCCGTGCCCGGCGTGTAGCGGAAGTGGAAAGCCGCCTGGCGCCCGTAGGCGGCCGAGAGCTTCTGGATTTCGAAAGCCTCGCGAGCCGATACGCCATTGCGCATGTAGCCGAGGGTCGAGCCGACCCCGACGGCCCCCGCCTGTAGCCCCTCGTCCATGGTCTGTAGAACGCGGTTGCCCTGCTCGAGGTTCACCTTCTGAAGCGACCACCCCGTCGCCGCGCGCGACTTGGTGTAGTCCAGGATTTCCTCCGGCCCTTTCCCGTCGAGGACGAAAGCGCGTGCGGCCTCGTGCCCGCTGGCGGTGCCGAAGTTCGCCTGGACATTCCCTTCGCGCTTCCCGTACCACTGAGCGACGTAGGAGCCGAGCACGCCCATCTCGAGCTCCAGCATCGTGGTGCGACCGTCGCGCAGCCCGAGCTTGTAGCCCATCGGGACGGGCCAGTGATGGTGCGTGTCGATGAACCCCGGCGCGACGACGTGACCCGTCGCGTCGATGATCTCCGCCGCGCCCTCCAGCGATTCGGCCGTGATTGCGACGATCCGGCCGCCGCGAACGCCCACGTTACGGACGGCGTCGAGCCTGGTCTCTGGGTCCATCACCCGGCCATTTCGGATGACGACGTCGAAGGTCCCGCTGCTGCTCATGATTCTCTCTCTCGTGACCGGAGTTTCGCACTCGGGCGCCCGTGACTCATCGCGCGTCTCTTGTCGGGAGCGGAACCGCGTCGGCCTAGCGCGGTCCAAGTTGCGTGGCGTAGGGCCCTCGAGACCTTTCGTCTAGGCGAGCCTAGTAACTATAAACGCCCTTTCAGGTTCGCGTCCCTGGCGACATAAGAGCTAGTACCGCGAAATTCGGCGCTCTTCTTGAGCCCGATGGGCTAATAGAGCTCGATGGGCTAAGGGAACTCGTTAATCGAGCATGTCACACGCGCGAACAAGGGCCTGACTGCTCGGGATCAGGTCTTCTAGATTCTCGGGATTCAGCTTTCCTTCAGCCGTCGCGAGCTCTTGGTCGATCGGGGTCCACGCCTGCGTGCTCAAGTCGCCGTCCTCGATCGCCTGTTGTGCTGCCCATCTGGCTTGGGCAATGAGCTCTCCAAGCTGAACGACGTCTGCCGCTGCGGACCTGGGACATGCATCGCGATTGGCTCCCGCATTACTGGCACGATCGGCAGCCGCGCAGACGGCGTCGCGGACCAGCAGGTCGAGGCGCGCCGGCTCAAACTTCGTGATGCCGCCCAAGGCCGGCGAGCCCCCGAAGGGGATGTAGTCGTACTCGGCCATGCAATTCGTGATAGCGCTCCGAAAGGGCGAGTTAGACATGTAGACGGCACCGTCTGGGCCGGTGTTCATGACGGCGACTGTCGTCTCGCCGCCGACCGCAAAGTGTCGAAGCTCTCCAGTTTGACGATCGAGTTGCCCAACACCTTCTACGACGCTCGTGGTGATCGTGGGGGAAGAGAATCCAGCGCCAATTTGCATCGAAACGGCATTCGCACCAATCCCGGCGATTGTCAGGTCCTTGGCGACCATGTCCGGTGGGAGATCGAAAGCATCCATTTGCGAAATCCAGCGAACGACACCCGCGTCTCCTTGATCGATCACCTGAACGATGCCTTCGCGAGTTGCCGCATACAACTCGTCGTTGTCTGATGACACAGCAATGGAGCCGTTGATAACCCCCCCTACATCGAGCTCCCAAGCTCGACTGCAATCTGCGGTCTCGACCGCAATCAAGCGTCCCGCGTTATCCGTAGTGTACGCGCGGCTGCCGTCCTTTCGCAGCGCGGGTGTCGAGGAGGATCCTCCCTCAAAGGACGCGTGACAAACCTCTCCCAGATCGTACCCATCCTCGCGGCTCACGAACTCCAGCTTGTACAAAGCCCCGAACTCGGAGATGCCATCCGCCGTTCCGTCTTCGACGTCGGGCGCAGTCGCTGCTACCCAGAGATTGCTCGTGTTGGCATCGATGGAGAACTGGTTCGCGACCTTGACGTCGTTTCCAGTCAGAAAGCTGGTGAGCAAACTGATCGGAAAATCCGTCAAGTTTGCGAACTCTCCCAGCTCGAGTGCCAGGCAAAGGGAAATCTCGAGCGGCAGCGAGCCGGAGCCGCGCGGATCTCCGGCGGGTGAGTTTTCGCCCGGTAGCTGAAACGGCTCTTCAAGCACGGGCTGACCCGTGAGACGGTCGAGCGCGTAAACAAACCCGTCATCGGTTAGGCCTACAATCGCATCAACTCTAGGTGCGTAGTTGACCCCGAACACGAAGTGCAGGTCCTCCGAGGTGAGGCCGGTGGGCACATCCCAGAGAACGGAACCGTCCGCATCAATCGCGAACGCACGGTCGTAGAGGCCGAGGAAGATCATCTCCCTCGTCGCTCCCCCTCCACCGTTAACGGATCCACGGAGAACCATTGGCGTGCTAGCGCCGGCCGCTGCTCCGGTCGTGTTTGGTATTGTGAACCGACGTTCGCCGTCGTTCGGGTCAAGGGAGATCAGGGCGACGGTTTCATGCGGAAGCCCGGGCGAAAAATACAGGTTGCCGTCGCTGTCAAAGACTGGACCAGTGGCGTTGAAGGTCTCGGCCTCCACGGTCCAGCCTTCGACGAACACGGGTGCAAGTGCAACCGAAATTTCGTCGGTGTTGGCCTCGTCCGAGTGGAAGTTCCTATACGCGATGCGTGTCGGCAGAATCGCGTCCTCCGCGGGTACCGAACGGCATCCGACCGGGCTCCAGCTCGTGCGAGCCGGTGGGTCGAAGCACCTTGGCACCGGGAAAGTGACTCCGCCAGCACCTCCTATGCCTCCACAGCTACCTCCGTCACCGCCCGAAGCGCCACCAGCGCTTTCAGTAGCTCCGTCACACCCAGGGAGAGCGACGACTGAGACGGCAAATCCCGCAGACGTGAAACCGATCAGGGCAAGCGAAAGGAGCGTGATCGGAGAGTGCAACGCTTTCATGACGAGCCTCCTTCTTGTTCAGAAGGTGGGCTTCAATGCGGCGGCGTACAATACGTAATTCTTGCAAGAAATCGGATGCGTGGGCGAATAGGGGCCAAGAGAGTCAGATCCGCTGAGATCCTCTCTTCAGCTTTGCTAGGCCTGTTCCGATGCCTTTAGTTGGTCTGGACCTTGGGCAGCCCACGCATCTTTTCGACCAGTTGCGCCTGGGTCTTGACCTTGAGCTTGCGTATCGCGGAACTGAGTGCCCTCGACACCGCCGATTCGGACAAGCCGAGCCGGTAGCTGATCAACTTGCCGGATTCGCCCAATGCGGCGAACGCAACGACCTGTGCCTCGCGCTCGGATAGGCCGCGGGGGTCGCCGACGTTCGGCGGGTTGGGATGCGCAAGCATGAACCGCCGCCCGTCGGTATCGAACCAGTCGACAAAGGACCACCGGCCCTGCAGCAACGCCCACCAAACCTCGAGCGACTCCTCGGGGTCGCTCTTGCGTAGCCGCCCGCGGGCTCGGTCTACACGAACGGCCGCACCGCGGAGTGTTTCGAGGACGTCGGTATCGTCAGCCTGCCCTCTCGCATCCGTAACGCGAAAGGTCCTGGGATCGAGAATCGCCTCGGCGCTGTCGGGGACTTTGGAGGGGCCTTCTTCGTCCAGCCCATGCCTTATACGAAAGCCAGCGGCGAGATGCGCTCCGAGCATCTTCCAACGCGCGCGCTCTTTTCGGGACAGCGTCGTGACTTCCGGCAGGTGCAGCGAAAGATAGAAGCCAATCCCATAGGGATCCACGGCGGTGACGATCAACGCGTCACCGATGCCAAGCTCCAACATTTTCTTGATCGCTTCCGGGCTCGGCATCGCCGACACGTCAGCGTAGTCACCCACCAGACCCAGACGCTGGCGCTCTTCATGGTACATGGTCCAGAGTTCGGACTGCGTGTGGGCAGTCCCGGGACGGCAGCGGATTTCGACCAGCTTCGGCGGCAGACTTTGGAACATGGCAAGAGCCGTCTCGTTCCAGTCGGCCGGCATATTGGGAGTCTTGTAGAGTTCGCGGTTCTGGATGGGGCGGCCGTCCGCCGGACGCTCGATCACCCGGATGGCCGTGCCGAAGCCCTTCTCGAAGAGCGGCTCCCCCACCTCCAGCAGCTTCGGAAACCAAGCGTCGTCCTTCGGCCGCAGGTCGTACGCCGCTTCCACAAGATCGATCACCGTCGAAGTGACACGGTCGATGGCAAACCTCCGTGGTGGGCGTAGATAATAGCAGACCAGAGGGTCATTCTAAAGGGTGAATCCGACTACCTAGCGCATCACCGGCCGCCGTCCCGCGGTTCAAGCTCAGCGGAAGGCAGCGCATCGCAAGCGGTTTGGGTGTCGCCCGACAGGTCGGCATTGATATCGTACCGACCGCGCCGCTCGGGCAGCCATTGTCGCTCAGGTTCATCGGAACCGGACCGCCCGGTACGGGGTTTGCCACTGTCCAAGACCGTTACGAGCGCGCAGCTCTCTGCTATGTTGGCATCAACCTCAAAACCGATGTCGATTGCGCCTATGCAAACTGCGTCATGAAAGGCCTGATCCACGGGGCAGGTCAACCGCGCGAATAAGCCGAAGGCGTTGAGCGCGGCAAACAGGGACTGGGACATCTTCGATGTCTTACAATCCCACATCTTGCCCCAAGGAGACCGGTCCCTATCTGGCGCCGAATGGCGCTAGGTGTCCTCGACTGTCACTCGTTGGCACGTTCGCGACACTCGTTGTCGCGCGATGGCGGACTTGCGACTAAACGCGCCATATGGCGCCAAACGACGCCAAGAAACGACAGTCGACGCCAGAAAATGCCAACCGGCGCCAAGCAGCGACAACGCGCCACGAAAAGCGCCAAGAAGTGTCACGCGTCGGGTCGTTCATCCCTGCTGTGGTTTCGCGGTCGCGCAGCTCGCGGAAATGGGACGTCTCGGGCTCGCGCAACTTTTCGGGGGGCAAAACCGATAACAGGGGATGAGCGAGCGGTTAGTTGATCCATTGAATCTAGTTGTCACCACGAAATCCGCCCTACGCGAGATCATCCGTGATGCTCTTGCGGATGCGTTGCGTGGTCAGGAGAAGCCCGCACTGGAGCTCGTGAGCGCCGATGCGCTCGGGAAGCGCATCGGTGTTCATGCAAGGACGGTCCGAAACTGGGTCCTTCACGGTTGCCCGCACGTCCGGGCCGGCCGTAAGCTTCGGTTTCGCGAGCCGGATGTGCTGCAGTGGCTCGAGGAGCGGGGGTCGTGAGCAACAGGCGCAAGAAGAGTTGGCCTTCGGGCTTCTATTCCGACGGTCTCTCGTACCGGATGAAGACGGCAGACGGCCGCTTCGTCCGGCTTGGATCCAACGAAGCCCGCGCGCTTCGCAAGTTCCATCAAGCGCGTCGCTTGGAGGATGCGGGAGACTCGATCGGCGGGGCTGCGAGCGCGCGTATGACATTTCGCGCGGTGGCCGAGCGATGGGTCGATCGTGAACATCCTCGGTGTTTGTTCGAGCGTGTTCGAGCTTGCGATCCTCGAAGGCGCGATCGGGCATAACCCGGTCAAGCACATCCCGAGCCGGAAACGCCCGAAAAAGCGGGGGAAGGGCGGTGTGCCGTACCGGCGACACGAGGCAATCGCATTGATGACCGATGCGCGGATCCCTGCGGACCGAAAGATGCTGAACACGTTGCAGGCGCTCACCGGCATGCGCATCGGCGAAGCGTGTGGACGTCGCTGGCGCGACTACGACCGTGAGACGCCGGGGCTCGGTGCCCTCCACGTGTGGAGCCAGTACGACGACCAGCCGCTCAAGACGGGTCGCGCCGCCCACGAGAAGGAACGCTTTGTCCCTGTGCACCCCGTGCTGGCCAAGGCGCTTGCAGAGTGGCGCCTGGGCGGCTTTGCAGAGGTCTATGGCAGGCCGCCGAGCGGAGACGACTTCATCGTACCGGACCCGGCAACCATGGGCGCGAGAACGCAGAACAAGGCGGGCAAGAACCACCGGGCGGACGTCGAAGAGCTTGGCTTCTATGTGCCTGGCAGACTGACCCACGGCTTGCGGCGCTGGTTCATCTCCGCGTGCCGCAACGCCTCCGCCCGTACGGAAGTGGTGGAGCTGATGACGCACAACGCGAAGGGCGAAGTGATCGATGCCTACACGTCCTGGGAGTGGTCGACGCTGTGCGAGGAGATCACCAAGCTCGAGGTCGAACTACACCCAGCGAGCGTCATCGTTTTGCCACTGGCAAAAGTGGATACATGCGAAACAACCCCAGTTTCGGACCAGGTTTTTGCCAGTGATTTTGCCACCCGAGATCAAAGCGAAATGATCTCGGATGCTTATCGGTGGAGGCGGTGGGAATCGAACAGCCGGGAGCTCACCCGATTCCGATGGTTCTCGAACGGTTTCGCGGACAGGTATCGATGAGAACACGTCCAAAGAACACGAAGAAAACGCGTTACCGGACATTCTTATGACAATGTCACAAATCCCCGATGTGAATCGGGAGCTCGCGGAGGTCGGCGCGGTGTTTGCCGTGGCTCGTGCGCTCCGGCGGAGTCGCGAGGGCTAGCGTTCGGGGCTGGAGATGCTCTAGTCGCGGCTTCCGACTGCATATCAAACGCCCCCAGGTCGCTCATCGTTCCGGTCGACGCGCGAGTGAATCGCTTGCGTGGGTCCCTAATCAGTGGCGCACCGTCCGCGCGATCTAGTTGGGGCAAGCGTCCGACGCTGGCTGTCCCGCAAACCGTGCGGCGGTCCATTCGAGTGCAGTCGGAACGTTCCTGAATAGAGAGTCTGCGTGGTCGAAGCCTTCAAAAACGCGATAGTCGGTTTGGCTGCCAATCTCGCACAGGCGATCAAAGAGCATATCGGTGGTCCACTGCGGAATGACCGTATCGGCAGAACCTTGTAGAAGTAGAATCGGCACTTCGGTTGAGACGTACCCCGGGGAGTTTTGCAGCAGCGCGTCGCGCCAGGAAGTCAGTTCGGCTGGGTTCGTCACAAATCCAGCGTTCTCGACGTTCCATGCAGCATTCAGGAAAGCGAGGTTGCAGGCCTCTTGGTCGGCGAGCTGGCGAATGGCGACCAGCGTCTTAGCGTCACAGACGTCCTCAAGACTGAGCTCAGGGTAGGTTGCCTCGTAAGCCAGGGTGAGTTGCCAGCCAATACCGCGGACAATGGGATCGCCGAGTCGTTCCTCGAAAACCGTGTCAATCTCGCTGAAGGGAGCAGCCGAGATAACGCCCAACAGCTCAATCTCGGGGGCCCAGTTCGGCGCGATCTCAGCTCCAAACAATGCAGCGTGACCGCCCTGAGAATTCCCCCAAACCACGGCTCGAGTGCCCGCCTGCGCCTCCTCGATCTGCGCTGCGGCCCGTATGATGTCCAAGACGCCCCGCCCTTCGCTTTCGCCGATGTGGTACGGATGAACGCCCGGTGTGCCGAGTCCTTCATAGTCGGTCGCCGCGACCACGTATCCCGCGTCGATGAGATGAGACGTGACGTCTCTGAAGAATTCGGAGACAAGCGCGTTTGAGGGAGCACAGGGGTCAAAGAGCCCCGTGGTGCCGTGCGCGTACGCGACCACGTCGCGACTACCTTGGGAAAGGGGCTCGCTGGGTGCGACGACCACCCCCGACACTTCGATGGGCGTTCCGTCGACAGCTTCCGAGACGTAGCGCACACGCCAGACGTTCATGCCTTCGAACCAGGGCAGTGGATCGGCCTTCTCGGCCGAAATGAGTATACCGGGGCGACCTGCGCCCCCACCGCCCGCTCCGCCACTGCCGCCATCGTCCGTGGTCTCACTGCATCCAATCAGCGGCATCACGCCCAGCGCGAGCATGCAGATGAATCCCAACAAGTGTCGAGTCATGGTGCCACCTCCAGCTCAAATGCTCCGACGTCACAGGCATCGCCCTGAGGCCGCATCACACCACGCTGGTCCTCATCCACCTCGCAGTCCAGTGCCGGAATTATGTCGAGAGCAACGCTGTTGACACCAAGCGCATGCGTCATGGTGTCACCGCCGTTGTCCTGTAGCAGTCCGAGGTCTAGTTGCCCTTCGGTGATGTTGACCAGGTCGGTCCCGTGGTCGAAGCCGCAGGTATTGCCGGGGGTTTCGATATTGTAACCGTTGCTGACCACCGGGTTGATCTCGCAGGTTCCCTCGACCAGCGTGTTCGTCAGAGTCGTCGTGGCCCTGACAGCAATCGCACCGGAGACCGTGCTATTCAAGACACTCAGCCGACCGCCAGGGTGGTTCGCGATCGCGCCGTCCTCGTTTCCGGACACGGTGCAGTTCGTCAGCGTCATTGTGCTGAAGTTCTGAATGCCGCCACCCACACACTGGCTATCGCCCGAACAGGCATTGTCCGACACGGTGACGCCTACCAAGGTCATGCTGCCTAAGTTCCGAATGCCGCCGCCATTTCCGGACACTGTGCTGTTTGTCAATACAAGCGTTCCTCCCGCGCTGCGAATGCCTGTCTCGGTACCCCCAGTCACCGTGACGCCGTACAGCTCCGCCACCACGTCATCCGACACTATGATCACGTCGTCTTCGCTACCGTTTAGATCGAGCGTGAGATTGCCCCCGCCGTCTATGATGACGTCACGCTCAATGCCGAAAGTTGCTCCCGTGGTCACGGTCGTCGGACGATCGCAGTCGAATGTGTACGGTCCAGTACCTTCATAGAGAGCGTTGCGAATGCCCTGCTCATTGCAAGGAAGGACCGAGCTCGCTAGCTCACACACACCAGCCTGACACATGCCTCCTGCGCACGACGTTCCATCCGCTTCCGGCGTAGTGCTGCAAAGCCCAATACCATCGACGGGGGTGCACGCCGTTGTGGTGCAGTCGTTCAAGTCGTCGCCGCAATTGTCGGCCGTGTCACACGTATCCGCTCTGCACTCGCCGGCGACGCAGACACCATTGACCATGGCGAAAGGAGGGACGCACACAGAACCACTCTGCACGGACGAGAACTCGCACATGCCCTCGGTGCATGAGTCTACGGTGCAGTCCTCATTGTCGTCGCAATCCTCGGGGTTCTGGCATTCGGGCATGCCGCCGGTTCCACCACCGCCGGCCATGCCACCCGTTCCAGCAGAACCACCACTTCCGCCGTCGCCGCCAGTTTCACTGCACCCAACCATCGGCATGACGCCGAGCGCACAGACACATAGAAATTCAAATAAGTACCGAGTCACGGTGCCACCTCCAGTTCAAACGCTCCTACGTCACAGGCATCACCCTGCGGTCGCGCCACACCGCGCTGGTCTTCGTCGGCGTCACACATGTCTGCCGGAATCACGTTGATGGCGGCGCTGCCCTCTCCGAGGGCATGGGTCATCGTGAGTCCACCGTTGTCGGCAAGCGCATCGAGGTCCAGCTGCCCCTCGGTGACGTTGACCTGGTCGCCTTCTTGGTCGAAGCCGCAGGTGTCGCCGGGGCTTTCGATGTTGTAGCCGCCGGAAACGATGGCAGCGCCAAACATGCACTCGCCACCAATCAAGCTGCTCTCTATCGTCGCGCTGCCGTAGTTCTCAATCGCAGGACCCGTGTTCTCGGCCACGGTGCTGTTCCTCAAGGTCAGCCTGCCATCGGGCCCGTTTCCGATCCCCGCAGCCTCCCTTGCGGTGTTCCCCGATACGGTGCTGTTCGTCACGGTGAGGCTTGCAAACCCGAACTTCGAAATGCCGCCGCCGACATCAGCCGAGTTTCCCACTACGGTGCTGTTCTTCAGGGTTAGAGACCCGAACGGACCGCTTTCAATGCCGCCGCCGATTCCCACGCAACCCATGTCAAACGGGTCAGGGTCGTAGCAGGCCTCGTCGTGGTCCGCGGCATTGTCCCGGACGGTACAGTTCACCAGCGCAAGGTCTCCGCCGTTGAGAATACCGGCGCCTGCCCTCTGAAAATCGTCTACGTCCGCAACGATTCGTCCTCGGGCCACAGTGAGACCACGCAACTCAGCGGTCACGCGTTCGGGAACCGAGAAGACGCGGTGATCGAGATCTCCATCAACTGTGAGGTTGCCCTCGCCGTCGAGGATAACGTCCCTGTCGATGGCGATTTCCGCGACAGTGACCACGGTCGTGGGACCGTCACAGTCGAACGTGTAAGGTCCGCGGCCGCCATCTGCGGCGATCGCATCGCGGATTCCCTGTTCTGTGCAAGCTACTCTGCAGCTACCTTGTTGACAGGTGCCCGTCCCCCCGCACTCTTTTTCTCCGTCTTCCACAGGCGTCGCATCGCATATGCCGCCGGTGCAAGCGGGTACGGTGCATGGGTTCCCCTCGTAGCAGTCCGCAGCGATTTCGCATTCGGGCCCCGGCATACCGCCAGCTCCGCCGACTCCGCCGAAGCCAGCAGAGCCACCACTCCCACCTTCGCCCGTAGTGTCACTGCACCCAACCAGCGGCATCACGCCCAGCGCGCAGACACATAGAACCCCAAAGAAATCGCGCATGACAAACTCCCCGCTTGCACCCGCCCGATTCGGGCCGGTCATACAGGCAAGCTGGGTCGCCATGGAGCGCGTGGCAATACGTAATTCTTTGCTCGCTAGCCGATTGTGGGCGCACGTTTTGCGTTCGGGGCGTGGGCGCGCAACAGGTGCGCCGTGAACGACAAATAGATTCGCGATGTGTTCACACAAGAGCGACGGTGGCTGTTGCGCGAATGTCAACTAAGTTCGTGATTCGGCTACGCGAACCTCTTCGCTGGAGACGTCAGCGCTGGCGTTCTTCAGAAATCTCCAACCCTCGCCCGGCGGCCATCTCGGTCCGTTGCGCTCGTGCACGCATGGATCCGAGCAGAGCACCACGCTCGCAGTCACAAGTCACGAAGGCACCGAAGCACCGCGCGGGCACATCGTCGTTCACACCGCCTGGGAGTGGCCGGCGCTCCGTGGGACAGGAAGCCGCCGCAGAGCTGATTTCGACCGGTTAGCGGGACCGTTTATGACATTTGTCATGAGAGGTCGAACGCTAACCCGCGGCAATCATTGCGCTTGTTTGGTGGAGGCGGTGGGAATCGAACCCTGCTGTCAGCGATACGCTAACCCTACGCGGACACACGGTTTTCCCGCGTATCGTTAACAAAGACATGCAGGTCGACCTATTACCCGCGTACCCTGCAGTGCCCTGGAATCCTCTTGCTTGCCCTGCGCTCTGGTCGCTATTTGGTCACCGACAATTTGGGCTCGAGCGAACGTGATGGCAGTGGCGCTCGAACGCGCGGGCGACTGACGTCATGATCGAGTAGCATGCTCCGCCTGGAGGGAACCATGGAAACATCAGAAGAAACCCCACAACCGCCCCGACTCGAGCTTGGGGGCCCAGTACCCGATTTCGAAGCCGTCACGACCCACGGCCCCATTCGGCTCTCCAAGTGGAACAAGAAGAAGTGGGTGATCCTGTTCTCGCATCCCGCTGATTTCACCCCCGTATGCACCACGGAGTTCATGGCCTTTGCGAAGTTGGAGGAAGAGCTCGAGAAACGAAACGTGGCCCTGCTCGGAAACTCCATCGATAGCATCTACAGCCACATCGCTTGGGTGCGGAACATCAAAGACAACTGGGGCGTCGACATCAACTTCCCGATCATCGCCGACCTCGATATGAACGTGGCCAAGCTGTACGGCATGCTCCATGAAGCAAGCGCTGCGACCGCTGCCGTTCGGGCAGTCTTCTTCATCGACGCGGAACGCAAGCTGCGCGCGATGATTTACTACCCGCTAAACGTTGGTCGGAACTTCGATGAGGTCCTGCGTGTCGTGGACGCTTTGCAGACGGCCGACGAACACAATGTGGCTTGCCCTGCCGATTGGCGTCCCGGGGACAAGGTCATCATCCCACCACCGGCGACTACCTCCCAAGCCAGCGAGCGCGTGGATGACAAGAGCCTAGAAGTGACCGATTGGTACTTCTCGAAGAAGGAGCTCTGAGTAGCTGGCAAGCCGGCAGGCGCTGGCAAACCTACGTCAGTCAGACCCGCCTCGATGCCGCCTGCGCCTCCCGCCTCTATCGCCTCCGCCGCGGCCTTCGTGACGGCCAGCGGCGCGCTCAAACGCGGGGAGGTGACGCTCTTGAGAAGCGGCTTGGAGACGACGAAACGTCTCTTGAATGTCGGGATGCTCACTGGCGGCTTCGATCAGCTTTTCATAGAGTGTGGCGTTCTCGTGCTCTGCTTTCACCGCATCCACGCACGCACGCTCCAACGATTCGGGCGCGGCCACGCGTCCGGCCCACTTGTCATGCGGGATCGCAATCCCATGCTTTTCACACTGTTGCCTCAGTGCTTGAATGTGCCGCTCCTCTGATTCCACGATGTTGACGAAGGGGCGCACCTCGCCAAATGCATCGAGAACAGCGCGGTACGTGGCTCGCGCGTGATATTCGTCGTCGAGTGCCGCTCGCAACGCTTCTTCGAGAGACATGCCCATTTCGCCTCGTCCTAAACCGAGCATGCCTGGGGCCTTTGTCCTCAGCAAGGCTTCCTTAGGGGGCAAGTGCCAGTCGCATGAGCCAAAGCAATCCAAGTCCAGCGACGAAGCACAGGAAATGGATGATGTTCGTGATGGGATCTGTGTGCTTGTTGACTTCAGGCACGAGGTCGGAGGCCCCGATGTAGATGAAGTTTCCCGCTGCAAAAGGAACGAGAAAGGAGATTTCGAGCGTTGCTGAAGCCATCCACGCCGTGACGCCGCCAACCAAAAACGTAAGGCCCGAGAGCAAATTGAACAGCAGGGCCTTCCTTCTGCTCCATCCCCCATGAATCAGCACACCGAAGTCGCCTAGCTCCTGGGGAATTTCGTGCGCGGCGGCGGCAAGCCAGGCCGCGACCCCGAGTCGGATGTCCGTGAGGAACACGGCTCCCACGCCAAGGCCGCCTAGGAAGTTGTGCAGGCCATCGCCGATCAAGATCAAGTAAGTCAGAGGCTCCTTGCAGCCTGAAGCGGCTCGATGGCAATGATGCCAATGAAGAAACTGTTCGAGCGCGAAGAACACGGTGAACCCCGTCAGTGTCCACAGGTATGTCAACGCTGGATCGGCGATGCTCTCCGATGCTGCCGGGAGCATGTGAAAGAACGCACCTCCCAGAAGCGACCCGGCCGCAAAAGCAACGAGCGGCATGACCACCCGCTCGAGCATGGTCTTCTTCATGAAGACCGTGATGCTCCCCACCAGCGCGATCGCGCTCATTCCGAAGCCCGTGAGGACGATCCAACCGAGTACCGTCATCTCTTCATCCCGCACTGAGGTCGCCGCGCCTCATGTGGGGTCGGTGGTAGATATCTGTTCTCGCCGAGTTGCTCCGTGCCTTTGAAGCGCAGCATCCGTAGCCACCCGCTGATCAATCGTGGTGCTGTTCCTCAAGGCTCGCGATACTCCTCTCGCTAAACAGATAATCCCGAAGCTCCTTGTTGAACACCTCGTCCTTTCGTCGAATCCACTCGAGAAGCATCGATGCGTGCTCTTTCTCCTCGTCGCGGTTGTGTGCGAGAATCGCCTTCAACTGGGGATCCCTCGCGGCGTCAACGCGCTGATTGTACCAATCGACGGCTTCGAGCTCCTCCATGAGTGAAACGATTGCGCGGTGCATATCCCGGGTCTCATCCGAAAGGTCGGTTGCTTCCTCGTGAAGACCTTCGCTTGCCATAGTTGCTTCTCCTTTGTGGCCGCTGACCGCTTCCATAGCGAGTCGAGCACCGAACACTAGCGATGGCTGGAGTGGTCCACAAGGGCCTTCGTGTGACCACGCCGGGACCCGAAGGCTAGAAGAGCGGATGCGCTACTTCCTGGTGATCCTGCGAGGGCTGTTCCTCGAGGGCATGTCGGCCGACTTGGTGGCGCAACAGCTCTGGCCGCTCGCGTTGATCGCCATCGCGACCCTGGCCTCGACCAACTGGCTGTTCCGCCACCGAATGTCCTGAACGAAGCCGGCGTGCTGTGGCTAGACCAGCACCAGCGGCCCTTTGTCTGCAGACATTTGGGCGAGCTCCTCAAGCCGGCCTTTGATTTGATCACGCGCCGCC
The DNA here is from genome assembly GCA_963716775.1 of uncultured delta proteobacterium. Classification (GTDB taxonomy): domain Bacteria; phylum Myxococcota_A; class Polyangia; order Polyangiales; family Houyiibacteriaceae; genus SG8-38. The sequence goes on from CAVQUI010000009.1 coordinate 66,388, forward strand.
CGGAAGTGCTGAAGGCGCTCCTCGTCGCTGAGGTCCTTCTGTTTGCGATCCGGATCTTGCAGGGGCCAATGCATACGCTGAGCCTTGCCGAGGAACGCGGGGCAGACTTCTTCGGCGCAGAGCGTAGTGACGAGATCGACACTCGCCGGATCAATCGTTTGCAGAGACTTCGAGCTCTGTTTAGTGATGTCGATTCCAATCTCCGCCATCGCGCGGATGGCGTACGGATTGACACGGGAGGGTGCGGAGCCGGCAGACTGTACCTGTACGTCTTCATCAAACAGTTGCCGTGCAAGGCCCTCAGCCATCTGGCTTCGAGCCGAGTTGGCAACACACAAGAATAGGATACCGTTGAACTCGAGTCCGGGCATGGTGGTCTCTTAAGTGGTAGCGGACGCAGGGAACCAACCCCGCGTGCGGTTGGCGAAGGCGACGAGCGAGAGCATCACGGGCACCTCGATGAGCACGCCAACGACCGTGGCCAGCGCCGCTCCCGAAGATAGACCGAAGAGACTGATGGCCACTGCCACTGCGAGCTCGAAGAAATTGGACGTCCCGATCATAGCCGCCGGTGCGGCGACGTCGTGCGGAAGTTTGAGCACACGGGCGAGGCCGTAGGCGATGGCGAAGATGCCGTAGCTCTGGATGAGCAGCGGCACGGCGATGAGCACCACGCGGCCAGGCTGCTGGACGATGGTGTCGGCCTGGAAACCGAAGAGCAGCACCACCGTGAGCAATAGCCCCACGATCGAGGTCGGTTTGAGGTTGCCGGCGAGCCGCTCGATGGCTTCGATGCCACCCGACTTCATCAGCCGTTGGTGGGTCAGTATGCCTGCTCCCAGCGGGATCACGACGAAGATGACGACCGAGGCGACCAGCGTCTCCCACGGCACCTGCAGGTCGGTCACGCCCAGCAAGAGCCCGGCGATCGGTGCAAAGGCGAACACGAGGATTAGGTCGTTTACCGAGACCTGCACCAGCGTGTAGTTTGCGTCGCCATGGGTCAGGTCGCTCCAGACGAAGACCATCGCTGTGCAGGGCGCGACGCCGAGGAGGATCATCCCGGCGATGTACTGCTGCGCGTCCTCGGCCGGGACGAGGCCTGCGAATACGTGCCTAAAGAAGAGCACGCCCAGGGCGGCCATCGTGAAGGGCTTGATGAGCCAATTCACCACGAGGGTGAGGGCAAGCCCCTTGGGTTTGCGCCCCACATCCGCGAGGCACTTCGGCTCGACCCTGACCATCATCGGGTAGATCATCAGCCAGATGAGCACGGCCACCACGAGGTTGACGCGGGCCCATTCGAATCGCGCGACCGCCTCGAAGAGGGCTGGCGCGAGCAGTCCCAGGGCCACCCCGACGGCGATCGCGACGGCAACCCAGATGGAAAGAAAGCGTTCAAAGATTCCCATGCTTGAACCTCTGCCGATCATGGTCAAGCCCCAATGGCCTGGTCAAGCGGTGAGTCATCACGAGTGCCTCGTACGGTGCGACCGCGCCGCAGTAGCAGACCCGACAGCGCCGAACGTCCGGGGAGCGCCGTCCTCATGCGAGTGTGTCTTGAACGGCATGGGCAGTGCTCTCTCACCCGACGGCACTCTTTGTCGTCGGGGCGGACGTGACGCCGGACCGCGCTTGCGGAACCGTATCGGCTCCCCACGGCTCCAAAACCAAGCGCGGGGCGTGCTCAACCAGTTCCTGCAGGTGTTCCGCTTCCTGAACGCGCCGCGCTCGGAGGACGGGATCCGTCACCTCGAGAGGCGTGAGTGTCTGGTTGACGACCCAGGCGAATGGCTTGATGTCCGCACGCGCGAGGTCGCGTTCGAGCTGCATGGCCTCATGAATCGGAGTTGCCTCCGGCAGCGTCACCAAGAGAACGTGCGTGAAGTCCGGGTCTCGCAGGCGCGGGAGGAGTTGTTGCACCGCCTCTGGGCTGCCGCTCGGCTTCTTCAGCACCTCTCGGTGGTAGGACTCCGCGGCATCGAGGAGGAGCAGCGTGTGCCCGGTGGGCGCGGTGTCGATGATGACGAACTGACCTTCGCCTTGAGCGACGGTCTCCGCGAACGCGCGAAAGACCGCGATTTCTTCCGTGCAGGGGCTGCGGAGATCCTCTTCCAGCATCGCCTTTCCTTGCGCGTCGAGTGTGCTCCCCGCCGTCGATAGCACCTCTTCGGTGTATCGGCGCGTCTCGAGTGCTGGGTCGATGCGCGTTACCCGGAGTGTCGACGCATTGCTGCCGAGGTCCCGCATGGCTTGCTCGACGTGGGCCGCCGGGTCGGTGGTCGTCAGGGTGACGGCTAGGCCGCGTCGCGCGAGCGCGCTCGCAATGCGTGCCGCGACGGTGGTCTTGCCGACGCCGCCTTTGCCCATGGTCATGACGACGCCGGTGCCTTGCTTGGCGAGCTCTGCGACCAGCGCGTCGAGGCTCTCTGTGTGAAACACGTTCGAGGCAACGGAGCACGACAATTCTCGTTCGCCGGTGCCGTCGGCTCCCATCTTCCGTAGAGCGTCGATTCCCACGAGTCCGAACGAGAGCAGCGGCACGTCGACACGTTCGAGGCCACGCAGCCCCGCAGGAAGCGTGTCGAGCGACGCTCTGCCGCGCGCCTCCATCGCCATGGCGATCGCGTCGTTTGGATCACGCGCCCGGAACATGCCGTTGAGAATCAGCCGAACGTTGGCGACTCCGAGCTGCGCAAGCTCGGCCCGCGTGCGCTCTGCTTCACGGAGCGAGGACTCCTCGGGCCGCGCCACCAGCACGAGCGTCGTCTGCGTAGGATCGCGGAGCGCCTCGTTCGAGGCGGCGTACAGCGCCTTCTGTGCATTGAGTCCCGACAGCGGTCCGAGGCACGACGTTCCGCCGACATTCGTGTCGATAAAGCTGGTCCAAGCCGCGGGTAGCTCGAGCAAGCGGAGCGTGTGCCCGGTGGGTGCGGTGTCGAAGATGACATGATCGAACTCACCGGTGGCTGTCTTGTCTCCGAGCAGTTTCGAGAACTCGTCGAAGGCAGCGATCTCGACCGTGCACGCCCCCGAGAGCTGCTCCTCCATGCTCTGGACGGCAACGGCCGGCAGCACACCCCGGTAGGGGCCCACCACACGCTCGCGGTAGTCGTGCGCCGCCTGCACCGGGTCGACGTTGAGCGCGGAGAGTCGCGGGACGGCCGGCACGGGTGTAAACGCGGAGGAGAGTTTGACCCCCAGGACCTCGTCGAGGTTCGAGGCCGGGTCGGTGCTGACGAGCAAGACGCGCTTCCCAGAATCCGCGAGGCGGATCGCTGTCGCACAAGCCGCGGACGTCTTGCCCACGCCGCCCTTGCCGGTGAAGAAGAGGATGCGCGTTGGATTCTGGACGAGCGTGGACATGCGGTTCCTTTCAGCAGCAGCCGCTCTTCTTCGCGGGATCGGCGCTCGACGGCGACGGCTCGCAACAACCGCTCGACGTCGCCTTGGGGGCGGCTTCGACGTTGCCCGGCAGTCCGGCCCACGCGGCCAGCTCATCGCGCGACGGGTAAACACCGCTGCTCCGGATTTCGCCATTCACCTTGATGACGGGCAGGCCCGCCTCGCCCTTGGTCTCGAGCACAGCCTTGACGGCGGAGTCATCGGCAAAGGCAGCCGGCTTCTGGGAGAGATTGAAGCGCTCGACGGCGACGCCCTGACCCTTTAGCCAGTCGAGGTCGGCGGCGAAGCGAACGAGCTCCGCGTCGACAGACGGTCCGCAGATGCCGGTGGAGCAGCACATGGCAGGGTCAAAAACATGAACAGCAGTCATTGGCATTCCTCCAAGTTATCGTTGATAGACGATGATACGGACCCGAAAAACCGGTCATATTCCAGCCACGAGCGCCCGGAGGCGCCGGGCCGCTCGAGGTTCGATGCAGTAGCAGACGCGCGGACCATCCACCTCACCGCGGATAAGTCCGGCCTCCTTGAGCACCTTGAGGTGCTGCGAGACGGTCGATTGGGCGAGCGGAAGCTCGTCCACGAGGTCCCCGCAGACGCAGGCCGTCCGGTGCGCAAGTAGGCGGAGAATCCGTACTCGGGCCGGATGCGCGATAGCCTTAGCCAACATCGCGAGCTCTTGATCGGCCTCGCTGCCTTCGACCGGGCGCAAGTCCGGCTCGGGGCTTGAAGCGGGACAGCAGTCAACCGACGCCTGGTGTTTCATCGTAAAGATACGATAGGCCTGGCTTCGTGTTCGGTCAAGGCCTCCGACCTCAACCGCATGGATTGCGCCCAGGATTCCCTTACAGCAGCTCCAGCGCACGCTAGCGGTGATTCAGAGGCACAAGAGGCCTGTTGCGCCGAGGGTGAACCGTGCGGCGGCGGCGCCAACGACTGACTTGGATCTCGATCACGTGCCGTATGAGCCGCCCAGATGGTCGTATGGGTCATCGCCCTCGTCGAGCGTTTGGTCGTAGCGCGCACGGTCAACCAGGCCTTCGAGCCTCTCCACAATGTATGCCAGGAAGTCGCGGCTAGATAGTATACCGGCCGGCTTGCCGTTCTTCGTGACCGGCAGGTGACGAATGCCCTTGTCGCGGAGCAACTGAACGCACTCGCGGATGTGGACGGCCACGTCGACGCTGACCACGTGGTTGGTGGCGACCGTCAGTGCTGACGCTCGTGAGCGATCTCCAGACCTTGCTCGGCGACCATTTCCGTCAGCCGCTCCCGGACGTTTCTCGGTCCGAACAGTGTGAGGCGTTTCGTTCCAAACCGTTGCTTGGCGACCCTCACCAGCTGCTCGAGCGCGTCATCCCGGGCCTCGCCAAGTAGCTCGATCGAGCCTGCGGACACTCGGAGGCGCACGCCGCCCCCGAGGTTGTGCACGATGCTGCCCTTGCTGGTCCGCGGACGGCGAACGTTACGAGAGGGTCCCAGAGTTGCTTTCGACCAAGCAGATGGCAGCGCGGCTTGACGTCAGCGCGGACACCGTGCGGAAATGGGTATCTCGCGACGATTGTCCGTGTGTACGTGCGGGGCGTGCACTTCGGTTTCGGGAGGACGCGGTGATCGCGTGGTTGGAGGATCGTGGTGGCTAAGAAATCACTTCCAAGGGGCGTGACGTATGACGAGGGCGCTCAGCGTTACCGAGTCCAGTACAAGGACTCCGAAGGGAGATGGCGCGTCGAGCACGCGGGCACGAACAAGCAGGCCGCCGTCCGACTCCTCGCGCGTCGAAAGCGTGAGACTGCCAAAGGCGTTCAGGTGGATCGCGACGCAACCCCGCGCACGCATCTCGACACCTACGCCAAGCGCTGGAACGCACGTCAAAAGCGAACCGGAAAGCGCAACGCCGACCGCGAGTACGCGAGCTACCGACGCCATGTGTCGCCGCTGATCGGCTCCACGGCGGTGGGCGAGATCAAGGCGCTCGATGTGTTGGAGCTCAGCGAGACGCTGATTGCGCGCGGCGCGATTTCACCCAAGTCGGTGCGCAACTGCATCGGAATCGTCTCGTCGATCTTTCGGCTCGCCGTTCTGGAGGGCGCCGTGGAGGTCAATCCGGTCTCCCAGACGCCTCGCGACGGGCTCCCGTCCATGGGCTCCGGGGGTGGTCAGACCTACACGCGTGACGAGTCTCTGGCTCTAGTCACCGACCCGCGGATCGGCTGGGACCGCCGGGTCGTCTTTGCGCTTCAGTTCTTCACCGGGATGAGGATCGGCGAAACCTGCGGCCGGCGCTGGCGGGACTGGGTGCCCGACGTCGAAGCCTCTCGGCTCTTTGCGCGTCCACACTCAGTACAACGATCAGCCGTTGAAGACGGCCAAGAGCGGCGACGCCAAGGAGCGCACGGTGCCGGTGCATCCCGAGCTCGAGAAGGTTCTTTGGTGCTGGCAAGGGGAGGGCTTCGAGGCGGTCTACGGCCGTCCACCGGGCCCGGACGACTTCATCGTGCCCGACCCGAGAACCATGGCCGCGCGCACACAGTCGCAGGCCACGAAGTCGCACAAGCGCGACGCGGAGCTGATCGGCGTGCCCGAACAAGGGATCACACGCGCTCCGGCGTTTCATGATCTCGGCAGCGCGAAGCAGCGGAGCCCGACAGCGACGTCCTCGAGCAGATCACGCACAACGCGCGCGGCGCGATCATCGACGTCTACACGGCGTGGGAGTGGCCGGCGCTCTGCGAGGCGGTGAGCTGTCTGAAGGTCGATCCGGAGCGGTTGCCGGGGCGGATTTATGACATTTCTTATGACATATGCGTTTCTCAGAACGCTAACCCGCGGCAATCATTGCGCTTGTTTGGTGGAGGCGGTGGGAATCGAACCCACGTCCGGAAACGGTCCAGAATGGCATCTACGTGCGTAGTTTGTGTTTTGACATTCGCGATGGCTTGCGCCCACAAACAGGCTCGCACCAAAGCTAGTGGTTCTTCATCTCGTCCTTGCGCCGAACCGCGATTCGCTCAGACCAGCCCGTTCAAATGACGCCTCCGCTAGAAGCACAGGCAAGCTTCTAACTTCGACGGCTCCGTTGGCTTTACTTAGGCCGCGAGAGCAACTGCGTTATCGTTGGCAGTTGTACGTCCCAAACGTATTTACGTCGTGCTTGGGCCGACGGACACGCAACCAAACCTTCAACATCCCCGTCGAAACCGGTCGCCCCCATAATTTCAAAGACCTGCACACTATGGGTTCGCGTCAACGGAAGCGCAACATTGCTCGAAAGCCTTCGATTTGGTTGGGCTTGACGCCCCCTACTGATACGGTGCGGCGGCTTCGTTCATGATGGGTCTTGCATTCGGTGTGTCGGCGGCGCTTTGTTGGGCCGCGCTCGATGTGGTTCGAAAAGCGCTGGCTGGGAAGGCATCCCCGGCTGCTCTTGCGGTATTCCTGCTGCTTGGTCAGGTGCCGTTCCTCGGCGCTTGGGCGTCGTACGATCAAACTTGGGTGACCGACGCGCGCTACTGGCCGCCTGCGGTCGCCTCGATGACCATGAACGCGTTCGCCAACGTCTTCTTCATGCGTTCGGTGCAGCTCTCGCCCCTGAGTCGCACCGTGCCGTTCCTTTCGCTCACTCCGGTCTTCAGCGCGCTCGCCGCGATCCCGCTGCTGGGCGAGGTGCCCGGACCCATGCATTGGGCAGGCATTCTTCTGGTCGTCCTCGGGGCCCTGGTCCTGAACAGCGACCTCGGGGATTCCTGGTGGAAGTCAGTCACGCACGAGAAGGGTGCGCCCTACATGATCGCGGTGGCCGTGCTCTGGGCCCTGTCGACCGCCCTCGACAAACGGGCTTTGCCGTACGCCTCGCCGGCCTCGCATTCCTTCCTTCTTTCAGCGGGGAGCGCCGCGATCCTCGGAACTTGGATACTTGCCCGGGGAACGCAGGGTGAGCTCCGGGCGGTATTCGAGGCGCCGAAGGGGCTCTTGGCGGGTATGATCGCCTTCGCGGTTGCGGCGTTGGCCCTCCAGATGGTGGCGCTGCAGTGGCTCTGGGTTGCTGTCATCGAGACCCTCAAACGGGCCTTCGGCGTTTTCGGCAGCGTGCTCTTTGGGCGCCTCTTCTTCGAGGAGCCGATCACGAGCCGCAAGCTCGCCGCTGTAGTCCTGATGGTCGCCGGGACGAGCATTCTAGCGCTCGCCTAGCCCGGTGGCCGAGCGAGCGTTCCTCTGAGGAAGGCGACAGCCTCCTTATTTGGGCCCTCCGTGGCAAAGGCGGCCCGAATCCGCTAATGGTGAAGGGTGGCCGAAGAAGAAAAGCCGCTTCCGCCTAAGCTCGACGTTGCCCGCTACCTCCTCGCGCAGGGCAGTGTGTTCGTGCACCTCGATCCGCGGATGGACACGGTCGCCGTGCCCCACTGGTACCGCTCAGAACCTCAACTGGTTCTGCAGATTGGCTTCGACATGCCCGTACCCATTAGGGATTTGGAAGTCGATGCGGATGGGGTCTACGGCACCTTGTCCTTCAATCGCACCCCGTTCACCTGCGAAGTTCCATGGGAAGCTGTGTTCGCCCTCGCCGGTGACGACGGCCGGGGAATGGTCTGGCCTGACTCGATGCCCCACGAGATTACCGAGGAAATCGAGCGAGAAGCGGGTAGGGAGCCTCCGCCGGTGGTCGAGGAACGCCCCTCGCTAAGGGTCCTCCCCGCAGTCGACGAAAGCGAATCCAGGCCCTCGAGCCCGCCAAAACCAGGCGAAAGACCTTCCTATCTCAAAGTAGTGAAGTAGCCGCCGCCGCCGCCGAAATTAAAAAGTAACGGCCCGAAAGGGGGGGCTTTCGGGCCGTTAGAGAGATGGCGGATTGGATGAAGTGGGGGGAAATAACCCAAACCGCCGGTCTAACAACGCTACGGGGGACGTGGGGGGACGTCATCGCCGCAGCGTTTATGTCAATGGGTATATATGCTACTACCGTGCCAACTTTCCCGCACCTGGAATCATGAATGATCTCATAGGCCTTCTCGGATCTGGTCCATTGAACGTCGTTCAGATCTGAAAAGTTTTTGAAGTTCTGCGCGTTTAACCCCTGAATTGCGCCCGATCGACCGAAGGGGCGCCCCTAGATGTGCGGTGGATCACAAACGACACAGCCCCGGAATAACCCTTACAGATGAATTACAAGTGTATTCAAGCTGGACAGGCGTGAGGCAGCTAACTTTTCATTTGTGCATCTCATTTTTCAGATCTGCATTGTCGGCAGCCCGTAGTCCAGCAGCATCCGATGCTTCTCTGAGATGAGCAGCTTGCTGGCGTGGCCCTCGGGGGGCTCCACGAACCGGAATTCACGGGGCGAAGCGCCCGCGGTCTTCTGAGCGAGCTCGGCGATTTGGTGTGACGTACCTGATACCGACACCACCCCACCTGCACCCGCATTCCGTGCAGATTTGATTGCAGAGTTGAAATCCGCTGTGTCTGTACGTCGCGCGGGCTTGTTGCCAGATATGGAGGTCAAACGGACCAGCACCTGGTCCTCACGGGGCTCGTAGGCCTGGCGGAGCCCGTGTGGGACGTGGCTGTCGTCGTTGTGGCTGACGAGTTCGACTTGGTCGCCAAAAAATCGGAGCGTCGTCCGTCCGGTGTTCCTCATTCGCCCGAGCGGCCAGGGGAACTGGTCACGGACTCCGAGCAGGCCCGAGAGAAGGGCGGCGATGATGCCGCCGTGGGTGAAGACGATGGCTCGACCGCCCTCGGGTATCCGCCGGCGAAGGGCCGCTAGGGCGGCGTCGGCCCGCTGAAAGACCTCCGGCCAGCTCTCGCCGCCACCGATGGCGAATGTCCGCCGGTCCTTCAAGGCGGCGATCTGCTCTGGGAAACGCTCGACGACCTGCTCCATGGTCAGGCCCTCCCAGTCGCCGACGTGAATCTCACGCCAGGCCTGGTCGTGCTCGACCTCGACGCCCGCGGACTTGGCCGTGTCGGCGGCTCGGCTCAAATCAGAGCTCAGCACCAGATCATAGCGCTGCCCGAGAAGCGCCCGGCCCAGGCCCTCGACCTGGATGTGCCCCAAGTCGCTCAGCGGGGAGTCCCCCTGACCCTGCCAAACACCATTGGAGTTCGAGACCGACTGCCCGTGTCGAACCAGGCAGACTTCAATACTGCTCATGCCGCGGGGGCGACGCCGCGCTCTTTGCGCGGCATGATCACGTGGTCGACGATGCCGTATTCCTTGGCTTCGAGGGCCGAAAGGAACTTGTCGCGCTCGGTGTCGTGGCGAACCGTTTCGACGTCCTGGCCGGTGTGGCGGGCCAGGATCTCATTGAGCCGCTTCTTGGTGTTGAGGATCTCTTTGGCGTGGATTTCGATGTCCGACGCCTGCCCTTGATACCCGCCTAGCGGTTGGTGAATCATCACGCGGCTGTGCGGGAGCGCTCGGCGCAGACCCTTGGTGCCGGCGGCCAGCAGGAACGCCCCCATCGACGCGGCCTGCCCTAGGCAGACGGTCGAAACGGGGCAACGCACGTAGCTCATGGTGTCGTAGATCGCGAGACCCGAGGAGACCATGCCCCCCGGGCTATTGATGTAGAGAGTGATCTCCTTGTCCGCGTCCTCGCTCTCTAAATAGAGGAGCTGGGCGATGATCGCGTTGGCGACAAAGTCGTTGATCGCTGTACCCAGGAAGACGATACGGTCCTTGAGGAGCCGGCTGTAGATGTCCCAGGCTCGCTCGCCGCGGTGGGTTTCTTCGATGATGGTGATTGCGCGAGTCGCAAAATCGTCGCTCATCCCCCGAACTTAGTCTCTCCAGCCCCGCCCGCAATCCGGATTTTGACGGGGCGAGTTCGGCGCTATGTTGAATGGATGTTGCCGCCCTCCATCGACATGGTTCGCCAGTTGGTCGCCGCGCCTTCGGTGAGCTCGCCCGACTTGCGCTTCGACCAGTCGAACCGCGGGGTCGTCGATCTTCTGGCAGAGTGGGCCGCCGGGCTAGGGTTCGCAGTGCGAATCGAGTCGCTCCCAGGAGACCCGCGCAAGGCCAACCTCATCGCGACCCTCGGGGAGGGCGGGGACGGGCTCGTGCTGTCGGGGCACACCGACACGGTTCCCTTCAACGCCGAGCGCTGGACCGACGATCCCTTCGCGCTGACCGAGCGGGAGGGCAGGCTCTATGGGCTGGGAACGGCCGACATGAAGGGCTTCTTCGCGGCGGCGTTTCACGCAGTGATGCGCTCAGACCCGGCGGCGCTTCGACGGCCGATCACGATTCTGGGCACCGCCGACGAAGAGAGCACGATGAATGGCGCGCGCGCCCTGGTTGAGCGGGGTGAGAGCCTCGGCCGGTACGCGATCATCGGTGAGCCGACGGGCCTGCAGCCGATTCGGAAGCACAAGGGTGTGTTCTACGTGCAGGTCGCCGTGGGAGGCAAAGCGGGGCATGCCAGCAATCCCGCGCTCGGTGTGAACGCCATCGAAGGGCTGCAGCGGGTGCTCGCCGCCTTGCAGTCGTGGCGGGATACGATTGGCGATCGTTTTCACGACGAGGACTTCGAGGTCCCCACACCGACGCTCAACTTCGGTCGCATCAGCGGCGGTGACAGCCCGAATCGAATCTGCGCGGAGTGCACGCTCGACGTCGACATTCGCTTGCTGCCCGGGATGGAGCGACAGGCGGTCGTCACGGAGCTTCGTGAGGTCGTTGCAAACGCGCTGGACGCAGGGCCGTGGACCTTCGACCTCAGAGCGTTGGGCGGTTATGCGGACGCATTTGCGGGGCCCTCGGATGCCGAGTTCGCCAACACCGTCGAGACCTTGTGCGGGTGTTCAGCCAAGACCGCGCTCTTCGGAACCGAGGCACCGTATCTCGCGGAATTGGGCCTGCAGACGCTCGTCCTTGGTGCGGGCGACATTGCTGTAGCGCACCAGCCCGACGAATATGTCACCATTGCGGCAATTGAGCGTGCCACCGATGTGTACGCAAGACTGATTCAACGCTACTGCATGGACTCGCCATGAGCCCCCAAGTCGATCCCTTCGTCCAACATTTCCGAGCGAGCGCACCCTACATCCATGCGCACCGCGGGCGGACGTTCGTGATCATGTTCGGTGGAGAGGCCGTGGAGTCCAAAGACTTGGGTACGCTCCTTTACGACGTTGCCCTGCTGCATTCGCTTGGCGTGCGCATCGTGTTGGTCGCCGGGGCGCGCCCGCAAATCGACGAGGCCTTGGCTCGGCGCGGTGAGCAGCCTCGCTATGAAGGCGATTTGCGCGTCACCGACGAAGTTGCGCTTCAGTGCGTGAAAGAGGCGGTCGGCGCGACGCGGGTCGAGCTGGAGGCGCTTCTTTCGATGGGGTTGCCCAACTCGCCGATGGCAGGCGCGCGGCTGCGGGTTGCGACTGGGAACTTCGTGATGGCGCAGCCCGTAGGTGTCGTCGATGGCGTCGACTATCAGTACAGCGGCAAGCCGCGGCGCGTGGACGCCGAAGCGATTCGGCAGCGGCTCGATGACGGTGCGGTCGTGGTGCTGACTCCCATCGGCTACTCGTCTACCGGAGAAGCGTTCAACATCAGCAGCCACGACGTCGGGGCGGCAACCGCCATCGCGCTTGGGGCCGACAAGCTGATCGGCCTGCTCGAAGGGCCGGGAGTCATCGATGCGGAGGGCCGGCAAACCTCCCAGCTCACGCCTCACGAGGCCGAGCGCTTCCTGCACTCGGGCCGCGATCTCGGCCATGACGTGGAGCGCCATCTCGCAGCAGCCATCGCGGCCTGCCAGGGCGGGGTTCCGCGGGCGCATCTCGTTGCGCGTCAAAACGACGGCTCCCTGCTTCGCGAGCTGTTCACGCGCGACGGTGTCGGCACGATGGTGACCTCCGAGACTTTCGAAGGCGTGCGACCGGCTGTGCGAGGCGATATCGGCGGCATCCTCACGTTGATCGAGCCACTCGAAGAGCAGGGCATCCTGGTGCGGCGCCCGCAGGCGATGCTCGAAAACGACATCGACAAGTTCACGGTCATCGAGCGCGACGGCATGCTCATCGGCTGCGCTGCGCTCTACACGTACCCCGACGAGTCGATCGCCGAGCTCGCCTGTCTGGTCGTGCATCCGGACTACCGCGCCTCGGGCCGTGGCGATCAATTGCTGCAGTACCTCGAACGCCAATGCGACGCCCAAGGCCTTGGCCGTCTCTTCGTGCTCACGACTCAGACTTCGCACTGGTTTCGGGAGCATGGCTTCGACAATTGCGAGCTGAACGAGCTTCCCGAATCGCGGCGTTCACACTACGACCAGGGGCGCCGGTCCAAGATCCTGCTCAAGCCGCTCGACTGACGCATCTACGCCAAAGCACAGGGCTTTCCGTTCACGCTTGGATGGGGTTGCGAATCGTGCTACTCGTCCCCGAATTCGCTTAATCGGGACATGAGTCGCCCTTGATACGCGCAAAATGAAGCAGCTCGAGCTCAATCCAGGCCCGGAAGTAGACGCTCCTCACAGAGACGAGGAGATGGACGAAATCGTCGGCCAGGAGGAGAAAGTCCTCGCCCGTGTGCATCGGACCGCTCAGGCCAAGCGCCCTGCGCACCGAGGTCAGCTCATCGATTATGACAGCGAGCTAATCGCGCTCCGTGATCAGATCCGAGAGGCGCGGCTCGAGGACATCCCGCCGCTGGTCGAGGAAATGGAGCGGCTTCAGCAGGTGGCGCAGCGCCGGGCCAAGGTCAGCGAAGGCGTGGTCGATCGGATGTCGCCGTACTTCGGCCGGATGGTGCTGGAAGAAGAGGGCCGCAAGCGCGAGATCCTCATCGGCCGCAGCACCTTCCTCGATCCCAAGACCGGCGTGCGCATCGTCGACTGGCGGGACGCGCCGGTCAGCCGTGTCTACTATCGCTACGAAGAAGGCGACGACTACGACGAAATCTTCGGCGACCGGGAGGTCGAAGGCGAAGTGCTCGTTCGTCGCAACCTGTCGATCACCACAGGGAAGCTCCGCCGCATCGGCACGCCGCAGGGCACGTTCCGGCGCTCGCGCGACGACATGTGGAGCCGCGTCGCTGACCAGTCGACGAAGCTCTCGGGCGGGCAGGGCTCGGCCATGCGCCCCGAATCGTACCATCGGCCTGGCGAGCTCGGGATTGGCGACGATGATCTGCGCGAGGACAAGCATCTCTCCGAGATCACCGCGCTCATCGATCCGCGCCAGTTCGATCTGATCAGCCAACCCACCTCGGGTCTCGTCGTGATTCAAGGTGGCGCCGGAAGCGGCAAGACGACCATCGGGCTTCATCGGCTGGCGTACCTCGCATTCCAGGATCCGCAGCGTTTCCGCTCCGACCAAATGCTCGTCATCGTCTTCAACGATGCGCTCGTTCGGTACATTTCCCGCGTTCTTCCGGCCCTCGGCGTCGAGGACGTGCCCGTGGAGACCTTCCAGCGCTGGGCCGAGCAGCAAAGGCGCCGTCACATTCCCAAGCTCACCACGCGCTATGTCGAGGATACGCCGACGCACGTGGTCCGGCTCAAGAAGCATCCAGCGATGTTGCGCGCAATTGATCAGTACGTCGCCGATCTCACCGAGCAGGTCGAGGCGGAGCTTCTCGAAGAAGCCGGTCGAGACGAGGGTGGCGCCGCAGTCAGTCGAATCTGGCGTGGCACAGCGGCCGAGGCGCTCGGCGTGCGGCTCGAGGTCCTGTCACAGTGGCTTCAGGAGCGCGACGGAGATGCCCAGCAGGTGTCGGTCGGAGCTCGGCACGCGCTGGGGCGCATCTGTCATCGCTGGACGGAGCGCACTCGGGACATCGTCACGGCTTGGGCCGACCTGGTGACCGATCACCAGCGGCTCCTCAGCGCGTTCAAACGTTGGGCACCCGACGCGCTGAGCGACACAGAAATCGAATGGGCGCATTCCTGGTGCAGCCGGCATTCCATGGCCGTCTTGATGAAGTACGAAGAGACGCTCGAAGAGGGCGATGACTCACACGCGCGCAGCACTGGCGCAGACGGCCTCGATAACGATGAGCCCGCGGAGCTCGACCGTGAAGACGACGCGCTCCTGCTACGAATCTTTCAGACGCTTCGGGGCCCACTGTCCGGCCGCAGAGGTCCGCTCGAGTACGAGCACATTTTCGTCGACGAGGCGCAGGACATGAGCCCAGTCGAGCTGGCGGTCGTACTCGACACCGCGACCGAGCGGCAGAGCGTCACGCTTGCCGGGGACATCGCGCAGAAGCTCCACCTGGACAATGGTTTCAGTGATTGGCGGCACGTGCTCCAAGAGCTGAAGCTCGACCACATCGAAATCGAGCCGCTCAAGCTCGCCTACCGCTCGACGCATGAGATCCTCGAGTTCGCGACGGACGTGCTCGGCCCGCTTCGGAACGAGGTCTCGGGCGAGGCCACTCGCTATGGCGCCCCGGTCGAGCTGTTCCAATTTGGCGGCAGTGGCGAGGCCGTGGGCTTCCTTTCCGAGGCGCTGCGGAACCTGGTCAGCTCGGAGCCGCTCTCGTCGATCGCCGTCATTTCCCGCTATCCCGAGCAGGCGGACGTCTATTACAAGGGCCTTCGCCACGGCGAGGTGCCGAACCTTCGCCGCATCGCCGAGCAGGATTTCCCGTTCCGGCCGGGCGTCGATGTGACAGACGTGCGACAGGTCAAAGGCCTCGAGTTCGATTACGTGGTCATCGTCGAGTGCAATCGGGCGGCGTTCCCCGTGGACGACGAGACCCGGCACCTGCTCCACATCGCGGCTACCCGCGCCGCTCACCAGCTCTGGGTCTTCACGACGGGGAGCCCCTCGCTCCTGCTGCCAGAGGCCCTGGTCCGAGCCTCCGACTAGCCTCAGTCGCCAGGGGGGGCTTGGAGTTGCAGTCTTCCGAGGTGTGTGTAAGATCCCAGGAGTAGCGGCGGTTGCGGCCTACACCGGGATCCACGGTAGATCGAGCAACGACGCCGCTAGGGGAAGAGACGCAAAGCGCGTAGTTCCGTTTAGGTCCCGCTAGCCTCCAACGTCATTCGATGGCCGACACTGCTATCCAACAATCAGTAGACGAAGAACTCGCTCCCGAGGCGATTGTTGACGAACCTGCGCCCAATTGGCGTGAGCCCACCACTTCCGTGGGCAAGAAGCTCGCTTCGATGAGCGACCGGGGAATTCAGCGCGTGACCGGCGGCAATGCGTTCTTGCGCGGTCGGCTGTATGCGCGGCGCAAAGCGGTCGAGAACCTGCTGGAGCAAGAGCACACGGTCAGCGGCGAGATCTCGGTGCGCACCGCCGAGGAGCCTTACCATACCGAGGCCACCTACAATGAAGAGGGCGATACCTGGGAATCGAGCTGCAGCTGTCCGGGTTGGCGTGGTCCCACGGGGCACTGCAAGCACGTCGCTGCGGTCATGGTGGCCCTGCGCGATGAAGTGCGACCGCCACGCGTCAAGGGACCGCAACAGCAGCAGAGCAAGAAGAAAAAGAAGACCGAGCCTGTGCACGTGCCAGGGACGGTTTCCGTCGGTGGCAAGAGGCGGCGTTCCCGACGACGGAGGCGCGGCTCTGCGGGTGGCGATGGTGGCGCCCTTGAGATCCTCTCGCCGCGCGAGATGCAGGCCAAGCGCGGCGGAGCGCGCGGGCCAATGGATGCCTGGTTGCCCGCCGAGGCCTTGGACAAGCCGCTCGAGTTTGAGTATCGGATGACGGTCCGCCCTGCCTCGATCACGGTGACGCCGGTCTTGGCGGGCTCGCGGAGCATGGTGCCCATCAATGACGCGCTCGGCGCGTTCAACATGGTGTCGATCGATGAGCGTCCGCTGTTTCGGGCTCTCGCCCGGAACACGAACCGCGGGCAGACCACGACGGCCGAGCTTCGAGGCGAGGATGCCGCCGAGGTTCTGGAAATGCTCAGCGATCGGCGCGTGCTGCTCGAGCCAGCATCGATGGAGCTTCGCTTTGCGAACGAGGCGCTGAAGCCCCGGATCGAGCTCGACCCGGCGAATGGCGATAGCCTGCGGGTGCGGGTTGTCTTTTACCTCGAGAGCAACAAGCGTCGCTTTGCCTTGTCGAATGGCGCCTGGTTCGAAGGGACCCCGGGCTGGCAGATCGACACCACCGAGGGTGTGGCGCGGCCTGTGAGCGAGCTGGTGACGCCGGCCTGGCTCCAGCGGCTCTACCGCTCGCCCGCCATGGTGCAGTCTCACGAAGACTTGCCGGAGCTGCTTGGTGAATCGATTCCACGGGTTGCTGCGCTGCTCGGCGCAGATCTTCCTGATCTCAGTTCGGTAGCAGACCTGGTCGACCAGAAGCCGCGCTTCGAGCTCAAGGCCAACGGCGACATCATCAATGCGCGAGTTCGACTGTACGTGCGGTACGAGGACCAGGAGTTCGACGTCCCGCCCGATGAGTTCCCCTCACCGCTTGCGTTCTTGCCTCCCAAACGAGGAAAGGGGCGGCCTCGGGTCGTTCGACGGGACGTAGGGTCCGAGATGGCTGGCATCCAGGCGCTGCTCAATCAGAATTTCGACGTTTCGGAGTCTGGAGAAGAGCTGGTGGCTTCAGGCGAAGACGCGATCGCGTTTTGGACGAACGGCATCGGTGAGCTTCCCGAGGAATGGGACCGTTTCATTCCAGACGACTTGGTGGATGTGACGATCCGCAAGGAGTCGGTGACCCCGCAGGTTCGCGTGTCGAGCGGCGTCGATTGGCTCAACCTCGACATGAAGTTCGAATCGGGCGGTGCGGTCGTGCGCGAAGAAGAGCTTCGCGCCTGCCTCGAGCACGGGCGGCGGCTCGTTCAGCTCGAAGACGGCACGTACGCGCCGGTGGATCCCGAGAAGGTTGGGGACGTGCTCACTCGAATGGCCGAGATCTACGCAACCGCTGGGATGAAAGACAAGCTTCCGCTGTCGCAGGCTGGGCGCGTGCAGGACCTGCTGAAGATGGTCTCGAACGCCAAGGTTTCGGCGTCGGCTAAGTCGCTCTTCGCGAAAATCGAAGACATCGACGAGGTTCCGAGCATCGCGAAGCCGCGCACACTCAAGGCCGACCTTCGTCCCTATCAAAAAGATGGATTTTCCTGGCTCGTCCTTCTTCACGAGCTGAACACCGGCGGCATCCTCGCCGATGACATGGGCCTCGGCAAGACGATTCAGACCATTGCGCTGCTGCTCTGGGCCAAGAGCAAGTACAAGCGCAAGCTCAACCTGGTGGTCGCGCCGACCTCGGTCGTGCCGAACTGGGACCGTGAGATTCGCAAGTTTGCACCGGGGCTCAAGACCGTGGTCTGGCAAGGACCCAATCGCAATCAGCTGGCGCCGGAACTCGAAAAAGCGGACGTGATGATCACCAGCTACGCGCTGCTGCGGCGCGACGAGGAGCTGCTGCAATCGCTCGACCTTCGCTACGTGATTTTGGACGAGGCTCAGCACATCAAGAACCCGATGAGCCAGACCGCGCGTTCGGCGAAGAAGCTGAGCAGTGAGCGACGGCTCGCGTTGACGGGTACGCCGATTGAGAATCGCCTGAGCGAGCTTTGGAGCATCTTCGACTTCGTGTCGCCAGGGCTTCTCGGGCAGCTCAAGACATTTGAAGAACGCATCGCGCGGCCGATCGACCGTGGCGACATGGAGACCGCCCAGCGACTGCGGGCGACGATCAAGCCATTCGTCATGCGGCGCCTCAAGAGCGACGTGGCGGCGGACCTGCCCGACAAGATCGAGCAGGAAATGATCGTGCCCCTCGCTGAAGAGCAGGAGAAGCTCTACAAGCAGATTCTCGGTGAGGTGCGCAAGAGTGTCCTCAGCGAGGTTGAGAAGAAGGGCATCAGCAAAGCGCAGATTCAGATTCTGGCGGCGCTCACTCGGCTCCGGCAGGTGGCCTGCGACCCGCGGCTCATGAAGCTTCCCGATACCGAATTCGATGCGGACGACAGCGGCAAGCTCGGCGCGCTTCGCGAGATCATCGACGAAGCCGTGGACGGTGGTCACCGCGTGCTGGTCTTCAGCCAGTTCGTCCAAATGCTCAACCACATTCGCACTGCGCTCGACACCGACGGCGTGCAGTACGAATACCTCGACGGCTCCACGAAGGATCGCCTCGACAAGGTCGACCGCTTCAACGAAGACGCTAGCGTTCCGGTCTTCCTGATCTCACTCAAGGCAGGCGGCACAGGGCTCAACCTCACCGGCGCAGATACCGTCGTCCACTTCGACCCCTGGTGGAACCCCGCCGTCGAAGACCAGGCTACCGACCGGGCCCATCGCATCGGTCAAACACGGAACGTCAACGTCTACAAGCTCATCGCCGCCGGCACCGTCGAAGAGAAGATCCTAGAGCTCTCGGCCAAGAAGCGAGCCCTAGTCAGCAACGTCCTCTCCACCGAAGGCAGCCCCCTCAAGGGCCTCACCAAGGCCGACGTCGAAAACCTCTTCAGCGAATAGAGACCAGCTCCCCCCTGTCGGAAGCCCCGCCTTCCAATACCAGTGCGAGGCGCGCGGCGAAGACCGACGGGGGGGTCGGTTTACGCGGCGTGGTACCCGGTTAGCTGCCATTGTGGCGTGCGAAGAAGTCGAGGAGCTTCGACCAGGCCTTGGCTTCGGTGTCGGCGTCGTAGAACGCTCGGATGGGAATGTGGCGGCCGAGCGGGGCGAGACGGCCTTCGAGCTGATTCATGAAGGAGTGACCGACGCCTTCGTAGATGTGCACTTCGTGTTCGACACCGAGCTCTTCGAGATGGCGGGCAAGGCGCTTTGCATGCGACAAAAAGGGGGTGTCCATGGCTCCATATTGCGCGATCGTCGGGCAGAGGTTTTGGAGACGCGAAGCGTTGCGTGGAACAGCACCGTAGAAGGGCGCTGCGACTGCGTACGATTGGTCGGCAGCCGCGATGAGGGCGAATCCACCCCCCATGCAGAAGCCCGCGACGGCGATACGTTCGGCGTCGACGTCGTCTCTCGCGGCCAAGACTTCCCGGGTGGCCTCGATGACTTCGTAGGCGAAGCCTTTGCCGGTGGTCATCGAGGTGAGGGTCTTGACGACGCAGCCTGGCTTGCGGCCCTGGTAGAGGTCCGGGGCAATTGCGACATACCCTGCGTCGGCGAATCGTTGACAGTGTCGTTTGAGATCTGCGGTGAAACCGTAGATGTCGTGAATGACGACCACGCCGGGGAAGGGCGCCTTTCCGGTGCCTGGAAGGCACAGGGCCGCCTCGTGAGCCTTCCCCTCGGCAACCGGTATTGAGACTATCTCGGTCATTCCCATTGTCACTCGGATGCCGCGCGGCGTATTTCGTTTCGCCTCGCGACCGGGTCTCTCAGCGGGGCGCTTCGCAGCCGGCCGACCTCCTTGGCTGTGTACGCGGGCTCGGGACGCTTCCCTGCGAAGCGCGCGACTAGCCAATTCATCAGGCCGGCTAGCCTCGCGTCCGACAGTGGCGCCTGGGCGGCGCCTGGAACTCGAACCCAGTACTCCCGGGCGCCGGGCTTTGCGCTGAGCTCCGGCATTGCGACGAGTGAGGGCACCGTCTTCGAACCGGTTCCATCCATCCTGTGGCAGCCAGAACAGTTCAGAAGGTAGTCGTGCTCTTCGTACGATTCCGCGCTAGCTGGCTGCGCCAGAAGGAGGAACCCGATCAGCGCGAGGAGACGATTCATTTCTCCGGCTGCGCCTCCTTGGCAACCTTCACGACCACGGCGGTCGAGCAGCTGTAGGTCTGTGTCACTGCCCCGCCGCACCAGTTGATGTCGTTGTTGCGATACCAGTGGTAGAGGGGGCGCTCGCCTTCGTTTCGGTTGCACATGCAACGTCCGCAGAACGTCCTCCCGCAGCAGTCGTTGTAGGAAATGATGTAGTCCTTGCCGTCCGCGGGGTTTCGGCAGGTGCCGATCCAGGTCACCGGTGACATCTCGGTGCCGGGCGGGCAGGCGGTGTGCGAGCCACCGCAGCAGCTGCAGAGGAAACCGTCAATCGCGCAGTGGCGCCAGTATTCGCAGCGCGTCGGGTCGCCTTCTCGGCCTCTGACACCGTCCTCTCCAAGCGTGTGCTTCTCGGCTGCTCGAGCGACCGGAAGCAGGGGCAGGGCGGCGCCGCCGACGAGCACTCCGCCGAAACGCGACAACCAATTGCGACGCGACACTCGCCGCGCGGTCTGACGGGTCATGCCCTCGAACCAGCGATCGAGCCGACTCATTTCGCCTTCTCCTCTAGGAACTCCTGAATCGACGCGACGCCGTGTCGTTGGGCTTCGAACAGACTCTCGACGTGTTCGCGTGTGTTGACCAATCCCTGCGCTACGACGATGCCGTGCTCGTCGATCAGCACCGCGTAGGGGAGTTTGGCGACCCCGTAGCTCATGCCGAGGGGCGCAGACAGGACATAGGGCAGATGCGCAATCTTCTTCTCGGCGACGAAGGACTGGTGTTCCTCCGGATCTCCATCGCTGGCGAACACCACCCGAACGCGTGGCACCTCGGTTCGGGCGACGCGCTCGAGCGTGGGCAAAAGCGTCTCGCAAACCGGACAGCTCGGCGACAGGAAGAACAGCAGGGTTCGGGATTCGTTTTCGGATGGCCCGCCGATGTGCAGAGGGCGACCTTGCAGGTCGAGCAGGCTCAACGCGGGGGCGGGATCTCCAGCTTTCACGTTCGACTTCGGACTGAGCGCGCCGACTGGTGAAATGCGCTCGTGTAGGAGGCCGATTTGGCGCGTGAGCGCGAGCACGGTCAGCGCGAGACCGATGACGAGCAGCCAAAGGACGACGTTGGAGACGAGGATGGCGTCGATCATTGTGAACCTTTCGAGCGCAGCAGCGCAGGGCCGCTTGCTGCCAGGCGTTGCGCGGCCGCCCAAAGAAGCGAGAGCGCAAGGACGGCAGCTGCCACCGTGAACAGGTCGACCCAGAGGAGCGTCCGGCTCCGAACGGGCATGCGCAGGAGAGCTGCCGCGGAGATCAAGACTAGATTCCGAACGATCAGTAAGCGGCTCAGCGGCACCCCGCGCGAAGAGGCAAAGCAGCCGCAATCGATTTGTTGCCGGCCTCGCAAGAGGTTCGTCGCAATGGCGCCCGTGTAGAGAACTAGGAGGGACATCGCGGCAAGCGCGGCGATCTCACGACAAGGCGGGTAGAGAAGCCCGGCCGCGATCGACAGCTCGAGCAGAGCAAGGAGCGAAGCTACCGGAGAAACCAGCCACGGCGGCAGGAGCTCGTACGCGCGCAAGGTCGCAACAAATCGAGGTCGGTCCGAGAGCTTGTGCCATGCGGCGGACGCGATGAGGAGCGCCAAGCAGGTGCGCAGCGTGATGTCGATGACCGGGTCGATCACGGCACCACCAAGAGCGCGCCGGACAGGCCGGTGTCTTCGACGTCGCGAAGGTGCGCGCCGCTCAGCGCGTCGAGAACTCCCACCGCGCCAAGATCGGCGTGGCGCATGAACAGGAGTGGTTGGCTGTCTTGAGTCACAGCGATGCTGTGCACACCCATGTTGGGCAGGACGAAGTTGAGAATCTTTCCGACCGTGCCTTCGGCGTCGAAACCGGCTTGGGGGCCCAGGAATGCAGCGATGAGATTGGGCGCCGAGTACGCGTCGACCTTCTTCTGCGCTGGCAGGTCGTAGACCCAGATTTCAGTACCCGGGTCTTTGTGAGATCCCGGTCCTCCCTGGTGTGTCACGGAGTAGAGGCGCTTGGTGCCCCGATGATATGCGAGATGTTGGGCGCCTCCGATCCGCCAACCTTCTTTGAGCTCCTCGTTGCTGAAGAGCGGCCAGGGCGTCTTGGGCGTCGGGGCGTCGCCGCCGAAGTCCACCTCGTAGAGGAGGCCCTCGAACGAAGCAAACCACCAGGTAGAGCCATCGCGAACGCCTTTTTCGGTGACGGGATCGCTGACGACGTCGAAGAACGGTGCGGAGCGCGCGATACGGTCCAATTCGCCGTTCGCTTTTAGATGTACGGTTATAGCCGTCCCGTCACCGCACAGCATCCCTAAACGCGTCGGGCCGGCGGGAAAGACAGCTGCGCAGCCGGCCGTTTGGACTTCGGCAACCATTTGCCTCGCTTCGATGTCCACGACGGACACAGAAGCTCCGGGAGACTGATTGAGGACCACGATGAAGCGGTCATCGTCGAGCATCCCGACCAGGGCAATGCCCGTCCCCGTGTCCGCTGCCTTGGGCGGGATTTCGACCTCGCCCTTCACCTCCAGGGTGCGTGCGTCGTAGATGACGACGTAGTCGTGTCGCTCGCCGCGGTGACCGCGAGAGTAGGTCGTATCGATGTTGTAGATCTCGTTGCGCAGGCGGGACCAGACGGGGGCTTTGGGCGAAACCTGCACGCCGCTATCGAGCGAGCCCAGCATTCGACCACTGTCTCCGTCGATCAGAATGGAATGACGAAACACACGGTCCGGCACCCAGACCCAGTGCTCGCTCGCGGTCTCGGGCAGCCGCATGACCCGGCCGACTTCTTCGGGAGGAAGCTCGGCGTGGGCGCGAAACGTCGGAGCTAGGAGGCACACTCCCAGCAGCAACGACGCAGACAGCATGGCCCGGGGAAGCATGGAGAGGGTGGTACTCGAATTGGCAGCACTCTGGCAACAGTGTCATCAGCCGAGGCCGGCGTCTCTACGGAATTCCAGGCACTGCGAGCTTCCTCTCTCGAACTCTCGGCACGTGGTTCCACGGTTCTCATAGATCCGACACGCGTTCGGACTCTCGTTGGTCCCGAGATGCACGCAGGAACCGTCTTCCCCGGTTGCGAACCCCAGCATCCCGAAGTGGCCCGGTTGAACGGCTTCAGCGATGTCGCCCCGGCCGAGCTGTCGCCAGCGCAGCAAGTCCTCCGGCGGGATCAAGATGCGGCCGTCGGCTCCTGTTCGGCAACATGCGCCACAACTCAGGCAGTCGAGCTCTTCGTCCATCGATGGGGGAGTATGGCGCGCTCCACCTCCGGCGCACGCGGTGGACTTTCCCCACGAAGCGTGATCTATTGCGGGGGATGCGGGCTTGGATTCTTTGCGTGGCCGTGCTGCTGAGCTGCAAGCCCAGCGGGCGCAACAAGGAGGTCGCGCTGCCGACGGTTTCTCCCGACACGGTGGTCGTCTCTTGGAGCGTGATCAGCCGGAGTGCAGACCGGCGGAGCAGCCATGTGGTGCTCGAGGCGAGCCGTGAGCTGATCACGACCAGCCGGTCTCCCAACGGCACGATGATGACCGTCAGCCGCACTGTGTCCGAAGATGGGTACGCGAAGCTGGTGGGGGCTCTGCGCGACCTGGACTGCTGCTCGTTGATGTCGACCGCCGAAGAACGCTCCTATCCGAGCGAGGCCAAACCGCTCCTCGAAATCAACTTGGGGGATCGCCGCTGCGAGATTGAGCTCTGGGATCGACAGTGGCGTGAGGGGCGGGCCAGGGAGTGCGGGTTCGCGTTCGCGCAGATTCACGGCAACGGTTTTGTGCCCGACCCGCCGGTCGACGAGTCCGCTCCGTAGCCGTATGCTCGCGCGCGATGTCCTCGAAGTACTTCTGCGCAAATTGCGACAAAGAGTTCGTTCTAGAAGAGCCCGAGGGAAAACCGCGGTGCCCTCACTGTATGCGTAGGGGCGGCGTCGAGCCGGTGCAGGAAGTCCCGGAGCGAGGCGAAGCGCCGCGTCCCTGGATTCTCCTGCTGGCACTCGTGCTCGTCGCGGCGGGCGTGGGCTACGGCCTGTACCGCGCCACGGCGGTCACCCTCGAAGAGACCCCCCCACTACGCCCGCTCGAGCCTGCGGAGCTGGCGGCCTACCTCGAGCGAGACCAGGTTCGAGTCGGAACCTACGAGTCGCTCATGATGCTCAGCGGCGGAGTTGAAGGCTGGCCCGAGAGCGCCGCCGAAATTGCGTCGAGAATGCAGGTGAAGTCGGAGCGCTGGTCGCTCGAGCGCCCGCTGACGCGCGACGTGCTCGGCGCCGACGAGACGTTTGCAGCGATGGGATCTCAGAAGGAGCGCGTGAAGCTCTATCCGCTCGAGATGGCGACCGCGATGACGGCCCTGCTGCGCGAGCGAGGGGTCAAATCGATGGTTGCGGAGGTTTGGGAGCTTGAAGGCACGAGTGCGCCGGCCGATCCTTCGGGCATGCTGGGCTACTTCGTCACGGCGGTGTACGGGTCGGCGGAGGCGCAGGAGCCATCCACATACTTCGACCCCTGGGGCGGCGGGGAAGTGCAGAGCCCATCGGTTCGAGTGCTTCGAGACACCGAAGTGTTGGCGGCTGCAATGGGCACCGACGCGACCCGTATTTTTGCTCGTTCGGGAGATGCTACCAAGGCGCTTCCCATGACCGAGACGGCGCTCCTGCTCGATCCCGTGTCCCCGTCGCTCCGGGGCGTGAACGCGACGATCCTTCTCGAGTCGGGCGGCATCGAGCAGGCGGTCAAGGAGTTCCAAGCGGCACTACAACTTCGGCCGGACGGGCCTCGCCAGCTCAACATGGTGCAGCTTCATCTCGCCCAAGCGGGCATTCTAGAAATGAACGGGCAGCAAGAAGCCGCCGAATCCGAGTTCAATCACGGCAGCCGCATCGTCGGAGACGTCATCGAACGCTGGCCACGCTACGCGCGCGCGCACGTCTTGATGGCGTCCGTCTATCTGAGCACCGACGAGTCGGAGCGCGCGCGGCTGGAGCTCGAGACCGCAGAAGCGCTCAACCCGGACGCGCCGCTGCTCTGGTCGATCTGGGCGCAGTACGATTTGTCCACGAACGATCCAATCGCAGCGGCCAGCAAGATGAAGCGCGCAGTGGGTCTCGATCCCGACAACTGGCAGCTTCGGCTTCAGGCCGCACGTGTTCTACAAGGGGCGGACGATGACCAAGGCGCAGAGGAGAACCTCGCCGCAGCGATGCAAATGGTGCCCCCAGCGAAGCGGGCGGACGTTCAGAGCTTTGTAGAACGGATGATGGGGGCTCGAGCCCTGGGCGACGCACCGCCTCAGGCCGCGGAGCAGACACCTAGCGACCCGGCCTTGATGCTAGGTGACCCGTCGAACTTGCGCCTGCGTGACCCGGGCGAGGACCTGCAACTCGAGCTCGACAGCGAGTAGAGCGTCAGGACTGGGTGGCGTCGTCCGCCTCGTCGATGCTGCTCACCGACAAGATGCGCTTCCAAAGGGCATCGCGACCGTCGCCGGTCACCGAGCTGTACGCGATGAGCGGTCGGTCGATCTCGCGCCGCAGGGCTGCCACCGCTGGCTTTCGTTTACTCGACGGCAGCTTGTCGATTTTGGTGGCGACGAGAATCGGCGTGACGCCGATACTGTCGAGAAACTCGAGAAGCTGCAGGTCGTCGTCCTGCGTGCCCCGCCGGATGTCGATGATGACGACCGCGCCTCGGAGACCCGGACGTTCCCTGAGGAACCCTTCGATGAGCGGCCCCCAGGAGCGCCGTTCGGCCTTGCTGCGCTGCGCGTAGCCGTACCCGGGCAAGTCCACCAAATCCAAATGCGCCTCGTGATCGTTGCTCCGCAGGCGCACCCGGAAGATGTTGATCGCACGCGTGCAACCTGGCGCGCTGCTCGTTCGGACGAGCTTCTTGCGGCGGACGAGGTTGTTGATCAGGCTCGACTTGCCGACGTTCGAGCGCCCTGCGAACGCAACCTCCGCAAAGGTCGGCGCGGGCAACTGTCCGAGCCCGGTGGCTCCGGCGACGAATTCAGCGTCGAGCACATCCATGGCGAGAGTTGTAGCGCCCTTAGCAAGTCACGCACGCGCGCGTCGGCGAATGGCAGTCCGAAGGTCACGAAGCTCCGGCGATCCCAGGGCAGTCACCACCCCGAGGTAAGTCAGGAGCCCGGCGACCGCCGTCGCGCCGAAGATCGCCAAGTTGCGTGGGTCATTGCCGCCTATCTCCCAGCGGCCAAGGCCCGCGCAGGCCCAGACGACCAGTCCCATGACGGCGCTGGCGAGCAGGACGCGAGCTACACTAGTGCCGACCTCGGCCATACCGAGGTTCCCTGTTCGCCGCCGGAGGAGCCAGAGCAGAGCGGCGAGTTGGGTGATCGCTGCGGCAGTCGTGGCGGCTGCGAGGCCGGCGTGCTGCATGGGGCCTATCAAGACGAGGCTGACGCCGATGAAGGCAAGCAGGTTTAGGGCGCTGGCGATCACCGGAGTGCGAGTGTCGTTGTGCGCGTGAAACATCGGGACGATGGTGCGCACCGAGGCGACCGCCCAAATACCGGCCGCCTGCCAAACCAGTGAGCGCTGCGTCTCGTGGATTGCCGTCGCGTCGTAGTGTCCGCGTCCGAAGAACACCGTGGCGGTTGGCTCGGCGAGCACCGCCAGCGCGACGGCGGCCGGGATTGCGACGAAGAGGGAAAGCCGGAACGCGTGTCGGAAGAGACGCTTGGCCTCTTCTTCATCGCCATGGGCTACGGCCTGGCTCAGGGAGGGAAGTGCGGCCGAAGCGATGGCCAGCGCGAACATCCCTTGGGGGATCTCCGCCAAGCGCTGACCGTAGTAGAGGTAGCTGACGCTTCCGGTGGGAAGGAAGGACGCGAGCAGCCTCGAAAGCAACACGTTGACTTGGTAGACGCCGAGGCCTGCCAGCAAGGGAACCATCAGGCGGGCGCACTTGCGCACGTAGATGTCGTTGAAGCCGATCTTCGGGCGGACGAGCAGTCCTTCCTGGCGAAGTGCCGGGAGCTGTGAGACGACTTGAAGCCCACCGCCGACGAGCGCGCCGAACGCGAGCGCAAAGATCGCCGGCCAGCCGAGCTCGCGGAGTACTGGTGCGAGCAAGAGCGCGGCAGCGATGAGCGAAATGTTCAGGAGCGCGGGAGCAAAGGCCGGTGCTGCGAATCGTTTGCTCGCGTAGAGGGCGCCCATCATCAGCGCCGAGATGCCCATTAGAAAGATGTACGGAAACAGCATCCGGGTGAGCGTGATGGTGGTTTGGAAGAGCGCTTCGTCGCGCTGAAAGCCCCAGGCGTAGGCTTTGACGATCCACGGGGCCCCGAGGACGCCGACCATCGTGACCAGGAACAGGACGACCGCCATGGCACCGATCAAGCTCCTGTAGAATTCCTTTGCGCGAGCCATGCTCTGGCGTTCGCGCACCTCGGTGAACACCGGAACGAACGCAGCGGAGACCGCGCCTTCACCTAGGAGCACGCGAAGGGCATTGGGGATCGTGAAGGCGAGCCAGAACGCGTCGGTCGCGGTCAGGGCGAAGACGGCGGCGACGACCGCATCGCGAACCGCGCCCAAGATCCGGGACGAAAGCGTGCCCGTAGCCACGACACCAGCGCGGCGAACGATCTCGCCACCTGACGTTCTAGCTGGCTTTCCGGACATCGGCGGAAGGATGCGCACGAGGCGTCGATCCCGGCAAGAAACCAGGCCTGGTCAGCTTGCGCTCAGCAAGCCCTGAAGTTGAGCGATTTCGATGGTGTACGAGGTGCCGCAGTAGTCGCAGTCGATGCTCAGCGGCTCGCCCTCGTCGACGAGCTCTTGGATGTCGTCGCGATTGAGGACGCTGAGTGTGGTCATTACCCGGACTTGGCTGCAGTGACAGCCGAAGCGGATGTCGCTGCTCTGCAACCAGGTGAATGGCATGCCTTCGAAGATCCGCTCGACCAACTGGGAAGGCGAACCATCCGAGCTCTGTAGGCGGTCTCGGATATCGACGAAGTCCTCGAGGCGCTTGGCCATGGTCTCCATGGCTGCCTCTGCCTCGACTGCTTCGGGGAGGAGTTGCACGACGTAGCCGCCCGCCGTCGGGTTTGCTCCTCCGACCAGCGAACCCAAGGATATCATCGAGACGATTTGCTCCGATAACTGCATGTAACGCATGAAGGCCTCCGAGAGATTCCCGCTTTCGGGGACCTCGACCACTCCACGGTGAAGATCGGAGTTCGGGAGTGTTCTCATCATTTGCAGGGTTGCCCGGGTCTTCCGGAGGTCAGGCGGGGTGCCTCTGGAAGCCGTCTGTAGGAGCCCGCGGGTCCAGCCGTCGGGATGCGAATCGGCCACCAGCTGCCCCGCCTCCCCGTCGAAGCGCACGATGCACTGCACCCGAAGAGTGGGTGCCATGGTTTCGCGATAGAGCACCGCAGCGGTCAGCAAATCCGCCATGTCGTTCGCGATGAGTCCGGAGAGCGCCTGGGCTTCGATCACGGCCTGGGCGGTGTCGGTCGTTCGGGCGGCGATGATTCGAAAAGCCCCGTCGTTGGTCATTGCTCGCACTACGGAGTCAGATTCGGGCATGTTTCCTCTTGAAGCGCATTGGCGATCTCCTGCCAAGCGCTACTCTTGCCCCGGGAGCAGTAAATGACAACGCACCAGATCGTTCTCATCCCGGGTGACGGAATCGGCCCGGAAGTGGCAGCCGCGACAACCCGCGTCCTCGCGGCAGCTCAGGCGCCGCTCCAATGGGTCGAGCATCATGCAGGCGTCGCAGCGCTCGAGACGCTCGGCGAGGTGTTGCCGGAGCAGACGCTCGACGCGGTTCGTGAGCACGGGCTGGCGCTCAAGGGGCCCTGCACGACTCCGGTGGGCAAGGGCTTCACCTCGGTCAATGTTCAACTTCGCAAGCGGCTCGACCTCTACGCTGCCGTGCGTCCGGTTCGCAACCTGCCCGGTGTCGAGACGCGGTACCAAGACGTCGACCTCGTCGTGATTCGGGAGAACACCGAGGGGCTCTATAGTGGTATCGAAAACGAAGTGACCAAAGGCGTCGTGACGAGCCTGAAGGTTGCGACCGAGTCCGCGTCCAGGCGCATCGCCCATTGGGCTTTTCAGTACGCGCGCGACCGCGGCCGCAAGAAGGTCACCGTGATGCACAAGGCCAACATCATGAAGATGACCGACGGGATGTTCATTCGCTGCGCTCGCGAAATTCGAGAAGAAGAGGATTTCACCGACATCGAATACCAAGAGGTCATCATCGATGCCGGCTGCATGAAGCTGGTTCAGGACCCGACGCAATTCGACGTCCTACTGCTCGAGAACCTCTATGGCGACGTACTGAGCGACCTTTGCGCGGGTTTCGTCGGTGGCCTAGGCGTGATTCCTGGCGCGAACATCGGCGAGCAGTATGCGGTTTTCGAAGCGGTTCACGGTTCGGCGCCCGACATCGCGGGGAAGGGCATTGCCAATCCTCTGGCCTTGCTCATGTCGGCGGTGATGATGCTCAATCACATCGCTGACACGCGCGGCGACGAGACCTGCCGGGCGTCGGCTGCTCGGATTCGAGAGGCCTACAACCGAGCGCTTTCCGACGGACAAAAGACTGGCGACCTCGGTGGCAAGCTCGACACCGAGGGCTTCGCCTCGGCAGTCATCGAGCGAATGGCGGGCTAGTCATCCAGCTCGCGAACGCCGCCGCTCCCACCTGCGACGCGTAGAAGCGGGGGCAGGACGATCAGAGTGGCCACGAGGCAGCCGCCGATCGTGACGGCAATGAGCTCGCCGAAGTTGCGAACTGGAACGAACGAGCTGAGCAGTAGTACCGAGAAGCCGGCCATCAAGGTCACGCAAGAAATCACGATGGCACGCCCGGTGCCGCGCGCGGCGCGCACCAAGGCAGCTTCGCGCCCGATGCCGTGGTGCATCTCCTCACGGAATCGCGCCAAGACGTGAATGGTGCCGTTGACCGCGAGGCCGAGGCTGATCGAGAAGATGATGACGGTCGAGACGTTGAGCGGGATTTCGCGCCAGACCATGTACGCCATCGTCGCTACCAAGGGGATCAAGTTCGGAGGGATGCTCAGCAGCCCGAGCCGAATGCTGCGGAAGAAGAACGCAAGCAAGAGGAAGATGATCACGACCGCGACGAGAAGGCTTCCGAGCAAGTCGTTGACGACAGCCGCTTGCCCGCGTGAACCCGTGTAGGCTTCTCCGGTGTACGAAACCGAGACCGTATCTTCGCCCCGGAGGGTGCCGTCGATCACGTTCTCGAGGACGTCGAGGAAACGCATCGTTGCTTGCGCGCCGACGTCCCGGAGCTTGAACTGGATGCGCGCCTTCTTACCGTCTTCGGTGAGCCATGCGCTCAGTGGGCTAGGTTGGCGCTGGCTCATCATCGTGACGAGCCCCCTCACCTGCTTCTTGCTCTTGAAGAACTCCGAGCGGACGCTCGGATCGTCGGCAAGGAGCGCATAGGATTCCCGAAGCATGTCACCGTAGCTCAGGCTTCGGATGACCTCGGGGCGGAGCGCCGCCCAGTTCCGAATGCGCTGAATCTTCTGGACCATCTTCGGGTCCATGAAGTGGTCTTCTTCGGTGCTGACCAGCACGACCTCGAGCGGACGAACGCCGGCGAGCTTCTCTTCGATCAGAAGGGTGGTCGTGTAGACCGGGTCACTTTCGTCGAACTGGTCGAGTAGAGCATGGTCGACTGTGATTTGGCTTGCCACGTAACCTGCGCCCACGGTGAACAGCGCAGTCACGCCAAGGACCGCCCAGCGCCAGCGAAGCAGCCTGGCGACCAGGCCGCCGGTCACGTTAGTGAACATGCTGGTGCGTTCCTTGCGAACGTCTGCGCGCTTGGGGGGAGTGGCCCAGGTGAGAACCGCCGGAACAAACGTGATTATCACGACGTAGGAAACCATCACGCCGAGACCTGACGTGACGCCGAAGTGTCGAAGCATCACGGTCTTGGAGACCACGAGCGAACCAAGGCCGACCGCCGTGGTGGCCGAGGTGAGCATGCAGGCGACGGCGATCGCGCGCACCGTCCGGCGCCCAGCGGCCTGCCGGTCCGAGTCGTCGTCGGCATACACTTCGTCGCGATAGCGTTGAATCAAATGCGTGGCGTCGCTTATGCCGATGATGATCAGTAGCGGCACGATCACGTTGTTGAGAATGTTCATGGGCTCGCCGAAGAGCCCCATCCCCCCGACGGTCACCAGCGCCGTGATCGCAACCGCCGCAAGTGGAAGCAAGACGCCCGGCATCCAGCGAAACGACAAGGTCAGCAGGAGCAAGCAGACCAAGACGGTCAGAGGAATCAAGCGCAAGTTGTCCTCGCGCATCTTGCTGACGATGACGCTGCGCAGGTAGGGCAGGCCGCCGACGTGCACCTTGATGTCCTGGAACTCCGGGCGCTCGAGCGAGTCGCGGAGGTCGTCCATCGCCCTGCGCATCTCTTTGGGGTCGAGCTCGTGCAGTTGGAGGGCGACACCCGCCACTGTGTGGTCCTCGTCGATCAGGCGGCCTACCAGCAGCGGGTTACTCACGATCGCGGCGGCGAGCTCGCTGGCCTCTTCGTCGGTGACCTCGGTTCCTTCGACGATCGGGTCGGTTTGGAGCTCCGCCGACAAGGCTGGACCAACCTCGGCAATGCCGCCGGGGAAGCGGTCCGGGTCGCTTTCGATGATGTCGAGAAGCGCGTTGAACATGGCGTCCTCGAGATCGCCTTGCGCATCGGGCTTGTCTCCCGGCTCGTCGAGCGAATCGAGGTCGTCCAGGTCATCGAGACTATCGAGGTCGCCTTCGTCGTCCGGTCCTCCGACCTCTTGAAGGGCATCCTCGTCATCGAGATCGCCCTCGTCCTCGTTGCTCGCGCCCTTGACCCGCCTGGGGATGTTCAGGGTCGTGATACCCGCGACCTTCTCGACCCAGGATTTCTCGGCGAAGTAGAGTGAAAGGTCGTGGATTTGCTGAAGCGTGTCGCGGGAAAGAACGTCGTCGGCCTCGACAAGGATGAGAACCGCCTCCCGCCGTTCCCCGAACCACTCCTCGAAGCGCTGCTGGATGAGCGCATATTCCTCGCCCTCGAAGGAAGACAGCAGGCTTTCCGGCGCGGGATCGGCGGTCAGCTTCGGGATCTGGGTCACGAAGGCGAGCGTCACCAGGACCGAAATCCAGACCACGAGCTTCCTTCGCTCAGTGACGAGCCTGGCAAGCCAATTCAGGGTTTCCTGGCGTCGGGACACGGGCCTGTATGCCTGTTAGAAGCCGGAGCCGCAAGCTTCCTGCCACCGGCTTGACAGCCCCGGCGGGCAGGGCTACCACGCGCGTCCCTACGGGGAGGATATACGAGTGGCCAACCACGCCTCAGCAAAAAAGCGAGTCCGCCAGACCATCAAGCGCACCGCGCGCAACCGCCACATCCGCACCAACGTGCGTACGTGCGTGAAGCGTGTCCGTGCCGCGATCGAGACCGGCGACGCCGTGACAGCGAAGAAAGCGCTCATCGATGCGGTGAGCCGTATCGACGGCGCGGTGTCCAAGGGCATCTTCCATCGCAAGACCGGCTCGCGGTACATCGCCAGGCTGACCCAGCAAGTCAACGCCCTGCAGAGCTGAGCTCGGGCTGCGCTTCCGATCGGCTCCGATTGGGCTAGCGAGGGTCCGCGCAGAGCTCGAGCACGGCGTCCTGCAGGATTACGTCCGGCGGGCGCTTGCTGCTCTTGAGTGCGCGATCGGTCTCCGCAATGAGCGTGAAGGCCTTCCCGAGGCTGTCGGCGGTGAACCGCCGTGCCGATTCAGTCAGGTCGCCGGCTTTGAAAGGGGGGGCGCCCGCGCGCGTGGCCGCCTCTTGGGGACGTAGGCCCTCGGAAAGGCCTTCGCGCATTCGGGCGACGATCCGGAGCTGTCGAGCCACCATGGCGAGAAGCCGAAGCGGCGGCTCGCGATCGTCGAGCAGAGACTGTGCGGCGGCGATCCCCTTGCGACGGTCCTTGAGCCCAATCGCATCGACCAGGCTCCAGATCGACTCGACGCGAATCCTCGTGACGCAGGTCATCACGGCATCGGCGTCGATGCGCTGGCCGGCGCCTACGAAAAGCGAAAGCCGTTCCATCGCGTCGTCGATGGCCGCGAGGTCGTCACCCACCGCGTCGAGCAGTGCTTCGATCGCTTGCGGCACGATGCTGTGTTCCCGGGCAGCGGCCTCCGCGCGGATGAAGTCCCGAAGCGCAGCACCGCGGAGCGGTTTGGCCTCGATGAGATAGCCTTTTTTCTTCGCGGTTTTGGTGAACGGGGAGCGCCCGTCGAGCTTGGTCGCGGTGAGTACCACGCAAGAGGAGTCACTCGGATCGTCCAAGTATGCGGTGAGATTCTTCAGCTCCGTCGGCGTCATTGCATCAACGTGGCGGAGCAAGACCAGTCGCAGGTCGGCCATCATGGGAAGCGTCCGGGCGGCCGAAATCACACGTGACGCTTCGAGTCCCTTGCCGTCGAACACCTCGACGTTGAAGCCCGGCGCCCCCATCGAGTCGACCGCTTTGCGCACGGCAGCAACCGCGCGCTCGATGAGCAGACGTTCGGTTCCGACCAGAACGTATACAGGGTCGAGCGAGCCTTTCGAGGCCCTCTTGGTGACATCATGTAGGCTTGGCACTGTTCAGCGGGCTTCGTCATCCGAGAAGGTGACTTCGCCGCCGTGTTGTACCCTGTCCCCCAGAATTTGAAAGCGGTAACGGCCGACCTCTTGTCGACGCACGGTCACCACCATCTCGAGTCGCCGGTTTGGCTCGAACTGCGGACGCTTGAGTCTGAGCTTGTGTACGATCGTTCGCTGGTTGCTGTTGTTGACGAAGACCGTCATGGCTGGCGCGATGAACTTCCGCTCGGCGGTCTGGATGTCGTAGAAAAGGACTTCGAACTCCGAATCGCCTAGGGGAGCGTTGAAGTTCGCGACCAGAGTGGCCTGCCATTGGCGGTCCTCGACCGGTGAGTCGGCGTTTTCGCGTAGCCGTGTCGCCTGGTTCGACTGCGCAAAGCGAAGGACACCCGATTCGGAAAGCGAGCGAGGAACGCCTTTTTGGGTGAGAAAGATCCTGGCGCGAAGACCCTGTGCGGCCTCGGCTGTCTGCCAGGGCGTCACCGACGAGATGAGTGCTGCCAAAGCAGTTGTGACGAATGCGACGCGTGGATTCACAGCTTGCTCCTGGGTTGGATCCAAGCATCAGACTAACAACTGAAACTTTACAGTGACAGGGTGATAATGTCGCTAAATGTAGGTTTTGACCCTTCATGCTTGATACACCCGTCCAAAAAGTTGTGCCCCAAGGCGCTGACCGCTAACTCCGAGCCAGGAACGGAGCTCGATGACGACAGTCAGTGGGGGAGTGAAAGGACTGGTCGCCCGCGCGCAGCGCGAGGCACAGAGGCGCGCGCAGAGCCCTTCGACGGCCTATCTGCTGCTCGTGATGCTGCAGACCGGGGGCCCGATGGGAAGCCTCCTGTCTGGGCTCGGGGTGAAGGAGAGCGATCTGCTGAGCGCGATCCGCGTCGTGGATTTGGAGTCGACGAGCGCGCTCGAGCGGGCTGTGGAGCGAGCATACCGGCTGGCCAAGGCCGCCGAAGCTCCTCAGGTTTTACCGGCGCACTTGCTCTTGGCGATTGCGCGGGACACGCGGAGTGCGGCGCACCGAAGCCTCGAAGTGATAGGGACCGGTTCCCGGCGCGTTCAGGAGGCCGTGCACGAGGCGCTTCGACCCGAAGATGCGCAGTCCGCGCCCAGCTCGACCTACACCCGGCCTGCCGCGTCCTTGTCCGCGCGTCCGTCGGCCAAACCTTCGCGTCCCTCCGCCCGGAGGAGCGCAGAGGCCGCACCGCTGATCGAGCTCCGTGTCGAGGAGCCAGAAGAAGAAGAGATCCTGATCGAAGCGCCGCTCCGCACACCGATCGCCGAACCGGTGGCGGAGGCGGACGACGAAATCATCGTTCCTTCTTCCTCGCCGTTTAGTCTCGACGCGCGCAAGTATCCGACGCTCGCCAAGCTCGGGCGGAACCTGACCGAGATGGCTTCTCTAGGGCGCATCGACGAAGTGATCGGCCGGGATGACGAGATCGAGCGGCTGCTCGACGTGCTGGCACGGAGGCGATCGAACAATCCGATTCTGGTTGGAGCGCCCGGCGTCGGGAAGACCGCCATCGTCGAAGGTCTCGCGCGGAGGCTCGCCCATGGCGGAGAGGGCGTGCGCGGTCTCGAAGGCACGATCCTGGTCGAGCTTTCCGCGGGCGGCCTGGTTTCGGGCACCGGGGTTCGTGGCGCGCTTTCGGAGCGCATGCGCCGTCTGCAGTTCGAGGTGAAGCGGGCCAATGGGAAGATCGTCCTGTTCATCGACGAAGTTCACACGCTCTTCATCGGGGGCGAGTCGCCAGATGATCTGGCGCACGAGCTCAAAGCATCCTTGGCGCGTGGGGAGCTCCCTTGCATCGGCGCAACGACCGACGTCGAGTACCGCAAGTACGTCGAACGCGATGCAGCGCTGGCCCGCCGCTTCTCACCGATCCACGTGGCCGAGCCGAGTGCCGAAGATGCGATTCAAATCCTCTTGGGAATCGCGCCTCGTTACGAGGTCCATCATGGCATTGCGTATGAGCCGGAGGCGGTCGAGTCCGCGGTCGAGCTTTCGGTGCGCTACATGGCGGAGCAGACTCTTCCCGACAAGGCGATCGGGATCCTCGATCTAGCCGGGGCGCGCACCCGTCGCAGGGGTGGTGCCATCGTCGATCGGGAAGCCGTTGCGCAGGTCGTAGCGGAGAAGGTGCAGGTGCCGGTCGAACGCCTCTTGGTCACCGACTCGCAGAAGCTCCTCGAGCTCGAGCAACACTTGGCCGAGCAAGTGGTCGGCCACGCGGAAGTGATGCGCCGAGTTTCAGATGCTCTGCGTAAAGGTGCCGCCGGCTTTCATGGTCAGCGTCCCCTCGCGACGTTCCTGTTCTTGGGGCCAACCGGCGTCGGAAAGACCGAGACCGCTCGTGCGCTCAACGAGCTGTTCTTCATGGGCTGCCCGATGACTCGCATCGACATGAGCGAGCTCAGTGAATCCCACGCGGTGGCGAAGCTGGTCGGCGCGCCGCCCGGCTACATCGGGCACGACACCGGTGGCCAGCTCACCGAGGCGATTCGGCACAGGCCCTACCAGCTGGTCCTGCTCGACGAGATCGAAAAGGCGCATATGGACGTGCTGCAATCACTGCTGCCGCTTCTCGAAGACGGGCGCCTCACCGATGGAAAGGGTAGGACGGTCGATTGCACGCACACCATCGTCGTCATGACTTCGAACCTCGGTGCACAGCAGTCGCATCGCAGTCAGGGCTCGATCGGTTTCAAGGGCGCATCGGAAGACGCTCGGGAGGGATTCTCTGCGGCCCTGACGGCCGCGCGACGAGCGCTCCCGCCCGAGCTCTGGAATCGCATCGACGAACCCCTGTTCTTCGGTCCGCTCAGCCGCGACGAGGTGGGCGAGATCGCGCGCCGCATGGTCTTGGCAGTCATCCAGCAGCTTCGCGAACGGCAGGGTGTCGAGCTCATCGTGGAGCAAAGCGCGATCGACTCCCTCGTCGCCCACGGCGGGTATGACGCGGAGCTCGGGGCGCGCCCGATGCGTCGCATGATCGGGCGAATGGTCGAAGCGCCCTTGGCGGCTTCCATCCTCGGGGGAGAGTTTCAGCGCGGTGACCGTGTTCTTGCGCTGGGCGATGCCAAGGGCGTTCGCTTCGAGCGTACCCAAGGCTCCGTCGAAGCCGCCGAGTGAGGGGAGCGCTCAGCGTTTCGTCGCGCGAAGGATCTTCGATGCCTTCGCCTGCCCGAGGCTTGCAGCTCTCGCGCAGCTCACGATGATCGGAACTGCCGCGTCGTAGGCGCGGAGCGCGTCGCGATTCAAACGCCGGAGCGCGGCTCGATGGTTCGCCACTGCCTCTACTTCACCCCGCGCAATCGGACCGGTGAGGGCGCCAGGGACGCCGAGACTCTGCACGTTCTCGCCTACGGTTTGCAGCAAGCCGCCGATCGCGCGTTCAGAAGCACGCCGGTCGAAACCGAGGCGCTCGAGCACGGTGACAGAGACGAATGCCAAGGACGCAGAGCCATTGGCGACCAGGGCGGCTGCGGCGTGGTAGGCGGCGTCCCCGGTCTGGGCCACCAGAACACGCGCACCGCAGGCTTTGGCGATGCGACGGCTCGTAGCGATGGCGCGACGTGAGCCGTTCACAGTGAACGTGGTACCTCGAAGGCTCGGGTTGCTACGCCGGCTCGGGAACGAGACCAGCGGATGCATCACGCCGATTGCGGCGCCTCCTGCTTCGCACGCACCGAGCTCGTCGGTTCCTCGGGCGCCCGCGCAGTGGAGCACGGTCGCGCCCGGTTTTAGGTTCGGGGCGATGGTCTGGGCGACTGCGGCGATCGCGTCGTCGGAAACGGCGATGATGATCGCGTCTGCGGCGCTCACGGTCGATGGTGACCAAACTCGGCCTACGGATCGAACCTCGAACGCTCCGCTCGCTTGCAACGACCGCCTCAGCCCATTCCCGACCCGGCCGCTGCCGATGATCAGGACGTTCACGTTTCGTCCTGGTAGAGGCCGCGGGATCGAATGTGTTCGATGACCGTGGCGGGCACGAGACCGCTAACGTCCGCAGCGTTGGACAACCCTGTCCGGATGTCGGTGGAGTTGATGTTCGGAATCGAAATCGGGCAGCCCTCGGGAACGGCGTAGCCCTGGCGACCTATCACCAGAGGCGGGGCGATCTTCACGACCTCGTCCCAGCGATACCAGCGATCGGTCGTGGGAAGGACGTCGGCGCCGATCAGAAGTCGAAAGACGGCGTCGGGGTTCTCGCCTTCCAGGGCGTCGAGGGTCTCGAGTGTCCGGCTAACCCGGCCGAGACGCCGCTCGATGTCGGAGACCTCCACGTTTCTGAACGGCGCGAAGGCGAGCTCGCACATCGCATGGCGTTCCTCGAACGAGGCGCCGTGCTGCTTGTCGAACACGTGTTTCCAGGTCGGGACGATCCAAAGGCCGTCGACCTCGGCTGCCGAGACGGCCCAGGCAACCGAGAGGACGTGCCCGAGGTGAGGCGGGTCAAAGCTGCCCCCATAGATCGCAATCCGTCGGGTCATGGCGCCACCATCACCTTCGCGCCCCGACCCTGTATGGGTTCGCTCCAGGACAGCTCTCCATTCAGCTTCAACGCTCTCAAGACGACGCCTCCGGTTTCGGATTGATCGTCGAGCAAGCCGAGGTGCCCCGATTCGAGGGGACCCGGGCTGAAGAAGCAACGCGGCCCAAAGCGCTTGAACAGCAACTCCTTTGCATCGCCGTACACGACGATATTGGAGTTGATTACGTCTTCTTCTCCGATGGTCGACTTGTTTCGAACGATCAAGGCGATGCGGTCGTCGAGCATCTCCATGGCGCGTCTAGGCGGTGGGGGCGCAATCCGTAGCTTTCCGAGGTAACGCGCGCCGCGGAGCTTGCGCAGAACCTCTTCGATCTCGTCCGAAGTCCCGTTTGCGGCGATGTGGGCGACTTGCTGCGCGAGCGCGGACTCGCTGGCGTTCGGCTCGTGCTTTGACATGAAGCCGCGTAGGGCGGCGTCTTCACCGAGATAGATGACCGTGTCGACCTCCAGGTCGCAGATTAGCAATTCGGCCGCCCGCTCGAAGGCAGCGACGTCGCTCTTTGCTGGACCGATGAAACCCAATCGCATGACTCTAGAGGTCTACACCAGCTTGGGTCCGGGCTTCAAAATGTGCGTTGCTTATCGCGAACCGAATCAAGGCCCAGGCCTCCTGGGTCTCCCAAATGGCGGTCAGGCGGCCCTCCTCGCCGGCCGGCACATCGTGCCCGGCGATCTTGAGCAAGGCGTTCACCGCGGAGGGCACGTCCCCGGTCAGCGTCAGGGCCGCGCGGTTTCCAAGCTCGGCGATCGCGAATGGCGCCGCTCGGGTCGAGAAGTCGGCGTTGCCTTTGAGCTCCAGGGCCAAGCTGTCCACCTCGTCGCGCGCGCGACGAGGCACTGCCCTCAGAAGCTTCTTGCGGAGGTCGAGCATTTGGGGTGTCGTCGTTTCCTTCGAGCGACTGGCCTCGTGGCCTTGGAGCAGTGCCAGCAGAGCGAGGTCCAAGTCCTGTGGACGAGCCCGGAGCGCGGGTGCCAAATGGTTGGAGGCGACCTTCAGGGCACGCGCGAACAGGAACAGACGTTCCTGCGGGTTGCTGATCTTGTGAAGGTTGCCACCGACGACGATGGTCGGGGGGTCACTGGAGACCGGCATGCATGCGGCAGGCGCAACATAGGTGATCTTCAAACGTGGTTCGCTGATTCCGAGAACTTCGGCGACGGCACCCGCTTCTTCGACCAGGATTCGATGCTCGCCTGAGGGCCGGCGCAGGCGCCAGGCACTGGCGTCGAATGGCAAGACCTTGTCGAAGGAGTGCTCGCATAGGGCAAATAGACGGCGAGCTGTTTCCGGCAGGCCGTCTGGCGCCACGAGGGCATCGACCAGGCTCGGGAAGGGCACCTTCGCCTGACCCAGAGGCCTCACCTCGGCTGCCTAGGTCGCCTTCGAAGAGCGACGCTGGATGACCGACTGCGACCGCGGCGCTGGCCGCGCAGGAGGCAGGCCCCGCACCATGACGCCGGTGCAGCACGCGCACCAAGGTCGTCCACAGGGCTTCACTGCCCGGGTCGGCAGCAAGGGCCGCTCGCAGGTCGCTCAGGGCGCGGTTGAGGTGCATCGCCTCGGCGGGACCGGCGCCTTGGCGACGGTAGTAGTCCGCAACGGCAAGGATCACGTCGGGGTCTGTCGGCTGCTCGGTCCTCAGCTTCTCAAGAATCTGCTCGGCTTGTCGCCCCTGGCTCGTCGATTCGATGGCACTTGCCAAACGAATCCGATAGTCACGGTTCTCTGAAGGGCTGCTAGTACGTCGAACGAGCTCTTCGAGCAGCTTTGCGGCTTCACGATCCTTGCCCTGACGGCTCATCACCGATGCGAGGCGATCGACCGTATCCAAGTGCGTGGGCGAAAGCTGAATGACCCTGCGAAGGGACGCCTCGGCGCGCGCCAGGTCTTGAAGATGCACGTCGTACAGCGTTGCGAGTTGCGTAAACGCCCAGATCTGCTCTTCGGTGCTGCGGTTCAAACGCGCGATGCGAATCAAGGCTTCAGCGGCGCCCTGCCAGTCTTCGGCAGCGCGGTGGGTGTCCACGAGCTCCTTGAGCGCGGCGAAGTTGAGCGGGTCGAGCTCCAGGCACTCGCGCAAGGCGTCGGTGACGCCTTCGATGTCGCCTCGTTCGCGGCATTGACGCGCCTTCTCGATCAGCAGACCCACCAGCGTCGGCGTGTCTGCGCCGGCATCGATACGGGCATCGGTCAGGGCGGCGAGCGCATCGAGCTTGCCCTCGCTCTGATAGAGCCCCGCGAGCCGGCGGTACACATCGAGGTAGCGGATGTCGCAATGAGAGGCGGCTACCCAGGCATCGATCGCGCGACGCTGGTCCTCGAGGTCCTTCTCGAAGATGCACGCGGCCTCACGCCACAGGGAGGCTGCGCGATGGCTGTCCTTGGACTGCCTCGCCGCCTCTTGATACACGGTGGCTGCGTCTTCCCATTCGTCCGGCCGCGTGCAGAAGCCGCGCTTCGACTTCGCGGGCAAGCGGATGGCCTTGGGCCGCGTCCAGGAGCTCGAGCGCGTTCTCGGGAGTCCCCATCCGCTGAAGCACGCGAGCTGCGTCGAGCGCGACCGCCCCGCGTTCGAGCTCGTCGTCGAGGGCGGCCTGCAGCGCGAGGAGCGCCTGGAGGCTGAGCATGTTCTCGCCCTTAGCGTACGCGGCCCCGAGGACCTGTCTGGCCAGGCCCGGATCGGCACCGAGCGCGTCGTCGATCCCGCGCAGCGCTCGATCGAGGTCGGACTGCAGGATGTCTGGATCGGCCCTCAGGAGCTCCAGATTGAGTCGATGCCTCGCCAGTCGGTCAGCCGAGTCCTCCGGGAGCGCTTGCAAGAGACGTCTGGTGCTCGACCGGATGCGCTCGGTGTCGTTTTCTCGAAGCGCGTCCCACTCCAGGGCACGGGCCGTTGGGACGTGCTCCGGACGCAGCTCCGCGATCGATTGCAGCGACAGGCGCGCGCTTTGCATGTCGTGACGTGCGAGCCGATCGACTTCGGCCATCGCGGAAAACGCGCAGAGCCGTTCGGCCTCGTCGCTAGCGTCGCGCGCGCGCCCCATGGCACCGTCCGCGAGGCGCGCGAACTCCAAGGCCTGAAGCTCAGCTTCTTGTCGCTGAACCCGAATCATCTCGTCGTTGGGATCTTCCGCGGAGGCGTCGCGTAGCGTCTTTGCGGCTCGGCTTGCGAGACCCGCAGCTCGGTACGACGCGGCGGCGCGTTCCAGATACGTGGGTGAGCCGAGCCGGCGCGCGGCCAGCTCCAAGAGCTCGCCGGCCGTCTCGGTCGCGCTGCCGGCCGCATCGAACGATATGCTCGACCAGGAGAGGATCGGGACTGCTCCGGTCCAGGGCCGCGTTGGCATACGCCGCTCGCTCGTCACGAGATGGCGTCCAGATGGACGCGCGAAGCAAGCTCGATGCCCGGTCTGCTGCATTGAGCGCCGCTTGCCTGGAGGCGCTCGTCGCTCGGGCTGCGTTCGAGCCGAGCCTGTCCTCGAGCTCCCAGAGAGTGGGCAGGTAGTCGTCTTCTCGGGCGAGCGCGGCTTCGCAGGCGCCGTCGGCCTGCTCGGACCCTGGCTGCGCGAGTCTTGCGGCCATCGTGAACGCAAACGCACTGCGCGCACCGGAGCTGGTCTTGCCTTCGACCGTCCAGCGCAGGGCGCTCCGTTCGGGATCGTCGTCGACCCGCAGAAGCGCACGCCCGATGAGGGCGTCTCCGGGGACGCGCTCTTCAGCGCGATGAAGAGCCGCGTTCCGCTCGAGCACTCCACATGCGCCGGCAAGCTCAGCGACAGCCAGCGTTCCGCCGGGGGAGAGCTGTTCGGGCGCGTCTTCGAGCTCCGCTTCGAGAGCGGCTACGAACGCCGCTCCATCCCGCTTGCGAGCGGCTTCGTCCGCCCGGAGCATGCGCGACGCCACGCTCGTTTCTTCGCTCGGCATCGTTTCGAGCAAGCGTCGGAGCTCGCTCTCTTCACCGCTCTCCGATTCCGCGAATCGCTTCCAGGCCCTGAGGTAGGGGCCCCAGGACGGCTCCTGCGCTGCGGCTTGGGACAGTCGATCGAAATCCGCATGCTCGCCTCGCTCGGCGTGGAGCCGAGCGCGTCGTGCAGCGCCAAGCGCGCGGGTTTCGGGGGGTTGTTCGGCGGCGCCCGCGGAGAGGGCTTCGATGGTTCGCTGTGTGTCTCCGCAACGCGCTGCCGCTTCGGCGAGCGTCCAGAGTGAAGCCGTGTCTTGTGGCGTCGTCGAGTAGCCAGACCGCCGCTTCAGCGGAACCGTTTTGCTGGCTCAAGCTCGCTGCGGTTCGACGAAGTGCGGCCGCCACGCTGCCCGCGCTCTGCTCTGCGGCGGCGAGTAGCGATTCCCGTGCGCTTTCATTCTCGCTAAGTCCTCGGCTCGTGCGAACCACGCCCAGGTGTGCCGCAAGCAGATTGGGCTGAAGCTCGAGGACCCGGCCGTACCGGCTTCTCGCCTGCTCGAGCGCCCCGGCGCCTTCCATGAGCTCGGCTGCGTGCAAGAGCAGCGCCGCCTCGGCCTCGGTTTGCGGCCAACACTCGGCTGCGACGGTCAGGGCCTCGGCGGCCCGTCCCGAATCCCCGCGCGCCAGTCGCGCCGAGGCCAGAAGCAGCCGCGCTACGAAGTCATCGCGGCGGAGCTCGACTGCGTGCGCGGCCGCCTGCTCGGAACCAGCGGGGTCGTGAAGCTTCGAGAGTTGAACGAGTGCGAGCAGGTTGAGGGCCGAAGATCGCTCGGCTGCGCTGAGCTCGAGCGCGGCCTCCCTCTCCAAGGCGTCCGCGACGGCGTGCCAGTCGCCCTGTTGCATGGCGAGGCGTCGAAGCGCGCGCAGAACGACGACGTCCCGCGCATCGGCCGAAAGCGCTTGGCCATAGTTGTGTCTGGCGGCCGCGTGGTCTCCGAGTTGCTCGCATAGCTCCGCCGCTGAGGTCAGAAGCCGTGCGCGCGCCGAACCGACCGCGCGTCTGGCCAGCGCTTCGAGAAGCTCGACCCGCCGTTTCTTCGTGGCCGGCGTGTCGCCGACCAGGGGTAGCGCTTCGTGACGGGCGCTGT
This sequence comes from uncultured delta proteobacterium, assembly GCA_963716775.1. GTDB lineage: Bacteria > Myxococcota_A > Polyangia > Polyangiales > Houyiibacteriaceae > SG8-38. The sequence continues at coordinate 109,691 of CAVQUI010000009.1, forward strand.
GCTGGAAGACCGTACGCTGCGCAGCGAGCGCGCCGGAGTCGGAGGGGTCGGGCGGACGGCTCGTACGCTTCGCCAGCGCTCCGGTTTGGTTTTCGACGAAGGAGTCGAGGAGGGTGGCGATGGCATCGTCGTCGATGTCAAACGCGGGGCGGTCCGACTCGCGGCTTGCCTGAGACATGTCGTCTTCAGCCATCGATCCCCCACAGTGGCGAGCTCGCGTCGAGCCAGAACCTCAGCAGGTCGAGAGCGCGCGGAGAAGTCCTCAGCACTTCGACACTCAGCCGTCCGCTCAACAGGACCGCAAGTCCGGCCGCGATATCTCCCGATGCCAGAAGCCCAGCTCGGTCGGCGCTGCGTTGCAAGCTCCTGGCATAGGCGAGCAGCGAGGATCGGCTGAGCTCCGCGCCGCCAACCGCCTTGTGGACCTCTTTGCGCACGGCGCGCCGCAACTTGATTTCCGCGGCGGGTAGGGGGGGATCCCCTGGCGTGACTTCGCAGCGGGAGACTCGAAGAACGGCCAGCAGGAGTCCGGCTGCCTGTTCTGCCGAGCCATCGACCAGCTGTGCGCCTCCGCGCGGAGAGGCCCAGGCAAGGCGGCCGGCCATGAAGCGGCTCATGGCGTCGAGGCCAGCGCGCGCGCTCTGCGGTACCAGCCAGCGGATTTCACCTTCATCCCCGATCTGCGCGACCGGCGTGGCGAGGTGATTCGAGACCTCGACGGAGCCTGTGCGGGCGCCAAAGCGCTGGGATAGTCGCTCGAGCTCCGCGAAGATCGGCTCGCCCGGGGAGGTCTTGGTGCTGCGCAGGCGATGGTGGCCGAGGGCTGGGCCGGCCCGAAGCAGCACCTCTTGCAGCACGGGGTCAGCGTCTTCGTCCCAGAGCGCGGCGGCCGAGACTCGGTCGAGGTCTGAGCGTTGGACATCACCCACAGGAGCGAGCCCCAGTGCGCTCTGTACCGCTAAGGTTGCCGCGGCTCGCGCTTCATGGCCGCGCCAGGTGGCGGCAGTTCTCAATGCTTCGAGGAGTGAAGCGTCGAGCTCGCCGGCTTCGACACGTGCCCAGATGGCAGCTTCGTAGCTGGCAACCGCTGCGTCGGTCTCCGTGTTGTCGAGAAGGTCGATTAGGCTCGCTATTGCGATCTGCTGCGTCGGCTCGGCCTCGAGAGCCCGCTTGTAGGCGGCGATTGCGGCGTCGGGGCGATCGAGTGCGACTTCGAGGGTGGCGATTCGCGTCCAAGTCTCCGCGTCGGCAAGCCCGAGCGCTTCGACCTCGCGCAGCTCGCCGAGGGCCTCGTCTTTGGCGCCGAGCTTGCTTTCGAGAAAATCGGCGGCGCCAAGGTGCGCGAGTCGCCGCTGTTCTTCGGGAATGCTCGCGCGGGACAGGCGCCGCAAGCAGTCGACGGCCTCGGCCCAGTGTTCGAGCGAGACGTGCACCTCCGCTGCCAAGGCCAGGGCCCCTGCGTGGTCCGGTTCTGCGTCGAACAGCTCACCGAGCACTTCGAGCGCGCCCGGCCGATCGCTGAACCCTCGAAGCAGGCGTGCGCGTTCGTAGAGTAGGTCGCGGCGCTCCTTGGGGCCGCCTAGGGCAAGCCGTTCGGACACCAGCGCTTCGAGAGCTTCGGCGTCCTCATGCGCGACGAGCAAATCTCGCAGGCGGCGAAATGCGATGTCCCGGGCCGGGTCCTCTTCGAGTGCCCGTCGAAAGAGGTCTTCGGCTTGCCGGTACTGCTGGAGGCAATCCATCCGAACGACACCGGCTTCTTCCAACAGATCGCCGCTCAGCGAACCGTCGACAGACGGCGCGAGCCGCTCGCAGGCTAGGGCTACGAGGGGCCACTCCCCCGCCTGACGAGCCGCGCTTCGAAGCGTCTCCCACAGGGCTAGGTCATCGGGCCGCTCGTCTACTGCCTCGCTGAGAAGCGCAACGGCCTCCGCGCCACGATCAGCTTCGACGAGTGCACGGCAATGCGCAGCGTCGAGCGCGCTGCGTCCGAGGGTCTCGCTGTGTTGCAACTTCCGTTCGAGCGCGTGAACGCGAAGTGCTGCGTCGTCGCCCGGCGCGAGCGCCTCGTCGATCGTGACCGAGGCATCCGGGTGGAGAACCGACAGTTCTTCGGCTTCCTGTGCGAGCATGAAGAGCTCGTCCGCCGCATCCGTTCCTCGCGCAATCCCCGTGGCGCGCAGCCCCTGCAGAAGCGCCGCGGCCCGCAGTGCATCGGTGGGCGCTGCGGCCGACAGTTGAAGCCAGGCTTCGCCCGCGGACGCGCCTTCTTCACCGAGCGATGCGCGGAGCGCGCGATAGGCAGACGCGAAGCCAGCTTGGTCGTGCGCGGTGAAGGATCCTGCGTCCGCCAGGAGATCTTCGGCAGCCAATCGCTGATCGGCATCGCTCGATGGCAGGGGCAGGGAGAGAAGAGCGACGGCTGCCGCAGGACCAGTGTTGGGGTGCTCGAGCGCCCGCCCGTAGGCCAAGCTCGCGCCAACGCCGCTACTTGAGCTAAGTGCGTCGCCTTCGAGCAGTGCGTAGAGCTCAGGGACGCCTCCACCGAGCTCAGTACTCGAGAGTGCCGCGTACGCGCGCAGTGTCGCCTGCGGGTCCCCCTGAAGGCGGGCGATGTCGAGCAGTGCGAGCGCCGCGGACGGAGAGCCCGGGGCTTCGACGAGCGCCTGCTCGTATGCGTGGCGGGCGGCGGTTAGATTTCCGCTGCGCTCTGCGCTCGCCCCAGCGAGAAGCAGCGAGAGCTCTCCGAGCGCCGACCTAGCATCCGACTGAGCTCGTTCGCGCGCGAGCGAGACCACCTCTTCGGGTCGCCCACCCTCACGCAAGACCGCGTCGAGGAGGGAAAGGACGAATTGGTCGTCTGGAGCGGCGTCCAATGCGAGCCGAAGGACACGTTCGGCCGCTTCCCATTCTCGGTTTCGCGCGTAGGCCCGACCGGCCGCGCAGAGATGACCAAGTCGGCGATCCCCCGACTCGAGCTCGGCGCTGGCCTCGTGAGCTTGGGCCAGTAGACGCGCGTCGCCTGTCCATGCCGCCTGTGCCCGTGCGAGTTGCGGAGCCCAGGTACGGTTGCTGGAGTCGGTCAGGGCCTCTGCAAGGAGCTGCTGGGCTTCATTCCCCGCGCCCTGTGCGTGCCGCGTCAGATCGTACGTGCAGTATGCGAGTATCGACCTTTCAGTCGGATCGATGTCACCTTGCATCAGCTCGTCGCAACGCCCGACAAGGGCATCCCAGTGCTTGGTACGCATCGCGGCGCCCAGCGCTTCGCGCACGATCGCCGTTCGCGAGTGCCCAGACGCTGAGGAGGCCGCGATCGCCGCAGTGTAGAGCGCCTGCGCCCGCTCCGAGCGATCAGGGACTGCGCTGCTCAGCTGTGCTGCTCTCCAGTTGAGTCGAGCCCGCGCCTCGCCCTCGGCGCTCTGCGCCTGTTCGAGAAAGGCCTCGGCACGTTCGTCGTGGCTCGCGCTGCGGATGGAAGCCACTTCGAGCGCGGCACGCGCATAGTCGGAGTCGGGGAACCGCCTCGTGACATCGCGCAGCGTTTCGAAGGCGCCCCGCACATGATCGCTCGACAGTGCGAGCCGCAACACGTGTGCGACGAAGGCAGCATCATCGGGGGCGTTGTCCCGAAACCATGCGGAAGGGTCTTCGGCGGCCGCAAGGTCGCCGCGATGTTCTGCGATGAGCAGAGCCTGCAAGTGAGTCAGCCGCCGGTCCGGCAGCAAGCGCAAGGCCGAGCCGAGGTAGCCCGCCGCCGCGTCGGGGTCATCCAGATGTGTGGCGCTGCAGGTCGCCGCTTCTTGCCAGAGGAATGTCGCCAGCGGAAGACGCTCGTCCTCGGGTACCGAGAGGCTCAAGGGATCTTGCGCGTCGTTCCGTTCGGCAGCCGCTTCGAGCAGGCGTGCCATCGAAGTCACGGCGAGGACGAACGCTTCCCATCGCCCGTGCTCCCGGGCAGTCCGGGATTGCAGAGACCTGGCCTGCCAAACGAGCGCGTCCGACTCGCAAACACGATCGAGCGCCTCGATGGCTTCGTCCGGATGGCCCAAGCCGATCTCGTGCAGGGCCAGGTCGAGCCAGAGGGCGGCGCGAAGGTTGGGGTCCGTCGCGTGTTTGGCTTGGGCAAGCAGAGCATCCCGAACGGCGCTGTCGTCGCCGCGGGCTTCTGCCCGCCATTCGAGGATGAGCGCCGGGATCGCCGGCTCCTGAGAACGTGCAATCGCTTCTCGCAGAAGCGACGCCCAATCCTCCGAATGCATCGCCAGGTCCACGAGCGCAGCGCTGCTGACTGCGGGGCTCGTTGCTCTCGCGACCTGTTCCGAACGAAGTGTCCCGAGGTCGTAGCCGTTCTGTGAGCGCTCGGCGATCCGCAACTGGGCGATCAATGCCGGTTGGAAGCCTGGTGCAACTTCGTGGGCCCGCCGGTACTCTTCCATTGCCTCGGAGGTCTGCTCGAGCTCGTGCTCGTAGAGCGACCCCAGCTGATAGAGGATCGCTGCCTGAAGCCGGGGTTCGGTTTCTGCGCCGAGCTCGCGACGCAAGTTCGCAACGCGCAACTCCACCAAGTCGCGCCTGCGCGCGGTGTCCGCTAGGCCCATGGCCGGCTTCTCGATCATCCGCCTCCCACGACTATGTAATGGTCCAACCGCCGTCGATGACCATCACGTCCCCTGTCAGGTAGTCCGATTCGTCCGAAGCCAGGAAGACGGCGCCTCCTGCGATGTCTCGGGGCTGACCGACCCGTCCCAGGGCTGTCTTGTTTACGATGCTGGAACGAATCTCGTCGTTGTCGACCAAGACCTGCGCGAACTTGGTTTCAATCAGCCCGGGCGCGATCGCGTTGACGCGAATGCCGGCCGCTCCTAGCTCCATGGCTAAGGTCCTCGTCATCGAGATCACGGCAGATTTGGTCATGGCGTAGACGCCTTGCATCGGTGCGCCCATCATCCCGACCACACTCGCGATGTTGATGACTGAGCCTTTTGCCTTGCGCTGCTGCAGGTGGCCCGCGACGAGCTGGATCATGCCGAAGTAGCCCTTCACGTTCACCTCGAAGGTCTTGTCCCAGGCTCCCTCGTCGATGCTGAGCATCGGACCGAAGTGTGGGTTCGTCGCAGCGTTGTTCACCAGGACGTCGACTTTGCCATACGCCTTCAGCGCCTGGTCGAGCATGTCTTCCCGCTGGCTCCGGTGGCCGGCATGGCAGGCGATGGGCGTCGCCTCGCCCCCGCGGCTCCGAATCTCGTCTGCCACGATTTGCAGGCCGTCGATCTTTCGCGACACGAGAACGACCTTGGCTCCTTCGTCGGCCATGTAGCCGGCGATGGCAGCACCGATTCCTCGGCTTGCTCCTGTGACGATCGCGACCTTGTCGCTGAGGCGCTCACCCATGCTCTCCCCTCCTTCGGTCCGACACGTATAGCCCTCCGTGGGGTGGTATTGCCAGCGCGATCTGCACGGGACTTGCGCGCTTGCGCTCCTGAGCAACACTGGGCCGTTCTTCGTTTCGCCGATGAGGTTGTCCTGACGCTGTTCCACGCCATAGCCGCGATTATCGTGGGTTTCGTTGCCGTGGTCTGGGGTGCCGATCGTTTCGTGTACGGAGCGGCCGGGATGGCCAGCAATCTAGGGGTCAACCGCCTCGTCATCGGGCTGACGATCGTGGCCTTCGGGACATCGGCGCCCGAAATGTTGGTTTCTGGTATGGCGGCCATGGCTGGGAGCCGCTCGATGGGCGTCGGAAACGCCATCGGTTCGAACATCACGAACGTCACGCTCGTCCTAGGCGCCGCTGCACTTGTTCATCCGCTCAGTGTTCACTCGCGCCTGCTCGTCCGTGAAATCCCGGTTCTGTTCTTGAGCATGGCGGTCGCCTGGGCGTTCCTCTGGGACGGCGTACTCAGCCGGCTTGAAGGTTGGGTACTGTTCTTCGGATTGTTTCTCTTGATCGCCTGGATCGGCATGCAGGCCCGCGCGAAGGAGGCGGGCGTTGCCGACGCGCCAAGCGGCGGCTTCGACCAGGATGACATTCCGGACTCGCTGCCCACGCCCAAGGCCATCGTCTTGTTCTCGGTGGGCCTGGTCTTTCTCCTGGCCGGGTCTCGAGTGCTGGTTTGGGGCGCCATGGGCATTGCCCGAGATCTCGGGGTAAGCGAGCTCGTCGTGGGTCTGACCCTGGTTGCGCTCGGGACGAGCCTTCCCGAGCTTGCCGCCTCGGTTGCTGCCGCCCGGCGCGGAGAGGAAGACATCGCAGTCGGCAACGTCGTTGGGTCCAACATGTTCAACCTGCTCGGCGTGCTGGCCTTACCGGGAATCATCGCGCCAGGCGAGGTGAACCGCTCGGTCATCACGCGCGACTTCCCCATCATGGTGGGCGTGACCCTGCTGCTTCTCTTGATGGCCGTGAACGAGCGAAGCCGCATCGGCCGAGTCCGAGGGATCACGCTCATTCTCGTGTTCATCGCTTACTTCGTGATGCTTTTCTGGAATCCGTCGCTGCCGGGGATGTCGGTCTAGACGACTCGGGTCCAGACCAGGGTCATGTTGTTGGCCGGCATGTCGACTCGCTCTTGAAGCGTGAAGCCAGTTCGGGCGGCGAGCTCTGTGAGCTCATCGATGTCGCGGATGCCCCAGCGGGCGTTGCGAGACCGAAGGTCTTGGTCGAAGGCCGCGTTGCTTGGCGCTGTGTGCTCGCCATGGAGCCGGTACGGCCCGTAGGTGATCAGTGGAGAACCAGCAACGAGCAAGTCGCCGGCACCGCGAAACAGTGCCTCGGTGCTGTCCCAGGGCGAGATGTGGATCATGTTGATGCAGATGAGGGCGTCGGCGCGCGCGACGGGCCAGCGCCGCGAGCGCACGTCGAGTTCTATCGGAGGCAGAAGGTTCCCGCCCTCGACTTCCTCGACCCGGGCCGCGATACTCTGCAAGGCGTCCGGCGAGGCATCGCTGGGCTGCCAGCGCAGGGCAGGGAGCTGTTCCGAGAAGAAGACCGCGTGCTGTCCGGTCCCGCTGGCCACTTCCAGAACGAGCCCAGCTGAGGGTAGGACGCGCCGAAGGACGTCGAGAATGGGTTGCCGATTGCGTTCGGCTGCTGGCGCAAAACCCTTTGCCATCGCGATTGCATAGCTCATAACTTCCCGTTATCGAAGCGAAGCGAGAGGTCGGGAGCACAAATACGGGCTGGGGCCTCCTCGTCCTGCTGTGCCTTGCCACGCCCTGGCTGACGCGCGGACTGCTTCTGTACGAGAAGCGCCTGACCCTTGCGCCCATCGACTTGCGCGGCGCCCTGGCGGACGCTTCGGTTGGCTTGTTGGTAATCGGACTCACAGGTCTTTTCCTGGTGACCCGCCGCGGACTTGGCCGAGCGCTTGCCGTCGCGACAGCCGTTGGCTTCGTCTTCGTGAGCTTTGCGATGTACGAGTTCATCTCGGTGTTCGACTCGCTGTACGCCCTCAGTCACGTAGGCTTTCTCAAAGATTCCACGTTTCTGGGCGGCTCGGTTCGGCATGCGCACCATCCCGTGATGGCGCTTTCGATCGCGGCCTTGACGACGGTCGCAGCGCTGTCGGCGCGCGCTCCCGCTCCCGGTTGGTGGCGATGGTGGGTCTTGGCTTTCGCTGCTTCTGTGGCTGGGCAGCTGCTCATCCCGACCTCGTACATGCACGACGAATGGCGCGAGCGTCACGCGATTCAGGCGAATCTCGCGATCCTTCCTCATTCAGAACAGAGCGGCCGGATGGCGATCAGCGCCGAGGTGCGAGACGTGTTTCGAGGCGATTTGCGCGGCGAGCGATGGGTAGAGGCGCTTCCCGACCCGACGAACGTTCTGCTGATTCTGATCGAAGCGGCGTCTGGCGCGCACTTGCCCTCGGTCGCAGCTGCAGAAGGCGTCGAGAGCACGACCAGTATGCCCAAGCTGGACGAGCTCGCGAAGCGGCACATTCTGTTCACGCGCTTGGTTTCTCACCAGCGGCAGACCAATCGGGGGGAGTACGGGATCCTCTGCGGGGACTACCCGAAGCTCCTCACCGACCAGTCGAAGATGAGCGAGCAGGTCTACGGGCCCGTGCGCCGATGTCTTCCGGAAGTCTTGCGCGAACGAGGATACGCCACGGCGTACATCCAATCGGCGCCGCTTGGCTTCATGCTCAAAGATCAGTTCATGGCGAGGGCCGGATTCGAGGATCTCGTCGGCGATCCCTGGTTCGAGCGGAACTATGCGCGCACCGATTGGGGCGTGGACGACAAGGCGTTCTTCGAGCAAGCGCTCTGGCGCGTGCTCGAGCTCGACGACGCCGATCAACCGTTCTTCGCGACCCTATTGACCGTCGGCACGCACCACCCGTTCACGTTTCCAGACACCGCAGCGGGTGAAGGTGCCGGGACACGGCAAGCGCGCGCGTTTCGATACGCCGACGACGCGCTTTCCGGTTTTCTGAGCGAGCTGGAACGGCGCGGCGTGCTCGACGACACGGTCGTGATCATCACCTCGGACGAATCGGCGGGGCTCGCGAAGGCAGCGAGCGCCACACAGCGATTGCTTTCACAGAGTTGGTCGTTCGCCGTCGTGATGCTTCCTGAAGCGCAGGCAAAACGCGTGGACACACTCTACGCCCACGTCGACACGGCCCTTTCGGTCACCGATCTCCTCGGCTTGGAGCAAGACGGCGGTGGGTTCGTCGGTCGTAGCTGGTTCCGCGACTACGAGACCGCGCGCCCTCTGTTTGCTGGGAATACCTATGCTCGAAGCGTCATCATGTTCGACTCCTCTGGAGCGGCAGTCGTCTGCGACGAAATGTTTCGGAGCTGCTCGCGTTCAGCCCCAGAGGGTGGGCTTGTGTTTGGGCCGGACCGCGCCAGCGAGCCGGTGTCTCCCCGAGATCGGCGGATCCTCACGGAGGTGGCCCGGCTTACCCGCTCGGGACGCGCGGACATGACGCAAGCCGGGCGGGTCGATCTCTTGACCGAGGAGGAGGTTTCGGTGCCGGCCGCCGACGGAAAGAAGCTGCTGATCGGCGGCCAGTATCTCCGGGTTCCTGGTGGTACGACCCTGCGGGTCGATTTGGACCTGGAGGTTTTCGGCGAACGGTCGCAGATCGAGATCCACCAAGACCTGTTTCTCGATGGCTACGTGAAGTTCGAGCGCAAGGCGTTCGAGCTGCAAGGTGGCGACCGCTGGCGTTTGAGTTACGAGATCGGCGTGCCGCGCGACGCGAGCCAGCTGGTGGTTCAACTCTACGTGACGACCATTTTGGGCGAAGCGGCGACGATCCTTTTCCACGATGCCCAGCTCTCGATGATTTCCGGGCGCGCGACTTCCGGCGGTGCACGCCTCATTGTGGACGAGGTCACTCAGGTCGATCCTCGCTGAGTTGAAGCCGGCATTCGATGCGTCGCAGCTGCGCTTGATCCCAGTGCTCGAGCTCGCCTCGGAGCGCAGCAAGGGCTTCCTGGTTGCTCGCGTCGAAACCGGGGTCCTCGCCGGGATTGGATTCGCGGTCGTAGAAAAGCAGAGTGTCGGCGCCCCGATGGTGAATCAAGCGATACCGGTCGCGACTGATGGCGCCCTTGGGCTCGTATCCCTTGCTCGATACCCGAATGCTTCGGAGCCTGGAGCGAATCGAAGCCTCGTCGAGCGCTGGTAGTCGGAAGCTATCGAAAAGCTCGCGGCCGCGGACGGGGAAGGCCTCCGAGAATGAAGCGCGGTTGGGAAGATTCGGGTCCAGGGTGAAGAGGCTCTTTGCAGCGATGTCCGAGGGAAGGGGGAGTCCCAGAAAATGCAACACGGTTGGCGCGACATCGGCGAGGCTCACCCCCACACGGGGCTCGGCGGGTGCGAACGCCGCGTGCCAGAGCACGAGCGGGATGTCGACCATCCAGGCATTCAAGTACACGTGGTGTCCCCAATAGGACTTCTCTCCCAAGGCCTCGCCGTGATCGGAAAAGAACACGACTAGGCTGTCGTCGAGCCAGTCGTCCTCTTCGAGGTATCGCATCAGGCGGCCGAGCTCCCGATCGAAGTACGCGACCTCGCTGAGGTACGCGCGCTTCTTGCCGCTCCCGAATGGAAACGCCGCCTGCGGCTCGTAGGGATCGTGGGGCGCGTAGTAGTGGATCCAAGCCATCACGGAGGCATCATCCCGGCGCGCGACGCGCAAACGTTCGAGCAGGGCATTCGTCGCGTCCGCGTCTGTTCTTGCGTAGGCGGTTTCGACACCGGGAGCGAGGAACTGCTCGATGATGGGAAGACGAAACCAGCTGACATCCGGTAGGATGGCAAGCTGCCGGTCGATGTGCGCGCGAGAGCGCGTGAAAATGGTCTCCGGCAAGCTCGGAGAGAGGTACAGCTCGGCTGGGCTCAGGCCCGTGAACGCGCTGCCGACGGCAAACAAGGTGGCGGGATAGGTTGAGGTCGCGTTGGCGAAGGAGAGTCCCCGGGCAGCCAGTCGCGTCAGCTCCGGGGTCACCGGGCGTCCATTCAGCTCCGAGCCAACGACGTCTTTTCGCAAGGCGTCGACCGTGACGATGATCACGTTGCGGCGTCCGTCCGGAAGGATGCCGATGGGCGATGTTTCAACGATGGGTTTCGGATCGGGACAGCTCGATCTGCCTCTGGAAAGGCTCGCGTCGGCGCTCCCCCTGGGAAGCACGTACAAGGTTGCCAGCGCACCCGCCCGGCTCTGTGCGATCAGTTCTCGCCGACCCGTCGCCACGAGCGCCGGCGCAAAACGCGATCCGACTGCGAAGAGCAGACAGGCGGCCGCGAGGCCGAGCGCGACCCATTGCCGAGGCGACTCGCGAAGGAGTAGGTACACGATGGCGCTGCTCAGCAAGCCTGCTGGAAAGACGAGCTGGGCCACGGTGTAGTCGTACGCGCGGTAGCGCACCATGGCGGTCGTGAGCAGTGCGACCACGATGGCGGCTTGGGCAATCCAAATCGCGAGCGATCGTCCACGCCGCATACCGGTGCCTAAAATCAGCCAAATCCAGCCTAGTCCGGCGAGCAAGCCGAGCGCGAACAGCAACGCGAGCCCCAGGACTTGCCGTCGAGGCAGATCGAGCCATTGCGGCCCCGAGAGAAGGAAGTCGATGTGCTCCCAGCCTACCGCCATGGTCCACAGCACCACCGCCAGTGCGGTTGCGGCGACCAGGGGCCGGGCCATCACGGCCACTCGGCTCGCTCCTGCCAAGACGAGGCTCGTCGGGATCGAAGCGATGATCGCTAGCCAAGAAAGCTGGGCGAGTAGCCCGAGCGTGACCGTGCCCTGCGGGAGCAGTCCGGCCAGCAGAAATAGGAGCGAGCCCAGATAGGCCGAGGACCAGATCGTCACAATGGGGGCAGGCGACTTACCGGGCATCGAGCTCTGCGACCTTCTGATTGAGAGACTGCTCGACCCCAATGACACGCGCGGCTCTCATCGGTGGCTCGAACGAACTATGCAAGAGGCGCCAACGCGGACTGAATTGAACCGGGGATAGGCCCCATACCTCGATGTCCCGTGCCTCGCGACGCAAGTCCAGCATGAAGTAGTCTCCGTACTGCCGGTACGGACGAGTCGAAGCGAAGGCGGCTCGTTGGTCTTCGGTGAAGGCGTCGACCGCCGCGACGAAGACCCAGCCCGTCGCTCCTTGCTCGTTGGGGATCTCGGCGCGTGGGTTCTGCGACCAACGGTGCGTCACCCGATCGAGCGTGATGTCGAAGCGCGGCTCGAGGCGGCGCTCCTTGAGACTCGTGTGGAGTTGAACGCCGGTGCTGCGATCGGTCCAGGCCTTGACTCGCCGAGCGAAACGGAGCTCCGGTCGCCCCGAGTCGTATTCGTCGATCGTGCCTCGCACCGGAGTGAAGAACCACATGGAGCCGCCAACATAGCGTCCCGTCGGAACGATTTGCACGACTCGGGTCAGCAAGGGCACCAGCAGGAGCAGAACGCTGAAGCTCGCCAAGAGGCCGGCTCGCGCGCGAATCCAGCGTCCCGTTTCGAAGAGCGAGGTCGTGACGGCAATGGCCACTGCGGGGAGCACAGGCCAGGCCCAGTACGAGTGAACGATCGCGCTCCATCGAAAGGTCCAGTAGTGCACAATGCCAGCGAACAGAAAAACGACCGGAATCAAGTCGCGTGCCCTCGCCGTGCCGCGGACGACGCGGATGAGCCAAAACAGCACCCAGGCAAGGCACAGCGCGAGAATCGGTGCAGTGAACATCAGCTCGGGCACGAGCAGCAAATGCGTACGGAATCGAGTCCAAGAGAGGGCCCGTCTGGAGTTGAATGCTTCTCTGAGCTCGTCCAGGTTCCCCGCAACCCATTGCACCAAGACGAAGTGCCCGACGAACAGGAGAAGCACCCAGGCGCAGAACACGAACAGCTGCCTGGTCGAACCGCTGGAACCCTCGCTGCTTCGTGGAACCTTGAGCGACCAGCCCCAGTGCAGCGCGATGGCGAAGGCCAAGTAGTACGCCGGCCAGTCCCAGCTGGCTGCGATGGCGAAGCTCCCGAGAAAGAGGGTGAAGCTCAGCGGGCGCCAGGGTGGAGCGCGGCTCGCTCGGATGTAGAGGTATAGTGCGAGCAGGCCCCAGAAAATGAACCCAGCGGAGTGGTTCGCCATGTTGGTGTAGATCGCGTTGATCGGTAGCACAACGTAGATCGCCGATGCGGTGAGGGCGTGTCCGTCGTCCCAGAGTCGTCTCACGACCGCGAAGAGCATGCACAGGGCGGCCACGCTCCAGAAGCCGGCCACCAGTCGGATCGACAGCTCGCGGTCGCCGAAGAGCTTTACGCTGACGACGTTGTTCAGATGCAGGCCAAGCGGCGCGTGCGTGTAGAGCCTTTCCGGGTCTGGCGGGCGATTGGCGGTGTCGTACTGGAGCGGAAAGAGCACGTCCCAGCGCAAGGTGTTCCTCGCGGCGTTGTGGTACGCAGCCCCGTTCCAGCCGTTGTGGCCCCGGGTCCATTGATCGGCGACGCCCCAGGCCGCCAAGAAGACCTGAGCAGCGAGCACCATGGCAAAGGCGATGCGAACCAACCTTCGCCGGTCGCCGACGCGTTCAGGGCTCATGTCGGGGCAGTATGGTCGCTAGGGTCGCGCGCGTCAGCTTTCGAGAAGCCGGCGTGCGACGACGTGCGCCTGAATCTCGTTGGCGCCCTCGAAGATGCTGAGGACTCGCGCATCGACCAGGAGCCGGGACGCGGTGTACTCCTCTGCGTAGCCGTTTCCGCCGTGAATCTGCACGTTCGCATCGGCAGACTCCCATGCGGAGCGGGTTGCCAAGAGCTTTGCCATGCCTGCTTCGAGGTCGCAGCGTTTCTCCTGGTCCTTCTCGCGGGCACTGAAATAGGTCAGCTGGCGGCCGGCCTGGATACGGCAGATCATGCGGCCGATCTTGCGAGCGACGCGCGGGAACTGGAAAATCGGCCCGCCGAACTGCTCGCGCTCGGTTGCGTAGAGGATCGCGTCCTCGAGTGCGGCCTGCGCCACGCCAACACCACGCGCTGCGGTTTGAATGCGCGCGCTTTCGAAGGTGCGCATCAGCTGCTTGAAGCCAGCGCCCTCTTCGCCGCCGAGCAGAGAATCCGCCGGCAGCTTGAAGTCTTCGAAGCCGAGCTCGTATTCCTTCATGCCGCGGTAGCCGAGAACGGTGATCTCGGTTCCGGTCAGGCCGTCGTCGACGAATTCCGCTTCACCGTCCTCGCCGGTGCGGCGAGTCTTCTCGGCCAGGAACATCGAGAGGCCCTTGTACCCCGGCTCGTCCGCGTTGGTGCGGGCGAGGAGGGTCATCAGGTCGGCGCGAACTGCGTGGGTGATCCAAGTCTTCGAGCCGTTGACCACGTAGCTGCCGTCATTCTGCTTCACAGCGCGCGTTCCGAGATGGGCCAAGTCCGAGCCGGTGTTCGGCTCGGTGAACACGGCGGTCGAAAGCACTTCGCCCGCAGCCAGCTTCGGGAGCCATTTCTGCTTCTGCTCCTCGGTGCCGCCGCCCATGATCAACTCTGCGGCGATTTCGGATCGCGTGCCGAGCGAGCCAACGCCGATGTAACCGCGAGACAGCTCTTCGGTGACGACGCACATCGCGACCTTGCTGAGGCCCAGGCCGTCGTACTCTTCGGGGATGGTGAGGCCGAAGACACCGAGCTCGCTCATCTGGTCGATGATGTCCATCGGGATCAGGACGTCGTTGCGGTGAATGTCCTGTGCGCGAGGAATGACTTCTGCGTCCACGAACTTCGAGAACTGCGCACGGATCTCGTCGAGCATCTCGTCGCCGAGGCCAGGGTTCGGAAAACCGTGTTCGCGCGCGTGCTCGGCAAGCTCCAGATAGACCTGGCCGCTCGAATGCTCGGCCGAAAACGCGATGACTTCGGGCTGAAGCACGGTTTCGCGCAGGTCGCCCTCGGAGATGCCGACCTCGCTGAGGCCGATGTTCTCGCAGGCTCCGAGGTCTACGCCGCCGACGATCGAGCGCGCGACCTCACCGACATAGGCCCTCGCCACCTTGCCTTCATACTGGCCGCCAACGCGCTCGGCCCAGGCCGCCATTTGACGGCAGGCCTCGAGCTCGGTCGCCATGTACGCGACCGCGTGAGCAGCGAGCTGGTTTGCGTTCAGCTTCTTGGCGCTGATTCGATCGCCTTCAGACACCATGGCCTTGACGTTGTCATGCGCGCGCCGGTAGAGGCCCTCGATGGCTTCGATGACTTTCTGCATGGCCTGCTCCTAACCGTTCGCGATCGCGGCGCGGGTTTCTTCGAGGTTCTTGAGTCCGGGCCGAGGCGCGCCGACCAGGCACGAGACTGTGCCGTGAAGCTTGTTCTCGTACATGAGCTGGTGCGCTTCGGGAATCTCTTCCCAGGTGAAGAGCCGCGTCATGACCGGCTTGACCTTGCCTTGGATCATGAGCCGGTTCGCCCGCCCGGCCGAATCGGCGTCTGCGAAGTGCGAGCCGATGATTCGCTTCTGGCGCATCCAGAGATGGCGCACGTCGAAGTTCAGGTTGTAGCCGGTGGTCGCGCCGCAAATCACGATGCGCCCGTACTTGGCCGCGAGAAACACGCTGGCAGGGAAGGTAGCCTTGCCCACGTGCTCGAACACGACTTCGGGCCCCTTGCGTTCGCCCAGGATCTCCCAGATGCGCTTGCCGAAGCCCTTGAGGTCGGCGCTGTGCGCCTTCTGTTCCTCCGGCGTCATGTTGTCCTTGTACTGAAGAGCAGGGAACTCCTTGCGGTTGATGACTCCGTGCGCGCCGAGCTGCATGCAGAGCTCGGCCTTGTCGTCGCTCGACACGACGGCGATGGCGCGCGCACCTGCGACCGCGCAGAGCTGCACCGCGAACACTCCGAGGCCGCCACCGGCACCCCAGACGAGCACATCCTCGCCAGGCTCGATCTTCGCGCGATCGATCAGCATCCTGTGCGCCGTGTAATAGGTCAGTCCGTAGCTCGCGGCCTCTTCCCAACTGAGCTGCGGGGGCTTGGGGAGCACCTGCTGCCCCTGAACCTTGGTGAACTGCGCGAACGAGCCGTCTGGAGTTTCGTAACCCCAGATCGTCTGTAGGTCATTGGTGCCGGGGTAGCGCAGGTGGTTGCAGTGCAGCACCACCTCATCGCCGACTTTGTGGTCGTCCACCCCGGGGCCGACCGCCCAGATGACGCCGGACGCGTCGGAGCCGGCGATGTGGAAGTCGAGACCATGGCCCTTGAGCACGTTGACCGGCTGGGCGAGCCCGGCCCATATGCCGTTGAAGTTCACGCCGGCCGCCATGACCTGGACGAGAACCTCGCCGGGACCGAGCTCCCAGACAGGCAGCTCTTCGTGTTGGAAGGATTGCTTGGGCTCGCCGAAACGCTCGGGGCGAATCGCGTACGCGTGCATTCTTTCGGGCACGGCGCCTAGCTCTGGGATTTGACCAACGGGTACGATTTGTGGACGTTCACTCATGTCTTCCTCATGGAGTCTTGCCGAGCGTTGTTACATACTCTCGGCTCAAGTGTTCGCAAAGGCTCAAGGGCGTTTCGCCGCCATCGAGGTGTCGTTCGGCGCGGGCTTCGAGCTGCCTGAGTCCCCCTAGGGTCGAAACCCCGTGCTCGCCATGTTTACGGCCGAAAAGGTCCAGGGCCCATCGCACTTCGCCTCGTCGGCGGCGCGCCCCAAGGGTCGCTTCCAGGTGCTTCCGATGCCGAGCGAGCGTATCGATGAGCTCGTCGATTCCGGTGCCCTTGCTGGCGCTGGTCGCGATGATGGGGGTCTTCCAACTGGCGTCCTGCCCGCCCGCGGCTCCGACCGCGTGGGCGGTCTGCAGGGCGCCGTGCAGATCGGCCACCGCGCGTCGGGCGAGCTCCTCCTGGTCTGCCTTGTTGACCACCAGAATATCCGGGATTTCCATGATCCCGGCCTTCAGGAACTGAAGAACGTCGCCGCTACCGGGCTGGATCACGAGGACGACCGTGTCCGCGACGTGGACGATGTCGATCTCGGACTGGCCGACCCCCGTCGTCTCGACGACGACCATGTCATACGCCGCGGCCAGCACACGCACGGCCGAGTTTGCCGCGTAGGCCAGGCCACCCACTTCGCCCGCCGTGGCGAGCGAGCGAACGAAGAGTCCGGCATCCGTGGGGTCGAAGCTCATGCGGGCACGGTCGCCGAGCAGCGAGCCGCCCGAGCGTATGCTCGATGGATCGATGGCCACGACGCCGACGGTGCGACCTCGCTGCCGCACGGAGCGCGCCAGGGCCGAAGTCAGTGTGCTCTTGCCGACGCCGGGCGGACCGGTGAGCCCCACGCGATGCCCGCCCGCTGCCTTCGGGGCATCTTTGAGCGCGGCCAGGAGCTCCGCGACACGCGCGTGTGACTCGGGCCTTCGATCTTCCACCAAGTTCAAGGCGCGGGAAATCGCCGCCTTGTCGGACGACATCACCTGCTGCGCGTCGCTGGCCGGGTCACTCGGCGGCATGCTGGCGGTCCACCAGGTCGATCAAGTCGCTCATGATGTTGTCGAGCTCGAAGTCCTTGGGCGTGTAGACCGCAGCCACTCCTTCGGCGCGGAGCCTTTCCGCGTCAGCTTCTGGAATGATGCCGCCCGCGACCACCGGCACGTCACCGAGGCCTGCCTCCCGAAGCCGCTGCACGACCTCCGGCACCAGTGCGAGATGGGAGCCGCTCAGGATGCTGAGACCGATGAGATGCACGCCTTCTTCGAGCGCCGACGCCACGATTTGCTCCGGCGAGACGCGAATGCCCTCGTACACCACGTCGAAACCGACGTCGCGCGCCTTGATGGCGATTTGCTCGGCGCCGTTCGAATGCCCGTCGAGGCCCGGCTTGCCGACCAGAAGCTTGGCCCGGCGGCCCATTCGCGCCTCGAGCGCGTCGAGTCGCTTTCGAAGTCGGTCGATGGTCTCGGCGGCGGCTCCGGACCCGGATGTCTTCACGGTTGCACCGGACACGCCCGTTGGTGCCCGGTACTCGCCCCAGACCTGGCGAAGCGTGTTGGCCCATTCGCCGGTGGTCACGCCAGCGTGCGCCGCTGCGATCGACGCAGCCATCATGTTCTCGTCTGTCTTGGCAACTCGCTGAAGCTCCGCGAGCGCCGCCGCCACCGCTGCGCTGTCCCGCTCTTGTTTCCATCGAGCAAGCGCAGCGCGCTGGTTCGCATCGACCTCGGGGTCGACCGTGAGAATCGCATCATCGAGATTCTCGGTGAGCGGGGAGGGCGCCCCTTCGACGTACTTGTTCACGCCGACGACAATCTGCTCGCCTGCTTCGATCGCACGAAGGCGCGCAGCATTGGACTCCACGAGCTTCTGCTTGATGTAGCCGCTCTCGACCGCTTCGACTGCGCCGCCTCGCGCCAGAACCTCTTGGACTTCGGCCCAGGCCGAGTCGACGAGCTGCTGGGTCTGCGCTTCGACGACCTCGCTGCCCGTGAACAGATCGGCATATTCGAGAAGGTCGGTTTCGTAGGCGAGAATCTGCTGCGCGCGAAGCGACCACTGCTGATCCCAGGGCCGCGGAAGACCAAGCGCTTCGTTCCAGGCAGGGAGTTGGACTGCGCGGGCGCGAGCGTCCTTGCTGAGGGTGACCGCCAGCATTTCGAGGACGATCCGGATGACGTTGTTCTCCGGTTGCTGCTCGGTCAGGCCCAGGGAATTGACCTGGACCCCGTAGCGGAATCGCCGCTGCTTCGGATCGGTCACGCCGTAGCGCTCTCGGGTCACTCGATCCCAGAGCTCGACGAATGCTCGCATCTTGCAGAGCTCTTCGACGAAGCGAATGCCCGCGTTCACGAAGAAGCTCATGCGGCCGACGACCTTGCCGAAGTCGCTCTCGGGCACGCGGCCAGTCGCTTTCACCGCATCGAGAACGCCGATGGCGGTGACCAGCGCGTAGGCAAGCTCCTGCGTCGGTGTCGCGCCGGCTTCCTGCAGGTGGTAGCTGCAGATGTTGATCGGGTTCCACTTGGGAACCTCGTCCACGGTGTAGGTGATCAGATCGGTGATCAAGCGCATCGAGGGTGCCGGCGGAAAGATGTGGGTGCCGCGCGATAGGTACTCTTTGATGATGTCGTTTTGCGTCGTTCCGCGAAGGACGTGATGGTCGACACCCTGGTCCTCGGCCGCCGCCACGTACAAGGACAGCAGCCAGACGGCGGTTGCGTTGATCGTCATCGACGTGTTCATCTGATCGAGCGGCAGACCGTCGAAAAGCGCTCGCATGTCGCCGATGTGTGACACCGGAACGCCGACCTTGCCGACCTCGCCGCGGGCGGCCGAATCATCGGCGTCGTAGCCGGTCTGAGTGGGCAAATCGAACGCGACGCTTAGCCCTGTCTGGCCCTTCGCGAGGTTGGTTCGATAAAGCTGGTTCGATGCAGCTGCCGTGCTGTGGCCCGAGTAGGTCCGCATGATCCACGGTTTGTCGCGCTCCCGCTTGCCGTACTCCGCCATTGGCCGGTCCTTTCCTCTGCGATTCGCCCGAGGGGGCCGAAGCCTACCTCGTTTTGGCCTAGCTTGCGTTCAGAGCCCTCGTGACCGTTGCGGTGCTCTTTACAGCTTCACACGATCGAGCCTGATCCCTTGTGGATTATCATACGGCCGGAAGCCGTCAAGCGGCCGAGAGATAGAACTTTTCGACGTTTCTCGGCTCTGGTGGATCTTGTAAATCTACGGTAAACGGCTCCGATGGCCGAGACGAATGCCGCGATGGGGCAGCGACTGCGGGAGCTTCGGCTTCGCAGGGGCCTGCAGCAGAGCGAGGTCGCGCGCCGGCTCCAGATCTCACCCGCCTATTTGAGCCTGATCGAGAAGGGCAAGCGCGTCGTTCAGCTCCCGCTGCTGTTCCAGGCGCTCGAGCTCTACGGGGTTGCGGTGGAAGAATTCATGACGAGCCTGGGCGAACGACGGGTCGACGACGGTCTTGCGCGGCTCCTCGATGACCCACTGCTCCGCTCGCTCAACCTGAGCGAGGAAGATCTAGCCAGCATCAGCGCCGAGCCCCGCATGGCGGCCACGATCGCCGCACTATTCAATCTCTACAAGAACACGCGCAGCCAGCTCGAGCACGTCATGACGAGCCTCGCGCAACGGGAACAGCAGGCTGACGAGGGTTCCACTCGCTTCGACTACAATCCCTACGACGAGGTCACCGACTTTCTCGAGCAGAACCACAACTGGTTCGGGCAACTCGAGGAGCGCGCGCAGCAGTTTCGCCGCGATTGCGCGTTCGGCCGCCGTGTGACGAGTGATGATCTCGAGCGGGGCCTGCTCGATCAGGTTGGCGTGCGGGTGCATCGCATTCCAGAGCGCTCCGACAGCTCCGTCATCCGCACATGGAATGCCGAGGCGCGAGTCCTCACGGTTTCCGCTGACCTATTCGAACAACGGCTGAAGTTTCAGCTCGCGCACACGATCGCGCTCGGACTGTTCGACGAAGAGAAGTTACACAAGCCGATCCTCGAAGGGTACCGGGGACAGCATGGCGAAACCCGGAAGCTCATCAAGATCCACCTTGCTAACTACTTCGCGGGCGCGCTCTTGCTCCCCTATCCAGAGTTCTATCGAGACGTGATGAGCACGCGATACGACGTCGAGCTCCTCGCGCAGCTGTTCGAATCGTCTTACGAAACGGTGGCTCACCGCATGTGCAATCTGTCGGACCCTCGCCGCCGCGGCGTTCCGATGCACTTCCTTCGGGTCGATGTCGCCGGCAACATCTCCAAGCGCTACTCCGGCGACGGCATTCGGTTCCCGCACCAGGGTGGTTCGTGTCCGAAAATGGCGGTGCACTTGGCGTTTCTAACACCGAGCGTGATCGGCAAGCAGTACTCCGCGTTTCCCGACGGCTCGACATACTTCTGCTTCGCGAAGGTGGTCAGCGAGCCGCAACGGGGGTCGCTCGTGAAGGGGACGACCTACAGCATCGGCCTCGGCACCCACGCGGACAATGCCAAGCGCTTCGCGTACGCGGACGATCTGCCGTTCGCCGATCCGAAGAAGATGGCGGTGCCCGTCGGGACCACCTGCCGGTTCTGCGAGCGGACTGACTGCAACATGCGTTCGGCGCCGAGCTACAAGTTCGCGTTTCGCGTGGACGAGTACACCAAGAAAGACAACTTCTTCTCGCCGTTGGTCAGCGGGGATGCCGGCGCTGATGTGCAGAAGCCGGCTCGCCGCAAGCCAACGGCGTGATATGTTCCCGCTTCGGAGGTCAGAAAGATGCCGTCGTTCGACGTAGTTTCCAAGATCGAGCAGCATGAAGTCGACAACGCGCGCAACCAGGCGAGCAAAGAGATCGGTCAGCGATACGATTTCAAGGGCACGGAGGCCTCGATCGAACAAACCGAAGAGGGGATCGTCATCCGGGCCAACAGCGAAGGCCGCATCGATGCCGCTCGCGATGTGCTCGAGAGCAAGATGGTTCGCCGGCAGGTGTCCTTGAAGTCGCTCGACGCGCAGCAGCCGCAGCAGGCTGGCGGTCAGATGTGGCGGCAGCTCATCAAGCTCAAAGAGGGCGTGTCCAAGGAGAAGGCAAAGGAAATCGTCAAGGCCATCAAGGACAGCAAGCTCAAGGTTCAGGCCTCGATTCAGGGCGATTCGGTGCGTGTCTCGGCCAAGAAGCGTGACGACCTGCAATCCACGATCGCGTTCCTCAAGGAGCAGGACTTCGACCTGCCGCTTCAGTACGTGAACTTCCGGGACTGAGGCGGAACGCTTTGACCGAGACGAAGAACGAGTTGCGGGTCGGCTACCAGGGAAGCGAAGGCGCGTACAGCCAGCTCGCGGCGACGCAGCACTTCCGGGGTGCGCCGCAGCCGCTTCGTTGCATCGGCTACCACAGCTTTCGCCAAATGCTGGAGGCGCTGAAGGCCGGGGAGGTCGACTACGCGGTGCTCCCGATCGAGAACTCGATCGCCGGTTCGATCAACGAGAGCTACGACCTGCTCGCGAGGATGGGCCTGTCGCTGGTCGGTGAGGAGTTTCAGCCCATCGCGCACTGCCTAATCGGCGTGGCGGACGTCCCGGTATCGGAGATTCGTCGCGTGTATTCCCACCCCGTCGCTCTGGCGCAGTGCGGCGAGTTCTTGGAATCGCTCCACGACTGTCACGTGGAGGCATTTGCCGACACGGCGATGTCCGTCGAGAAGGTGAAGAACGACGCTGATCCGACCCAGGCGGCGATTGCAAGCAAGGAAGCAGCCGCGTTGCACGGATTGCCCATTCTCAGGCGGGACATCGCCGACCACCCGGAGAACTACACTCGGATGGTGATGGTTGCGCCAGAGCCTGCGCACTACGACCCAGCCGTCTCCTGTAAGACTTCCTTGATCTTTTCGACGATTCACGAGCAGGGTGCGCTCGCACGCTGCATCGCGATTTTCGCCGAACGGGGCCTGAACCTCACCAAGATCGAATCACGACCCAAGCCGGACACGCCGTTCGAGTACATCTTCTACGTCGATTTCGAGGGCAACGTCGATCGTGAAACGACGCAGGCGGCGCTCCGTGATCTCGCAGAGGTGACTACTTTCCTGACCGTTCTCGGTTCGTATCCGACCCGTCGCGCAGGTGTCAGCTAGCGAGGGCCGCGGCGACGTCGGCGATCCGGTTGGCATCGCTGTCGAGGCCGGCCGCCAGGCAGGTCGCCGAAACCATCTTCAACGCGGCAGCCTCGCCCGGACCGTCGCCTCGAGCCCGCGCTTCGGCGAGCGCTTCGAGCGAGTCGATCATCGCGTCGTGCCGGCGACCACGCGCGAGTTGAAGGCAGGCCGATGCGATCGAAATTCGAATGGCCGCGCCAGGCATTCGACGCGGGCTCTTCCTCGCCGCCTCGAGGGCCTGCTTTGCCGACTTGATGTCCTCGCGGCTGACATACGAAACGACACGTAGGCAATGCGCCCCAGTGAGGTCTCCGCCTGCTGCGATCGAGGATTCGATCAGCGCGTCGAACTTCTGGTGGTCGCGTTCCCGCAGGACCCGGATGAGCGCTCCCAGGCCGTCTTCGAGGTCAGCCTCGGGAACGGGGATCGTCGGCCTTTCGTCGTACTCGTCGGCTGGCGGCCCGCTCGGCAGTCGGACCGCCTTGCTGATCTCGGAGGCCGCTGAGCGCGTGTCGCCATCGGGTTGGTATTGAACGGCGGCGGCCGCCAGCCGAACGGCCGAAGCGGTATAGCCCAGGTCGGCTGCAAGCGACCCCGCCTCGAGAATCGCGTGAGCGCCGCGCTCGAGGTCCCCGCCCTCGCATAGATAGGCGCCCACGGTTGCCGCCATGGAAGGGCCGACGAGGGGCTCTGCGGTGTGCAGAGCCTCGGCTACGAACCGATAGACCTCACTGCGACGCCCGGGCGGCATGCGCTGAAGTACGGCCCTGCGAAGGAGCTCGGAGCTCGGCTTGCCTTGCGTCGTCACGAGTCCGTCGTTGACGAGCGCTTCGAGGCAGCGGCGCCGTGTGGGCTCTGGGATGCCGTCCAGGCCAACCGCCGCGTCGATCACTTTCCCCGACGAAGCGGGCAGGGCCGTGCAAGCGACTTCGAGGTAACGCATCGACGAGGTATCGAGTGTGGCGAATCGCTCTTCGAGCAGGGCTCGTGGCCCCAGATACTGACGCCGCTCAGCGGCCTCCTCGCGCCAGATGAAGCCCTGGCCGTCGTGAATCAGGTCACCGGTGGCAACCATCGTTCGGGCCGCCTCCGCGATGCCGAGCACCGTCGTGCCGCCCGTGATCACGAGCTGCTTGGCGATTTCCATGTTCGCGTTTGGTCCGAGGATGCCGGCAGCGACCAGAAGTGCTTCGCTTGGATCGAGCGCCGGCAGCTCGATGCGGGTGGAGCCTTCGAGGGAGCGAAGCCCAGCGGGGACGGTCGACTCCGTCGTCCGGATGCAGAGCAAGGCGGCCACGCTGTCGTCAGACAGGGCCGCGCCCAGGACCCAGAGGGTGGCAGGATCGACAGCAGAGAGGCGATCGACATAGATCCAAGGAAGTCCAGCCTCGCTGCGAAGCGTTCGTAGAAGCACCTTCGTAGCGTGAATCGTCGCTTCCCGGCGCGGCGGGTTCGCACAGGCTACGGCCTTGATCGCTTGGGCGACCCCGGGCTCGGCCTGCTTCAGCGTTTGCCGGGCGGGTTCGAGTGTCCGCCAGGCCATCAACAGGGCCAGACGAAGCCCGCCAAGCGGCTCGAGCCCACCGGGCACTGCTCCGATCTCGAGGAAGGCTGGCGGACGAAGCTCGTCGCGCAGCGCGAAGATTCCGTCGCGGGCACCGATACCGAGCGTACCCTGCAGGTAGAAAGTGCCGGTCTTGGAGCCGGCGGCAGCCTTCTTGATCGGCTCGAGGGCGTGACGGACGCTGGCGGGAACGGGTGCGGGTTCGAGTAGACTGACGGCCTGACGGCAGCGCTCGAGAAGCGGCCGGCTTCGGTCAATCGCCTCGCCGTGCAATGCGAAAGAGCTGGTGGAGACGGAGCGTCCGAACAGATACGTCCTCGATGCGGCTTCGCGCGACTCGACATCGAGAACCACTTCCCCAGCGTTCGCTTGATTGGCCAGGAGCTGCGCGCGGTCGATGGCGCTGCCGCTGTTCCTGAGCGCGCCTCCTTCGCCTTTGGAGCGTTGAATCGCACCGGTTGCGATGCCGAAGGCGATCGGGATTCCTCCGGCGGGCACGGGCTGCGACTCGGCTTCCGCGAGCAAGCGCAGGGCCAGGTTGATGGCGGGTTTGAGCTCGTGGAGGCCGAAATTCGCGACGACCGTGCCGGCAAGGGAGGACATCACCTCACCGTTACTGTTCCGAACTTCGTTGGTGACGTAGCGCGCCCATTGACCCGCGGCCGCAGTGGTCTCCTCCTCTTCGAAAGCAGGGGGGAGGATTCGATGCCAGAGGACGAAACGTTCCATCGCGGTCGACGACTAGCCGCCGAGCTTCGCTTTGAGAGCAGCGAGCTCGTCTTCGACGTCGTCTTCTCCTTCTTGGGACTCGAGGGCACGGAAGCGCGCGTCGACATCCGCGCGCTTCGGGTTCTCTAGGACCTCGTGTGCCTCCACTTCGGCGTCCAGCTGGTCGATCTGGTCGGCCATGCGTTCGAGATCGGTGAACGCCCCACCGCCGAGCCGGTCGCCGCTCGGCAAAGCAGCGTCGGGCTGCTGGATCCGAGCTTGCCGCACCTGGGCGGCTAGGGTCTTTTGCCGGTCCTTGAGATCGTCGAGCTTCTCCTCGATGCGCTCCAACTGAGCCTTCATCGCATCCGCCGCGCTTGCCTGCTCCGCGGCCCGCGTTCGCACGCTCTGGGACTCTCTGATCGCGCGCGCCTTTCTCCTGAGCGCTTCGCGCGCGAGCTCCTCGTCCTCCCGTTCGAGGGCGAGGATCGCTTTCTGCTCCCAGTCAGCCGCCTCCTCTTCGAGCTCCTGCTCCCTTTTGTCGAGCCGTTTGGCACTCCCCAAGGTCTCAATCAGCTCCTTGCGTGCGCGCTTGAGGGCCGATTTCATGTCGGTCACGGTTTGACCGATCATCTTGTCCGGGTCCTCCGCCTGGTCGATCAGCGCGTTCAGATTGGATTTGATCACCCGGTTGAGCCGACTGAAGATTCCCATACTCCCCCTACTTAGGGTCACGATCCCACGAGGGGAGCCGGCTGTAAAGGGACTGAGCTTTCTCGACTTCCGGCTTCCGTCTATGCTAGCTGGAGGATTATGTTGAAGGGGGCACACGTCCTGATTACAGGAGGTGCGGGGTTCATTGGAACCGCGCTGGCTGCACGTCTGGCGGATGACAACCGCATTCGCGTGCTGGACATCTTGCGCCGAAACGCGCTTTCGAAGGCCGGCCTAGACGGTCATCCCAACGTGGAGCTCGTCGTGGGGGACGTTCGCGACATGACCGCCGTCCGCCGGGCGGTGACCGGATGTGACTATGTGATTCACATGGCCTCGATCGCCGGGGTCGACACGGTCTTGAAGAATCCGGTCATGACCATGGAGATTTCGCTCGAGGGCACGATGAACGTCCTTCGGGCGGCCAACGACTGTCACGGCGTCAAGCGCGTCATCGATTTTTCCACGAGCGAGGTTTTCGGATCCTACGCGTTTCGTGTCCGAGAGGCCGACGTCACCAGCCTCGGCGCGGTCGGCGAAGCCCGCTGGACCTACGCGGTGAGCAAGCTGGCCACGGAGCATCTTGCGCACAACTACTGGAAGCAGTTCAACCTGCCGACCGTTTCCATTCGTCCCTTCAACATCTTCGGGCCTGGTCAGGTTGGAGAGGGTGCCGTGCATGCCTTCGTGGTTCGCGCACTTCAGGACGAGAAGATCCTCATCCACAATGAAGGCGACCAGATCCGATCCTGGTGTTACATCGACGACATCGTAGACGCGATCGAGCTCGCCATGGTGCGTGACGAGGCGATCGGCGAGAGCTTCAACATCGGCAACCCTCGAAGCACCGTCACCATCTACCAGCTTGCAAGGCTGATCGTCCGACTCAGTGAGAGCAAGTCCCCAATCGAGTTCGTCGATTGGGATTTCCCGGACGTCGAGCTTCGTATCCCAGACGTGAAGAAGGCAGAGGAGCTTCTGGGGTTCCGCGCGCACGTCGAGCTCGAACAAGGGCTGCTCGACACGATCGAATGGTATCGGCGCAAGCTCAACGGCGAGGGCTGAGATGTCCGATAGTCCTCCGCAGGTCTACGACTTGTCTGCGGCGCGTCCCGACGGCTGGTTCGATGAGGTGCTCAAGCAGTCCAAGGATTTCGACAAGGCCTGTCAGATCATCGGCCGGAACACCCTGGGCCTCGCCCTCATTGCGGGCGCTCGCATCCTGAGCCTCACAGCCAATCCACACACGCAGAATCTGACCCAGGTTGAATTCTCGATCGGTTCGGACCCAAGCGTGCAGCAGGTCGATCTGCCCGAATTCCGCGCGACGATTGCCCGGTACTTGCTGAGCCCCCTGCAGAATCAGGGTCTTCCGGACGAGCCGGATGTGGAGACGCTCCAGGCTCACATCGGCGGGCGCTACATGCTCGAAGCGAGCTTGTTCTACGTGGAGCCGATCGAGCTTCGACACGATCTCGGCCTTTCCGAGATCGAGGTCCGCTTCAACGAGGTCCAGCACATCCTGACGCTTGGAAGATTTCAGAGAGGTTCTCGACGAGCGGGTACGTTCGGAGCTCGGTCTCGACCGTCCGGACAACCCGTCGATCGACCTCGCGGTGGTCGACCAGGCGGAGAAGGCGAACGCACACGGCAACTGGAGCGCCACGATCGCCATGCTCAATCCCTGGCTCACCCCGATCTCCATGCTCTTGCGGACGGGGGAGGCAGAGGGCCTCACCGAGGAAGTCCACGGCCGCTTGTCGATGAGCCTGGATTTGCTCGGCACGGCATACGCCAAGATTGGCGAGCTCGAGGCGGCCAACGAAGTTCTGCGTCTCGGGGTGCAATGGGCCGGCGATTCTCGCAACGCCGGGCCGCTGTTTCTTGCGCTCGGGCGCGCCTCGGTTGCGGGTGAGAAACACGGTGAATCGATCGGCTTGCTGCGGCGAGCGATTCGACTCGGTGCCGAGGAGAGGCAGGCGCTGCCGCTTCTGGCCCAATCTCTGGCTGCTCGTGACCAGATTCTGGCGGCGATGGTCTGCTACGAGCGCGCGCGCGAGCTGGGAGCGGGCGCCTCCGAGCTGGACGCCCCGAGTCGAAAGCTGGCGACCCGTCTCGGAGACGCTTGGCCCAAGTTTCAGGCCTGGATGAACCGCGCCGAGTAGCCGCTTTACATTGGCTCCGAGGCTTCGTACCGTAGCCGTTCGGATGTCGGGCTTTCTTCTCTCTATCGACCAGGGAACCACCGGTTCCACCGCCATGCTTTTGTCCCCAGATGGGGAGGTATTGGGGCGCGCCAACCACGAATTTCCCCAGCATTTTCCGCGTCCCGGATGGGTCGAGCACGACCTCGAGGAGATTTGGAAGAGCGTGGGGGATGCAGTGCGCGACGCGATCGCTCGCGCCAAGGTCCCGGCTAGCGATTGCTTGGGCATCGGCATCACCAATCAGCGGGAGACCACCGTGCTTTGGGAGCGGAGCAGCGGCAAAGCGGTCCACAGGGCCATCGTCTGGCAGGACCGTCGCACCGCAGACCGTTGCCAGGAGCTCAAAGACGCAGGCCACGAAGAGATGTTCCGCCAACGAACCGGCCTAGTCCTCGATCCCTACCTGGCCGGCACCAAGGTCGAATGGCTGCTCGACCACGTCGATGGCGCACGGGCTCGCGCAGAAAAGGGCGAGCTGGCGTTTGGCACAATCGACTCTTGGCTGGTGAACCGCTTGTCGGGCGGCAAGGTGCACGTCACCGACGCGAGCAACGCGTCGCGCACCCTGTTCTACGACATCGGGAAGGGCCGATGGGACGAGGAGCTTGCCGCGGTGCTGCGGGTGCCGATGACCTTGATGCCCGAAGTTCGAACTTGCTCCGAGGTGTATGCGCGCACGTCCGGGGTTCCCGGTCTGCCCGATGGGATTCCAATCGCTGGCATGGCCGGCGATCAACAAGCGGCTCTGTTCGGCCAGACCTGCTTCGGGGTCGGCGACGCGAAGTGCACGTACGGAACTGGCGCGTTCTTGCTGATGAACACCGGAACCCAACTGGTACACTCGCGCAACGGGCTCCTCACTACGATTGCCTGGCGGCTCGGCGAACAAACCGTCTATGCGCTCGAGGGGAGCGCCTTCATTGCTGGAGCAGCCGTCCAATGGTTGCGCGACGGGCTCGGGCTCATCGCCTCCTCGGACGAGATCGAAGCCAAGGCGCGGGAGGTCGACGAAACCGGCGATGTGGTGTTCGTGCCGGCTCTCGCAGGCCTGGGCGCCCCGCACTGGGATCCGCATGCACGGGGCCTAATTTACGGGCTTACGAGGGATACGACCGCCGCTCATCTGGCGCGCGCGACCCTCGAGGGAATGGCTTTCCAGATCGTCGATCTGGTTGACGCGATGCAGGCAGATGCCGGACGCTCCATAGCGCGCTTGAGAGTAGACGGCGGTGCGGCTCGCAATGACTTACTCATGCAATTTGAAGCCGACATGCTCGGGGTGACGATCGATCGTCCCGAGAATGTCGAAACGACTGCCTTAGGAGCTGCTTATTTAGCTGGAATGGCCGTTGGTGTATTCGACGGTCTTGATTCCGTTTTAGATGCTTACCGTATCGAGCGTAGCTTTGAGCCTCAGGTCACCCAAGCCGAGCGAGATGGGCACCTGGAGCGATGGCGCGACGCGGTGCGGCGGGCGCGAAGTACGATGGGAATAACATGAATGAGAATGATGTCGGGCAAGACAAATCGAGCGAAGAAGAACTGGCAGTACCGGTAGCCTGGGAGGCACTCGAAGACGCTTTTGAGAACAACGCACCCGAGGTGCACAGCTACTTGCACTTCGACACCGGTGAGGTGATTCGCATCGTCGACGGGGTCGCGGACCCGTCGATGCACACGCGCATCATGAACGACAGCCGGTATCTTCGAATCGATCCGGTTTCCTCGCGGGAGCAATACCGTTGGATGGAGCGTTTTATCGCGACCGTTGAAGACGAGGAGCTCAGGCGACGGCTCAACGTCGCAATCGACGGGAAGGGTGCGTTCCGGCGTTTCAAAGACGCTTTGATGAGTCATCCGGTAGACCGGGAGCGATGGTTCGCGTTTCGCTCCGAGCGCTTGCGCTCATGCATGGAGTCCTGGCTCACAGCGCATGGCATCCACTCGGTCGAGCGTCCGACCTGGCACGTTCCGACGGCCCAGGAGGTCCAACCGGAAGTCCAGCCGAGCGAAGTCGAGACGCCGGTCGAGCCCAGCGGAAAACCGGCCATCCGGCCGGTGGCCGGCGATGCCCAGCGCGAGCGGCTGCACGAGCTCGTCGATGGGCTCAGCCCGCGAGACATGGAGATGGCCCAGACCTATCTCGAGTTCCTTCGGGATCGGCGTCCCTCCCCGAAGCCACCGGTCAAGGCCGGCGCCGAGGGTCCGGTTGCAGCCGTAGCTCAGTCGGTCGAAAGCGAGTAAGACCCCCGACCCGCTTCCGCTCTAGGCCGGCTTGCAGGGTCCGACCACAACATGTAGTGGGGGTCACAGGATGACCCTCGCTTCTGCTGGCGTAAACCGTTGCAATCCCGCATGTTCAGTGATAGCCACGTCCAACTACTCCTTTGGGGGGCAGAGTGAAGATCAAGAAGCTCCAAATCGTTGGCTTCAAATCCTTCGTCGACAAGACGACGGTCCATTTCGACCACGACATCACCTGTGTCGTCGGTCCGAACGGTTGCGGCAAGTCCAACATCGTCGACGCCATCAAGTGGTGCATGGGCGAGCAGTCCCCATCTCGCCTCCGCGGCAAGCAGATGGAGGACATCATCTTCAGCGGCTCGGAGGGGCGTGGGCCTCACGGCTTCTCGGAGGTCACGCTCACCTTCGACAATCAAGATGGCCTCGCTCCAGTCGAATACAGCGACTACGCCGAAATCGAGGTGACCCGGCGTCTCGATCGCCAGGGCAACAGTGACTACCTGATCAATCGCACTCCAGTTCGTCTGCTCGACATCACCAACCTGTTCCTCGGCACAGGTGTCGGTAAGCGCGCGTACTCGATCATCGAGCAGGGCCGCATCGGATTCATCGTCACCTCCAAGCCCGAGGACCGGCGTTCGATGATCGAAGAGGCCGCCGGCATCAGCCGCTTCAAATTGAGCAAGCGCGCGGCCGAGCGAAAGATGGAACAGACACGCCAGAACCTTCTGCGCGTCACGGACATCATCGGTGAGCTCGAGCGCAGTCTCGCGTCGCTCAAGCGGCAGGCGCAAAAGGCGGAACGCTACAAGCGCTACAAGAAGGAAATGCGTGACCTCGACCTTTGGGTTGCGTCGCATCGTTTTCTGGAGCTCCGCGGACAGATGGGCGCGGTCTCCGCTTCCTTGTCCAAGGCAAGTGAGAATGTTCAAGCGAGCCGCCGCTCCTTGGTGGCGAAAGAGGCCTCGGTAGAAGCCGAGCGGGTGTCCTTGCAGCAGCTCGGCTCTGAGGTCGAACGCGGTCAAGGTCGCTCCTACGAGCTCGACAACTTGGTTCGGCAACTCGAAGGCTTGATTCGACAACAACAGGATCGACAAGCGGCTTTGGTCGAGCGCAAGGAGCTCGCGAGTCGCGAGCTTCGCCAACTCGAAGAGCAACGCGAAGGCCTGCACGGAGAAGCCTCTTCGGTTCGGCTTTCTCTGAGCGAGCTCGAGGCGCTAGAAACCGAGGCCGGGCAGCTTCTGGCTGAGGTCGAGGCCGAGCTCCAACTCCGCAAAAACACTGCCGAGGAGGCCGAAGCGGCCCTAGCGAACGCGCGCGCACGACTTGCGGAAGGGCGCGCGCGGGTCGCCGGTGCCGAAGCGGTTCTCGAGGGCTACGACGCTCGCCGCGACGAGATTCGTACACGGCTCGAGCGCTTGCAGGAAGAGCTACAGGCGCTCGCTACGCGCGAGGTCGAGTTCAAGCAGCAGCGCGGAGAGTTCGAGGCCCGCATGCACGGCTTGCGCAGCGGCAAGTCCGAGACGGCGGAGCGCCAGATCGAAATCGAGACATCACTCGCGACGGGCAAGGACGCCTTGCACGCGGCCGACGTTGAAGTCGACGCGCTTCGCGAGTCGCTTGCGGTAACCAGCTCGCGGCTACGGTCGATCAACGAGATCCACGAACGCTTCGAGGGCGTAGGCGCAGGCGCGCAAGCGGTGCTGACCGGCTACGCCAGCGCAGCGGGTGATGCGTCCCGTTCAGGGCTGGTCGGCTTGGTTGCCGATCGCTTGGAATGCGAGCCCGAGCACACGCGCGCACTGGGTGCGGCGCTGGGTGGAGCGCTCGAGTACTTGCTCGTCGAGGACACCGATTCGGCCTTGCGCGCTGCGGATTACCTCGCACGCGAAGAGAAAGGCCGGGCGACTTTCCTGCCGCGTTCGCCGACTGGCGCTCCACGCGTCGTTCCACAGTTCCCCACGGGGATGGGTATCGTCGGGCCGCTGCTGAGCCTGATGCGTTACTCACGGACCGACGAGGCCTGGGTGCGCTACCTCTTGTTCGACGTCTTGGTGGTCGACGACTTGCACGTTGCTGCGCGCCTTCACCGCGAAGGCTTCCAAGGAAAGCTGGTGACCCTCGACGGCCAGGCCCTGCTTCGCGACGGGGCAGTGGTTGGTGGCGCCAAGGACGAGTCGGCGGCCCATCTGCTGCGGCTCAAGCGCGAGATTCGCGAGCTCGGAGAGTTGGCGGCGTCGCAGGGCGCGATGCTCGAACGGGCGATTGCCAATCAGGGCCGGCTTCGTGCCGGCATTGCCGAGGGCCAGGCTGCGATCGATTCGGCGAGGGTCGAGGCCCACGACGCCGAATTGGAGATTCTCGGCGCCGAGCGGGACTTGCGCCTCGTCGAGATGGAGCTCCAGCGCGTCGACGAGCGCCGCCAGGAGATCGCGAACGCGGAGACGGAAGGGCGTGCCGCTCTGACTCAGGTCGACGTTGACGAGGGCAAGACCAAGCGGCAGCTGAGCGAGGCACAGCACGATGTGACCAACGCCGAAGAGGCCGCGAAAGTGGCCGAGAGCGTTCTGAGTGAGCGTCGTCGCGTGGTCGAAGAGCAGTCGGCGAAGGCGACCGAGGTCAAGGTTGCTGCGACGCAATCCTGTGAGCGAGCGGACCGCGAGCGTTCGCTCCTGGGGCAACTCGATCGCTCGATCGCCGAGCTCGACGCGCGCGAAGATCGGCTGCGTGAGGACGTTGCCCTCGCCGACCGTGATCAAGGACAGGCCGCCGGCCGCATCCTCTTGCACCACGGTCGCTTGGCCGAGACCGCCCACGAGGCATCGCTGGCTCGGGACGCGCTGTCGCGTCAACGCGCAGACTTCGACTCAGCGCAGACCGCTCTCGGAGAGTCGGAGCTCGTGCTCAAGCAGCTACGCTCGACCATCGACCTGCAGTCCACCGAGCTCAACGAGCTGACGCTTCGTGAGCGCGAGATCAGCTTGTCGCTCGAGCACCTCGAGGAGCAGGTTGTCGACAAGCATCGCGTCGAGTTGGCGTATGTGATTGGCGACCACCACGCGCGGCCGGTGCCGGACGCTGAGGTGACCGCGCGGGCTGAAGAGCTGCAGCGGCTTATCGATCGCATGGGCGAGATAAACCTCACCGCAATCGAAGAGTACGAGGAGAACGCCGGGCGCTACGAGTACCTCAGTGGGCAGCGAACCGACCTAGAGGACGCGCTCAGCAAGCTCGACAAGGCGATTCGTCAGATGAACCGAGAGAGCAGGGCACTCTTCCGCGAGGCATTCGCTGCGATCAACGAACGCTTCAAGCGCATCTTCCCGATGCTCTTCCGCGGAGGCAAGGCCGAGCTACGGCTCACCGACCCGCAGGACATGCTCGAAACGGGCGTGGATATCATCGCGCAGCCACCCGGCAAGCGCCTCGGCTCGCTCGAGCTCATGAGCGGTGGAGAGAAGGCGCTCACGGCGGTCGCGATGATTTTCGCAATCTTCCAGTATAAGCCGAGTCCCTTCTGCCTGCTCGACGAGGTCGACGCGCCGCTCGACGAAGCCAACATCGGCCGCTTCGCCGAAACCATCCAGCAGATGACCGACCGCTCCCAGTTCATCATCATCACTCACTCCAAGCGCACCATGGAATACGCCGACGTCCTTTACGGCGTCACCATGGAGCAGCCAGGCGTCTCCAAGCTCGTCTCCGTGGAGCTCCGCGGCGGAAAACGCACCATCTCACAAGCCGTAGAAGCCGCCGAATAGGGGACAGGATCCGGGTCCCCAGCGCCCCGAGATCACAGTTCTCCCAGCGAAAGATCCCCGCGATGGATCTTACTTGGCCAAATGGGGCGCCCTCGAGTTGGTGAGCGTGACGGGTCCGAGGAAATCTTCATAGGGTTCGTCGTTCACGGTGATGAGCCCGAAGTTGTTGTCCTCGCCGTCACCGCGGCCGCCCACAGGCTGGTCTACGTACTCGAACCAGTGCTGCCCGACGATGTATGGCGCGTCGAAGCAGTTCTGTACGTAATCGTCGTAGGCCGCCGCGCGTTCCCGCTGCGTGGGGTGAGTGACATAGATGGGCGGGAACGTATTTGGAGGGTCGCTCTCGTCGCTCCGATAGGAGAACTCGGTCGCCATCAGCGGAAGACCAGAGAGCTCATGGTAGGCCTCGAGCCAGCCATCGATCGGCACCAAGGGCCCCCAGTTCTCGTTGAGCGAGTCGAACAGCGTGCCGATCGTCGGGTAGAAGTTGACGCTGAAAACATCGATATAGGGCGCCGCGGCCTGCGGCACCTGCGGCGGCATGCTCAGGCTCGACGCTCGCGCACCCAGGATCAAATGATTCGGGTCTGCTTCACGGAGAGCCTCGCTCGTCACGCGAAAGTATTGATCGGCCAAAGTGAGCAGGAAGCCTTCCGGATTGCCCCTGTACTGCTCGGCCATTTCCCTTCCCGCCGATCCTTCTCCGAGCAGCAGGTAGTCCTCCAGCATGGTGGTGGCCGGAATCCGCCAGTCCTTGCCCCACTTGAGCTCGTTGTCGAGGAACCAACCGATCAAGTTCGGGTCGTCTTTGAGGGGCACGACTTGCTCGTCTGTGATCCTCGCGACGCGTTCCAGGAATTCGTCGGAAAAGAAGTCTGACTGTCCTCCGCCGTAGTTGAGGAGCTTCGTGTAGGGCATGAGCGGCGCCAATAGGTCATCTTCAGACCATGCGCCGGCCGTGTTGAAGCCCCAGGATTCCAATCGTTGGACAGCGGTCTCGGCCCAGGCCTCCGGGCTGTCGTAGATCCGATCGACCGCCTCGCAGTAAGGACAGATGCCGGATTCCCTGTCGGTGTCCCCGCGCGGGTCCACATCGTTCACCCCGACCGAGTAGAACCGTTCGCCCTCTGGTGTGACGAGCCACCAGCGCCCGCCGACCTCTGCCACCTGGAAGAAACCGGTTGCCGCTGGCAGCGCTTCGGTCGATTGCGTTTGAGCACAGGCGACCAGTGAGAGCGCACCAAAGAGCCCTACAACGATCTTGAGGCACAGCCAGTCACGGCGCATCATTCATCTCTCCAAGCCCGACGTCGCGGAGCTTAGCATTTGCGCCGTGCCAAGGTAGGATGCTTGGGCGCGGGGCAGGGTGAGCATCCGAAACTCAGATTCGCAGGCGTCCGCGTCGGACAAAGGATTCCTAGATCTGTGGTCTGGAGTCGGTCTAGTGGTTGCCAACATGGTTGGCGCGGGCGTCTTTCTGAGCGCAGGGTTCATGGCGCAGGAGCTCAGCGCTGGTTGGATTCTGGCAGCCTGGTGCACCGGCGCAGTCCTCGCTCTGGCAGGCGCGCGCACCTATGCAGAGGCTGCCGTGATGATTCCGCGCTCCGGCGGCGAGTACCGCTATCTATCTGAGCTCCTCCACCCCGCACTGGGCTATCTCGCGGGATGGGCCTCGCTGCTGGTCGGCTTCTCGGCGCCGATGGCGATCAGCGCGTTTGCTGCGGCCGCTTTCGCCTTTGCCGTCTTTGGACCGGCCGATGCACGGCTCGGAGCGGCAGCCCTCATCGCCGCCCTCACCTTGTTTCACTCGGTCGGCCTCCGGCTCTCGATCTGGACCCAGAACGGCCTCGTCATCGTGAAAGGCCTGTTCGTACTGGCGTTCGTGGCTCTGGGCCTTTCCCTCGGCGACAACGACTGGCCGACGTGGGCGCCGCCGAGCCAACATGCAAGCCTTGCGCTTCCCTTCGCCACGAGCCTCTTCTTCGTTGCGTACGCGTTCTCCGGTTGGAACGCGGCGGCCTACGCGGCGCAGGAGTTCCGAGCGCCGCGCCGCGATGTTCCGCGCGCGATGCTGATCGGCTGCGGTCTGGTTGGAGTCGCGTACCTCTTGGTGAACTGGGTCCTCGTCGCGAACCTCAGCCCGGAGCGAGCACGAGTCGTTTTCGAATACGAAGAAGCCAGAGTCACGCTCGGACACCTCGTCGTCCAGGACTTCCTCGGAGACGCCGGGGCGAGCGCCATGTCGCTCGGGGTCGCCGCGCTCATGATATCGAGCTGCAGCGCCATGCTTCTGGTCGGCCCGCGGGTCTACGCAGAAATGGCGCGCGACGGGTTTCTGCCGTCCTTCCTACGCGGGAAGTCGAACGCGCCGCCGCGCGCCGCTGTGTTTCTCCAGGGCGCGCTCGCGATTGCCCTGCTGTACCTGCATAGCGTCAGCGACCTACTCAGCAACGTCGCAGGCATACTCGTATTCTTCTCCGCCCTCGTCGCTGTCGGCCTCTTCGTTGCGAAGCGACGCCGTCCGGACCTCGAAACACCGCGGCCCTGGGCGCTCGTTGCCGCGTCCATCTATGCCCTATCGTCGGGGTGGATGCTCTTCAATGCGTTCAAGACCCGAACGGGCCTCATCCCCTGGATCGCCGTGGCCATGGGAGCCGCGTTGATCGGCTACGCGCTGAGCGCGAAGCAGCGCTAGCTGACAATCGCGTCAAGGGCCGCCGCGTGGGCCGCCGCGAGCTCTTCGACCGGCACGTCACAGGCGCCTTCAATTGCGAGCGTTTGACCGGTGACGGTTCCAATCTTTTCGAAAGGCACACCGTAGCGTTTACAGATGTCTGCAACCTCACCGGCTCTGCTTGGGGAAAGGCTGACGATGATGCGACTCGGCTCTTCACTGAAGAGAAGCGCGTGCGCCGGCGCGTCTTCACTCGAGGGCAGAATAACCCGCGCGCCTAGTCCGTGCGCGATGCAGGACTCGGCCACAGCCACTGCAAAGCCACCATCGCTGATGTCGTGGGCGCTCTTGAGCAATTTGCCGCGAGCGAGCTCGAGCACGGCGTGTTGCAGTGCGGCCTCTGCGTCGAGATCGATTCCGACGGGGGCGCCGGTCACCGAGCCGCTGTGCTGCACGAGCCATTCCGAGCCACCGAGGACCCCGCGCGACGGAAGTCCGAGATGCGCGATCACATCGCCTTCGGAAAGAAATCCCAAGCCGAGCCTGTGATCAGGGTGTTCGAGCTGACCGACCACGGCGACCGTCGGGGTGGGTAGAATCGCCTTGCCGTCGGTTTCGTTATAGAGGCTCACATTGCCGGAGACGACAGGCGCGCCGAGCGCGCTACACGCTGCGGCCAAACCGTCGATCGCCTGTGAGAAGCGCCACATCTGCTCCGGGATTTCGGGGTTGCCGAAGTTGAGGCAGTCGGTGAGGCCGAGCGGCTTGGCACCCACACAGACGATGTTGCGCGTACATTCGGCGACAGCCATCGCGGCGCCGCCGAAGGGGTCGAGCTCGACGTGCCGGCCATTGCAGTCGGCGGAAACGGCAAGGAACTTCTCGTGTGTCCCGTCGGCGTCTTCACAGAAAGCTCGGATCACGGCTGCGTCGCCGTCTCCGGGACGAATCACCGTTCCATTGCGAACGATGTGATCGTACTGACGCCAGATCCAGGAGCGGCTTCCAATGTTCGGCGAGCCGATCAGGCGAACGAGCTCCGCGCCCAAGTCTTCGGGAGCATCGCCGGTCATGGTCAGCAGCGTCGCCACAGCGGTCCGCTCTTGCTGTGGTCGGTCGTACTTGGGCGCTGCGTTGGTCAGTAGATCGACTGGCAGATCCACCACGACCACGGGATTGGGCTCGCCGGTGCCGTCGAAGGGATCGTATCCTGGGGTGGCTTTGCAGACGAAGCGCCCGGTGTCGGTCACCCGGCCGACGACCGAAGCGTCCAAATCCCACTTGGCGCAGATGTCGAAGACCTCTTGCTCGCGCCCCGCCTTGGCGACCATCAGCATGCGTTCCTGCGATTCACTGAGCAGCATCTCGTATGGGCTCAGTGCCTTGGTTCGGCGCGGAATCATGTCGAGATCGAGCTCGATGCCATTGCCGGCGCGATCGGCCATTTCGACCGAGGACGAGGTGAGCCCCGCCGCGCCCATGTCTTGCACGCCCGACAAGCAGTCGGTGGCGAAGATCTCGAGGCAGGCTTCGAGGAGCAGCTTCTCCATGAACGGATCGCCCACTTGCACGGTGGGGAGCTTGCTGTCGGTTTCTTCGCCGAACTCGGCGCTCGCCATCGTGGCGCCGTGGATCCCGTCGCGTCCGGTTTTGGCGCCTACGTAGATGATCGGGTTGCCGATGCCTTCGGCGACTCCGAAGAAGAGGTCTTCGGTCTTGGCGATGCCGACCGTGAACGCATTGACCAGAATGTTCCCGTCGTAGCTCGAATCGAACTGGACTTCGCCGCCCACAGTCGGGACGCCGATGCAGTTGCCGTACCCGCCGATGCCCGCGACCACGCCTTTGAGCAGCTGAGGGGTCTTCGGATGATCGGGGCGCCCAAATCGAAGTGAGTTCAGAGAGGCAACTGGACGCGCGCCCATCGTGAAGACGTCGCGCAAGATGCCGCCGACGCCCGTCGCTGCGCCCTGGTAAGGCTCGATGTACGAGGGATGGTTGTGCGACTCCATCTTGAACACCGCGCAAAACCCGTCACCGATGTCGACCGCGCCGGCGTTTTCGCCGGGCCCCTGCACCACTTGAGGGCCGGTCGTGGGCAGGCGAGCGAGATGGACGCGCGAAGACTTGTACGAGCAGTGCTCGGACCACATCACGCTGATGACACCGAGCTCTGCGTAGCTCGGCGTGCGTCCGAGCGTATTCAGTGCCCGTTCCCACTCGTGCTGAGCCAGCCCGAACTCGCGGGCAATTTCGGGGGAGCTGCCGGGCTCTCCAGGGAAGTTCGCTGGTTTGCTCATTCGAAACCCAGGTGACGCCGTAGCGATGTGAGTAGCGCGAGCCCGTCCTCATTGCCGAGAATGGCTTCGCTGGCCCGTTCTGGATGCGGCATCATGCCGAGCACGTTCTTCTCGCGGTTGTACAGACCAGCAATGTCACCGACCGAGCCGTTCGGATTGGCATCGCCGCCGTTCGGCGCATCGCCTCTGCGCGTGCAGTAACGGAAAGCGATTTGCTCGTTGCGCTCGAGCTCGGCAAGGCCAGCCTCGGTGGTGTGGTATCGGCCGTCCGCGTGTGCGATGGGCAAACGCAGCACCTTGCCTTTGCCCATGTCGGTGAACGGTCCTTCGTTTTCGACGCGCAGGTACACGTCGCGGCACTCGAAGCGAAGATGGGCGTTCCGCGTCAACGCGCCTGGAAGGAGCCCCATCTCGGTCAGAATCTGAAAGCCATTGCAGATTCCGAGGACCGGTCCGCCGCGACCGGCAAACTCACGGACGGCGTTGTCGATCGGGCTGAATCCCGCGATCGCACCGGCGCGCAGATAGTCACCGTAGGAGAAACCGCCCGGAATCACGACAGCGTCCGCGTCACCCAGGCTGGTCTCTTTGTGAAAGGCGTACCAGGCGTCGGCGCCCAGGACGTCGCGCACCGCGTGCAGGGCGTCCCAGTCGGCATTGGAGCCCGGAAATTGTACGACAGCGACTCTCATCAGGCGGTTCCGTTGTTCTCGGCGCGCGGAGCATAGAACGGACCGGCCGTCAGGCAACGCGGAAGCGACGCTATCGGATCAGCTCGAAATACCCGTGGCTGAGCTCGTCGTCGAGCCCTTCCACTGGGGTCAGCCGAAACACGATCGTCCCACGGCAGCTAGACGCATCCACGACCCCGTAGGCGCGGCTGTCCTGTCCCATGTAGCCGCGATAGTCGCCGAGCAGGTAGAGCTTGCCTGCAGGGACCTCGGTCTTGTCGACGCGGTGCCGAGGGTTCTCACCCATGAAGACCCGGTGGGTGCTGGTCCCCATGTACTCGTCGCCCCAGGTCACCTGCACCGTCCGGTCGGTGTCGAGGTTGTAGAATGACCCGTTGCCGCGGCTGTCGAAGTCCAGCGGCTTCCCATCGACGAAGAGCTCCGGGCCGAAGGAGTCGATCGTCATGCCCTCGGTTGCAGCAACCCGCGCGACGACCCAGCCGAGCTCCGTTGGATGCTGGCATACGGCGATCGAGCCGAGCCCGGGGCTGGCTCTCTTGTTGATCAGAACGCGTTCTCCTCGGAGCAGGGTGGGGGCCATGCCGTTGTGCCCGACCTCCGCCATATCGAAGACGAGCACCTTCAGTAGCAAGGCGATCACGATGAGGATCGCTCCCAACCAGGATAGGCATCCGAGCCCACTGCGAATCGCCCCCATGAGACTGGCTATTCGCCCTTCGGGAGGCTCTTGTCAAGCTCGCGCAGGAAGCACTGCAAGACTTCGTGCGGCTGCTCGACGTCGTAGATCGCCCGGCGGATTGCGATGCCGAACGCGCCCGCGGCACGAAGCGGTTTCAAATCCTCGGGACGGATACCACCCAGCGCATATGTCGGGATCCCGACACCCGCGATCGCTTCGCGAAAACCGTGAATGCCCATGGGAGTCGCCTTGCCGGGGACGTCGAAGACGGGGCTGAGGAAGGCATAGTGACCATGCGCTCGTTCTGCGGCCTCGAGGCCTGCCCGGTCGTGGCGAGAGACGCCGAGCATGCCGAGGGACGGCCAATGCTCAGGGATTTCGCTAAGCGGTATACCCAGCTCCGGCAGGTGCACGCCGTCCGCGCCGACGATCTGAGCGACGTCCAGCCGTCGATTCACCGTCAGGACGCTGCCGGTTCGCCGCGTCAGCTCGCGCAACTCTCGTCCCCATTGCACGAGTTGCCGATCGGTCGCCCGTTTGGCCCGAAGCTGCACGCCCAGCACGCCGGCTGGACATCCTTCGAGCGCTCGACGAATCGCGACCACCGGGCCGTCCGGCCGGTCCGGGTCGGTGATGATCCAGATCCGTGGAAGCCGCATGGTCATCGGGTAGGACTCAGGTCCGGCTGTCTTGGTCGGAGCCGATGACGCCCTCGAGCGGGCTCGACGCCGTCGCGTAGAGCTTGCGGGGAATCCGGCCCGCGAGGAACGCATCTCGGCCAGCTTCGACCCCGGCCTTCATCGCGCGGGCCATGCGAACCGGGTCCTTGGCCCCGGCGATCGCGGTGTTCATCAGCACGCCGTCGATCCCGAGCTCCATGGCAATGGCGGCATCCGAGGCTGTCCCCACTCCGGCATCGACGATCACCGGCACGTTGGCGTGCTTGACGATGATCTCGATGTTGAACGGATTGCGGACGCCGAGCCCGCTGCCGATGGGAGCGGCCAGGGGCATGACCGCTGCGCAGCCGAGCTCCTCCAGACGCAGTGCCGCGATCGGGTCGTCGTTGAAGTAGGGCAGGACGGTGAAGCCGTCGTCTACGAGTATCTTGGCAGCTTCGAGCGTCGCAGGGACGTCCGGGAAGAGTGTTCTCTCGTCGCCGATCACCTCGAGCTTGATCAGCGGCGTATCCAGAAGCTCTCGCGCCAGCCGGGCGGTGCGGACCGCGTCCTCGGCGGTGTAGCAACCCGCTGTGTTGGGGAGAAGCGTGTACTTGCCATCGCGAAGGACGGTCATGATCGAGTCGGCGCCCGTGGCCTTCAAATCGACCCGACGCACGGCGACCGTCACCACTTCACAAGCGGACGCCTCGAGCGCCTTCTTCGCGGTGTCGAGGTCTGGGTATTTGCCCGTCCCGGTAAACAAGCGCGAGCGGAACTCGAATTGGCCAATCTTCAGAACATCTTCGGACACCTAGCCGCCTCCTACGAAATGGACCACCTCGAGCCGGTCACCCTCGCTGAGAAGGGTGCTCTCATGTTGGGCGCGTGGCACGACTTCTTCGTTGCGTTCGACCGCCACCAAGGTGTCGCCGAGTCCTAGAGCGGAAAGCAGTTGCTTCACCGTCGTGCTCGGCTCGACCTGCCGTTGTTCACCGTTGACCAGGAGACGCATCGGCCCAGAGCCTAGGGCGGCCCCTGAGGTGCTGCAAGCGCGTTCGAAGATGGGCGCGCTTCCCGCTGGATGGTACGCTCGGCCGCGTGAAGCGCATCGTGCAGGGCGACAACTTGCAGGTCCTAGGGACCTTGCCGCGAGAACATGCGCGATTGATCTACATCGACCCGCCGTTCAACACTGGGCGGAAGCAATCTCGTCAGAGGATGCAGGTGCGCGCGGCCGAGGATGGTGCACGCAAGGGGTTTGGCGGGCGCCGCTACGACGTCGAGCGCGTCGACAGCCCCGCCTACGAAGACGGGTACGAGGAGTACGTGCCTTTTCTGATGGAGCGAATCGAGGCGGCGTTGCCGTGCCTGACCAGGGATGGCTCGATCTTCGTGCATCTGGACTACCGGGAAGTGCACTACGTGAAAGTCGCGCTCGATCGTCTTCTCGGACGGGATCGTTTTCGCAACGAGATCATCTGGGCCTATGACTTCGGAGGGCGTCCGAAGCGATGGTGGCCGGCCAAGCACGACACGCTGCTCTGGTACGTACTCGACCCCAAGAACTACGTCTTTCAGTTCGAAGAGATGGACCGCATTCCGTACATGGCCCCTGGGCTCGTCGGAAAAGAAAAGGCGGCACGAGGTAAGACTCCGACAGACGTCTGGTGGCACACCATCGTTCCGACCAACGGAAAAGAGAAGACGGGCTACCCGACGCAGAAGCCGCTTGGCGTGCTCGAGCGCATCATCAAGGTCCACAGCGAGCCGGGCGACACGGTTCTCGACTTCTTCGCAGGAAGCGGGACGACGGGCGAAGCAGCGGCCCGACTGGGTCGAGGCTTCGTGCTGGTCGACGAGCATCCCGAAGCGATCGAGATCATGCGCAAGCGGCTTGCCGACTGGGAGCCGGAGATCACTGTGCACATGCGCGATCAGCGGGGCACCAGCTCGACCTCGAACAGCTGAGGCCAGAGCTTTCCGGTGAGCAGAAATGTCTTCGAATCGGGCTTGTACGCGATTCCGTTGAGGACGTCGGCTCGCACGGATTCGAACATGGTCAGCAGGCCGCTCGCATCGATGCTTGCCGTGACGCGGCCAGTCCTCGAATCGATGCGAAGGATTTCGTTGCTCTGCCAGATGTTGGCGTAGATCTCCGAACCCACGCATTCGAGCTCGTTGAGCCTCGAGACGGGGCGTCCATTCTTCAGGACGCTTAGCTCGCGAACAACCTCCATCGTCTCCACATCGCGAAACTCCAGAATCGACGAGCCGTCGCTCATCACCAGCGCCGTTCCGTCGAAACACAGGCCCCAGCCCTCGCCGCGATAGCCGAGCGTCCTGCGTTCCTCGAGGGTTGCCAAGTCGGACACCAGCGCAAGTCCCGAGCGCCAGGTCAGCTGGATCAACTGCGCGTCGACCCTTGCCAGCCCTTCGCCGAAGAAACTGGGATCGAGCTCGCGTTGTGCGAGCACTTTGCCGTCTTCGAGCCGGACCTTGCGCAGCGAAGACTTCCCATACTGGCCAGTGCTCTCGAACATGGCGCCGTCGTGCCAGATGAGCCCCTGAGTGAACGCGTCCTTGTCGTGCGGATAGCTGCGAAGCACGCG
Source organism: uncultured delta proteobacterium (assembly GCA_963716775.1). Taxonomy (GTDB): domain Bacteria; phylum Myxococcota_A; class Polyangia; order Polyangiales; family Houyiibacteriaceae; genus SG8-38. The sequence continues at coordinate 152,592 of CAVQUI010000009.1, forward strand.
CACGCGAAGCGCTTCGGGTGCCGCCGGGCCGACGGGAGCAGGCGCGTCCGCCGGGGTGATGTGGACCGGCGCCACCGTTTCTTCGCTGGATTCCCGACAGGCCGGAATGACAGCCATGGAGACCGCGATGAGGCCGCCTGCGAGCCACCTTGCTAGCACCTGGCGTCGTTGAGCCCTTGCCATGTTGGCCTGAGCCTAACCCCAGCGTGCGGGGACGCCAATGCTTGACGCCGACGATGCCAACCGTTAGCTCCAAGCCGTGCAATCAGATTCCTCGGAGCCATCGAGACCTCGCGTCCACCGCGCAGATGCATCGCTCCGGCCGACGCGTGCCGAGATTTTGCTCGACGCGATAGGGCACAATCTTCGTGTGGTGCGTGGCGCGGCGGGCGGCTGCCGGGTCCTCGCGGTCGTGAAGGCGGACGCCTATGGGCACGGCGTGGTTCCAGTCGCGCGGCGGCTGCAGGCCGAAGGTGTCGATGGTTTTGGCGTCGCGCTGGCAGAAGAAGGACTCGAGCTTCGAGAAGCCGGTATCGACCGGGCCATTCTCGTCCTCAACGGAATCAACGGCGGGGCCCATCGCGACATCATTGCGGCCGGGCTCACACCCGTGCTCTACGAAATCTCCGAAGCCAGCGAATTCGATTCGGTTTCCGACGGACGGCCGATAGACGTACACCTCAAAGTCGACACCGGCATGGGCCGACTCGGCGTGCCGCTCGGCGAGCTCGGCAATTTTCTGCGCGAGCTCCGCCGCTTCCCTTCGATCCGAATCGCGGGCTTGATGACCCACCTGTCGACGGCTGATGCGGACCCGCAGTACGTGGCAGAGCAACTAGCAGGCTTCGCGCAAGCGCGGGGCCTGGTCCTCCGTTTCGGTCACGAGCCATCGGTCTTGCATGTGGCCAATAGCGCCGCCCTGTTCCGGCATCCCGAATCCCATTTCGACTGGGTGCGCACCGGGATCGCTCTCTATGGTTATCCCGGCTCCGATACGATCGACGTGCCCCTGCGGCCCGCGCTCCGTTGGCGCACGGAGGTCCTTCGGTTGCGAACTTTGAAGGCCGGCGAGTCTGCCGGCTACGGGCGCTCGTTTCGTGCAAGCTCAGAGACGCTTCTGGCGACGATCCCGGTAGGCTACGGCGACGGATTGCTCCGCTCGGCGTCGAATCGTGGGCAGGTCTTGATCGGTGGCTTCCATTGTCCGATCGTTGGCAACATCGCGATGGACCTGACGACCGTCGATGTGTCGGGCGTGCCGGGCGTTGCCTTGGGTGATGAGGCCTTGCTGCTCGGTGAGCAAGGCGGCGCAGTCCTCGATGCGCGCGATCTCGCGCTGGCATCCGGAACCATTCCGTACGAGGTCCTGACGAACGTGTCGCGGCGCGTCCCTCGGGTCTACTTGAATGGCTGACGGTTCCGGTGGGAACCATGCTATGAAGCCTCGTGCCTGACGCCGCGCCCAGCGCACCTGCGACCCCGGAAAACACGTCGAAGCTGCGCGCGCAAGCCCGCGATGCAACCGAGTGGCTCGCGAAGCTGTTCTTGTCGCCATTCGTCGAAATCGGTGCGCTGTCCAAGCTCCTGTGGGAGTCGGTGTTTTGGGGGATCCGTCCGCCGTATCGCGGCAGGCTGTTCGTCGAGGCGATGGAGTTCATCGGCATCGGCTCGGTCTTCCTCGTTTCGCTGACCGCGGTCTTCGTCGGTGGTGTGCTTGCCCTGCAGCTCGTCGATGGCTTTCGCGACTTTGGTGCCGAGAATCAGACCGGTGCGGTCATCGGCTTGGCCTTGGCTCGAGAGGTTGGGCCGGTGTTTGCCGCGCTGATGGTCACCAGCCGGGCAGGCAGCGCGATGACGACCGAGCTCGGCTCCATGCGCGTCACCAATCAGATCGACGCCCTGGTCACCATGGCGGTCAACCCGGTGCAGTACTTGGTCGTGCCAAGGCTCGTCGCCGGCTTCGTGATGGTGCCGGTCCTCACGATGCTCTTCAACATCGTCGGCGTGGCCGGCGCCTTCTTCGTGGCGGTGGGTCTCCTCGGCCTCGACCCCGGCGTGTTCATGGACCGGCTGAAGTGGCTCGTCGACTGGGATGACGTTTCCCAGGGGCTGATCAAGTCGATGGTCTTCGGCGTCGCAGTCACACTCATCGCGTGCCGGCAGGGCTTCTACGCACGGGGCGGAGCGGCCGGAGTAGGGCGCGCGACCAACCGCGCGGTCGTGCAAAGCGCAATCGCCATCCTCATGCTCGACTATCTCGTCACGAGCCTCGTCCTCGGGCAGGGGTTCTTCTGATGAAGTTCTTTCGGCGAAACCTGTCTCAGCTGGGGCGGACTCCGATGCCGCCGGAAGTGAAGGACGATCCGATCCACGTTCGGATTCGTGGTTTGAACAAGAGCTACGGCGATCATCACGTGCTCAAGGGCGTGTCGCTCGACATCCATCGGGGGAAGACGAATCTCATCATCGGGCCCTCGGGCTCGGGCAAGACCGTTCTGATGCGTCAGTTGATTCGGCTCGAAAACCCCGACTCTGGGCAGCTCCTGGTCAATGGAATCGACTTCGCCAAGCTCGAGGGGCTGAATCTCGCGGCCATGCGACGAACCTTCGGCATGGTCTTTCAGATGTCGGCGCTTTTCGACTCGATGACGGTCTTCGACAACGTGGCGTTCCCTCTTCGCGAGCACACGGACTTCTCGCGAAAGGAGATTCGCGAACGCGTGATGGATCGCCTAGCCGCCTTCGGCGTGGCGGCCGCCGCCCAGAAGCTGCCCGCCCAGCTCTCTGGCGGCATGCAGAAGCGCGTCGCGGTCGCGCGAGCCATGATCCTCGAGAGCGAGATTCTCATCTACGACGAGCCGACCACCGGGCTAGATCCGATCACGACCGAGATGGTCGATGAGCTGATCATCGAAGCCGAAGAAATGTTCGGAGTCACTTCGATCGTGATCAGCCACGACATGGCATCGGTCATTCGCATCGCCAACTATCTGAGCTTCTTGCACCAGGGAGAGATCGCAGCGACGGGGACGCCAGAGGATCTTCTGCACAGCGAGCATCCAGCTACCTCGGAGTTCATTCGCGCTTCGAGGATTAGTCTCGACTGGTAGCAGGATTTGCGGTCGGGGAATCGGGTGATGCCATCTTCCGCGGGTCGGCCGTCTAGTTGTTGATGACTCTCGACTCGACCGTGACTGTCGCTTCGAGCGGGGTGTCGGCGGATGAAGTGCCCACGAAGATACGGTACTCGCCGGGGAGCACGGACCAGTAGTCCCCGTCGGTGTCCCAGGTCGCGAGCGCTCGTTCCTCCAGAGTTAGCTCAACCGTTTCCGACGCGCCCGGCTCGAGCGCGACCTTCTGAAACGCCCGAAGCTGTCTGGGAGGCTCTCCGAGCGCGGCGGGGTAGGCCACGTAGGCCTGCACGACCTCCGCGCCGTCGCGGTCGCCCGTGTTCGTCACCCGTACCTGCATCGTGACGTCGTCGCCGGAGAAGATCTCCGGCGTTGTCACCATCAGCCGGTCCAGGGTGAACGTCGTATATGACAAGCCGAAGCCAAAGGGGAACAGAGGCGTGATGTCCTGGGACTGGTACCAGCGATAGCCGACCTCGAGCTCCTCGGCGTAGTGCACCTTGTCGTCGACGCCGGGATAGCGTTCCGGCGTGTTGGCTGGCCAGTCGGATTCAGACAAGGGAAACGTGATAGGAAGCTTTCCGGATGGGTACGCGTCGCCGAAGAGGATTGCAGCTGTCGTCTCCCCGTCTTCGCCGCCCGGGTACCAGCCTTCGACGATTGCAGCGACGTCGTCGACCCAAGGCATCGTAATCGGCGAACCCGCATGCACGAAGACGACAGTCCGAGGGTTGGCCGCTGCGACCGCTGCAACGAGCGCGTCCTGCTGTCCTGGCAAGGACATGTCGTCGCGATCAGAGCTCTCGGTTTCGAAGCTCCCGACCACCACGACTGCGATTTCGGCTTCAGCTGCTAGGGCGGCCGCCTCGGCTGGAGCAGCTTCGGAATCGATCACGAGGTTCACCCCGGACCCTCGCAGTCGGCTCTCAATCACCTCGGCCGGCGTGACAGCGCGAATCGGGTTCACCTTGGAGCTGCCGCCGCCACCCGTTGCGGCCTGGCCGGCCCAGGGTCCGAGTAGCGCGATGCTCGCAATGACCGACTCGTCCAGTGGAAGCAGAGCGTCTTCGTTTCGCAGAAGCACCGAACCGGCAGCACCGATCTCACGCGCGATTTGCGCGTGTTCGTCCACCGGGATGGAGGACGTCATCGATTCGCGATCGAAGAGCCCGAAGCGGAACATCTCGCGAAATCTTCGAAGGAGCATATCGTCGATGCGCGACTCGGAGACGGTCCCGTCCTTGACCGCGTCGAGCAAAGCCTCTCCATAGTAGTCAGCTGCCGGCATTTCCAGGTCCGTGCCTGCGTTGGCCGATTCCACGGTGCTCTTCATTGCCCAGAAATCCGACTGAACGAATCCTGGGAACTGCCACTCCCCCTTGAGAATGTTGGTCAGGATCTCTTCGTTCTCACAGCTAAAGGCGCCGTTGACGGAATTGTATGCGCACATGACCGAGCTGACTTCTGCCTCTCGGACGGCCGCTTCGAAGGGCGGCAAGTAGAGCTCGCGAAGCGCGCGTTCACTCACTTGCACATCGATCGCGTTGCGGTTGGATTCCTGGTTGTTGACCGTGAAGTGCTTGACCATCGCGATGATGTCGTGAGACTGAATCGCGCGAATGTTCGCGACGCCGATCCGGGAAACGAGCCATGGGTCTTCGCCATAGGCCTCGAATGTGCGGCCGTTGATCGGGATTCGCGCCAGGTCCACGTCTGGAGCCTCCAGCAAGTTGCGTCCGATAGCGCGCATCTCCACGCCCTGCACGTTCCCGTATTTCTCGGCCATGGCAGGATCCCAGGTCGAGGCGAGCAAGAGGGGCGACGGCAGCGCCGTGGCTGGCACGTTGTCGAGGAAGATCGGCCCCGGTCCCACCCCGGCCGGACCATTGGTCACGGTGAGTGAAGGGATGCAAAGCTCCTCGACCCCTAGCACCACGCGAAAGTCCTCGGGGGGCTTGTGGCCGTGGGTCTGATCGATCTTCTGCTCTAGAGTCATCGCCTCTACGAGTGCTTGCGCACGCGCATCGGGACCCAGACTCGTATCCATCCATGCGGCGCAGGGACCTTCGACTGTGCTGCTTTGATTCGAGTTGCTGCAGGACGTGCCGAGGATGAGGAGAAAAACGATGACTGGGCGAGCCAAAGAAGAAGGCATAGTCGTCGGGTTTGGCAGAGCCGAAGCGTTATCGCAAGGGCGAAGGACGATGCCCGCATCGATGGCCTGGGCGTGATACGGTCCCGCCGTCTGTGACCTCTTCCGCGGAAAACGAGGCTGCATCGGAACCCCGCGCCCCTTGGGCGCTGACGGTCTTGCTTCTGGCCTACATTCTCTCGTTCATCGACCGCAACGTCATGGCCATTCTCGTTGGACCGATTCGCAAGTCCTTCGAGATCAGCGACTTCCAATACGGCCTGTTGCACGGGCTCGCTTTCACCGTCTTCTACACGTTTCTGGGCCTTCCCATCGGACGGCTTGCCGACAGGCGCAGCCGCCGAACGATCATCGGGGTCGGCGTGCTGTCTTGGTCGGTGATGACCTGCGCCTGCGGGATCGTTCGCAGCTTCGGCGGCTTGTTCGCTGCACGCATGGGGGTTGGGCTTGGCGAGGCCGCCTTGTCGCCGCCAGCGCATTCCCTCTTGAGTGATCTCTTTCCCGCGAAGCAGCTGCCGCGCGCGATGTCGATCTTCACCTTGGGGATCACCATTGGCGGGGGCATGGCCTACATGATCGGCGGCTGGGTCTTGGGCGCTGTCGGCGACACAGAGCTGAGTCTTCCCTACACCGGCGTGCTCGAGCCCTGGCAGCTGACCTTCATTGTGGTTGGGCTTCCAGGCTTTGCGATCGGCGCTCTGGTCTGGACGATTCGCGAGCCCGCTCGTCGCGGACGGACGCGCGCAGAGGGGGAGGGGGTTCCGCTTGGCGAAGTGCTCCGGTACTTCCGCAGCCATGCACGGCTCTACGGCGCCATCTTGGGGAGCGTGTCGATGCTGTCCGTCCTCGGTTACGGCACGATCACCTGGTACGTGGAGATGCTGATTCGTAATTTCGGAGCGCAGGCCAGTACGGTCGGACCGATGTTCGGATGGATCTTCATCCTTGCGGGGAGCCTCGGCGCGCTCAGCGGCGGGCTCTTGGCCGAGCGAATGAGTCGTCGCTACGCCGATGCCAATTTGCGCGTCGTCGTCTTGGCGGCCTTGCTCTGGTTGGCTCCCGGTATCGTCGGACCGCTGATGCCGAGCCAGCGGGGCGCCGTACTGATGGCCGCACCGATCTTGTTTCTGATGAGCAGTTACTTCGGACCCGCCATCGCCGCCCTCCAAACCTCGACACCCAATGAAATGCGGGCCCTGGCCTCTGCGCTGCTTCTCTTCGCCGCAAACCTGTTTGGCCTAGCTCTGGGCCCGCCCTTGGTCGGGGCCCTGACCACGCACGTCCTGGGCGGAGACCAGACATTGCACATCGCCTTGGCAGGCATCGCCGCGGTCTTTGCGCCTCTAGCGGCAATCATCGCCGCCTGGGGTCTCCCCGCCTACGCGCGAAGGATGACTTCCGCTGGCGCTCAGGCGTAGTTCCGCACGACCACTTCGCTCACTTTGCCGCGCTTGGTCGCATCGCAGTTGATCGCGCGAGGTGCGGCGACCGTCTCGACATTGAAGTCGCCGTAGAGACCCCGAATGAAGGGAACGTCGCTGTTCGAGAGCATGAGCTTGCAACCTCGCCGGTCGAGCGCCTTGAAGACGTCTCGGAGGCGTCTCTGATCGTCTCGGGAGAAACCGTCTCTCGCGTAGGACGTGAAGCTCGCTGTCTCCGACACCGGTTCGTAGGGCGGGTCGAAGTAGACGAAATCTCCAGGCTTGGCGTTCTCGAGAAGCGTGTCGAAGGATGCGCACCTGAGCTCCGAGCCCTGAAGCGCGGCGCTTGCTGCGTGCAATCCATCCTCGTTTAGGATGCGTGGATTCTTGTAGGCGCCCACCGGCACATTGAATTCGCCTTTGCGATTCACGCGGTGCAGTCCATTGAAACAGGTCTTGTTGAGGTAGATGAACATCGCCGCGCGCTTCGATCCCGAGACACGACGGCCCTGGTTGTAACGCTCGCGCACTTGATAGTAGCGTTCCTTCGAGTGACTGCCGGCGAGTCGCCGCAAGCCGCCGATCACGCCTTCGACGTCGTCGCGAATCGCGGTGTACGTCGCGACGAGGTTCGGGTTGATGTCGGTCAGCAGAGCGCGCCTCGGACGACGTGAAAAGAAGAAGGCGCCGCCGCCGACGAAGGGCTCGACGTGGCGCATCCGCTCGACCCCAGTCGGGAGCAGCGGTCGCAGCTGGCTGAGCAATCGGCCCTTGCCCCCAACCCACTTCACGAAGGGAGCTGCCTCCCGTGGCTCGTGCTCTATCCGTACCGCGACCGCTGCAGATGTCGTCATCTGTAGTATGATCACCTACATAGGGCGGCAAACGGAAGAAAGCGGCTCTCCTGCGGCCGATTTCGTCCTGATTTCCGATGTTTGGGGACGGAGCTACTTGGCGTCGGCGACCATGGCGCGGAGCCGGTCGAGGGCCTCCTCGAGCACCGGCATGGGCGGGCCGAAGGAGAAACGCATGTGCTCGACGAAGCGTGAGGGTCGCCCAGTCCGACGCTTGCCTGGATTCACGTCGAAGAAGTGCCCGGGTACCGCAATGACCTGTCGGTCGAGCGCCGACTTGAAGAAATCGTCACTGTTTCGAAGCGACGGGGGAAGGTTGCTCAGGTTGCCCCAGGCGTAGAACGTGCCCTGGGGCTCGAGGTCGAACTTCACGCCGATGTCCTTCAGGCCGCTCACGAGGAAGTCGCGCTTCGCATTGAACTCCGTGCGCACGGCCTTGGTTTCGCAGAGCGTGGGCTTTTCCTGAACCAGCTCGATGGCGGCGCGCTGGATCGGTGCGACCCCGCCGCCATCGAGGAAAGAGCCTGCGCTTGCTGCGGATTCGATCACGCTCTTCGGACCGACGATCCAACTCACCCGAAACCCCGGGTACCGCCAGTTCTTCGTCAGGCCATCGAACACGACGATAGGGTCCTGGTCGACGTCTTCGACGTACTGCGCTGCGCTGACGATCGACTGCTCCCCCGTCCAGACGTAGTGGGAATAGAACTCGTCGAGCAGGAGCGCACAGTTCAAGTCTCGCGCCGTCTCGACCCAGCTCGCCAGCGCATCACCTTGCACGACCTTGCCGGTCGGGTTGCAAGGGTTGCTCGCCAGAATTGCGCTGAGGCCTCGTCCGAGGATCTCTTCTTCGAGCTCGTCACGGGTGAACTCGTATCCGTGCTTTGGGTCGAGCAAGATCGGGATCGGCAAGAAGCGCCGGAACACGTCGAGCAGCTCCTCGTAGGCCGTATAGTCCGGCAGGAAGTGCCCGAGGTGAATGGGTGCGATGGCCGCGCAGACGCGCATGACTGCGACGCGTCCGCCGCCCGCAATGCAGACGTTCTCGGCGGAGTATTGCGACTTCATTCCGCGGCGAAAGAGCTGGTTGTAGAGGCTCGCCACCGCCTCACGAAGCTCCCAGATGCCCGGCACCGGCGCGTAGTCGAGATCGCCCGCGTGCACGGGGATGCTGGTCACCCGCTCGGGGGCGCCCGCAAGGGCCGTGGTGTCCGGCTGACCTTGGCCGAGGTTGCACCAGCCCGGCGCATCGAGGCTGAATCCGCGCTTCTGCGCTTCGACCGTGACGTAGATCACGCCCGTGCGCGGGACCGCTCGAAAAGCAGCAACCTCCGCGATTCCGTTCACGTGACTGGACTCGGGCTGGCCCATGAGCTGACGCACTCTAGCAGAAGTCCTGAAATGCGATAGCCTTGTCGAATGGATGTGCTGCGCATCGAGGAGCTGATGGTCGACTGCGTGGTCGGTGTATATCCGCACGAGCGCAACGCCTCGCAGCCGCTTCGCGTCGACGTCGAGATGCGTCTTCAAACGGAGCAATCCGCCGTCAAGGAGAGCCTACGCGCCACCATCGACTACGCGGCGACCGCATCGCAGCTCGTGTTCCTGCTTCGAAGCTGTCGCTTCCGCCTCCTCGAGACCGCCGCGCATGTGCTGGCCCGGTACATTCTGGCGCCGCCCGCGCCTGATGAGAGACGTGCCCAGGTCGATTCTGCGGTCATCCGACTCAGCAAGCCCGGAGCGCTTCGGAGCTTCGCGATTCCTTCGCTCGAGATCGAGCGAAGCGCGTCATGGTGCTCCTTCGAAGTCGAGCACAAGCCCTTCGGCACGGTCGATGTGATTTACGAGACCAAAGGCGCCGGCATCTATCGGCTGAACGTCGCGCCCGGGCAGAGCATCCCGCTTCACGTTCATCAGCAGATGAGGGAGTCCGAGATGGTCCTGGGGGAGGGGCTTCTCTGCCAAGGCCAGCCCTGTCCGCCCGGGACGGTGCATCGTTGGCCCAGAGGCGCGGCCCATAGCTACAGCAACCCAAGCGATCGACATCAGACAATCCTCTGCGTGGACTCGCCGCGCTTCATGCCCGAGGACGAGATCGAAGTGGGCGGAGAGCCGGCTGATGTTCCCGCCGAACCGCCCTGGGGTCCGATCGCGGGGCTCGGCTGACATGAAGGTTTCGCAAGGAACCGTGATCGTCACCGGCGCTACCCGTGGGATTGGGCGCGCCACCGTCGATGCGGTTCTGGCGCGCGGTGGAAAGGTCGTCGCCATCGCCCGCGACCAAACGGCTCTCAAGGAGCTCCAGGCGTCGTCGCCGGATCGAATCCGGGCCCTGGCCTTCGACCTCGAGCATGTCGCCGGTATTTCCGCGGCGGCGGCACAGGCCGTCGATGCGTTCGGGGGCGTCGACGGCCTGGTGAACTGTGCGGGCATCGCTCGCTACGAGCCGGTTGGCGCGATCCGCCTCGATTCGGTCGAAGCGCAGCTGCGGGTCAATCTCGTGGCGCCGCTGCTGCTGTCGCAAGCGCTCGCGGCGCATTTTGGTGTCCGGGGAGGGTCGATCGTCAACGTGTCGAGCACGCTCTCCGAGCGCGTGGCGCAGCACACCCTGGTCTATGCAGCGAGCAAAGCGGCGCTCAACGCGATGACGAAGGGCTTGGCGCTCGAGCTCGCGCCCGCCGGCGTGCGAGTGAACGCCGTGCTGCCAGGCGGGGTCGAGACCGACATGCTTCGGACGCCGCGTCTGCGACCCGGCGAGACTCTCGAACCCGGAGAGCTGGCGGATCGCGTCGAGTCCCAACTCGCCGGCCTGGCGGCCCTGCACCCGCTCGGCCGGCTCGGCACTGCAGCGGAAGTGGCTGCTGTGATCATCAGCATTTTGGACCAAACCTGGCAGACCGGAAGCCTGGTCACCATCGATGGAGGTCTTTCGCTCGCCTAGGCTTGAAGCGCTCGGCCTTTTCTCACACACTGCGCCAAACGTGGCTCGAACCCAGAAGGTCGTACTCGATGCGGACGCTATCCAACGAAGCATTCGACGCATTGCTGTTGCGATTCTGGAAGCGACCTCAGGCATCGAAGGCCTGACGCTCGTCGGCATCCGTCGCGGTGGTGTTCCGCTTTCCCAGCGCATCGCGGACGAGATCGCGAAGGTCGAAGGAAGGCCGCCGCCCGTAGGGACAGTCGACATCTCACTCTACCGCGATGACGCTGCCACGGCGCTACCGAACCCGAAGATTGGGCCGAGCGACATCCCATTCGATATGAGCGGCCGGCACGTCGTGCTCGTCGACGATGTGCTGCACACGGGCCGCACGGTCCGCGCGGCGATCGAGTGTCTCCAAGACCACGGGCGCCCAGCGCGGGTCTGGTTGGCGGCGCTCTGCGACCGCGGCGGCCGCGAGCTCCCCATCGCTGCGGATTTCGTGGGTCGCGTCATCGACATGGAACCGGGCGGGCGCCTCGACGTCTGGGTCGACGCAGCCGGACCGGATCGCGTCGTGCTGACGGAGGGGGAGTGATGGAGCCCTTCACTCATCGCAGCCTCCTCGACATCGAAGGGCTCACGAAGGTCGACGTGGAGCGAATCCTCGATACTGCGGAGGCCTTCCTCCAGGTTTCGCGCCGACCCGTCCGCAAGGTGCCGACCCTGCGCGGCAAGACCGTGATCAACCTCTTTTACGAAGCGTCCACACGAACACGGACATCGTTCGAGCTCGCGGGCAAGCGCCTGAGCGCGGACGTCATCAACATGAGCGTGTCCGCGTCGAGCGTGAAGAAGGGCGAGACCCTGCAAGACACCTGCCGAACACTCGAGGCGATGCATCCCGACGTCATCGTCATTCGACACGCCGCGTCGGGTGCGCCGAGCTACGTGGCCTCGAAGATTCGCTGTAGCGTCATCAATGCGGGCGACGGGATGCACGCGCACCCCACACAGGCCCTGCTCGACGCGTTCACGATCCGACGCGCAAAGGGCACTCTCGACAACCTGGTCGTGACGATCGTCGGAGACATTTCACACTCGCGAGTCGCCCGATCGAATGCGCATCTGCTGAATTTGTTTGGCTGCGAGGTCCGCGTCGTCGGCCCGCGTACGCTGCTACCAGCCGCGGTCGATTCCCTCGGCGTACGCGTATTCGACCGGCTCGAAGAGGGTCTGGAAGGCGCCGACGTCGTCATGGTGCTTCGCATTCAGAGTGAACGTCTCGAAGGGGCGCTCCTGCCGAGTCTTCGTGAATACGCGCGCACTTTTGGCATCGGCCCGCGCACGATTGGGCTCGCGAAGCCCGACGCCATCATCATGCACCCGGGTCCGATGAACCGAGGCGTCGAGATCGAGAGCATCATCGCGGACGGCGAGCGAAGCGTCGTCCTCGAGCAGGTCGAAGCCGGAGTCGCGGTTCGCATGGCGCTCCTCTATCTGCTCGCCGGCGAAGCGAATGAGCCGCCGGCGGTAGGCGAGGCCGATTGACTAGCGTCCGAACGGGGCTGGACCGGGTTGCCGACGGTGACCCGGACGCGCTTCGCCTGGTCGCCGGTCGAAAGATTGGTCTGCTCGCGCACGCGGCCAGCGTCGACCGAAACCTTCGTTCTGCGTCGCAGGTCCTCCACCAGGCCGGCGCCCGTGTGTCTGCGCTTTTCGGGCCGGAGCACGGATTCGCCGGTGCCGCACAAGACATGGTCGGCGTCGGGAATAGCGACGAGGCGGAGGTTCCCGTCTATTCGCTCTACGGAGACGACGCGGAGGACTTGAGTCCGAACCCCGACTGGATGCGGGACTTGGACGCGGTCGTCATCGACCTGCAAGACGTGGGCTCGCGCTACTACACCTATGTGTGGACTGCTGCGCTCACGATGAAAGTCGCGGCGGCCGTAGGCACCGAAGTCGTTCTCCTCGATCGACCCAACCCGCTTGGCGGTGTCCGAGTCGAAGGCGCTGCGCAGCGCGAGGGCTATCTGTCGTTCGTCGGCTTGTACCCGGTTGCGGTGCGGCACGGTCTCACGATCGCCGAGCTCATGCGCTGGGTCTGCGAGCGCGAAAGAATCGACGAGAGCGTCCTACGCCTGGTCCCGATGGAGGGCTGGACCCGTTCGATGGAATGGAGGGACACCGGCCTTCCTTGGCTGATGCCCTCGCCCAACATGCCAACCTTCGACACGGCGCTGGTGTATCCGGGTGGCTGCCTGGTCGAAGGCACGAGGCTGTCGGAAGGGCGGGGAACCACGAGGCCCTTCGAGCTTTGGGGCGGCCCAGGCTTGGACGTCGGCCCGCTCCTGGATCTCGATCTCCATGGCGTCACGCTGCGGCCGGTCGAGTTCACCCCCACGTTTCAGAAGCACGCCGGGCGGAGCTGTTCCGGGGTACAGGTGCACGTCACCGACCCCTGGGTCTTTCGACCGTACGAAACATACCTACGCATGCTTGCGGCCGCGCTCCCGCAGCTAGAGGCCGGGGACCGATGGCGAACCGAAGTCTACGAGTTCGTGTCGGACCGACCTGCGATCGATCTTCTCACTGGCGGGCCCGAGTTTCGCAAGGCGGTGGATCGGGGCGCCTCGCTAGACGAAGTGCTGGCAGAAGAATCGCGAGGTGCCGCCAAGTTCGACGATGAGCGGCGTTCTGCCTTGCTCTACGAGAAGTGACGAAAGCCGCTTTCGGCGATGTCGAGCTCGCGGCCGGCCGCGTCGAGCACCCGGGTTCCGGAGCCTTCGATGATCTCTCCGATCCGGGTACCCAGCGATGCAGCATCCGCGGACTCCGGTGCCGTGAAGAGCAACTCGTAGTCTTCACCCCCGCTCAGGGCCAGCGTCGTAGGGTCGACCGAGAGCGCCTGGCAGATTTCTTTGAAGCCGGGCGCAGTGGGTATCGCATCGGCATGCAGAATTGCGCTTACGTCTGAAGCCCTGACCAGGTGCTGCAAGTCTTGGAGACAGCCATCGGAGACATCGACCGCCGCGGTGGCGAGGCGCGCAAGCAGCTTGGGAGCTCGCCCGTTGAGCGGCGGCCGTTTCCAGCGCTGCACGAACGGTTCGGCTCCTTCGAGGTCGAGCCTGCCGGCCTCTAGAATCGCAAATCCGAGCGCCGCTGAGCCTAGCGTCCCCGTCACGTAGATCGAGTCGCCAGGTTGCGCGCCTCGCCGCGTGAGCGACTCGGAGATCGGCCATCCGAAGACCGTCGTCGTCACCGACAGCGACCGGCCTTGACTCAGGTTGCCGCCGATGACTCGTGCGCCGGTGGTTCGCGCGGCTTCGGCGAGCCCATCGATTAGGTCGCGGAAGTCCGGGTCGGACAAGTCTGCGGGTAGGGTGAGAGCGATCACCGAGGCGGTTGGCATCGCGGCCATCGCCCAAACGTCACTCACGGCGGCGATCATCGCGCGGTACCCGAGCTCGCGACAAGAGAGCAAGTCGATGCGGAAGTGGACGTCTTGGACCTGCGTGTCGACCGTGACGACCGTCGGACGATTGCCGAAGTCGATCACCGCTGCGTCGTCGCCAATGCCGACCAGTGGACCATTCGATTCGCCGTCGAGCTCGAAGCGGGTCTTCAACCATTCAATTTTGGCGAATTCATCACGCATCGTCGTCGACGGCCGGAAGGGTCACGGTGAAGACGGTGCCCGTGCCAAGTGTGCTGGTCACCTCGATCGTGCCCTCGTGTCCGTCCACGAGTTGCTTCACGATGGAAAGCCCCAGGCCGGCGCCGCCGTGGACACGCGTGGTCCCCGCGTCGACCTGGTAGAACGCGTCGAAGACCCTGGAGATGTTCTCCTTGGAGATGCCCATGCCGCTGTCCTGCACGGTCAGGACCACCGCGGGCCGGCTCGCAGCGAATAGAGCGGCGCCCCGGCCCGAGGCGCCCGGCGCGTCGAGCTCGCCAGGCTTTGCGCGGATGACGACGGCGCCGCCTTCGTCGCTGAACTTCACCGCATTGTCGGTGAGGTTCAGCAGAATCTGGCTTAGGCGAACCTGGTCTCCCCACACCCTGGGGGTCTGGTCGCCGACTTGAATGTCGAGCGAAACATTACGCTGGTTCGCTGTCGGCACGATCGTCGACACCAGGTCGGAAAACAGGGCGTGTGGGTCGACTGCTTCGTATTTGAGCTCGAGGTTCTGGGCCTCGAGGCGGCCGAGGTCGAGCAGGCTGCTGATGAGGCCGAGAAGTTGATCGGCCTTGGCGCGAATCGTGCTTAGGAACTCCGCCTGGCCGTCGCTGAGCGCGCCTGCTGCGCCGCTTTCGAGCATTTCGGTGTAGCCGATGATCGAGGTGAGCGGGCTACGAAGCTCGTGACTCACGGTGGCCAGAAACGTGCTCTTGAGTTGATCGAGTTGCTTCAGCTCCTCGAACGATGTCTTGAGGGCCTCGTTCTTTTCGGCGAGCTCTCTGTAGTTCTCGCGGACGCTAGCGACCTGCATCGTCGAAGCGAGCTGTGCGCGATGACCGGAGAACACGAGCAGCTCGAGCACGCCCCGGAGGTGCGCGGAGATTTCTTCGGCTATGTCTTCACGCACGCGCGGCATCGTCTCGAAATGCCCGTGCGCCGTCGCCGCATCGATGGCCCCGTCGACGGCCGTGAGCGAAGCGGGCGGACCTTGGATTTCCGCGGGCACGTAAGGGCCGACGATGAATCGACCGATGGGACGCCCCTGATACCGGAGGGCTACGATTCGATACACGGCACCCGTGAAGCAGGGGTGAATGAGCGTCTGCGCGTCGGGCTCCAGGTCCCGCACGATGCCGACGGTCTTGGCGCACTCGCGCTCCCCGTCGCCGAAGGTATTGAGGTAGTTGCAAAGCGGACGGTCCCGGTGGACGTCGGCGAGCAACTCCCCTTCATGGGAGATCACGCGAACCGGAAGCCCGAACAGCCCAAAGAACGACTTGCATACGGATGTCACCGAATCGCGACTCAACACGTCTTCGAGTCGAACTACATCTCCCATCAGGATGTCAGCGGCGTTTGTCTCGTCCTGCATCATCGCTCCCGTTGGCCCGGATGGTGTTTTAGTGTTGCTTCCACCTCGTTCATGAAGCGGATCGGGCTGATCCCGAACTTCTCTTCGAGCTGATGATCTTCTTCGAGCTTCGCCCAGGTATCGCGAATCAAACCGCGAAGTGTTTGCATGACACCGTAGCCTCGTGTCGCGACGGCTTTGTAGATCGGCTCTCTACCTCGTTGGGCGATGATCTCGAGCTCTTCGTCCGTGCGGATGTTGTCCATGTCGCGTTTGTTGAACTGAATGATGATCGGAATGCGCTCTGGATCTATTCCGTTTTCCTCGAGGTTGCGCCTCAGGTTCAGGAATGCCTCACGGTTTGCATCGGCCTCGCTTCGTTGCGAGTCCGCAATGAAGGCGACGCCGTCGGTCCCTTGCAGGACCAGTCGCCTGGTAGCGTTGTGCATCACCTGACCGGGGACGGTGAACAGTTTCAGTCGCACTTTGAGGCCGCTGCCGGAGCTCACGGTAATCGGAAGCATGTCGAAGAACAGGGTGCGATCATTCTGGGTTTCAAGCGTCATGAGCTCGCCGCAGGCATTGGACGTGCCGAGCCAATGGATCGCGCGCAGGTTGCTGGTCTTCCCACTGAGCGCCGGCCCGTAATAGACCAGCTTCACGGTCAGTTCTTTCGCGGCGAAGTCGATCTGCATTGCGAACCGCGGGCTGCTCGCGAGCGGGCTAGGCCCGCAACAAGAGCAGGAGCCCCGCCCCCATCAAGAGCAACATGATAAAGAACGCGGCCCATGTGAGTGTCCTTTTGTGCTCGCTCGGTGCCGGCCTGACCCGGGTGTCCTGTAGCTGCTGGGTTGCCAAGGCGATCAGGCCGTCGATTTGTTTTTCGGCCTGCTCTCGGCGGGCAGGTTCCGAATCGCGGACAGCTCGATAGCGTTTTCCGGCCTCAGGCAGCCGATCCAGGGCGACGCAGACGCCGACGAAGCGGCGATGCGACTCCTGATTTCCCCAGTCGGCCTCGACCCGTTCCCACGCTTCGTCGATCGGATCCACGAAACACGAGAATAGCATGCTCCTGCAAAGCCAATACAGGCAGCATTTTGGACTAGATACGCCAAAGTTGCCCCATCCGGCTGACTATGGAACAGGATGAGGGGCAGCAGGCGTTCATGAAAACGAGAGGAACGCCTCCCACCTCGACTGAGCCAGCCCATACACACCTACATCAACCCAAAAACCCTTTTTAATTCTGCCACTTGGCCTACCGAAAGAAGTTGACAGGGGCGTCGGCTGAGCCTTAGTTTCCGGCCTTGGTGGGAAGTAGTGGGATCAAGTGCCAACTACCTCACAAATAGGACGAGAGGGTTAGGTTGTTCCGCGGACGTTACGAGCACGCCATCGATGCAAAGGGACGCACCTCTGTGCCGTCTCGCTTCCGAGAAGTGATGAGCGCTCAGGGCGACTCGCAGCTGGTGCTCACGACCGGCCTGGACAGCTGCCTGGTCGCGTATCCGATGGTGGAGTGGATCGCGTTTGAGCGGCGGCTCTCCGAGCTCCCGCAGTTTGATGCAGACGTCGTCACGCTTAAGCGAATCTACGTGTCCGGCGCTGTCGAGTGCGATGTCGACAAGGTGGGGCGGCTTCTCATCCCAGCGGCGCTTCGCAAGCACGCTGGGCTCAAGCGCGACGCGCTCTGGGCGGGAATGGGAAGCTACATCGAGCTCTGGGCCAAGGCGAGCTTCGAGGACCTACGCAAGGAAGTGCTCAGCGACGAGGAGCGCCGTTTGGGGATCGCCAGACGGCTAGCGGAGCTCGGCCTGTGAGCGCTTTCCAGCACACGCCAGTTCTGCTCAACGAGGTGCTCGAACAACTCGCACCGACATCAGGCGGTATCTATGCCGACGTGACGCTCGGTGGTGGAGGGCATGCCAAAGCGATTCTGGAACGCAGCGCTCCCGACGGACGCTTGATTGGAACTGACCGAGACCCGAGCGCACTAGAAGCAGCCGGCGGGGTGCTCTGCGCATTTGGGGATCGGGTGACTCTTCGAAAAGCGCGCATCAGCGAGCTCTCGGACCTGTTGGCATCGCTCGAGATCGAGCAACTCGACGGCGTCCTGGCCGACCTGGGCGTCAGCTCTACTCAGCTCGACCTTGCAGAACGTGGATTCTCCATCGCACAAGACGGACCGATCGACATGCGGATGGATCCGACTGAAGGCGAAACCGCGTTGGAGCTAATCGGCCGCAGCGACGCCGAAGAGCTTGCGAACCTGATCTACCGATACGGCGAAGAACATCGCTCCCGGAAGATAGCGCGCTCGCTCCGGCGCGCGTACGAAGAGGGGGAGCTCGCGACGACAGGCGACCTTCGACACGCTGTGCGTCGCGCGATCGGGCCACGACGTGGGCGCATCGATCCGGCGACCAAGACCTTTCAGGCGCTGCGCATTGCCGTGAACGACGAGCTAGGCGAGCTCGAATCTTTGCTGGAGGAAGCGCCAACGCTGTTGCGGATTGGCGGCGTGGTCGCGGTGATCAGCTTCCATTCGCTCGAGGACCGACTGGTGAAGCACGCATTTCGAGACAACGAGCACCTCTCCCCCTTGACCAAGCGTCCAATCATCGCGTCGGATGAAGAGCGCAACGTCAATCCTAGGTCGCGCAGCGCCAAGCTTCGCGCGGCTCGGCGCGTGGAGGTGGCGGCATGAAGGGTCGCTTTCTGCCTCTCTGGTGCGTTGCTGTGTTCGCCACCGCTGCTGCCTTCGTGGTGCATCTGTCGATCCGGTTCGAAACCGTTCGCCTCGGCTACGAGGTGAGCGAAGAGCGCGGTCGTCAGCGCGAGCTCCTTCAAGACCGCCGACTGCTGTCCATCGAAGCGGCAACGCTTCGGCAAAGTGGTCGCATCGAAACCATTGCGCGCGGAACTCTCGGCATGGAGGTGCCAAAGCCGACACGCATCGTGACGATGAAAGAGAACGGCAAGCGCACGGCAGCGGGGAGAGTGCGATGAAGAATCGCCATCAGCGATGGTTTCGAGCGCGGATCGCTCTGCTCGGCTGCTGCGTGGCCTGCGTCGCAGTTCTGGTTTTGGTTCGCGCCTTTCACTTGCAGATCTCGAGCGGCGATCGCCTGCGGGAGATGGCTGAAGGCCAGCACCTTAGCAAGCTTAGGGTGTCTCCACGTCGCGGCGCGATTTACGATCGGCACGGTGCCGAGCTCGCGGTAAGCGCCGATGTCGATAGCGTCTACGCCAATCCCCGTCGCCTCAAAGCGATGGACCAAGATCCTCGGACGGTCGCCAAGCGAATCTCCAAGATCCTCGATCTCGACGCCGATCGCCTGGCGGAGCGCTTGGGGGCGGACCGCTTCTTCGTCTGGATCGAACGGCGAGTGACGCCCAATGAGGCCACGCAGATCCGTGGGCTCGACATCCCGGGCATAGAGTTGACGAGCGAAGCACGCCGCTACTACCCGAACCGCCACCTTGCAGCTCATCTGCTTGGCTTTGCCGACATCGACGGAAGAGGGATCGAAGGGATCGAGCTCGCCTACGAGGATCGACTTCGCGGCTCAGATCGACGCGTCGAGGCGATTCGCGACCGGCGAGGCCACGTCGTCTTTGCAGACGACATGGAAGATGATCGCTCCATGCAGGGCCAGAGCGTCGTCTTGACGATCGACAAGGCGATCCAGCACGTCGCGGAACGGGAGCTTGCGCTCGGCGTTCGAACCTTCGAGGCGCGCGGCGGCAGTGTCGTGGTCATGGACCCGTCGAACGGCGAGATTCTCGCGCTAGCCAACTACCCGCCTTTCAACCCGAACGAGCCCTCGAAGCATCCTACGGCGCATCGACGCAACCGCGCCGTCGTCGACCGTTTCGAACCAGGCTCCACGGTCAAGCCATTCACCATGGCAGCTGCATTGGCGGCGGGCGCGGTGAAACCGAATCAGTCGATCAATTGCGAAAATGGCGTCACGCGAATAGCCGGGCGTGTGCTCCACGACGCACATCCTTACGAATGGCTGACACCCACGCAGATCCTTGCCTACTCGAGCAACATCGGCATCGCGAAGATCGCGCTCGACCTCGGCAAGAGGAACCTCTACCGGGGGCTTCGACGCTTTGGCTTCGGCGAGCCGACGGGGCTCGCGGTACCAGGGGAGACCGCAGGCATTCTGCGCCACCACCGGCGCTGGTACGAGATCGATGCTGCCACCGTGTCGTTCGGGCAGGGCATGAGCGTCACGAACGTCCAGCTGGCGACGGCCATGAGCGCGATCGCGAACGGTGGGCGTCTGATGCGACCGATGCTGGTGCGCCGACTGGCGGACGGGCACGGAACCACCATCGAGGAGAACAAGCCTCAGGTTCGGCGCCAGGTGGTTCCCCGGCGGGTGGCGAAGCTCGTCGGCCAGATGCTCACGGCTGTGACCGAACCGGGGGGACCGCGATCGAGGCGGCGGTGGACGGCTATCTGGTGGCGGGCAAGACGGGCACGGCTCAGAAGGCCGACTACGTTCACGGTGGCTACGCCAAGGACAAGTGGTTGGCGTCGTTCATTGGCTTCGCGCCCGCGGAACGGCCCGCTGTAGTCATTTCGGTGGTCATCGATGAGCCGGCGATCGCGCACTACGGCGGGACCGTGGCCGGTCCGGTCTTCCGGCGCATCGCTGAGGTCACGCTGCGGCACATGGGGATTGCGCCAGAGGGCCGGCCCGCGGTGCTCGCGCAGAAGAAGAAGGAAATTGTCGTCGTCGAAGAACCCGAGATCGCCGCCGAAGAAGAAGCGGTCGAGAAGGGGCAGAGTGCCGTTCCGGACCTGCGCTCGCTTCCATTGCGCCAGGCGGTCATCGCACTTCACGCCGCATCGCTGGTCGCGGAGGTCAAAGGCTCGGGCGTCGTGGTCGCCCAAGACCCGGCGCCAGGAAAAGCGGTCGCACACGGAGCCGTAGTTCGCATTCAGCTCGAGCGGCGGCGCTTCGACAGCGAGGCTGCGGCTGCTGAAGCGCGCGCGAAGACACTTGCAGCGGCGGTGCCTCGGGGGCCGCATGTGCGCTGAGCGGAGCAGAGGGATGACGCTAGAGCAACTCCAGAGCCGCGGTGTGGGCGGGCGCATTTCGGGAACGGCAACGCAGGCCGTCCGCGGAGTGCAGCACGACTCACGTCAGGTGCAGTCTGGGGATCTCTTCGTGGCGGTGCCCGGAGCGACTCATGACGGGCTGAGCTTCGTGGGCGATGCCCTACGGAGCGGGCGCGGTGGCCTTGATGGCCGAACAGCGAGTCGCGTTCGACATCCCCCAAATTACGGTGCCTGACGCGCGGGCGGGGCTAGGGCGTGCCGCGGAGCTGGTGTACGGGGAACCGAGCCGCGCCCTGCACACCGTGGGAATCACCGGAACAAATGGAAAGACGACGACCGCGTATCTTCTGCAGTGCGCGCTCGAGGCCGTGTCCGCCAAGCCCGCGCTCGTCGGGACGACCGGCTTGTTTGCAAGCGGCGCGGAGCGGCCTTCGCTTCACACTACGCCCGAAGGCGACGACATCTCACGATTCGCCCGCCAAGCGCTCGATGCCGGTGCGACGCACCTGGTGCTCGAGGTTTCGAGCCACGGGCTCGCGATGCATCGGGTCGACGCCCTGAGCTTCGAGGTCGCCGCATTCACCAACCTCTCGCGCGACCACCTGGATTTCCACCAGAGCATGGACCAGCTACGGCGAAGCCAAGGCGAGGCTCTTCACCGAGCTCGGGCCCAGTAAAGCGGTCATTCACGTCGACGATCCTTTCGGGGCGGAGCTAGCTGATCGCGTGTCCGTTCCCGTCGTTCGCTGTTCGCGGCATTCGGGAAGGGAGGCTGAGATCCTTGCCAGTGACTGGTCGGTGACACGCGCCGGGATTCGCGCGGAGGTCGAAACACCGGCGGGGCCGGTGGAGCTTCGCAGTCCGATGCTCGGCGAGCACAATCTCGAGAATCTCTTGGTCGCCCTCGGTTGCGCCTACGCGCTCGGCCTCGATTTGAGACGCGTCACCGAGGCTTGGGAGCAGGCTGCCGGAAGCCCGGGGCGACTCGAACGCATCCCGCATCCGCAGGACGTTGCTGTGCTCGTCGACTACGCACACACGCCCGACGCGCTTCAGCGGGTTCTGCAAACCATGCGCGCAGTGACGCCGAATCGCCTGATCGTCGTGTTCGGCGCGGGCGGCGACCGGGACAAGGGGAAGCGGCCGGAGATGGGTCGCGTGGGCGTGGAGGGCGCCGACATCTGCGTGCTGACGAGTGACAACCCGCGGAGCGAAGACCCTCGGCAGATTCTCGACGAAATCGCCGCGGGCGCGGAGCGCGCGGCTGGCGCCAGAATCGAGCCGGCCGAGCTGCTGGCGGCGAGCCGGGGCTACTGCATCCTCGTCGATCGAGGTGAAGCGATCGCTGCCGCCATTCGCGCTGCCAGGCCCGGAGACACGGTGCTCCTGGCCGGCAAGGGCCACGAGAACTACCAGATCATCGGCGCCGAGCGAACGCGGTTCGACGACCGCGAAGAAGCGCGCACAGCGATCGCAGCCCTGGCAGGAGGCGCATGATGGCGACGCCAATTCCCGCCAATCGAGTCGAGCTCAGTAGAGACCAGGTACTCTCGGCCACGGGCGGCAACGCGATCGGTCCTTCATGGGAACGCGTTTGCGGCATCGTGACAGACTCGCGCGCCATCGAGCCGGGCAATCTCTTCGTTGCGCTCCGCGGTGAGCGCTTCGATGCACATCAGTTTGCGGCGAACGCGATGGACGTGGGCGCAACGGCGGTCGTGGTGGAGCGGGGAACCTCGCTTCGGGGCGGTGTGTGCGCCGTCGAGGTAGACGATACGCTACGCGCACTTGGGGATCTAGCCAGGGCTCATCGCGACAGCTGGAATGGCACGGTCATCGGGATCACCGGCTCCGTCGGCAAGACGACCACGAGAGACCTCGCCGCAGTGGCGCTGCAATCGGCAGGGTGCAAGGTCCTCAAGACCAGCGGGAATCTCAACAACCGCATCGGCGTTCCGATGACTTTGTTCCAACTCGACGCGACGGTCGACACTGCGGTCATCGAGATGGGCACCAGCGAGCCCGGGGAGATTGCGCGGCTCGCCGAGATCGCCGCGCCGGATCTGGGCATGGTGACTCGGGCGACCGTCGCTCATACCGAAGGACTCGGTTCGGTCGCAGCCGTGGCGGATGAGAAGGTTTCGCTCCTCCATGGGCTCGCGCCAGACGGTGTTGCGGTCGTCTATGGTGACGACCCGCTGCTCAAGAAGCGCGCCTCCGTCGTCGCAGCCAAGCGAAAGCTGTTCTACGGTCGGGCAGCCGCGAACGATGTTCGTGTGGTCGACTGGGATGTCGACTCGAATGGCACCCGGGCCCGATTTCAAGTTCGTGGCAAGAACGTCGAGATCGCGATGGCTTTGCTGGGGGAGGGCGCGGTGCTCAATGCGGCTGGCGCCCTTGCGATCTCGCTTGGTTTGGACCTGCCCCTCGAAGACGCCGCCCGCGGACTCGCACTGGTCACGCCGTCGCCGGGCCGCTTGCAGCCCAGGACCGGTCGCGGCGATCGCCTGGTCATCGACGACACCTACAACGCGAATCCAGCGTCCATGGAAGTAGCATTGGACACGGCGCGAGCGATCGCCGAGAAGCGGGACGCGCCCTTGGCGGTGTTCCTCGGCGACATGAAGGAACTCGGCGCGCACAGCGAGGAGGCCCACCGCAAAGTTGGTGAGCTCGTTTCGGATGCCGATGTGTTTCTGTTCATCGGCTGTGGAGAGGGCATGCATCAGGCCGTCGCGACGGCGAACTCTCGCGGGACCGCCACGCTCTGGTTCGTGGACGCTGCCGAGTGCGGAGAGCTTTCCGAGCGGCTCCCGCTCAACGCGGTGATCCTCGTGAAGGGATCCCGCTCGATGCGGATGGAGCGTGTCATCCCCCAGCTCCTAGAGGAAGGGCAGCGATGATCTACTACTTGCTCTACCCGCTGCACGAGTACGAGTCGCTCTCGTTTCTCAACGTCCTGCGCTACGTGCCGTTCCGTTTCCTGATGGCGACGATGACTTCGCTCTTGCTGTCGTTCGGGCTCTATCCCTGGTTCATTCGCCGATTGCAGAGCAAGCAGATCGGGCAGATCATTCGCGCGGAAGGTCCCGAGACGCATTTCTCCAAGGCGGGCACACCGACCATGGGCGGGGCCCTGATGTTGGTGGCGCTGGTCCTCTCCACCGTGCTGTGGGCGGACCCTTCGAACGCCATGGTTTGGGTCGTGATTCTGATCACGGTGGCGTACGGCGCGGTCGGCTACATCGACGACACGTCCAAGATCCGGACGCGTTCGACGGGCGGCCTTTCGGGCAGGTACAAGCTTCTCCTGCAGTTCTCCACCGCCATCCTGGTCTGTGGCTGGCTCTACTACGGCGAGGTGGGTCTTCCGAGCGACTGGCTCGAGATTCGTCACAGGCTTGCCGCGCCATTCTTCGCGTTCTCGAAGTATCCGATCGAGCTGCCAGCTTGGCT
Organism: uncultured delta proteobacterium; assembly: GCA_963716775.1. Lineage (GTDB taxonomy): Bacteria > Myxococcota_A > Polyangia > Polyangiales > Houyiibacteriaceae > SG8-38. The sequence goes on from CAVQUI010000009.1 coordinate 176,645, forward strand.
CTACGTCATCTTCTCCTCGTTCGTGATCGTCGGCACTTCGAACGCGGTCAATCTCACGGACGGCCTCGACGGTCTGGCGATCGGCCCTGTCATGATCTCCGCGGGGACCTACGCGATTCTCGCCTATCTCGCCGGGCTAACCCTGTTCGGCAATGTGGTCGCCGGGTATCTCGACATCCCTCACATCGAAAGCGCGGGCGAGCTCAGCATCTTCGCTGCGTCGGTCGTCGGCGTCGGTTTCGGTTTCCTTTGGTACAACACCTATCCCGCGCAGGTCTTCATGGGCGACGTCGGCTCACTCGCGCTCGGTGGCGGCCTCGGCGCCCTCGCGGTCTCTGACCAAGAACGAGCTTCTGTCGGTGATCCTCGGGGGCATCTTCGTGGTCGAGGCGGTGAGTGTGATCTTGCAGGTCGGCTACTTCCGTATGACCGGCCGGCGCATCTTCCTGATGGCGCCCATTCATCACCACTTCGAGAAGAAGGGCTGGCCCGAGCCCAGGGTCATCGTTCGTTTCTGGATCATTGCGATTGTGCTGGCCGTATTCAGTCTGGCCACGTTGAAGTTGAGGTGATGGTGGACCTTTCTCAGAGCAGCACGATGGTGGTCGGACTCGGCGAGAGTGGGCTGGCCGTCGTACGATTTCTGAGGGAGCGCGGCGCCCGGGTCCGGGTCAACGATCGACGTGATCGCGGAGCGCTCGGCGCGGGCGCGGACGAAGCCGAGGCACTGGGTGCGGAGCTGGTCCTCGGTGGTCATCCAGAGGGGGCGTTCGAAGGCCTGGACCTGATCGTCGTCTCGCCCGGTGTGCCGCCTCTGCGGCAGCTCGACCAGGCGGAGCAGCGCGGGGTGCCCGTCGTGAGCGAGGTGGAGCTCGCTGCGCGTTTCATCGAGGCGCCCATCGTCGCGATCACCGGGACCAACGGCAAGAGCACCGTGACCACCCTGATCGGCGAGATGTGCAGTCGTCAGGGTCGACCCACGTTCATCGGGGGCAACCTTGGTCGTCCGATGATCGAGGCTGCCGGCACCGATGCGGGCAAGAAGGGCGGACTGGTCATCGTAGAGCTGTCGAGCTTTCAGTTGGAGCGGGTTTCCCAGATGAGAGCCCACGTCGCGCTCTTGCTCAACGTGACGGCCGATCACCTCGATCGCTACCCATCGTTTGACGCCTACGCGGCCGCTAAGGCGCGCGTCTTCGAGCGACAGGCCGCGGAGGACTTTGCCCTGCTTCCGGCCGACTCGCCCGATCTTCGTGAGCTCATCTCCGACGACGGAGCCGTGGTCTTGTTCGGCGGCCGGAACGGCGACGTTCGCGTCGTCGACGGCGTGCTCGTCGACACACAGAGCTCGCTCCGCGTTCCAGTCGAGGAGCTGGGGATCCGGGGCTCTCACAATGTGTCCAACGCTTGCGCGGCTGCGCTCGCGGCCCGTCTGCTCGGCGTGCGCGACGAGGACATCGCCGCCGTTCTCCGTGAGTTCAAAGGCCTGGCCCACCGCATGCAGTACGTCGCTTCAGTCGACGGCGTCGAGTACATCGACGACTCGAAGGCCACCAACGTGGGCGCTGCGGTCGCCTCGATCGACGGACTCGCCGGCACTCGGGGCAAGATCGTTCTCATCGCGGGCGGTGTCGACAAGGGTGGCAGCTATCAACCCCTTCGTCAGCGAATGGCGGACGCGGGACGAGCGGTCGTCGTTTTGGGAGAGGCGGCTCCACTGCTGGAGCAGGCGTTTGCCGGCTCCACCGTCGAGGTTCGCCGGGCCAGGTCGATGGGCGAGGCGGTCAGCCGGGCCGCTGAGCTCGCCCAGCAGGGGGACACTGTGCTCCTGGCGCCGGCCTGCTCGAGCTTCGACATGTTCCGTTCGTACGCCGAGCGGGGCGATCAGTTTCAACGAGCAGTCGAAACCCTTGGAGGCCAAGCATGAGCCGTTCTTCGAAACCCGGGCCCATCCGAGAACCCGGACCGGTCGATGTCACCCTTGCCGCCACGCTCGTCGGTCTGATCGCGTTCGGCGTAGTGATGGTCTACAGCGCCAGCGCCGTCTACGCCAACAACATGTTCGGGAACGGATATCACTTCCTGGTCCGACAAACGGCCTTCGCACTGGTCGCCTTCGTCGTTCTCTTCGCCTTCGCGCGGCTCAACATCGACTTGCTCCGTCGCTCGACCTATCCCGTGCTTCTGGTTGCTGTGCTGCTGATGATCGCGGTCGCCCTAGGCTTTGGTCGAAGCGCGGGCGGGGCCACGCGTTGGCTCGCCCTCGGTCCGGTCAACATCCAGCCCGCAGAGCTCGCCAAGCTGGCCATGATCATGTGGCTCGCTCATTCATTGGCGAAGAAGTCGCATCGGGTTCGGACCTTCTCCATCGGATTCCTGCCGCACGTGCTCGTGGCCGGGCTCCTGATGCTCCTCTGTCTCGCCCAGCCCGACTTCGGCAGCGCGGTGATGATCGCTCTACTTACTTTCGTGGTGCTCTTCGCTGCGGGCGCCAAGGCGGGTTACCTGCTCGGATGCGTCTTGCTGGTGGTCCCTGTTGGCTATGCCACCATAGCATCTTCCCCATATCGGATGCGCCGCATCAAGGCCTTCCTCGAGCCATTCGAGCACAGGCAGGGTGCCGGCTACCAGATCACCGAGTCCTTGATGGGCTTCGGCTCCGGCGGCTGGACCGGCGTGGGGCTCGGCGACGGCCGGCAGAAGTTGCTGTTCTTACCGGAGGCCCACACCGATTTCATCAGCGCGATCGTCGGCGAGGAGCTCGGATTCATCGGCGTCATCCTGCTCAGCTCTGCCTTTGCCTGGATCGTCTTCCGCGGCCTTCGTGCGGCGTGGCGCTCTCAGGACGACTACGCCGGCTACCTGGCGGCGGGCATGACCTTATTCATCGGGCTCCAAGCCTTCACCAACCTCGCGGTCGCGATGGGGCTTCTTCCAACGAAGGGCCTCGCGCTTCCATTCGTCAGCTACGGAGGCTCCTCGCTGCTCGTGAATGCGGCCGCCGCCGGCATCATTCTAAACACGTCTCGGTTCGGTGTGTCGCGGGCGGCAGAGGCGCCCGCAAAGGCCAAGCCCAGACGACGCCAGCCACAGCTCCTCACGGCGCGCGGAGGTGCACGATGATCCAACGCATCATGGTCGCCGGCGGGGGAACCGGTGGGCATCTCTTCCCAGGTCTCGCTGTCGTCGAGGAGCTTCGACGCCGCGTTCCCGGACTCGAAGTGAAGTTTGTCGGGACGGCCCGCGGCATCGAGGCTCGCATTCTGCCGAAGCGTGGCGAGGCTTTGGCGCTTCTAGAAGTGACGCCACTCAAGGGGCAGGGCGTCGGCGCGCGCTTCAAGAGCTTCGCGAGGATTCCGACGGCGATGAAGGAAGCCGCGTCCTTGATGCGCGATTTCGAGCCGGACTTGGTGCTGGGCGTCGGCGGCTATGCCTCCGGGCCCGTCCTGCTCGCCGCGTCGCTTTCGGGAAGGCCGACCGCGCTTCTCGAACAGAACGCCTACGTGGGTATGACCAATCGCATTCTCGCGCGATTTGTAGACCGCGCGTACATCACCTTCGAGCAGACCGAGCAGGTGTTCGGAGCGAGCAAGTCGCGATTGACGGGCAACCCGGTTCGGCACGAGTTCGTCGAGCATGCGCGCCTCGCACTGGCCGACCCAGAAGGCTTCGAGTCACGCGCACGCACGGTGCTGGTCCTCGGCGGGTCGCAGGGCGCCAGGAAGCTCAACCAAGACCTGCCTCGCGCACTCGCGCTGGCGGGCATCACGACTCGCAACCTCGAAGTCGTGCACCAAACCGGCGAGTCGATGCGCGAAGAGGTCGAAGCGACGTATCGGGAGCTCGGCCTGCGGGCAAGAGTCGTCACCTTCATAGACGAAATCGCGCGCGCCTATTCGAATGCGGCGCTCGTGGTGGCCCGCGCGGGAGCCACGACCTTGGCTGAGCTTTGCGCGATTGGGCGCCCGTCGATCCTGATCCCGTTCCCATTTGCAGCCGATGACCACCAGGCAAGGAACGCCAAAGCGCTCGAAGAGCAGGGTGCGTCGATCTGCATTCGCGAGTCGGAGCTCGAGGTCGAAGCTCTGGGCAAGCTGATCGCCGACGTCCTGGACGACCCGGCGAAGCGTCGGGCCATGGCCCGCGCAGCCCGTGACCACGGCAGGCCAGATGCCGCTGCTGCGATCGTCGATGATATGATGGGCTGGATCGGCGGCGTGCAGCCCTCCGGGGAGACGAGCGGCGCAGCCCAGAGCGAGCCGCCTTCCGGTATCCAGTACAGCGGCCTCGCGATGGCGCCGATGCTGCGGCTGGGCTGTTCCGAAGTCGCCCTTCGCCCGGCTGCGCATCGCCCGCGCCGCCCGGTTGTCGTCGACGGAGCCCTGTGGGAGTAAGCGACCATGTTTCGAGGAAGAATTCGGTCTATCCATTTCGTTGGGGTCGGCGGCGTCGGCATGAGCGGTATTGCGGAGGTGCTCCTCGACTCGGGGTTCGACGTGACAGGTTCCGACCTTCGCGAAAACGACTACACGAAGCGCCTCGCTGAAAAGGGCGCAAAGATCTACGTCGGACACGACGCCGAGCAGGTTACCGAGGCCGACGTCGTCGTCTTCTCTTCTGCGGTCCCGCCTACAAATCCGGAGCTGGTTGCGGCTCGGCAGGCAGGTGTTCCGGTGATTCCGCGCGCGGAGATGCTCGGGGAGCTGATGAGGCTCAAGGACGGCATCGCGATCGCCGGTTCGCATGGCAAGACGACGACGACATCCTTAGTAGCGACCGTTCTGCGTGGGGCAGGACTCGACCCTACAGTCGTTATCGGGGGCAAGCTCAACGCGCTCGGTTCTGGAGCCGCGAGGGGGGCGGGCGATCTGCTCGTGGCGGAAGCCGACGAATCGGACGGTTCCTTTCACCACCTCATTCCCTCGATTGCAGTCATTACCAACATCGATCCGGAGCACCTCGACCACTACGGAAGCCTCGACGCGGTGAAAGAAGCCTTTGTGGATTTTGCGAACCGCGTACCCTTCTATGGTCTGGTTGTCGCCTGTCTCGATCACCCGAATGTGCAGCACATCCTGCCGCGGCTCGACAAGCGCATCGTGACCTACGGCTTTTCGGCCCACTCGGACTATCGAGCGCGGAACCCCGTGTTTTCGGGCCTGACCGTTGGTTTCGAGGTCGAGCATCACGGCAAAAGCTTGGGTCAGTTCGAGGTTCGGATGCCGGGCATCCACAACGTCCTGAACGCGCTTGCAACCATCGCCGTCGCGGACGAGCTGCGGGTGGACCACGACCAGGTGCGCTCGGCCCTGCGCGGCTTTGAAGGCGTACAGCGGCGATTCTCCATCGTGGGCGAAGAGCGTGGAGTCACGGTGGTCGATGACTACGGGCACCATCCGGCCGAAGTGGAGGTCACCCTGGAGGCCGCGCAGACGGCCTATCGCTCACGGATCGTCGTCGCCTTCCAGCCTCATCGCTACACCCGAACGCGAGACCTCTTCGACGAGCTCACCAGGGCCTTCAATCGAGCGGATGTCCTATTCTTGACCGAGGTCTACGCCGCGGGCGAAAAACCCATCGAAGGAGCTGATGCAAGTCGACTCGCCGAGGCGATTCGCGCGCACGGACATCGGGACGTGACCTTGGTACAAGACCGCAAGGATTTGGCGGAAGCAATTGGCAAACGGGTTCGCCCGAACGACGTGGTGATCACGTTGGGAGCAGGGGACATCACGCACACGGGCCCGGAGCTCCTCGAGGTGCTCCGACGATGAACCGCCGACGGGCCCCATCGACAGCCCGGAAGAAGCCGGCGCGCAAGAAGCCAATTCAAAGGAAGTCGGCCGAAGAGAAGCCCGCTCGCGCGCGGCCCGCCCGCAAGAACACAGCGGCCAAGAAGGCAGCCCCGAGGAAGTCGACCGCCAAGAAGGCCACTCGGAAGGCGCCCGCCAAGAAGACGCCTCGCAAGAAGCTGGCTCCGAAGGCCGCTGCGGCGGACCGTAGTCAGAATCGGCGGCGGCCTCTCCCCAAGAAACGAAAGCGAAGCGAATCCAAGAAGAGCTGGCGTGAGCGAGCGCTCGGGGCCCGTGAAGCGCTGGGTGGATGGCTCTTTGCCCACCGGGCCTGGTTTCGCCGCGGGGGACAAGTCGCTCTCGGCGGACTGCTGGTCGCAGCGCTGGTCTTGCTGGGCAAGCAGACCGTCCGCTACGCACACCAGGCCGATGCATTCGCGATTCGCGAGATCATCATCGAGGGGAACGATCAACTCGAAGAGATCGACGTTCGACGGGCTGCACGGCTGCAACTTGGTTCAAACGTATTCGAGATTTCAGCCGAAGATGCTCGTAATCACTTGCTTCAACACCCATGGATTGAAGAAGCCCATGTGGTTCGCAAGTTGCCCGGGCGCGTTCGGATCGAGATTGTGGAGCGAAAGCCGGTCGCCTTGGTCGCTCTCGACCAGCTCTATCTCGTGAGCGAAGAGGGCGCGGTCTTCAAACGACTTGGCGTCGACGATCCCGTAGACCTCCCGGTCATCACTGGCATCGCATCCGAGCGCTTCTACGATGACTTCGACTACCGTACTGCGATTCTGCTTCGCTCGATGGCGCTTCTTCAAGACTACGAGGGAGCAGGCCTCGCCAAGCAAGAGCCCGTGTCGGAAATTCATTTTGAAGGCGCCCATGGGATCGAGCTCTTCGTCGGCGACGACGGGATGAACGTGCGCCTTGGCAACGGCCAACACCGTCAGAAGCTGCGACGCCTACGCCAAGTCCTCGAACGACTTACCAGAGAGAAGACGCGACCTTCCTACGTATACCTCGACAACGTTCGAAGTCCTGAGCGCGTCACCGTCCGGCTGCCCTGAGCGGAAGCACCCCAGCACGGTGGTGAAGAGGGGTTAGTTCCGCCCGCAGAAAAAGTGCATTTCACCCCTTTTTTTTCTGCACAAAAGTTGTCCCGCTAAATCCCCTTTCGGTATGGGTCAGTGAGAGGCGACGGATGGCGGAAAACGAGATCATTGCAGGGTTGGATTTGGGATCGACGAAGGTCTGCGCGATCGTCGCCGAACAGTCGGAAGAAGGCCTAGACATCATCGGGATAGGCTCCGTTCCTTCAAAGGGCTTGAAGAAGGGCGTGGTCGTCAACATCGAGTCGACCGTCCAGGCGATCCGCGCGGCGGTCGAACAAGCCGAGACGATGGCCGGAGTCGAGATCAACACCGTGTATGCCGGCATCGCTGGAAGTCACGTGCGCGGAATGAATCAGGACGGCGTGGCTGCGATCGCCAATCGCGAGGTCGCCGCCGAAGACGTCACACGCGTTCTCGAGCAGGCCAAGGCCGTGCCGCTACCCGGCGACCGCCAAGTGCTTCATGTGCTTCCTCAGGAGTACATCGTTGACGAGCAGGACGGTATCAAAGAGCCGATCGGAATGGCCGGAGTTCGCCTCGAGGCCCGAGTACACATGGTCACCGCCGCGTCGACCTGTGTCGCAAATGTCATCAAGTGCGCCGAGCGCTGCGGCTTGTTTGTCGAGGAGGTCGTCCTGCAACCGCTCGCCAGCGCGCACGCGGTGCTGAGCGGTGACGAGCGAGAGATCGGCGGCGTGCTCATCGATATCGGTGGCGGCACCTCGGACATCATCATCTACGTCGATGGCGCGGTCGTGCACACGAGCTCGATTCCCATCGGCGGCATCAACCTGACCAACGACATCGCCACAGGACTTCGCACTCCGATGGCCGAGGCAGAGCGGATCAAGATCAAGTACGGCTGCGCAGCATCGCGCATGGTCGACGACGATGAGACGATCGAAGTGCCGTCGGTCGGGGGGAGGCCTTCGCGTTCGCTTCCACGCCGCGTGCTCTGCGACATCATCGAGCCCCGCGTAGAAGAGATCTTCGCCGCATGCCGCCACGTCATCGCCGAGACCGGCTACATGGACATGCTTGCTTCCGGAGCGATCGTGACCGGTGGAACGACGCTGCTCGATGGATTGCCTGAGCTTGCCGAGGAAGTGCTCGGCCTGCCGGTGCGCCGTGGTGCGCCCACGGGCATCGGTGGATTGATCGATGTCGTGAAGAGCCCGTCCTACGCAACCGGTGTTGGCCTGGTGAAGCACGGAGCGGACCAACTAGCGGGAGCATCCGCGCCCGAACGTACAGTGGAAGTTGCTACGAGCCGTGGATTCGGTCGAAAGATCGGCGCGTGGTTCAGGGAAGTTTTTTAGGAGGAATCGATGGCTATCTCGATCGAGTTCGCGGATGACGCAGAGCTTCAGGCACGTATCAAAGTCGTAGGCGTCGGTGGCAGCGGCGGCAACGCGCTCAACACGATGATTCAAGGCGGGCTCGAAGGCGTCGAGTTCATTGCGGCGAACACCGACGCGCAGGCGTTGGACCGCAGCCTCGCCCCCGTAAAGATCCAGCTCGGCACCGAGCTCACGCGTGGCCTAGGGGCGGGTGGGAATCCGGAAGTCGGCCGCAAGGCGGCGCTCGAAGACGTGCAGCGTCTGTCCGAGGTCTTGGAAGGTGCCGACATGGTCTTCGTGACTGCCGGCATGGGCGGGGGCACCGGAACGGGTGCGGCGCCGATCATTTCCCAGATTGCAAAAGACCAGGGCGCCTTGACGGTGGGTGTCGTCACTAGGCCGTTTCTCTTCGAAGGTCGCCGACGCGCCAAGAACGCCGAGCGCGGCGTTCAAGAGCTGATAGACATGATCGACAGCATCATCACGATTCCGAACCAGAGGCTCATGTCGCTCGGTGACGATGACATCACCATGCTCGACGCGTTCGCGCGCGCCGACGACGTGCTTCTGCAGGCGGTTCAGGGCATCAGCGATTTGATCATCAACGCCGGCATGATCAACGTCGACTTTGCCGACGTGAAGACCATCATGTCGAGCAATGGACGTGCGCTCATGGGTACGGGCATCGCGAAGGGCGACCGACGTGCGCTCGAGGCCGCTGAGATGGCTGTCAACTCGCCGCTCCTCGACGAGGTGTCGATGCAGGGCGCGACGGGCATCCTGATCAACTTCACCGCCGGTCCCGACATCAAGCTCCGCGAAATCAACGAGGCGGCCGGCCTGGTTCAACAGGCAGCGCACGAGGATTCGGAGATCATCTTCGGCGTCGTGACCGACTCGAATCTCTCGGACACGGTCAAGGTCACCGTCATCGCGACGGGCTTTGAAAAGGGCAGCACCTCGCCGATTCCTCTCGGCTTGCGTCAGTCTGTTTCCTCGAACCAGACCGCGGCACAGGCTCCCGCCAATAGGGCTATGCGCCCCGCTCCCTCCAATGCCGACGATTTCTCCTCGACGCTCGAGGGCGTCCCGGCGGTGGTCAACCAGGTTGCGGGCACCCGGGCCTTCGGGGCCAGCGCGCTGCACGATGAAGCGGTGCTCGACATCCCAGCTTACCTTCGACGCGGCACCCGCGGTGCCGAGTGAGCTAAGAGTTATTTCATACACTTAGCTTCAAGCCCGGCTTCGACCGGGCTTTTCTCTTCCTCCGTGGAGGAGTCTGAGGGGCGGGCCGCATGCGCGTGCCACGAAGACGTTACACAAAATGAGTCTATTTCACTTTGCAAGCGGTTCCAAAGCGGTTAACTTGCCGTCTAAGGGGTCACGGATTTCAGTCAGATTTCGCCCTTCTAGATTAAGAGTACAGCGTCTGGCATAGTTTGGATGGGCAGAGGTTGAGGAAGAGTGTTCAGTTGGGGCTAAGTGGCTCCCGTAGATGCCCCTGCTTTGGGGTTCTGTGCTTTCTGTGCGCATTCATCTCCTCCCTGTTCGGTGCGAAGAGCGCTTCGGCCGACGTTCCGCTTCCGGTCATCAAGACGATGCCGATTGCAGCGCCCGCCACGGTGCTCGGCATGACGAACCCCCACGTGATCGCAGCAGCTGCGAACAAGCCCGAGGTGCTCGGCTTCACGCTCTCACGAGACATTCGTGACCTTGCCGCGCATGTGACTAGGCTTGCCCGCTACGGCGTCGACCTGAACCAGCGCAAGCTTCCGCACTCCGAGAAGCTGCAGCTTCGCGTGAAGCCCCGCGGCGTCGGCGGCGTTCTTCAGATCTGCTACCGGCGCTAGTTCGTTCCGCGCACCCTGCCGCGCGCTTCGCCTATCGGCTTGTGCTGCCGGCGGGTGCTGTCTTGCGAGTCGGTGGACGGGCGGGCGGGTGGCGACGTACGGCTTGTGCTGCCGCAGGTGTTTGGCAGCGGGGACGGTGGGTGGGGTGCGTGGTTAGGTTTTGTCACACCGCCCGCCCACCCCCACCCGTAGTCCTGGTATCACTCTCACGCGAGTGAGCAGCGTGCCTGGCGCGGCGGTCGCTGCGCTTCGCCTTGCCGGCGCATTCGCGCCGGGCTTCGCCCTTCGGGCTCGCGCTGCCGCCTGTTGTCTTGGGGGCAGTGTCAGTGACCGGGATTGCGTCCGTGATACAGTTCGCGGTTCGTGGCGCGTCCTCTGCATCATATCGTTCTGGTTCCCGGTCTGTTTGGTTTTGCGCGGCTCGGTGGCTTCGACTACTTCATGCACGTCGAAGAGGCGCTTGCCGGCCGTTTCTTGGATTGTGGGGCGGATTGCGAGTTCGTGCTGGTGTCCTCGCCGCCGACCGGTTCCATCGTGCATCGCACGCAGGTGCTAATGGATGCGATTCAGCAGCACTGTGCCGACGATGCGGGGGCGATTCACCTGGTTGGCCATTCGACCGGAGGCCTCGATGTTCGGCTTCTCGCCTCGCCCACCGCCTGGCCCGACACGCCGCACTGGTTCGATCGCGTTCGAACGGTGACCAGCATTGCAACCCCGCACTACGGCACGCCGCTTGCGTATTTCTTCACGACCATGGCTGGCACTCGGCTGCTCGAAGCACTGTCGCTTCTGACTTACGTGACGCTACGAGCTGGCGGGCCGCCGCTGACCATTCTCACACCGCTGATCGCCGCCTTGGGTCACATGGACCAAGCCCTTGGAATCGAGATCAAGTTGCTCGAGAAGACAACAGAGCTGCTTCTGAGCTTCCTGGGCGACGAGGGGCGGGCCGAAGTTCGCGATTGGTTCGACGGTATTCGGAGCGATCAAGGTGCCATCATTCAGCTCACCCCGGAGTCAATGGACATCTTCAATGCTGGTGTCGAGGACAATCCCAACCTTCGCTACGGCAGCGTCGTGACGCGATCTCCCGCGCCCGCGCCGCTACGCGTTGCGAAGAACCTCCGCTCGCCGCTCGCCGCGCTCTCTGCGGCGGTCTTTTCGACGCTCTACATGGGCGCGGGACGCACTTCGAAAGTCTATCCGCCACCGAACCCCAGCCCCGAGGCTCGCGAATACTTGGAACGGCACCTCGGTCGGGCGCTCGAGAGCTCGTTCAACGATGGCCTCGTCCCAACCAGTAGCATGGTCTGGGGCGAGCTCCTCTGGGCAGGCACCGCCGACCACCTCGACGTCCTCGGTCACTTCCACGGCGGCCGCGACTCGTCACACACCGATTGGCTGGTCAGCGGCGCCGGCTTCCGCGATGCCGACTTCGACGAGGTCATGGACGCCATCGCCGACTTCCAACTGGGGACGCGCTAGCTCCACTGCCCTATTTGGCGGCTGCGGTGACGGCTTCCAGGAGGCTCTTGGGGTAGACGCGGCCTGTTAGGCGCTCGCGTACTTGGCGGCTGACATCGTCCCACTCGGCTTCGTGCTCGGCGGTGTCGACTGCGATCATGCCGCGCTTGAGCATCGTCTCGTAGGCAACGGCATCGTCTTGTCGGATGGATTTCTTCAACGCAGCTTCGACCCGGGCGCTGGTCTCGAGCAACACCCTCCGATGCTCATCGGAGAGCGCGTCGAGCTTGTCTCGCCGGACGACCGTCGCGCCGACGATGATCCCGCTGTTGCGTGCGGACACGTACTTGAGTCGCGTGTGCCACTGCATCGAAAGGGCGGCCAGTGCCGACGCCGGGACGGTGTCGATCATTCGGGTCTGCAAGCCCGGGTAGACCTCCGGCATCCCGAGCCGGACGGGGTTTGCCCCTACGACTTTCAGGAACTCCGTGAAAATAACATCGTCCTTCCACGCCCAGGGGCGCATCTTCTTGATGTCCGACGGGCGCTCTATGCGCTGCGTCGAAAAAAGGCGCGTCTTGCCGACGTCGCCCCAGGCCAGGATGGTGTAGCCTTCTTTCTCGAACATCTCGGTGAAGCGGTCACTCAGCTCGTCGCGAACCTTGTCTAGCTGCGCGTATTCGGTGAACACGCCCGGCACGGTTAGCACGAGCACCGGCCGGACCAGTTGACCGAGCCCTAAGGTGGTGATCGATGCGCCGTCGACCTGGCCGGCGCGCATCTTCCGAACGAAGTCTCGCTCGTCGCCCTGGCTCCCGCCCGCGTAGAAGCGGAGCTTCAAGGTGTTGTTGCTGAGCTTCTGGACGCTTCGATTCCAGGCGTTGAATACCTTCATCCACGATGAGCCGTTGGGCGCGAGGGTGGCGATTCGAATCTCCGTCACCGGCTCGGCCGCGGCGAGCCCATCCCCGGCCATTGGGTTCACGATTGCCGCAATGGCGAGCACGACGAGCAGCGAGAATTTCCGTTGCATAGTCACCTCAGTCCAAAGCGTACTCGTCCCGGTGCGCGGCTAGATATGCAATGTAGTAGTCTGCCGAGTGCCCGGCTTCGACCTCGCCGGCCTCCGCAGCCGCGGTCAGCTGCTTTATCAAGTCACCGAGGCGCTTCGACGGAGGCACCCCGAACTCGTTCATGATCACCGTGCCGAGGCCCTTGGGCAGCGGCGCCACCTTGCTGTCCTCTTCCTGGAGGTCGCGGATGTGCTTGGCGAGGAGGCTGATCTGTTGCACGCCCCGGCGTCGTTTCTCCGGTCGCTTCGTCGTAATGTCCGCCCGGCTCAGATCCAGCAAGTCCCGAAGCCCATCGCCCATTTGCTTATAGAACCGACGAACCGCCGCGTCGGTCCAGCTGTCGTCGTACTGCGCCGCGCGAAGGTGATGCAATATCAAGAACTGGACCCGCTCGCGCTCGGCCCCCACAAAGCCGATCCGATCGGCGACCCGCTTGCGAAACATCGACGCGCCGACCTCGGCGTGCCCATGAAAGGTCACGTTGCCACGATCATCGATCCGACGCGTCCTCGGTTTGCCGATGTCGTGCAGGAGCGCGCCCCAGCGAACCTCGAGGCGGGGAACCGATTGCTTCACCACTTGCTTGGTATGCTTCCAGACGTCTTTGTGTCGCCATTCGTTGTCGCCGAAACCGACCATGGCCGCGACTTCGGGCAGCCACACGTCGAGGCAGCCGACCGACTCGATCGCATCGAGCCCGGGCTCCGGATGCTTGGAGGTGAGCAGGCGATCCATTTGATCGCGAAATACCGAGACTGGCACCGCGCGCCACTCCGCGGGGGCAGGGCGCTCTGGCCCCCGTTCAGCCAGCGTCGGGTCTGCGGCGACATCGGCCGCCCAGATCAACGCTTCAATGGCCCGACCGGGCTTCACCTCTCGTGCTACCGACATCGCTCAGTCCAGTATATCGCGGAGCGCCTCGACGAGGCGCAGGTTCTCTTCCGGGGTGCCAATGGTGATCCGGATACAGTTTCGAAGCCGTGATTCCCCACTCGAAAACTGTCGAACGGCGATCTCGCGCTCGAGAAGGGCCGCGCAGAGCTCGGGAACGTCTCCGCTGTACCGAACGAGAAGGAAATTCGCGCCGCTCGGAAAGCAGCGCAGCGAATCGTGCGCGTCTAGCGCTTTCGCAAGGCGTTCTCGCTCGGCGACGATGGTGGTGATTTGGTCTTCGAGCAGTGGGGCGAGGTTGGTAAGCGCCATGGTCGCCACCACCTGCGAAGCGCTGTTCAAGTTGAACGGCTGACGGACCTTCTCGAGCTCGGCGGAGAGCCCTTCGTGGATTCGCACCCAGCCAACTCGCATCCCAGCAAAGCCGACCTTCGAAAGAGTGCCCATCAGCGCGCAGTTGTCGTGCTGCTCAGCAAAGGTTGCAAACGATTGCCCGGAGTACGCGCCGTACGCTTCGTCGATCACGTGCAGCGTGTCTGGAAAGGATTCGACCAGCGCCTGGATCTTCTCGCGCGAAAAGCAATTGCCGGTCGGGTTGTTCGGGCTCGCGTAGTACACAAGGTTCGGGGATGTTCGATCCAGCGCAATGGCCATGGCCTCCGCGTCGAGGTCCCAGTTCGCATCGAGGGGCACGCCAACAGGGTCCCATCCGTGCACGCGGCTGGTCATCCGGTACATCACGAACGTCGGCTCGGGAAAGACGACGACCGGACGCTCGGCGCCAGCCCGCGGTCGGCACAGTGCGGTCGCGAGCGAACCGATGAGCTCATCCGAGCCGGCGCCGAGGACGTACTCGTCGGCGCTCCCGCCGAGCCCGCGAGAAAGCGCATCGCGCAGGCGGCTCGCGCGTCCGTCGGGGTAGCGGTTCAGTTCGGTAGTGTGCAGAGCCGTGGCGAGGCGAGCACGGGCCTCGGGCGGCAGCGGAAACGGGCTCTCGTTTGCGTCGAGCTTCACCGCCGGCGGGGCAGGGGGCACCCGGTACGCGGAAAGCTCATCGAGCTCGGGCCGAAAGAGGGCTTTGAGAGATTCGATCGACATGCGACTCACCAGTCGGGCGGAGTCATTGCACGCCATCGGCCGCTGTAAAGCGGCCGGGCAGAAGAACTGCTGCAATCAGTGCAGAACCAGGTCGGCCTGCTGTCGCGCTTCTGCCAGGGCCTGGCTGACCACGTGAGCATCCTTGGCGTCCGGTCGTGCTTCGAGATAGGCCGCCAAGTCCTCAGAAGCGGCGCCATAGGTTCGAAGGGCGTGGGCCAGGAGACCGCGGTCACGCCGGTGCTCGGGCGCCTGCGTCAGCTCGACCAGATGGTCGCAAGCCAGCATCGCCCGCGCGTAGTCGCCCTGGCGGCGATGCGCGTTCTTCAGATTCGCGAGCATGCGGATCGTAATCGTGAGGCAGTCCACCGGCTCGAGGTAGCTCGGGTGCAAGGCCATCTCTGCGCCGAGGAACTCCGCTGCGAGCCTTCGCAAACCGTGACCGTCGAGCAAGTCGCCGCCATGGAAGGGATCCTGGTAGACGCCGTCCGGTCCGCCGACGCGAACCAGGAAGTGACCTGGGAAGCCGACGCCTTCGACATCCATCCCCGCGCGCTCGCCGACGGCCATGGTGAGCACCGAAAGTGAAATCGGAATCCCCTTGCGGCGAATCATCACTTTGTCGAGGTAGCTGTTGTATGGGTTGTAGTAGTCGTCGCGCTCCCCTTCGAAGCCCAGCTCTTCGAAGAGCAGCTCCGCGAGGATCCGTCCGTCGCGCTCCGGACTGGAGCGGAGGCCGCGTCGAATCAAGGCTTCGGCGCCGAGACCGTCGAGGCTTCGGCGCGTTGCGTGCTCGTCCAGCAAGGGGGTGGCTTCCTTGGCGAGGAGAATGGCAACGTCCTCGACCCGTGCGTTGGGGCGTTGAAGGACTGAAACCAATGCATCTCCGCTCGCCACGATTCTAACCTTGCGTTGAAGTAGACTGACTCATCGGGCGCTGATGTCGAGGCGGACAATGTGCTACATCGACTCTGGTCGCAAGCCTATGTGCTGTTCGAATGCTTGACGAATTTCTGCACACACTCGAGCACGGCTCCTTGTTCTGGGCCTACGCGCTCGTCGCCGCAGCTGCCGCGATCGAGTACGTCTTCCCGCCCATACCGGGGGATACCGTTGCACTCTTCGCCGTCGCTTTGGCGGTTCGCGCGCAATTGCATTGGGGTTTCGTGTACCTGGCGATGACCCTGGGCGCGCTGATCGGTGGGATGGCGGCCTGGGGTTTCGGCGTCTGGCTTGCGAATCACGAGGACAGCTGGCCTTCGTTCTTGAGGACGCCGGGCGCAACACGGGCTCTCGACGCAGTGCGTCGAGGCTATGACAAACACGGCCCATTGTACCTGGCCGCCAATCGTTTCTTGCCGGCGCTTCGCGCCTTCTTCTTCGTCGGTGCCGGCCTGTCGCGGATGAACGTTGCGCCGGTGCTCATTTACGGCGGCATCTCCGCGGCCCTCTGGAACGCGCTCCTGATGGCGGTGGGCTACGCGGTCGGCAACAACTGGGATGTGCTTCGCGACTTGGCGCAACGCTACGCCGTAGCGACCTTGATCCTCACCGTCATCGCGGTGCTGGGCATCATCGTCCGCTTCGTTTGGGACAGCCGGCGCGCTTAGCGCTCGCGGCTCTTGATCGGCGCGTCGGCGTTCACCATCGAGCGCACGAACTCGCGGTTCATCCGCGCGATCCAACGCAGGCTCACGCCCTTGGGACACGCCGCTTCGCACTCGCCGTGGTTCGTGCAGCTACCGAAGCCCTCAGCGTCCATCTGCGCCACCATCTTGCGGGCGCGGTCCTGACGTTCCGCTTGGCCCTGCGGCAGCAATGAAAGGTGAGATATCTTCGCAGCCGTGAAGAGGCTGGCCGAGGCGTTCGGGCAGGCCGCGACGCAGGCGCCGCAACCGATGCACTCCGCCGCGTCCATGGCGAGGTCGGACATCGCCTTCGGCACGGCGAGCTCGTTGGCTTCCGATGCGCTGCCTGTGCGGATCGAGATGTAGCCACCGGCCTGGATGATGCGATCCATCGCGCTCCGGTCGACGACCAAGTCTTTGAGGACCGGGAAGCCGCTTGCGCGCCAGGGCTCGAGCCAGAGCTCGTCGCCGTTCTTGAACTGCCGCATGTGGAGCTGGCATGTGGTGGTGAGCTTCTGTGGCCCGTGTGCCACGCCATTGATCACAAATCCGCACATGCCACAGATGCCCTCTCGGCAGTCGTGGTCGAAAGCGATCGGAGACTTTGCCGTTTTCGATTAGATCTTCGTTCACGACGTCGAGCATCTCGAGGAACGACATGTGCGTCGAGATGCCCTTGGCCTGGTGCACTTCGAAGCGGCCGGCATCACTAGGGCCGTCTTGGCGCCAGACGTGGAGAGTCAGATTCAGTAGTTCTTCACTCATCGATAGGCCCCTTACTTGTAGCTTCGCTTGCTGGGCTTGACGTATTCGAAGGACAGCGGCTCTTTGTGGAGCCGGGGCTCGCTTGGGTTCCCGGTCCATTCCCAGGCCGCCACGTACTGGAAGTTCTCGTCGTCACGGAGAGCCTCTCCGTTCTCTTCGTGCTCTTCTCGGAAGTGACCGCCACAGCTCTCCTCGCGCTTCAGGGCGTCGAGGCACATCAGCTCGCCGAGCTCGAAGAAGTCGGCAACGCGGCCGGCTCGTTCGAGGGTCTGGTTGAGCTCCGCACCGCTTCCCACGACCTTCACCTCGCGCCAGAACTGGTCGCGCAGCTTTGGAATCTCGCGCAACGCTTCTTCGAGGCCCGCCTTGCTGCGGGACATGCCGCACTTGGTCCAGATGATCTGCCCGAGCTTGCGGTGGAAGTACTCCGGCGCGTGCTTGGGATCGGGCGCGTTCATGAGCTTGTGGATACGCTCTTGTACCGCGCTGACAGCCTGGGTCACGTCCGCATGGTCTTCTGAGAGCGGGGGCAGGGTCCGAACCTCGCCGAGGTAGTTGCCCACCGTGAACGGCAAGACGAAGTAGCCGTCCGCCAGGCCCTGCATCAGCGCAGAGGCGCCGAGCCGGTTCGCGCCATGGTCGGAGAAGTTGGCTTCGCCGCCCGCGAATAGCCCAGGAATGCTGGTCTGCAGGTTGTAGTCCACCCAGAGGCCGCCCATCGTGTAGTGCGTGGCCGGGTAGATGCGCATCGGCGTCTCGTAAGGACTGTCGCCCGTGATGCGCTCGTACATCTCGAAGAGGTTGCCGTAGCGCTCCCGAATCAAATCCTCGCCGAGCCGGTTGATCGCATCGCCGAAGTCGAGGTAGACGCCGCGACGCTCGCCATCGACCTCGGGGCCCACGCCGAGGCCGTCGTTGGTCACGTAGAGCGCGTTGCGCGACGCCACGTCTCGCGGGACGAGGTTGCCGAACGCCGGGTAGCGCTCCTCGAGGTAGTAGTAGCGATCCTCCTCGGGGATGTCCTCAGGGCGCTTGGTGACGTCTTCCTTCTTGCGCGGAACCCAGACACGACCGTCGTTTCGAAGCGACTCGCTCATCAGCGTGAGCTTCGACTGGTAGCTGCCCGGCCTGCGGAATGCAGGTCGGATGGATCTGCGTGTAGCAGGGGTTCGCGAACGCGGCGCCGTGCCGGTGCGCGCGCCAGGCCGCCATGCAGTTGCAGCCCTTGGCGTTGGTCGAAAGGTAAAAGACGTTGCCGTAGCCGCCGGTGCACAGCACGACCATGTCCGCGAGGTGCGGGCTGACCTCGCCGGTCGTCATGTCGCGCGTGACGATGCCGCGGGCGCGCCCTTCGTGAACGATGAGGTCGAGCATCTCCGTCCGCGGGAACATCTCGACGGTGCCTTCTTCGATCTGCTTGCTGAGGGCCTGATAGGCACCGAGCAAGAGCTGCTGGCCCGTCTGGCCGCGCGCGTAGAAGGTGCGGGACACCTGCGCGCCGCCGAAGGAACGGTTGGCGAGCGTGCCGCCGTACTCGCGCGCAAACGGCACGCCCTGGGCGACCGCCTGGTCGATGATGTTCACGCTGAGCTCGGCGAGCCGGTAGACGTTCGATTCGCGCGCGCGGAAGTCGCCGCCCTTGACCGTGTCGTAGAACAGCCGGTAGACGCTGTCGCCGTCGTTCGGGTAGTTCTTGGCGGCGTTGATTCCGCCCTGGGCGGCGATGCTGTGCGCGCGTCGCGGGCTGTCCTGGTAGCAGAAGCACTTGACGTTGTAGCCCATCTCGCCGAGCGAGGCGGCTGCCGCGCCACCAGCGAGCCCGCTGCCCACGACGATGACGGTGTACTTTCGGCGGTTGGCCGGAGCGACGAGCTTGTTCGCCTCTTTGTGCTTTTCCCAGCGATGCTCGATGGGACCGGTCGGTTCGTTCGATCGAAGTTCCATGGCGACCCTTACAGTGTGACGAAACCAGCGAGCACCGAGATTGGGAACGAGAGGTTCCCGACGGTGATCGCAGCCGAAATCGCGATGGCTAGATCGCGGCGGAAGGAGTTGTAGCGAGGATGGTTCGCGCCCATCGTTTGAAAGGCGCTGTAGATGCCGTGGTAGATGTGCAAGCCGAGCGCGACCATGCCCACCATGTAGACGCCTGCGATCAATGGGACCTGAAAGCCTTCGACCACGTTCCGATAGACCTCGCCCGGATGCGCGGGGAGGATCGTGAAGTGCAGCAAGTGGTAGACCACGAACGCGAGCAGAATCGGGCCCGACCAGATCATCGTGCGCGCCGCATAGTCGGTCGCGAGGTCCTGGCGCTTCTTGTAGCGCGAGCCGCGGGCCTTGGTGTTGCGCAAGCCAGAGCGAAAACGCCGCCCAGATGTGCACGCCGAAGGCGAAGAGCAGAAGCAGCCTAGTGCCCCACAGGACCGGCGTCAGGCTCTGCAGCATATGGGCGTAGCCGTCCAGGGCTTCCTGACCGCGGTACAGGTTCAGGTTGCCCAAAAAGTGGCCGATCACGAAGCCCACGATGATGACGCCGGACAGGGCCATCATCACTTTCTTCCCGACGGTCGATTGATGGAGCGTTAAGGCTCGTTGCATGGGGTCTCCTCAGTGCCCTGCGCGGCGGGCGGACGATTCATAAAGCCACCAGCCGGGGCTTGCCACTTGGCAGGCTGTAAAAAGCGGGCTTTTCAGTTCTCGGGTGGGTCGTAGTATTCGACGAGTTCTCCGCGGAAGGTCTGGAGCACCGTGACGCCATCTTTCTCGCTCACCAGATAATTCGGCCCGATTGGCACCTTGCCGAGGCCACCTGGTGTATCGACGATGAACTTCGGAAGCGCGATCCCACTGACGCGCCCCTGGAGGGCTGCCATCAAGTCGACCCCGCGCCGCAAAGCCGTCCGCAGGTGCCCAGTCCCGCTGACTGGGTCCATTTGCAGCAAGTAGTAGGGTCGAACCCGCGAGCGGACCAGGCCTCGAAACAGAGCCTCCAGGGTGTCGGTTTCGTCGTTGACGCCCCGCAGCAAGACCGTTTGGTTCATCACCGGCAGGCCGGCGTCGGCCAGACGTGCGCAGGCGGTCTGCGCCTCCTCGGTGAGCTCTTTGGGGTGGTTGAAATGGGTCATCACCCAAGTGCGCTCGTGGCTTTCCCGGATCGCCGTGCAGAGCTCCTCGGTGATTCGCTGGGGGAGGGTGACCGGCGCACGAGTCGCCAGGCGCACGTAGTCGATGTGCTCGATCTCCCGAATTCGGCGCAGCAATCGCGCGATTCGCTCGGTAGACATCAGACAGGGATCGCCGCCCGAGACGATGACGTCGCGGATTTCGGGATGGGCTTCAATCCAGGCGAACGCGGGCTCGAGCGCGGCCATCGAGCGGGCCCCACCGCCGTCTCCCACCAGCCGGGATCGTCGTGCAGAAGCGGCAGTAAACCCCGCAGCGGTCGGTAGCGACGAGAAGAACGCGGTCGGGGTAGCGTTGAACCAAATGAGGGGCGACTTCGTGCGTTTCCTCGCCGAGTGGATCGCGGAGGTCGCCCTCGACCGCGATCGCCTCTTCGGCCAGGGGGATGCACTGTCGGCGAATCGGGCAGCTTGGGTCGCTGGGGTGACAGAGCGAAAGATAGTAAGGAGTGATCGAAATCGGAAGCCCCGCAGCGGCCGCACGGCCGGCTCCAATTCGCTCCGCCTCGGTCAGGGCCAGGGCCTTGTCGAGAGCCTGCAGAGTCTTCACGGCGTGCTGCGACTGCCATCGCCAGTCGTTCCAAGCGGATTCCTGAGAACCCGAGGCATCGCGAAAATTTAGCGGCAACGGGCGCACGCGATGCAGCTTACCGCCTGTCCGCAGGGCGGCAACTCCAGTCGGGTCTGGACAGCGCCGAAAAACATGGTCATATGAAACCGTTGGAGCTTGCTGATAAGGCGTTCCGCTCCGAGTGACCAAGACGGAAACGGAGAGAATATGGCGACCGCAGACCCCCGTCCCTTCGACGTCGAGTACATCGAGAACCCAGGTCAGGCTGAGCTCCGCGAGCTGGCGCTTGCGCACACTCCCTGCGTTCAGGAGACCGCCGTCGGCAGCATCAACAAGGTCACGCGCAACAAGGCGCGCATGGCCAAGTACACGTACATCATCGATAAGCAAGATCGCTGGAGCCATCAAATCATCGCTCCCGACAAGGCTCGCGCTCTGATCGAGCGGCAGGCGAAGTACATCGCCGACAAGGGCAAGCTCATCGCCATCGACGGCTACTCGGGTCTGGGCAACGGCGCGTTCGGCACGACCTGGCTCTACACGATCGAAGGCGCAAACATCGCAGGCATGCAGCAGATCCTAGCGTTCCCGCGTTCCGACGTGGAGAGCAAGGAGCAGCTGGCGCAGCCGTTCAAGCCGACCTTCCGTCTCATCTACACGCCGGATCTCTTCCTCGAGGACATGCCGGGTCGTCAGGCGATCATCGTCGACATGGAGAGCTTCACGACGCACGTGATGGGCGCCGACTACTTCGGAGAGTCCAAGAAGGGCGTCCTTCGAATGCTGAACCACTACGTTTACCAGCAGGGCGGCCTGGTTCTTCACGCTGGTGCCAAGGCCGTTACGGCAACGAGTGGCGACAAGGTCACCATGACGATCATGGGCCTGTCGGGCACCGGCAAAACGACCACCACCTTCTCGAAGCAAGGCGACCTCACCGAGCCGATTCAAGACGACATGGTGACGCTCTGGCCGCACGGCGCCCTGACGATCACCGAGAACGGCTGCTTCGCCAAGACCGACGGCCTTTCGCTCGAGACTGAGCCGGTTCTATACGAGGCGACCATCGGTCCGGAGGCCTGGGTCGAGAACGTGTTCCTCGAACCCGATGGCTCGTTCCACTTCACCAAGAGCGTGCTCTCCACCGAAGAAGTCGCCCGGCTTCGTGACATCCTGGTCGCGACCGGCGCCGACGTGAGCAACGTCGACAAGTACATCGCCGGCGACGTAAAGATCGACGAAGTGGTCGACAGCCACGGCATTCCTGCGGACGGATGGGACTTCGTCGTTTGGACGCAGAACGGCCGTTCGATCGTGCCCCTGAGCTCGATCCCCGATGCCGCAGACCTCAAGTCGATCCCGCAAGTGAAGTCGATGGGCATCCTCAATCGGGATGAAGGCTACGATGCGGCGACGCCCGGTATCATTCGCTTCACCTCACCCGAACAGGCCGCCGGCTACTTCATGCTCGGCGAAACCTCCATGACCAGTGCGGCGGGCAAGGAGCGAGGCAAGACCCGGTCGCCGTTCACGCAGCCCTTCTTCCCGGCGAAACACGGTCTGCAGGCGAAGCGCTTTGCGGAGCTCGCGGCAACCATGCCCGGCGTCACCATGTGGCTGATGAACACCGGCTACATCGGCGGCGAGGCCCACGACGTCAAAGACGGCAAGGCGCTCAACATCAAGATCCGGCATTCGAGCGCGATGCTCGAGGCGCTCTTGAGCGAGAAGATCAAGTGGAAGAAGGACCCCGACTTCGGCTATGAGATCGTCGACGTCGATGCCCCGGAGAACGCTGCCCTGGTTGAGCAGGTCCCGCCCGAAATTCTAAACCCGCAGCGCTTCTACGACGCTCGCGGGCGTCATGGCGACTACGAGCAGTGGGTTCGCCACATGAAGGAAGCCCGCACCGAGTTCCTCAAGAAATTCGACGTTGCGGACGCTATCATCGCGGCGACCGCGAACTGAGGCCGAGCAGCCTCGCAGGTTTTGCGGGACACTCGCTGAGCTGTGGTAACAGGCATGGGCGTGAAGCGATTCGCGCCCATGTTCGTTCTGCTTTGCTCGCTGGCCGTCTTGGGTCTCCCGCAGTCGGCTTCAGCCGACGCTACGGACCTCGTCGTTTTTGACGGAGTATTCGGCGCGACTGTCTCGGAATACGCAGGTCAGCGAACGTGGCAGCCAACGCTCTGGCTGGACGGCTCCTACGGCGTTGCCGGGCCCTTGCACCTGGGCGGCTATTTCCAATGGATCGGAAAATCTTGGCCGCTCGACAACCCCGGCTTCGGCGGCGGCGGTATGCTCGCCCTGCGCGGGAACATCAAGAAGCTTCGCCTCTCGGGCGCATTCACCGGGGGCTACGTCGGGGTCCCCTTACCGACCTATGTCGCAGGCACCGGCACGATCGGCGCGTTCGCCGGGCTCGGCTACGGCTTCCTTTCCTGGATGGGCTTCGAAGTGCGGGGCCGCTGGGCGCGGTACTTCAAGATGCCGCCCGACGCTCCGAACCACGCCTGGAGCATCGAGGCCGGCTTCAGCTTCTTCATCGACTGACGGGCTCGGCGTCGCTTAGCGGCGCTCGAGGTTTCCGATGGCCTGTCGGGCGCGCTGCGCGGCTTCGGGGTCGCTCTTTTCAGTGACCGTGATGTAGCGCTCGAACGTAGCGATCGCAGTCTTGGTCTGGCCGACCTTCTCGTAGCAGGACGCCAGGTCGAACAAGAGCTCGGGCGGTCCACCGTCGCCCAGCTCGATGGACTTGATGTAGATCGGGATCGCCTCTTTGTATCGCTTGGCACCGCGGTAGGCGATCGCGAGGTTGCGTGCGACCTCGACGTCGTACGGATCGCCGGCAAGCGACTGGTTCAGTGCCACGATCGCTTCATCATAGCGTTGTGCCTTGCGAAGAGCCACGCCGAGGTTGTTGAGCAGAGGCGGGTCGTTCGGAATCACCTTCAGCGCCTGCTGGTAGGTCGCAATCGCAGCGTCGTTGTTCTTGGTTTTGCGGTACGCCACGCCGAGGTTCAGCCAATGGTTGCTATTGTTCGGTTCGAGCTCGGTCGCCTTCTTCAAATAGCTCACCGCCTCTTTGGGCCGGTCGAGCCGTAGCAGCGCCGCGCCGGCCTGGCCGTATGCCCCGCCGTGCTGGGGCTCGAGCGCGATCGCGCTCTTGAACGCTCCGAGCGCCTCTTCGTAGCGTCCGAGCCGCCGTAGGATCGAGCCGCGCGTCAGATGCCCCTGCGCGTAGCTGGGCCTTGCCTCCACTGCGAGGTTGATTTCGGCGAGGGCCTCTTCGTACTTCCCCTGCGCTCGGAGCGTTTTCGCGAGCCGGTAGTGAGCGTCCGCCGCGTCCGCCAACGCCGCGGGCGTGACGAGCCACAACGCGCACCCCAAAACCACCCCGATCCAACGCACGAGGCCATACTAACACGAGATGGTGTCTAGATGCCCGTGTACAAGAGCCCAATGGCAGTCTGGAACACCGGCGGCATCAGGCGGTCGAAGAGCACCCAGGCGATGATCAGGCCCATCAGCGCGCCACCGCCGGAGAACATGCCGAACCATTTCTGGCGCATTCGGTCGTTCAGAACGATCGGCACGATCGCGTATCCATCGAGAGGGGGCAGGGGGATCAAGTTGAAGCAGCCGAGAATCAGATTGATCGAAAAGAGCACGCTGCAGAAGAGCGCGAGCCCCTGAGCGACTCCAGCTGGTGCGACGGCCAGGGTTTCGAGACTCAGGCCGCCCGCGGGCAGCGAGAAGTAGCCGGTCGCGATCCCGATGCGCATGGTCAGCGCGGCCAGCAAAGCCAGCGCGAAGTTCGCGGCCGGTCCGGCCGCAGCCATGCCGGCAGCTCGTCTCGGGTGCCGACTAGCCCAGGAGGGATCGTAGGGCGCGCTTGCCCAGCCGATCATCCAGCCGCCGCCCTGTAGCAAGAACGACAGGATCGGAACCACCAGCGCGCCAAAGGGCTCCCGGCGAATGTGCGGCAAGGGGTCGAGGGTCACCTGCGCTGCCGCGGTCGAGTCGCCTCCGAGCTTGCCGGCCAGCGCATGCGCCGCCTCGTGACAGGTCAGCGAGAGCAGGAACGCGGCAAGCCAGAGGGGGAGCTTGGCGAGAAGGTGGAGGTCCATCGGTTCGGCGCAGCCTACTATGAAAACCCCCGCCTGCTACATTCGCTCCGTGCAACCCATCATTGCCTTGTTCGACATCGACGGAACGCTGCTGCGCGCAGGGGGGGCCGGACGGCGCGCGATCGAGCTTGCGCTCGACGAAGTGCTCGACGATCTAGACGAGGAAGTGAGTCTGCACTCGGTGGAGTTCGCGGGCCGCACCGATCCCTGGATCGTGCGCACCGCGCTCAGGCAGTACGGCGTAGCCGCGGACGAGGCTTTGATTCACGATGTGCTTCGTCGCTATGTCGCACACCTGCCGCGCGAGCTCGAGAGTGCGAGCGCCTTCGAGGTCTTGCCGGGCGCCTTCTCGCTGCTCTCTGAGCTCCGCGAGCGTGACGACCTGGTTCTGGGCCTCGGAACTGGGAACATCGAGCCAGCCGCGTATGCGAAGCTCGCGCGCGCTGGACTCGATTCGTTCTTTTCGTTCGGAGGCTTTGGTTCCGACCATAGCGAGCGCGCCGAGCTTCTTCGCGCCGCGCTCGACAGGGGATTGGCACGGACGGGCGCTAGACACGGGGGCGCCCGGGTCGTCGTGATCGGCGACACGCCCCACGACGTTGCTGCGGCTCATGCGATCGGAGCGCGCTGCGTCGCGGTGAGCACGGGCAGCTACGATGCCGCAGCCTTGGAGGCCGCCGGCGCAAGCCTCGTGGTGTCAGACTTGCGCGCGGTCGCAGTCCGCTCAGCCCTCGATTGATGCGCTGCGGCCCTTGGCTGCGGCAAGAGGCCTAGTCGAGCAGCGCGAGCACGTCTTCCGGTGGACGACCCAGAGCGGCGCGCTTGCCTACGAATACGACGGGACGCTCGATGAGGACGGGGTTCTCGACCATTGCGTCGATGAGCTCGGCCCGGCTCAGCCCTTCATCTGCGAGGGACAGCTCCTCGTAGGGAGCTTCCTTTCTTCGCATCAGCGCCCTTGGCTCGATTCCGAGCTTTGTGAGCGCGTCAGCAAGCTCTGCTGCCGATGGCGGGGTCTTCAGATATTCGACGATGGTTGGCTCGACGCCATGATCGCGAATGAGCTGCAAGGTCTGACGCGACTTGCTGCAGCGAGGATTGTGCCAGATCGTGATGCTCGACATGCCGATGGGCGAATGCATGTAACGATTCGCTGGCTCGTGCAATACTCCGGAAGTGAATGCGCGTGCAAAGCCTTGGTATGGGCGCTGGTGGGCCGTTGCGCTGCTGATCGCGCTCGTCATCGGGGCGACCGGGATCGTGACCGTCAAGGCGCTCGGCATGCGCTCGATCGAAATCGACGCCAAACCGTTCGAACAAGCCGCCGGCGGTTTCGACTACAGCTGGTGGAACACCTCCCTCGGCCGCTGGGTTCGGGGAGAACGCGTCGACTACATCGCTGTGCGGGCGGACGTGGAGGAGCTCCGACGATTCATTGCGACGCTCGGATCCGTCGGGCCGCGGACGACGCCGGAGCGCTTCACGACCGATGCCGATCGCCTGAGCTACTACATCAACGCCTACAATGCGCTCGTCTTGTTTGCGGTCGTCGACAACTGGCCCATCGACACGGTGCACGACGTTCGCGGCTGGTTGGACCCCAGGGCAGGGTTCGGCTTCTTCTACGGCCTCAGATTGCCGCTCGACGGCGGTGAGACCAATCTCTACGACCTAGAGAACGAGGACATCCGTGGCTTCCTCGACGCGCGCATCCACGCCGCGATCAACTGCGCGTCGAAATCCTGTCCGGCTCTCATGCCCTACGCCTTCGAACCCGCGCGGCTCGATGAGCAGCTGGACGCGGTGACCCGCGCATTCTGCTCCAACCCGGTCCATGTTCGCGTCGACCATGAGGCCGAGGAGATCCAGCTGTCGGCGATCTTCGATTGGTACAAGCCCGATTTCGAGGAACACGCGCGGCGTCTGGGCCGGCCGGCCACGATCGTGGACTTCATCGTGGCGTTCGCCACACCAGAAGCAGCCGCCGAGCTCGAACGGGCCCGTGTATCCGAATTTGAGCTGGTTTTTCAGCCCTACGACTGGGCGCTCAATCGCCTGTGATCAGCCTGGGTTACACAAAAATACTGCACAACTCGACGATAGGTGCCATAGGCTACTAAGCTTTTATGGATGGTTCGGGGGGATCAGCGAGCGGCATGAAACGCCTCGCTTCAGTACTGCTTGCGTTGGGGTCGGCCTGGCTGATTGCGGGCTGTCAGGGGAGCCTGTCGGACCCGAACGCGTTCATCGATGGTGGGACGGCACCCAAAGACGTCGAGACGGTGTTCGAGGAAAGCTGTGCCACGATCGGCTGTCACAACGACGTGACGATGGCCTCAGGTCTCGACCTGCTCTCGCCCGGCGTCGAATCTCGAGTCGTGGATGTCAATGCGACCGGGATCGGATGCCAAAGCAGGATCCTTGTCGTGGCCGGGGTTCCGAACAGCAGCTACCTGCTCGACAAAGTCCTGGGCACGATTGGCATTTGTGATTCTCGGATGCCATTTCTAAGCATCCTCCCCGACAGCGACGTCGAGGTTATTCGGCAGTGGATCATCGACTTGGGCGGTTCCGGTGGAGGAACCCCGGACGGGGGATAGGCGATGCGAATCTTGCGCTTCGGCGCGCTGACACTGCTGCTGAGCCTGATTTCGTTCGCAGGCGTTGCGTCTGCCGATGACCGACCGGTTGCCTTGCTGCCGTTTCAGGGGCCGCAGGCGGCCAAGATCCGACAGAAAGTCCAGAAGGGGCTGGAGGCCGCCGAAGTCGAGCTGGTTTCACTCAAGCGGGTCAGCTCTGTGGTGAAGAGCACCAAGGGTTACGCGAAGCAGGCGGCCAAGCTCAAAGCCGGAGCGCTCGTCCGGGCACGCGTTCGGCGCGTCGAGGGTCGCTGGGTCGCCGACGCTGAAGTGCGCAACGCAAAGGGGCAGCGGGTCGAAAAGTTCCGCACCACCTCTTCGAGCATGACGCGCCTATCCAATCGCGTCGTCGCCCAACTGCTCAAGACCGGACGGATGCCGCTGGCGGGCGCTGCCGCAGAGGCTTCCAAGGCAAAGCCTGAAACGCCCGCGCCCACCCAACCACGGCTGGTGATCCGGCCTTTCACCGGGACACAGGCGGGGAAAATTCGGGGTGCTGCGGTGCGCGGGCTGCGCTCCGGGTCGGTCGAGCTCTTTCCGAACCAGAAGTTTGCCGCCGAGGCCAAGAGTCTAGGTGCAGATCTCAAGTCCGAGGGCGGGCACGTTGCTCCCGCTTCGGCCCTCGATGTGAGCGGGCTCATCGATGGTGACGTTCTGCATGAAGACGGGGTCTGGTCTGCGTACGTTCGGCTGACCGACGGTGAAAGCGCGAACGTCATCAGTCAGCACTACTATGACGCCAGCACCGCGTCGGCTCTCGCCAAGTCCGTCCAAATGAACATCGGCTCCGACTTCGGCAAGGACATCAAGAACCTCGGCGTGAAGGGTCCCGGTCCGATGGTGGCCGCGCCCATTGCCGTCGCGACCCCGGCGCCGGCCGCTCCGGCGAAGACCAAGCAAGAGGAGGAGCCTAAGAAGACGAAGAAGAAGCGTGCGAAGGGGGAGCGGCCGGCCGCCGTGGACATCGAGCTCGACTTCCGGGTCGTTCATCGGACCTTCAGCTACAACGAGGACCTTCGGGGCGACTTGCGCGACTACACGCTCAACATTGGTCCCGGGGTGGGCATCAAGTTCCAGTACTACCCGGGCGCGCATTTCACGGCCGGCGTGGGTGCGCAGTTCGGGGTCGACTTCGAGTGGGAGCGCTTGTTCAACATCGACTCGACGCGCGCCGATGGAGAGACGTTCCCTACCGACTCTCAGCAGTTCCTCATCGGCCTGCGCTGGAGATACCCAAAGGGGCGCTGGGAGCCATCGGTCGTCCTCGGCTACGGCGTGCACAAGTTCGGCTTCGGCCTGTCTGGCCCACCCGTGCCGGGTGAAGACAACACGGCGGACATCCCAAGCGTGAAGTACGAATTCGTCCGACTCGGCGCAGGCTTTAGGGTTGCCATCGGGAAGAAAGAAGTCTTCATCCTGGCTACCAACATCTCCTTCCGTGGTGTGTTCTCGGTCGGAGGGATCGGCACGTACCTCTGGTTCCCGGAGGCCAAGGCCAACGGCATGGACGCGCTGCTGATGCTCGGCTTCGCGCTTCCGAAGGGCTTCGAGATTCGGCTCAGCGGGGACTACCGCCGCTATGGCTTCGACCTGAACCCCGTGCCGCCCGACCCGCCGTACGTGGCCGGCGGCGCTCTCGACCAATACTGGGGTGGCGCGCTTGGCGTGGCCTGGCGCCGCTAGTCGCAGTCGAGTGCATGAAGTACCCACGCTCGGGATTGCGGGCTAGGATGCGGCCATGATTCGGGCATGGGCCGTCTGCGCAACCGCGATCCTGGTCTTTGGCTGCCAGAGCCGGGAGAAGCCGGTTCGCGGGGCGAAGCAAAGCGTCGATCGATCGCCAAGCTCTGCGTCCACAGTGGAGCCCCGGAAACCGCCCGTCCGGACGCCCGAACCACCCGAGTCGAGCGAGCTCGGACGCATCGTCGTTGGGACGACGAGGGTCGAAACGGAGGAACGCGACCTCGGGGCCGAGCTCAACGCTGCCATCGGTATACCCACGAGCTGCGTTCGGGACTTCGTCGCCAATCGCCCGACGACGATTCGAATCAGCGTCAGCGCCATCGTTCGCCCGACCGGCATGTGCATCGAGCCCACAGCCAACGGCTCGGGGCTATCTGCAGCGGCCCTCAACTGCATTCGAGAACGGATCGGCACAGTCGTGTTGGAGCCCTTGGACGACCCTGAGAAGTCCGAGACGGTCTCCACCGTGATCGAGATCGAGTACGAACCGCCGGTCGTCGTCGAATCCGACCCAACCGTGCCCGAGCCAGAGCTCAAGAACGTCGTGCATTCCATGCCCAAGCGACCAGCGATCCCGCTCATCGGCCAAGGTGGTCCCGGAGTACCGATTGAGGATCCATTCCGAGGTTGGCTCGAAGGAGGGAACGTGAAGCACCCGGACGGACCGAAAATGAAGAAGGTGAGCGGGCCGAAACCGAGGGCGATCGATGGGTACGAGGTCGACGAAAACGCGCAGCAGTGGCGCTAAGCGTTCAGTCCGCTTTTGGCTCTAGATCCGCAAAACCCTTTCCGGTATGGTCCGGTCACTTCATGACTTCCGCAACCGATGCAAACCATACGGCGCGACCTCTTTCAGAGCCGCCGGCTGCCAAAGAATACGAACAACTCGAAGGCAAGACCGGCAGGCAAGCGCTCTACCGGCCGGATCGCTTCACTCTCCGCGATCTCGTCGAATATCCCCAGTACTTCACGCTGGAGGTCGAAGGGTGCAAAGTTCACCCACGGAACTTCTCTCTTTCCGGTCTTTCTTTTCGGGATCGACACGGGGCGTCCTGGGCAGTTGGAGATGACGTTGCATATGCGATAGCGCTACGCGGCGAGCGAATTCTGGAGGGCGAAGCGCGCGTAGCGCGTGTCGAACAGCGGGGACTCTATGTCGAAGTTGGTCTCACGTCTGCTGTCATGGTGGACTACGAGTCGCTTCGAAGCGCAGAACGCGATCAGGCTTGGCAAGAGGGCCTGCAACGGCAGCCCCGACTCTTCCGTGACCCGCTACCCTCGCCATACCGGCAAGCCGTTCTCGAGCTCGGCGGATTCTGTCAATTCTACAAGAACCTGCTCGGGCGAAGGGAGCTTCAGCATCGGGGCGATGCGCGACAGATCGCCCAAGAGGCGTTTCCCGCAATGCAGCGCGCATGGCAAGAGCTCAGCGCGAACGCGGCGGATCGCGCTGTGGAGTTCCTCGATGATCCGGAGACACTTCGCGAAGCGCGTCTTGTCAGTGAGGCCCTCGTCACCCCCTACCTGGTGGAGGCGCCCGTCCTTCGGCGCGCGTTCGAGAAGCCTCTTGGTTACCCTGGCGACTACGAAGTCATGCAGTATTACTTCGACAACGACTTCGAGGGGACCAACGCGTTTGGGATGGTCTTCAACAAGATTACGAACGAGCACCCATTGTCGGCGGGTGTAAGGACGCGGGCGGATTGGATCGCACAGGTCATTCGCGACCGTGCTGAACGCGTCAACGGATCAGGGCCGCTCAGGGTCCTGTCGCTAGGCAGCGGCATCGGCGCTGAGGTTGGGCTCGTGCATTCGGGGGAGCATGGTGCCGACCTGCCGGTGCGCTGGACTCTCATCGATCAAGAAGATCGGGCGCTGGCCCGCGCCTACCACAACGCTCGCAAGGTTTCTGATGCCGGGGCTGCTTCGCCTCAGGTCAGTTGTGTGAACGTCTCCTTTGCACAGATTTTCAGTGGTGAGGTCGCGCCCGACACCTGGGGCAACCAAGATGTCATCTTCTCGATGGGCCTCTTCGACTATCTCCGGCAACCGGGAGCTTCGATGCTCATCGCAGGGCTCTATTCGATGCTCAGAGATGGGGGCGTCGTCGTGATCGGCAACGCGGCAAGGCCCAATTCCCATTTCTGGGAGCCCGAGTTGGCACTGCGTTGGTCGCTTCTGTATCGTGACATGGAGGAGATGGGAGCCTTGGGGGCGTCTCTACCTTCGGTTGCGAAATTGAATGTGGAGTTGGAGCCCATGGGTGCCTACTACATTCTTTCGTGCCAGAAGCCTTAGTCGAGAACCCACAGACCGAGCGAGACCTGGCGGCGGCTTGCGATCGCGAGCTCGCTGAACGAAACAGCACGGCACTCTTCTGGTCGCACCTAGCCTTCAGTGGGCTCTATCTGCTCTGGTGGTGCCTCGATTTGATCGAGGCTCCCGAGCACGCGACTCAGTTCCTCATCTACCGGTTATTGGCCATAGCAGCGGCCACGCTTGCTGCGTTCGGCCCGATGAGAACCTCCGGAGTCCCAGTTCAGTCGTGGCTGGCAACCTCGGCGTGGTTCCTCGTCTGGGGCGGAACTGTCGCGGCGATGCTTCCACAGATAAGCGCGTATGCGAACTTGCTCTACGTCGTGGGACTGAGCGCCATTGGTCTCGGCGCCGGCGTTCTTCCTTTCTGGCCCAGCCGCTGGGCGATTGGCACGGTGATCGCGATCGGGGTTGCGGGCGCATGTGGCCTCGCGCTTCGACCCCAGTTTGCTGTCGCGGTGTGGCTTGAGGCTGGCATCACGTACCTGACGATTGGCGCCGGTGCCATAATCGTGGCGGTGCTCAAGCATCGATTCTTCAGATTGAGCTTCGAGCGGCGAGTCGAGCTCGAAGCGACGAGCCACAAGCTCGAAATCGCGCTCGAGCAACTCAAGGAGCTGGACCAGCAGAAGACTCGTCTCTTTCACAACGTGTCACATGAGCTTCGAACGCCACTCACGATGATCATCGCGCCACTCGACGACATGGCGAATGGCGCGCCCCGTCGAATGGACGTCCTCGCCATGATGCGGCGAAATGCAAAGCGGCTCCTCCGGCTCGTCGACGACATACTCGAGCTCTCGAAGATAGAATCCGAAGGTTTGCCGCTCCACGTAGGCCGCGTCGACCTTGCCGAGCTCGGCGCGAACGTGACCGCGACCCTGATGCCCGGCGCGGAGTCCCGTCAAATCGACCTGCGATGCGAGCGGGTCGAAGGGGAGCTCTGGGGCCACGTGGATGCCTACAGGATCGAAACGGTTCTCACCAACTTGATCGGTAACGCGATCAAGTACACGCCGGATGGAGGAACCGTGATCGTCCGCGTTGATGGAGATCAGGAGGCGGTCCGATTCAGGGTCGAAGACACCGGACCCGGTGTCCCGGAGGAAATGGTCGAAAGGATCTTCGAGCGCTATGTGCAAGTCGGCGAAAAGGCGGTGGGCGGCGTCGGCATTGGCCTCTCGCTAGCCCGGGAGCTCGTCGAACTGCACGGCGGGAAGATTGGGGTCGAGACCAAGCACGGCCAAGGTTCGTGCTTCTGGTTTGAGCTGCCAAGGGAGCACCTGAGCTTCCAACCGCTGCGCCCCCGGCGACCTTCGAGAAACGCTGACTCGCTGCAGAACCTGGTGGCTGCCGCGCCAGAGGATTCGAGTACCAACGAACTCCATGGAACTGTGCTGGTCGTGGACGATGAGCGTGATGTGCGAGAGCTCGTCACTCAGGTGTTGCGGAGCAAGTGCAACGTGCTTGAGGCTGTGGATGGACTCGAAGCGCTGTCGATTATTCGCGCGCAGAAGCCAGACGTGGTGATCACCGATATGATGATGCCTGGCATGGACGGGACCGGGCTTCTCCGGGAGGTTCGGGCCGATCCGGCGATCGCACACACTCCCGTCATCTTTGTCACCGCCGCGGGCGAAGCAGAGAACGAGACGGCCATTTTGCGAAGCGGGGCAGACGACTACATTGCCAAGCCGTTCTTTCCTGAAGTGCTTCGTGCGCGCGTCGAGCTTCAGCTGCGACTGCGCGGACTGATCGCGGGGCTGGCCAACCAGGAGAAACTCGCTGCGATCGGTACGCTGACTGCTGGAATTCTCCACGAGGTCAACAACCCCGCCGGTTGCATCGTTGCGGCGAGCTCACTCATTCGGACCGATGTCGGCGAGGAGAAGCTCAAGATCGCCCACGACATCATTCGCGACGCGGCAGATCGGATCGTCAAGCTCACCGCCGCGCTCCGGAGTCACGCGCGTCCAGCGGAGCAGGACATCCCGAAACCATTCGATCTCAAGCAAGGGATTGAGTCCTCCTTGGCTCTCCTCGCGCATACCATCGGCCACCGCACGAAGGTCCTGGTCGAGTGCCCAGACGGACTCGAGGTATTCGGTCCACCTGCCGCCACCAACCACGTCATCCTCAACCTGATCGAGAACGCATCTAAATCGGGTGCGGCGACCGCATCTATCATCGCGAACCGCCTCTCGGATGGCGACGTAGAGGTCGTCGTTCAAGACGATGGTCCCGGCGTCCCGAAAGAGAATCGCGAACGCATCTTCGATCCGTTCTTCACGACGCGAGCGGTGGGCGAGGGCACAGGACTCGGTCTCTTCCTGTGCCGAAAGACTCTTCAAGAGAATGGCGGCAGCATTGCCCTGGAGCCTTCGGCCGCGGGGGCCCGTTTCGTGTTGCGCCTCAAGACGCCTCCGGTCGACGAACCCGTGTTCAATCAGCGGCCCCGCACGTCGAGCGAGCGACCCTCCGCGCCAGCGCCGTCTTGAGAGACATGAGAGAGGCCGTTGCGGTAGACCGCTGCTGTGTCTACCCCGGCCGCTCGCGCTTGGTGAACCAGTGGCGGTACGTTTCCATCCGAGTCTGCTGTGCCTGCGATGCTCGCCGTTTGCACGTTGTCCGTTCTTCGGAGCCTTCCGGTGCGCCCCAGCGGAGCTCCGCGCAGTCGTTGGGGTTGTACGCGACCTCCAGCGCCGCGCTTCGGGCGACGAGGTCGGCCAAGCTGAGCTTCCAGGCGCTTCCGTCCGAGCGGGTGTACTCGAAGGAACGCTTTTCGAGCTCTGACTGAAGTGCGGCGCGAACCTGCTGCACCGCCTCGTCCCGATCCGTTTCCCGGATTCCAAAACGCTCGGGGTGCGCCGCGACGGTTTGGGGAAACGACACCACGGCGTCGATGCTGATCAGCAGTCGCATGTCGCGGGACGGCGTGGAGTAGTCCTCCCAAGGACCGGTGGTCAGAAACAGGGCCGCGCCATGCGGCATGTCGATCGGCGCGTAGCGCTCGGCCTTCATGAAGTCTTCACCGTTTTGGACCGAGCTAAGCCGGCGTTGAACCGACTCCTCGAGGGCGTCGACCAGGCTGGTTTGCATGCGCACCGGGTCGAGGGCGCGCGGGTTGATCATGCCCTCGACGGCGGCGTAGAACTCGTCGGCGCTCCCTTCGTATTGCGCCTCGGACCAGGCCCGAATACCGCCAGCTCGGCGCAGCTGATCATTGCTCATGATCTTCCAAGGCTGGGGCGGGGGGGCGGTGTCAGTGTCAGCGCCAGCGTCAGTGTCAGCGTCAGCGTCAGTGTCAGCGTCAGTGTCAGCGTCAGTGTCAGTGTCAGCGTCAGTGTCAGCGTCAGCGTCAGCGTCAGGGGTGGGGGCTCGGCTTGGCTGGTAGCGGACCGGCCGCCATCCCTTGAAGCCTGCTCCTACGAGCTCGGTCTTGGGCGTGAACAGGAACGAGCCACGCCAGAATCGCCGGCGGCCGACCGTGCCGTCCGGTTGGGCGTCGGCGCCGATCAAGACTCCGTAGTCGCTGACGCCTTGGGGCTTCCAACGCGCGACCACCAGCACGTGGCCGTAGGGGTCGGCGAACACCGTTCCCGGACGCATGGCCTGCCGGCTCAAGCGCAGCGGGTAGAGGTCGGTTCGATCGTCATCGGGGAGGGTGCGCGGGCTCGACGAATGGACGGTGCCTGCCGTTCGTCGCACGAGCCTCCGAAACGCGCTGACATCATCGCCGTCCGGCACGGAATCCAAGTTGCTGAGCACCGTGGGCTCGCAGAGCGGTGGGGCGTCTTTGCGGCCGCGCGTACACTCCCGGTACACGAACGGCAGCCGGAGCTTCCAGGCGAAGTACGCCCGCAGGAAGTAGGGCAGGTCGGCGCAGTCGGGCTCGAGATCGAGTCGCGCGTCCTCGCCAACCGAGTGATGGTCGTACAGCAGGTTGCGCTCACGCTCGCCGATCAGCTCTTGGAGTCGAGTCCAGGTGACGTCGTCGCCGCTCGGCTCCCGAAAGAGCTGTTCGACGAAGGCGGAGAAGAAGTTCTCGGTATCGTGTTCCCAGCGCCAACTCGGTTCCCAGGCTGGGCCCGGAGTGCTCCGTTTTGCCGGTGGTGCGGGATGCTTCGCGACTCCGATGGTCTCGCAGGCGCGCACTAGATCGCCATCGGCAAAGACGGCGGTCCAGCGGCCCGCCGTCGGCTCGGGAACCTCGACCCATCGGCTGTAGGGGGGGCCATCGAGCAGATGCTGCTCCGGCTCGAGGCGCGTTCCGTCCGGCGCAAAGAGAACCAGCGAAGAGAGGCCCGGGTCCCGCTCGCTGGTGACGATGACCCGCAGGGGGCGCGAGGAGTCGGGGCGCTGCGGTGATCGAAAGATCGCGTTGTGCCGGCTGTCGGCACAGCGCCCTTCGGGGAGCGAGACAGGCGCGCTTGGGCGAAGCACGGCGTCGGCGACCAGTGCGGGCCCGGGCGTCTTGCCGAGAACCGTGATCCGTGTGATCCGGCTCAGGAAGTCCCGGCGTGAGCTCCCCGCACCCAGGGAAAGGTCGCTCACCGTGACACGATCGACACGGTTGATCGTCTCCAAGTCGACGCCGTCGCAGGGCGTCAGATACTCGGAGAACGCGTGGATAGCCATCGGCACGCCTTCGTCGGTCGTGCCGAGATAGAGCATGATGTGGCCGGGGAAGTGGAGCAGCACGACTCCGCGATGCGCGGCGGCCTCGAGCAGCAGACGCTTCTCGTTCAGGTCTTCGACGCTGGATACGTCGACGCTAAACGTACCGGCCATGGCTTGTCGCGCGCTGTGCCGCGGCAGGTCGATCCCAAAGCGAGAAAAGACCTCGAGCAAAAAGCGCGAGCAATCGTGACCGCCGTCCTTGCCGCCCCATCCGTATGGTTCTCCGAGCATGGAGAAGGCTTCGGTCAGCAGTGCACGCCGGGTGAACGGGCGGTGCTCAGCAGCTTGCGTGCGTGCTTCGGCTGCGTCCCGATCGATCGGAGAGGAGAGGGCTTTGCCACGGACCCAGCCGAGCGCATACGGCGTGCGCCCGAGGAGCATCCCGTTCGGCCAGCGCCCGAGGATCTGAACGAGCTCGCCCTCTCGCATGGTGCTGCAACGGTTCCGGTCGAAGTCGCGGTCCAAGGGCGCCGTGTAGAAGCCGCCATCGTAGGGCCCGCATCGAAGCGCCTCGAGCCTCTCGACGACTCTCCACTCGTCCAACTCGTCGATCGAAGCGGGCACTTCGAAGGCGGTCAGCTCCTCCGCCTCGACGGCCCTTCCCTTGGAGTCGAGCAGCTCCTGGGCTTGGAGCCGCTGCCTCATGTAGGCCAGGCGCTCCTCGAGCTGAACCCGCAAGGTATCGCGATCGACGGGCGCCAACAGGTCCGCCTGGCCGATCGGCTCGCCGTCGCGAGGCTCGCGAAGCGCCAGCTCGTGACGCCGTACCGCCTCTGCGTCCAGCATCGGCTCGTCGAGCGGGCCGTAGGTCTCGTTCCTGCCGATCCAGTAGTCGAGCGTCTCGTGCGCTGCCGACACCTTGGCGAGGGGAGGCTCCACTTTCCGCGTTTCGGGGCAGGAGGCGGGCCGTGGGGGCCCTTCGGGAGCCTGGGCCGGCTCGTCCTTGCACCCGAGCAACGAGAAAAGGCAGAGCAGGGCGGCCCAGGCCGGGCGCAGAGCTATGTGGGTGCCAGCATCCATTGGAGGATTTGGTCTTCGACGGTACCCCCGGAGCCCAGTCCAAGGTCCACTTTCTGCGGAAAGCCGACGTGGCCCCCCCGCTGGGTGACGATCCGCCGCAGCCTGGTCGCATTGTGGAGCCAAGGCAGCACCGTGTCGATCGGCACCATCGGGTCCCGCTCGGTCGCGATGAAGAGGGTCGGCGTCTCGATGTCCTCGAGAACGTGGCAAGCGCTCGTCTTCGCCCAGTAGTCTTCGGCTCCCGCGAAACCGTGACGGGGCGCGATGACCCGCTCATCCCACTGCTCGATCGTGTCGATGCGCAGGGCTTCTCGAAGCGAGAGGGGCACCTCACGACGCTCCGCAACGTTGCGGTAGATATCCTTGAGCGCATTCAAGATGTGTCGCCGATAGAAAAGCCCTCGCGGCTGATCGATCGCGCGCGCGCCCGGCTTCAAATCGATCGGCGAGCATACGGTAGCCGCGGCTCGCACGCGTGAGTCCGGCTGGTCGGCAAGGTAGCGGAGCATCATGTTGCCGCCTAGCGAGTAGCCGAGCAGGAGGATGTTGGCATAGCTTGCCAGTGCGGGGCTTCGCAGCGCGGCGTCGAGGTCGTCCGTGAGGCCTGCATGATAGTAGTCAGCCCCGCTTCGGTCCGCGCCGCGGAGGTTGAGGCGGAGGCTGTCGATCCCCGCGCGCGCCGCGGCAAGTGCCGCTTGTCTAGCATAGTAGCTCGTTGCGCTTCCGCCGAGGCCGTGGACGATCACGACGATGGTATCGGATGTGGCATTCTCGCTCAGACGACCGCTGAGCTCGAGCGTGCCGACCACGCCATCCCGAAGGCTCGTCTCCCAGCGTTGCCAGTCCGGGACCTTCGGTGGGAGCAGGTTATGACGAAGAAACGGGCCGAGGGTCCAGAGGTGACCCCTCAAGCTCATGAATCATTGGGTTTGAGCGCGCTGACGGCCGGTGCCTGATTCGCCCCTTGATGCCATGAGTAGAAAGGCGGGCGGTCCTTGCACATCGGACGATCGTCGTCGGCGCAGTAGACTCGGACGTGGAAGTGGCTTCGGTGAGGTGCACCGTGACGGGGCTGCGTGATGACGCGCTTAGCGCGCATGAGCAGCTCCGGGTTCGCACGTTCTTTCACCGCCTGATCGAGGAGGCGACGCTTAATCGCGTTCGAAACGAAGATGTGCTGCACGTCGGTCGTCGGGTGGCTGAGCAGTGATTCCATCAACGCCCAGTTCCGCGCGGCATCGAACTTGTAGAGGTTGCCCCACTGCTTGCCCATGGCCTGGTTGTTGAACCGCACGAAGATGTGCGCGTTCACCGGCGTCGCGCGCCGATCGAGCATGTAGAAACCGATGTCGACATCGCGGCCGCTTTGATGCGAGACATGCGGGCGGAATCGGCCGCCGCCAATTCGCGAGAGGTCGCCGACCGTCAGCTCAGAGCGCGGGTAGCGGAAAGCAACTTCGTGCGCTGCACGTTCGATCAATCGAACGAGCTCGCCGGTGCCATGCCGCGAGTCCTGAGAACCGACTTTGACCTGAAAGTCCTTGTCGTCGTTGATCCGCATTCCGAATCGAAGCAGGCCTCGGTTCGGATAGCCGACCGAGACGCTCGGGTTTGGCTCGATGTCCGAAGGTGAAACGGCGCGCGGCATCCGCGCGATCTTTTCGAGGTCTTCGTCGGAAGGCTCGGCGTGTGATTCCGCGTGTTGCGCTTCGCGCAGCACGGGGTTGCCCGTCATCGGAAGCTCAGCGGATGCAGAGGTGCCGAACGATCCCGACAGCCACACCAGGGACGTCGCGGTCACCGCACAAATCCAAGGCACGAGCCTGGATTGCATTCGCCTATGTGATTGTTCTTTCCCCATTTCCGCGAGGCCAAGTGTGGCTCGAATCCCCTCAAGTGCCAGTGTGCAGGTTCGGATACCCCAATGCCAAGGCTGAGAGCCCGTTCAGCCTGCGTTTTACAGGGATTTTTTATCCTTGCTTCGCCGTTTGCCGAAAAAAAAGACGAATCAACCGAGGGCGGGCTGCTCTTGAGCTGCTTTTTCGGGAGGAATATCACCCGGAGGGGGGATTCTTGCGCCCATGAGATAGCGCAAAAAGATCCACCAGATCACGCCTAGACCCCACATGAGGCCGAGGACGACTCCCCCGTCGACGATCCCGCGCCAAGGTTGCGGCAGCGAACGGACCCACCAAATCAACAGAACGATGGTCACCACGAAAATCCAGCTCACCGTCATCTGACGCCGGGTGGAGTGGAACAGGCTCATGCAAAAGGGGAGCGCTAGGATGACCCAGAGCGGTCGGGGATTCTGGCCGAGGTAGATCGCCCGGGACACCACACGCGGCGAGAACTTGAGTTGAAAACCGCGATACCCTTCCAAGTAGGCGTTCGCGACGAGCCAGCCGATGTAGATCCCCTTCTGACCGTTCGTCATCAGATCCTGAGTCCAGGGTTCGAGCGCGAGTGGGGCCAGTCGCCAAATCGCCCTCCCAAGCAAGAGGGAGACCCAGGCGATGCCCCAGGTCGCTAGCAGTTTTTCCCCCCATGGGCGCATAATCGGCGGCGACGTTAGCAGCCTCACATCGCTTGTCGACTTGCCCAAAGGGCGCCTGGACAGCCATGCTCATTGAAGCAGAGGACGCAATTTTGGACGACGCGACGCACGAATTAGGTGATGGAGACGAGTCGGCTACCAAGCCAAGTCGTCCGGGCCTGCCCGTCGAGCCGCGTCGCTTGTTGTGGATCCTGGCCGACAATCGAAAGCGCTTACTCAAAGCGTTTCTGATCGCGTCGCTTCTCGCGTTGCTTGCGTCCTTCTTCCTACCGAAGACTTTCGAGTCTTCAGCGCTGCTTCTGTTCGAAGGGACGCCAGAGCTGGAACGCGAGGGCGCGGAGCCTGCGCCCGGCGCGTTCATCGATGCTGCTCTAGCCGCGAGCCGTCTTCGCGAAGTGCGTGATCGCTTGAGCTGGGACGTCTCACTCGAGCAGCTCAAGACCCAGATCGACGCGACGCTCGAGGGCAAGGCGGCCATGCGAATCACTGGGCGGGCGCCGAGCGCAGAACGTGCGCACGCACTGGCGCAAGCGGTGCTCGACGTGTTCCTCGCGAGCCAGGTCAGCTTCAACCAAGGAAAGCTCGATCGTCTCGCTGCCGAGAACGAGCTAGCGCTGGAGCACGCCAAGAAGAGGCGCGACGAGGCTACCGCGGTCTATGAGGCTTTTCGAGAGAAGAGCGGAAAGCCGGATCTAATTCAGGAGCAACAGCAGCTCTTCCAACGCGCCTCGGGACTTCGGGTCAACGCCGACGAAGCTGCGGTCGAGGTGGCGTCTCAGCAGGCGCGCATCGAAGAGCTCGAGAAAGCGCAGGCGGAGCTTCCCCGCCAAATCGTCGCTAGCGCAACGAAGGGCTCGCCTGTCGACGCCCCGCTTTCGCAGGCGCGCGCGGATCTCGCCTCCGCGCGTTCATCCTTGAGCGAGCAGCATCCGACGGTGCAGGCGCTCAAAGAAAGAGTCGCGAGCCTGCAAGCGCAGAGGAAGGGCGAGAAGTCCGAGATCAGCGGGCAAACCATGGCCAGCAATCCCGCTCGGGCTTCGGTGGATCAGCAACTCGCCACGGCCCGGGCCGCATTGGCGGGCGCCAGGGAGCGCGAATCTGCACTTCGTGTCCTCTTGAAGGCGACCGAGGACGAAGCGGAGGCGCTCGCTCCGGGCGAAGGGGAAGCGCGCCAGGTTCTGGGAGCGCTCCAGGTTGCGGACGAACGGCTGGATGAGCTGGCGGAGCGCGCAGCCAAGCTTCGAGATGCTGCGCTGAGGCCCCTGACTGGGTTTCGCGTCATGTCCGCCCCGATGTTGCCCGAGGCGTCGAGTCGTTCAAAGACCCACGTCCTGCTCCTGATTATGCTTCCCGTGTTGCTCACGTTGATCTTCGCGCTGCTGCTCATCGTTCGACGGCTGAGAACGCTCCATGTCGAAGCGCCTCGCG
This sequence comes from uncultured delta proteobacterium, assembly GCA_963716775.1. Taxonomy (GTDB): domain Bacteria; phylum Myxococcota_A; class Polyangia; order Polyangiales; family Houyiibacteriaceae; genus SG8-38. Next base: position 217,936 of record CAVQUI010000009.1, read on the forward strand.
AGGTTGCCTGGTGGGGGAACGGTCCCGTGCTCGGCACGAGCGTATGGCCCCGCGATCCGGGTGCGCTCGAGACCTTCGTCAACGAGCTCGAGGACTATGGAGTCTATGGTTCGGGGCGCACGCTGGTTGTGCCCGCCACCGAAGCGGAGCGCGAGATCGCCTGTTCGTTTGCGATGCGCCTCGCTGATGCCCCCTGGCTGGCCGCAGCGATTTTGGATGTGGGCGAAAGGGCCGGCGCAGGGTCAGGCGCGCCCCTGGTGACGCCGACACCGAACCCGCGCATGCCGCGGCTCACGCCTCCGTCGGTTGCTGCGCCGCGGCAGCTTTCGTCGCAAGCGACTCCGGCCGTTACGCCCGGGCGCGCCCCGAGCACCTCGGGGGGGAAGTCATCGTCACGCCCGACGATTCAAGGTTTCATTCCGCCGATGGATGGCTCGGCTTCCTCGAAGCCACCAGTCGTGACTCCTCCACCGGAGGCCGAGACGAAATCCGAGGTCAAGACCGCGTACTCCTCGAGGCCGCCGCGAAAGAAGACGATGCTCGGCTTGCCCGCGATCCATTCGAGCAGCCCGCCATCGATGGTAACGGCGCCTCCTTCGAGCGCGCCCCCCATCGAGGCGTCGCTTTCTCCGATCACATCGACCGAGCGGCCCGGGCCTTCGGCGAGCCCCGAGCCGTTTCGGCGCAAGCGCGGGGCCCGAGCCACCGTTCGCATGATGGTGCCAGTCGGCGGCACCGACCGCGCTATGACCCCGTCCCCCGCAAACGACGCAGCAGGCGAAGAAGACGCCTTCCTGCTGACGCGGCCGGTGCCGGTCGATGGCGATCAAACCGCGCATCGGGTTGGTCGCGCGGTTCACGTCGGCTCCGAATCGGCCCATGCTGGTGCGTCCAACGCGGTGATGCGCGCGGCGGTCCGGCTGCTCGGAGACGACGATGATGAGAGCGCCAAAATCCGGCGCTCGGCGGCACCGGGACCCATGACAGCGGCGCCCGAACCCGGAGGGGTGACCGGCGTCGCGCTGGCCTGGAATGGTCCTCTGAGCGGTCCGGTCTTGCGCCGCGCCGCGCGTCTCGCCCATCGCGTGATGGTGGTGGTGTCGTCCGGGATGAGCGTGATCGACCTAGCTCGGATACAGACCCGTCTGGGACGCGAGAAGGGTGTTGGCTACGTGCTCGTCAACGTCAGCGACGCCTACGTCGACTTGCAGGACCGCGTTGGCCCCGTCGAGGAGTTCTGGGAGAGCTCCGGCGAGGCAGACGGCAAGGATTCGAGACGGCCCTAGGAACGCATTGCGGCCCCATTCTCTCTAGTCTATCTAACTTTCGCCGTGTCTAACTCCGACGAGCGAATGAACGTGTTTCCGCCCGTGACCAAGGCCGAGTGGATAGCGAAGGTGGAGGCTGATCTCAAAGGCGCCTCGTTTGCCCAGCTCCGCTCGGCCGCGCCGGGTGGGCCGCCCCTGGAACCTCTCTACGCCGCAGAGGACGTCGAAGGCCTGAGCGCTCCGGGCCTGCCCGGCGTTTTTCCCTATGTGCGCGGCGCGTCGCCTCTCGGCGGTTGGGTGATCCAACAGGAGTACGACGATCCCCGGCCCAGCGTGTGCAAGGAGATGATCGGGCAGGACGTCGAACGTGGCGTCGAGGCCATTGGGTTGCGTCTGGGGCCGCGCCGCGGATGCCGGGTGCTGACGATCGACGAGCTCGATGATCTGCTTGCTGCGGTCGACCTCGCAAAGACTTCGGTTGCGGTCGAGGGTGGTTCAGACGCACTAGCCGTGGCCTCGGGTTTCCTTGCGGTCGCCAAGCGCCGTGGGGTTGCGTACGGCGAGCTGCGAGGCGGCCTCGGCCTCGACCCGGTCGGACTGCTCGCCGCGGAGGGCTGCATCCAGGGCGGGCTCCGAGCGCGGTTTGCCGAGTTTGCGGACCTCAGTGCCTGGTGCTCCGAAAACGCGCCCGGCCTCCGCGCCGCAAACGTCTCGAGCGACCCGTACGACGGTGGTGGCGCCAGCATCGTGCAAGAGCTCGCATACACCATCGCGACTGGCATCGAGTACCTTCGCCAGCTCACCGATGCGGGAATGAGCGCCGATGCTGCGGCTCGCCAGATCGGTTTCAGCTATGCGGTGTCGAGCGATTTCTTCACGCAAATTGCCAAGCTTCGCGCGGCTCGTTGGCTCTGGGCCAAGGTGGTGCTCGGCGCAGGCGGTGAGCCTCGGGCAGCCGCCATGCAGATGCATTGTCGAACGTCGCGCTTCACCAAGTCACAGCGCGACCCCTGGGTGAACATGTTGCGCGTCACAGCTGAGTGCACCGCCGCGGTGCTGGGCGGCGCTCAGAGCGTCGCGACGCTGCCCTTCGACTGCGCGATCGGCTCCCCCGACGAGCTCGCCCGGCGCGTCGCCCGCAATACGCAGGTCGTGCTTCGGGAGGAATCCCACCTCGGCAAGGTGGCGGATCCGGCCGGTGGCAGCTGGTTCGTCGAGCGGCTCACCAGCGATTTGGCGCGCGCGGCCTGGGAGGAGCTTCGGTCGATCGAGGCGGTGGGCGGTGTCGTTTCGGCTCTCGGCTCCGGCAAGCTGGTCGACGCGATCCGTGAGGTCGCCGACGAAAGGGAGAAGGCTGTTTCGAAACGCAAGACCGCGCTCGTCGGAGTGAGTGAGTTCCCCAATCTTCGTGAAGCGGCGGTCGCGCGTGCGCCGGTCTCGGCGGAAGAGGTTCAGAGCTTGCTCAAGGCTTCTCTCGAGTCGCTCGACTTGAACGCGCATCGAGACAGCCTTCTCGCTCTCGCGCGCACTGTGAAGGACCCGGGACGGGGCCAGGGAGCTCTCACCGCGGCCTGCCTCGATGCCACCAGCCGCGGCGCCGACATGTACAGCGTGGCGACGGTGCTGCAGCACGGCCAACCGGACTTTCACGTGGAGCCGATTCTGCAGTGGCGACAATCCGAGATTCTGGGAGCAGCAGCGAGACCGCAGTGATCGTCAAGACGCTCGGCCGACTGCGTTCTTTGCCAACCTGGGCTCGATTCCGTCGCACAAGGCGAGGGCGACCTGGGCGCAGAACCTTCTTGCTGCGGTCGGCATCGACGCGGCGACCAACGACGGATTTGACGACATGGACGCACTGGCTGCTGCCTGGAAGAGCTCCTCGACCCGCCTTGCCGTCGTCTGCGGAAGCGACGCAGACTACGAATCCATGCTGGAACCAGCCCTTTCGGCTCTGAAGAAGGCCGGCTGCGACCTCTTGCTGGTGGCGGGCCGTCCCGGCGAGCGCGAGGGGGCGCTTCGAGAGCTTGGAGCGAGCGATTTCATCTTCGTCGGGGCGGACGTTCTCAGCGTGATGACCCGAGTTCTCGATTCCGATGGGGTGCAACGATGAGCCGCTTGCCCGACTTCAGCCAAATCGACTTCGATAGCCCCTTGGAGGGCAGCAGCTCGCAGCTCGCCGATTGGAAGGCGCTCGTTGGGGATAGGGCCGAGCAACCTTGGAACACCCCCGAAGGCATCGCCGTGAATCCCGTCTACACGGCTGCCGATCTGGAACCCGTGACGCATCTGCAGACGATGCCCGGCATACCGCCTTATCTTCGGGGCCCATACTCCACGATGTATGTGCGCCGGCCCTGGACCGTCCGGCAGTACTCCGGTTTCTCGACCGCCGAGCAGAGCAATGCCTTTTACCGCCGCAATCTCGCGGCTGGTCAGAAGGGGCTGTCGATCGCCTTCGATCTGGCAACGCACCGCGGATACGACTCCGATCATCCCCGCGTTGCAGGCGACGTCGGGATGGCCGGCGTCGCGATCGACTCGATCAAGGACATGCGCATCCTCTTCGACGGCATCCCGCTCGACAAGATGAGCGTTTCGATGACGATGAACGGCGCCGTGCTGCCCGTGCTCGCGCTCTACGTCGTGGCTGCCGAAGAGCAGGGCGTCGAACCGGCGCAGCTCGCGGGAACCATCCAGAACGACATCCTCAAAGAGTTCATGGTTCGCAATACGTACATCTATCCGCCGTCGCCTTCGATGCGGATCATCGCGGACATCTTCAAGTACACGGCGGCGAACATGCCGCGCTTCAACAGCATCAGTGTCAGCGGCTATCACATGCAGGAGGCCGGCGCGACGCAGGACCTCGAGCTCGGCTACACCTTGGCTGACGGCCTCGAGTACGTGCGTACTGGGATGGCCGCGGGGCTCGGCGTCGACGAATTTGCGCCGCGCATCAGCTTCTTCTGGGCCATTGGCACCAATTACTTCATGGAAATCGCGAAGCTTCGGGCAGGGCGCCTTCTTTGGTCGAAGCTCATCGAGCAGTTCGAACCGAAGAACCCCAAGAGCCTTGCCCTTCGCACGCACTGCCAGACCTCGGGCTGGAGCCTCACCGCGCAGGACGTGTACAACAACGTCGTTCGTACCTGCATCGAAGCGATGGCCGCCACACAGGGGCACACGCAGAGCCTGCACACCAATTCGCTCGATGAAGCGATCGCGCTGCCAACCGATTTCAGCGCGCGCATCGCGCGCAACACGCAGCTCTACCTTCAGCTCGAGAGCGGTACCACCAAGGTGATCGACCCCTGGGGCGGGAGCTACTACGTCGAGCGCCTCACCCACGAGCTTGCGCTCAAGGCCTGGGAGCACATCAAAGAGGTCGAAGAGCTCGGCGGAATGACCAAGGCCATCGAGGCAGGGCTGCCGAAGCTTCGCATCGAAGAGGCGGCCGCGCGGACGCAGGCGCGCATCGATTCGGGCCAGCAAACCATCGTCGGAATCAACAAGTACCGCCTCGAAAAAGAAGACCCTCTCGACGTTCTCAAGGTCGACAACAGCGCGGTTCGGGGGGCCCAGGTCGCGCGGCTTGCGGAGCTGCGAGCCGAGCGCGACCAAGCCGCTCTCACACCGAAACTTGAGGCTTTGACCAAGTGCGCCGAAACTGGCGAGGGCAACCTGCTCGAGCTGGCGATTGACGCCGCTAGGCACCGAGCCACCGTGGGAGAGATCAGCGACGCGCTCGAACGCGTCTGGGGACGCTACCAAGCAACGATTCGGAGTATCGAAGGCGTGTATCGAAGCGAAGTCGGCAAAGATTCGGATGCGGTGGACCGCGTGCGGGCGCGAAGTGATGAGTTCCTGAGCAAGCACGGCCGCAGGCCACGCATCTTGGTCGCGAAGATGGGCCAGGACGGACATGACCGCGGTCAGAAGGTGATCGCCACGGCGTTCGCGGACCTCGGCTTCGACGTGGACATCGGGCCGCTCTTCCAGACGCCCGAGGAGAGCGCGAAGCAGGCCGTCGAGAACGACGTTCACATCGTCGGTGCGAGCTCGCTCGCCGCAGGTCACCTGACCTTGGTTCCGCAGCTCAAGCAAGCGCTGCGAGACCAAGGTCGTGAGGACATCCTCGTGGTCGTCGGAGGCGTGATTCCTCCAGAAGACTACGACGCACTTCGCGAAGCGGGCGCCGTCGCTATCTTCGGCCCCGGCACTGTGATTGGTGATGCTGCAGTCGAGTTGCTCGAGCAGCTCGACGCGCAACTCGGGGGGTCGTGAAACGTCTCGACGCTCAAGCGTATGTCGACGGCGTGCGCGGTGGTGACCGTGCGATTCTTGCCAGAGCCATCACCTTGATCGAAAGCGAGCAGCCGGCACACGCCGAGCTCGCTCAGCAAGTCCTCGAAGCGCTATTGCCCGAGACGGGTGGAGCGCGTCGCGTCGGGATCAGCGGCGTGCCCGGTGCGGGGAAGAGCACCTTCATCGACGCCCTAGGGACGCAAGTCACCGCCAGAGGTCATCGCGTGGCGGTCCTGGCGGTCGATCCCACGAGCTCTGTCAGCGGCGGGAGCATTCTGGGGGACAAGACCCGCATGGTTTCACTCGCCGCGGACCCCAATGCCTTCATCCGTCCTTCGCCAACCAGCGGGACCCTCGGCGGAGTCGCTCGCAAGACCCGCGAGACGATTCTCCTCTGCGAAGCCGCGGGTTTCGACGTTGTCTTGGTCGAGACGGTGGGGGTCGGTCAGTCCGAGACCATCGTCGCGGGCATGGTGGACTTCTTTCTCGTTTTGATGATCGCGGGGGCCGGCGACGAGCTTCAGGGGATCAAGCGCGGGATTCTGGAAGTGGCGGACATGCTTGCCATCAACAAGGCCGACGGCGACAACCGGCCTCGCGCGATTCGCGCCCAGGCCTCGTACCAGAGCGCGCTGCGCCTGATGCGTGGCGGGAGCGTGCCGCCCGTGGTGACTTGCAGCGCGCTCGAGAAGACCGGCCTAGACGAGCTCTGGGAGCTGCTCGTCGAGAGCCTGCGCGAGCGCGAAGCTTCGGGTGAGCTTCAGCAGACCCGCCGAGCTCAACAGGTCAAGTGGATGTGGGACATGGTCGAAGGCGGGCTTCGTCGCGCACTCCGCAGCGACCCGGATTTGTCCGCCTTGATCACGAAGCTCGAAGATGCCGTCGGCCAGGGACGCGCGACGCCAAGCGCTGCCGCCCTGCAGGTTCTTCGCCGCTTCGCGGAGCGGGCGGACGAGGCACTCAGGCCCGGCTGAGCTCGTCGGCTGCGTCGGGGTTCTGTTCCGTGGACTTGCCAGCAGGCCGCGGTGAGGGGCCGAGCAGCTCGGCAAGCCAGCGAAGCTCGTCGCTGTGCGCGAGCGAATGCTTGATGACCATCGTGAGCGGCGCCGAGACGAGCGCACCAACCGGCCCGAGCAGCCAGCCCCAGACCACCATCGAAACGAGCACCACCAAGGGCGAAAGTCCGAGCGCCTGACCCATGACCCGAGGCTCGATGGCGCCGATGGCCAGGTTGATGCCGCCGAAACCAGCCGCAACCACTAGGGCCTGCCCGGGGCCGAACTGAATCAGCGCGAGTGCGATCGCAGGAACGGCTGCAATGATCTGGCCGACCGTCGGGATGTAGTTGAGCAGGTACGCGAGCAGACCCCAGAGCACCGGAACATCCACCCCTCGCCAGAGGCACCAGAGGAACACCAAGACCCCGGTCAGCAGGCTCATGACCGTTTTGGCGACCAAGTAGGTGTTCACCTCGCGAGCGGCGTCGGACAGCTCCTGAATCTGGCCGGGAGTCGCGATTCTTGCGAGCTTTTCTCGAAGCCCGGTGGACTCGAAGAGCATGAAGGCGACGATCAGCAAGACCAGAACCATCTGTGAAACGAAGCTGGCCGCGTACTGGGCCATGGTCGTCGCGAGATTCAGCATCCAGGCCGGCTCCGAGAAGTCGAAGAGCGATTCGAGGTGAAGGCCTTGGCCCGCCAGCCAGTGTTCGAGGTCGTCGAGTTGCCCCGAGAGCTTCGAGGCGTAACCCGGCACCCGCTCGGTGAACGTTGCGACCGCCCCGGCAAGCGGAAAGCCGAGTGCCGCGCCAGCGGTCACGTCCAGCAGAAGGCCGGACAACACCGCCAGGAGGCGAGGGACGCCCTTGTCACAGAGCCACATCACCAGCGGCCCCGTCACGATTGCGATGAAGGCGGCGACGAGCACCGGAACCAGCAGGGGCGCAGCAAGCTTGATGCCGGCTCCGATCACTACGATCGAAGCGACGATCAGAACGATCCTTCCGCCTTTGCTTACAGCCACTAGATCAATGTAGCGCGGATCAGGGAGGCATGCGATCCAGCAGCTCGAGCTCCGTGCCATCGACGCGAAGCGCCGCCGTTCCGTCGATGATCGCGCGCAGCTCGTGACCGACGAGAGTGTCTCGCCAGCCTTTGGACAGGCGGGAAGGTTGCTGCAGTACCAGGTTGGTCACGTCGTCGCGCGTGCCGAGCACGGTGACGTCCAATCCCTCTCGTCCGGCGCGCTGAGCAAGCCAGGCCAGGCAGAGCGCGATCACGCCATCGACGCTAGGGAGGTTCTCTGGCTTCTTGGGCGGCATTCGAACTTCGTCTTTGGGAAGCTGGATGCCTCGTTCGATGGCCGCCAAGAGCTCGTCGCTGTACTTGAAGCGTCGGATGTCGAAGTTTCGGATGCCGCTCAGCTGCTGTACGTTGCGCGCAGGGCGTTGAGCGAGGGCCAGTAGCGCCATGTCGGACAACACGGTTCGCGTCGGCCGGTTCTTCTCCCTGGCGATGCCTTCGCGCCAGGCGGCAAGCTCCTGCGCGACGCCGCGGGCCCTTCCGCTCAGCTTGGTCTTGCCACGAAGCTTCCACCAGAGCGTTTCTGGTTCCGGCGCGCTGCGGTCCTTTCTGCGCAAGCGATCGATTTCTTCTTCGGCCCAGTCGACTCGGCTTTGCTCAGCAAGACGGCTCAGGAGCGCGTCGCGCAGCTCTAGTAGATGGGCCACGTCGGAGGCGGCGTAGCGAAGGTCGTCCGCCGGCAGGGGACGCCGGGTCCAGTCGCTGAGCTGGCTGCTTTTGTCGAGCTGAATGCCGAGGAAGCCTTCGATCAGCCTGCCGAGGGAGCTGGTGCGGTAGCCGCAGAAAAGCGCGGCGATCTGCGTGTCGAACATTGTTTGTGGCACCAGGCCGCACTCGAGCTCGAGGATTTCGAGGTCCTGAGACCCTGCATGCATGACGCAGACCGCCTCGGTTTCAAAAACCCGGCTCAATGCGCGTACGTCGACTTCGATTGCGTCCACTAGAGCGATCCGGTCGGGCGTGGCGAGCTGCACGAGCGCGAGATGGGGTAGGTACGTTCGCTCGCGGTGGAACTCGGTGTCCAGCGCGTAGGCCTCGGTCCGGCAGAGCTCATCCACGAGCTCCTCGAATTCTCCTTGCTGGGTGATCCAGTCGAAATCGGGCACGGGCCTACCTTAGCGCATCGCGGCCCCACCGCCCGGTCAAGGGCAGTACCGGCGTCCCGGGTGCGGCTGCGCAGTCCATTGCTTGCGCAGGTCGAGCCAACGTTCGACCTCGTGGTCCATCTGACCGGCGGCCTCGCGAGCCTCCTCGTGAGAGACGATCTTGGCCTTCGCCTGCGGGCGCTTGGGGGCAAGCGGACGCGGTTGGACGGATGCTTCTTCGAGCCTCTTTCGGTGCCAGGGATAGAGCGGCGCTGAGTCGCGGCAACCCTCGGCAATGTCGTCCGGCGCGCAGAAGAAACGGAAATGGAAGTGATCGTCGTGCGGATAGCTCGGCTGGCAGCTCATCGCGGCGAAGCGCTTCAGCGTCGTCGACGGCGTCTCGGCCGTTCGAGCGAACTCCAGAAGAAGCGTCCTCAGGTGCTCTGCGACGAAGATCTGCTGAAGCTGAGCCTCCTCGTCCTCGATCAGCGCCCGAAGGAAGAGCCAGGTCCGGGGGATGTCGAGTTGGAGTGCAAGGTCGTCGGCCGGGTCCGCCAGGTCTCGGAAATCCACCGCTGCGCCACTGGGGTCGAAGAATGCCCCCACGCTTTCGATGGGCTCTCCGTCCGGGCCGAGCTGGTAGAACAGGACGTCGACGTCGCGGCCGCTCTGGTGCGATCGGTGGTGGGGGATCGGCCCGCCTTGCTCGAAGCTCAGGTCGTTGATCGTCACGGGTAGTCCGCCGAGCTCTCGGTCGACCCTCGCTCCTGCGCGGAGCAAGCCGGCGACGACCTCCACAGTCCCGTAGCGAGCTCTTGGATCACGGCTGGGGTTGAAGCGCAAGCCGGGCGCGCTGAGGGGGAGGGCGACACCAGCTCGCAACGAACCGTCGTTCGGGTTTCTGAGTGACGTGGAGTCGAACGAGCTCCAGTTCATGACCGTCGCTTGCGGCGCGTGCTCGGCCTCCAAGGGTGCCGGCGCAGCGCTCTCGGGTTCGGTCGCTCGGGTCGCGACGGGTTTCTGCGCCGGGCTGCAAGAAGCGAGCGCCAGCGAGAAGAGAGCAGCAGCAAAAAGGTCGCAGGCTCGCATCACGGTTTGGCTGGATGGAGAACGGCTGCGAAAATCACGCCCGCCATCTGAACGGGCAGATCCAAAAAGGCCTCCGGGTCGGGTCCGATGCCACCGCGGAGCAGAAAACAGAAGACGAGGCGCCGGCGCGCGACGTAGCGAAGAAAGGGACGAAGCCACTTGGAGGCGAGCGCGTGCGACTTGCATCATGCGCGTCGGAGTATAGCTCAGCTCTGGCCCCAGGCCGGACATCGCGGACGTTTGCGTTTGGCGTAGCAATTTTGCATGATCGTCAGGTGCAAGAGGCGGTGCAGCGACTCATCGATGACGTTCTCAACCCGCTCCTCCAGAACGACGCCAGCAGTATCGAGCTGCTGGACGTCAGCGAGGAGCGGGTGGTCGTTCGAGTGACGGGGCGGGCGGCCTTCGGCGTTGGCGCGGAGTACGTGCATAGCGGTGTCATCGAGCCCGCCTTGAGGAAACTCGTCGGTCCCGACTGCGTCATTCAGATCGAGAAGGCGATTCCCAAGGCCAAGCGGCGCAGCTGAGCGCGCAGGAACAGGAACGATGTACGATTTGGACGAGACAATCCGCGAGAGGCGCTCGGTGCGAGGGTTTCTTCCGAAGCCAGTGCCCCGGGAAGTCATCGAAGAGGTGCTTGCTCTTGCGCAACACGCCCCGAGCAACTGCAACGTTCAGCCTTGGAGGGTCTACATCGCCTCGGGGGAAACGCGTGAGAAGCTTCGCGCGGCCCTGGTCGAGGCCGCGATGGGTGGCGCCTCTTCTGGGGCGATGGCGTCAGTCGACGACTTCCGTGGAGGCTATCGCGACAAACAAGTCGCCTGTGCAGTCGAGCTCTACGGCAAGATGGGTATCGAGCGTGGCGACAAGCCGGGGCGCCTCAAAGCCATGCTCCGCAACTTCGAATTCTTCGATGCGCCGCACGTGGCGTACGTCTGCATGGACAAGAGCTTTGGCATCGGGGTGGCGCTCGATGTCGGCATGTACGTGCAGACCTTGATGCTCGCGATGCAGTCGCGTGGCATCGGGAGCTGCGCTCAGGCCGCTTTGCGAGCATATCCGGACCTCGTCGCCGAGCAGCTCGGCATACCCGATGAGCAGCAAATCCTGTGCGGTCTTTCGTTCGGCTACGAAGACGCGGCGGTCCCCGCCAATCAGACGCGTCAACCGCGCGATCCGATCTCCAGCAACGTCGTCTTTGTTGGCGATGCGGACTAGCGCCCTTTAAAGTCGCCTTCGCGCCGCTCGATGAACGATCGAATGCCCTCGGCCGCGTCTTCGCTGTCCATGAGCTCGCGCGCAAGGACGAGGAGCTCGGCGACGGCCGCCTCGGTCCCCTCGACTTGAGCGGTCCGCGAAGAGCGAAGCGTTGCCCGGACACCCAGCGGGGCCCGCTTTGCAACGGTCCGGGCGATTTCGAGGGCCTTCTCGCGAAGCTCGGCCGCTGGCACGAGCTCCTGGACCAAACCAAGCCGCAGGGCCTCGCGGGCATCGAAGCGGTCGCCTGTGAGAAGCCAACGCATCGCGTTGCCCCAACCGGCGATTTCAGGGAGCCGAATGGTGGCGCCGCCGAACGGGAAGATGCCGCGGTTGATCTCGATTTGGCCGAAACGGGTGCCGTCCGCTGCCAGGCGAATGTCGGCGGCGAGCAGCAGCTCGATCCCGATGGTGAGGCACCATCCCTGCACGGCCATCACCAGTGGCTTTTCGCGCTTCTTTGCGTGAAGGTTGAGCGGATCGACCGAGCCCTCGGGGAAGAGGGCCGCTCCGCTGCGCACGGCGGGGCCCACCTCGGCGAGATCGAGGCCGGCGGTGAAGTGCTCTCCATTTGCGTAGAGTACGGCGCACCAAAGCGATTCGTCCGATTCGTATTCGGTCATCGCCTCGGCAAGCTCTCGGAGCATCTGCACGTCGAAGGCGTTCATTTTGTCGGCGCGATCGAGGACGATGTGAAAGATGCGTTCGTCGCGTTCGGTCAGCACACGGGGTCGTTGGTCGGTCATGGGGCGCGATCGTACTGGACCGCCGTCGCGTAGGCCAGCACTTCGACGGTGCCCATGCCCTCGTTGCCCGTCGCGCTCGCAATCGTCGATGTTTCGAGTCGCGCGTTCATGTACACGTCGGCATCGGGCTGAGATTCCTTCATCCGAAGGAGCGCCTCGCGACGCGCGCGTTCGATCAGCGACGCGTACGAACGAACCTCTCCCCCGAAGATCATGCGAAACCCGCTCACAAAGCGTTTGAAGTGATCCACCGAAATCACCACCGAGCCGACGGCGAGACTCGCTGATCGAATGGGGCCGGGCGCGTGCGGGAGCTTGTTTGAGAACGCGGGCTGAGCGCGGAAGCGGGCTTCGCGTTCGATGATGTCCTGGTAGTGACGGCGTTCGAGGGTCGCACCGACCAGCCGGCCCATGACGATGAGAAGAACGGGGATTCCGATGGATATCCAGAGCTCGATCGAGTCCATCTGCCTACTCGATGAGGACGGCTGTGCCGTACGCAAGGATCTCAGAGGCGCCCTGTGCGACGGAGGAGGTCGTGAAGCGAACGTTGATCACCGCGTTCGCGCCCAGCTCACGGGCCTGCGCGACCATGCGGCTCGTAGCCTCGGCGCGGCTCTCTTGGAGCAGCTCCGTGTAGCCCTTGAGCTCGCCTCCGACGATGTTCTTGAGGCCCGCGGCGAAATCCCTGCCGAAGTGCTTTGCCCGGATGGTGCTCCCCTGCACGAGTCCGAAGTGCTGAGTGATTTGCCGACCCGGAACGCTGTCGATGTTGGTGAGAATCAATGAAGCCCCTCCGAAGGCCGAGAGTACTCCTTCAGCTCGAACCTGGCATCTTTCCGGAAGGCGGAAACGTGCTATGGCTGCGCGGTGAAACTCTGCGTCATCGGTACGGGCTACGTCGGACTCGTGACAGGCACATGCTTTGCTGCCACCGGCCAGCGTGTCGTCTGCGTCGACAACGACGCTTCGAAGATCGAGCGTCTCCAGCGCTACGAGATTCCAATCTACGAGCCCGGCCTCGAAGAGCTGGTGAAGGAGAACGCGAGCGCCGGCCGTCTCACCTTCACGACCGACCTGGCTTCGGCGGTCGAGGATGTCGACTTGGCCTTCATCGCCGTCGGCACGCCGCCTACCCACGACGGCGAGGCGGACTTGAGCGCCGTGTTCGCGGTCGCCCAGGAGCTCGCCAAGCACGCGACCCACGATTTGGTGATCGTCAACAAGAGCACGGTTCCGGTGGGCACGAACGCACAGGTTCAGAAGCTCGTTGCGGACGCCAAGTACGACATTCAGGTCGCGTCGAACCCCGAGTTCCTGAAAGAGGGCGGCGCCATCAACGACTTCATGTATCCCGATCGGATCGTGGTCGGCGTACGACCGGGTCATGCGCGCGCGCGCCGCCTCATGGACCGGGTCTACCATCCGCTCAACCTCTCGCTCTCCAAGATCGTCTGGATGAATCCGGAAAGCGCCGAGCTCACCAAGTACGCTGCCAATACGATGCTGGCCATGCGCATCTCGTTCATGAACGAGCTGGCGGTTCTCTGTGAAGAGGTCGGCGCCGACGTGCAGAGCGTTCGGATGGGCGTGGGGAGCGACCCACGGATCGGCTCTCAGTTCTTGCATGCAGGCCCCGGATACGGCGGCTCCTGCTTCCCGAAAGACGTCAAGGCACTGGTCGCTACGGCCCGGCGGCACGGAATCGAGCTCGAGCTCGCAGACGCGACGAACCGCGTGAACGTGCGGCACCGCAGCTTTGTGGTGCGCAAGCTCAAGCGCCATTTCGGAAGCGAGCTCGCTGGCAAGCGGATCGCGATTTGGGGGCTGGCATTCAAGCCAGGCACCGACGACGTCCGAGAGTCGCCTTCGATTACCACCATCGAGTTTCTGCTCAACGAGGGCTGCGAAGTCGTCGGGCATGACCCCGAAGCCATGAGCAACATCAAGGAAGCCTTCGGGGACAGCATCACACTGGTCGACGATGCATATGACGCCGTGAAGGACGCTGACGCGCTCCTGCTCCTGACCGAATGGCGCGAGTATCAGTACCCCGAGTTCGATCGGATTCGCGATCTCATGCGAACGCCGGTGGTTTTCGACGGCCGAAACATCTGGGTCACCTACAAGCTGGCAGAGCAGGGTTTCGAGTACGCGGGCGTCGGGGTTCGCAGCGAACCGGCCTGAGCGGCGATGTGCGGGCGATACACGCTAGTCTGTACCGACGCGGACGCGCTCGTCCGCAACCTGCCGTTTGACGAGTTCTCGGAGACCCGGATCCAGTTTCGGCCGCGATACAACATTGCGCCCGGGCAGCGAAATCCGGTGGTCTATTTAGAGGGCGGCAGGCCCGTTGTCGCCGATGCGTGCTGGGGGCTACGGCGATCCGGGGGAGGGCTCGCGATCAACGCCCGCTCGGAGACCGCCGCCCGGACCGCGATGTTTCGCGACGCCTTTCAGCGCGGACGATGCCTCGTGCCGGCCGATGGATTCCTGGAATGGCGAAAAGAGGGGCGCGTCAACCAGCCGCATCTGTTTCGCCGGTACGACGGCGCACTGTTCGTCATGGCCGGGCTCTGGCAGGAGGGGCGCTATGTGGTCCTCACACGCGCGGCGACTGGCGAGGTCCGGGAGATCCACGATCGAATGCCGGTGATCCTGAGTGGCGACGACGCTCGGCAATGGCTGAACGAAGGAGAGTTGGCCGCGCCTCCAGAGCTCAGCAGAACGGGGGTGTCTCCGCGAATCAATCGGATCGAAAACGACGACCCCGGCTGCCTCGAACCGCTTCCCCAATCCGCGTTCGACTTCGACTAGCCAGGGACGGGGCCCCCTCTGCTTCAACGGGTCCGTTTTCGCTCGGAGCGTTCGATGACCTCGACCTCCGCGACCTCGGCGTCGGCTTGCTCCACCCGCACGCGCCGCCTCGGTTGGCCCGTCGCCGCCTTGCGCTCCGAAAGCTTGCGGGACGCCGCGTCGACGAGAGCGTCCACCCCCACCTGAATCGCGCGGTCCACCTCTTTGCGGACCTGCTTTTCCCACTTCCCGCGACTTCGTCTGGCCACACGGCGCCGTGCGCGGGCGCGAAGCTGTTCTTGGTCGGGCATCAAGGCACGGCGAGCGCCCAGCGCAAGGGCAATGCCCCATCCGGCGAGCACCCACTGCACCCACCAGCCGGGTCCGGACATGATGTCGATGACGAACAAGCCCGCGTTGACCACCACGTAGGTGTAGACGCTTTGAAGGAAGCGCTTCTTTCGTGCGTTGACGATCTGCGCAGCCTCTACGAGTACTTCGCGCTCCTCTTCGATTTGTTTCGCCGCAGCCTCGACGTCGGCGGCGTCGATTCCGGCTTCGACCGCGGAGTCGACCAGGTCCTGATGAGAGAGCATCTCGAGCGGTTGGGTTTGTAGCGCCCGCCGCAGAATCTCCTCGACCTCGTCTCGCGAATACTGCTTCACGCTCAGATCGTATCCCAGCGGAACCCTTCGACTGCAAAAGCGTCGTCGGCGAGGGCTTTCAGGACCTCGTCATCATTGGTTTCGATTCGCCGGAAATTGTGTTTGATGCGCACCTTGGCCGCGCGGGTGAAGGTCTTGAGAATGTCGATCTCGAGCGCCGCGCCGTCGACACCATTGGCTTCGATCGAGGCTTGCACGCGGCTGATCGTCGAAGCCATCACGAAGAGGTCGATCATGATCTCGGCAAGTCGATGGCTCGCGAGCTGCTTGCCGATGATGCCCTTGCCGTGCTTGCGCAAGATCTTGTCCGCCGCTTGCGCGAGATAGCGCGTCTCCTCTTCGAAGATCTGCACCTGCTCTTGAATGGATTCATCGATTTCGTTCAATTTCGCATCGCCGCCAACGCCCGTTGCGGAGGACAGCGTGTTTGCGGGCGTAGTCCGAGAGCACGCCAAACCCCTTGATGGGTTCGTTGAAGATGCCCTTCATCGTGGAGGAGAGCTCCTTGAGCTGGCTCGCGACGTCGTTCATGGCAGTGAGCGCGATCAGCAGGCGTAGGATCTCGTTGGTGCCTTCGAAGATGCGGTTGATTCGACAGTCACGGACGATGCGCTCGTACGGATACTCGCGCATGAAGCCATTGCCGCCCGCGATTTGAAGCGCCTCGTCTGCGGTGCGCCAGAGGCACTCGGACGCGTAGACCTTCGAAATGGCCGCCTCGACCTGGTACTCCTTGTAGCCGCCGTCGATCAGCCCTCCGACCATCGTGACGGCGGCTTCGGCCGTGTAACAGTCGATGACCATCTGGGCGACCTTCTTCTTGATCAGGCCGTAGCTCGAAATCGGCTGACCGAAGGTCTTGCGCTCGTTTGCTTGCGTGGTCGACATCTTGATGAGGTTCTTCATGGCGCCGACCGAGCCGCCGCCGAGGCCAGTGCGGCCGCTGTTCAGGATCGCCATCGCGACCTTGAAGCCCTGGCCGACCTCGCCGAGGACGTTGTTGCTCGGTACTCGGACGTTGTCGAAGTGCACCGTGGTCGTCGAGCTCGAGCGAAGACCCATCTTGTCTTCGTGCGGCCCGATGCTCACGCCCTCCATGTCCCTGGTGATGATGAAGCCCGTCATCTTGCCGCGTCCGCCTTCCTCGGGCGTCTTGGCGAAGACAGTGAAGAAGTCGGCGATGCCACCGTTGGTGATCCAGAGCTTGTTGCCGTTGATGATCCAGTCATCGCCGTCCTTGACGGCAGTGGTCGTCACTGCAGCGGCATCCGAGCCGGCTCCTGGTTCGGTGAGGCAGTACGCGGCGATCATCTCGCCGGAAGCGAGCTTGTCCATGTAGCGATTGTTCTGGTCTTCGGTGCCGAAGAGCAGAAGGCCGCGCATGCCGATCGAGCTGTGCGCGCCGATGGTCACCGCAACCGAGGCGTCGTACTTGGCCACCTCTTGGAGCGTGCGCGAGTACGCCATGTTGCCGAGCCCCATTCCGCCGTGAGCCTCCGGGATGACCAGGCCGAACATTCCGAACTCCTTGAGCTCGTCGATGAAGTCCATCGGCAGCTCGCCGGCGACATCCCATGTCCGAAAGTCCTCGGCGCGAGGGCCGAGCAGACCTTCGAGCGCGCCGGAGATATCACCGAGTGTTTCTTTCTCTGCGTCGGAGACCGTAGGAAAGGGAAAGATGACGTCCTGTTCGATGCGTCCCATGCACAGGGATCGCATGAAGCTGGTGGTGTCTTTGTCGGCCACTGGTCACTCCTTTTCGAGGTAGCCCATCATGCACGCGATGCGGCCGCGCGTCCATGGGCTCCCGCTTGCGTTTCTAGGGTCAGAGGGCGCGCCTCGCCAGCGTGAGGACAGCTCGAAATTCCGGTCGCTTGACGAAAAAGGGACCGCCAGCTTTCGCCGGGCGGCCCCTCTTGGAACGCTCCAGAAGTCGAGCGGCTGCTTACTCTACTGGCGCGCTTGCGGCCGAGTCCGAGGTGTCCTTGTTCTTGCCGAGGACGCCCCAGAACGCCAACCCTGCGCCGATGCGCCATGCGAATCTAGTCGCACCGCCGCCCTGACCGAAGCCGATTCCGGGGCCGAGGTCGAAGTAGAACCAAGGCGCGAGGGTCTCATTGGCTTTGATCTCGACGCCCATGCGAACGAGGAGAGGAACTACGCCGCGGCTGGCTGCTGGATCCTTGTTGATCAAGTAGACGAACGGAATGTAGCCGCCGGTCACCACGCTCACGCGTTCGTGAACGTCGATCGAGACCGGAGCGCCCACCTCTGCTCGAATACCGAAGGCAAATGTGCTGCCGGTGTTGCCGCCGATGAGGACGCCCGGTTTGGCGAGAATCGCCACTCTGTTCGTGACCTTGGGGCGCTCCTTGTCGGAAAGCTCCCACCGGAGAAGTCCGTTGATGCCGAAGCCAAACCGGACGATATTGCTGCTGGTGCCGATACGACCGAAGCCCGGGACGCGCGTCTTGCCGCCCGCCAAGGCTGTCGTCCAAGCGCCACCGTAGACGAGCTCGCCGCTCAGACCCCAGTCCATCGTACCCTTGCCCTTGTTCCACCACTCGTAGAACGTGGACGGAT
Source organism: uncultured delta proteobacterium (assembly GCA_963716775.1). Lineage (GTDB taxonomy): Bacteria > Myxococcota_A > Polyangia > Polyangiales > Houyiibacteriaceae > SG8-38. The sequence continues at coordinate 235,814 of CAVQUI010000009.1, forward strand.
AGCCGGTGCCACCGCTGTGGACCATGTCCTCCTCAAGCTTGCCAGCGCCAATCACCGAGTTCTTCGGCCCTGCCAGTGCCGGGCTCGCCATCGCAAGCACCAAAGCGAATACACCAATTGCTCTTGCTGTCATTTCCAGCTGCTCCTTCCCCGTAAAGTGCGCGAAGCCTAGAGTACAAGGGCGCACATCGCCAGCGATTATCGGGGCGAAGTCGTTACATCACAAGTTTCCATTTTTGCGAGTGTTTTCAGCTATCTATGGCGGTTGTCCCTCGATGTGACCAAAACGATCGCCGATCTTGACCATTGCCGGGCGATCACCATAAAGGGGCGGGCGGAGGATTTATGCGAGCAACGACACTTCTATTTGTAATGGGTTTCTTGGTGATGGGTTGCAAAGATCCCGGCGCCGAAGTGACCGCTGCGACGGTCGAATCGACGAGCGAGAGCAAGGCGGAGCCGGCGAAGGGCGGCGATCCCAACACGAGCAACTCTTTGGCCATCAACCCGTCCAACAGCAAGGTCGAGTTCGTTGGCGCCAAGGTCACCGCAAGCCACCAGGGCGGGTTTAGCGATTTCGCTGGCACGGTCCGCGTCGGCGACCCGATCGAAACGAGCACGATCGACGTGACCATCCAAACGGCGTCTCTCTTCGCCGACAAGGAGAAGCTCACCAAGCATTTGAAGTCCCCGGACTTCTTCGACGTCGAGAAGTTCCCGACGGCGACATTTCGTTCCACCGGCATCCGGAAGAGCGCTGAGGGATACACCGTCAGCGGCGACTTGACGCTTCATGGCGTGACCCTGGGAATCGGCTTTCCCGCGACGATCAACGCGACGCCCACTGAAATCAGCGCCAACGCGGAGTTCTCGATCAACCGCCAGGCGTTCGCGATTTCGTACCCCGGAATGAAGGACGACCTCATCCGCGACCTGGTGGTGATCCAGCTTTCGATGAAGCTGCCGCGCTAGCGTTCGCCGCAGCCGGCCAGGGCTGCAGGTCGAGAAGCTCTCTCACCGTGATCTTTCCGGTCTCGCGGACTCCCGTGGCGGCGTCGGCGATTGTCCAGGAGTGAGTTGCGCGCCCCATCGGCTGCGATTCGACGAAGATGCAGCGCAGCTCGCCTTCTTCGAAATGGCACTGCTGTTGAATCGAGCGCAGGAGCTGCATGTTGTGCAGATGGCCCTCGCCGAAGTTCCAACCGACGACAATGCCAGTGACTAGCTCGCCATCGAGGTATTCGTACTCATCGATGTTGTCGACGGCCTTCGGAAGCAGCGACTGCAGGCAGCGGCCGTGCAGGTGCATCGAGCGGAAAGCGAGCACCTTGGACACCGAGGCGATGATCGTGTCCTCGTCCAGCATGCCTTCGAGCTGTGCATGGAGGCCTGGGGCGGGCTTGGTGAGGTTCTCGTCGATCTTCTTCCAGCAATCGCCCTTGAAGAGCCAAACGCTGTATGCCCAATTCCCCGCGTAGTAGCGCATCGACATGAGGAAGGAGGCGCGAGAGGGGACCAGGTTGCCGAACAGCGGCACGGCCACGAGGGCGAACGCGAGGTAGGCGAGCAAAATTGGAGAGCTGATGCTGAAGGCGTTGACGTCTGCGTAGTGCCCGAAGAGCACGAAAGCGCCATAGACCATGATCACGTTCCACTCGATGGGGACGCCCATGGGGATGCTGCTCGTGATGAAGATGTGAAAGAGGAGCATGACGGTGAGCGCCACAGTCGTCGTCGTTCCGCCGTCGCTCAGCACGAGGACGACCGGAAAGACGAGCTCCACGGCGGTGCCCGCGTGCGCCATGACGTGCGTGAGCCGCGACGGGCGCAGGTCGTCAGGGAAGCTCCGGTAGAAGAGCTTTCGGATCGAGCCGATACGGGTGAGCGGGCTGTTGCTTTGCATCACCGCGACGACGGACGGAAAGTGTTGGTTGAGCTTCGAGGTCGCAGCCCACATCCATATCGCCACCCAGACTAGCTTCGAGCCGGCCAGCCAATCGCCTGCGAACATGAAGCAGACCAGGGCGGTGTAGTAGTGCTCGGCCCGCGACGCGAGGAAGATGGTCTTGTCGCTGAGGCCGAGGAGCGGAAGCAGAACGAGCGTCGGAATGAAGAGCTCGGTCGAAAGCTCGGGCGCGACGAGCGCACGGAACAGGAAGAACATGTGCGCGGCGTACAGCAAGACGTCGAGCACGCTGCGCCGCGAACCGCCGAAGACCGGGATTCCAGGCACGAGTGGAACCTTCGTGGTGCCCGGTCGGAGGAAGTAGAGCGCCCCGCCCATGGGCGGCTTGTATCGACCGGTCAGCGGTCCGCTCCCGCATCCAAGGCCGAACCCTTCGAACGCCATGCTCCACAGGACTGCTTTCTGAAATGCGATCGGCTCGTAGTACCAGGAGCCGAAGCTGCCGAGATCGCCGAGCCCGGGAGTGAAGCCGCAGAATAGGCTCCAGATCCAGACGTAAAGCGCGATCTTGAGGAGGTAGACGATGTAGATCGGCGACGGTGTGCCGTATCCCTGCAGAGCCCAGGACTGGCAGACCATCTTCACGCGCTCGGGAAACGGCTTCTTTTGCCACTCCCCGATGTCGTAGGGAGGCAGGATGGGTTTGAGAATTGGCACGGGCGGGATGCTATCGAGCCGTGCGCCCGCTGTCACCCGTTTCGCGCGGCGACGAGCGCAGTCATTGCGAGACTACTCCCCTGGTCGATCTGGCCCTATCGCCCCAGCTGTGGCAGCTTGAGCTCAAGCGAGGAAGCGATGAAGAAGAAGGAAAAGCAGGAGCAGGAACCGAGTACCAATAACCTCGTGGGCCCGGTTGGGCGTGACTCGAAGGCCCCGGGCAGGCCGAAGATCAAGAAGGCCGAGTACAACAAAGTTCTTGCGGACTTCCAGGTGGAGTTGGTGAAGCTCCAGAAGTGGATTCAGACGGAGGGTCTCAAAGTCGTCGTGATCTTCGAAGGTCGTGACGCTGCCGGAAAGGGTGGGGCGATCAAGCGGATTACCCAGAGTCTCAATCCTCGTGTCTGCCGAGTCGAGGCGCTTGCCAAGCCGACCGAGCGGGAACGAACGCAATGGTACTTCCAGCGATACGTCGAGTACCTCCCCGCGGCAGGCGAGATGGTCTGCTTCGACCGCAGTTGGTACAACCGAGCGGGCGTAGAAAAGGTCATGGGCTATTGCACCGAGGAGGAGTATCGCGAGTTTCTCCGATCGTGCCCGCAGTTCGAACGCATGCTCGTCCGCTCCGGTATCATCCTGATCAAGTACTGGTTCTCGGTCAGCGATGACGAGCAGGAGAGACGCTTCCAGAAGCGCATCCAAGATCCGGTTCGACGCTGGAAGATCAGCGACGTCGACCTTCAGTCCCGAAAGTACTGGGTCGACTACTCGAAGGCCAAAGACGAGATGTTCGCGCACACCGACATCAAGCAAGCGCCCTGGTACGTCGTACACGGCGACGACAAGCGGCGCGCACGTCTCAACGTCATTTCACACTTCCTGAGCTTGATTCCGTACCAGGAAGTGCACCAGCCCGACCTCGAGCTTCCCGACCGGCAGAGCAACATCAAGTACGTCCGCCCGCCGATCGACGAACAGAACTTCGTGCCCGAAGTCTATTGAGCCGGTTCCGTCGTCTTGTTCCGCTTTTTGCGGGGAGGGAGTCGCTACGGATTGCGGTGATGCCGCTCCGGCCCCAAAGTCGATGGGTCCTCCGACCCTCCCGGCTTTCTTCATGAGTTCTCGCTCCCGTCATTCCCCGCGCCCCGCCATCGTCGTCCTGAGTCTCGTCGTCTTGTTCGCGGTCGGTTGCAGCGGCTTGCTGCAAAACCTCGGCGCCCGCTGGGTGACGCGCCAGATCGCCGTCGAGTTCAATTTCGACGAGGCGCAGACCGCGGCTACGCGCGCTTCGGTCGACAGGCTCATGGCTGCCGCGCCCATGGCCCTTGGCAGTAAGATCGACATGCTGGTTGCCTCGGTCGACGTGGCCATCGCCAAGGGGCTGACCGAAGAGAAGCTCCTCAGAATGGAGCGCCAGGTTGACGGCCTGCTGGACACGGTCGCCGGTGCCATCATCGACGAAGCCGCACCGATCATGGCCACCCTTCGAGACGATCAGATCGCATTCGTCGAGAAGCGAATCGAAAAGCGGCTCGAGGAGGCGCGAGAAGAGCTTGCCAGGCCTCGTGCGGAGCGGCTGCAGGAGCGCCAAGAGGAGTTTGTCGACGCCGTCGAAGATTGGGCGGGGACGCTGGAGGCCGAGCAGGAAACCGCGCTGCGCCGGTACATGGCGAACCTTCCAGATGAAGGGGCCGCGCGCCTCGGGGCGGACGAGCGACGCGTCGCCCGGTTCAGCAAGCTGGCGCATACGCATCCCGACGCACAGACGATCCGCGGTGCGATTTGGGAAGAATGGAAGAATCGCGAGAACTGGGGCCCGAACGCCCGGCCTCCCGCAGCGCGAAGAGCCGAGGGCCGTCAGGCGCTGCTTTTCGTCTACGGCCTACTCGACGCCGAGCAGAAAGATCACGCCAGCGAGCACCTGCACGAGCTTCACGACAAGGTGAAGTCGTTCTTCGGCGCAGCGGGCTCGTAGGCAAAAAGAGCCATCCCAGGAGCTCGTGTGGGGGCGGTGGGGTGGGACAAACCGCGGCTCTAAAAGAGCCATCCTAGGAGCTAGAGTGGGGGCGGTGGGGCGGGACAAACCGCGGCTCTAAAAGAGCCATCCTAAGAAGAACTTGAACACGTGCGAGTTCGTCCTGTAGTCCGTCGCCGTCATGCTGTTCATCCCGATTGTGTAGCTGAGATCGAAGTTCAGCGGACCAAGGTCGAACTGGGTGCCGATACGCAGACCAGCTAGGTAGATCGCCAGGGGATAGCCCGGAATGTCCTTGGGTTTGAACTTGTATGCCTTGCGGTTGCCGTTGACGTCGGCGAAGCCCCGGAGGTTGAACGTGCTGACCCAGCCGCCGTAGACGAAGATCTTGAAATAGGGGTTCGCGTAGGGGCGATAGCCCGCTGTCAGCGGAATCTCGAGCTGGTTCATCCTCGCCCGCTGTCCAGCGAGAAAATCGGGGATGGGGTCGCCCTGATACTCGGCGATGTCTTGTAGCTGTTGGCCGATGTCGAAATAGAAGCGACTGAAGCCCGCGTCCATCTCGAAAAAGATCTTGTTGTCAAACGTGACGCGCGCGCCGATCTGCATGCCCCAGTTCGGGAAGGTTCCCGGATGTCGGCCGCCGACCATGACCTCACGAGGGGGATCTTGAAGCATGAGCGGGATGCTCGGAAGTCGCGGTACGAGCGACGTGCTGCCGACTCCAACGGCGATCTTGACGTCCATCTTGGGGACGGCGGAAGCCGAGCTCGGATTGAGCGAGACCGCGGTGCAGAAAGTGAGAAGCGCAAGGGCAGGGATGAGTTTCTTCATTGAATCAGTCCCTTAGGCGGGGAAGTAGTAGTCCTTGCCGTCGATGACGAACCTCTTGTCCATGATGCGCGGCCACATCGGTTTCACCTTGAGCTTGTTCTTCTGCCACTCCTCGTGCTCTTCGTGGAGCTTGTCGTAGAGCTCCGGCATCTGCTCCTTCAGATTGATCTCTTCGGACTGGTCGGTGATGAGATTGTAGAGCTCGGCCCAGCCGTCTCGCGTGCTGAGGATGAGCTTGTAGTCGCCGTCGCGAATCGCCCAGATGTGATCGGCTCGCCAGAAGAGCGACTGATGGGGGCGTTCCTTGTTCTTGCCCGTCACATAGGGAACGAGGTCGACGCCGTCGTACTCGCGGTCGCTAGGCAGGACGCCACCCGCCGCGGCCACCGAGGTCGCGAAGATGTCGGTGGAGGACACCGGGTACTCGTAGCGCGTGCCGGCGGGGACCTTGCCCTTCCACTTCATCATGAACGGGACGCGGATGCCGCCCTCGAATTGCGTGAGCTTGCCAGCCTTGAGGGGGCCGTTGTCGGTCGCGTGCGTGTACGAGGCGCCGCCGTTGTCGCTGATGAAGAAGATCAGCGTTTCCTCTTCGATGCCGAGGTCTTTGATCTTCTGGTGAATCTCGCCAATCGTGTCGTCGAGCGCCGAGATCATCGCGTAGTACACGCGCTTGTTGTCGTCTTCGACGTGCGGGTACTGGCAGTAGTACTCGACGGGCGCCTGGAAGGGCACGTGCGGCGCAGAGAACGCGCCGTAGATGAAGAAGGGCTCGTCCTTCTTTTCTTCCATGTATTGCAGCATCTCGTCGCGGAAGGCGTCGGTCAGGTAACGATCTTCCTCGATCTCTTCGCCGTTTCGAAGGATGGCCGCCTCACCTTTGCGCCCCGTCTTCCACTGGTGTTGCGCGCTGAAGGCTTCGTGCTTGTGGTTGATCACGCCGGACCAGTTCTCTTTGGGTGTGTACAGTGACGACGCGCCGTAGAAGCCGTACTGGTAGTCGAAGCCGCGGGCCGAAGGCACCTGCTCGCGGTGGACGCCCAGGTGCCACTTGCCGATGAGCGCCGTCTGGTAGTCGTACTTCTTGAGAATCTCCGAGAGCATGATCTCGGAGGGCGGCACCCCTTGCTTGTGCACCTGCCAGGCGGAAGGGAACGAGGGCTTGGCCTTGACCTTGAACTCGCCGGTGTCGACCAGCCATCGGCCCGAGATATACTCGACGTAGTTGCTGGGATAGAATTCCATCACCTGGGTCTCGAAGCCGTAGCGGTTCTGAACACGGCCGGTCATCAGCCCAGCGCGGGCGGGCGCGCAGGTAGGCGCCGTGGCGTAGCCCTCCTCGAAGACGACGCCTTCTTTGCCGATCTGATCGATGTGGGGCGTCTTGATGTGCTCGACGCCGTAGGCGCTTACTTCGTACGGGCCGAGATCGTCGGCGACCAGCAGGATGATGTTCGGTTGACGCTTCGTTTCGGATTGAAGCGGAGCGTTCAAGTAGGCGGCCTTGCTCTCTTCCATCCCCTTGTTCCACTTGATGCGCCATTTGACGCGGGTGATGGAACAGCTGACGAGAACTAGTCCGAGACCGACCAAGAGAAACGTACGCAGGAAGCGATGGTTCATGATTGCGACTCTTCCTACCCCTGGGATTGGGGATCATGCAACCGCAAACTTTGCGCCAGCGGCTCTACATGTTTCGTGTATCCTCGGCCCATGCGCCGAGCCAGGGTGGTCTTGCTATTGGCCGTGCTGCTCGTTCCCGCGACCGCTCGGGCTGGCAACAGCGACGAAGTGAACGCCGGTCTCGACGTGACGCTGACCGGCGGGGCCGTCGTCGCTACGACCTATACCGGCGCGGCTCTTTGGTATAACCCCGCCGGGATTGCGCGAATCAACAAGGCCTCCCTCGAGCTCACCGGGATCACGATGCAGATCCAGATCGTGAAGGTACCGGGGCTCCTGACGATCGACAGCGATCCGCAGGCGGTGAGCGAGGGCAAAACGGTGAACTTCACCGTCGTTCCCCAAGCCATTACGTTCACTCTGAAGCTACGAGAAAACCTGAAGCTCGGGATAGGCCTCTTCAACAGCTCCATTCGCCGCTCGTTCGTGACCGAGAACGTCACCACGGCGCCCGGTATCGCACCCCAAGCAGGGGCCGTGGGCGGGCAGAACTCCAAGATCGACTTCTTTCACATCAGCGCCGGCATGGCCGCGACCTTTGGCAAGAAGCAGAAGGTGCTGGTCGGCAGCGCGTTTGACGTCGTTGTGGCCAACGCTCGCATCGATTCGACGCAGTCGGTCTTCTATGACGGGGGCGAGGCCGGCTTCGCCACCTTTGGCGAGGCTGCGACCAACACCGGTTTTGGCGTGCAGCTCAAAGCAGGCATCCAGTGGGTTCCGATCCCCGAAGTTCGCATTGGGTTCTCGGTCGCGTCGCCCTCGTTCGCCTTCGTGATCCTCGATCGCTCTGCGGAGACTTTCGCGCAGAGCCCCCCGGCCGGCACAGTCCTTCCCCCAGAAGATCCCAACGCCCAGGCCTCTGGGGGCGACGAGTCCCGGGGAGCACGCGGAGGCTGGTGGGGCGTCGAGCCGGGAAACTTTCGATTTGGCATCGCTTACGTCGGGAACTGGGGCTGGATCGAGGCGGATCTACTAGTCCAGTGGCGGCTTCGCACGCCCGACCTCGACATCGATATGCAGGCCATCGTCAACGGCCGGATCGGAAGCGCGTTTCGATTGACGAAATTCGTCAATCTCGGCGTCGGGGTCTTCACCGATCGAAGCGCCATCGACCGCCTCGAGGTGACTCCGTTCGCGACAAGCGACATCAATTTTTACGGCGCGCACCTCGGTTTCATTTTCTCGAACCGGGAGGTTCATCCCGGACGGCCCGACGCCTATGACGGGGAGGGTGGTGGATTCGCCATCGCCGTCGGCTGTCGCTACTCACATGGACGTGGGCAGGGCTTGGGGGTCCTCCTGCCTGCGCAGTATGACCCGTCGTCGATCACGCGGGCTGGCGCTGACGGCAAGATCAATGAAATCGCAATCAACTTGGGTGCCAACGTGAGCTTCTGAGAGATGGCTCGTTCGTTTGGGCACGACCCGATGGGTCGCAGTTGCGATGCCGAAGAGCGTGAACACCATTGGACGCGGACCATCGCGCAGACTTTGGCGCCGAAGCTACCGCTGGCGAGGCCAGCGCGACCGTTGGCTCCTGGATCTCGACCGTTGGGCATCTAGCCCAGCCCTTGCTTTGACACTGCGAGGGTCGGCGTTCTACTAGACCTTTGATGAGTGAAACCCCAGATGATCTGAAGCCCGGCCTCCCGTTCTCCTTAGTGAACAAGCTGGACGGGCTCAGCAAGAAGATGATCCCGATCGATTCGGAGCGCGTCATGAAGATGGCGGAGCGTGTCACCGGGCTCAACGACTGGGGGGAGGACGGGTTTCGGGCGAGGCTCGACGCGGCGGTCGAAGGGCTCAACGAGGCGAACCTGAACACGACCGGCCTGTTCGGAGCGCGGTACTACCTGAACTGGCATCTCGGAAACAGGCTGCGCATCATCGACTTCGCCAAGCGCCACCCCGAGCTCGACGATGTCCACATCGAACGCCCGGTCGTCATCACAGGTTTCTTCCGCACCGGCACCACGTTCCTTCACAACGTCCTGGCTGCCGACCCCAGCAACCGTGTTGCCAAGGCATGGGAGCTTTCGTACCCGCTCGGCCGGCTCAACGACCCGCTCGGGGACGCGGCTTGGCGGCGCGCCCAGGCCAAATTCTCGTTTGGCTTCAACCAGGCAGCCATTCCGGACCAGGGTGTGGCGCACCTCGTCACGGCGGACTCGTACGAAGAGGATTTCTTCCTGCTCGAGAACGACATGGCCTTTCTGACCTTCTGGGTGGGCTTCGCCGCCTATAGCTACGCGATGGACATGCTCGACTGGGACATGAAAGAGCCCTACGAGTTCCACAAGCTTCAGCTCAAGATGCTGAACGCGCAACGCTCTGCAAAGCGTTGGGTCTTGAAGTGCCCCTGGCACATCTGGAACATGGACGCGCTGATGGCGGTGTATCCGGACGCGAAAATCATCTTCACGCATCGAGACATCAGCAAGGCGCTCGCCTCGCATTGCAGCTTGGCGGCGAAGATGGCCTCCAAGCTGAAGCGCAGCCTCGATGTGAAGGAGCTGGGCGAGTTCTGGCTCGAGTACACGAGAATCGGCTTGGACCGGGCCATGGAGTCGCGAAAGGCAATCCCCGAGTCCCAGATCTACGACGTTCGTCTGCACGACCTGATGGCCAACCCGATGACCGTCCTACGAGACATTTACTCGTACTTCGATCTGGAGCTCAGCGAGGAGACCGCCGGGCTTCTCGAAGAGCGCATCGCGGAGAAGCCCACCTCGCAGGAGGGGGATCACGAGTACGCCATCGAGGATTTCGGCCTCACCGACGAGCAGGTGCGAGAGACGCTCAAGGCTTACAACGAGCGATTCGGCGTCTAGGCGCTTCGCTGAGACTTGCGCAAGACGGCCACCAGGAAGCCGCCGAAGTATCGAAGCGGCGAGCGCGCTGCCAGGTGCTCGGCTCGGCTCAGCCCACGCGCGACCCAAGGGATGCGGTGGGCCCCGGCAACGGGCGTCAGCACGCGAACTCCATAGAAGTCCACGAGCTCGACGTTGTCGGGCAGTCGCTTGCGAATCGCGAGGGGCGAGTCCCAGCGGGTGAGGATGTCCGCCTCGGTTCGGTCGTCACCGATCGGCTGAGGGCCGGCGAGCTTCTTTGCGAGATAGCGGAGGCTCCACGGATTGTAGAACTCCAGCAGCAGATGGCCGCCCGGCCGCGTGACACGTGCCGCCTCTCGAAGAGCGAGGTCGATGTCGGGGATGTGCGCGAGGACTTTGAAGCAATAGGTCAGATCGAACTCGTCATCGTCGAAGGGGAGGTCGCATATGCTTCCGATATGCACGTCGAGGCCGCGCTCCTGTGCGTGTCGCGCCATTCCCTCCGACAGATCGATCCCAACGGCCTGGTCTGCGATCTCTGCCACTCGCGTGAGGATCAGGCCGGTACCGCAGCCGAGCTCGAGCACGCGCGCGCCTCGGGCGTAGGGGGCCGTGACCTGAAGCTCCAGGTCGTCGATCATTTGATGATAGCCGTGGCCTCGCTCCCGTTCGTACGATTGACTGAAGTCGTCGTAGTATCGCCGCGCTTCTTGTTCGGATGCTTCACCCATGGATTTCCTCATAGAGCACTTCGTATGCATCTGCGACTGCTTGTGGTGCGAATTTCGACGCCACTAGTGCACGCGCACTGCGTCCAACCTTGCGCATCGAAGCGTCATCTGCGCTGAGACTCTCGATCGCCTCCGCCAGGGCTTCGCCGCTCGTCTCCACCGCGACGGCCCCGCCGTCATCGGCAAGCTCTGCGGACGGCGTCCCCCTTCCCACCAGAACCGGGCGTGCGAGGCACATCGATTCGAGCGCCACGAGTGGGTAGTCCATCTTTGCGTAGGCGGTCCGGTTGACGAGGACGACGAAGTCGCTGAGGGCCAGGAGCTCGTGGATGTCCTGGGTTTCTCCAAGCCAGACGACCCGTTTCTCGATCCCCAATTGCTTGGCAGTCGCTCGAAGCTCGGCGAGCGCTTCGTCTGCTCGTGGCGTCTTGCGGCGGCAGGCCATCAAGAGCATCGAGTCTGATCGGTTCCATGCGGCGAAGCCTTGTAGTGCGATCTCTGCACCGCCGCCGAACTCCAGGTCCCCAGGGTAGATCCAGATTGTCGCGGCCTCGGGAAGCTCGTGCTTGTTGCGGAGCTGGGCGCGCCCGAGGGAAGTCGGCTCCGCCAGAAGGGGGACGGACGGCGGGATGACTCGGAGGGCAGTCTCGCTGACGCCCGCTTGGCGGAAGCGCTCGTACGCGGAGCGCGACAGTGCGACGGTTGCATCTGCAAAGAGCAGCTTCTTCGCATCTACCCCTTCGGCGGGCACGCTGCAGACGGTGTGAACTGTCGGCCTTCCTCTGAGCGCAGCGGCGATGCGGCCGGCGGCCGAGCTCCTCGGGTTGGGCGCAAAGAAGAAGTGCCAAATATCGGCCGAGCGTCCCAGCAGCAGGTGGCGCAGCACCCCGAGGTTCTCCTTTGCGCTGGGCGCAAAGCCAGCGGAAGTCGCGGAGCGGTAGACGGTCTCGAGGCGACCCTGGCCGATCGGATTCGGTTGGCCGGGGCGCCCCATCAGGACGGGAGAGTGCCGCCTGAGATGGCCTGCGATGTCACGGACCAGGTTCTTGCTGCTATCGTTCCAAGGGGGGGCGACCGGCTTGGACACGAAGAGGACTTCAGCCATTCGCCAAGGTGTTACGCGGTGCCGCGGTACACCGCAAGCGCTTGACCTGCGAAGCGGCAGGCGATAGCCAGTTGCTCCATGTCTGCACCCGCATTGGCTTCAAGCGAGATACGATGTTTGCCGGTAAACGAGTCGCCGTCGTGATGCCGGCGTACAATGAAGCGACGCTGATTTCCGGGGCGCTCGAAGGCATTCCGAGCTTCGTGGATCACATCATCGTGGTCGACGATGCGAGCATCGACGCCACCTCGGAGGTCGTGCGCGCGTTCTCGCGGCCCGTCGAGCTGGCCCAGCATGGAACCAATCAAGGTGTTGGCGCTGCAATCGCGACCGGTTGCAGGCGCGCCCTGTCGCTCGGCGCAGACCTCACCGCCGTGATGGCCGCAGACGGACAGATGGACCCGAGCGATCTTCCTTCGCTGCTGGCGCCGCTGATCGCTGGCGAGGCCGACTACACGCATGGCAATCGGCTCGGCTGGCCGGCAGCAAGACAGGCGATGCCCTTGCACCGCTGGCTCGGCAACCATGTCTTCTCCTTGCTGACGAGACATGCCCTCGGTGTCAGCGTTCAGGATTCGCAGTGCGGCTACGCGGCGATGAATCGTCGCACCAAGCAGGAGCTCGACTGGGATCGTTTGTGGAAGGGCTATGGCTATCCAAACGATCTGTTGAGCTCGCTGACGCTCTGCGGGCTGCGCGTGCGAGAGATTCCGGTGCGTCCGGTTTACGGGGCGGAGCGGAGCGGGATACGTCTTCGGCACGTGCTGTTCATCATCCCTTTCGTGATCGCGCGCGCGTGGGTACGCAGAAATGCGCGACGACGAGCGCTCGCCCAGCAGCAGCAGCCGACTTGATGCGTTCCGATCGGGTGATCCTGCTCGTGCGGTTGCCGCGGGTGATCTGAGGGACTACAAGCGCGTGCGAGACCGGCAGGGGCTAGTTGCCGGGAGGAGTTTCGATGAAAAATATGCTTGTGCGTGGTTTGATTTTGATGTCCGCATTGCTCGTTCTGAGCAGCTGCAAGAAAGACGGGGGCTCGGCGACGGCTGCCGACGCCAATGCCGATCCGGTGCTTCTCCTGGAGGCAGGCGCGGAGCCGCAAGCGCCGCTTCGCTACAAGATCGCGGAAGGCACGACGACGAAGTCGAACATGGATTTCACGGTCGCGACCCTGGCGACGACCGAGGATGACGCTGCGCTGTCGGTCGTTCCGGGTGTCCGGCTTCACATCGTGTCCGGACCGGCCATGGCGACGGAGCAGGGCGTGAAGTTCGAGGTCAACATTGTGAAGGCGGAGGCGGCCATTCCCGAGGGGCTGGACCCGAAGGTTGCGCAAGAGCTGCAACAGAGCGCCGCGATCCTCGACGACGTGGGAGGCATGGTCGAGATGAACGACCGGGGCATCGCTTTGGCGGCCGAGCTCAACGACAAGGCCAAGAGCCCAGAGATCCCGCTGCGCCTCCTGGTCATGATCGTCAATGCGCGTTCCACGCTTTCTCGCGTGGTCTTGCCCGCCGAGCCGGTGGGCCTCGGGGCCCGTTGGGAAGCTCGCAAAGAGCTCCAGCTCTACGGGTTCAAAGTGCAGCAGGTCGACTCGTACACGCTCGTCGAGCGCGTGGGTGACGAAATCAAGCTGAACGTCGTGGTCACGCAGAACGCCTTGCCGCAGACCGTCGATTTCCCCGAGGAGGGTCTTGAGATCGCGGTCGAGCAGATGACGGCCAACGCGAACGGCGAAATCATCCTCAATCTGGGTGCCCTCGAGTCCGATGCAGCCGCCGCTGGCTCCGCGACGGACAAGCTCGTGGTGACCGGCCCTGAAGGCACCGAAAAGATCGAGGTCGAAGAGGCCTTCGAGATTCGGATGACGAACACGACCGCCTTCGAGTAAACATCGAAGCGGTGAGCGAGCACCGGAGAGTCTTTCGATGCGGTGGTGGTTGGCTCGGGCCCCAACGGCCTGAGCGCCGCCGTAGCATTGGCGCAGGCCGGCGCCTCTGTCTTGGTGCTGGAGGCGGCCGAAGAGATCGGCGGGGGTACGCGTACGGCCGAGCTGACCCTGCCGGGGTTTCACCACGACGTGTGCTCGGCGGTGCACACGACGGGGATCCTTTCGCCGTTCTTTCGCTCTCTTCCGCTCGAAGAACACGGCCTGCGCTGGGTTTCGCCGCGGGCCTCGGTCGCGCACCCGCTCGACGATCAGCCTGCCGTCATGATGTGGCGCTCGCTCGAGGAGACCGCTTCGGGCCTTGGCGCCGACGCGAGCAGCTACCGCGACCTCATCGCGCCCTTTCTCGAGAACGCGCAGGGTTTCTTTGGCGATGCGTTAGGGCCGCTCGGCCGGCCGCGTCACCCGGGGCCCTTCCTGCGCTTTGGCCTGAGGGCGATGTGGCCGGCCAGCACGTTTGCCAATTGGCGGTTTCAGCAGTCACGAGCCAAGGCGCTGTTCGCTGGATGCGCCGGCCACAGCATCCTGCCGCTCGACAAGATGTTCACGGCGGCTCTCGGGCTCATCTTTTCGATTGCAGGGCACGTGGAGCCCTGGCCGGTGGCTTCCGGCGGTTCGCAGGCGATCCCGCGGGCGCTTGGCAGTCTCTTGCGGCAGCTTGGCGGCGAGATCCGGACCGGTGTGCGCGTGACGTCTGCCGCAGAGCTTCCGGCGGCCCGGGTCTACCTGTTCGACACCAGTCCGGATCAACTCGCTTCGATCGCCGAGGCCGCGCTACCGAGCGGCTACCGGCGGCGACTTGGCCGCTATCGATACGGCCCTGGCGCGTTCAAGCTCGACTGGGCGCTCGACGGGCCGATTCCTTGGCGCGACCCGAATTGCCTGGAAGCGTCGACGGTACATCTGGGTGGCACGCTCGAAGAGATCGCCGCCGGGGAAGCCGCGATGTTTCGCGGGAAGCATCCGAAGCGACCCTACGTGCTGCTCTGCCAGCAGAGCCAGTTCGACCCGAGCCGAGCACCCGAGGGCAAGCATACCGGCTATGCGTATTGCCACGTGCCTGGCTGGCTCCACGGTGGACATGACCGAAGCGATCGAGAACCAGGTCGAGCGTTTCGCGCCCGGCTTCAAAGATCGCATCCTCAGCCGGCACTCGATGAACACCCACGACTTTCATCGATACAACCCGAACTTCGTCGGCGGCGCGATCACCGGCGGCGTTGCCGACGCATTTCAGCTCTTCACCAGACCCGTGGCGAGGCTCGATCCCTACACGACGCCCAACCCACGTGTGTTCATTTGCTCGGCATCTACGCCTCCGGGCGGCGGCGTGCACGGAATGTGCGGCTTCCACGCGGCTCAGAGCGCACTGCGACGGATGGAGCGATTCGAGCCAGCGCCGCTGGGGAGTTGAGGCGGTCAGGGGCTCTGGCGGCTGCTAACCGACGCGGCGCGCTGATGAACCGTGGCTTGAACTACTACACGACGTCGTTGTACAAGGCCCGCTGCCGCTTGGTAGGCTCGGAGCGACTCATGCAACGTCCTGCGCTCTCTCTCATCATTCCCGTTTACAACGAGGAAGAAATCATCGCGGAGCTCGACCGCCGGCTCAAGGCGTTCTTGGGAGAGATCGACGAGACCTGGGAGGTGGTTTTCGTCGACGACGGCTCGCACGACCGCACGCCAGCGGCGCTGAGGGAGCTCGCCGCGGCGGAGCCTCGCTACAAGGTCATTTCGTTTTCGCGCAACTTCGGGCATCAGATCGCCATCACAGCGGGCATGGACCGCGCCGAAGGGGACGCCGTGGTCATCATGGATGCCGACCTTCAGGATCCACCCGAGGTCGTCAACGAGATGATTCAGAAGTGGCGCGAGGGATACGACGTCGTGTACGGGCAGAGGTCCATTCGCCACGGAGAGAGTGTCTTCAAGCGAGCGACTGCCGCCGCCTTCTACCGCTTGTTGCGTGCGCTGATGCCGATTGAGATACCTCTCGATACGGGGGACTTTCGGCTGATGAGTCGCAGCGTCGTCTTGTCGATGCGCGCACTGCGCGAGCAGCATCGCTTCGTGCGCGCGATGGTGTCATGGGTGGGTTTCAAGCAAACGGCAGTGCAATACGAGCGGCCCGAACGCTTCGCCGGCGAAACGAAATACCCGCTTCGCAAGATGATCCGCTTCGCGGTCGACGGCATCACCTCGTTTTCAATCGTTCCGCTTCGGATCGCGACCTGGCTCGGGCTGCTTTCGGGGCTCGTCGCGATCGTCACCTCAGCTTGGGCGCTCTACGCAGCAGATTGCGGGCCAGACGGTTCCAGGTTGGGCGAGATCATGATCGCGGTGGCCTTGGCGGCATCGGCTCAGCTCATCATGACGGGAATCCTCGGCGAGTACATCGGGCGGATCTACGAAGAAGTGAAACGGCGTCCGCTCTACGTGGTAGCCGATACGCTGAACCTCCCGCCGATCGATGCCCCATCGGCGACTGCGGAATCTTCGGCCGTCGTCTTCCGAAAGAACCTGACGAGCACATGCCAGACACCGGATCCAAGCGTCGGGACACCGTCATTCGGCATGTCCTGTTGGCGGCCACGACCGCGTTCATCGTAGGGGCGTTCGACGGCGCATGGAGCGCACGCGGTACTGTCCGTCAATCCTTGGCTCTGTGCGGCGCTGAGCGCAGGGACCCTCGCCATCGCCGGGGCGATCCTGGGCTTGGCTCAGGCAGTGCTTGTCATCGTCATCGAACCGATTGTCGCAGAGAGGCGATTGGCGCAGGCGTTGGCAGGCCGCAATGAACACGGACGCAGAGGGAGACCGGACACCGGTCGTGGCGTTCCATGCCTGGCTCATCTCGGCAGTCGTCGTGGGCGCGCCGCTGGTGTTAGGGTTTGCGTCGTTGCTTAGTCGATCGGAGCGCATCAAGGAGGTGGCGCTGCGCGACACGGTCCTGATCATGGGTGCCGCGGGGATCGTCGTCGCGACGCTCATCGTGTCGTCGATTGCGCGTCCGGTGTTCGCAAGGGCCTGTGAGAAGCTCGACCGCTCTGGGGCTTGCCACGCCCGCGTTCACGATTGCTTCGGTACGCGCTGTTCGTCGCGCTTCCGGCCGCTGGGCTCGTCTTGGTCCCCATTTTCACCGAGTTCGGGGTGAAGCTGGGTATCCTCTCCGCTCCGTTCGCACTCGCGTTGTTCTTCGTTGCCGAGGGTCTGGTTTGGCGACTTGCGCGAAGCGATTCGAAAGAAATGGTCCGAGCCGAGAGCTGGACGCACCACGCTCGCGATTCGCTTGCTGGCCGGATTCCTGCGTCGCCTCGGTCGCCACCAGCCTCGCGCTTTTCGAGCTGTGGCCCGGAGCCAGTGCCGCAGTGTGAGCGCGGGACGGGTGACGCCATCGGTGGCTGTGAAGTCTGCAGCGTCTCACCGATGTCGACGGCGATGGCGTCTCGTCGCTGTTCGGCGGGGGCGACTGTGCGGCATTTGACGCGAGCCGTTCGCCGATGAGTAGCGAGATTCCGAACAACGGAATCGACGACGACTGTGATGGGCAGGATGCGACCGCGGCCGGGTCGTGCCCGAGCTGGAAGCCTTCTATGGTCAGCTCCCCGACTCACAAAAGAAGCGCATTCAACGTGCTTCTGCTCGTCGTTGACTCGCTTCGCCCGGACCATCTGAGCGCGTACGGCTACACACAAGAAGACGTCACCGTATATGGACGAGCTTTCCAAGGACGCATGGCTGTTCACTCGAGCGTACTCACAGTCGTCTACCACAGCGCTCAGCATGCCCAGCATGTTGAGCGGTCGCAGGCCGAGCAGCATGCAATGGAAAGGCGGGTATCCGGAGACGGTCGAAAGCGAGCAGACGCTGCCCCGAGCTACTGGGTCAACAGAGGGTACGACACCACGCTCGCGATCAACCGCTACGTGGTACGGCTCATGAAGGGACTGCAACGAGACTTTCAGCACGTTAGTTTCGGTGCCGGAGGGTCGGACTGGAAGAGCGGAGAGTACATCATCTCGAACATCGTTTCGGCAGTGGAAGACGCGAAGCGGGGCGGGCGTCCGTTCTTCGTCGTGGCGCATTTCGATGACGTGCATCACCCGTATCGAGCGCACCGTGGGAGGTCGGTTCCGAAATTTCCTCAACTCGGACCGGAACATCGCTGCATACGACCGTTCAATCGCTCACCTCGACAACATGTTGCGATTCCTCGGGTCGTATCTCGAGCAGGCGGGCGTGTGGAACGACACCATCCTCATACTCACCGCAGACCATGGTGAAGAGTTCGAAGAACACGGCGGCACGATCCATTCTGGGACCTGCTACGTCGAGTCGGTTCACGTCCCGCTCATCGTGCGCATACCTGGATTCGGGCCACAGCGAATCACGAGTCGGGTCGCGCTCACAGACCTCGTTCCCACCCTGCTCGAAGCGACACGTCGATGCCTTCCGATCGCTCTGCCGATGGACGGCCAAAGCCTGTTCATTCCAGCGCTCGCACCGGCACGGGTGACGGCCGACCGTCCCGATCTTCTGCTCGATCTTCCAGATCATGGGCGGCCGAAAGAACTTCTTCACGCGCAGCGTGCGAACGGACAAGCACGTGCTGGTCTACGAAGCCTTGTCGGACCACGTCGAGCTCTACGACGCGGTGACAGACCCGGGCGAGCAGGCAGGACATGGCCAGCGAGCAGATCCCGAGACCGTCGAAGAGTTGCGCGAGTTGCTGCGGTGCGTCTGCCACCGGCAATCTTTGGGAAGCCCGGCGGTTTCAGTAGTGCGGCACGCGTTGAGCGGAACAGTCACTCGGGCGACTGATCGATTGCTAGTTCGGCGTGTGGAATACTAGGGTTTCCGCGTGTTAGCTTTGCGGCGGATCGCGCAGACGGCTTTGTTGGCTTTGTCGGTGGGGCTCATCGTTGGCGCTATTGATGGTGTTGTGAGCGCTCGGGGTTTGGGGGTTTCCGCGGTTCAAGGCGCGTGGGCGGCGGCAGGGACTGTCGGTCTTGTTGCGGCGGCGCTCGGGCTGCTGCTGGGCGTTGCTCAGTGGGGCCTGGTTCACGTGGCTGCAAGGTTTGGCTGGCAGCGCCGCTGGTCGAGTGTCGCCAATCGAGATCGCGACGGAGATCGCGAGCAGGTGGTGGCGTTTCACAGCGCGCTAGCAGCGACGATCGTCGCTACGCTTTTGGTGGCTGCGGCATTTCACGTTTGGCTTAGCGCTTCCTCGCGTATTCAGATCGAGTCCCTGCGTACGGGACTACTCGTCGGCTTCGTTGGCTTTTCGGTGTGCGCGGCCGTGCTGCTCCAGGCGATGCTGCGGCCCTTGCTGACGCGTGCCTTCGAGTTCTTGGATCGCCGCCTGGGGTTGCCGTTTCCGCCACTGCGCTCCGCTCAATGGTTTCTGTATGCCTTTGCCCCGGCGTGCTTGCTCTTGCTGCCTCCTTTCTGGCTGTATGGAAAGAGCTTGGGCGTCCTTGCTTGGGCTTTCGGCGCTGTCCTGTTGGTCGTGGCGGTCGGCCTGCTCGAGCGCGTGCTGTCGGATCTGAGCGGCTGGTCGGCATGGGACAAAGTGCCAGCTTGGGGCAGGTGGCTTCCGTACGGGGCTGCACTGTTCTTGGCCTTGGCCGGGGCTCTTCACCTGGATCGCTGGGACGAGGGCGTCGCGCTCACCGCGAACGCATCTGTGCTGCCTTTTGCCGTCAATACTCTGCAGAAATCAACAGATCTCGACCGGGATGGTTCGTCCTCATGGTTTGGGGGTGGGGACTGCGCTCCGCTGGACGCTACGCGTTCACCGGTCGCGCGGGACATTCCCGCGAACTCGATCGACGAAGACTGCGATGGCGAGGATGCTGGGGAGCAGGAGGACCCGAGCGCGATCCGGACCTACTACGGCAAGCTCACCCCCTCGCAGCAACGACCCTACAACGTGCTGTGGGTGATGGTGGATGCGCTGCGCGCGCAAAGCATGTCTGTGTATGGCTATGAGCGAGAGACCACGCCTTTCCTGTCCAGCTTGGCCAAGGAGGCATGGGTGTTCGACGAGGCCTACAGTCAATCGTCCAATACATCTCTGAGCGCGCCGAGCATGTTCTCCGGCAGAAACCCAGCGTCGATCGATTGGCAGCAGGGCAAGTACTACCCCGAGCCCAAGCCGGGGCATGTCCTCATCGCTCAGGTGGCTTCACGAGGCGGGCTACAGCACCAGTATTGCGGTCAACCATCGGGTTCGCTGGCGCTTGCCGGGAATGCTCAGTGGGTACGAAACGATTCGGAGCGCACCGCAGATCGAGAGTTGGCACAGCGGCGAGTATACCGTCTTGAATACCATCAAGGGCATCGCCGCAGCCCGGAGTGAAAACAAGCCTTTCTTCGCGACGGCTCACTTCGATGACGTGCATCCGCCCTACGTGGGTGGCGACGGTCACGCCGTGCCTGAGTTCAGCCACCGGAACAAGGCCATAGCCGGCTATGACCGCGGCATCGCTGCACTCGACAACATGCTCCGTATGCTCGTCGATCACCTCCGCAACGAAGATTTGTGGGAAGAGACGATCCTCGTGGTCACTGCCGATCACGGCGAGGAGTTCGGTGAGCACGGCGAGCGTTTCCACGGGACGTCTTGCCACGTGGAGTCGGTGCACGTGCCGTTGATCGTGCGAGTTCCGGGCTTTCCGGCCGCGCGAATCCCGCACCCAGTCGCGCTGGTCGACATCGTGCCGACACTGCAAGAGCTGCTGAAGCTGCCCCCGAACAGCATGCATCCGGATGGTCAAAGTCTGCTGCTACCGGTGCTCTCTCCTGGCGAGGTTCGTGAGGATCGGCCGATCTTCTGCTCGATTTATCAAGTGTTTTCCAATCGCGACGATTTCTTCATTCGCAGCGTTCGATCCGGAAAGCTGGCCTTCATGCATCACATGCTGTCCGGAGAGAAGCAGCTGTTCGATCTGGAAAAAGATCCGGGAGAGCAACATGACCTGCTCGCAGAAGGTGACCACGATGCGGAGGCGGGATTAGAGGCGATGCTCAAGGCGAGCCTCAAGAGCAACATCTTCCAAGCGCGAACGCTGAACTGAGCCCCGGCATTGGGCAACCTACTTCTCGCACGAAGCAGTCCCAAATCTCTCGAAGATCCGCTGAGCAGAAGAGATGGACTGTCTCTCTCGACCACGATTGTCCGCCCGAGCCCGCGATGATAGTGTCGGGCCATCATGTTTCACTATTATCTTTGCTTTTGTGTGTGTTTGGCAGTGGGGTGTGGTGATGCGGGAAGCACCCTCGCCGGTGGCTCGGGCGGCGGCGGAACCGGTGGTGATCCCCTGCTGCGCATGGAAGTCGAGGACTTCAGCGGCTTCACGTCCTTTCGCTATACGACGCAGGACTTCGGTTTCTGCAATCCATCAGAATACGTCGCCAGCGCTGAGATTACGAGGCGTGCAGACGGGGAGTTGGAGTTCTCTTACACTGCTCTGCTGCTCGGGGATCCCGCGGTGGACGATTGTCTGCGCAGCTACCAACCGCCGGATTGCTTCGTTGAGGAGAGCGCAGGCCCGCGCGTGCTATCGGCGGACGATTGGTCAAGAGTCCATGCCATATTCGCCGAGGTCTTGTTTACCGGTAGAGACACGAATTGCCCCGCAGAATGTGATCCCTGCATCAACTCTGCGTTCGAGTGGGACGAAATGCGGCACGTTGACGACTTCTGTAGTTGTCCGTCGTTTGCGATTTCGTACGGGTCTATCGCGGCCATCACGAGCCTCCTGGAACTCCTGCGCTTGGGCGGGTGACTCTCTTCTCCCTGACGATGGCGCGCGGTGGGTCAGCGCCGGTAAGGGATCTCGTAGCCTTCCTTGCGGATTTGATGCGTTTGAAAGAACTCCACGAGCTCTTGCATTTCCAGAGGTCCTTGCTCCCCCATCTTGTCGTATAGGTTGTGCAGTTCCTTTGGGTCCTTGGCTAGGTCGCAGATCTCAGGAGCGAACCGCCACCCAGAGGGAGTACACGACGAAACCCGCAAGCGTCACCCAGTTCGACGAGGCGCAGTCGCGCGGGCACCCGTTGGATTTGCTGGTGTTAGGACCGAGTTGGTCGACTGTTGGACACGGCCCCCGAGATGACTAATCTGGCGGCGTGGAAGACGCGCCAGAGCCTCCCGGAGACACGCCCGAACTGGCTCCGGCCATGCCCGAGGAGCCAGCGGTGTCGCGAGTCGGCGGCCGGTACCTATCCCCGCTCGTTCGCGGGATGGCTCTCTTGCTTGGGGCCGGCGCGTCGTTCGGCATTGCGATTTGGGAGCTTGTGTTTGGCGATCTGATGGTCGCCTACGTCAGATCTAACCAGATCGAACCGGCGACCCGGAAGCTGCTGTTTCTGTTCGGCGGCCTCGGACTGGCAGTCCCCCTGATCGCGATCGCGATCTACTGGTGGGTGCGCCGCACCCGGCCCCTCGACAAAGCTCGTAAAATCGAGTCGGTCGGATGGAGGCTCTCGCCGCTGTGCTTGGCGATCGTCGTTCCGACGCTCTTTCGATGGCAAATCTGGAAGGGGCTCGACATTCAGTTCCTCGTCATCGTCGCGATCAGCGCCTTTGCCGCCCAGAAGTTGTTCTATCGGGCACTCGCCGAACCGCCGATCTGTCGGCGCGACCTCCGGGCCCTTCGCCTCGTTCCGTCAACGCAGCAATGACGCGTTCGATCGCTGGTCGCCGTGGCTACCCTGGGTCCTCGTGATGGGCTTGTTCTTCTTCTACGCATCGTATTTCTCGTTCTTCACTTTGCGCAACCACTGGAATCTCCGGACCTCGGCCTTCGACATGGCGATTGAAGACAACGTCGTCTTCAACGCGATGCGCGGAGAGTTGCTGAAAGCTTCCCCGATGTTTGGTCCCGAAGGCACGCATCTGGGGCACCACGCAACCTTCTTCGCCTACTTGCTCGTGCCCTTCTACGCGCTGGCGCCGCGTGCCGAGACTCTGCTGATCATTCAGGCAACCCTCATCGGTGCGGCCGTCATTCCGCTCTTCCTCTTCGCACGCAATCGGCTCGGGCCTTATCCAGCGGTCCTCCTCGCCGCGATGTACGTGTTCTACGCGCCACTCCACGGCGCCAATCTCTACGACTTCCACTACCCCCCACTGGGAATCGGCTTCGTGTTCTGGCTCGCCTATCTGGTGGACATCGGCAAGTATCGATGGGCCGTTCTTCCGCTCCTCCTCACTTTGTCGGTGCGCGAGGACATGGCGCTCTCCGTCTTCGTGCTTGGTGCTTACTTTCTGCTGTCCGGGGTGAAGCCGCGGGCGGGCTTGGCGCTTTCGATTGTCGGAATTGGCTACTTCTTGTTCATGAAGATGGTCTTCATGCCCTACATTCGCGACGGCGCGGCGTCATTCGTCTGGTTCTACGAGAAGCTGATACCCGAGGGTGGACCAGGCGGATTTGGGGGTGTCTTAACGACGATTGCCGGCAATCCCGACTACACGATGGGCACGCTGCTCAAGAGCGCGAAGGTCAAATACTTTCTTCAAGTGTTGGTCCCCTTCGCGTTCTTGCCATTTCGGAGGTCGATTGGGTTCTTCTTCTGCCTGCCGGGAATGGTGATGACCTTGTTATCGAGTCGTCCGCAAGCTACGACATTGGCTTTCAGTACACGACGCACTGGGCGCTCGAGATGTTTCTCGCATCGATCGTTGTTCTGACGATGATCAAGGAGCCTGAATATGCAGCTGACCGGCGCGGGGAGGTTCGGGTTCGGTCTTGGTTGGTCGCGCTCGCGTTCGCGATGGCTGCTACCTCCTATCAACACGGCGCCATTCTTCAGCACAACACGGCGCGCGGCGGATTCGCGTCATTCAAATTCGACCGCACGGAGAAGGACGTCGAGCGCTATGAGCAGCTCATGGCGCTGTGCAGTCCTCATTCCGCCGGACGCAAAAGTTGCCGGCACCGAGCGCGTTCTGGCGCATGTGTCCAATCGACCGGATGCGTACACCATTCGGGCCGTAGGCATCCAAGATGCCGAATACATATTGTTTCCGTTTCACATCGGCGGCGTCGATCTCGAAGCACATTCATCCCGTGTTGGTCGATGGATCATTTGGCGTAGTCGACGTGGCTGGCGACTTCGTTCTCGCCAAGCGAGGGCACTCCATCGAGCGTAACGCCGAAGTTCTCGAGCGCGTTCGGAAGCCAGGTAAGTCACCAACGAAAACGGCCCCGCGAAGGTCGCCGAAGCCGACGCCGCGCTTGAACCCAAGCTTGCGCCGAACGAAGGCGCAGGAGAAAACTAGCATGTCTCTCTACGATCGTATCTTGGGGCACCCGTTCGTATACCACCACGTTCGCCCGCTCGTCGTCGGCATCGACAACACGCCGCAGTACGAAGCCCTGGACGCGGGGGCCGACGATCGGATCTTGGACATTGGCTGCGGCGGAGGTGACGCGCTCCGCTACCTCGAAAGTTTCGAGACCTACCACGGCTTCGACACCGACGAGGTTGCGATCTCGTTCGCTCGACAGCGACCCGAGGCGGCGCGGCCCAACGTTCACTTCGAGACCGCTCTCGTGAGCCAAGCTGCGTTCCAAGACATTGGCCCGACCCGCGTGATGATGAACGGCCTGCTGCACCACCTCGATGACGACACTGCGGTGGAGTTGTTGAGGATGTGCGGCGCGACTGAGACCGTGGAACGCATCGTCACCGGCGACCCCGTCTATCTGACGGGCGAGCCGCTCAACAACATCTTGGCGCGGCTCGACCGAGGTCATTTCGTGCGGCGCATCGAGGGCTATCGCGATTTGGTTTCGCGCGCTGGCCTGTCCATCGCGCGAGACGAGGTCATGCGCAGTCATCCTACACGAGGCATCGCTCGCTACTTGCTCATGGTGCTCGAGCGCTGAAGAGACGGCTAGTCCACCAGTAGCGGAGCGCCCCCGGTTTCTTCGAGGTATGTGCGCAAGGCGACATCGAGAGAATCGGCACTATGTGTGCGCAAGAGATTGCGGCCAGCCATCGCCGGGTCGTTCACGTCGTACAGTCCGAGCGTCTTGTCGAGCCGGTTCATGATGAGCTTGTAGGGATCGGAAACCGCAGAGACGAGATCGAGCCTGAACTTGGTGCCTGTGTCACCGGCGTTCTTGTCGAAAATGAAGGTGTCCACGAGGAGAATGCGATCTCGATAGTCGTCGGCCGAGGTCGCGATCGCGCGGAGCGAGATTCCATCGAGCCCAGCTGGGCCGGGGGTTTCGGTGACGTCCAAGACGGTTGGCATCAGGTCGATCGCACCAACCACCACGTCGATCTCGCCTGCTGGAAAGCCCGGTCCCTTGGCGAGCAGCGGGACCTTGATGTTGTGCTCCGAATGATCGTATCCATGACCGCGGGACTTCTCGTTGTAGATGCGTTCGCCGTGGTCAGAAGCCAGCAAGACGGTCACGGGGCGATCCGTCTGCTCATCGACGACCTTCAGCAAGCGACCCACCTGTTGGTCGACGTATGTGATCTCGCCGTCGTACAGGTCTCCTTCGGTATCTCCCGCGAGCGGGATCTCTGGGTGACGTTTGCTCGGCGCATGCGGGCCGAAGAAATGCACCCAAAGAAAGAACGGCTTGGTCCTTGGGGCGATTGCGTAGAATCGTCGATGGCTTCGTCGGCCGTTTGTGCATCGTTTCGTAGGTTTCGAGCGAACAAGTTGAGATCCACAAAGGTGTCAAAGCCCTCCGCCGTGCCCCACTTCTCGGAGAGTATCTCGGTGAAACCGCCGTCTGCGACTGCCGCGGTGAACATGCCTCGCCGACGCAGATAGGTCGCCAGTGACCAATGTGGATCGCTCAGCGGCAACAAGAACATCGCGCGCGGTGTCTCTCCGGGTTGCAACTGATTGCCCAGCGGCGCCTTGAAGTACCTGTAGCGATTGGTCTCGTACATCCGCGTCCACTGCAGGCGCCGTGGATTCACGCCACGTAGAATCGCTGGAATCGCGATGCTCGTCCAACCTCCGGCGGCATAGGCCCGGGTGAACTTCGTCCCGTCCGCGAACCAACGGGCGAGCTCCGGCGTCGTGTTCCGTTCGTAGCCGTAGACGGACATCCGATCGGGGCGGACGGTGTCGACGGTGATCAATACGACGTGCTGCGGAGACGGCTTGGTGGGTATGGGAACGTCAGCCTGGTGCGCGGCGGCGACGACTGGCGATGGCGTCGCCTCCCGACGCAGTTGTCGTCCACACCGTTGTTGGCGATCTCGCGTTGTTGGGGGTTTGCGGCCGAGTTAAATGGCGCGCAATCCCCACCGCCGAGCAACGGCGGAGAAGCCGTCGCCATCGAAGTCCGCGATGAATCGAAAGGTTCGAAGCGGCAGGGCGGCAAACGGCCGATTCAGCATGGTTTCAAACGCTGGCTGACGCGGCGCGTGCAAGAAGAGAAAGGGTAAGATCACGAGCAAGGACGACAAACACGGTGCCAAATTGTGCGAGCCGAAACGCCGCCGGGGGCAAAAGACGATTCCGGACAACAGGACGACCATGGCGACGCAAAACAAAGCCAACGCCCGCAGCGCGACGTGGAAAGTCGCGTACTGTCCGGGGAACTGGGTTCGGTCCAGGTAGGCGAACAGCGCTGCCGCAATGAGAAGGGCTATGCCGACCAGCCGTCGGGTCCACCCAGGGGCACGCATCAGTGGGGGTGGACCTGTCCGGCTGGGCTGCATCAGAACCAGAAGAGCGCTGGTTGCCGTAGCAGCAAGCCCGCACGCGACGAGCGTGCCAACGGCGAGCGTGTTGTATCGTGTTCCTAAGTTCGCGAACGCGCGAAGGCTCCACGCAAGCGCGGCGAAGGCCCAAACAGCCAGCCCCGGCCACACGATCCATGAAGCGAACCGTGGGCATCTTGCCAGAAGGTGCGCCAATCCCGCCCACAGAGCACCAATCGCCAATCCAAACCCCAGCCCAAGCCCGATGCTGCCGACGAGCGCGCGGAACGAAAGCCCAGCACCCGCGAGGGCGATGTCGGACGCCGCCGCGACCGTCGCGGTTAGGCCAGCCGCAGTCAGCCCACGAGCCAGCTTGCTAGCGAAGGTGGTCCAGTCATCGGGGCGCGAGAAACCAAGGAAGCTCATGCGGTGAACCAGTACGCCCAAGCGATGAACAGGAACTGAAACGGCAGGCGCAGCCAGAGCGCCCAGCGCGGGATCGGTTTCTTTGGGTTCAGGGAAATGTTGTGCGTGAGCATGTAGATGTTGGCTGGGAAGACTGCGACGTAGAGCGCGATGAGGCCCCAGGCGGCCCATGGGCGCGTGGCTGGAACGAGAAGCCCGATGCCGCCGAGGATTTCGAAGAAGCCGCTGATGTAGACGAGCGCGAGGGGTGCCGGCAAGAACTTCGGAACGATACGGACGAATGGTTTGGGGCGAGCGAAGTGCAGGGTGCCGACAGCGACCATCAGGAGGGCGAGGAGGAGAAGGGCGGCGAGCTTGAAGGGGGGCACGTTCGCGTTTGTAGCTCAGCCTGCGCCTGAGGGACACCCTTGGTCTCAGTGCCAGTGTCAGTGTCAGTGCCAGTGCCAGCGTCAGCGTCAGCGTCAGCGTCAGCGTCAGCGTCAGCGTCAGGGGTGGCTGCTGTGCTAGATCTTCTGCGCATGGGAGCAGAGCGGACAAAGCCTCTCCGGGCGGAGCAGTTCACCACGGCGCGGGCCGCGCAGCCTCGTTGGTATCGCGCGGTCAATTCCGTGGGGCGCGTGCTGCCGAGCTTTGGGAAGCCATCGGCCGAGGCCTGGTTCGCGAAAGCCAAACGACAGTATCCGGGGCTTGGCGACCCGAGGCCCGAGACGCTTGCCGCGCTCGATGCTCTTCTTCGCTCGGTGAACGAGGACGCGGCTTTGAGCTTCTCCGGCCGTATCGCTGCGCAGATGGATTCTCTCCGCATGGCGGGGCAGCATCTGCAGATCGAGCAGGCGCTTCGGGAGACGCCGGAGATCCTCGAAACCCGCATCCCGTCGCCGATCTTCCTCATCGGTTGGATGCGTACCGGCACCACCTTCGTGCATCGCCTGATGGCGCAGGACCCGGACACCCGGACCATGCCCTACTGGGAAAGCATGTATCCGGCGCCGCCGAAGAAAGGGAAGGACCGCCGCGCGGAGCAACTGGCCCATGTGCTCCAGCAGCTCGAGAGCATCTCGCCGAACTACGCGGCCATTCATCCGATGGGAGCCAGCGAGCCTGAGGAGTGTGTTGCGCTCTTCACCAACGTTTTTCGGACTCTCCAGTACAACGTCCAGTACCGCGTACCCGGTTACGTCGACTGGCTTCAGGCCCAGGACCCCCGCATCGCCTACGGCCAGTACCGGCAGCAGCTTCAGCTGGTGCAGTACCACCGGCCGCACGGAATCAGGTTCGCGCTGAAGGACCCCACGCATTCGGTTTTCGTCGACACGATTCTAGAGCTCTTTCCCGACGCGCGCTTCGTGTTCACGCATCGCGACCCGGCGACGACGCTCAGCTCGCTCTGCAGCCTCTATGCCTACACCCGCGCGCTCTTCAGCGACGACGTGGACCCACATGCCCTCGGGCCGGAGCTGCTCAACAGCTACCTTCCGGCGTCACTCGAGCGCGCTCTCGATTTTGTCGACGCCTTGCCGCCGGGGAGGGTTGCGCACATGCGACACGTCGACGTGCGGCGAGATCCCATCGGCAGCATGGCTCAGACGTATCGAGACCTGGGGATGGAGCTAAGCGAGCCTGCCAGGGCAGCAATGCAGACGATGCTCGACGGGGAGAGTCGGAAACCTCGGGACGTTCACATCCACAGCCCGGAGGGGTTTGGGCTCAGCTCAGACGAGATCCGCGAGCGACTGTCCCGGTACTGCCAGCGCTTCGACCTATGAAGCCTCCGGCTTCTTGCTGATCTTCGCCTTTGCGCTGCTGAACATCCGCCGGAGCCAGACCCCGGCCAAGATGAACAGGAACAACAGGACGACCAGCACGACCATGTTGAACCAAGGGACGTACACGTAGTCCGGCTCCACTTCCTTCAAGGAAAGGACATTCGGGTAGGAGTCCAGGACTGCGATCCGCAGGCCGTAGTAACTGAGGAGCGCGGTCTCGTCGACCTCGTTCTTGGCGAGCTTCGATGCCTCGGCAGCGATGTCTCCCGAATCCCATTTGAGGTACCAGCCGTTGTCCTCGTTGCGAAACACGATCGCCTTCCGCGTGTCTTGTTCCTCCGCGTAGATGAACCGAACGTCGCGGCTCCGGTGGTCACCGGTCGCCGGGTCCTTGGTGTCCATCCGCTTGACCTCGGTACCCGTGATGAGGACCTTCGTCGCCCGGGGCATGAAGTAGTAGAGCGTCCCGGCAAAGAGCAGCGCCACGAGCGCCGCTACCGCGATTCCCAGCTTTCGTGTGATCGTCATACGAGCGAGTCATAGGGCCATTTCGGGGGCGTGCGCAACCGCGAAGCGCATTCAGAGGCCGCGCGACCACTCGGGGCGTAGCGCGACGTCGCCGGCGAGCGCTTTGTCGAGAGTTTCCACGATGCGATCGCGGTCTTGGGGAAGCCGGCCAGCGAGCGGCAGGTAGTTGGATGCGTGGTTGGTTCGGAAGACCGCATCGGTCGGAGAAGCCTCGGCCACCATGGTGCGGAGCTCTTCGAGCATCCGGGTCACCGAGGGGAGGGTGAACTTGCCCTGAGCCTGCATCTTGGCGATCGGTGTTCCGGGAACAACCGTCAGAGTCAACGCCGAGACGAACTCCGGATTCATTGCGGTGATGAGCTTCGCGGAGCCTGCGGCGTGCTCCGCGGAGCGCTCAGTGCCAGCAGCGCCGAGCAGGAAGATGGCGGAGATCTGCATGCCGGCGTCATGCGCGCGCCGCGCCGCTTCGACGTGCTCTTCGAAGTTGGAGCCCTTGGCGATTCGCTTGAAGGTGATGTCGTCGCCGGTCTCCGGGCCCATGTAGAGGAGGGACAAGCCGAGCTCGCGAAGCCGCCGAAGCTCTTCGGGGCTCTTCTCGTTGACGTTCATCGCCGTCGCGTAGGCGCTCACGCGCCTCATTCGCGGGAACGCGTCGCGGCAGGCGTTCAAGATGGCCTCCCAGTGCTCGAGGTCCAAGACCAGGGCGTCGCCGTCCGCGACGAAGACTTTGGAGACGCGATCGCCGAAGCTCTGTTTGGCTTCTTCGATGTCGGCGAGCGTTTCTGCGAGGGCCCGAACCCGGAACGTCTTGCTCCGGTACATGTCGCAGTAGGTGCAGTGGTTCCAGGAGCAGCCGATGGTCGCCTGGAGGATGTACGCGTCGGCCTCGCTCGGAGGTCGGAAGACTTGTCCTTCGTATCGCATCGGTTCTAGGGCTTGACGTCGAAGGTCATGCCCGCGGCGCGCAGGCGTTCGACGAGGCGCATGCCCATGGCGGGAGCGGGTGTCAGGATTCCGCCTTCTGCTTCGAGCTCCTGGCCTTGTAACGCAAGACAGAGCGCGGCCTCCGAGAGCATGACTGCGGTCGAGCCGTAACCGGGGTCGCGTTGGTCCGATACGGTGCCGCTCAGTGACTTGCCGTCACCGAGTGCCACGAACTCGGTTCGGAAGCGGCCCTTGGCTCGGGTTTCGGCGTTCGGCCCTTCGCCGGGGGAAGGAAGGCGCTTCTCTACAAAGGGCCTGGTGAGGGGGATGGCCAGGGACGCCATGAAGGCGACCATCCCGCCGGCAACCGATAGGGCTCTCGAAAACCCCTTCGCGCCTTTGCCGGTCCCCATTACTTCCGAGTACCGGAAGTGCTCGCCCCAGGGCTGACCCATCAGCGCGTGGCTTCGCCGGACGATACGCGTGTTGATGGCCGCCATGACGAACGGGCCCGTCCACATATTGAAGTGCTTATCGAAGTGCGCACCGGTCTGATCTCCCTTGTCGGGGCCCCGCACTCCCTTGGGATTGAGCGCGTAGGGATCGCCGAGCACTTTTCGCAAACCCGGGTTCGCTTTCAACTCGTCGACGATATTCATCATGCTGGCGACTGTGCCGCCGCTCATCCCTCCTCTCATGTCGACCGCGGCCATCTTGACCTGTGAGGCGTACTTGCCGTGCCGTTGCTTGAACGCTTCTTGCACCATCAGGGTGCCGAGGTCCGAAGGGATCGAGTCGTAGCCGCAGCAGTGCACAATCCGCGCGCCGGTCTTCTTCGCTTCTTCATGGTGGGCGTCGATCATCGCGCGGACGAAATGGGTTTCGCCGGTCAGGTCGCAGTAGTCGGTTCCGTTGCGCACACAGGCGTCGACGATTTCGGCGCCGTACTTCGCGTAGGGCCCGACCGTGCTGATCAGGACTTCGGTTTTGGACGCGATCTCATCGAGCGAGTCCACGTCGAAGCTGTCGCCGACCAGGATGGGAAGCTGCGGGGCGCCGATCTCACTAGCGATGTCCTCGAGCTTCTCCTTGTTGCGCCCCGCAAGCGCCAGTCGGAGGCCGGTTTCTCCTCCGAGGTAGTTGCGGACGAGGTAGTCGGCGACCAGGCGTCCGGTGAAGCCGGTGGCACCCCAGAGAACGATGTCGAATTCACGTGAGCGGTCGCGGGGGCGGGGGAGGTTGGTCATCCCGTAGTCATAGGGCAGCGCCGGCTACGGCGCCAGGGGGGGTGGGGGTTGGAAGCCGCCTCTGACTTCGGCGAGGAGCTCGGCGAATCGAATGGTCGTCCGGTCGCCCAAGAATGGGCCGATGATTTGGATGTTCACGGGGAGACCGTTTGGAGTGACGCCCACCGGCGCGCTCGTCGCTGGCAGGAACGCGGCGGTTGCCAGGGCTGCCCAGCAAACGTGATCCATGTACGGGCGCTTCTCGCCGTTGACGGTGATTCTTCGCGACAGTGGATTGCCTTCGGTCTGATGCGGAAACGCCGTCACCGGAACGACGGGCGTGAGTAGCACATCGATCTCCTTGAAGAGCTCGTGACATTGCCAACGCAGCTTCGTTCGCCCTTCGTTCGCTCGATTCCAATCGGAATGCGACTGGTGCATGCCGCGCGCGGCGTTCATCGTGACGAGGTCGGGCTTGATGCCCAGGCGCTCCGCCAGTGCGTAGTAAGGCAGCAGCATTCGCGTCATCGCGCGGAGTGGCATGGGCATGTCCCCTCCCATGACGCCCATCAGCAATCGGACGTATAAGGAGACGATTCGTTGCAGCCGAAGCGGTTCGCCGATGTCGACCAGCTTCACGTGCGGTCGTAGCGCCTCGATCGTCGCTTCGAGCTCATCGCGAACGCCGGAGTCGATGGGGCAGAGCGGGTCGTCCAGCCAGTACCCGACCCTGAAGTCATTCAACCGCTCAGCGCGCGGCGACGGCAGATTCAGTGTCCATCCAGCTCGCGAGAGCTCGTCCGGGCCCGCGATCACGTCGAGCGCCAGCTGCAAGTCGCCCGCCGTTCGCGCGAGCGGACCGACCACCGCCAGATCCGGCTCGCTCTTGGTTCCGGGCGGCCCGGGAATGTGTCCACGCCCCGGAACGATTCCGTGCGAGGGCTTGTGACCGTACACCCCGCAATAGTGGGCAGGTGTTCGAATCGAACCGCCGATGTCGCTGCCGATCTCCAAGGGGACGAAGCCGGCGGCCAGCGATGCAGCTGAGCCACCGGAGGACCCCCCGACCGTTCGCGTGACGTCCCAAGGGTTGTTGCTGCGTCCGTAGACCGGGTTGTAGCTCTGCCAGTCGCCCGCATAGATGGGCAGGTTGGTCTTCCCAACAACGATCGCCCCAGCCTCGACTACGCGGTGCACCGCAACGGCATCTTCTTGTGGCACGTGGTCGCGAAGCTCGGGCGCACCGGACGTCGTGACGAGACCCGCGGTTTCCAAAGAGTCTTTGATCGTCATCGGCAGGCCGTGCAGGGCACCCAGCGTGTCTCCGTTCGCTCGGGCTGCGTCGGCCACTCGAGCCGTCTCCCGGGCGCGGTCGTAGTCTTTCGCCACAACAGCGTTGAGCTCCGGATTCGAGGCTTCGATCCGGGCGATGCAAGCGTCGACCAGCTCGAGGGAGCTGACTTCGCCGTCTCGAAGCAAGGCCAGGCAGTCCGCAGCCGACCGATACCTCAACTCGTCCAACGTGACCTCATGGCGTTGGAGCGTACCTCAAACGTAACGAGCAGCGGCGGCCTTTCTGCGGTCGACGCTGTGGCGAGCCTTGTGCTCTGCCCGGCCCGGGCTACGGTCTTGCGGATGGCCGCCGAGTCCGACATTCGCGCAGCGCTGAAGCGGTGGCTTCAGCAGCGGTTGACCGAGGGGGATCGGCCCAAGGAACAATGGCGTCAGTTGCTCGAAGCGACCTGGGATCACTTCCTTGGAACGCCTGTCGGCGACTTGGTTGACGCAGACACGGTGAAGGCCGTCACGGACGCCTTTCTCGAGACCGACCTCGTCATGGAGCTCGCGCGCCCCATCACGCCGAAGATCGCCCGGGCGGTCATCGCGGAGTTGCGTGAAGACGAGCGGCCGCTGAGCCGTTTTCTGCCCCCGGACGCGCAGGCGAAGCTTCAAGAGGCGATCGCCCGGCCCGGCCTCGTTCACCCCGACTGGGTGCGGGCTATATTTCGCGGCGAGGCTGCGGAAGCGGTCGTCAACGACGCTCTCTATCGCGCCTTGAAAGACTTCTCGACCTTGCTGCCGAGGCTGATGATGAAGGTCTCTCCGGTCGGCCGCTTCGGCATGCTGGGAAGCGCTGGCGCCTTCGCCGAAAAGCTCATCGACGACCTGCAGCGTCGCATCGAGCCGGAGATCAAGTCGTTTATCGCCGACAGCACCGAGCCCGTGCTGAAGCGGGCGGCCGAGTTCACCATCGCCAAGATCGACGACCCGGCCTCGATCGAGTTTCGCGCGACGTTCATGAACTTCGTGCTTTCGAAGTCGACGGCCTTCTTGCTCGAGGCGGCCGACGACGAGCTCATCGCGGACATCGGTGCGGTGGTCGAGCTGAGCGCCCGGCACGTCACGGCCATGCCGGAGATGCGCGACGACATTCATCGTTGGATCGACCAGGCGCTCGGCTACGCCGAGGGCAAGACCGTCGGGGAAGTCCTCGAGCTGAGCTCGAGCCAGGTGCGGCCGCCGATCGATGCCCTCGCCGACGCCACCTGGCCCGTGTTCACCTCGGTGCTCGGAAGCCCGCACGCACAGACATGGGTCGACTCGCTCGTCGACGAGCTGCTCGACGAATACGAACGCCTCGGGTCGAGTTAGCGTCCATGGTCGGCGTGTCTGCAACTATGACTGAAATCAAGAAGCAGCTCGGACAGCCTATTGGCGAGCCCATGACTCGATGGGTGACCCGTCCTGCGCCTCCGCGCGATCCGATAGCGCGGCGGCAGCGCAGGCCGCTCAGTGCGCTGCTGGCTTCAGCTTCTCCATCGCCTGGTCGACCGTGAAGCTGGCGGCTTCTTGCCGCGGCGGGAACTCCTGGAACGTCTTTAGGAAGTTGCCGACGATGGCCTGGGCTCCGTAGAGCATGTAGGCCCGGTCGATGAGCCAGTCGTAGTACGTGTTGGAGGTGATTTCCGCGCGCTCGTAGGGGTCGCGACGCAGGTTGAAGATCAGGGGGACGCGCAGAGGAACGAAAGGATCCATCCAGACCCGGAGCGTGCCCTCTGTCTTTTGCTCCAAGAAGACGGCCTTCCAGTCGTTGTAGCGAACGGCCGCGAGGTCGCCGTCGTCGGTGAAGTAGAAGACCTCCTGGCGAGGCGCCTTGTCTGCTTGGCCGGTGAGGTACGGCAGGAAGTTGTAGCCGTCGAGGTGCACCCGGAAGCCCTTCTGACGGCGCTTCTTCTTCTGCAGGAGCTTCTCTTTGATGTTCGGGTCGCCCGCCATCGCGACGAAGGTCGGGAGCCAGTCCATGTGGTGCATGATGTCGTTGGAGACCGAGCCAGCCTTGATCTTGCCGGGCCAGCGGACCATAGCCGGAACGCGCCATCCGCCTTCCCAGTTGGTGTTCTTTTCACCACGGAACGGCGTCGCTGCTGCGTCGGGCCAGCTGTTGTAGTGCGGCCCGTTGTCGGTGCTGTACATCACGAAGGTTTCGTCGGCGATGCCTAGCTTGTCGAGCAGGTCGAGGAGCTGTCCGACGTGCATGTCGTGCTCGACCATCCCATCGGCGTACTCGTCCTGTCCGGAAATGCCGCGGTGCTCGGCTTTGACGTGGGTGCGGAAGTGCATCCGCGTACCGTTCCACCAGACGAAGAAGGGCTTGCCGTCCTTGTGGGCCTGTTCGATGAATCGAATGGCAGCGGCGACGGTTTCGTCGTCAATCGTCTCCATGCGCTTCTTGGTGAGGGGCCCGGTGTCCTCGATGCGGCCGTCGGCGTAGCTGTGAATCACGCCGCGCGGCCCGAAGCGCTTTGTGAACTCCGGGTTCTTTGGGTAGTCCTCGTTCTCCGGCTCCTCTTCGGCGTTGAGGTGATAGAGGTTTCCGAGAAATTCGTCGAAGCCGTGATTGCTCGGGAGCATGGCGTCCTTGTCGCCGAGGTGGTTCTTGCCGAACTGTCCGGTCGCGTAGCCGTGCGGCTTGAGGAGCTCAGCGATGGTTGGGTCTTTGGCGCTCAGGCCCTGTTCGGCGCCGGGCATCCCGACCTTGCTCAGTCCGGTTCGGAACACGCTCTGGCCGGTGATGAACGACGAGCGGCCCGCGGTGCAGCTCTGCTCGCCGTAGTAGTCGGTGAAGATCATGCCCTCGGCCGCGACGCGGTCGATGTTGGGGGTCCGGTAACCGACCAGGCCCATCGTGTAGGCGCTGATGTTCGATTGGCCGATGTCGTCTCCCCAGATGACGAGGATGTTGGGTTTGGACGGTGTGTTGTCCTTCTGCGTCGACTGGAGCGGCTGTGCTCAACAGTGCCAATCCTAGAAGTAGCGCGGTCCATTCTGCTCGAATCATTCACATCTCCAGAAATTCGTTGAAGTCGGCGAAGGTACCCGCAGGGGCTACTCAGGTCAACGGCCAACGGGACGCGCTGTCCATCGATACGCCTCCGCCTCGGCGGGGTGCGCTACTAGCTTGGCTCTGGTGGCTCCGCTTCGGCATGAGGAGGGACCTGTGCGACTTCGAGGCCCTCTATCGGTGCGTCGTGCGCGCGACAGCGGTTGATGTGGAAGGTGATTCGCCAGGCGTGGTAGGCGACCCGTCTAGCGCTGCGGACTGCGTCGAGGCGCTCGATGGCGTCGCTCGCGTCGACATCTCCCTTGGCAACCCCTTCGAGTACGTCTTCGCGATACTCGCGGCCTTGCTGTTGCAGCGATTGCCATGCGGTCTCGAGGCGTTCTTCGGGGACCGACCGTTCACCGCGTGCCAGTGCTTTGCCGACCTCGTTCAGCACGGGCCCGAGCTCCCTCGCGATCGTCGCTAGCTTCGGATCTTCTTTCAGGGTCGCCCAGCGGTCTGACTCCTCGCAGCGATCTGCCATCCTGTCGAGGTGGTCGATGACGTGCATCGCCGAAAGGTGTCGATGGTAGGTCCATCCCAGGTCCGGCGAGCTGCGTATGCTCTCGACGTAGTCGCGCGTTTCGTTCAGGGCTTGGCGTAGTTGGGCGATGAGCGAGTCTGCGCTCTGTGCGCGGCTGACCGACAGCAGCTGCAGCACAGTGTCGAATGTGCTGGCCGTGAGCTCCGCCAGCGTGGCGCCAAGGGCGTCGAGCGCAGCGGCAGGGGCATCGAGGAGCGAGAGGTCGAGACTATGCGCGAAAGGCATGCCCCTGAGGGGGGTGAGCCGGACGAGGAGGCGCGCAAACTGAGCTGCGAAGGGAAGGGCGATACTCACCCCGACGAGATTGAAGAGGGTGTGGAACCCCACCAGGACGAGCTCTGGCTCTGAGGCGAGCAGGCGCGGTGCAAATCGTTCGAGGGTATGCATGAAGGGGACGAGGATCAGGAACGCCCCCGTGCCTGCGAACAGGTTGTACACGGCGTGGGCATACGCAGTGCGCCTTGCATGCACCGACCCGCCAACGCTGGCGAGGACCGCGGTGACCGTCGTTCCGATGTCCATCCCGATGACGGCCGCCGCCGCCTGCTGCACCGTCATCGCGGACGCATTGACCGCTGCCAAGGCCATGGCCACGCCTGCGCTCGACGATTGGGTCACGAGCGTCAGACCGATACCGAACACGACGAGCAGCAAGCGCCCTATCCAGGTGTCATCGGGAAAGCTGTCGGGTGTAATGACGCCGACGAATCCACCCATGCCTTCTTGCAAGAGCGAGATGCCAACGAAGATCAGGCCGAAACCTGCAATGGCGAACCCGGCTGCCGAAGCGCGTCCTCGAGCGAAGAGGCGGATGAGCACGCCGAGCAGTATGATCGGCAGTGCCGCGGTGCCGAGCTCGAGCTTGAAGCCGAGCAGGGCCACCAGCCAGCCGGTTATCGTCGTACCGACGTTCGCGCCGAGGACGATGCCGAGCGCTTGAGGGAACGTGAGCAGGCCGGCGCCCACGAAGCCCACCGTTGCAACGGTAGTCGCGCTGGACGACTGCACCACGGCGGTGGTCACCGCGCCGGTCATGGCACCGGAGAGGGGGCTCTGAGTGAAACGGCTCAACACGCGGCGCAGGGCGCGTCCCGCCAGAGCGCGCAGGCCCTCGGTGAGAACGAGCATCCCCAGCAGGAAAAGCCCGAGGCCGCCCAGGCATAGCAGGACGCCGCTCATCATGTTCGGGTCGCTGGCGCTCAGCAGCATGGGCGGAGTCTAGCGGAACTCCGAGCAACATGGTGCCCAAGCCCCGCTAGCGAAAGATCCAGACCTCGCTGGCCGTGAAGTTGATGACGGTGCCCACCGCGATGCCGACTAGATTCGCGATTCTGTAGTCGACACCGAAGAGCTCGACGGCGCCCATCAGGATGATGACGTTGCCGGCGAACGCCGCCATGACCGCGGCTGCGTGGTACTGAATGGCGCGGCGAATCAATCCGGGCTCGCTGAGCGGCACGCGCCAGGTCCAGGTGTGATTTAGTACGAAGTTCGTGAGAATCGAAACCTCGATGGCGATGATGCTCGAGAGCAACAGGGGGGCACCAAGGGTTCCGTGCAGAAGCATGAGGAGCCCCTGGTTCACGACGACGCCGCTCAAGCCCACCACGCCAAAGCGGAGCATGCGTCCGATGGAACCTTCGCGGAAACGGCTTGGGGGAGGGTCGGTCATGGGCCAGGCCCTGCGATTACTGGGGCTTCTCGTAGATCGTCACACCGCCGACGAGCGTTCGTTCGATGCGGATATCGCGGAGATTGCCGTCGAAGTCGAGCGGATTCTCGGACAAGATCACCAGGTCCGCGAGCTTGCCGGCTTCGATCGAGCCGAGTTGCTCATCCAATCGGAGCTGCCAGGCCGCATCGGACGTCATTGCGCGCAGCGCCTGTTCGACGGGGATGCGTTCCTCCGGCCCGAGCATCAGTCCGCTCGAGGTCAGGCGCGCGACCGGGGTCCAAAGCTGGAGCATCGAGTCGATCGGGACCACGGGAGTGTCGAGATGGGTCGTGAATCGAATGCCGAGGTCGGCGGCGCTTGCCGCAGGGCTTATCCGAGCCGCACGCTCGGGACCGAGGAAGATATCCCGGTGGCGGTCGCCCCAGTAATAGACGTGAGCACTGAAGAAGCTTGGAGTCACACCCAGTCTCTTCATGCGGTCGAGCTGATCGTAGCGGGACACCTGCGCATGCACGAGCACGGGGCGAGCGTCTTTCGCTGGGCAGGCCGCGAGCGCCGCTTCCCAAGCATCGAGGAACTGGTCGATTGCGGCGTCGCCGTTCCCGTGAACCGCCACTTGCTGCCCCGCGCAATGAATCGCTTTGACCTGCGCCTTGAGCGACTCTGCCTCGATATTCGGATAGCCGCGGTAGTCCGCCGCGTGTTCGCCGGGCTGGTGGTAGGGCTCGGAGAGAAAGCCGGTGTACCCCTGTATCGATCCATCGCCGACGAACTTCGCAGCGCCGATGTGTACGCGGTCGCTCGCGTATTGCCCGAGATCCACGATGCCTTTGGCCGCCTCGAGAGCGAGCTCGTCCTTGGGCCAAATGACCAGGCGCTGGGGAAACAAACCCACTTTCGAGCCAGCGCTCAAGCCCTTGACCTGCTCGAGTGTCGCGAGCCCGTTCTGGACTGTCGTGAATCCATGCGCGGCGTAGGTGTCAGCCGCGGAGCGCACGACGGCGATCTGCTGCAGTGGTGGCATGTTGAGCGCGTCCATTTGCAGTGGCCGGGCGGCGGTCTCGAGCAGGAGGCCCGTCGGTTCTCCGGTGTCCGGATCTTTGCGAATCTCCCCGCCGGGGGGATCCGCCGTCTCCGCGCTGATTCCGTAACGCTCGAGCGCCACCGAGTTCACCACGGCCATGTGCGCGGAGATGTGCATCGCGAGAATCGGGCGGCTCGTCGAAACGCTGTCGAGATCGTCTCGGGTGAAGTGCCGACCGTCTTCGAGCATCGTGTCGTCGTAGCCAAAGCCGAGCAGCCAGCCGTCACCCGGTTGCCCGGCATCCAGCTTCTTCAGTGCATCGAGGGCTTGGGCGATGTTGGTCACTGCGCCGATAGGAGGGCTGTTCAGGTCTGCGCCGATCGCCCCGAGCCCCGCTCCGGGGAAATGACCGTGGGCTTCGATGAAGCCGGGGACGACCGTGCGTCCCCCGAGGTCCAGCGTGACGTCCGCGTCAGAGAGCCAGCGCTGCACGTCCGCGTCGCTGCCCACCGCGACGATCCGATCGCCTTCAATGACGAGCGCCGTGGCGCGCCGACCCTGGGCGTCCATCGTAAGTATCTGTCCGTTGGTCCAGACCTGTAGGCCCGGCGGCGATGGGTGCAGCCGCCTCCAAGCGATGCCGCCGGCGACGGCGGCGAGAACGACCAGAGCGACCAGCGCCCATGCGAATCCCCCGATGATCTTCTTCACGGCGGCCATCCTACGCCCGGGCACGGAGGCGCGGCAACGGCTGCGGGCAGTCGGCTGACGCGGCCCATTGTGAGATCGATGACACAGGCGATCTCGAGCCGATCGCGGCGAATGTCGTTTTTCTGATGCAAAAAGCGACACATTGGGCGAACATCAGCCTTCCCCCCGTTTCAAGGAGAAGTCCCATCCTCAAGTCCAAGGCCGTGCTGCTCGTGTCCCTCTCGGGGTGGTTGCTCCTAAGTGGCCTGCACACAACGGCCTACGCGTCGCACCTGCCCGAACAGGACGCCAAGATCCTCGGCTACTGGCAGCGCGGCGAGGGCGAAGCGATTATCGAGGTGAGGCGCGAGGGGGATGGCTATCACGGGGTCATCGTCGATGGCGGGCAACGGCCCGAAACAGTGGGCATCGTGGTGTTTCGCCAACTCCGCTACGACAAGAACGACGGCGCCTGGCATGGCCGGGCTTACTCGATCAAGCGCAAGCGCGAAGTCCCGATCGACATCGAAGTCCCGAATGCCAAGGAGCTCCAGCTCACCGCCCACATCATGATCTTCAAGAAGCGCGTACAGTTCACTCGAATTCCCGACGCGCAGGTCGCTGGCGTGCAACTCGCGGAGCGCTGATCACAGAAACGGAGGGGGAGAGGCATGGGCGCAGCGCAGTCGATCGAGGGAGGCCACCCGCCCGCATCGCCACACGGGTCGTTCCAAGAGCTGTTCGATGGCGTTTGGTTCGTGCGCGGCGGCATTCGGATGCCGATGCGCTTGCCGATGCGAATCGGCCGCTCGATGACGGTGGTCCGAGGCGACGACGGCCTCGTGATTCTGAACAGCATGCGCCTGAGCGAAGACGGATTGAAAGAGCTCGACGCGCTGGGGCAGGTGAAACACGTCGTGCGCATCGGCGGGTTTCATGGGCGCGATGATGCGTTCTACCGGGAGCGCTATGGCGCCAAGGTCTACGCGGTGCAGGGTCAGAGCTATGTGCGCGGCTTGAGCCCGAAAGACAAAGCCCCTGCGCCGTTCATGGAACCGGACCAGTGGCTCAACGAGCAAAGCTCCCTTCCGATCGCGGACGCATCCCTCAAGGTGTTCACGACGTCCGATCCCCCCGAGGGGATCTGCAGGCTTGCCCGTGAGGGCGGCATTCTCATCACGGGCGACTCCTTGCAACAGACGCCGGTTCCCGACGAGTACTACAGCTTCCTCGCGAAGATCATGATGAAGCGGATGGGCTTCATGAAGCCTTACAATGTCGGCCCGGGCTGGCTTCAGTTCGCGCACCCCACGGCCGCGGACGTGCGCTCGGTCCTCGAGCTGGAGTTCGAGCACGTTCTGCCCGGCCACGGCGCTGCCGTAATCGGCGGCGCCAAGGAGAAATACCGAGCTGCAATTGAGGGCAAGCTCAAGGGCTGTCACACCTGAACCAAGGTCGCCGGGACTTCAGAGGCAGGCTGGGAGGTATCGATGCGTTGGTTGATTGGTTTCTTGGTTCTGTTCACGGCGGCGCCCGCGCTCGCTTTCGAAGGCGAAATCGAAGCGAAGTCCATCGGAGACGCTTCGGCTGGCGCGGTCAAAATGCAAATCTACGTCGCCAAGAACGGAGACGTGCGAGTCGACACCACCGCGAAAAGCTCTCGGGGGGAGGCGAATCGCGCCTCATACATCAAGCCGGCCAAGGGCAAGTACGACTACGCCCTCGACCACGAGCGGAAGCAAGCCACCAAGATTGCGAAAGACACCATCACGAAGATGGCCCAAAGCCAAACCGGCAAACAGAAGAATGAGAAACCAAATGTCGAGGTCAAAAAGCTTGGTACCGACAAGGTCGCTGGGCAGAGCACCCGCCACGTACGGGTCATCGACAAGGACGAAGGGAGCACCGCAGACCTCTGGTTGAGCGACCGGTACCCGGCAAAGCTCTGGCAGACGATCTTCTCGTTTGGAGGCGATGGCGGCAAGGGCCAGAGCAGTCAATGGACGCGAATCATGGAGAAGGAATACGGCTTCAAGTCAGGTTTCGTCATGAAGATGCAGTCCAAGGACAAGGGCGGTCGGCAAGGCGGCCTCGAAGTCACCCGGATGCAGGAGAAGCCCGTCGCAGCCAGCAAGTTCGCGGTGCCGCCGGGCTACAAGGTGACGGAGGTGCCGGACATGCCAGAGGGCATGCCGAGCATGAAGATGCCGACCACCCCGGAAGAAGCCGAGAAGATGCGCGAGGAGTGGATGAAGAAGATGCAGGAGCAGCAGCGCTAGAGCGGCCGGGAGACCCAGCCGTGCTTCCACATCCACAGCAGGAGTCGCTCCCGCAGGGCCATCGCAGCAGAGTGGCTCTTGGGATGAGTTGAGGGCATGTAGGGCCCTACACGCAAGAGGCGTGCCTGGCGTTTTCGTCGTAGTTCCGGGCTAGGTGTCTGCCCCTGTGCCTCCAGGGCACGGATTCTGTGGCGCCACAGGCACAGTGTGGTCAAACGACCGGCTTCATTCGTCGTAGAACATCGGCCCGGAGCCCCTCTCGCGGAACCACTTCGTGATGACGATCTTATGTCCTCGGGTGACAGGCATACCGTGGTGCAAGGTGTCCGGGTTCGGCGTGCCGTCGGGGTACAGGTTGTTCCAGATGACGGCTTGTCCCTTTTTCGGAGAGAACTCCTTGTCGATATTGCAGAATTGAGTGCCTCCCCCCTCCATGCCCTCGTTCAGATAGACCATGAAGGTCCAGGTGCGATTGCCGGTGCGAGAGGCGTGCTCCAGGTACTCGGCGGTCCCACGCTCGAAGTAGTCGGTGTGCGCCTTGAACTCCTGACCCAGGTCGTAGCGCTGCGCCTGGATGCCCTCGGAGTACTGAACGCGAATCCCCAGCGTCCTGGCGATCTTCTCATCCATGGCGGCCACTGCGGGGTCGTTCAGCAGGGACAGATCGCTGGTGCTGCTGGTACGGAAGTACTTGTCGCCGCGGTCCAGTGTGATGGTCGACGGTCGCAGATTCCGACTGATGATCTCCACCATCGCATCGCATTCAGCCACCGTCGCGAAGTCATCCAGCACGTAGATTTGCGCCCTGTCGGTGTCCACCTTGCGCAGTTTTGGGTTCGCCGTCTGCCGAGTGAGCCGGGCTTCGGAAAGCGCCTGGTAGTTGGGCCAGGCCGCGGCGAAGAAATCCGTGTCAGAGGGGAATCGCTCCCCCAATCTTTCTCGGATCGCATCGAGCTCGAACTCGTTGTCGAGCAGGATACTCACCAGCTCACCCGGGTCGCATTGGCGCTCCAGGTTCTCCTCTAGCCAAGTCGTCCAGGACTCATCGAGAGTTCGTTTGGTCATGGCAGCGGCCGCCCCCCGTCGGCCTCTCGTTCTCCTGACTCTCGAATACCAAATCCGTCGCGGAGGCGCACACGCAGCTCGAGAAACTCCACTATGAATCTAGAGTTCATCTTAACTTCGTTCTTGGAGACCCATGGATTTCTCGGGAAAGCAGAGGGTCTCCTCCGCGGGATGGCCCGCGGTGGTGGGGAGCCTCGCGCGCTGAGAGGGATTCCGGGGCTGGCGGCGTGACGAGCGCCCGTCGGAGCGCTCGTTTGGTTCTAACGCTCCCCATCCGCGCCGCCGATCGCAATGCCGACCTTCCCGAGACCCGTGCCTCGCGTCACGACCCGATCGCCCGGCTTCAGAAACCGGCTGGTATCCCCGTCCAGCTTCGCGGCGAGCTTCTTGAAGCGGCTCAAGCCAATGAGATTCCCCAGGCGAACAAGCCAACGCGGCGTGTTGAGCGCGACCCCGCCGGGCGTGCCCGTCAGGACGAATGTCCCCTTCTTCAAGCCCGACTCGGGATACTTCGCATGAATGAACCGCAGCATCTGCACTGGCGTGTAGATCAAGTCGTCCGTGCTCTGTTGCTGGCGAACCTCACCGTTGACGGTGGTTTCGATGACGACGCAGGGAACACCATTGGGCCTCGTCTCGTTCGGCACCCAGGCCCTGTCCGCGACCGGCATGAAACCGGGGAAGCTCTTGGATACGCCCCAGTAGTCTAAGCGATTGGGGCGGCCCTCACCGAGAATCGCCAAGGTGCGAGCGGACACGTCATTGGCAATGAAGAAACCAAGCTCCGGAGCGAACGCCGGATCTGCCAGTGCGTCCGGGCTCAGGTCTTGGAGGAGCACAAACGCCATCTCGACTTCGTAGTCGAGAAGCGCTGAAACCTCCGGGCGCTCTTGGAGCAAGGCATCTCCAAGCCCCGACTCGAGCGCGTTCGCGGCTTGCGCGATCTGCTTGGGCGTCGGCATGGCGACCGTTGCGTCCGTTCGGACCAGCGCCTTCGGGTCCTTGCGGAAGATCGGCGGCGCCGCGTGTGGGTCGAAGCTCGAAGCTGTCTCCTCGATGTGCGCCGCGTAGGAAAGCCCGACCCCAAAGGCCTCGGGCGGTGCCTCGAGCGAAACGTACGAGCCCTGCGCGATGTCGTAGCAGTGGAGTCGCGCGGGAACCGGCTTGTGCGCCAGGGGGCGAAACAGATAGTAGCCGAGCGCCAGCAAGGCGATTAGGACCACCAGTCCGACAACGATGGCGATATTGCTCATGGCTTCGAGGTGCGCCCGCCCGACACGACGAGATGGTAGCAGCTTGAAGGGTTCGGCTCCGCCGCGAAAGAA
This sequence comes from uncultured delta proteobacterium, assembly GCA_963716775.1. Taxonomy (GTDB): domain Bacteria; phylum Myxococcota_A; class Polyangia; order Polyangiales; family Houyiibacteriaceae; genus SG8-38. The sequence goes on from CAVQUI010000009.1 coordinate 280,084, forward strand.
GAAGGCCGGTCGAAGCCGGGCTTGGATCGCGCCGCCTATAGAAAGGCCCCGAGACCATTTGTGATCTCGGGACCGGCGTCCCCAATCACTCCGACTTGGAACCAAGTGGTGGGATTCCTTGCGGATTGGGAGGGGCTTCGGAGGCTCGCGGCGTGAGGTTGGTCGGGATCAGTCCTCGTCCCACAGCCCCGACTCCTTGAGCAGCTCGATGTCGAGGAGATCCTTCGTGCGTCCCGATGCTTTCTTAGTCGCGACGAAATCTGCGAGTCCCAGGAAGCACAAGTCGAGGCCCCCAAGGCGCTCGCGCAGCGCGCCAGCATACGCGCGGGCGAACGGCACGCCATCGATGTAGTTCATGATGTCGATCCGGAGAGGCGGAACACCCAGCGAAGCCATCCGGGGCGTCTTCGTGAAGGCCTCGACCGACTCCTTTGCGAGTTCTGGATAGCCGAACTCATCGAGAGCTTGCGCGACACGCTCGGCGTTCTCCGCACTGGGCTCGATGAGAATGTCGATGTCCTGCGACGCGCGGGGGCGACCGTGGACGGCCATCGCGTATGCCCCGACGATGATGAACCTAGCGTCGTGGCGCTGGAGTAAGCTCAAAAACTCGAGCCATTCGTTTGGAAGCTCCACCGTACCCCTTGTACACGCGCTTGCGGATCTGTTCCATCGCGGCAATCCGTTCGGCCACGGGTCGAGTCAGCCAGTAGCGGCCTTCATCGAGCGCGGCTTGCTTCGGGGTCGTCCACTTCGCCTCGGCCATACGGCTAGTCTAGCACGCCGGTGAAAAGACAAAGCCCGGCCGAAGCCGGGCTTTGATGGCGTCCCCACGGAGGTTTGAACTCCGGTTACCGGCGTGAAAGGCCGGGGTCCTGGGCCACTAGACGATGGGGACAATAAGCAAGTGAGGCTGGCGCCTCTAGGGTGGGCCGTCAGGGATTCGAACCCTGGACCGTCGGATTAAAAGTCCGCTGCTCTACCAACTGAGCTAACAGCCCAAGTACCCGAAATCCCATTCGTATTTTCATTGATTCCCCATCGCTCTCCGTGGCCCGTGTGCCACTTCGTGTGCCGAATAGAGGAAATCGCTCGTTCGTTACCTCGTGTGCGTCGTCGATCTGCGGGTGATGTACCGACTCGCGCGGTGCTCGTCGGTGCGGCCCGCCATATACGCCAAACCGCTCAAATGTCCACTCTTTCAGGCAACATGGCCGGAGGCAGCGTGGCGAAAGTCCCGCATATCTACGGACTTTCGATAGAACCAAACGTTCAAAGTCGAGCCATCCTCTCGGCCTTGCGGCCGCTGGAGCAGCGTACACGTGGTCCGCTGGTCCGAAGAAACGGGGCAGGTCACCAGGCGCGCCGACATGGACACGAGATTCCAAAACCAGGATGACAAGGTGCCCGCCCTATCAGGCTTTCCTCTTTCGACATCACGTTCCGCGCCTATCGGCTCGAAGACGGACGCTGACCTGATGAGTCTTCCCATCATTGGGTAGAGGGACCTCCTCGCCATCGATTGGCTCTCCATCGACGAGGAGCTCCGCGACGCCATGGCCCGAACCCCCTGGGTTCTCCACCTCGATCCGCAGAACTCCGCCTTCCGTTCGGATGGTCGCATGGAAACCCGGCCAATCCGCCGGAATCCGCGGGTCGATCCGCAACCCGCCGTCGACCCTCCGCAGCCCAAGGATGACCTCGATTCCGAGCCGCCAAAACCACGCTGCCGAGCCTGTGTACCAGCTCCAGCCGCCACGCCCGACATGAGGCTCGACGCTGGCGATGTCCGCGGCCAGAACGTAGGGCTCGAGCCGATAGCAGAGCGCGTCGCTTCTGCTGCGGGAGTGCGCGATCGGGTTGAGCAGCTCGGCGATCCGCGCCGATTGCTCCCAATCGCCGGACTTCGCGAACGCCCAAGCGAGCCAGGCCGCAGCATGCGTATATTGGCCGCCGTTCTCGCGGATCCCCGGAGGGTAAGCCTTGATGTAGCCTGGGTCTCGTATCGTCGCATCGAAAGGAGGCCAGAGAAGCCGCAAGAGCTTCTGATCCTCCCGAAGCAACACCGATTCCACCGAACGAAGCGCTCGCGCCGACCGCTCGGGCGGTGCGGCCCCCGAAAGCACAGCCCATGACTGCGCAATGGAATCGATACGGCACTCCTCTGAAGCGCTCGACCCCCACGGCTTGCCGTCGTCGTCGTATGCCCGTCGATACCAGCCCCCGTCCCAACCCTCGCGCTCCACCACGGCGACGAGCTCCCGGGAACGCTCACGCCAGGCATGCGCATGATCTCCCTCACCCTTTTGCTCGCACAGACTCGCGAATCCGTCCATCGCTGCGATCGCGAACCACGCGAGCCACACGCTTTCCCCGCGACCTCGGGAGCCGACGCGGTTCATGCCGTCGTTCCAGTCCCCGTCTCCGATGAGTGGCAAGCCCCGCGGCCCGCGCGTCACGCCGCGCTCTAGCGCTCTATGGCAGTGCTCGAACAGAGATTCGGTTGCAGTGCTCGCGTCAAACAGAGCGAAGCGGTCGTGCTCGTCCGGCCGGAGCGGCGGGCCCGTGAGAAAAGGAACCTGCTCATCCAGGATCGTCAGATCCCCCGTCGCTTCGACATACTGAGCCGTGACATAGGGAAGCCACAGGAGATCGTCGGAGCAGCGCGTGCGAACCCCCCGACCCACTGGAGGATGCCACCAGTGGAGCACGTCTCCCTCTTCGAATTGCCGTGCGGCGCTCTCGAGTATGTGTCGTCGCGTCATCGCGGGGTCGACGTGTGCGATGGCGAGCACGTCTTGAAGCTGGTCGCGAAACCCAAAGGCGCCACTCGACTGATAGAAGCCTGTGCGACCGAGGATCCTCGACGAAAGAACCTGGTAGAGCGCCCAGCGATTGAGCATCAAGTCCATCTCCTTTGAGGGTGTCCGCACCGTGATCGCATCGAGGAGGGAGTCCCAGTGCACCCCGAGCTGCTGCCAAGCCTCCTCGACCCTCGCCGGATCGCGCCAGGCGCGCACGAGCTCATGCATGTGCTCGACGCTTCGCCCCGCACCCAGCACGAAGAATGTCTGCACCTCTTCGCCGGGACCGATGTCGAGGTGCACCTGGAACGCTGCGCATGCATCGAGCCCCGCTCGGGCCGTACCGCTCAGGCCCAGACGTCGTAGCGCAGTAGGAGAACCCACGTTGCCCTCCTGTCCCAGGAACTCCCTTCGGTCGGCGGTGAATCCGTGGGGATCTCGGTCCGAGCTCAGGAAGGCGACCCGCTCGGCGAAGTCGGGGTTCCAAGGGTTGCGGGCCACAAGCGCATGGACCTTGGCGTCGTAGAGCGGCAGCACGCGAGCCCCACTGAGATCCGCAGAGCGCCCCAGCACCCACTGGGCGTAGTACGTCGCCGTCACCCTCCGCATGCGGGCCTCGCAGTTGCGCAGCCGGAGCCGAACGATCTTCACGGGGTCGTCTGGAGGCACGAAAACCCGCAGCAACTGCTCGAAGGCGTGGCCGTTCTGCCTCCATTCCGTGTATCCCGCACCGTGCCGGACCTCGCATGCAACGTCGCCGCCCGCCGGTTTCGGTGTCGGGGTCCAGACCTCCGCCGTCTCCTCATCGCGCAGATAGAGTGCTTCTCCAGGCCCGTCGATGACTGGGTCGTTCGTCCACGGAGTGAGGCGGAACTCCCCGCTGTTCGCGGCCCATGTGTAGCCTCCACCAGCCTCCGTCACGAGGGAGCCGAATTCCTCGTTCGCCAGCACGTTGCACCACGGGGCGGGCGTCGTCTGCCCTGGTGGGAGGTGAATCACATACTCACGGCCGTCGTGTGAGAATCCACCAAGCCCATTGTCGAAGAGCAGATTCTCGGGTCGAACAAGCGGTCTTGTCTCGGCGCGCTCCGGGACAGGGCGCATGGAGACGAAGCGGGGGAGTGGGTTCGGCTCAACCTGGGGAGAGAGCTGGGCAGCGAGCGACCGACCGTCGGACTCGAGGACGGCGCCTGCTGCAGCCGCGAGAAGCCGAAGCTCGTCCTCCTGAACCTGGTCCTCTCGCAGCAGGTGAATGCCGCCACGCCGCCCCAGCCACTCCGCGGCACCCAGTTCTGAGACGAGACGATGAGCTGCCTGCAACGCATCGTCCCTGTAGGCCGAGGCCGTCTGTGACTGCACGACCAGGTCGATCACGATCCCTCGCCTGCGCCAGAGCTCGTGCGCGCGAATGAGGTCTGCGAGGAGCTTGTCCTCGGTTGGATCGGGCGTACGAAGGAGCAGGATGGGGTTATCGCCGGAGATCCCCAGTGCCCAGAGATGTGGTTGGCCCAGACGATTCGCAGCGATGGTCTCGGGATCCGCGCGAAGCGCGCTGCCCGGATCGAGCAGAAGCGAGACCAACTCTTGGAGCTCAGGCAAGCGATCCGGATCCAGGGCTAGACGTTGGATCTCACGTCGGATGTCGGTGTAGGAGTCGGCCAGCAACCACTCCAGGGAGTCGAGCGTACCGTAGCGCGCCGCCGTCTCCTCTACGGAACGTCGAGATCCGCCGGCTATCGTGACAAAGGCGAGCTGCTCGGTGGCGTGGGGTGCGAGATCGACCCGGGCCTGGAGCGCCATGATCGTATCGAGCGTTGTGCCCACGGTAGATGACAGCCCGGCCTCCATGGCTCGGGGAAAGCGCGCGCTTCTATTCCTTCCAAGAAAACGCTCCCGGTCGGTCTCGAAGCCAACGCATTGCACAGCATCTGAATCCGCCACCAGCCGGTGCATGATGACAGGGGGTTGCTTGCCAGGCTCGCGCGGACGGCGATTGAATATCAGCGCATCGCGCTCCGGCTGGTAGCTCCCCTCGACGAAGAGCTTGCTGAACGCCAAATGGCCCGCATCCTCGAGCACTGGCGCGAGAACCACCTCGCCGTAGCTCGTCAACGAAAGCTGTCGGTGACGATCGGTCTCGTTCACGACGGTGAGTCGGCGCATCTCGATGTCGTCTGCCGGGCCCACCGCCACGTCCATGCGCAAGGCGATTCCGTGGTAGCGCATGTGGAGCTCGATCATGTGTGCGTGGAAGACCACATCCGTTTCCGCGCCTTGAGGGCCAACCGGTTGTCGGCCTGCGGACCAGACAGCTCCACTCTCCTCGTCTCTCGCGTAGATCCAGAGCCCCGAGGCATCGAGTGTGCTGTCCGGCACCGAGCGGGTGACCGCATGGCCTCGCCAGTGGATCGCACCGGATCCAGCATCCGTGACCCGGGAGCCCAAGCGGCCGTTGCCGAGCGCGTGGATCTGTGGCGAGCTGCGTGGCTGCTTCGGGCGCCACGGCCGGAGGACGACGACCTCGGTCTCCCGTGGCCGTTCGGCCGAAACCTCGGAACCGCTTGCCGCCTCCATAGCGAAGACATCCGGCACACGCTCCTGAAGCAACAGCTGCGTCGCCTGCACCCGTGCGTCCACTTCGAATCGCCGCACCAATGCCCCGCCGCAGAGGAGATTGTCGAGCGCGGAGAGAGTCATCCCCTGGTGATGCGACATATAGGAGCGGACGATCGAGAAGGTTTTCCCTTCGGGTAGGCGGCTCGGCGTGAAGTCGATGGCTTCATAAAGACCGTAGGTTCCCAGCGCTCCGAGTCCGCAAAGATCGCTCAGGTTCTGGACGCCGGATGCAGGAAACAGCGGTAAGGCGAGCGCGGTGGCATAGGGCGCGATGACGATGTCGTCATGGAGGCCCCGTTTCCGGCCGAGGCCAGGTGAACCGAACGCGTAGTACCTGTACGTGTGATCTGCATCGACCGCCCCGTACCCTGATTCGGAAACACCCCAAGGAACTCTCCGGCGGTGTCCATCAGCCATCTGTTGCTCCACCGCTGCCCTCTCGCTCCTCCCGAGCAGTGTTCCGTCGTAACTGCGCATCAAGAGCGCGGGCATCAAGTACTCGAACATCGAGCCGCCCCAGGACAGAAGCGCGGCACCGCCTTTCGTCTTCGTCAAGGGTCGCTCGAGCGCGAACCAATGCTCGACCGGAAGATCGTGCTTGGCAATACCCACAAAGCTGGCCAGCCGAGCCTCCGAAGCAAGCAGATCGTAGTGATGCGGATCGATTTTGTCCGCATCGACATTGTAACCAATATGCAGATGACGTACGCGTGAGTCGTAGAGCAGGCGGAAATCCATCGCGAGCACTTCCTGCTCTGCTTGTGCGGACAAGCGATCGAGCTCGACTCGAAGCTCGCTCGCATTGCGTTCTCCTGCATCCAAGGATCGTTCGAGATCGCCGAGCCAAGCGATGACTTCTACCGAATCGTTGTCGCGCATCGTCCGGTCATCACCGAGGCGGACGCGCAGGTCTGAGATCACCTCCCGCGCGAGCGCACAATGTCTGGAAACAGCATTCAAGCGTACGGTTGGCGAGAGGAGCTCGGCCAATCGCGTACGGGTCTCCGAAAGATACGGCTCAGCGGCATGCGGACTCAGGCAGGATGGCGATGCATCGAGAATGGGAAGCCATGGTGCGAGAGACGCCAGCTCGTCTTGCATGCTTTGGATGTGGTCGCGGACACGTGAAAGCCAAAGACGCACCTCGTGAAGAACCGATGGATCGCTCGACACGCCTCGTCCGCCCATGGCTTCGAGTACGAGCGGCTCGAGATTCCCAGACTCCATCTCGTCCAGCCTCTGAATCGTGCGAAGCCATGACTCCGGTGCATTCCCCGCCGCCAGGGCTGTCTGCCGCATGGCAAGGGCCTGCTTGCCAGGTCCAGCAATGACCGATTCGCCGCCTTCGTCGATCATCCGTTCGAGGCTCTCCTCTAGCAGCGCAATCGTGTCCGCCAGCCCTCGCCAAAGAGCACCCCGCAGGCAGGGCGCAGACTGGGCCTCGGCGCAGGCCGCCTTGATCGCAAGAAGCGCTCCCGCGAGATTGCCGCTGTCGACCGCAGAGACGTAGCGGGGAGCCAGTGGCGCGAGGGTTCGCGTGTCATACCAGTTGAGGAGATGACCTCGATAGCGCTGCAGATGCCCGACCGTCTCCAAGCTGTTCCGGAGCCGAAGCGTCAGTCCGCGTAAGCTCACGTAGCCGAGGTCGTAAGCGGCGACCGTCGACAAAAGCAACATGCCGATGTTGGTCGGGGAGGTGCGATGTGCGATGCCGACGCTCGGCTCCTGCTGATAATCTGTCCGGAGGGAGCCAGTGATCATCGGGGCCGACGAAAACCTCGAAAAAGAGCCAGCTGCGCCGGGCGAGGCCCCGGAGAAACTCCATCTGGTCGGCACCCAGACGCTCGCCACTCCGCTCGTAAGGCCGACTAATACGTTCCGCGATCTCGGGTGAGAACAGCCAAAGAACGAGAAGGGGCGCCGCGTAGGGGAGCGCCGGTGACCGCCAGTACGCGAGCGCGACGCCGATGGCGATGGACATCAGGGGTGCGAAAGCCATCTCGCGCCATGCCAGCCGCCGCGTTCCTCGACGGGCGATCGACGTCGTCGTCTGCGCAGCGGTCATCCATTGCATGAGGTGGCGCCGCGTGATGGTGAGGCGCACCAGGGTGCGTGCGATGGCGTTCGTAGTCACCGCGGCCTCATGTGGCAGGAAGACGAGGAACAGCAGCCAACGCTCTACCTGCTCTCGGAGGCTCCGATGGAACCCAGGGTTGGGGCGCCCTCTCTCCCGTATCAGGCCGGTCGCAAACTCGACGAAGAAGGGGCCAGTCGGCGCAAGGATGCCGAACAATGTCCACGCCAGTGCATGTCCAGGAAGCCAGATCCAGCCCGAGACGAGGAACAGGAGCAGGTCCAGGGGAAGGAGGCTGCGCCGCAGGTTGTCGAGGATCTTCCAGTGATCGATCGTCAGGAAGCGACTCGGAAGATAGCCACTCCCTGCCCCGGGAACGCGTGGCAATAGCCACGGAAGTAGCTGCCAGTCTCCGCGAACCCAGCGGCTCAAACGCCGCGCGAAGGCTACATAGGTCGATGGATAGTCCTCGTAAAGAATGATGTCCGTGGCGAGCGCGACGTCTCCGTGAATTCCCTCGAAGAGATCGTGGCTCAGGATTGCGTCCTCAGGGACGCGATCGGCCAAGCTGCGGGAGAAGGCCGTGACTTCGTAGATCCCTTTGCCGACGTAGATCCCCGTGCCGAACAGGTCCTGATACACGTCCGAAACGGCACGGCTGTAGATGTCGATGGCGGTGTCGCCGCAGTAGATACGCGAAAAGGGAGAGCGGCGGCTGCTTGTCGGAGACGTCTCGAGCCGGGGCTGTATGATGGTGTAGCCAGCAACGATTCGGCCGGTGTTGGGCTCGAACTCCGCCTGGTTGAGAGGATGCGCAAGGGTACCGATGAGCCGCGCGGCTGCCCCTCGCGGCAGCACCGTATCGGCGTCCAGTGTGATCACGAAGCGGACGCTACGCAGCTCCTCGGTATCGCCTTCCTGGACGACGAATTCGGTCCTAGCGTCACCCGCGATCAAATGGTTCAGCTCCTCGAGCTTGCCGCGCTTGCGCTCCCGGCCCATCCAGCTGCCCTCGCGCTCGGTGTAGCGGCGCTCGCGGTGCAAGAGGTGAAACGGCCCGTCACCATTTGACCCGTGTGTCCGGTTCAGGTGCTGGATGCCCGAAACAGCCTGCTTCCCGAGTTGTCGGTCCTCGGGGCGCTGTGCAACGTCCGCCTCCGGGAAGTCCGTGAGGAGAACGAAACGTAAGCTCGGATCGGGATTGCACAAGTAGTGGCGTTCGATCTGGTCGAGCAGTTGCTGCACCTCAGCCGCATCGCCGAGCAGACTCGGCACGACGACAGCGGTCTTGCACTCGGAGGGAATCCCCTCTTCGAGTGCGAGCTTGGGGAGGACCCTAGGGGGGAGCACTCGCGAGATCGCAGCGTGAAGAACCGTGAGTGCCAACATAGAAGCGGGCAGAAGCCCGAGCACCATGCTGCCGGCCCAGACGGCAGGTGAGGCACCCACGCGAGCGAGATAGAGCCCCAGCACGAGGTCAAAGCCGACTGTAAGCACCAGCAGAGAACCGAGGTAGAAGGGTGTCCCATGCTTCAGCAAGCTCCGCCGTGCACGCTCTTGCCAGGGGGCCTGATATCCGAGCGACCGCTCAAGCTCTGCGCGACCCTCGTCGACGAGCCAATAGCCAACATGTGACATGCGACTTGCACGCTCCGCGGGTCGGCGCGCATGTGCCACTGCGCGACGGGCTACGCCGCGCTCGGTGTGTTCGGAGCGACTGGCGAGGTCCTCGACGACCCGCCGATAGCGATCGCGCGTCTCCGAGTCCATGCGCTCGTAGGACTCGACCGGGTCATCCCGAAGCACAGCCTCGATGACGCTGGTCTGCTCAACGAAGTCTTGCCAGGAAATGGAGGCCAGAACACTGAGGCCGCGGATCGAGCTCGCAACCAGTTCGGCGTCGTCTCGTAGCGGGAGCAGTCGATGATCGAAATCGATCGCGAACGGAGCGCGAAGGTTCGGGGCAAGGCGCTCGAGCGCGCCCGCGAGCACCTCGAGGCATGTGAGGCGCAACATCGTGGGCAGCGCCCAGAGCTCGCCAAGGTCGAGCGGCGTGATCTGCTGATAGTCGTTCGTGAATCGAATGACGCTCTCAGCGCTGAGCTGGAGATTCGCGTCGTGGACCAAGGCGTGTGCGATCGCATAGACTCTCGGAGCGCGCTTGTCGCCGTCCGAAGCGAGGGCGGGCAGACGCATGTAGTATCCGGCAGGCAGGTCCGTCTGAAGCTGGCGGATGGCGCCCTCTACCAGGTAGGTGTTGTCGAGGAGCCACTCCGCGGCCTTGCTGGCTACCGGGCCCTGCGCCGCGGTAAGGACGGTGCGGGCCTGGGCTAGCCAGCCTGACATCGCCGACAACCCACCGAGGGAAGCGAGCGTCCGTGGCTTCTGCGCGGAAAGGGCGTGCACGCGGGCGAGATCGTGTGCTGCGGCATCGAGGCTCCGAGGGGGAGCCTCGGCGGGCACCTGTGCGTTCACGTGTTGGCCAGTGAGGGGAGACGCACGCTTTCCGAATCACGGCGTTTGGGCATGAGAGACTCCCGCGCGTCTGCGCTCTCGCGAACGATCAGAATCGGCGCAGTCGCGTGCTCGAGGAGGAAGCTCGTAACGCTTCCCAATCGAACCTCGGTGTGCCCGCTCCGGCCGCGTCCGGAGACGACGATGAGGTTCGGGCGTTCTCCGTTGATACAGCGCAGAAGCTCGAATCGAACATGGTCATGAACCAGGACCGTGCTCACGCGCAGCCCCTGATCGATCAGGCGTTCAGCGAGCTGAGCGAGATAGCTCTCACCCACCCGGGTGTTTCGGTCGATCAGACGTCGCTCCAGCTCCAACTCTTCCTCGTCGAGGGGAGCGGGGCGCGTGAGCTCGGGCACTGGGACGGCATGGACGAGGACGAGCTCGGAACCGTGCATGCCAGCGAGACGGACGGCCAGCGGCAGGGCACTCTCGGCGCGTGGTGACGCGTCCAAAGGCAGCAGAATGCGCTCGTAAATCGCTTCTCGCTTGGGCGGCTCCTCGAGGACGCCGGCTGGCACCAGGAGCGTCGGCCCGGAAAGACCCTCGATCAACTTCTTGGCCGTACTCGCCAGACTCCAATCGGTCCGTCCGCTCGCTCCGTGACTGCACAAGACCGTGAGGTCGACGTGGTGGCTCGCCGCCCACCCGCAGATCTCCTCGGCCACGCGCCCCTCGAGGAGCACTGTCTTGATGGGCAGCTCGGGGGATCCGTACTCCGCCGAGATGCCGTCCAAATAGCCGCGAGCGTCGGTGCGCTGCATCTCCCACTCCAACGGATTCGCCGAAGTCAATGTGCCATCCCGGTGCTGAGGCTCGAGCACGTGCAGCACTGAGAGCGACGCGCCGAAAGCGCGAGCGATTGCAAGTCCATGCGGAATGATCCGGTTGGAGACGGGAGACCCGTCGATACAAACGCAGACGTGATCCACCCCGATCGAGGCGGGCGCCTCCACACGGGATTCGGATCGCTCTGGCGTTGTCGTCACGGTGGGTTACCCTAGCTCGTTTGGCTCCGTCCAGCGAGAGCCTACGCTCGCAGTGGCACACCGTGTGCCGAAAGCGTCATTCGGTGGCGCTACGGGGCCGCTGCTGACCGCGTTCTTCCCCGAAACGATTGAAAACACCTGCTTTGGGAGCCGCTTGCTGCGGATTAAAAGTCCGCTGCTCTACCAACTGAGCTAACAGCCCAAGTACCCGAAATCCCATTCGTATTTTAATTGATTCCCCATCGCTCTCCGTGGCCCGTGTGCCACTTCGTGTGCCGAATAGAGGAAATCGCTCGTTCGTTACCTCGTGTGCGTCGTCGATCTGCGGGTGATGTACCGACTCGCGCGGTGCTCGTCGGTGCGGCCCGCCATATACGCCAAACCGCTCAAATGTCCACTCTTTGAGGCAACATCGCCGGAGGTAGCGTCGCGAAAATCCCGGATATCCAGGGACTTTCGGTAGTACGAGGGTTCGGAGCTCGAGCCCTCGAAGATGCGCCATGGTAAGTGACTCTCCTTTCCAACGCGGTCATCCGCTCTGTATAAACAGCCATGATCCATTTCGCCTACGACGGATCGATTCACGGTGACTGGGTCGCGCGCTACGCCATGAGGATGGCAAGCCGGCTTGCCGAGCCCAGGCTCCAAGTGTTGCACGTCGAAGACGGTCAGCTTTCGAAAGAGGCCCTGCAGAGACGCTTTGCGCGCATCGAAGCCGATTGCCATGAGCTTGCCCTGCCGCTCGAGGTCACCGTAGAGCCCAAGCGCAAGAGCGTGGGGGCCACGCTTCTGGCGCTCATCCCGGACACCCCCGACCACTATCTGGTCTGCGGGACCCGCGTGCGTCCAAAGGGACGCGGATTCCTCGCAGACACGGTATCCGAAAAATTGTTGCGTGAGGGTGGGTGCCAGGTTCTGTCGGTCCGGGTGGTGCAGCCGGGGCTCTTGGGAGGTCCTCGCAGATTCTCGGTTCCGGTGAGCGGCCGCCCCGAGGGCATCCGAGTTGGATTAGCCCATCTTCGTCTGCTCGTGTCCGACGCGAGCGCGGTCGAAGTTCTTCTGGTCCATCGGCTGAGCCGGCGTCGGTTTCAGAGCATCAATCACGCGGAGGCTGCGCGCTTGATTCAGCAGGGGCAGCACTACGTGGCCGGCATCGAACAGACGTTGGGCTCCGAGCTCGGTTTGCCGGCCGACAGGCTCGACGCGACGGTCGTCCTCTCCGATGACATCCCCAAAGAGATTGTTATCCACGCGGGCAAGGCCAAGTCCCAGCTCATCTACATGGGCGCTTCTACGGCGTCGCTTCGCCAGCATTCGGTGTACGGAAGTCCGATTGAGCAGGTTTTGCGAAACGCACCCTGTGACGTCGCCATCTACGGAACTCCGTCGTGAGCCAGATCCAGAACGCTTCGCCCGATCGCGTGTTCGAGCTGCTGCACAGCCGTCCTGATGGCCTGACCGCGGCGGAGGCTGCGGAGCGCTTGCGCGAGTTGGGCAAAAACGCCTTGGGTGCCCCCGCACGCTTTCGCTTGCTTCGCAGTCTCCTTCGACAGCTGACCAACTTCTTCAGCTTGCTGCTCGATGTCGCGGCGGTGCTTTGTTTCGTCGCCGACGCTATGCAGCCAGGCGAACGGATGGACATTCTCGGCTGGGCGCTGCTCTCCGTGTCGCTGCTGAACGCGTCTTTTGCGTTCTTCCAAGAGTACCGAGTCGAGCGCGCCATGCAGGCTTTGGCGAAGTTCTTGCCGCCGCATGTGGCGGTGCGCCGTGAGGGCCACGAGATCGAGATGCTGGCTGAAGACGTGGTTCCTGGGGACGTTCTCTTCATCGAGGAGGGGGATCGCATTCCCGCCGACGCGCGGCTCGTCCAGTGCACCGATTTGCTGGTCAACAATGCGCCGCTCACCGGAGAATCCGCGGCAGTGGCTCTGACGGAGACCGCGGCGCCGGGGCGGTTGCTCGATAGCAGCAATATCGTGTTCGCCGGCTGCTCCGTGCTCAAGGGTTCGGCGCTTGCGGTCGTCTTTGCGACCGGCGAGCGAACTCAGTTCGGACAAGTGGCGGCCCTTTCCCGCGACATTCGCCGGCCGGCCTCGCCGCTCGAGCGACAGACGGCGCACATGGTGCGTGTGCTCACGGCGATTGCCGTCACTATGGGTGGCGTCTTCTTCGCGTACGGCCTGTTCTCGGGACGCCCACTCTGGGTGAACTTGGTGTTCATGCTCGGCATCATCGTGGCCAATGTTCCCGAGGGTTTGCTCCCCACTTTCACGCTGTCCCTGGCGATGGGTAGCCTGCGGATGGCCCGCCAAAATGTGCTGGTCAAGAGCTTGAACGCGGTCGAAGGTCTCGGCGCGGTCCATGCAATCTGCACCGACAAGACGGGCACGCTGACGCTCAACCAACTGTCGATCACCCGGCTCGTCGACGCGAGGGGCACGGAGATCACGCAAGCGCGGCCACGGCGCGCGGAGATCCTGCGGGCGGGTCTCATTGCCAGCGAATCTCACCAGCAAGAGGGCAAGTGGGTAGGTGACCCACTCGACGTTGCGCTGGCGGAGCTATACGCCATCGAAGTCGGCGACGTGGACGAGATCCTTCGCTCTACGACCCGACATTTTGCCTTCGACCTCCGCAAACGGCGTGCGGCGGGGTTTTGGCAAGGCAGAGGCGGCGCCGTCTTTGCCGTCAAAGGAGCATGGGAGGCGCTCCGTCCGCGGATTGGCGAGATCGCGGAGAGCAACGGGGTGGGGTTCGAAGCCACGCCGGGGTCGCTAGCGGAAATCGACGTGTTGGTTGATCGGTTGGCGGGCGAGGGTCAACGCATCATCGCGATTGCGACGCGCGTCGTCTCCACCGATGCACTGGAGCTGGAGCAGGAGGATCTCGAGCAAGGGCTGAGGCTAGAGGGATTTCTCTGTCTCGAGGATCCGCTGCGCCCCGAGGTCCCAGATGCGGTCACCAAGTGCGGCCAAGCCGGCATTCGCGTTCTGCTCATCACCGGAGATCACCCCCAAACAGCCACCGCCATTGCACGCAAGGCCCGCATCCTGCCAGCGTCCGACCCATCCACTGGCGGCGCGGAGCCGCTCCTCATATCGGGTGAGGACCTCGAGCGCTTACGACAGGCCGAGCTCTGCGACCTTCTGGAACGCGGAGTGTGCGTATTTGCACGGACCACGCCCGAACAGAAAATGAAGATCGTCACCGCACTGAAGCGCCTTGGGCTCGTGGTCGCGATGACAGGCGACGGCGTGAATGATGCACCCGCCCTCAAGGCAGCGGACGTGGGGATCGCGATGGGGGTCGGCGGCACGGATGTCGCCCGTGAGGCGGCTCAGATCATCCTGCTCGATGATAATTTCGCATCCATCGTCTCGGGAGTTGCCGAGGGGCGCACCATCTTCGACAACATTCGGAAGTTCACCAACTACGTTCTAGTCAGCAATGGCCCTGAAATCTTGCCCTACTTGATCTACATCCTCTTTCCGGTGCCATTGGCGTTGACGATCATTCAGATCCTCGCGATCGACCTTGGGACGGACATCATTCCATCGATGGCTCTCGGCCAAGAACCAACCGACGAAGATACGATGACGCGCTCACCACGTGGCCGCGATGAGCCCTTGCTCAACTTTCGGTTGGTCGCCCATAGCTACTTCTTCTTGGGTCTCATCGAGGCCGCCTACTCCCTAGTTCTGTTTTTCTGGGTCTTGCATGCGGGAGGCTGGCACTACGGCGAGCGTCTCACAGCGAGTGATCCCTTGTATCAGTCAGCGACGGGTCTCGCGCTTGCCACGATTATGCTGATGCAGATCGGCAATTTCATCGGCCGGCGGTCTGCGACGCGTTCAGGACTGGATCGCGGCCTTTTCACGAATCGACTGATTCTGATCGGATTCGCAATCGAAATCGGTTTTTCCTGGGCCACGCTCTACTTTCCGCCGTTGTGCCGCGTGCTCGGCACTGGCCCGGTCTCCCAGGAGATGTACGCCATGGCCTGGCTCGGAGCGCCGTTGATCTTCGTGGCTGACTATCTGCGCAAGAGGCTCGTTTCGTTCGCCAGACACGCGAAGCGGCCACACGGCGCATTGGCCTAAGCCCTCGGGGTTTCTCCGGCTCGTTTGAGCGACACGCGCGTCGCGATGGGACCTAGTACTTCAAAAACAAACGTCGTGCCGACCAGCAGCGACAAAATTGCGCCCCCAAACTCGGGAAAGCGTTCTGCCGCAAGAAGGCCAAGGCCCAACGCCACACCTGCTTGAGGCAATAGGCACCAGCCAACGTGCTTCGCCAAGTCGCTTGGCGCACGCGCGAACCGCGCACCCGCATAGGATCCGATGACCTTTCCGATCGAGCGAAAGACCACGTAGCCAGCACCCGTCACACCGACCAAAGCGAACATCGACGGATCAAGCTCGAACCCGGCGAGCAGAAAGAACAGCACGAGGAACGGTTGGCTTACTCCTTCAATGGCGTGGAAAGGCCGTGTGTGATGACGAGCGCGATTGGCCACTACCGCGCCAAGGACCATGCATGCGAGCAAGTAGGAGACCCCAATCAAGGATGCCAGGCCACCACAGAGCAAGACGAACCCCAGTGCTTCGAGGAGCGTCAGCTCGCCTGGTCGCACGCGCCCTGTCACCCAGGACATCGGAGCGCCGATGGCGACTCCAAGAACGACCGCGCCGAGCAACTCCCATGCACCCGCCAACAAGAACGACCAGGCAAATCCGTCCCCGGAAATAGTCTGTGCGATGACCAGAAGCAGGCTGAACAAGATGATCGCATAAGCGTCGTCAATCGCCACTACGGAGAGCACCGTGTCGGTGAGGGGGCCTTTGGATTGAACCTCGCGGATGACATCCATGCTCGCCGCCGGCGCGGTTGCCGCTGCAATGCCTGCCAGCAAGAGGGCGGCGATCGGTGGCGTCCCCATGATTAGGAGCCCGACCAGAACGACGACAACAGCGCCAACCGACTCTGCGATTGAAACCGCCAGGACGACTTTGCCCGTTTGGCGCAATGTCTTTCCGAGAAAGCGCTCGCCAAGCATGAAACCGACCACGCTCAGCGCAAGCTGTGCTGCCACCGGGAACCAATCGCTGATCGCGTCAGGAACCAGGTGGAGCCCGTGCGGACCCACCACAACGCCGAGCAGCAGGAGTAGAGTCACTCGCGGAACGTGTGCCCGGCGACCGACCACGTGAGCCAGATAGCCAGCGAGAAGAGACAGGCCCAGGGCAACTAGGGGCCAGCCGCTCGTAATACTGGTTTGCACTTCTTCGTTCATGGACCCGCCGTGAGATCAACGATGCGATTGCTATCGCCGCGATTCGGCAGCAGAGGTCGCAAGCAGAGCGCCTGTTGTCCTGGTGTCCTGTTCGCGTCTGGAATCGGATGATTCAACGTTCATCTCAAGTTCTGTCAAGCGGTGAAGTGAGGCTGGCCCCAAGATGTCTGCCGGGGTAAGCAGGTCGAGCGGGCGACATGCCGTCGTCCTGTTCACATCAGACGCCCCTCAAATCAGTTCGGCGCGCCACTGGCACACCGGAATGCGCGATCTATTCTGTTGATTCCCCATCGCAACGAAGCCAACGTTTACGTACGGTTGTCCTGGGCAAGGTGAGCTTCGGCGTTTTTCTCTGCGCCCAGCCGTTCCCGACGATCCGAGTGTTAGCCAAAGCCCTCGAACAGTCCGATGGGGCGCTGATCCCGGAGTGCATGGAAGCCAAGCGTGCTGCATCTGCACGCCGTCTCCTTGCATCTCCATGAACGATGACCGACCTGGCGCGGCTTGTCGGCAGACTTGACGCTCGAACTTCGGGAAAGAGAGAGAGCCGAGTATGGAATGCAGAGCGCGCGGACGGGGCGAGCGATGAAGCTCGCCATCGTGGGGACCGGTGTTAGCGGCCTAGTCGCGGCGTGGCTACTCCAGCGCGAGCACGAGGTCACGGTTTTCGAAGCCCGGCACCGCATCGGTGGTCACACCAACACGGTCGACCTCGAGGTGGAGGGCCGCTCGTTCGCCATTGATACCGGCTTCATCGTGCACAACGACCGGACCTACCCGAACCTGACTCGCATCTTCCAAGAGCTGGGTGTCAGGACCAAAGCGACGAGCATGAGCTTCAGCGTGCGGGAAGAAGCGACGGGTCTCGAGTATTCCAGCCAGTCGATTCTCGCGCGCCGGCGAAATGCATGGAACCCTCGGGTCCTTCGGATGGTCCGCGACATTCTCCGCTTCAATCGGGACGCGGTTCGGCTCGTAGAAACCGACGACCCGTCAAGCCTGGGAGAGATGCTGCAAGCGCGGGGATACTCGCAGGAGTTCGTGAATCTCTACATCGTTCCGATGGGAGCGTCCATCTGGTCGACCGACGCGGAGCGCATGCTCTCCTTTCCTGCCCAGACCTTCGTGCGCTTCTTGTTGAATCACGGCTTGACCAGCCTCGTCGACCGACCGGCTTGGTTCGTCGTCGAGGGCGGATCGATGCAGTACGTGAAGAAACTGATCGCGCCGTTCGCCGATCGAATTCACCTCGATTCGCCGGTCGAGCGGATCGCGCGCGACGCCGCAGGGGTGGAGCTGACGGTGCGTGGCCGTGCCCCTCAGCGTTTCGATGGCGTCGTCATCGCTACTCACAGCGACCAGGCGCTCCGCATGCTTGCGGACCCGAGCGACGCCGAGCGGGAGACGCTTGGAGCAATGAAGTATCAGAGCAACGAGGCGGTCCTCCACAGCGATGCGTCCCTGCTTCCACGGGCGCGGCGGGCCTGGGCGAGCTGGAACTACCATCTCCCGAAGCAGCCGAGGGATCGTGTCGTCGTCACCTACGACATGAACGCGCTTCAGGGCCTTCGTGAAGCACCCCTGAACTTCTGCGTCTCTCTCAACCCGGGCGATCGTATTGATCCATCCAAGGTGCTCTACCGGACCCGGTACGATCATCCTTTGTTCACTTTGGAGTCTGTCGCGGCTCAGAAAAGGATCGACGAGATCAGCGGACCCCGGCATACCTATTACTGCGGCGCATACTGGCGCTACGGTTTCCACGAAGACGGCGTGCTGAGTGCCCTGGCGGTCGCCAAGAAGTTTGCAATCTCTTTGGAGGGGGCGCTCGCCCCGGAGCTGCGCGCGGAGGCGGCAGAGTGAATAGCGCGCTGTACGAAGGGACGATTCGGCACCGGCGAATGGAGCCGGTCGCACACAGCTTCGCGTACCGGATCTTCTACGCATACCTCGACCTGGCGGAGCTGCCCGAGGCCCTCGATGCGGTCCCGGGCTGGTCGGCCCGCGGACCGGCGCTCGCGAGGTTCGCGCGAGGGGATCATCTGGGCGACCCCGAGGTCCCGCTCGACGAGGCGGTCCGGGCGCTCGTCGAGGCGCGCACGGCTGTGCGTCCGCAGGGAGCGATCCATTTGCTTACTCTGCCGCGGACCTTCGGGGTCGCGTTCAACCCTATCAGTATCTATTACTGCCACCGACGCGACGGCTCTCTCGGGCAGATTCTCGCTCAGGTCGACAACACCCCTTGGGGAGAA
Organism: uncultured delta proteobacterium; assembly: GCA_963716775.1. GTDB lineage: Bacteria > Myxococcota_A > Polyangia > Polyangiales > Houyiibacteriaceae > SG8-38. The sequence continues at coordinate 298,626 of CAVQUI010000009.1, forward strand.
CGCCACTGCTACGCGGTCGATGTCGAAAAGGACAACCTCTCCGAAGGGCAAGGGCTGCGCTTTCGGGTGCCCAAGGCATTTCACGTCTCACCTTTAACCCCATGACACAGCAGTACGAGTGGCGCTTCACGCGGCCCGGGCGGTCCTTGGTCGTTCACATGGAGAACTGGCAAGAGGGCAGGGTTCGGAGCGACGCGACTCTGACACTTCGACGCCGTCCGCTGGATCGGCGCCAAGGCGCTCTGACTCTACTTCGACATCCAGCCATGGCGGTTTCCGTCGTGTCGGGGATTTACGCGCAGGCCGCGCGTCTGTGGTGGAAGGGCGCGCCGTACTACGCCCACCCAAACAAGATCACCGCGAGCACCGAGGGCGCAACGTCATGACCGAACCCGTTTCCCTCACCGCTCCCTTCGCCTGGACGGACCTTGCTTCTGGAGTTTCCGCCCGGTTCGCAAGAAGTCTGGTGATGTCTAGACTGGAGGAGCTCCGCTTTGGCGAGCTGACCTTGGTTGATGAGCACGGGACACAGGTGTTCGGAGGACGTCTTTGCGGCCCGAAGGTTCGCGTCCACGTCAAGCACCCGTCGGCCTGGACCGCGATCGCCTTGGGCGGGAGTCTGGGCGCGGGGGAAAGCTACATGGATGGCCTTTGGTCTGCCGACGACCTCGTCGCGACCGTTCAGATCATGATTGCCGCTTCGACGCGCTTGAGCGACCTCGATGGGAGCGGTCTCGGAGTCGTGCGAAGCACGCTCGACGGGCTCTATCATCGGTTTCGGCGCAATTCCAAAGCCGGGAGTCGGCGCAACATCGCCGAGCACTACGACCTCGGAAACGATTTTTATCGACTCTGGCTCGATGAGTCGATGATGTACTCGGCGGCCGTTTGGGAGAACGAGCAGATGACGCTCGAAGAGGCCCAGCAGGCCCGGCTCGAACGTATCTGCAAAAAGCTCGCGCTGCGGCCGACGGATCATCTCCTCGAGATCGGCACCGGTTGGGGTGCGATGGCGGTCTATGCCGCTTCGAGATTCGGTTGCCGCGTGACGACCACCACGATTTCCGAGGAGCAGTACGCGTTCGCCCGAAGCCGCGTGCGGGAGGCGGGGCTCGACGGTCGGGTGACGGTCTTGCTCGAGGACTACCGGGACCTGCGTGGCAGCTACGACAAGGTGGTCTCGATCGAAATGATCGAGGCTGTTGGCGCCGAGTATCTCGAAACGTACTTTGCGCAGATCGGGCGAGTGCTCGCTCCGGAAGGCCTGGCGCTCGTTCAGGCAATTACGATCCCAGACGACCGCTTCGACGAGAGCGTGGGTCGCATCGATTTCATCAAGCGCCACATCTTTCCTGGCGGCCAGTTGCCGAGCGTTCACGCAATGAGCTCTGCGTGGCGACGGCAGACACAGCTCAGGCTCTTGCACCTCGAGGATTTCGGTGAGCACTATGCGCGCACGCTTCATGAATGGCGGAGGCGGTTCCATGCCCGCAGCGTCGAAGTGGAAGCGCTGGGATATTCTGCCCGCTTCGTTCGCATGTGGGACTTCTACCTGGCCTCCTGCGAAGGCGCGTTTCTGGAACGTCACTGCGGCGTGGCGCAGCTCCTCCTCGCGGGCCCACAAGCCCGGCGGGCGCCCGTGCTGGGGCTCATCGCCGATGCGGGTTCGAGCTAGCGCGAGTCCGCCTCGCGACGTAGCGAATCTGCATCCCAGCCCAAGTCCTTGAAGTCGTCTGATTGAGCAAGGTCCCGCTGTATCGTCTCCTCCAGAAATCGGATGTGTTCCCGAGCGGCGCTTCGCGCTTACCCTAGTCCAGGATCAGCTTGATGAGCGCGTTGAGGGTCTGATGACCCTCCACCGCGTGGCGGAGCGGTAGGGCGCCATGGACCTCGTAGCTGTTGCGGCGTCCGTCGCGTGTGCGGGAGACGTAGCCCGCTGCCTCGAGCTCAGAGACGATGCGCTGCACGGCGCGTTCGGTGATCCCCACCTTCTCCGCGACGTCACGCATCCGCGCCTCTGGGTCCTGAACCAAGCACAGCAAGACATGCGAATGGTTGGTGAGAAACGTCCATGCGGCGTCCGGCGTCTGATGCTTGGTTTTCGCCTTTGCCAATCGGGGCCCCTCTGCGCAGGATACACGATCGAGATTTCCTGAGTCAAATCGCGTGGTAACGCTCGATCGACGAAAAAAAGGCGCAAACATGGGCTTGCGCCGCGCAAGATAGGCGATATATAAAACGCGAAATCAACTTCGCGAATAAGGTGGCGCATGACGAGCCCTTCACACAGAGAACCTCACGACGCAGCCCGGGTCGCCCTGATCATGGGGAGCACCAGCGACTGGCCGACGATGAAGCACGCGGCTGAGGTGCTGGAAGATCTCCGAATCCCTTATGAAGCCAAGGTGGTTTCGGCCCACAGGACTCCCGATCTCCTGTTCAGCTTCTGCGAGCAGGCCGAGGGGAGAGGGATCGAGCTGGTCATCGCAGGGGCCGGCGGAGCGGCCCATTTGCCTGGCATGGCGGCATCCAAGACGCTGCTTCCGGTTCTCGGTGTTCCGGTTCGGAGTAGCTCGCTCAACGGCATCGATTCTCTTCTTTCCATCGTTCAGATGCCCAAGGGGGTGCCCGTGGGGACCCTCGCTATTGGGGACGCGGGCGCCGCCAACGCCGCACTGCTCGCAGCGGCGATGCTCGCCCGGAGCGATGACGCACTTCGGAGCCGACTTCACGCGTTTCGGTCGGCTCAGGTGGTACGAGTTTTGGAGGCAGAGCTATGAGCACGCATCAACTACCTGGAGCAACGGTCGGAATCATCGGTGGCGGTCAACTCGCACGCATGATGGCCATCGAGGCGAGACGAATGGGGTATCGGGTTTGCGTTCTGGCGCCACACGCCGACGAGCCTGCGGTCCCGCTCGCGGACGTCTGGATTGCCGGGGCCATCGACGATGTCGAGGCCGCCGAACGGCTCGCAAAGTCCGTCGACGTCGTGACGGTCGATTCCGAGCACGTTCCTGCATCCCTTCTCGCCTATATCGAGCTCATTCGCCCCGTTCGTCCATCGCCTAGCGTGCTCCGCACGATTCAGGATCGGCACGCACAGAGACGCTTTTTGGATCGGATCGGCGCCCCACAGCCTCTTTGCGTCGCCGTGGATTCATTGGCGGAGCTCGGAGAAGCCGTGGAGACGGTCGGTCTCCCTTGCGTGTTGAAGAGTCGTCACGCCGGCTACGACGGGAAGGGGCAGGCCGTAATCCGCAGCAGCGGCCAGCTGGAAGCTAGTTGGGAGAAGGTGGGTCGCGCCTCGTCCATGCTCGAAGAGCTGGTGCCATTCGACGCGGAAATCTCCGTGCTGCTCGCCCGAGCCCCGGACGGCGAAATGCGTTTCTATCCGGTCGCCTACAACGTTCATCGAGAGCACGTCCTCCGCGCGACGATGGCACCCGCGCCCCTTCCGCGGTCCGTCGAGCGGGATGCGCTGGAGATTTCGAGGTCGATCGCGGATGAGCTCGACCATGTCGGAATGCTGGCGATTGAGATGTTCCTGGTTGGCTCGGAGCTGCTCGTGAACGAGATTGCGCCGCGCCCTCACAACAGCGGGCACTACACCTTCGGGGCCTGCGTCACCTCGCAGTTCGAGCAGCACATCCGCGCCGTGCTCGGCCTTCCGCTAGGCGACCCTTCGCTTTCAACACCCGCGGTCATGCTCAACTTGTTTGGCGACCTCTGGCGCGACGGTGACCCCGACTGGATGCCTATCCTGTCGCTACCCGAAGCGCGCCTTCACTTGTACGGAAAGGCCGAGCCGCGACCGGGCCGAAAGATGGGTCACGTGCTCCTGCTCGACGACGACCCGCAGCGCGCCCTTCGGAACGGTGAAGCGCTTCTAGAAATGCTCACGCCCCCTGAATACCTCGTCGCCTAGTGAGATGGAGACGTCATGCACGAACTGATCGGCACTGCTCCCGCGACACTCACGTTCCCCTTCAGCCTCGCAATCGGCATCCCTCTCTACGAGGCTGCCGCTCAAATCGTCTTTGCCGATGACGACGCCGCAGTCGCGTCGGCGCAGCCAATCAACAGCTTCGTGGAGGAACGATGAAGATCACAGTAGCGCAAGGCGATGGAATCGGGGCCGAGGTCATGCAGGTGGTTCTCGACATTTTCGACAAGGCACAGGTTCCACTCGAATACGAGCAGGTTCAGATGGGTAAGGAAGTCGTCCTTGCCGGCGACAGAACGGGCATCGGTGCGTCAGCTCGCCGCTCTGTGGAATCGACGGGAATCCTCTTCAAGGGCCCGATGGAGACGCCAAAGGGCGGTGGCTACAAGAGTGTCAACGTCACGGCCCGCAAGATCTGGGGCACCTTCGCCAACAAGCGCGTTTATCGGACATTCGATGGCGTGCCGACGCCGACCGGTATCCGCGGGCTCGACCTCACGATGGTGAGAGAAAACATCGAAGACACGTACGGTGCCATCGAGCACATGCAGACCCACGACGTCGCCCAATGCCGACGCTTCATTACACGGCCCGGAAGCGAGCAAGTGCATCGCTATACCTTCGAAATGGCAGCGCGCAAAGGTGCTCGACGCGTTACCTGTGCACACAAAGCGAACATCATGAAGATGACCGACGGACTCTTCCTCGAAGCGTTCTACGACGTCGCGAAAAACTACCCCGAGATCGAAGCGGATGACGTCATCGTCGATGCGCTCGCCATGCGTCTTGTCCTCGATCCATCGGAGTTCGAAGTGGTGGTCCTGCCGAATCTCCAGGGAGACATCGTCACAGACCTCGCGGCGGGGCTGGTCGGCGGACTTGCGTATGCGCCATCGGCCAACATCGGGGACGGGATCTGCATCTTCGAAGCGGTCCACGGCACGGCGCCCGACATGGTAGGAAGAGATGTGGCCAATCCCACGGCGCTGCTCTTGAGCGGAACGATGATGCTTCGGCACCTGGGTCTCGTTGAACACTCGGCGGTCATCGAGAGGGCGCTCGAACAGGCCTTGCGCGCGATGCACAAGCGGCCCGATCTCGGGCAACCGATCCCGGTCTTTCGGACATCTGTGTTCAAGGAGAAGATGCTCAACATGCTGGACGGTCTGGACATCCCGCAGGGTCAATCCGCTCTCCTCGATGTTCGGCGTCGGACAGAGCCGATCATGCGGGTAAGCCCCGACCCGGAGAGCACGGTGCTGCGAGGAGTCGACGTGTTTCTCGAATCCGACTTGCCCCCTAAACGAGTCGAGGAGCAGCTCGCCGAGCTCTGCGCCCGGTTGGAGCTGACCATGGTCTCCAATCGCGGCACGCAGGTCTCGCCATTCGGCTCCGCCTACACCGATTGCGTGAATCACTATCGTGCGCGATTCGAGAGTGAGCGCCCGGTTTCGCAGCATGAGATCGTCTCACAACTCGCAGCTGTCGGCGAGCGATTTGTGCTTTGTGGCGCCGAATGGCTGCGCGAGATCAACGGCGCGCAGGGCTACTCACTCGCTCAGGGGCAGGGCTGACTGCTTCCCTCGCTTGCCCCTGCGCGAGCTGGTTCCAAAACCCAAAAAAGCAGCGGAGGCACTGAGCCCTCGCTCATCGCACCCTGTCGGTCTGCCCTTCGACCGCTTTGGTCGTTTGGTCGACCCGCTTCTCTGCCTCGGACAGCATTTGAGCTTCCCGTTTGCGCGCTTCATCGAGCACTTGGCTCGCGCGCTTGTCTGCCTCGCTGACGAGTTGCTTGGCGCGCTTGTCGGTTTCCGCCCGAAGTCGCTTGGCGCTTTCTTTGGCCGCAATGGCAGCGATCGGGTTTTGCGAGCTCTTCTGCTCGAGCTGATCGGCCCGCTTGTACCCTTCTTTCCGCGCTAGCTCCGCCGCCTTGGCCGCCTCCGCTCGGATCTGCGCCGCGCGCTTCTCCGCTTCTTCGATCAGGCGCTTCGCTTGCTCCGTCACTTCTTTCATCGCGCGCGCTTTTTGCGCCGCAAGCTCTACGGAAATGGCATCGGCAACCGCTCCACGAAGTCCCTTGGTGTCGACGTTCACCGAAACCCGTGGCGCCGTGATCGAGCCCGTTAGATTCGCGCTCACGGCAACCATGTTCGCCTTCGAGAGGTCCAGCTTCAGCACTTGGACCTCTTTCAAAAGCTTCGACGATAGCTTGTCCAAAGGGACTTCGGTGGACACCTGGTAGTTCATCTCCTGATCCAGCCCATGCGTTCCGCCGACGAGCATCGAGACGCCCCGTGCCTTGACGGTGAAGGGGCTCACTCGCACGACGCCATCCTCGATTTTGAAACGCGTCCGAAAGCTGTCGATGTCAAGAGGTTTCCGAATGACAGGTACCGCGTCGCTGAGCGCGGCCAACGGTTTGAACTCACTGTTGAGCTTGCTTTGGACCGCTGCTGCGATTCCACTTGCCCCGATCGACTTGAGCTGAGGCGACAGGTCGTCGCCCAGGGTTCCGCTCGCATCGAGATCGGTCGAGAAACGGCCATCGAGGAAACGGGCGATGGGCACATAGGCTCGCATCGAAGGAAGCGATTCGAACGCTTCGACGAAGCGCGCTTGGTCCACTGCGTAGTGAATGTCGAACCCCGCGGGGGCGTCAATCGGCGTCTCCACCGTGCCGTCGGCCTTCATCGAGCCGCCGAGCGCATCTGCACGCACTCCCTCGAGGAAGAGCTTTCGATCCCTAAGGCGGCCGGCGCCCTTGAAGTTTCGCAGCACGAGGTCTTCGTAGGTGAGCGTTCCGACGTCGAATTGAAGCTTCGCGTCGATGTTGTCCGGCAGCAAGAACGCTTCTCCCTCGTCAGTATTCGAGTCGTCGCTGGATGCGAAGTCCTCGACCCGAAGGCGGTTCGACTTCAGCCATACACTCGCGGTGACTTTTTGATCGTCGAGGAGCAGCGTGGTCAGCGGCGACACGATCCCGCTCACGCTGAGGTCGCTCCCTGCGACCAGCGCCTCGAGCTCCTTGATCGTCGTGCTCTCGGGCGAAAGCACGATGCGGGCTGTGCGGATGCGGACAGGAGAAGCGTTGGCCGGGCGGAAGCGGAGCTCCGAGACCTCGACGTTTCCCGAGAGCTTTTCGATCCGCTCCCCCTTTGATTCGAGCTCGACTTTTGCCGCGACCAGGCCCTCCACCCCCTCGACGTCGGGAATCGGATACGCTTTGGCAATCTCGGCGAGGTCGAAGCGGCCATCCAGGCTGAGGTCGATCTGTGGTTGCGACATGGGCCGCCTGACGCTGACATGTCCCTTGGCTCGGCTCTTTCCCGCCGCAAACCCGTACTTCGGAACGTCGATTCGCATCCTGTCCAGATTGCCTCCCGGGTGCTTCGCTGTCGCATCGAGCACCAGGTCCGTGATGCCTAGCGGGAGGTCTGGATACTTGAACGCTCCATTCTGAACGTTTGCCGTTGCGGAGAAAGAGGGGACATCATCGTCGTCCGGCCCCAACTCGCCTTGAATCGTTGCCGCGAGCGAGAACGTGCCACTCGCCGTCAGCCCCTCGAAGTCCGCAGCGTAGGCATTGGGGATTGCCGAAATCAGCGCCTTGACCGAAAGCCCTTTCTTGGAAGCGAGCTTCAAGTCGAGCGCCGTTCCATCGCCCGCCCAGCCAATCTCTCCAGTCCCTTCGAAGGCAAGCTGATTGACCCCGACATCGAGCGCATGAATCGCCAGAAGCTCTTGCGCGGTGTCGACGGTGGCGTTCACGTCGACATTCGCTTTCGCCTTCTTCAAGTACGAGATGCCACCGACTCGAGCCGTCAGTGCATCGACCGTGGTCTTCGCCGAAAGCTCCTGAACCGCGCCCGAGATCTTTGCGCGGCCGTCGTGTTCGAGCCCAGCGACGACCACGCTGACGTTTGGGGTGGCGTAGGTCAGCGATCCATCGTCGATGCGGAGTCGTTTGATCTCGAGGACCAGGGCCTCGTCGGGCGCCACTGAGCCCTCTGCTGCCTCTGGAACGATGTCGTAGTTCGCCCTCCCATCGGTGCGGACGAGCAGGTGCACTTCGGGCGCGTTCACCTCGATCGACTCGATTGTGATCTCACCCCTCAGAACTAGCCCCACCAGGTCGATGCCCGCGCCGATCGACTTGGCCGTGAAGAGCGTGACCTCCGCGAAGTCGCCTTTCCCGGTGATCGTCAGCTCGGACGCCTCCGCCGTGAGCGTCGGAAACGTCGATAGCAACGAGACATCGACATCGGAGAAACTCACCGTGGCGTCGATTCGATCGTTCAGCTCGCTTCGCAACAGCTCGACGATCCGATCTCGGAACAGCACCGGCACGAGGGCCACGCCGACGACTAGGACCCCCAAGAGCGCAACGATCGCAATCAAAATGTTTCTTGTCGACTTCTTCATCGAAACTCACTTCCGCCAGGCTCGCGCCCATGAGACCCGTGCCACCCCGTCCGCACCGACGCTCGTCCCGGCCGCGGCCGAGATCGCATCCACGTCCAGGGCCAAGAGAGGCGGGGTCATCCTATCCCACCGCATCGAACGGCGAAAGCAGTCGATGCGAAACGGATCGACCAACGGAGCGCTCGAAGACACTGGGATCGCACGAGTCGCGTCTCCTTCAATCGAGGAGCTCGTACACATCCAGCCCCTGGCGTACGAGCTGCAGACGCTCCTGGCAGGCCGGACGGGTGACGAAACGCGGCAAGAATTTTGGTGGATCGAGCACGTGGCGGCTCTGGAGCTCGCGCACGATCGGTATGTGCTTGGCGGCGATCTTTCCGACGAAGAGGGGTTCGAATTCGCCCCCGTTGCGCAAGTACTCGAGGACCGTCAGGAGCCCCCGAAGGTAGATGCAGTCTTTGACGAGGCCGCCGCCGCGGAAGACGCGGATCGTAATGTTGAACGCCTGTTGCCGAGAGAAGCCGTATCGACACAGGAGACGGAACACATCGACGAACGATGCGTTATTGGTCAGCGCGTCCACGCCAATGACGCGTCCCGCGAGGGTGCGTAGCCTTGCTGGGGTCATTCCACCGGCAAGGTACTCGGCGAGCACTGCGATTCCCTCTTGGAGCTCTTCGTACCCTGCGAAGCCGTTTCGAAGCTGCGTGAAACGCTGTGCCTTGCCGTTGAAGTACGTGACCAGGTGCGTTCCGATCTCGTGCTGAATCAGCGCGTCGACTCGGTTCAGTGGAATCCTCGAGCGCGAAGGAACCAACAAGCGGCCTTTCGACACCATCAGACCCGAGCTCACGCCGGGTACGACTTCAACGGTCGCATCGACCCCATCCCAAATCTCGCGATAGTGAGCGACTTCCTCCCTCGCTCGTTCTGCGAACTCCTCAGCCGGAATCGTGCGGCCGCCACCGTGCGATCGTGTTGTGCTCGGGATTTGCTCGAGGATCTCTTCTGCTGAGCGCAAGAGCCCCTTCGAGACCCGCTCGTAGAGCAAGATGCTTCCAAGCAGAAACCGCGAAGTGCCGCGGTCGTGCAGCATCGTGAGCTGCCGATCGAGCTCTTCTTGCTTCTGACTGAATAAGAACGAGATCGTAGGGTCCTCAATTCTCTCTAGCGGAATCGCATACAGCTTGCGCTTCGCGAGGACAGGATCGACCGAAAGCGGGCGATACCGAAAGGGAGGCACCTTTTCGAAGTGGCTCTTTCGAAACCCGTTCCATACCGCCTCGGTGTTGATTGGGTTCACCTCGAGCAAGAGATCGAAGCGGGATGCGACCTCGTCGAGCTGGGCGTCGACCTCCCAAACAGCTCTCACGAGCGCACGTCGCCCCAACGACTGGAAGTTCTTGGGGCGAAGGCTCGTGTCGCGCTCGGCAAAATAAAAGAACGCGTGCTTGAGGGCGGGACCAAGTCGGCGCCGGAGGTTCTTCAGAACAGCCGGGTAGACGTCGCTCCCGCCGGCCATCTGATAGATTGGTTCGACTTCAATCGTGATCTGCGCGCAGCCAAGGCGCCGCATGACGTCCTTCTTCAAGAGCGGCCGGTCGCGATGTGGGAACTCGCCTCCGTTCTGGACGACTTCGACAGCGGCGCGACGTCCATGGATCTCGATGGCCTTCAGATGCCGTTCGAGCACCTCGATGATGGAGTCGATGTTGTAGCCCGGCGCCGAGCTGAACAGTCGAAATGCGGGACGGGGACTCTCTTTCGAGCTTTCGATGACGGGAGGATGCTCCGGCGGACGAGAACAGATCGCTAGAATCAGAAATTGGTTGCCAAAGGCCGGCTGAACTGTCTCGGCCAGCGCTTGGACCAGCGTTGCGGCCCGTTTGCGACCGCCGTTGTCGGCAGACGCATAGAGATAGGAGGCCTCGGTGGTCACCAGCTGATTCGTGCCGGCATCCCGTCGGTCGTCAGGCTCGACGTGAACCGCGATGAAAGGCAGAGGCCGGTCGATATGGAGCCTTCCAGAGTCAGGCAGTGTTCGTCGCAATCGCGCTCCGCCCGCCAGCCGCTCTCGGATGGCGTCGGCAATCGTCGCGGTCTTCGAAGCAGACGTCTTCTCCGACGAGCTCGTCGGCCCCTTCTTCTTTTCCCGGCCGGATGCCTTGGGGCTTGCCGCTCGGGATCCCTTGCCGTCCATGCTGCTACATGATCGCCATGCTGGCGTTGTCAAACTGGCGTCCGTAGTATTCCATCGCCCGCGTCTTGCGCTCGAGGGCCTGCATCACCGCCTCGGAGAAGTTCACGTTTTCGAACTTCTGCGCACTGCCAAGCCCACCGGGGCTAAACACGTTGATCTCCATCAGCTTGTCGCCGACGATGTCGAGGCCCACCAGGAACATCCCGTCACGCATGAGCTTCGGTCTCACGATCTCGACGAGCCTGAGCGCTTCGGGGCCGATCTCGGCACGCGCGAGGCGCCCTCCCGCGTGTATGTTCGATCGCATGTCGCCGCCTTGGCGGACACGACGAAAGGCAGCGTACTTCCCTCGATGCCGAAGCGCCTCGCCGTTCATGA
>CAVQUI010000010.1:0-34392 GCA_963716775.1 uncultured delta proteobacterium
AGAAGACCTCGCTCTTGTTTTACGGGGTGACCCCAACGATGCGAAGTTGGAACGAATTTTCCGGCTTCATTGAAGAGTGGAACGAGCTTCGGATGGTCGCATGATGAGCTTCGACGACGGCAATCCATGCTCAGCTGCGAGTACTGCGTGGGGCCAAAGCGGTTGCCGCGCTCGACTCACGCATGTCGAGCTGTCGGGAACGCACATGACGGTCGGAGCTCTGTCCGCCTGGTCATCTTCGCGATCATCGCTGCGCACATCTCGCGACGGACGAGGTTTTGAGGAACGACACGGGGCACCCCAGAGCCTCCGGTAAAGCCGGACCGATTCAGTGCAAATCTTTCGGGATCTTGTGGGGGGAGTGGTCGTGGTAGTCTCGGGCGCCGGAGATGAAGATCCCGCATGTAAAGGGTCGGTTGCCATGGTTGGGTAGCTCCCTCGCGTTTGGGGCGGACCCCGACGCCTTCGTGCGACGACACCAGGCGCAACTTGGGGATGTCTTCTCGGTCGTACTGAACGGTCAGAAGAGTACGTTCTTTCTCAACGCACTCGATTTTGCGGAAGTCTTCCGAAACGCCAAGACGCTGTCGGGCGAGCATGCGTTGCCCGAGATCGGCGGGAAAATGTTCGGCTACGACGCGGAGGCCTACAAGGCGGTCCAGCACGACTTCGAGCGGATCACATCCAAGACCATGCAAGGGCAGGCGCTCGAACCCCTTACTCGACGGATGCAGTTGGAGCTCGAGAAGGTGCTTGTGGAACGGTCGATCGACGCAGATCGGATCGGTCTCACACAACTGATGCTCGATACGCTGTTCCCTGCGAGCACGCGATCGTTATTCGGGGACGACGTGCATTCCGAAGATACGATTCGACATTTTCTCAATTTCGACAAACCTCTTCCTTTCATCTTGGGCAGTATTCCGGCGCTGTTCTTTCCTGCCTTCCGAAAGGCGCGGAAGACACTGACTCGACTCATGACCTCTCCGCACGAGAATCAAAGCGAGGTCATGGACGCCCACCATGACCTCTGGAAACGACGCGCGGTCTCGCCCAGTGTCCACGGCGCGGTCGATTTCTCGGTTCTGTGGGCCGCTCAAGCGAACACGATCCCTTCAGCGGTTTGGACGCTCTACTACGTGATGCGAGATTCCGAGATCCGGAGAATCATCGTCGACGAAGTGCGGCGTGTATCGCAGACCGCGAGCGAGCGCAGTTCACACGGGATGCCCTTGCTGGACCCATCTCACCTCGCGGAGATGAAGGTCCTCGACAGCTGCATTTGGGAGGCGATGAGGCTCACCACGGCGACCACCATCCTGCGCGATGCGCTGGCGCCAACGACGCTTTCGCTGCACAACGGTCAGGCCATCGAGCTCGCGCAGGGAGATCGGCTCCTGCTTTACACCCGCGCGGTTCACTTGGATCCGGACATCTACGAATCACCGAGTGAGTTCAAACACGACCGCTTCTTGGGGCGAACGAGTCCGTTTATGAAATCGGGCACGCCGGTCAGGTTTCATCTTCTCCCGTTTGGCGGCGGCAAGAGTATCTGCCCCGGTCGGCACTTCGCGGTGAACGAGTTCAAGCTCCTCATCGCCTTGTTGGTGGCTGCCTTCGAGTTCGAGCTGGTTGAGGCAAGCGAACCTGAACTCGATTTCTCGAGAGTGGGGCTCGGCAGCATGCCGCCGAAGAATGACATCATTGCCAAGGTTCGCTTTCGAGGGTTCGCCGGGCTGTCTGGGTAGATTGGCGAGGACAAATACGGCAAGCCAATCCTGGATCGCATCATCGAGAACGAGCTCGGCCTCGAAGTCGCGGGGCGCTGTGCGCTCGTCTCGATGGATTCGACGATGCGAAGCAATGCTAGCGTGGGCCCGCCGATCGACCTTTTGCTGTACTCCGCCGGGACCCGGCGTTCCGGGAGCCGGCGAAGACGACGAGTATCTGCGTCAGCTCCGGCGCGCCTGGCAGGACAGCCTGAAGGCCTCGTTCCTCGAATTGCCGAAGTTGCCGCTTCTTTCACCGTCCGTTCGTCTGGTCGACGCCTAACGACGGCGCTCATCAACCGGATCGCTGCCGGCGAAGGTCGAGCGTGTAGTGGTTCTCCGGAGCGTAGGCGGGCTTTCGAGGGATATGTGTCATGCCCAATCGCGCCTTCGCTGGCCGCCACCGTGCGAGCCGACGCTGCCGGGCCTCCGCTCGATCGGCAGGCGGGTCGTCATAGCGCGCGGCGTCGGGGTTTCAGTAGTAGTATCGACTGGAGGCAATGACCCGATTCGTGCCGTCGACGACCTCTATGTTCAAAGGCGACTGCGTAGGGATGTGCGGGTGGAACGGAGCATTCCCCTGATCGCGGGTCACAACATCACTGGCGAAACCCACCCGGAAGTTGGTGTTGTCTTCTGGCTGGCGCGAGCAGCAAGGATCCCAATCCCTTCTGCCACGCTTTGGGCTTCGCCGTCATCTGCGCTGAGCACCATTGAAGCGAGCTCCAACGCTTCGTGGGCATCCCTCCTTTTACACACCGTCGGCGGCGTCGAGAAAGGTCTCGAGCCACTGCCACTTGAGGCGCACAACCAGGGCTGCGTTTCCAACCAGGCGACGCAGCATTGATGGGCTCCAAGCTCGCTTGGCAGGCGCCCTTGGTGCTTGCCGAAGGGGACCTCCAACGATGCGCGGTCAAGAAGGGCACCGAAAGTGTTGCGAACCTGAACAGATGCGAGGTCTAGCGTGCACGCGGGTGACACATATTTGCCACAACGCACCAAGGGACTCCGACGGAAATCAGAATCCCTTGTTTTTTTGGTGACCCCAACGAGGTTCGAACTCGGCTAGGCGAGCAAGGTTCGCTCGCGGCGGTGGACGCGCAGGATGGGGCGGCGGCCAAGGACCCAAGTGGGATTGTTACCTGGAGGGAGGATCTTGAGGCGACCGCCGTGCTCGCCTTCTAGGTGGCAGAAGGCGCAGGGGGAGGTGAGGTTGCTGGGGTCGTCGGTGCCGCCGCGGGCGCGATACTCGAGCTGGTGGAGGGTCACGTTGCGCTGATTGCAGACTGGACTGGTGCAGCGGTAGCGATCTCGGCGGTAGATCTGTTCCCATTTGTCGGAGACGCCCAGGGTGGGGACCCAGGTTTGCCAGAAGGTCGTGCAGAGGAACTGGATGAAGCTGGTGCTGGGGAGCTTCTTGCGGTGGAGGCGTTCGAGTTGGCGGTAGTGGAGGAGGACGTCGCCAGGGATGCGGATGCGGAGGGTTGCTTTGGCGGCGGGGGTTACGGATATCTGGACAGGTTCGTTCGGGGGTTCGTCATTCGGACTCACGGATATCTGGACAGCGGTTGCTCCGTCGCGTTCGTGTAGAGCATTGCGGGTGACGCGTCGCAAGAGCTCGCCTGTGCGTCCTCAAAACCTCATCTGCAGTAGTTACGACTCGATCTGACACCCTCTGAACAAAAAGAGAGGGGTTACCCTTGGTTGCAACCAAGCAACCCGGGCCTGACGGCCCAGACCAAGGAGTAACCCCATGACAAGTACACAACAGAAGGTGATTCGGAACAAGGTGGGCCTGCTACGGCTCGCGGAGGAGCTCGGGAACGTGAGCCGAGCATGCCAGGTGATGGGCTACAGCCGCGACACTTTCTACCGCTACAAGCAAGCCGCCGAAGAAGGCGGATTCGAGGCGCTGGTGGAGCAGAACCGCAAAGGCCGCCCGAACCTGCGGAACCGAACGGCGCCCGAAATCGAAGAGGTTATCCTCGCGCTGGCCACGGACGAGCCGGCCCTGGGCCAGGTGCGGGTCAGCAACGAGCTTCGCAAGAAGAACATGCACATCTCCCCGGCGGGGGTCCGATGTGTGTGGCAGCGGCATGGCCTGGAGACGATGAAGAAGCGTCTTTTCGCGCTCGAAAAGAAAGTCGCCGAAGAGGGCTTGGTGTTGACCGAAGCGCAGGTCGCGGCGCTCGAGAAGAAGCGCTCCAAGGCTGAAGCCTGCGGCGAGATCGAAACCGCGTATCCGGGCTTTCTCGGAAGCCAGGACACCTTCTACGTCGGCCACCTCAAGGGCGTGGGCCGTATCTACCAGCAGACGTTTGTCGACACCTACGCCAAGGTGGCGCACGCCAAGCTCTACACGAACAAGACGCCGATGACGGCGGCCGACTTGCTCAACGACCGCGTGCTGCCGTTTTTCGAGGAACACGGCATCACGGTCGAGCGGATGCTCACCGACCGTGGCACCGAGTTTTGCGGGCGCCACGACAGCCATCCGTACGAGCTCTTTTTGGCGGTCAGCGACATCGACCACACCAAGACGAAGGTGAGGAGCCCGCAGACCAACGGGATCTGCGAGCGCTTTCATCGCACGGTGCTCGAGGAATTCTATCAGGTCACTTTTCGAAAGAAGATCTACACAAGCCTCGAAGAGCTGCAGGCCGACCTCGATGAATGGCTGCGCCGCTACAACGAAGAGCGCACGCACCAAGGCAAGATGTGCTGCGGCCGAACGCCCCTACAAACCTTCCTTGACGGCCTGAGCGATTGGAGAGACAAACACCACGGATACGAAGCCGCTTGAGCTTGAACTGACAGACAATCGCAGCCTCGGGTAACTGTCAGATCAGGTCGTAGCTATTACACCTCATCGACCGCAGAATCGGTGACGTTTCCACGCTTGGGGTCAAGCGCGCCTAGCCTTCCAGCGTCTCCTTGACGTTGGTCAGTGCCATGTCGAACTCGCGTCTGTTCCGCCTGATTGCGATGTGCTCCGCCAGCTTACCCAGCACCGGAATGGGGATGCTGTACTCGACGTCGATGGTCAGTGTCGTCCCTTCTTGGTGCGGTTCGACGGTGTATCCCCAAATTGCGCTGATCATTCCGATGTTCTGATGCACGGCGCGTTCATCTGGAACATGCTCGATCACCGTGCTCTGCCCGCGGAGCAGAGGGCCTGCCATTTTGTACGTCCACTCGTACTGTTGCCCCGCGCCGGTCCCGATCACATTTCGAACTCCAAACATCCCCGGCAGCCATTCGACCAAGTTCGTCGGGTCGTCCAAATACGCGAACACCCTGGCCGGGGGCGCGTGGATCACGATTCTGTTCTTCCAAGAGGCCATACACGGTGACTCCCATTCCTGAGGAGAATCCCCAGTATACCAAACCACCGATTCTAGCGATGTCTATACCTAATTCTTTGCTTGTTGGAGGTTTCGGCAGGCCTGCACTCAGTCCAGCGCAGCAAGCTTTGCGGCGAGCTGCTGCTTTGCCCAACGGGCCCGGGACTATGAAGCGTGGCAGGGAATCGACAGTTTCGCTCGCTGGGCGCGCAACACACACGCACCTGCACTTCGAGCAACCGAAATGCATAGCTGGGACGAGTTGCATCGAACCTGTGGCCGCTTCGGCGCGACGCACAGCGTACCGCTATTCACCGATCCCGCGGAGCGTTCCGGAGCGCTTGTGGAAGGACTACACGCAGTCGCTTGAACAGGGCCGTCTCGAACGCGAGCGCGCCTGGAACGCGTACCGATAAATCGCTGCGCGCGAGCGTCGAGGTGTGAAGGAGAAGTATCGCCAACAGCGGCGAATCCTCGCCGCCCTACCTGTGTCTGGACACGATCGACAACGCCTCCGCAAGCAGCTCGCGCTCCGCCAAGCGATCGACGGCCGGACGCTCAGGCGCAGACTCGCCGCTCAACGAAAGGCGGTTCAGAAGACTCCGCACCCCGGCTCATGGCGTCATTTCGTCGCCAGTTGCGCCGCGAAACGCGACGCCCGTGCGATTCGACTTGTGCAGCGACAGGAGCGAGAGCGAAGTCCATGGGATCTAGAAAGGGGCTCGTGAGGCGGCGAGTCACTCGCGGCGGGGCGGCTAGCCTACGGGCCCACTTCAGCCTGCGTAGAAGTCGACATAAGCGCCTAGTACCTCGAAATCCGGCGCTCAGCTCGAACCCGATGGGCTAAGAGAGCTTATGCGAGAATCACCGAGGGAATCGTCAGTGGTCGAAGTCGCTCCGGTGACGTAAACTTGGCTCATGGGTTCGGAAGCGAAGAAGGTTCTCCAGGACGCGATGACACTATCGGAAGAGGAGCGCCGTCGCCTTGGCGAGGCCCTTCTCGACTCGGTTCCACGAGATTCGGATGAAGAAATCGTTGCCGCCTGGCGTGGCGAAGTGCTGAACCGCATTGATGAGGTTCGTCGTGGCGAGGCCGTGACCGAGTCCTACTCCGAGGTCAAGGCTCACCTGAAAGACGCTCTCGATTCGGCTCGATGAGCGAGCTGCGCTTTCACCGAGCAGCTCGGATTGAGCTCGTGGAGGCGGCTACATGCTACGAGTCTCAGCGTCCCGGCTATGGGCATAGGTTCGAGGCCGAGTTCGATGCGGTCGTGGAGCGCGTCGTCCAGTTTCCCGAAAGCGGCGGGCTCTTGCCTGGGTATCCGCCCAAACTGGAGGTACGCGCGTTCCACTTCAAGACCTTTCGCCATGCCTTGATTGTCGCCACCGTCGAGCGCGTGCGGGTGGTGTACGCCGTGGCCCACCACCATCGCCGCCCTGGCTACTGGAAGGATCGCGTCAAGTAGCCTCCCCACGCTCGTCGACCCCAATCGCACCAAGGCCATCGGCGCTGGGCTCATCAAGCACGACAAGCTCGATGCGCGTATCCTGGTGCAACTGTGCGTCGCTGACTTGCTCGCCGAGGTGCGAGTCCCGACGCTGCAACTGCGTCTGGACCGAATGCCGCTCACGGGACGCGATGTCGTGGAGCCGGCGTACCCTCCGGAAAGCGGGAGGCAGTACGCAATATGTGACGCCGACCGGCCACGCCTATCGCCTGGGTGCCCGAAAGCTTTTTGTTCGTCGTGGGCTAGCGTGCGTAGTCACAACCTCTTAGCCCATCGGGTTCAAGCCGAGAGCGGAATTTCGCGGTAGTAGATGTAATGTCGCGTCGGGAACCGCGCGGATAGGGGCTTCGTTTTGTCTATGTGCCGCCGGCGGCCGCCGATTCGCAGAATCACACGACAATCTCAGGTCGCCCTGCGAGTTTCGGGCAACGTCGGTTGGATCTCTTGGTGTCCTTCGGCGCTGCTCCGTTCTGGGTTGAATCACTCCGTGTCCACGAGTGCACGCAGCTTGGCGACGAGCTCGGCTTGAGTCTTTACGCCGAGCTTCCGCATTGACGAGTTCAGGAGCTGCGTTACGCGCGACCGGGATAGCCCGAGCCGGTAAGCAATGAGCTTGTGGCTATCGCCGAGCGCTGCGAAAGCCACGACCTGCTGCTCGCGCTTGGTGAGCCCGCGTGGATTCGGAACATCAGGTGGGTTCGGGAGCGCCAATACGTAGCGTCGCCCATCGCTGTCGAACCAGTCGACGACCGACCACCGACCGCGAATGAGTGCCCACCATTCGGCGAGTGCCGCGTGAGTTTCGCCGTCCTTCCGTCCGGTCACACGCGCCCTGTCAACCCTGATAGCAGCCTGTCGCAACCACTCGAGCGCTTCGGGAACGCGCGCGTCACCGGCGGCTTCGGCGATTCGAAAACTCGAGGGGTCGATTATCGCCTCGGCGTCGAATGGGAGCGCCGACGGTTCCGCGCTCGCTGCGCGTTCGATCGCGTGTCGAAGACGAAGCCCAGACGCCACGTGCGCCGAAATCATCTCCCACTCGCTCCGTTCCTGCGGGGTGAGCCGAACGAGGTGTGGCGTGGGCGCCAGAACATGGATGCCGCGACCATCCGCGTCGACGGTCATGAAGCCGAGTGCGTCCTCCGCGCCGTCGAAGAACGAGCGCCATGTTCGAAACATCTCGGGGTGCCCTGCGGTTTTCTCAGAGGCGACGAAGGGGCCCGTCACGGTCTGCTCGTGGGTTCGCTCAGTCGGAAGCTGCTGCATCGCAGCGCCATGGCGAAGGATGAGATCCTCCGGACCTCGCGCGACGTGCATCGACTCGATAATCGCTGGCCCGGCCACCCGGGGCTTCACCGCCACTAGGCCGCCCACTCCGAGCGCGTGGTCGAGCAACGGGAGGTTCGCCTCGATGAGCGCGGAAAACCATTCTTTCCGCGATGCTTTCAGATCGTACGCAGCCTCGACGGTCGCGATGGTCGCTTTGGCCCGCTGACGTTTTCTCGGCATCTCTCGTAGATTATTTCGCCGGTCGCGTCGCGCGTCGATACGTAATTCTTTTGGGGCCGCGGACCCTTTCGAGGAAAGCACTGCGCTACTGGCGAGCCGAGCGTCGGGATCCGTGGGCCAGGCCCTGCGTGGTCACCCCTGGCTTCATCGGAATCATCAGCTTGTACATGCGATCGAGCCGCGGGGTTGGCTGATGCCACTGTTCGTCGGCCGTTCGTTTCGGACTGGCCTTCATCCACAGTCCGCTGGATGGGACGGTCTCGTGGCGGATGACGAGTCTGCCTTCGGGGACTTCCGGGGTCCTCGCCGCTAGCACCGTGTCTCCATCGAGACTCTTCAGGCCAACGGTCGTCGTTGTCGTCGCGGCCGGCGTCGTTCCCGAGCTTGCACATCCCCACGCTGCGATGCTCAACGTGAGACAGGTGATGGTGAACACTGATTGTCGCATGGCTTGCCCTCCTTTTCGTTCGCGGTGCGCCAAGGACAATCGTCAAGCGAACAGGCGGTTCTCTGAATACGTAATTGGTGTGACTTCCGTACGTAAAACGTGAGTCACATACGTAATTGGTTTGGCAAGCGGCATGGCGTCAACCGACTCCCAAACCGAGTGGGACGGCGTGCCATCGATGACGCCACACGAGTTCGCGCCCTCAAGATCTACCGCCGCCACACCCAGGCCAACGCCATCGACTTCATCAGCTACGTGGTGGAGAAGTTCCCATTTCGGATACGAACGATCCGAACGAATCGGGGTCACGAGTTCCAGGCGCTGTTTCACTGGCACGTGGCGGACCTGGGCATGGAACACGTCTACATCAAGCCGCGGACGCCTCAGCTCAATGGCAAAGTCGAGCGGTCACACCGAACCGATAAGGACGAGTTCTACCAGTTGCTTAGCTATCGCGACGACGTGGTTCTCAACAAGAAGCTGGCCGTGTGGGAGCGCTTCTATAACTTCGATCGGCCGCACGGTGCGCACGGCGGCAGAACGCCGTATGAAGCTCTACGGGAGAAATCGTCCTAGTGAAAAACGTCCGGCTTGATTCCGAACATCACAGGACCGATTCGCGTCGCCCAAATGATTCCCATCATCGTGTCTCTGTATCGATTTCGCACAGCGCGACAGCTGTGGTCCTACAGTGGCTTGGCCATCGTGATGCGAAGCAGCAGCGATTGGGTGAAGACGCCGCAGGGCTGGGAACGCGCACAGAAGGTCAGAACGCGAGGCCTCAATCGCAACTACAACCGACGCCTCAAGAACATCTTCAAGGGAGCCGCGACGACCGTCATCACCCAGCGGCTGGAGCCGATGGTCGGCGACTACCAACGGGCTTTGGCGCAAGGCAGCAAGTCCCCGATGGCCAAGCTCACCTTGGCACGAAAGATTTCGGCAGCTCGGCTCGACGACGATGAGCCGCGCGCTCACCGTCGGCGTCGATCAGGGCGATGCGGGCCAAGTGACGGAAGTGGCGGCGGAGTAAGGCTGGATGGCGCTTGGGATTTTTGCTCGGCGGTAGTGATGCGCTATCGTTTTCGCATGTTTCTTGAGTCGCGTGGTTGGCTGCTTCTGGCGCTGTGCACGATGCTGTGTGCCGGCTGCAGCGACACGCCGCCAGAGGTCGAGCCGCCGGTCGAGGGAGCGTCTGTCGCGCGCCAGTGGAACGAGCTCCTGCTCGACGCGATCCGCGGCGACTTCGCCCGGCCAACGGTGCACGCGCGCAACCTGTTTCACACATCAGTCGCGATGTGGGACGCCTGGGCCGCCTACGACTCTACGGCACGCGGGCACTTTCTCGACGAGGAAGCCACCGCCGACGAAGTCGGGGCCGCGCGCAACGAGGCGATCAGCTTTGCGGCGTATCGCGTGCTCGCCGAACGCTTCGCGAGATCCCCCGGCGCGATGGAATCGCTCGCCGCGTTCGACGCGAAAATGCTCGCTCTTGGCTACGACCGAAGCAACACCAGCACTCAAGGTGATACGCCAGCGGCACTTGGTAACCGGGTGGCCGCTGCGGTTCTTCAAGCGGGCGCGATCGATGGCGCGAATGAAGAGAACGATTACGCGAACCGGTTCTACGAGCCGGTCAACCTGGAGCTGCTGCCCGCCTTCCCCGGCAATCCGGATATCGCTGACCCGAACCGTTGGCAGCCGCTCGCGCTCGACTTCTTCATCGATCAGTCCGGCAATCCGATACCGGGCGGTACTGTTCCGTTCTTGAGCCCCGAGTGGGGCCAGTGTACGCCGTTCGCGCTGAGCGAGGACGACCTCACCATCTACAATCGCGATGGGTTCGACTACTGGGTCTACCACGACCCGGGGGCGCCTCCACGGCTTGGCGGCGCGGGCGACGAGGAATACAAAGTCGGTTTCGAACAGGTGTTGGAGTGGAGCAGCTTGCTCGACCCGAGCGACGGCGTGACGATCGACATCAGTCCCGCGGCTCGCGGCAACAACACACTTGGCACCAATGACGGCACCGGCCGCGCGATGAACCCCGAGACAGGGCTTCCCTACGACCCGCAGGTGGTTCCCGCCGGCGACTACTATCGCGTTCTGGCGGAGTTCTGGGCTGACGGGCCGGACTCCGAAACACCGCCGGGCCACTGGTTCGTCATCGCCAACTACGTGTCCGATCATCCTGACCTCGACAGGCGTCTTGCTGGCCGGGGTGAGCCGCTCGATGCGCTCGAGTGGGACGTGAAGCTCTATTTCGCGCTCGGCGGCGCGATGCACGACGCAGCGGTTACGGCGTGGGGCATCAAGGGCTGGTACGACTACATCCGTCCGATTTCCGCGCTCCGCTACATGGGTGACCTCGGACAACGAAGCGACGAGAGCGCGCCGTTTTACGATCCGAGTGGCATCGAGCTCGTTCCGGGGCGCGTCGAGCAACTCACGCTGGAGACGGTGCAGGAGGGCGAGCGACACGCGCACCTGGCGGGGCGAGCCAACGGCAACGTTGGCAAGATCGCGGTCTGGGCGTGGCGCGGGCCTGACTTCATCGGCGATCCAGCCACCAGCGCCGCGGGCGTCGGTTGGATCCTCCTCGAGGACTGGTGGCCCTATCAGCGGCCGACCTTCGTGACGCCGCCGTTTGCGGGTTACGTGTCGGGTCACAGCACCTTCAGCCGTGCGGCCGCGGTCGTGTTGAGCGAGTTCACCGGAAGCGAGTACTTCCCGGGTGGCGTCGGAGAGTTCGAGGCCGAGCAGAACGAGTTCTTGGTGTTCGAAGATGGCCCGAGCGTCGACATCACCCTACGGTGGGCGACGTACTTCGACGCTGCCGACGAGTGCAGCCTCTCGCGGATCTATGGCGGCATCCATCCGCGCGCGGATGATATTCCGGGCCGTCTAGCGGGCGCTGAGATCGGCGCCGACGCATTCGCCAGAGCGCGCGAGCTCTACGGTTCGCAGTAGCGGTTTGGTCCGTGGCGAGCCGTGTGACAGGTTGGCTGACTACAAAGGCGATTTCGTGTTTTGGAACACCTTGATGCTGGTCGCCTCTCGCGCGGCCGGCGTTTGCACGAGCGGCAAGAAAAGCTGACCGAGCCATCGCTCGGAGACACGATGCCGCACACCGTACTGCTCGGGCAGCGCGCGCGGCCAGTGAAAGGTACCGAAGATCACGTCGAAGATCGGGAAGAGGCTTGCAAAGTTGCTTGGCGGCGCGTCGCGGTCGTGGTGGTGATGATGACAACGCGGCGTGACGATCAACCACCGAAACCAGCGGAGCTCCAATCGGGTGGTCACATGCGTGAACGTCACGAAGGCTCGGTGACAGACGGCGATGAAGACGAGCAGCGGCCCGCTGAAACCGATTGCGATCGCGGGCACGTTCGCTGCGATCAGAGACAGAATCGTGTCGAACGGGTGTTGGCGATGCGCCGACAGCCAATCCGCGTCTTCGGACGAATGGTGTACCGCGTGAAAACGCCAGAGAAAGCGCCACCAATGGCTGAGCCGGTGCGTCCAATACGTGAAGAGCTCGCCGGTGAAGAGGACGCAGCCGAACAACTGAAACGGCATCTCGCCGAAGAACGTCCCCAGGTTCGCCCACGTCCCGAACGGAATCGCGGGCCGGTGTTGAGCCCGCATGTAGAAGAGCCCAGCGTACCAGGAGGCGGTGTGAGCGATCGCATCAGCCTGCTCGGCGCGCCCTGCAAGCACCAGAGGAGCAGCCGCAGCTGCGTGCTCGCGCCCCATGATGTGTTGCGACCCGAGACTCGTAAGGGGACGACCCGGCACGGCCGCCAACCGGGGTGCGGTTGTTCAGCGGCAGCCGACCCAGACGAGATGTACGTCGTCACGGTCGGCGGAGGTCGGTGCCTTTGCTGTGAATGCCATCACTGCCGTTCCGGACGGTAGCATGACGCCAGACATCCCGCGGTCCGGGTTCACCAGAAGGCTGGCGTCGACGGGAAGTTTCCAGGGGGGGCCGAAGCTCGCGCCTTCCGCGTCAATGGCCTGCGCGACCACCTCGCCGGCTCTGGCGTCATCCCAATAGGCCGCGACGACGAAGCCGAAGTCGGGAATCGAGAACAGTCCATGGGTAAGGACCACTCGCGGATCGCGCGCGCCTACGGGGACGACCGCTTGCTCGTCGCCGCGCGCCAGGCCGTTCGGGTCGAAGTGCCGCACCAGCACCGCCTGTCCGCTGGGGCGCTGCGACATCCAGGACACGGCGAAGCCCCCTCCGGGGGCAGCTGCGGCGCGGGGGCGAAACTCCCAGGTATCGATGTCGGTCGGCTGCTGACTCACTTCGAGGATCCCAGTGTGTGCGCGGCCGTCTGCGTTGAAGATCCGTGCCCGCACGATCTGCGGATACGGCGGCTGGACCAATGTCGGGTCTGGCCCATGCAAGCGGTGGAAGTTCCAGGAAATCACGAAGCGTCCGTTGGCGAGCGCGGCGCCTGTCGGGTGATCGGGCTCGGCCTCCAATCGGATTTCTCCGATGGTCTCGAGGTCGGCCACGATCGTCTCGCCGACGAGCTGTACGCCCTTGGGGTCGTAGCGCTTGAACGCGACGAAGCCGCGCTCCCCAAAGGACTGCTGCCCGGGGACCAGCTCTCTGCCGGACCGGTAGATGCACACGAACGACCCATCGCTCAGACTCAACACGCTGGAGTTTCGCTGGTCGTGAGCGATCGAGTCGTTCACCTGAAACTCGTCCGTACGCGGCGAGCCGTCGACGTTGAAGATGCGCGCAGAAACGCTCGTACCGTCTCCATCGGGCGTCATCTTGCCCTCCCACGAAAACGATCCGCTGGTCCATGACACGACGAACCCTCCGTCGGGCAACCCGGCGACGGCCGGAAACCACTGCAAGTCGACGACGTACGTGTTGACGGCGATCTCGCCGGTCACCGGGTTGCCAGCAGCGTCGTAAATCCGCGCGTAGACCCCGTACTTGTCGCCATCCTGTTGGTCGGAAGCCCAGACGGCCACGACGCCACCTCCCGAGAGTGCGGCGATCTGCGGGTGGTCCTGAACCTCAGCGGTGGTCGTGTTGGCCAGGTCGGGCCCTGCGAGCGTGGTCCAGCTTGCCGGATCGCAGCTGGGCGGAAACAGATCGGGAAGCGCCACGAGACCCACGTCACCGCCTCCACCTCCGCCGCATCCCGAAACGAAGGCCGCCGCCACAATCAGGGCGCGGAGCGCCCCCGCATTCATCGGAAACCGGTCCACGCCGGTCAGCATACGCTCAAGGTCGCCGCCGCGTCAACGCGTCGCTGCTGCGTCCGAAGACATTCGCATGGTTCGCGTTCGCAAGTGCGACACTCCCGCAATCAAAGACGAAATCCCCCTCCCCTGCAGCACGAGCTAGCTGGGCAAAGCCGAGTGTGCCAGAGACCGAGCTGTGCAGCAGCACCTCCGAAGCCGTCGTAGCTGCGACCATCGGATCCGAGAGATTGTCTGCCAGACGCGAACCCTCGCATCTTTCGGCACCTCCGCATTCCGCGTTCCACGACCGCCAGTTGGCTCTCACGCGGATGCCGCAGCGTGGTTTCGCTCGATTCGCAGCACGACATGGCGTCCGTATTGGACGAGAATGAAAGGCTGAAGCGTCGTGCGGAGCGGCAGACCGCCATCATTCGGCTCCTGGTTGTGTTGCTGAAACTCTCGGGGTTTCGTCTCGATGAGCAGCGCCTGCCTGACGGGACAGCCAAGGCCAGAGTTCTGCGTGCGGTCGACCGCTGCAAAGGCGCCCTTTCTCTGAAGTCCACGCTGCGCTTGGTGCGCCTCTCGCCGGCCCGCTATCACGCTTGGAAACGAGCGGAGAAACGGTGCGAGCTCGATGACCGATCGAGCTGCCCACGCTCTCATCCAACGCAACTCACCCCCGCCGAGGTGAGTACGATTGAGGACATGGTGACCGCTACAGCGTATCGCCACATGCCGCTTCGAACTCTGACCCTCTATGCGCAGAGAGCCGGCCAGGTCGACCAACTCATTGCCAACGGCTTACTCCACCGTGTGCTCGCTCAGGTGGAGGTCAGCTTCAGCAATTCCATGATCGAGGCATTCTGGCGTTCTCTGCGTCATCAGTGGCTCTACCTGCATTCGCTCGACAGCTTCACCCAGCTCGAGCAGCTCATCGATTTCTACATCGGCGAGCACAATACCCAAATGCCCCACAACGCGTTTGGCGGACACACACCCGACGAGGTCTACCTTGATCAAGCCGATCGTGTCCGGGACCGCCTCACGGCCGCCCGGCATCAGGCTCGCCGAGCCAGGATGGAGGCAAATCGAGGCGAATCCTGTGGCGTGTGCGCACTACCCATTCAACAATCCATGAGTGTGATCAGCGCCGTCGCAAATGCGCCGCCGTGACTCCACAATGTTCCCGGACGCAGCAGTGATAATGCTATCGATCAGCCGTAAGTGCAAAGCCGTGCCGGCCCGGAATAACACTCCGACGTATGTGTGCCAACGAGCCGCTCCGGGCGCTAGAACGGCAGCGGTGGGTAGATCTCGCCTCCGGCACGCACGCCTACGGCCGCCGCAGCACACACGCTGTCGTAGATGAGGTCGTCACATGCCAACACGTACCCGGAGCCCGGGTCGCAAGTGCTGGGCATCGGCGTGCAGGTGCCGGGACCGTCGCATGTGACCGCGTTGCAGTACTCCGACGGTGCGCAGTCCGAATTGGTGGTGCATTCGCATGCTCCCCATGCAGACGTTCGGACGCCAAGCACGAGCGCGTCGCAGTAGTTCACGTAGGTCGTACCGTCGCAACCGCAGACCTCCCAGACCAGGGTGTCGCAGGCCCCCGGCACGGGCTCACACACGCCTCCGCTGGTGCAGCTCACCGGGCTGTGGTTGACGCAGTTGTAGCCGCTCGGGCAATCGCTGTTGACGAAGCAGGCCGGCGGGTGGATGAGGCAGGCGAGCAGATCGGAATCCGGGGTCGGCTCGACGACGTTCGGGATCGGCGCGCCGCCGCCGTCGAAGCTCTGCACGGCCATGACGCATTCCTCGGCGATGACGAGCTGGTCGAACGGAGCGGTCATGCGAACACCAACGGAGCCTGGGGGATCCAAGTAGAGCACCTGCGGCAGCGCATAGGTGCCATCTGGTACCGTTCCGCCGTTGTTCTCGCACCGTGGCTCCATGGCATCGGGGCAGAGGACGAGCCCGGGCACGCCTTGGTCTGCCCAGCCCCAGCGAACCTCGTCGCCGGAGGTGTCCGCGGTGTAGGTGACCGTCTGGGTCTCCAACGGGACCTCGCCGGGACCCGTGACGCAAAAGCCGTTTGCGTTGAACTGGTTGTCCTTGCCAAGCGCGGTGCAGGTCGCCTGGACCGTGCTAGTTGGGATGTCGACGACGTTGACCGGGGGCAGGCAGGGAGGCACATCGCAGTCGCTGTCTGACGTGCAGGCGAAGCCGTAGGGCAAGGTGCAGAAGCGAGTCGGACCGGGCACGATCGCCGTCTCGTCGACTCTCAACGTGACGTCGGGCCCCACGGCGCCAGAACGGACCTGCACGGTCGCCACGATGTCCGCGAGCCAGAAGGTCGTGGACCCGCCCAGGACGACTGTCTGGATCGCGTCCATCCACTGTTCGTCAATCACGGCTTTGCCGCCGACGTCGGCGGTGAATGGCTCGCCTGCCTGAATGGCGCTGGGCGTGACCGAGAGCTCGAATGGCAGAACCTTTTGCTCCATAAACGCGCTGTCCAGGCATGCCACATCGACGGCGGCGGCTTTCGGGGCGCCTCCATTGCACGACGGCGGGTCGACCGTATGCGTGGCGTGGAGGAGGTAGCTTCGGACGGCGCCGCCGGGAGCCGTGACGAGCACGACCAGCGTGCTCTCGCCCGCCGGCACGACGACGCTTATCTCGCCACTGCCCTCTCCAATCGGATCCGTGTTGCCGAAATAGCTCAGCTCGATCGTCGAGCCGGGGTCGAACGACACCGCGCGAACGACGACGTCGCCCAAGGCCTCCGGAACCCAAACGTCATACTCCCGCTGCGACGACATGAAGCCAACGACCCGATTTTGGCCTCCGGCTTCGAGCTCGAGGGAAGTCAGAAGCGAGTTGCCGGAGTTGCCGCGGCCGCACTCCGTGATCTGCAACAAGCCGGGGGAGAGCATGGCTGCGAGAAGCATGAGCGAATAGCGCCTGGGTTGTTGCACGGGGCGTCCTTCCGAGATCGTCGCTCGATGGTACTACGCGCGGCGAACGAAATGAAGGTGTTTCTATGATGTTGTATGAAGGGAGAGCGAGTGGTGGGTGCTGTGGGCTGAGCATGGGATGGCGGCCACAAACCGCAGGCGCCCGCCGCAGTCAGGGCACTGCAGGACATCGATGTCGAGACCGCGCCGCATGAGCTCGGCCCAGGTGCGATTGTACGAAGCGGCGACCTTCCTCGGGGTGTTTGTGGATGGCTCGCTTTGTAGCTTCGCGCGTCCGAACCGAACGACCTCGCCTCACCACTTGGCGTTCGGCGCGAGCACCCCATGATAAACAATGAGGTTCACGTAGGGGCGCGGAATCAGCGCAGCGAGCTTCTCGAGTAGCTCCAGGGGCTGAAGGGCGATGTGACTCGTCCCATCCCGCCACGGCGTTTTGAGGCAGACGAGCACGCTTCCATCGGGCGTCAAGGACAAGCGGTCTTGGGCGATGGGCGGCCGGAGCAGATACCGGCACAAGCGTTCGAGCTTGGGCCGGTTCTTGGCCCGGACGGACGTGTTGGCATGAAGGTCGAAGCCGCCAAGGCACGCTTGTCGCCGGCGCTTGGGCTCAGCGGGCGTCACCGTCTGTGCGTCTCCGAGGCGAAGGACGGCCGCCCCTGCACGTCGTCCCATGGCGACCCGCTGACCGAAGCGAGCCGTCGGGCTCTCGAACGAAGACCCCGTCGACCGCCAGTGTATGAAAGTGCAGGTTCAGGTTGAGCGCGCCGCCAAAGCGCCGAATGAAGGTCACCGTATCGGTGCGGCCGCCGCCGCTCGGGCAGAAGCCTCGAACCTTGCAGGAGAGCGCGACCAAACGATCGGTGCCGCTCATCTAGTCAGAATTGACTGAAGACCTAGCGACGGGGCGGGACTTGCTTGGGACTGGATTGCTGCAGCACGGAGCGGACGCCAGTCCGCGGAGCTGCAGCAATCCAGACCCAGTACGCAGGCGCGAGGCGACGAAGTCGCCACGTGCCGAGTACACCCGCAGCGGGGTCGAATCCCCCGACCCGCTTCAAGCCGGATCGGCGAAACCCGCTACCGAATCGGTGACTTCGTGCCGGGGGCGGGATTCGAACCCGCACGTGTTTCCACGAGCGATTTTAAGTCGCCTGCGTCTGCCATTCCGCCACCCCGGCGATGCCGGAAGAGCATCGCGTTAATGAATGAGCTCGTCCACTCGCCTCGGCATTTGAGGGCCGGGACGCTCGGGGCCGGTGTCGACGATTCGATTCTTGCTGTCGACCAGCACGACCTTGGGCTTGTGCGCTCGCGCCTCTTCGTCGCTCATGTCGCCGAAGGTTGCGATGATCGCCAGGTCGCCTGGACTCATGTGATGCGCGGCGGCCCCATTGACGCAAATCACGCCAGAGCCTCGCGGACCCTCGAGCGCATAGGTCGCTAAGCGCGTCCCCTGCGTGACGTTCCAGATCTGGACTTCTTCGTGCTCGAGGATGCCGGCGGCATCGAGCAGGTTGGCATCGATCGTGACGCTACCTTCGTAGTCCAAGTCAGCGTGTGTGATCGTAGCCCGGTGAATCTTTCCGAGGAACATTCGTCGGCGCATTTTTTGAACCTCCGTAGCGTCCCGAAATGGGTACGCTCAGATGCACCCAGAACTTAACCCTTCATCAAGTAAGCCGCAAGCAATCGCATCAATCGCGATCCAGGTAGGCAAAACTCAATAATTTCAGGCGGAAGGTGCTGAAATGAACTCGAGCCCCAGCAAGTAGCCGTCCGGCCGGGCCTGGGTCCACACCACCCTGGCGTGCTCGACCGTTGCATGGTCGGGCGCCGTTCGAACGCGGAGCGTGCAGACGTGATCGAGGGGCACGGGCATGTCGACCGCAACCCGCAGGCCGCCGACGCTGGCGTTGATCGCCAGGCCTGCGCCTCGGGTTGGCGTCAGGAGCTCGATCTCGGCGTCGAGTGCCCAGCGACGGAACTGGCGCCGTGCACCGCGATGCACAGCGATGTCCGCGCCGCCCGTGGGCAAGATGGAAGCGAGTCTTTCGGAAACGGGTGTCACAGCACCGCGGAATGTATCGAAGCGCGTGATGCGTGGCTAGCGCTTTCTGCGTTCGCTGTTCGCAAAAACGATCGGGCTCTTACCCTTGAGGCGGAGACACCCCCATCAGTTGTTCGCTTGCGCACCAAAGCAGAGCAAACGCATGCGCTCGACTCTAGGGCTGAGTCGCCCGACCGCTCCGGCAAGGCGCGTGCGCGTTTCCGTCGAACGTCATCCAAGGGTCTTTCCAAATTGGAACGAACACTGGAACCGCCACGGCTCCCGTGGCGCGACTCGTCCACGGTGCAAGGAAAGCTCAGGTGCACGGTCAGTCCAGCGGCGATGAGCGCCTGGACCAGGGGCCGGCTGTTCTCCTCTTTGTTGGCGAACACCAAGCAAATCCGCAACCGAAGCCGTCTCGCTAGCGACGAGCGAAACCACGCGCTCAGGAGGCCGCTCGAGCCGGACTTGCCGATCAATTGCGTCAACGACTTCGATCATGGGAACCTTGCGGCGCTCAAATGGGGTGCTTGGTCGAGTAGTAGCACCAAGAAGCCGCTGGTTTGCGCGCCCGGTGTCGACGGTGGTAACTTCCTCGACCCGAAACGGTTCTCTTCTGGTGTGGGTTGGAGGAAACGCTGACGATTCAGGACATTCAGCAGGCGCTTGCCGAGGCCGGGGTGGAGATCTACCGGGCCGAGGACCAGGAGCTTCAGATCGCAGAACGCGTTCGGCTTCACATCATGGATTCCGGAGTCCGGGTCGTCCTCAATGGGGAGCTGGTAGTGCAGTTCACCGCTCGCAGCCAGCGCTCGGATGCGCCGTCCGCTCAGTCGGCGGAGCTATTCCGTAGAGTGCGTGAGGAGGTTGGCGAGCAGGCGGGCAGCCGCGGCTACGAAGAGGCGAGCGCGGAGATCGTCGAGGTGAAAGACCCGGTCGACGAGGCACATATCCTCGACGTCTGGCACGAGGTCACCTATCGCAAACCGCTCGCGGCCAGCGACGACCCCGTGGCCGAAGTCCGTTGGGCGCTGGACCTCGAGAAGTACATTCAGCCCTGAGGACGAGCCGCGCTCTCAGTCGCGCGCAAGTCCGGCGAGTGTCGCGCCCTGGCTCATTGCTCCGGGCTCTTTTTCAGGTGGTTTCGGGCGATCTCCGCCCAGGAGCCATCGGGCTCGAGCGTCAGGTATTGCTGCCAGTGCGGCTGCGCTGCGTCCCGCTCACCTCGCTCTTCGAGCGCCATGGCCAGATTGAAATGCGCGTCAGCGAATGACGGGTCACTCCTGAGCGCATCGCGGAACAAGTCGACCGCTTCGTCTACCTCGTCTCGCTCGAAACAGAGGAACCCGAGGTTGTAGAGCGCCTCGGGTTGTTCGGGGTCGGTTCCGAGCGCTTGGCGGTAGTAGCGCTCAGCGGCTTCGAGTTGCTGGCGTCGATACTCGAGGTTCCCCAGATTGGTGAGCGCGTTGGAGAGCGAAGGGTCCAGCGACAAGGCTTTCTTGTAAGCTTGCTCCGCTTGGTCGAAGGTCTGCTCGTCCTCGTCGAAGCGACAGCCTTCGAGGTAGTGCTCGTAAGCGCGCGCCCGATCGTCATGCTCGAAATGCAGCAGCCGAACGACGTCCGACGCCAGGCCGTCGATGCGGAAGTCGAGCACTGCTTGGCCGGTCGTCGGTTCGTAGGCGCCGGAGTCGTCCTGCACGACGACGCTGCGTCCGTCTGCGAGTACCCGAAGCTCGGACAGCGGTCGCGTGGTCTTTGGGAAGGCTTCACGCAAGGATTCGACGGAGCGGCGCACTTGCCGAAGAGGCACGCCCTGCTCGAGAAGGCCCTTGGCCGCTCGCACGCCGACTAGATCTTGGAAGCTGTAGTAGTTGCGGCCTTTGACCCGCACGGACGGCCCGAGCATACCGGAGCGGTGCCAGTATCGAAGCCTGGATGGATTGAAGCCGAAGAGGCGAGCCACCTCTGCCACGGTGTACAGGCCCGCGTGCGGATCATCTCGCGGAGGCGCGGGTTGAGAGGGCGCCGGCTCCAGGTTCGCAGCCCGGGTCAACTTGCCGTCCGCCCCGAAACCAACGCGAATTACGTTGTCTCGATCGCTGCCTTCGCTCACGCCTGTCTCCCGGCGTGAGGATAGGCCGGCCCGGCCTGCGTGCAAGGGTCGATGCCCAGCCGCGAGCCCTGGCGGACGGTGCTAGGGTTCGGGCATGGCGCATCCTCCCGCAGCAGGCCCGCTCGCGTTTCTTTCGGACGTGCATGGCAATCTAAGGGCCCTCGAGGCCGTGCTGGTGGAGCTGGAGCGGCTGGGGGTCAAGCGCATCTATGTCGCGGGCGACCTACTCCTCGGCGGCGACGAACCGCTCGAAGTCTGGCATCGGCTGCAAGCCCTGGGCGCGACCTGTACGCGTGGTCCGTCGGACATGGCGCTCGGCTCGGTCGATCCGACCAGCCTCGTTCCCATCGACGCCGAGCAACGCAAGCAGGCACGGCTGTTTGCGGACACGAAGGCGGCGATCGGGGATCTGGTGGCGGAGCGACTTCGCCGCCTGCCCGAACATCAACGGATTCCGCTGATCGATGGACGCGAAGTCTTGATGGTGCACGGCTCTCCCGCCGACCCCGGCCGCGAGATCGGCCATGACTTGAGCGACGACGAAATCCTCGCGCTGCTCGACGACGACCCGGCGGATATCATCGTCTGCGGAGCGACCCATGTTCCGTTCCAGCGCGCGGTCGCCGAGTACCACGTCGTGAATGTCGGCTCGGTAGGCGCAGCACCCGAGGGACAGGTCGCCCACTACACGGTTGTCACACCACGAATGAGCAGCGCAGACATCCTGCAGGACTGGGTCAGGTACGAGGAGCCCCAGGTGTCTTAGCCAGCGGCGGCCTTGGGCTCGTCGGGCTCTTCGGTGCTCGCTCGAAGCATCTCGACGCGTCGAACACGCCGCTCGTCCGCGTCGAGGATCACGACGCGATACGGTCCCGCAGCGACGGTCTCTCCGAGCGCTGGAACCTGACCGAGAAGGTGCACCAGCATGCCCCCGAGCGAATCGAAGTCGCCCTTGTTCTCGCAAATCGACTCGCCAAGCTTCTCTTCGAGGTCGTAGACCGAAATGCTTGCGTCGACGAGGTAGTGGCCGGGCGCACGCTCGTGGACCAAGGGGGTCTCTTCGTCGTGCTCGTCCTGAATCTCACCGACGATCTCTTCGACGATGTCTTCGAGGGTGACGATGCCGGCGGCTCCGCCAAATTCGTCGACCACGACGGCAAGATGCGAGCGCCGCCGTTGCATCTCTCGAAGCAGCACGCCGATCTTCTGGCTCTCCGCTGCAAAGAAGACGGGCTTTCGAAGGACGTCCACCAAGAGTATCTCAGCTGCATTCGAGCTCGTGCGCAGAAGCTGGAAGAGATCTTTGGCGTAGAGAATGCCCTCGACCTGATCGATTTGCCCACGGTACACCGGGTAGCGGCTGTGACCGGACTCGACGATGCTCGCGAGCACTTCATCGATGCTGGTGTCGATTTCGAACGCCACGACCTGTGTCCGAGAGACCATGATTTCCCGGGCTACCGTGTTCTTGAACTCGAGGACGCTACGGAGCATCTGCGCGTGCTCCTCGGCGATGGTGCCGGTTTCTTCGCCTTGCTCGATGACGTGCTCGACCGTCAGCTCGGCCAGTCGACCCGGGTCGTACAGCTGGATGGCGGGCACCGACTTCTGAACGAGCTCGTCGATCCAGCTCAGTGGCGCCGCAAGCGGTGTGAGGACGAGGTCGAGCGGACGGAGCCATTTCCAGATCCGCAAGGTGGCCTGCCCCGAACGCCGGCGGACCACGGCAGCGGCGACCGTTGCGGCCAGTGCGTAGGTCAGCGAAACACCGAGCACTCCAAGGACGGCCACCCAGACCCCATGGGACTTGAACAGGAGGTAAGCCGCAAAGGCCGAAGCCAAGGCCAAGCAAAACACCCGGCCCAGCAAGAGACGAGACTGCACGGCTGCGAGGTCTGCAAGCACGCGCTCGGCGACCTTGGCGTTCGCGCTGTCTGACTCCAGCAGCGCCTGCAAACCCGCCTCGCCGAGCGTGTGCAGGCCGGCACTAACAGCTGCAAGCAGCGCACCCAAACCCACGCCACAGACTATCGCGGCGGCCAACTGTATACTTGGAACGTCCAAAGACCTTGTGAACTCTTAGACTACCGAGGACCGCAATCGGCCGCAACAGCCAGGGGCAATCACCCCTGGGCCTGGTCCCGAAGGGCCCGAATTCGCAGGCGAAGGGCGTTCAGCCGGATAAATCCGGTCGCATCTTGCTGATCGTAGACCGCGTCCTCTTCGAAGGTCGCGAACGCGGGGTCGTAGAGACTGAGGGGGCTTCGGCGCCCCGCCACAGTGGCGCTGCCCTTGTAGAGCTTGATGCGCGCCTCGCCGGTGACGTCTTTTTGAGCGTCGTCGATGAGAGCCTGGAGCATTTCGCGCTCCGGCGCGTACCAAAAACCGCGATAGACGAGCGAGGCGTACTCGGGGATCAAACCGTCGCGAATTCGCAGCACCTCCCGGTCGACGGTGATCGACTCGACGGCCCGGTGTGCCTTTTGAAGGATGGTCCCGCCTGGCGTCTCGTACACGCCCCGTGACTTCATTCCCACGAATCGATTCTCGACGACGTCGACACGGCCGACGCCATGCCTGGAGCCGAGCTCGTTGAGGCGCGCGATGAGCGCAGCCGGGGAAAGTCGCTCGCCGTTGACGCTGACGGGGTCGCCCTTCTCGTAGCCGATGACGATGTACTCGGGCGTGTTCGGAGCGTCTTCGGGGTCGGTCGTCCAACGGAACATGTCTTTGAGAGGCTCGTTCCACGTGTCTTCGAGAACGCCGCCTTCGTAGCTGATGTGGAACAGATTGGCGTCCATCGAGTATGGCTTCTCGGCCGTGACCTCGATCGGGATCTTCCGGTCCTTGCAGTAGTCGATGCAGTCGCTCCGGGATTTCAGGGACCAGGTCCTCCAGGGCGCGATGACCTGAATGCGCGGGTCGATCGCCATCGCCGTGAGCTCGAAACGAACCTGATCGTTGCCCTTCCCTGTTGCGCCGTGCGAAATCGCCTCCGCCCCCTCGGCTCGGGCAACGTCCATCATGGCCTTTGCGATGATGGGCCGGGCGATCGAGGTGCCGAGCAGATAGTCGCCCTCGTACACGGCGTTCGCTCGCAGCATCGGGAAGCAGAAGTCACGGGCGAACTCTTCTTTGAGGTCCGCGATGATGCACTTGGAAGCGCCGGTCGCGCGGGCCTTCTCGTCGAGACCGCCGAGCTCCTCGCCCTGACCGACGTCCGCGCAAAACGCGATGACTTCGGCGTCGTAGGTCTCTTTGAGCCAGGTCAGGATGACCGATGTGTCGAGCCCGCCGCTGTAGGCGAGCACAATCTTCTTAGGGGAGCCAGCCATGGGGCCCGATGGTAGTGGTCCGCCGACCCGGTGCAAGCGGGCGCTGTCAGGCGACCCGGATGATGGCCTTCGCTTCCAAAAGCTCCGTAAAAACGCGAAGCGCTTCCAGCCTGCCCATCTGGCAAATGTCGAGCACCTCGTCGACCGTCGTCTGGCCGTCTACCAGCGAGAGGAGGAAGGCTGCCTGAGGGTCCAAGCCGAGCCACTTCACCTTCGCCGGCGGGACCGCGAGGTTGAAGATGTAGTCGAGCGAGCCGATTCGGGTGGTGTACCGGGTCTCGAGTCGGGCCCGGCTGTTGGTGGCGTATTGCTGCGCGCTTTCGTCGTCCGGGTTCAGCCCGAGTTGCAGCTCCGCCGCGCTCAGCGACCTGGCATAGTCGCCAAGCGCGAAACTGTCGGCAATCTCGGCGTGGATGAGCTCGGGGCTGGGCGCATCGGCATTCTCTGCCTCGGGCCGTGCGGGCGGCGGAGCTGTCGGTGGCAGGCTACGGCGATCGCGATCGACGACCCAGGCGTCTCCGGAGAGGCGACGGGTCGGGCGCTCGTGAATGTCTTGTTCGGTAGCCCCGCCTGCCAAGTCGATGGCGCCATTGTCGCCGAGCACGCTCGGAAACGAGGAACCACTGGAACCGGGTTTGCCCGAAGCCATAGGTCAAGCCGACTTGCCGACGACGCCCTTGAACATGCGCTGCGTTCGCCCGAGCGACTCGAGCTCGTCTCCTAGCGCTGCGATGTCTCCGCGCTCGAGCAAGGTGCGAGCGTTGTCGACCACGCCCTTGGCCTTGTCGATGGCGTCACGCCCGAAGTCGCTGCCGGCGACGATCGACTCGACCTCCGGGAGGAGGCGCTCGATTTCGGCGATGAGCGTTTCGGCTTCCTGCCGGACCTTCTCCGAGGCCTCGTCCTCACGCCGCGAGACAGCGAAATCCGAAGCGTCCACCATCATCTCGTTGATTTCGTCCTCGGTGAGGCCGCTGGTCGCCGTGACGGTGATCGACTGCTCCTTGCCAGTCTCGACGTCCTTGGCGTGGACGCTTACGATACCGTCCGCGTTGATTTCGAAGGTCACCTCGACTTCGACCTGGCCGGCATCTGCGCGGCGTAGGCCGGTCAGAATGAATTCGCCGAGAAGCTCGTTGTCCTCTGCGCGCCGCGACTCGCCCTGTAGGACGAGGATCTTCACGGCGGTCTGGTTGTCGCGAACCGTGGTGAATGGCTTGCTGCGCGACGTTGGGACCGTCGTGTTCTGAGGGATGAGCTCTTCGAAGTAGCCGCCGACGACCATGATGCCGAGGGTGTGCGGCGTGACGTCGAGCAGCACCATGTCCATCTCGGGCGAGTCGTCGACGAGGGCGGCGCCCTGAATCGACGCGCCGAGACCGACCACCTCGTCGGGATGGACTCCCTTGCAGGGGTCGCGCTGGAAGAACTTGCTGACTCGCTCCTGGACCTTGGGCATGCGGGTCATGCCGCCGACCAAAATGATGTCTTCGATTTCGTCCTTGTCGAGGCCGGCTTCTCCGAGCGTGAGCTCGCAGATTTGAACCGTGCGATCGACCAGGTCTGCCGTGAGCTCCTCGAGCGTTGCCCGCGTGAGCAGTCGCTGAAGGTGGAGCGCCTCGTTGCGGGCGCTCGAAATGATGAAAGGCAGGTTCACCTCGGTTTCGGTGACCGCCGAAAGCTCGCACTTGGCCTTCTCGGCTGCGTCTTTGAGGCGCTGCAGCGCCATGCGGTCTTGACGCAGGTCGATGCCGTGCTCGTGTTGGAAGCCTTCGACGAGCCAGTCGATGACCCGCTGGTCGAAATCTTCGCCGCCGAGAAACGTGTCGCCCGCCGTGCTGATGACCTTGAACACACCCGTGCTCGCGATTTCCAAGATCGAAATGTCGAAGGTGCCGCCGCCGAGGTCGAAGACCGCCACGGTGCGATCGATGTTCTTGCCGAAACCGTACGCAAGCGCTGCCGAAGTCGGCTCGTTGATGATGCGAATCACGTCGAGGCCGGCAATCGCGCCAGCGTCCTTGGTCGCCTGCCGCTGGTTGTCGTTGAAGTATGCGGGCACCGTCACGACGACCTTGTTGACCTCTTCACCGAGGTAGTCCTCCGCGACCATCTTCATCTCTTGAAGGACCATCGCGCTGATCTCGGGAATGCTGTAGACCTTGTCCCGCATCTTGATCCGGCAGTCGCCGTGTGGACCTTCCACGATGTGGAACGGCGTGGTCTGAATCGCGTTCTTGACCTGCGGCGTGTCCCACTTTCGTCCGATGAGGCGCTTGCAGGCGAACACGGTGTTTTCGGCATTCGTGACGGCCTGTCGCTTTGCGATGTGGCCCACCAAACGCTTGCCCCCCTCGGTCACGGCCACCATCGACGGGGTGACCTTGTAGCCCCCCCGGTTCGCGATGACCACGGGCGTG
Organism: uncultured delta proteobacterium; assembly: GCA_963716775.1. GTDB lineage: Bacteria > Myxococcota_A > Polyangia > Polyangiales > Houyiibacteriaceae > SG8-38. The sequence goes on from CAVQUI010000010.1 coordinate 26,689, forward strand.
CCGCTTTCGACGACGGCGACGCACGAGTTGAACGTACCTAGATCAATCCCGATGACTCTTTCCATGCCCCACTTCCAAAGCGCTCAGATGCGAAAGTCGCATCACCCCGCGAGCTGCTTCCTAAGATTTTTCACCATCTCGTGGCTCGGGTCCAGCTTTGCAGCCTCATCGAGCTCCTTTGCGGCGCTGTTGTCCATGCCTGCCTGGATGTAGATTCGGGCCAAAAGCAGCCGTGCTTCGAGCGAATCGGGGGCCAAGTCGAGGCTCCGATGCGCAAAATCGCGGGCTTTTCTGAGATCACCGCCCGCGCTCAGAAGGGCCCTGGCCGCCCGGCGAGGAGCGACCGGGTCGTCTGGAGCGGCCTCGGCCACCTTGGCCCAGGAAATGCTCGCCGCGGCCCAAAGGTTGTTGTCTTCCTCGTAGTGGGCCTGCTCCCGGTGGATGTCGATGAGCTGGACCCGAAGGTGAGAGTTGACCCGGCGGTACTGCTCTTGAACGTCGCTGCGACTCGAATCGAGGGTGATCGCCATTCGCAACGCCGTGGCCGCCGCCGCCAAATCTCCCCGGGCCTCGGCCTGGCGCGCTTCCTCGACGTGATGCTCGGCCCGGTCGACACCACCGGTGAGCCCAGCGGTCCACTTGAGCGAGCGAGTGAGATCTCGAAGCGCCGTCTTCGTTCCGACTTTGGCTACAGGTGCGGGCATGGATCGCACCGAGCCGCCCCTCTTCGGCGGCCGCATGGATCGGCCGCCGAGCTTTCGCTGGAGAAGCTCGCGCTTGCGCTGCATGCGGTCGTGCTCCGCCGACCCGGGCACGATGGGAACTGACTTCTTCGCCGGGGCCTGGCTTGGCTGCCATTGCGTGGACGGGGCCGCGACCTCGGGTGGCTCGACCCGGTCGGCCGGCTTGGCCTGGCGCTCGGCGACGGGCGCCCTCGTGAGGGCCCTGGACATGGCCTCGGCGCGTTGCTCGACGCGGCTGATCTGATGTTCGGCCGCGGACACGGCGATGCTTCGGCCGAGGTAGCGATCGTACGCCTCACGCTTCTTGTTGCGGCCGAGCACTTCGTACGCATCGGTGACCTTGCGGAAGATCACCTCCATCTGCGCTTTGAACGAGCCGAGACGCTTTCCGTAGTATGAATCGGGATGGAAAGTCTTGGAGAGCGCGAAATAGGCCGCGCGAATTTCGGCGCGATCGGCGTCCATCGCGACGCCGAGGAGCTCGTAGTGATTGAGCTTGTCGGCGCGGCAGAAGGTGCGGACGATCGTTTCTTGAAGCGCTTCGTCGATCTCCACATCCTCGATCAGTTGCGCCGCGGGTGGCGCGCTCGACACTTTGGCGCCAACCCATTCGACGATCCCCATTTCGATGAGGCGCTCGATCGACTCGGAGACGAGGTTGGGCTCGAGCACCGTCAGGTCGGCGATGTCATCGACGTTGAGGACGCCATCGATGCACGAGTGCACGAACGCCTCCTGAGGGCTCATGCTATGCGCCCGTGCGTCCGCCTCTGCGATTTGTCGCGGAATCCGCTCCTCCGACATCGACTGCCTACTCGTCCCCCGTCCGCACAGTCTAGCCCGGTGTTCCGTCCCGCAGCCACTTCGCCGGTGCTAGACGATGAGCCACTCGAGTAGAGCCTTCTGGGTGTGTAGGCGGTTCTCCGCTTCGTCCCAAACCCGGGACTGCGGGCCATCGATGACGGCTGCGCTCACTTCTTCGCCGCGATGCGCCGGCAAGCAGTGGAGGAAGATCGCGTCGGACGCTGCCCGATCCATGGCGGCCTCGTCGACGATGAAGCCGGCAAAGGCTCGCTCTCGCTCCTTTGCCTCTGCCTCCTGCCCCATGCTCGCCCAGACGTCGGTGGTAACCACGGAGACGCCGTCCAGAGCCTCCTCGGGCCGTTCGACGACGCGAACCTTGGCGCCGCGCGCTCGGGCGTCTTTCAAGACCTGTTCATCTGGCTGGTACCCAGGGGGACAGGCGAGAACCAGCTCGAAACCTGCCACGGCCGCGGACGCGATCCAGGAATGCGCCATGTTGTTGCCGTCGCCGATCCAGGCCACCCGCATGTCCTCGAGCGCAGGTCCGAGGTTCTCGCGAATCGTCATCATGTCCGCGAGGAGTTGGATGGGATGAACCTGATCGGAGAGCCCGTTGATGACGGGGATGGTCGAGTAGCGCGCGAGCGCTTCGAGGCGCTCGTGCCCGAAGGTCCGGTAGACCACGCCGTGAACGTAGCGGCTCAGCATGCGCGCCGTGTCTTCGATCGGCTCGCCGCGTCCGAGCTGCGTGTCTTTCGAGTTGAGCGTGACCGGCTGCGCGCCGAGCTCGTGAATGCCGACTTCGAACGACAGCCGTGTTCGCGTCGACGCCTTCTCGAACACGACGGCGACCGACTTGCCCTGCAAGGGCTGTGGATGCGCAGGCGTGCCTCGAAGGGCCTTCAACTCTTCGGCACGGTCGAGGACCGCGAAGAGCTCTTCTCGGCTCAGGTCGTAAGTCGTCAGGAAGTGGCGGGTCATGGCTTCCTCGGCGCGTCTGCGAGAACCTTTTCCAAGATCGAGAGGCCCTCGTCGAGCTCGTCTCGAGTCACGTTGAGGGACGGCGAAATCCGAATGACGTTGCCGCCTGCAAGGGTGAGCAAGAGGCCCGCAGCGTGAACCGCAGCAAGCGTGGCGGCCGGATCGACGTCATCGGCCAGGACGATGCCCTGCAACAGGCCGATGCCCCGCGTGCCCACCGTGTTCGAAAGTCGCGCGTCGAGCCCTGCGAGCCGGCCCGCCAGATACTCACCGAGGCGTCGCGAGTTATCGACGAGCCCTTCCTCGTCGATGATGCGCAACACGGCCAAGCCCGCCGCACAGGCAAGCGGATTGCCGCCAAAGGTGCTCGCGTGGCTGCCAGGAGGAAGGCCTCCCGCCAGCCGCTCCGTCACCGCCATGGCGCCGAGCGGAAATCCTCCACCGATGCCTTTCGCGAGAGAGCAGGCATCCGGCACCGTGTCGAACCATTCCTGCGCGAGGAAGCGACCGGTCCGACCGTAGCCGGTTTGGATCTCGTCGAAAAAGAGCAAGGCGCCACGCTCGTCACAAATGCGACGCGCGCCTTTGACGAACTCGTCGGTGCCGATGATGATGCCGCCCTCGGCCTGAATCGGTTCGAAGATCACAGCCGCGGTTCGGTCGGTCACCGCCGCGTCCAGGGCGGCGAGGTCGTTGAAGTCGACGAAGCTCACCCCCTGCACCAGAGGCTTCATGCCCAGGTGGTATTTGCGCTGTCCGGTCAGCGACAGCGAGCCCATCGTTCGGCCGTGGAAGCTGTTGAGCGTCGAAACGAACTCCGTTCGTTTCTGGTCGCCTCGGTCGTGGTGGTAGCGCCGCGCGAGCTTGAGCAGCGCCTCGTTGGCTTCGGAGCCGCTGTTACAGAAGTAGACCTTGTCGAACGGGGTCCGCGCGCAAATCGACTCGGCCAGCTCGATGGCGCGGTCGTTGTAGAAGATGTTGGACACGTGCATCAAACGCGCGGCCTGCTCGGCGATCGCCGCTGTGAGCGTCGGGTGGCTGTGCCCCACCGAAAGGACGGCAATCCCGCCCGACAGGTCCAGGTACTCGCGACCGGAGGCGTCGGTCACGCGGCGGCCGCGCCCATGCGTCAGAACGAATGGCGCGGGTGCGTAGTTGCCGAACTGAACCTCTTTTGCGGTCCGGAGCATGTCTTGCTGCCTGGTCATGCGGTGCCTTCGGGGAAGCTCGCGACATACCACCATTGCCGGGGGCCGTCGACCCTGGTTCAGCCGGCTCAGCGCGTGATTTCGGTGCCGATGCCTTGGTCGGTGAAGATCTCGAGAAGCACCGCGTGCCGCACCCGGCCGTCGATGATGTGCACCTTGCGAACACCGCCGGCCAGGGCGCTCAGTGCGCAGTCGACTTTCGGGATCATCCCGCCCTCGATGACGCCATCGTGCTTGAGGGCGTCGATTTGCGAGGCGCTGAGCGAGCTCGCCACTTCGCCGTCTTTGCCGCGCACGCCTTCGATGTCGGTGAGCAGCATGAACTTCTGGGCCGACAGCGCCTCAGCGACCTTGCCCGCCACCGTGTCGGCGTTGACGTTGAGCGAGTTGCCTTCGGCGTCGACCGCCACCGGCGCGATGACCGGGATGAAGCCATCGTCGACGAGGCGACGGAGGATGTCGGGGTTCACCTGGGTGACCGCGCCGACGCGGCCCGGGTCGACCCACTTGCCGCTCTTGGTCTTCATCTTCTCGACCCGCTTGGCGCGAAGGAAGGCGTCGTCCTTGCCCGTGAGCCCAATCGGCCGACCGCCATGACCTGCGATGAGCGAAACAATCTCTGAATTGACCTTGCCACCGAGCACCATCTCGACGACTTCCATCGTGTGCTCGTCGGTGACACGTAGCCCTTCGAGACGCTCGGAGACCACGCCCAAAGACTTGAGCATTTGGTCGATCTGCGGTCCGCCCCCGTGCACCACGACCGGATGAAGCCCCACGTACTTCATCAGCACGACATCGCGCGCGAAGCTATCCCGCAAGTGCGGGTCCACCATCGCGTGGCCGCCGTACTTGATGACGAAGATCTCCCCATGGAAGCTCCGAATGTAGGGGAGCGCCTCTTGGAGCGTCGCGGCTTTCTGGATCAGGCTGTCCACGGGGTGGCGTATAGCAGACGATCGGGGCGCGGAACAAAGGCGCGACATGGGGTTGCGTCGAACGGCTCGGCTTGCAGATCTGGTCGGATGCACTGGCGGGCTTGGACCAGGCAAGCCGAGCCTCGGAGCTCGCGCCAATCTGCGGTGGTCGCTGTCTTGCAGATTGGCACTCACACGTCGACTCCACCCCACATCGCGCCTTTGTTCCGCGCCCCTCCATACGGAGACATTCGAACCGCGTCCCGCCGTACGGTGCCATCAAGCCAAGTTCCAGAAATCCGCCCCCAAGACATGCACGGCAGCGCGAGCCCGAAGGGCGAAGCCCGGCGCGAATGCGCCGGCAAGGCGGAGCGAAGCGACCGCCGCGCCAGGGAGGATTACGGGTGGGGGTGGGCGGGCGGTGTAATCAAGCCATACCACGCAACCCACCGAGAACCCGCACCCACAGCACCCGCGGCAGCTCAAGCCGTACGTCGTCACCCGCTCCCCCGCCCACCAACCCGCACCCACAGCACCCGCGGCAGCGCGAGCCCGAAGGGCGAAGCCCGGCGCGAATGCGCCGGCAAGGCGGAGCGAAGCGACCGCCGCGCCAGGGAGGATTACGGGTGGGGGTGGGCGGGCGGTGTAACAAAACCAAACCACGCAAGCAGTTCACCCTTCGCTCCCCAAACACCCGCGGCAGCACAAGCCGAACGGCAACGCCCAAACCAAACAGTGACGCCCGCACACTCCGAACAGCCCGCTCTCCTTTACACTCTGTAACCACCCGCCATCGGCCACTCGCTACGCGTCGACAACCGCTCACCGATCACTTTCTACAGCTCGCTCGATAGCCGATCGTCGCTGCCGTTGTCCGTGATAGCTCCGAGGCAATGACACAGACGCAAGCAGTCAAGACGTTCTACACCGACGACCAAAAACGCGGACGCGTGGGGCACATCATTCGCGAGTACATGGGCTTCTTCGACGAGTCGAACGGGGGCGGCGTAGAGGCGCGCAAGGCGCAGTACGCCACGATGATCAACAACTACTATGACGTCGTCACCGACTTCTACGAGCACGGTTGGGGGCAGTCGTTTCACTTCGCACCCCGAGCCAAGGGCGAGTCTTTCGAGGCGTCGCTGGCTCGCGCGGAGCAATACCTGGCGCTTCGGCTTGGGCTGAAGTCGGGCATGACGGCTCTCGACGTGGGCTGCGGCGTAGGTGGTCCGATGCGCGCGATCGCGCGGTTCTCGGGGGCTGCAATCGAAGGCGTCAACAACAACGACTACCAGCTCGAGAAGGTTCGCAGCCACAACGAGAAGGCGGGCCTCGGCCATCTGTGTTCCGGGTTCAAGGGCGACTTCATGAAGCTCGGCGTGCCCGACCGATTCTACGATGCGGCGTACGCGATCGAAGCGACCTGTCACGCACCGGACAAAGCCGGGGCGTTCTCCGAAGTTCACCGTGTACTCAAGCCCGGCGCTTTGTTCGCGGGCTACGAGTGGTGCATGACCGGCAAGTTCGACCCGAACGACGCGCGCCACCAAGAGATCAAGAGCGAGATCGAGACGGGCGATGGCCTCCCCGACATTGCCAGCATTCCCGAGACGATTCAGGCGCTCGAAACAGCCGGCTTCGAAGTCATCGAGCACTTCGACGCGGCAGACCTGAGCGACCGCACAACCCCCTGGTACCTTCCGTTGCTTGGCGAAACCTCTAGCCTCTTGGGGCTTCGTCGCGGGCGCCTCGGCCGGCAAATTGCCGGACGCACGATCGGCGCTCTCGAAGCCCTGCGCATCGCGCCCAAGGGCTCGAAGGAAGTCAGCATGATGCTCGGCCGGGCCGCCGAAGGCCTCATTGCCGGCGGCGAGACGGGTATCTTCACCCCGAGCTACTTCTTCCTCGCGCGACGAATGGCGTGATGGGGCCCTTCGAGGAGTCGGAGCTCCGTACAGCCCGCGAAGCGACGTATCCGCCTCCCTACCCGGAGGCCTGGTACGTCGTAGCGCGTAGCAAAGATGTGTCGGGCGAGCCGCTTCAGGTGCGTTTCGCGGGAAACGACATCGTGCTGTTTCGGGACGGTGGTCAGCGCATTTGTGCCATCGACGCGTACTGCCCGCACATGGGGGCGAACCTCGCAGATGGCACCTTGCGCGATGGCTGCATCGAGTGCCCGTTCCACCGCTGGCGATTCGACGGCGAGGGACGCGTGGTTCAGATGCCCGACGGGCAGCGGCCCGAACCCCGACATCGAACCACGGCCTGGGCCGTCGAAGACCTGCATGGATGGGTCTGCGTGTATCATCGGCACGGCGCCCTCGAACGGGGTCCGGCTCCGGAGCCGCGTTACCGGCCGGAACGAATCCCCGAGATCGATCGAGGGGAGCTTCTGTACCGCGGTGAGTACGACGCGGGCGCAGTGCACATGCACCTGCTCGAGTTCGTCGAGAACAGCGTCGACTTCCAACATTTCGCACCGGTGCATGGAAACCTGCGCGTCCCCTGGACCAGCATTCCCGTCCCCGGGATGCGCATCGAGCATGAGGCCACGTGGAGACGCGACGAACGCGAGCCGCACGTATCCTGGTTCGAGAACAGCGCCAAGCTCGCGTTTCGGGGCAAGGAGATTCCGAGCTCCGGCGCGGTGGCGAACGTGAGGCTAGAGGGCCCGGGAGGCCTCGTCCGTTTCGACTTCAGCCTGAACGCTCGGCCCGGCCGCATCGTCATGTTTCAGAGTCACACACCGATCGCGCCGCTCACGCAGCGCGTTCGATTTCGATGGTTCAGCGACTCTAAGATCTCCAAGCTGCAGGCTGGGTTCATCGTCGGCAATTGGGTGTCCCAGTGGCGCCAGGACATCGGAATCTGGGAGCGAAAGGTCTTCCGAAAGAACCCCCTGCTCTCGCGGGGTGACGGCCCTGTGCACCAGCTGCGCAAGTGGTACGCGCAGTTCTACCCAGCCCCGGGCCAAGCCCGTGCGGCCAAAGCCAACTGAGCGGCCAGCAACTGGGCCTGCGTGCCGAAGCCGGCGGCCTCGGTGGCTAGCCT
>CAVQUI010000011.1:0-196728 GCA_963716775.1 uncultured delta proteobacterium
TTACGAGAAAGTACAGCTACCGCACTCCTTGTGAAGCAAGCCACATAGCCCAATTGTAAACGTGCCGGGTGCATGATGCACACCGGCACGTCGGCAGGTCACTAACCCAGTGTACGGGAAGCGTGTGGCTTACTCGAAGCTGGAGAGGTCGGGGAGCTCGTCGAGGTTCGGCTGAAGCGCGATCTCGATGCGACGGTTGAGTGCGCGGCCCTCCGGGGTGTCGTTGTCGGCGACCGGCTGCGTGTCGGCGTATGCGGCGGCCGAGATGCGAGTGGCAGGAACGCCGTACTCGATCAGGAGCTGACCCACGTCGATGGCGCGCGCGCCCGAAAGCTCCCAGTTCGAGGGGAAGCGCTTGGTCTTGATCGGCTTGTCGTCGGTGTGACCCCCAACCTGGAACTCACGACCCTTGATGCTCGCGAGGACCGGGCCGAGCTCGGCGAGAACGCGAACGCCCTCGGTCTTGAGCTTGGCGCTGCCGCTTGCGAACAGAACCGCCTCGGGCAGCTCGATGACCATCTTGTTGCGGACGATGCGGACCTTGAGCTTGCCGGAGTCGATCATCGACTTGAGCTGCTTGAGCATGGAGTTGTACTCGGCGAGGCGCTTGGCGGCACGAGCTTCACGGGCCGCGGCCTCGGCCAGGGCAGCTTCCATGGCGTTGATTTCGCCGGTGTAGCCCTTCACGAGCTTGTCGAGATTGGCCTTGTCCTTCTTGCATTGCTCGAACGACGCGCCCGTCGCCTGGCTCGATTCTTCGAGCTCCGCGATCCGGGCGTCCTTCGCCCTGAGCTCGTCTTTCTTACAACCTGCGGTCAGCATCAGGCTGACGGCCAACAACAGTACCCAGCTTGCTTTGTGCATTTACGCCTCCAAAAAGAATGTTCCCTAAACGGGTCGGGCACCTTATCAAGCAGCCGGGACAAGGCAAGTCGCTGGTGGTATGCGCTACGCGCCAGCGCCGCGGGAGCGCTGGACCGGGGCTTCTCTCGCTCGGATCGATCGCTCCTCCGGGGCAGCCGATGTGCATGAGATCTCGGCGATGCCGGTGCTCATCGACGGTGTATCGAATCGGTATCCTCTTGCCGGCGCCCAGCCCGACCCAATTGCAGATGTTCAGAATTCCCAATAGGTTCAAGGGCCTGGCGCCGAAATCTTAGGCAACCTAGAGCGTCACGATGAGCCCGACAATCCCAACTTCGTCTCGTTGTGCCGACGTCATCAGCTTCCACAGCCATGACCCGCCCGCAGACGATCTATCGCTGGGGGTCTTGGTTCACCATGGACCCCGCTGATGCCGATCCCTGGTTTCACGACGTCCTGCACGCCGACGGGACGCCGTACGATACCGAGGAAGCAGACCTCACCGGACAGCTCACCGGCCGATGGCACCGGGGCCCGAGGACAGGCCGGTCAGCCCTTCGGGAGCTCGCCTCGCCGAAGCTGGCGATACATCACGAGCCCGTACTTGTTCTTGCTCCCATCGGCACTTCGATGGCGAGAGGAGGCACGACGTACCGCGGTTGCGGAACGGGTTCGAATGCCCGAAAGTACGCGCCGGAGATGAATCGCCGATGATTTTGGATCGCTTCAAGGTAGACGGCCGCGTGGCCGTGGTGACGGGCGCCGGTCGCGGTATCGGCCGAGGGGTCTCGATCGCGTTGGCCGAGGCGGGGGCGAATGTCGTTCTGGCGGCGCGGCGCGAGAATACGCTTCAGGAAGTCGCGGGCATCGTCGAGCGATGCGGTGGGCGCGCTCTGGTAGTGCCCACGGATGTTTTGGTTCCCGAGCAGCTCGACCGGCTGGTGGAGCGTGCGCTGGCCGAGTTTGGTGGCGTGGACTTCTTGGTGAACAACGCGGGGGGCACGCTTCCGGGGCCCGCCCTGCGGTGCACCGATGCGGAGCTCGACAAGGCATTCCACTTCAATGTGACGACCGCGCTTCACATGTCGCGCGCCCTGGCACCCTCGATGGCGGAGCGCGGGCACGGTGCCATCGTCAACATCACATCGGGCCTCTCTCATCTGGTCGACCACGGATTCGTGGCGTACGGCACGGCGAAAGCGGCGATGTCACACATGACTCGATTGCTTGCCCACGAGTGGGCGCCGCACGTGCGCGTCAACGCAATCGCGGTGGGCGCGACTCAAACCGATGCGCTGGCGATGGTGACGGCCGACAAGGCGCTCGCCAAGCAAATGGAAGAGCTCACGCCGATGCGTCGGCTGGGAACCGTCGAGGACATCGGCGCGGCAGCGTTGTACTTGCTTTCAGAGGCCGGTAGCTGGGTGACCGGGAAGGTGCTCGAGGTCGACGGAGGCACTGTCGATTCCAACTGGCCGTTTGCCATGCCGAGCGGTCTCCGCGGTCCGAAAGGCGAGTGAGCCATGAAGTCTGCACGTATCGATGCGTTTTCGGATGACCCGGGCGCCGTCGAGGTTCGTGATGTTCCGGTGCCCCGTCCTGGTCCGGGCCAAGTGCGCGTCCGGATGAGCATGGCGCCGGTCAATCCTTCGGATTTCAACTACATGGATGGGATCTACGAGCGCTCGTTTGACCGAATGATCTGGAACCAAGGCGCAGAGCGTCCGACCGACAGCCCCGGCTCTTCGGAGCCCTTTGTGCGGCCTCCGTACGCGCTCGGCGTGGAAGGCGTGGGTGTCGTCGAGCAATCCGGCGGCGGATTGCTCGGCAAGCGACTGGTCGGCAAGCGGGTCGCGGTAGTCAGCGGGCCGCCCAACGGAACTTGGCAGGAGCAGACGCTCATCGACGCGCGCCGCGCCTTCCCGGTCCCGCGCTCCCTCAATGATGCCCAGGCTTGCTCCTTTTTTGTCAATCCGCTGACCGCGATAGTGCTGGTGAGGCATGTGCTCCGCGTTCGGCGAGGCTCGGTCCTCCTGCAAACCGCAGCAGGCTCCGCGCTCTCGCAGATGGTTCGCAACCTCGCTCTCGCGGACGGGTTTCGCGTGATCGACGTCGTGCGCAGTCGGGCTGGCGCGGAGCGCTTGAAGCGAGGGAACAGCAAGCACGTCGTTGCTCTGGAAGACGAAGACCTGCTCGAAGCCGTCCACCGCATCACGCCTGCGGGCGTTGACTACGTTCTCGATTGCGTGGGTGGCGCAACAGGCTCCGAGGCGCTTCGAACACTCACGCCCGGCGGGCGCATGATTTGCTACGGGACCTTGAGCCGCGAGCCGATCTCGCTGCCGCCGCGCGACATCATGATGCCGATGACGAGCATCGAGGGCTTCTACTTGTCCGCGTATCTGGCCAAGCGATCGCTCTTTCAGCGTCTTGGGCTCGTGCGCCGCACCGCCAAGTTGATTCAAAGCGGCGTCCTCGGCACCCCCGTCGAGCGGACCTACCGCCTCGACGAGCTGCAGGCGGCGCTCGAGCACGCGAGAAGGCCGGGACGGGCAGGGAAGGTTCTCCTCGACCTCAGCTAGAATCGGAGTCTAGAAATGAAGCCACTCATCGTCGTTTGCACGGACTTCTCTTCCTGCTCCGACCTTGCGCTCGAGCAGGCCGCGGTCATCGCTGGACGTGACGGCGCTCGGGTGTTTCTGATGCACGTCTATGATCCCAAGACCGCAAAGGGACCGGGCGCCCGTGCGGTCTTGGAAGGAGACCGTCAGGCCTGGGACGAGGACTCGATGCAGCAACTCAGGGAAGCTCGTCATCGCTTCTTTGGACACGTCCCCTATACCGACGTGCAGTATGACGCGCTGCCGAGCGCACATCCGTCGATTGAAATCTGCAGAATTGCCAGAGAGACACGCGCGAGCCTCATCGTGCTCGGCTCGCACGGACGCACAGGTGTGCTGCGCCGCCTCTTGGGCAGCGTCGCCGAGGCAACGGTGCGGCACGCGCCCTGCAGCGTATTCATCGTTCGAGAGCAGGCCGAACCGGCTATCTAGCCGCGACGTGGCAGGCGAGGAAAGGCTCGCGATGCCTAGGTGAGCTTTGCCTTGATGTTGGCCAGGCGCTGCTTGATATCTTTGCCTAGAGCCTTGAGCTCGTCGGTTACCTCATCAGCCTTGTTGTCGAAACGCTTCTCGAAATCCGCAAGGCGTGGCTGGATGTCATCCCAGGCGTCCTTGGCGTCCATCCCGGCGAGATGCAGCTTCAGCTTGATCTCGTCCGCGGTCCGCTTGAGGTCGTCGCGAGTCTCTTGCAACTCCTGCTTCAGGGTCTTGTCGGCTTCATCCGCGGTCATGGTTGCCTCCTTTGAAGGGTCCAAGCTGATACCAGGAATGCAGCGAACGTGCCAAAGCAGGTCCACGGTCTTTTGGGGCTGAGCACGGCCAGCGGGGCGCACAATCTTCGCCCTTGGCGCCGTGAGACGCACGATTGGCGCCGCTGCACCCAACTCCTTCGGCGGTTTCCCGCCGGGAATACGAGCCCTGCTGGTCTCCGGGGACTTGGCGCGCTCGATGCATATACGGTCGCGACTGCCGGGCGTTCCTGACGCCGGGCCTCAAGGAGACCAGCGCTGGCATGAGAATCGAGAAGCAAGCGGAGCAGGGGCGCGCGGCCCCGATCATGGGCGACTACGAATCGGAGCGCGAGTCTTTCTCATGGGAAAGAGCGCGCGCTGAGCTCGATGGGCTGCCCGGAGGCCGGGGGCTCAACCTAGCCTACGAGGCCGTCGGCCGGCACGTGGCGAACGGGCACGGGGAGCAGACCGCGATGATCTGGCTCGGCAAGAAGGGCGAACGCCAGGAGCTGAGCTATGCCGAGCTCGATTCTCGCAGCAATCAGTTTGCCAACGTCCTAACCGCCCTGGGGGTCGAGGCTGGCGACAGGGTGTACTCGCTTGCTGGGCGAATTCCCGAGCTCTATCTCTGCGCGCTCGGAACGCTGAAGCACCAGGCGGTGTTCTGTCCCTTGTTCTCCGCCTTTGGTCCGGAGCCCATCGCCGAGCGCCTTCAGCTGGGGGAGGCGCGTGTTCTTTTCACGACCGAGCGACTTTACAAGCGTCGGATCGCAGCGATCCGCGAACGCATTCCCACGCTCGAGCATGTGATCATCGTCGCCGATCCGAAGAAGCCGCAAAATCTCGAGGGCACCGTGGACTGGTCTGAAGCGATGTCCATCGCGTCGGCCGACTACGAGATTGCCGACACTGATCCGGAAACGCCCGCGCTGCTGCACTTCACCAGTGGAACGACCGGGACGCCCAAGGGTGCGTACCATGTTCATCAAGCGGTTCTCACACACTACGTGACCGGCAAGCTGGCTCTCGACCTACACCCGGGCGACATCTACTGGTGCACGGCCGACCCTGGCTGGGTGACTGGAACCTCGTACGGCATCAGTGCGCCGCTCAGCAATCGCGTCACGATGATCGTCGACGAAGCGGAGTTCGACCCGAAGCGCTGGTATCAGATCCTCGAAGAAGAGAAGGTGCAGGTTTGGTACACTGCGCCGACTGCCATCCGGATGCTGATGAAGAGCGGGTCGGACTTGCCGCGGAGCAAAAATCTGTCCGCGCTTCGCTTCATGGCGAGCGTGGGTGAGCCGCTGAACCCGCAGGCAGTCGTCTGGGGGCAGGAGGTCTTCGGCAAGCCATTCCATGACAACTGGTGGCAGACCGAAACCGGCGGGATCATGATCTCGAACTACGCGTCGATGGATGTGAAGCCGGGCTCGATGGGGCGGCCGATGCCCGGCATCACCGCAGGAATTCTGCGAGAAGGCGACGATGGACGGCTGCACGACCCAAACGACCCGGCGCTCGACGGTGAGCTCGCCCTGCGCCCCGACTGGCCGTCGGTGTTTCGCGGATACTGGAACAACAAGGAGCGCTACGACGCCTGTTTCCGCGATGGCTGGTATCTTTCTGGCGACCTCGCCCGGCGCGACCAGGACGGATACTACTGGTTCGTCGGTCGCGCAGACGACGTAATCAAGTCGGCCGGGCACCTCATCGGCCCCTTCGAGGTCGAAAGCGTGATCATGAAGCATCCCGCGGTGGCCGAAGTTGGGGTCATCGGCAAGCCCGATCCCGTTGCCGGCACCGTGATCAAGGCCTTCGTCAGCTTGCATCCGGGACACGAATGGAGCGAGGAGCTGCAGCGGGAGTTGATCGGCTTTGGGCGCAAGAATCTCGGAGCAGCGGCGCCCCGCGAAATCGACTGGATCGAGTCGCTGCCCAAGACGCGAAGCGGGAAGATCATGCGGCGACTGCTGAAGGCGCGCGAGCTCGGCTTGCCCGAAGGGGACACGTCGACGCTGGAAGGAGGAGACAGTTGACGCTGGACATCTCACGTGACCACGTCCTCGAGTTGCTGCGCGACATGATTCGCATTCGCCGACTGGAGGAGAAGAGCGCAGAGCTCTACTCGAAGCAGAAGATTCGAGGGTTCTTGCATCTCTACATTGGCGAGGAGGCAGTCGGTGTCGGCGCGATGCACGCGCTGCGAGAGGACGACAACATCGTCGCGACCTATCGCGAGCACGGCCAGGCCCTGCTTCGCGGCATTCCCGCCGGGGAGATCATGGCCGAGATGTACGGCAAGTCGAACGGCTGCTCCGGTGGTCGCGGCGGCTCGATGCACTTGTTTTCCGCCAAGCGACGGTTCTATGGCGGGCACGCCATCGTCGGTGGCGGTTTGCCTATCGCGCTAGGGCTGGCGCTGGCCGACAAGATGCAGGGCGAATCGCGCGTCACCGCCTGTTTCTTCGGCGATGGTGCGACCGACGAGGGAGAGTTTCACGAGTCGCTGAACTTGGCGGCGCTTTGGAAGCTGCCCGTTCTGTTCCTGTGCGAGAACAACGAGTACGCGATGGGGACGGCCTTGCACAGGCACGTGTCCGACCGAAACATCGCCGACAATCCTCCCGCGTATGGAGTGCCTGCGGATTCGGTCAACGGGATGGACGTCGTCGCCGTCGAGCGGGCGGTGCACAACGAAGCCGAGCTCGTTCGAGAGACCGGAAAGCCCCGGTTCCTCGAGCTCAAGACCTACCGCTTTCGGGCCCACTCCATGTACGACGCGGAGCTCTACCGCACGAAGGAAGAGGTCGAAGAGCACAAGAAGGACGACCCCATCGAGAGCTTGCAAGGGCGCGGGCTGAGCGACGGACTGATCACCGAGGCGGACATCGAACAGATCGAAAAAGACGCGGCCCGGGAAATCGCCGAGGCGGTCGAGTTCGCCGAGCAAGGGGACTGGGAGCCGGTCGAGGAGATTCGGCGTCACACCTACGCGAGGGACTTGTCGTGACCAGCTATCGAGATGCGATTCGAACCGCGCTCCAGACGCTCCTTCGGGAGGACCCGCGCGTGTTCTTCATGGGCGAGGATGTGGGCCGCTATGGCGGACCCTATGCGGTCAGCAAAGGCCTGCTCGAAGAGTTTGGCGAAGACAGGGTTCGCGACACGCCCCTGTGTGAGTCGACATTCGTCGGAGCCGGGATCGGCGCAGCGATCGGCGGAATGCGACCGATCGTCGAAGTCATGACCGTCAACTTCAGCCTGCTCGCGCTCGACCAGGTCGTGAACAACGCCGCAGTCATGCGGCACATGTCGGGCGGGCAGTTCGAGGTGCCGATTGCCGTGCGCATGGCGACAGGAGGCGGCAAGCAAATCGCTGCTCAGCATTCGCACAGCCTCGAGAACTGGTACGCGCACGTGCCGGGGATCAAAGTTCTCGCGCCAGCGACGGTGCAGGACGCGCACGATATGTTGCTTGCTGCCGTGGAGGACCCCGATCCGGTCTTCATTTTCGAGCATCAGATGCTGTACGGCATCGAAGGCCCGCTCGACACGGAGTCGACGCCTCCTTCGCCCTGGAAAGCTGCGATTCGGCGGGCGGGCAAAGACGTCAGCCTCATCGCGTACGGCGGCTCGGTTCACAAAGCGCTGACGGCTGCCGAAGAGCTCGACAAAGAGGGGCTGAGCGCCGAGGTCGTCGATTTGCGCAGTCTGCGTCCGCTCGATCGCGAAACCATCATCGGAAGCGTCTCTCGCACGCACCGCGCCGTCGTGATCGACGAGGCCTGGAAGACCGGCAGCCTTGCGTCGGAAGTCAGCGCCATCTTGGCCGAGGAGGCTTTCTACGAGCTGGACGCGCCGGTGGCACGTGTCTGCACCATCGAAGTGCCGATCCCATACGCCAAGCATCTCGAAGAAGCGGCCATCCCGCAGGTCGACCGGATTGTCGAGGTGGCGAGAAGGAGCGTGGTCGGTGGCTGAGTTCGTCATGCCATCGCTGGGCGCGGACATGAGCGCAGGCGTGCTCGCGAAATGGCGCGTCGCGCTTGGGGAGCAAGTCGCAAAAGGAGACATCATTGCCGAAGTCGAGACGGATAAGGGCTTGATCGAGGTGGAGGTGTTTGAAGCAGGGGTGGTCGAGAGCTTGCTGGTGCAGGAAGGGGAGAAGGTGCCGGTGGGGACGGTTCTGGCGGAGATACAGACAGCGCCAGCGTCAGTGCCAGCGCCAGTGCCAGCGCCAGTGCCAGCGCCAGCGTCAGCGCCAGTGCCAGCGCCAGCGCCAGCGCCAGCGCCAGTGCCAGCGCCAGCGTCAGCGCCAGTGCCAGTGCCAGCGCCAGCGCCAGCGCCAGTGCCCGCGCCAGCGCCAGAGTCCGCGCCCGGGTCGATCATCTCCGCCGGGGCCTCCGATGCGGTCCTCGATGGTCCCTTGGCCTCTCCCGCGGTTCGGCGGCGCGCTCATGAGCTCGATGTGTCGCTTCCATCGGTCCGCGGCACGGGTGAGCACGGTCGGATCACCCTCGACGACTTGGAGGGGGTTGGTCACAGGGCGCGTTCGGGTCCAGGTGCTCGCGTCCGAATTTCGCCCTACGCGCGCAGGATTGCGATGGAGCGCGACATCGATATCTCCGGGCTTTCGGGGAGCGGGCCCGGCGGTGCGATTCGAGCCAGTGACGTGCTGAGCGTCAAGGCTGCCCCGGCCGGCGACGCGGTGTCGCCTGCCGAGCGTATGCAGCGAGCGATCGCGGCTGCCATGACCCGCGCCAACGACGAAATCCCCCACTACTACGTCGAGCAGAGCATCGACATGGGAAATGCCATCGCCTGGCTTCGCGAGACCAACGCATCTGTGAGCGTGAGCGAGCGGCTCGTGTCCGGGGTGTTGGTGCTGCGCGCGGTGGCCTTGGCCCTGCGCAAGCACAAGTCGCTCAATGCGACCTGGCAGGGTCCTGAGCCGGTGCCAAGCGCCGAGATACACGTCGGGCTTGCCGTTTCCCTCCGGGGCGGAGGGCTCGTGGCGCCGGCCTTGCGGAATACGGACGAGGGCAGCCTCGGCGAGCTGATGGCCCGGATGACCGATTTGGTGGCTCGCGCGCGAGCCGGTACACTTCGCAGCTCGGAAATGACATCCGCAACGATCACATTGACCTCGCTCGGCGAGCGTGGGGTCGAGAGCGTGACGCCAATCATCTTTCCGCCGCAGGTGGCCATCGTCGGCTGCGGCGCCACAGTCGAACGACCCTGGGTGGTGGACGGGAAGGTCGTGCCGCGGCCCATCATGCGGGTTACACTCGGCGCCGATCACCGTGTCAGCAACGGTCACCAGGGCTCGCGTTTCCTGACAGCCCTCGATCGACTGCTGCAGGAGCCGGAGAAGCTATGACTCGCGACGAAATACGATCGACATTGCTCGGTTGCCTAGTCGACGGTGGCCCCGGAAATCGACGCCGAAGAGATCGAAGACGATGCCGATCTGCGAGACGAGCTCGACCTCGACTCGATGGACATTCTTCGCTGGGTCCAGGGGATTCACAAAGCGCTCGGCGTCGAGATCCCCGAAGAGGACTATGGGCAAGATCGCCAGCCTCAGAGGATGCAGTCAGCTATGTCGCAGCCCGTGTCTAGCTCCGCGCCCGTATGGCACACCCTATCTGTCGACGCGGTTACGTCGCATTTGCAGTCCCCCGCGGACGGCCTGGCGGCGGCCGAAGTTGAGCGTCGATTCGCTCGATATGGCCCCAACGAGCTGCAAGCTGCCGGTCGTGTCTCTCCTTGGGCCATCCTTTTCCAGCAATTCAAGAACGTCTTGATCATCATTCTGCTAATCGCAACGGGGATCTCCGCCTTCCTCGGACAGGGCGTCGAGACCATTGCCATCGCTGTGATCGTGCTCTTTGCCGTCGTGTTGGGCTTCGTACAGGAGTACCGGGCCGAACGCGCGATCGAAGCGCTCCGGAAAATGGCCGCGCCAACCGTGACCGCCATACGCGATGGCCAAGAGGTCGAGATTCCGGCGCGCGAGCTCGTGCCGGGTGACCTGGTTCTGTTGCACGCAGGAGACAAAGTTGCGGCGGATGCACGACTGCTCGAGTCGATCAACCTGAAAGTCGATGAAGCCGCGCTCACGGGCGAATCCGTACCTGTCGCCAAGAACACCGAGGCGCTTCGCGGAGAGGACATGGCCCTTGGTGACCGCGACAACATGGTCTTTGGCGGTACCATTGCCACTTATGGCCGAGGCCGTGCTGTTGTCGTCGCCACCGGCATGGCAACCCAGTTCGGCCGGATCGCCCAGATGCTGCAGTCCGTCGCAATCGGCAGGACACCGCTGCAAGAGAATCTCGACAAGGTGGGTCGTGTCCTGGGCCAGGCAGCCCTGGTCGTCGTAGCGGCTGTCGTCGCCGTGGGCGTGTTCCGCGGCCAACCCTTGCTGGAGATGTTCATCTTCGGAATTGCGCTAGCGGTAGCCGCAGTGCCCGAGGCCCTACCGGCGGTTGTCACCATCTCCTTGGCAATTGGCGTGCAGCGGATGGTGAAACGCAACGCGCTCGTGCGGCGCCTGCCGGCCGTCGAAACCTTAGGGGGCACGTCCGTAATTTGCTCCGACAAGACCGGCACGCTGACCAAAGACGAGATGACCGCCCGGAAGCTCCATACCTTCCAAAGAACGACTACCATCTCCGGTAGCGGGTACGACCCTGAAGGCGAGTTTTCGCTGAGCGGTACGGTTGTCGAGCCCTCTCGAGAGGAGATGGACTTGTTGCTCGCCGCCGCTCTGGTCTGCGACGCGCACGTCGTCCGCGACGACATGCACGGCAGCTGGCAGATCAAAGGAGACCCCACCGAAGCGGCGATCATCGTCGCGGCCGCGAAAGCCGGAATGCAAAAGGACGACCTGGACCTGCAATTCCCAAGGGTCGGAGAAGTCCCCTTCACGTCCGAAACCAAGCGGATGACGACCTTGCATTCCGTGGGGGACGCTCAGGTTGCTTATGCCAAGGGCGCGCCCGAAACCATTCTCGACTCGTGCTCTCGACAACTGACGAGCCAAGGTGAGGTAGCGCTCGGGGACGCCGATCGAAAGGTGATTCTCGAGGTGGTCCGAGAGATGGCCGGCGAGGCTCTACGCGTACTTGGGGTCGCCAGCAAGGCGGATGCAACGCTCGGAGATGCGGAGCACGACATGACCTTCCTCGGCTTGGTGGGTATGATCGATCCTCCACGTCCGGAAGCCAAAGCCGCGGTCGAGCAATGCGAGCGGGCCGGCATCCGTGTTGTCATGATCACCGGCGACCATCCACTCACCGCTCAGGCCGTGGCCGGCGAGCTCGGCCTGCTCAGGGACGGGCCTGCGGTGACGGGTGCAGACCTCGAGGACATGAGCGACGAGGCGCTGGAGCGTCGGGTCGAAAACATCGAAGTCTATGCGCGCGTCTCGCCGGCTCACAAGCTACGGGTGGTCACGGCCCTTCAACAGCGCGGACACATCGTAGCCATGACAGGCGACGGAGTGAACGACGCACCCGCTCTAAAGAAGGCCGACATCGGCGTTGCGATGGGTATCACCGGCACCGATGTGAGCAAAGAGGCCGCGGCGATGACCCTGATCGACGACAACTTCGCATCGATCGTTGCCGCCGTGGAAGAAGGCCGCGGAATTTACGACAACATCAAGAAGTATCTGATGTACCTGCTATCGGCGAACATCGGGGAGGTCGGCCTCATCGCCGGGGCCGTGTTGGCTGGTCTGCCGCTGCCCCTGACCGCCGTGCAGATCCTGTACGTGAACCTCGCCACCGATGGCCTGCCAGCGCTGGCACTGTCTGTAGATCCTCCCGACGACGATCTCATGGAACGCGCGCCGCGCGATGCGCGCACAGGAATCTTCACGCGCCGGGTCGTAACACTCATGATCGTCGGAGGGCTGTGGTCGACTGTCGCGAACCTCGGTCTCTTCACCTGGGCTCTCCAATCGGGCGGGAGTCTTACCCACGCCATGTCGATGACCTTCGTGTCCTTGGTCTTGATCGAGTTCCTGAAGGCGTTCAACTTTCGGTCGGACCGCCGGTCGATTCTGCGTCGGCCGTTTGCCAACAAGTGGCTGAACCTGGCGATCCTCTGGGAGATGGGATTGCTGGTGTTCATCGTGTCCTTTCCGCCGCTGCGAGAGCCGTTTGGCCTGAGCCCTTTGTCGCCGACGGACTGGCTGATCGCGTCGTGCCCAGCTCTGACCATCTCGCCGGTCCTCGAGCTGACCAAGTGGCTCGGTCGACGCGGTTGGCTCGGAAGGGAGGCCTGACGATCGTTGGGCCAAAGCCTGCGGGCGATCGGTCAAATCCGTCGCAAGTACGGGCGCCAAGTGGACCTAGAGCGTGGCGGAAGCGCCTGACTGTGGTACAGCTCAGCCCATGGACAAGACCGCGCCCATCGCCGATTTCATGACCCCGATGCCCCACACGGTGGGCAGCGAGCAGACCATCACGTTTGCTCAGAAGCTCATGGAGAAGCACGATATTCGCCACTTGCCTGTGCTGCACGGCGGCGAGCTCTACGGCGTCGTTAGCGACCGCGACCTTGGTATGATCGCCGGCCTCAACGAGGTCAACCCCGACAACACGACGGTCGAAGAAGCGATGACTCAAGAAACGTACACGGTGTCCCCGGACACCCCGCTCTTCACCGTCCTCAACGAGATGCTCACCCACAAGTACGGCTCGGCGATTGTGGTGGAAGGCATCAAGATCATCGGCATTCTGACAACGCACGACGCGCTCGAGCTGCTGGTCGAGAAGTTCCCGACGGCGTAGCCTCAGTCGCCGACGCCTAGCTCGTTGATGACCTTGGTGAGCAGAGGGGGGTCGTCGGTCATGATTCCGTCGATACCGTAGGTCTCGATCAGGAACCGCATTTCTTCTTCGTCGTTGATTGTCCAAACGTGGACGTACATGTCGAGCTCGTGGGCGCGGGGCACGAAGCCCGGGTGCAAGACATCTACGATGCGATCGCCGACGTCGTACTGCGTCGGGACTTGCAGGAACTCGGCCGGCGGCTCGTACTCGGGGTCGAGATCGCGGAAGGAGTACCCCCAGAACACCAATGTTTCGTTGGTACCCATGTTCGTCGGGATCTCGGGAGCCACCGTCCGAAGCTCCAGGAGTAAGCTGTCCGAAAACGCCGAACCGGTCATCTTGTCCTCGACGCCGTGCTCCCGAATGACCTCGACGAAATGGTCGACAATCGAAGGCACCGACTGCTTGACCTCGATGATGAATGGCGTGTCGGGGTAGCGATCAAAGACCTCTTCCATCGTAGGCACCACGAGGCCCGTGCCGCGATACGGGTAGCTTGCGCCATCGTCCCTGCTGAAGTTGTAGCCCGCATCGCATTCGCGAAGCTCCGCAAAGGTCATCTCTTTGATCGGGCCAGTGCAATTCGTCGTGCGGTCGACGGTCGCGTCGTGCATCACGACCAGCATGCCATCGCTCGTCTCGTGAACGTCTAGCTCCAAGATATCGGCGCCGTCTTCGAGAGCCTGGTCGTAGGCAAGCAGGGTGTGCTCGGGTCGAACTCGCCTGCCTCCGCGGTGGGCGATATTGAGTACTTTGTCACAGCGGAGCATCTCCTGAGGCGTCGCGCACTTCGGCCCGCTGCCGCCGCTGCCCCCTTGGCCGCCGCTGCCCGCCTGGCCGCCGGTCTCGCCGCTACTGCTGTCGCAGCCAACGACGGCGATCGAAAACATCGTCAAAGCTAGGGCAAGCTTGTTCATGGATTGGTCTCCTCGGGACATCATGTAGCAGGGGCCGGCCGAGCTGTCCCATCAGCCTTGTCGGCGCTCGTTCATGCTGGCACCTTTGCCACCGTGTCCCATCGAACCGAATTCACCTTCTGCCGCATCTGCGAAGCGACCTGCGGGCTCAAAGCAACGATCGAAGACGACCGCGTGCTTGCCATCGAGCCCGACCCCGACCACGTCGTCAGCAAGGGGTATTCCTGTATCAAGGGCCTTCGCTACCACGAGGTCCATCATTCTGCGGACCGGCTGCGGGTTCCCTTGAAGCGGGTGGGTGACCGGTTTGAAGAGATCAGCTGGGAGCAGGCACTCGCCGAGATCGGCGCCAAGGTGCGGCAACTCGTGAAGGCCCATGGCGGCGATTCGGTGTCCGCGTATCTCGGCAATCCGATCTCGTTCAGCTTGCTGCCTCCGGTTCTCACAGCGGCTTTCCTTCAGGGGCTAGGGTCGCGCAATCTGTTTCAGACGGGGTCGCAAGATTGCAACAACAAGTTCGCTGCGGCCGAGCGGCTGTACGGCTTTCCGTTCATTCAGCCTTTCGCCGACATCGATCGGACTCAGTGCTTGATCATCATCGGCTCGAACCCCGCGGTTTCGCGTTCGAGCTTCATGCAGCTTCCAGACCCGATTCGACGGCTGCGCGCTATCGAGGGCCGAGGCGGCAAGGTCTTCAACGTGAACCCGCGCCGTACCGAAACCGCAAAACAACTCGGCACGCAGGTGTTCATCCGCCCGGACACGGACGTGTATTTCCTGCTGAGCTTCCTGCACGAAGTCCTGAGTCGCGATGCCGTCGAGCACGATCGGGTCGAGCGCTACATGGTGGGGCTGAAGTCCTTGCAGAAGGTGGCCGAGCTCTGGCCAGCCGAACGCAGCGCAGAGGTCACCGGTATCCCCCCAAAGACGCTTCGCTCGATGGTCGATGCCTATCTCGCGGCGGATGGTGCGGCGCTGTTCCTTTCGACCGGGGTCAATCAGGGCAGCCAAGGCACGCTCGCGTTCTGGATTCAGGAAGCGATCAACGCGGTCACAGGCAACCTCGACCGGCTCGGAGGGACGCTCGTCGGCCACGGGTTCGTCAAGGATTTCCCCAAGCTCGCTCGCAAAGGTGGCCACACGATGCGCAAGGATCTGTCCCGCATCGGGCAGCTCCCGTCGGTCGCCGACACCTTCCCTGCCGGGCTCATGGCGGACGAGATTCTGACTCCAGGTGAGGGGCAAGTGCGTGCGCTCTTCTGCCTGTCCGGCAACCCTTTACTGACGGTCCCCAACAGCAACGGCCGTCTCGAAGAGGCCTTGAAGGCGCTGGAGCTCCTCGTCGTGATCGACATCTTTCGGAACGAAACTGCCAATCATGCGCACTACATCCTTCCGGGAAGCAGCGCCTTGCAGCGGGCGGACCTGCCGTTCGTGTTTCAGTCTTTGATGGGGGCCCAGCCGATCCCGTACGTTCAGTTCACCGACGCGCTGCTGCCTTTGGAGGGCGGGCAGCGCGATGAGACGATGATCTTGCTCCAGCTCGCCCAAGCATGTGACTCGACGCTTTTCGGATCTCGCATCGCGAACAGGTTCTTCAAGACCTGGAGCGGCCTCGGAAGGCTGCCGGTCATCGGGAGCCGACTTGGTCTCACACCGGAACGATTCCTGAGCTTGATGGCGAGAGCGTTTCGCATCGGGTCGCTCCGCAGCCTCCGCAAGGAGCCGCACGGACGCCTGCTCAGTCCGAACGAGGGAGGCGACTTCCTCGGTACGCGGGTCGTCACGGATGACGGGCTGGTCAACTTGGCGCCGGAGGAATTCGTCGCTGCCGCAGCAGGGCTGGAAGCCGCGTTCGAGCGAGAACGAGCTCAGCGCGGCAAGCTGAAGTTGATCAGCAAGCGCGAGCAGCACAGCCACAACAGCTGGCTGCACAACATCCCAAGATTCGTCGAGGGCAAGCGTTCGACGAACTACCTCTACATGAACCCGGAGGATGGCGGCCGAGTTGGAGTCGAGTCCGGCGCCATGGTCGAGGTGCGCAGCAGCGTCGCGTCAGTTCGGCTGCCGGTTCAGCTCACCGACGAAATGATGGTCGGCGCAGTGGCCCTGCCGCACGGCTGGGGACACCAGGCAGCCGACGGCCTGAGCGTTGCAAGCCAGACGACCGGGGTGAACGTGAATTTACTGGCCGCAGACGGCCCCGACGAGCTCGAGTATTTCTCCGGCATGGCCAAGCTAAACGGCATCTGGGTCGAAGTAAGGCCGGTCTGATAGCGGATATACCGGGGCGCGGGGGAGCACGACGCGGGAGTTCGACGGACGGGGCGCCTTGCAAAGGTGGCCGAAGGGGCTGGGGGCCTGGGGCCACGCAAGGCGCCCCTCGGAGCTCGCGCCAATCGGGGCTGATTGCTCTCTTGCCGATTGTCACTCGCACGCCGCCGAACCCCCACATCGCGTTCCCCCGCGCCCCTGCACACGAAGGCGATCATGGAGCAGAACGAAAGATGCCCCGCCTCTGATACGACTCGCCGTGAGTCGACGTTCACATAGGGGAGGAAGCACGGGAAGTCGTATCAGGTCCAGACCCCTCTCGTTGGTTTCCATCAATGTCTACGTAGGGAGGGGCGCGGAAAAAAGGCGCGATATGGGGCGGAGTCGACGTAGCTCGTGACAATCTGCATGCATGCAACCACCGCAGATTGGGCGCGAGCTCCGAGGCTCGGCTTGCCTGGTCCAAGCCCGCCAGTGCATCCGACCAGATCTGCAAGCCGAGCCGTTCGACGCAGCCCCGTGTCGCGGTTTTTTTCCGCGCCCCGGTCCGCCCGCGAGCCCGCAGGGCGAAGCCCGGCGCCAAGGGCGCCGGCAAGGCGGAGCAAAGCGCCCGCCGCGCCAGGGAGGATTACGGGTGGGGGTGGGCGGGCGGTGTAACCAAACCTAACCACGCACCCAATCCAACACCCCATCCCCCAACACCCGCGGCAGCGCGAGCCGTTCTCCGATCTTACGGTTGATCTTTGCTCAGACTAACCGGGCAGGAGAATCTTGCCCGAGTCGGTGGCGGAGAAAGCGCTCCACCAGCGCTTGATGTTGTCGAGGCCGTCCATGGGAAGCTCTAGCGGTGCCTCGTAGCCGAAGCCGACGCCGACGGCGAAATCGGCTAGCGTGAGGGTCTCACCCGTGACGAACTGCTTGTCTGCCAAGTTGGCGTCGAGGATCGTCGCGTACTTGCGGAAGTCTTTGTTCGCGCGCTCGACGACACCCAGGTCCGGGTTGCCGCCGCTGAAGAACTTTTGGCCGAAGAGTCTGTTGAGCGCGTTGGTGAGGTGGTTGGATTCCCAGAACATCCAGCGGAGGATGTCGTACCGCTTTGCGGACTTGGGCCAGAGCTCGGTGTCGCCCTTGCCGGCGAGGTAACACATGATCGCATTCGACTCCCAAAGGACGGTGTCTCCGTCGACTAGGGTGGGGACTTTGCCGTTCGGATTGAGCGCGAGGTATTCGGCGGTGCGCTGTTCGCCGGCGCGGAGGTCGAGTGTCTGAGTTTCGAGCTCGATTCCGAGCTCCTGGGCGACGGCGTGTACCTTGCGGGCATTCGGCGAGAACAAATTGGTGTACAGCTTCATCGGGGTTCCTCCATCAGGGGTGCTTACCCCAGGGTTGGGGCGATGTTACAGGCCCGGCGGATCCCTGCCGATTGTAAAAGTTCTGTCACCAATCGCCGCATCTCTCGTAACCCGCTTCCGGGTCTGCAATACAGCGATTAGCACCTGCACAAGCGACACACGCGATGATCAAGCGATGGATAGGCGAGGCGTTCCTTCGGGTCGCCGGTTGGAAAACGGACGGGGATCGGCCCCCGGTGGATCGATACGTGATCATCGCTGCGCCGCACACGTCCAACTGGGACATGCCGTTCATGCTGGCGATGGCGTTCGTGTACGACATCCCCGTGCGCTGGATGGGCAAGCACACGCTCTTCAAGGCGCCGTTCGGTCCCTTCTTCAAGCGCCTCGGCGGGATTCCGATCGTGCGACATCGTCCGGGCGGCGTCGTGGGTCAGATGGTCGAGCACTTCGAGAACAACGAGTCACTCGTGCTCATGGTTCCAGCCGAGGGGACGCGCTCACACGTCGATTATTGGAAGTCGGGCTTCTACCACATCGCGCGAAGCGCCAATGTCCCGGTCGTCCTCTCGTACCTCGACTTCGGCAAGAAGGTTGGCGGAATCGGCCCAGCGGTCGAGCTCACCGGCGACTTCAGCGCGGACATGGACAAGATTCGTGACTTCTATGCGGACAAGGTTGGATTTCGCCCGGAGAAGATGGGCGTGATCAGGCTCCGCGAGGAAGACGTGGAAGAGCTCGTCGCCCAGGAAGGCAACGGCGCCGAGGAAATCGAGCGTCTCGCGGGCAACCTGTAACATTCGCGCTCGCTGAACGTCCTTTACACCCTCGGCCCGGCCGTGAAAGGCTCGGACCTCGGCGAAGGGTCTTCGAATGAGCAATGAGAGCAGTGTTTGGCTCAAGGTACTCGATCCGGGGGAGCTCCCCGAGGGTCGCGTCAAACCGGTCACCTGCAAGCATCGAACCCTCTGCTTGACGCATTTCGAAGGTCAATTCGCCGCCCTCGAGAACAAATGCCCGCATCAGGGCGGCCCGCTCGGGGAAGGCTCGATCGAGGGCGGCTGGCTGCGTTGCCCCTGGCACGGCTGGGATTTCCACCCGCTCACCGGCAAGCCGCCAGGTGGTTTCGACGACGGGGTGGAAACGTTCCCAGTCGAGGTGCGCGAGGACGGTGTCTACGTCGCCTTTCCCGAGGAAGACACGCGCGTGCGAACCAGCAGCGACGTGATGGTCGAGACCCTGGTCAACTGGGGCGTGCGCTGGGTCTGGGGGATGGTCGGGCATTCGAATCTCGGTTTCGCCGACGCGATGCGGCGGCAGCAATCCAAAGGCGCGCTCGGGTACTTCGGCATCCGTCACGAAGGCGCTGCCGCGTTCGCCGCGTCGGCATATGGAAAGCTCACGGGGCGTCCTGCCGCCTGCTTCGCGATTGCAGGGCCGGGCGCGACCAACCTCTTGACGGGGCTTTGGGATGCGCACGTCGACCGTGCGCCTGTGCTGGCGCTCACCGGTCAGGTACCGACCCATCTCATCGGACGTGGCGCATTCCAAGAGGTGGACCTTTCCGCGGCGTTCGGGGGCGTGGCCAAGTACACGGTGGAGGCAGCCAAGGACTCGAGCTTCGCCGAGATCACGAGCCTCGCTTGCAAGCATGCGATCCTCGAGCAGGGCGTTTCGCACATGGTGTTTCCCGATGACGTCCAGGTGGTCGAGGCCCCGGATACGAAGGCCGGGTCGCCCGAGGGCCGAATGACGGCGCACGAGATCAGCCCGCCGAAGCAATCGCTCGACGACGCGGTGAAGCGGATTTCCGAGGCGAAGCGCCCGGTGATAATCGTCGGGCATGGCGCCCGTTTCGTCATGGAGCCTGTGATCGCGCTAGCGGAGCAGCTCAACGCGCCCGTGCTGACAACCTTCAAGGGCAAAGGACTCATCGCGGATGATCACCCGCTCGGCTGCGGGGTTCTTGGGCGTAGCGGGACCCCGGTGGCGAGCTGGTTCATGAACGAGGCCGACTTGCTAATCGTGTTCGGCGCGAGCTTCAGCAACCACACCGGCATTACGAGTTACAAGCCAATCGTCCAGGTCGACTACGACCCGATGATGCTGGGCCGGCTTCATTCGGTGACCGTTCCAGTTTGGGGTGAGATCGGGGTGACGTCGCGACTCCTGAAGGAACGACTGGGCTCGGCAGCCACGGTCGACCAACGGCCCGACGTCGCCGAGCGCTGGAAGATTTGGCGGGAAGAAAAGACTCGGCGGCTCAGCGAAACCGAAGGGGGCGGTGTGCATTCGGCGGCGATCTTCGCGGCTCTCACCGCCACAGCGCCACGAGACGCCATCATTGCGGTGGACGTGGGAAACAACACCTACTCGTTTGGCCGCTATTTCGAATGCCAGCGTCAATCGGTCTTGATGAGCGGCTATCTCGGTTCGATCGGTTTCGGTTACCCAGCCGCGATCGGGGCCTGGGCGGCGACCCAGGAAAGCGACCCGCGCTTCCATGGTCGCAAGGTGATTGCCGTAACGGGTGACGGCGGCTTCGGGCAGTACTTGGCCGAATACACGACTTCGGTGAAATACGGGATGGACATCACGCACGTCCTTCTCAACAACAGCGAGCTCGGCAAGATCAGCAAAGAGCAACGGAGCGCCGATTACGACGTCTGGCAAACCTCGCTCCACAATCCGAGCTTCGCGGAGTACGCTGAGCTCTGTGGCGCCTTGGGGATTCGAGTGACCAAAGCCGAAGAGCTCGAAGGGGCACTTGCTGAGGCGCTGGCTCATGACGGGCCCGCAACGGTCGAAATCCTCGCGGACCCTTTGCTCATCTAGGCCATGAGCACCGCCGCTTTCGCTCTGGTTGCGTGCTTCATCTTCGGCTTCGGTCTCGTGTCGAGGAGGTTGACGGGATCACCACTGACGCCGCCCATGGTGTTTGTCGCGCTCGGGGTCGCGTTTGGATCTTGGGGCCTTGGTTGGCTCCAGCTCGACGTGGAACACGGTGCCATGCACATCCTCGCGGAGCTCACGTTGATCCTCATCCTCTTCGGGGACGCCGCGCGAATCGATCTTTCAGCCTTGCGCCGCGAGCTCGGATTGCCAGTTCGCCTCCTGGCTATCGGGATGCCGCTCACGATTTTGCTCGGGGCCTTGTTCGGGAAGTGGCTGTTTCCGGAGCTGGGCTGGATCGAAGCGGCCGTCCTTGGCGCGGTGCTCGCCCCGACCGATGCTGCCCTCGGGCAGGCCGTGGTCAGCAATCCGGCGGTGCCAAAGCGCGTGCGTCAGGCGCTCAACGTGGAAAGCGGGCTCAACGACGGCATCGTGCTTCCCGCCGTGCTCGTGCTTGCTGCCCTAGCGAGCATGACTGCGGAGGCAACTTCCTCGGCGTCCGACTGGGCTCGCTTCGC
Organism: uncultured delta proteobacterium; assembly: GCA_963716775.1. Classification (GTDB taxonomy): domain Bacteria; phylum Myxococcota_A; class Polyangia; order Polyangiales; family Houyiibacteriaceae; genus SG8-38. The sequence goes on from CAVQUI010000011.1 coordinate 21,019, forward strand.
AGCACTTCAAGTGACCCTGGGCCCCCTGGTCGGGATCGCGGTGGCCTGGGCTGGCAATCGCCTCCTGACATGGTCGATAGCCAAAGGATGGATCGAGCCTCCCTTCGAAAGACTGACCGGGCTGGCGCTTGCCTTGCTGGCCTTCAGCTGTGCCGAAATGGTAGGCGGAAACGGTTTCATCGCTGCCTTCGTCTCGGGCATGATGCTCGGGCAATGGACGAGAGGCCGCTGCGCCTGGCTCTACGACTTCCTCGAGGCCGAAGGACAACTGCTCATGCTGCTGGTGTTTCTCGCTTTTGGCGCGAGCTTCGCGGCGCCGGCTTGGGAGACCGCGTCTTCTAGAACACTGACCTACGCGGCCCTGAGCCTCACGGTCATTCGAATCGTTCCGGTCGCCATCGCGATGATAGGCACGGGACTGCGTTGGCCGACCGTCCTGTTCATCGGCTGGTTTGGGCCGCGGGGCTTGGCTTCGATTCTGTTTGGAATACTCGTCCTCGACGAAGCCGAGCTGCCAAGCGAGGCGCTCATCTTCCAGCTAGTCATGCTTACCGTGCTTTTCAGTGTCGTTGCGCACGGCCTTTCCGCTGCACCGCTGGCGCGGCGGTACGGAGCGATGGCGGCCGACCCCGAGCATTGCCCCGAGGAGCACCGGGCGGTCGCGGACCATCCCCTTCGCATGCGCGGCTGAAGCCGGACGCTAACAAATGTTCGAAACGCGCGTACCGACCTTGCACTGCGCGCCCACCGCGTGGTGACATGCATCATGACCATCACTCCGATTCGAACGCAGAACAGAGCTACGGTTGCCAAATGGAGCGAGCTCGAGGACCGGACGCCTGCGTACGCACTCGTGGCTGGCGTCGACCTGGTGGTCCTTCGATACGACGATGAAGTCTCGGTGCTGTATGGCCGGTGCGTGCATCGCGGTGCCCTGATGGCCGATGCGCGGGTCGAAGGAGAGAACCTGATCTGCGGGCTCCATGGCTGGGACTATCGATACGACACGGGCGTGAGCTCCTACAACAACTCGGAAGTGCTTCAGAAGTTTCGCGCCTGGATCGATCTCGAGGCCGACGCCGTACTCGTTGACGAGTCAGAGATACGCGCATGGGCGGAGAAGTCGCCGCAACCCTACGACCGCGACGCATACCTCGGTCTCTACGCCGACGTGCACGGGACGCCCGAGGAGCCGTTCAACCGGCATATTCAGGAGCTCGCGCGCGACGGCTTGAAGAAGCTGGGGCACCACGGTTCGGTCTCGGCGATGGGGGTGCCCCGACAACAACTCCCCTGCTGGGAGGACGTGTTGATTCTGACCGCCCAGCTCGCTCGCAAGCCGCTTCTCGACGATAGCCCGGTCGGCTCGGACGTCATCATCGGATCGCAGGCGAAGAAACCGCTTCGGCTCGAGATTCCGATCTTCGTGAGTGACATGAGCTTTGGCGCGCTGAGCCAGGAAGCCAAGGTCGCGCTCGCGTTGGGCGCCGAAAAGGCCGGCACGGGTATCTGCTCGGGTGAGGGCGGCATGCTCCCCGAGGAGCAGGAGAGCAACTCGCGGTACTTCTACGAGCTCGCCTCGGGGCGCTTCGGCTGGAGTCTCGACAAGGTCAAGAAGTGTCAGGCATTTCACTTCAAGGCCGGGCAGGGAGCGAAGACCGGCACTGGCGGGCACCTCCCGGGCAACAAAGTCACCGCGAAGATCGCGTCGGTGCGTGGTCTCGAGCCCGGGCAGGCGGCCATCAGCCCATCGCGCTTTCCGGATTTGGACGGTCCCAGAGGACTACCGCCGTGTCGCCGAGGAAGTGCGTGAAGCGACGGGCGGCATTCCTGTCGGTTTCAAATTCAGTGCACAGCACATCGAAGATGACATCGACTTCGCGCTCGAGGTGGGTGTCGACTACATCATCCTCGACGGACGGGGCGGTGCTACGGGAGCTGCTCCCAACGTGTTCAAGAACAATATCTCGGTCCCTACCATGGTGGCCTTGGCGCGCGCGCGGCGTCATCTCGACGCACGCAAGCGTTCGGAGGTGACCTTGGTCATCACCGGCGGGCTTCGGACCGAGAGTGACTTCGTGAAGGCGCTCGCCCTGGGCGCCGATGCGATCGCGGTTTCGAATGCGGCGATTCAAGCGATCGGCTGCCTCGGGATGCGCGCTTGCCAGACCAACAATTGCCCAGTCGGCATTGCTACTCAGCAAGAGCACCTGCGCGCGCGCCTGAAGATCGAGAGCTCCGCGCAGCAGCTCGACAACTACTTCCGCGCGACCGTGGAGTTGATGCAAGTGCTCGCACGCGGTTGCGGCCACGCCCATCTCGACCAGTTCGAGCTGCGCGACCTCACGACCTGGAAGCGAGAAATCGCAGAGCTCACCGGCATTCGCTACGCAGGGGTCGGTCCTGTATGACCTGGAAGACACTCGGCGCTGTTTCAGCCGATCGGCTTTCAGAAGCAAGACTGCAGTTGCACTGGGCGGCGCAGTTGCTGAGCGCGCCTGGGCTGAGCTTGCTTCCGGCCGCCGACGACTACTCACACAGCAATCTCGGATGGGATCGGGAAGCTCGGCGTCCTGTCCGGTCGCAATGTCGGCTCCGAGTCGCTGCGCGCCGGACTCGTGTTCGAGGCCTTGGAGTTGCTCGTCATCGACACAGAGCGGGAGCGGTCCTCAGGGCAGAGCGACTGCTCGGCGTACCGCCGGGGGAGCAGGAGCGCAGTGCAAGGCGAGCTCTCGGTCGAGCTGTGGCCGCATGTCGTGAGCTCCTCGGCAGCTAGCGGCCAAGTAGCAGCACGCTGACGCCGGCTGCAATGGCGATCACCTGCGGCCAGCCCGGAAGTGCCGGGCGATCGTGTTCGTGCGCCCAATCGTGCGTGACCACGTGTAAGAGAAGCCCGCTCACGGCCGCTTCGATCCAGGGCTCGCCCCGTGTCCAGCTTCCGAGCGAGGTCTGCTGGGCGAGCACGACCCCGATGGTGCCCATGAGCGCCAGACCGATCGCGCGCCGGATGCCGCTCTTCCAACCATGCGCAGAGGTGAAGGCGAGGGTGATCAACGCTGTCACCGGAACGGAGTGCACGGCGATGGCGGTGAGCACGTCACCGTGGTGATGGCCGGCATGCGCCTCGCCGGTGAACGAGCCGAGTGCCAGGCCATCGCCAAGCTTGTGGATCATCAGGCCCCAGTAGCTGAGCTCGAGACCCATGGTGGAGGAGTGATCGTGCTCGGGGTCCTCGTGGGCAGCTCGTTCGATCAGCCAGGGCGCAAGGAAGGCCACGGCGACTGCGATCAAGACCAGCGGACCGCCGGCACTGATCGCGTCCGGAACGAGGCGGCCGACCACTACTGCCACCGAGGACACGATCGCGAACGTGCGGATCGCGTCGAGAAGCCGGCCCCGCCCCGGGGCGATCAGACCCACCAGGGCGCCCATGGCGACGGATCCAACGACGATGGAGATCGGCCACTGCATCGAGCCGACTTACCACACTCGGGGCGATTGGGGCTGCGTTAGATGCCGAGCGATTCGGCTTCTTGCGCGGCTTCCTTCGCGAGGTACTCCTGGGCACACACCGAGCAAGCGATGCATTCTTTGGCGATTTCGTAACCTGCTCCGCCCGGATCGTCCTGGGCCTTCGACCGGCTGGCGGCGCGACCCTTCTGTGCTTTGCCGCGGCTCGGGTACTCGGCGGGCCGACGCTCGGTCACCACCTTCGTCGCCCGCTCTCCGGGGCGCGACACTCGATTGCAAAGCTCACATCGGTACATTCAGGGACTCCTCGTTCTGCGAACGGGCTGTTTGGCACATGGGTCGATGCCGGGCAAGCCAAGGGGCCGTAGAGCTGTTCCAGCCCAGAAACTGCGACTCGAGCCAGGAACGAGAGCCGGTACTAGCCCAGGAGCTTGGCAATTTCGGGCGCCGCGTAGGTCAGCACCCCGTTGGCACCAGCGCGCTTGAAGCAGAGCATGCTCTCGAGGATGACCTTCTCCCAGTCGAGCCAGCCCTGGTCGGCTGCCCCTCGGAGCATCGCGTATTCGCCGCTGACTTGGTAGGCGTAGGTGGGAAGACCGAAGGCGTCTTTCACACGGCGGACGATGTCGAGATAGGGCATCCCCGGCTTGACCATGACCATGTCGGCGCCTTCGGCCACATCGAGGGCGACCTCGCGGAGCGCCTCGTCGCCGTTCGCCGGGTCCATTTGGTAGCTTCGCTTGTCCGCGGTGCCGAGGCTCTGCGCCGAGCCGACGGCGTCGCGGAAGGGGCCGTAGAACGCCGAGGCATACTTGGCCGAGTACGCGAGCAGGTTGACCTGTTCGTGGGCCTCCGCATCGAGCGCCGTGCGAATCGCGCCGATGCGACCGTCCATCATGTCGCTCGGGGCCACCACGTCGCAGCCGGCGTGCGCCTGCACGATGGCCTGCTCGCAGAGCACCCTGACCGTTTCGTCGTTGAGAATCTCGCCGTCGCGCACGATGCCGTCTTGCCCGTGCGTGGTGTACGGGTCGAGTGCGACGTCGCAGATCACGCCGATGTCGTCGTGTGCGTCCTTGATGGCGCGGACTGTGCGACAGACGAGATTGTTGGCGTTGGTGGCTTCTTTGCCGTTCGGAGTCTTGAGCTCCTGGGGCGTCACTGGAAAGACAGCGATCGCGGGAATTCCGAGAGCCTTGGCTTCGCCGACCGCTTTCACCAATAGGTCGATGCTCAGTCGTTCGACCCCCGGCATCGACGGGACGGCCGTGCGGGCGCCTTTGCCCTCCTGGACGAACACGGGCCAGATGAGGTCGTCGGGGGTGACCTTGGATTCTCGCGTGAGACGGCGCAGCCAGTCGGTGCGGCGGTTTCGCCGCATGCGCGCGCCAGGGAACTCCGGTTGAGCGTGCTGAGTCATGCGTGCGGGTAGCCTAGCATGGTGCTAGAACAGGTGCGTGAGAATCGGGGTTTTAGCACTGGCGATATCGCTCTTCGTAGCGGCCTGTTCGACGACGATGACGGGGCGCAAGCAGCTCACGCTCATCAATGACGACAAGATGGATGCGATGGGCATTGCCGCGTTCGCGAGCTTGAAAAAGGAAGGCAAGATCAGCCAAGACAAGGCGCTCAGCGACTACGTGGGCTGCATCGCCGCCGCGATCGTGAAGGTGGTTCCCGCGGAGCACGGTCCGAACAACGGTCGCTGGGAGGTCCTGGTCTTCGACGACCCCACGCCCAATGCGTTCGCGCTGCCCGGCGGGAAGATCGGAGTCCACACTGGCATGCTCGACGTGGCAACGACACCAGGGCAGCTCGCCGCGGTGATCGGCCACGAAGTAAGCCACGTTCTGCTGCGTCACGGCAATGAGCGGATGTCGCAGTCGATCTTGGCGGATACCGCCATGAGCACGGCTTCCGTGGCAGCCGGTATTGGCGGCGCCGGAGTACCACGACTTGATCGTCGGTGGGCTCGGGGTGGGCGCCCAGTTCGGCGTGCTCTTGCCATTTAGCCGAAAGCACGAGAGCGAAGCCGACGAAGTCGGGCAGATCTTCATGGCGCGTGCGGGCTTCTATCCGGCCGAGGCCATCACGCTATGGCAGGCGATGGCCAAGGCCGGTGGGAAGGCACCGGCTCAGTGGCAGTCGACGCACCCTTCCGATCAGACTCGCATTCAACGCCTTCAAGCCAACCTTCCCAAGGCGATGAAGGAATACGAGAAGGCGCTCAAAGCCGGAAGACGCCCCCAGTGCAAGCGGCCTCCTGACGAATGGGTCAACCCCGAAGCGCTTCCCTAGCGCTCAGGCGTTTCGCTGGATGAAGCCAGCGACCGCTTCACCGATCTCGACCGGCGAGTCCTCTTGAATGAAGTGGAGCCCTCTCACGGTGATCTCTTCTTGGTTGGGGAGCTGGCGCGCGAATTCGCGTTGCCGATCGATCAGGATGATGCCCGGGTCGGCGTTGACGAAGAGCTTCGGGGGCGAATCGCTCGATTGCAGCCATTTCGAATAGGCATCGGCGATGTCGTGGACGTCTTTGGGCTCGCCGCCGATTGGGATCTGGCGCGGCCAGGTGAGGGTGGGCCTACGTGACTCTCCGGGTTCGGTGAAGCGCGCGCGGTAGCGGCTCATCTCCTCGTCGCTGAGCTTTCGAATGATCGACGAGGGCAGGATTCGTTCGATGAACACGTTCTTCTGCAAGATGATCTCTTCGCCGGCAGGGGAGCGTATCGCTTGAAAGATACTACGCGCGGCTTCGGCCCAATCGTCCCAGCTTTCGAGTGGGCGCACGATGGCCTCCATGTAGGCGATACCCAAAACCTGGTCGCTGTGGCGGTGGGCCCAGTGGAATCCGAGCCCGGAGCCCCAGTCGTGAATCACCAGGAAGGCAGGCCTGTCGCCTACCACCGCGTCGAACCATGCGTCCAAGTACCGGCGATGATCGACGAAACGATACCCGCTGGAGCTTTCGCCCGAGTCGCCCATGCCGATGAGATCGGGGGCGAGACAGCGCGCGGTGGGAGCGACCTCTGTGATGACGTTTCGCCACAGGTATGACGACGTCGGGTTCCCGTGGAGGAACACGACGATGGGGCCGTCGCCGCCGGTGTCGACGTAGGACATCTCGCTGTCGTCGACCTTGACGCGTTTTCTGGGGTGTGGGTCTTCAGCTGAGATTGTGGTCATGGTGTATAGTCCGTCGAATGACCGCGACCCGCAAATGGAGTGCGCCGAAGAGCGAGTTTCAGGTTCCCTTCGACGGCAGCTTTCGAATCGCCGAAGCAAGCACGGCGCCCAGCAAGAAGGTCGACAAGGACCGAGTGAAGGCCGAGCGCCGCGAGCACACCGGCAAGATCTACGAGCTTCAGAGAAAGCTCTACGCCGACAACCAACATGCCGTGCTCTTCGTGTTTCAGGCCATGGATGCAGGCGGCAAGGACGGCACGATTCGCAACGTGTTCACCGGCGTCAATCCCGCCGGTTTTCAGGTGTCGTCGTTCAAGGCGCCCTCGGACGAGGAGCTCGACCATGATTTTCTCTGGCGGGTTGCCAGGCGCTTGCCTGAACGCGGCCGGATAGGGGTCTTCAACCGCAGCCATTATGAAGAAGTGCTGGTCGTGCGAGTGCACCCGGAGTTCCTTGGCGCACAGCGGCTGCCCGGGCTGAATCTCGAAACCCTCTGGAGCGAACGTTACGAATCGATTCGCAACTTCGAGAAGCACCTCGCCGACAACGGCACCATCATCGTGAAGTTCTTTCTGAATGTTTCCTTGGAAGAACAGAAGAGCCGCCTGCTCGAGCGAATCGACAATCCGAGCCGGAACTGGAAGTTCAACCCTGGCGACGTCAAAGAGCGAGAGCGCTGGCCTGACTACATGCGTGCGTTCGAAGACGCGCTCAACGAAACCTCGCGTCCCTGGGCGCCATGGTACGCGATCCCCGCCGACAGCAAGCCCTACATGCGCCTCGAAGTCGCCCGCATCGTCCGCGAAACACTGCAGGGACTCGGGCTCGAGTTCCCCAGCATCGACGAAGCTGCGACGGCTCGCGTTACTCGACTGCCGCAAGGCCCTCGAAGCTTCATGACTTCGGCGCCTCCGATCGTCTTGACGGTTGCCGGTTCCGACCCTTCAGGTGGCGCCGGGCTGCAGGCGGACCTCAAGACGATTCAGCAGCACGGTGCCTACGGAGTAGCGGTACCGACTCTGATTACGGTGCAGGACAGCCGCGCGGTCGAGCAGGTCGAGCTGCTGTCGGTGGACCTCGTTCGGGCCCAGCTCGCGACCCTGCTTGCAGATATCGAGCCGGCCGCAGCCAAGACCGGTGCGCTCGGTTCGCCGGAGGTGGCACGGCTCTTGGGCACCATCATGAAGGAGACCGAGTTTGACTGGCTGGTCGACCCGGTCTGGTTGCCGAGTCGGGGGGCCTCGCTGTCAACCGGGGACATCGTCGAGGCCTACAAAGACGCGCTCATTCCGCAGGCCACGCTGGTCACACCGAACGCGCAGGAGGCAGCCCTGCTGGCCGGGATGCCCGTGCGTACTCTCGATGACGCCGGCAGAGGCCGCCGAACGAATCGCCGCCCTCGGGACAGTCGCGGTTCTGATCAAGGGCGGTCACCTGCAAGGGGCGGACCGAGGCAGCGACCTGCTTCTCTCCGACGGAGAGGTCCGTGTGTTCGCCGCCGTCGAGCTCGTCCCTGGTCGATTTCACGGAACCGGCTGCGCGCTCTCGGCAGCAATCGCGTCTCGACTGGCGTTCGGGGCTCGACCTTCCGACCGCGGTCGAGGGCGCCAAGGCCTGGCTCGGCGGCGCGCTCGCCCATGCATTCGCAGTGGGAAAGGGAGCCAAGCCCGTGAATCATCTCTGGCCTCTGGAAGACAAATCTTAAATCCTTTCGAAGTTTCTGCCGACGCAATAGTTGCCCTGCCTTTTGCGAGGCTGCTACATGCGAGCAGGTTTTCGGATGGCGCGGCGTCGCAAGAAGAAGGGAGCTCCCCAGATTGAGCTACCCATGGATAGCATCGAGGACGCATCGCTCGTCGTCGAAGCGCAGCGTCGATATCTCAACTACGCGCTGAGCGTCATCACCTCGCGCGCGCTGCCCGATGTCCGTGATGGGCTCAAGCCCGTGCAGCGGCGAATCCTGTACACGATGTTCAACGAGCTCCGTCTCCGGAGCGACGTCAAGCATCGCAAAGTCGGCGGCCATCGTCGGCGACGTGATGGGTAAGTTTCACCCACACGGCGACACCGCGATCTACGATGCCCTGGTTCGGATGGCCCAGTCCTTCACCATGCGTGAGCCCCTGGTGGACGGGCGGGGCAACTTCGGCTCCCCGGATGGCGATTCGGCGGCGGCCATGCGCTACACCGAAGCCCGCCTGCAGAAGCTCTCGGACGAGCTCCTGGTCGAGCTTGCCAAGAAGACGGTCGCCTTTCGGCCCAACTACGATGGCCGGCTGTTCGAGCCGATTGTCCTGCCTGCGCGTTTTCCGAACCTTCTGGTGAATGGTTCGCAGGGCATTGCAGTTGGCATGGCAACCTCGATTCCACCTCACAATTTGTCGGAGGTGATTCAGGCCTGCGTGGCGCTCATCGACGGGGACCTCACGACCAAGCAGTTGATGAAGTTCGTGAAGGGACCCGACTTCCCGACCGGTGGCGAGCTGATCAGCAGCACGAGCGAGCTGGCGTCGGCGTACGAGAACGGGCAGGGCTCGCTCAAGCTCCGCGGGGAGTGGAAGACCGAGAACCCGCGCAGTGGAAATCCATCGATCGTGATTCGCTCGATCCCCTACTCGGTCGAACGAAGCACCGTCGTCGAGAAGATTGCCGACGTGATCATCGCGAGGAAGCTGCCCGTGCTGCTCGATGTCCGCGACGAGAGCACCGATGACTGCCGCATCGTCTGCGAAATGAAGAAGGACGCCGACCCGCAGCTGATCATGGCGTACCTCTACAAGAACACGCCGCTGCAGACCAACGTGCAGGTGAATCTCACCTGCCTGGTGCCGACCTCGAACCCAGAGGTGGCTGCACCACAGCGCATCGGCCTCAAGGCCATCCTTCGGCACTTCCTCGACTTCCGAATGGAGGTGGTCACCAAGCGGCTCGAGTTCGAGCTCGACCAGCTCCTCAAGCGCATCCACATCCTCCAAGGCTTCGTCATCGTCTTCGATGCGCTCGACGAGGCGATTCGGATAATCCGCAAGTCGGAGGGCAAGCAGGACGCAGCCCAGAAGCTGATGAAGCGCTTCGCGCTCGACGAGCTGCAGGTGGACGCGATCCTCGAGCTCAAGCTCTACCGCTTGGCAAAGCTACAAATTCTCGAGATTCGGTCCGAGCTAGAGCAGAAACAAAAGGAAGCTCGCCGAGTGCAGAAGCTGCTCAAGAGTCCGGCCGCACGCTGGAAGCTGGTGCGCGCCGAGCTGCAGGAGCTCGCCTCGACCTACGCGGACCCCCGCCGAACCCGCATCAGCGGGAAGCTCGACGAGCCCGAGTTCGACGCAGAGGCGTTCATCGTCGACGAGGACGCGATGGTCGTCGTCACCGAACAGGGCTGGGTCAAACGTCAGCAACGAGTGAAGGACGTGGCCTCGACTCGGGTGCGAAAGGGCGACCGGGTGCTGGCGGTTCTGGCCGGCTCAACCAAGAGCACGGTGGCGTTCTTCAGCAGTCACGGCGTCTGTTACGTCAGCCGCCTCGTCGATGTTCCGGCGACGACCGGGCACGGTACACCGCTTCAGACCCTGTTCAAGATGGCGGACGGAGAGCGTATCGTCGGAGCCATGGGTTTCGACCCGCGCTTCTTGGAGGTGCCGCCCCTGGACGAGGACTCCGAAGAGCCCGAGGAGCCGTATGCCATCGCCGTCACTCGGGGAGGCCTTGCGCTACGCTTCTCGCTTCGCGGGCATCGAGAGCCGTCGACTCGTTCGGGCCGCAAGTTCACCAGACCGAAACAAGGTGACGAAGTGATCTATGTGGCGCCTGTCTTCCAAGAGGACTGCGTCGCCTGTGTGACGAAGGAGCGACGCGCCCTGGTCTGTGAAGCCGATGATGTCTCGTTGCTGGCCGGCGCAGGTCGGGGCGTGATGCTGATCAAGTTGGCCAAGGGCGATGAGGTTTTGGCAGCGCGGGTCTTGTCCTATGACGACGACGTTCTGATCGCCAAGCGCGACGGAGGCAGCGAGTACCGCATCACGCTTCGCAAGTACGAGATCGTGTCCCGGGGGGGCAAGGGCTTTCAGCTCTTCACCCGCGGCCAGGTCGAAGGCGAAGTCTACCAGGAACCCGAGGTTCCCATGTTTCCGGAGGAATAGTGGCGTACACCGCCAAAGACATCGATGTTCTCGAAGGTTTGGAGCCGGTCCGCAAGCGGCCTGCGATGTACATCGGCGGGACCGACGCCCATGGCTACCACCATTTGCTCTGGGAGATTCTCGACAACTCCGTGGACGAGGCGATTAACGGGCATGCCTCACGCATCGAGGTGGCGCTGGACAAAGATCATCACGGAGCGACGATCACCGACAATGGGCGCGGCATCCCGGTGGACAGGCACCCGAAGTTCAAGAAGTCAGCGCTGGAGCTCATCCTCACTACGCTTCATGCGGGCGGAAAGTTCGAAGGGAAGAGCTACCAAGTAGCCGGCGGTCTTCACGGCGTGGGATCGTCGGTCGTCAATGCGCTCTCTTCGGAGCTGACCGCCACGGTCTGGCGCGGGGGTAAGACTTACTCGCAGCCATACAAGCGCGGCAAAGCGACTGCGAAGCTCAAGGTCGGAGCAAAGACCAGCAAGCGGGGGACATCCATTCACTTCCGGCCCGACGTGGAGATTTTCGGCAAGCGGGCTGCTTTCGATTCCAAGCGTGTGGCCGAGCGTCTCGAGGCAAAGACCTATCTTCATCGGGGCCTCAAGATCGTCTTCGTCGACGAGAAGAGCGGCGAGCGCAAAGAGTTCGAACATCCGGGTGGCATCGTCGACTTCCTCGACAAACTGATCGCTGAGCGGGGGAACCCATCGGTGCATGCGGAGGCGTTCACCGCCGAAAGCGACGGCGAGCCGCGACTCGAGATCGCCTTGCGATGGACCGAGGGTACGGACGAATTGATCCGTTCATACGCCAACGGCATCCCGACAGGTTCGGGCGGCACGCATGAGAACGGGTTCAAGCAGGGGCTCTCGAAGGCGATTCGCAACCACATGGAGACGCACAAGCTCACGCCCAAAGGCGTGAAGATTACTGCTGAAGACATACGCGAGGGGCTGGTCGCGCTGCTGAGCGTCTACGTGGAGGAACCTCAGTTCCAGGGGCAGACCAAGGACCGGCTCAACAATCCCGAGGTGACGGCGCAGATCGAGTCCTGGGTACGCACGGCGTTCGAGCAGTGGCTGCTCAACAACAAGACCGTCGCCGAGTCGATCATCGCCCGCGTGATCATTTCATCGCGCGCGCGTGCCGCGAGCCGCGCGGCGAGCCAGCAGGTGTCCCGCAAGACGGCCGTCAGCCATCGCTTGAACCTGCCGGGCAAGCTTTCCGACTGCTCGAGTACTAATCCCGACGACAGCGAATTGTTCCTCGTAGAAGGTGACAGCGCGGGTGGGAACGCGAAGCAGGGGCGAGACCGCAAGACCCAGGCCATCCTCCCGCTCCGTGGAAAGGTTCTGAACGCCGAGCGCGCGTCCCAGGCGCAGATTCTCGGCAACCGCGAGCTTCAAGACATCGTGAGCGCGCTCGGCTGCGGGATTGGCAAGGACTTCGACATCTCAAAGCTGCGATACGGACGTGTCTTCCTGCTGATGGACGCGGACAGCGACGGGCACCACATCGCAACGCTCTTGCTGACATTCTTCTTTCGGATGCTGCCCGGGCTCGTGAGGGCCGGCCATGTCTTCTTGGCGCAGCCACCGCTCTATCGACTCGACATCGGCAAGCAGGTTCATTGGGCGCTCGATGACGAAGAACGCGACCGCATCATTGCCGCCGCGCCGGCGAACGCGAAGGTCGAGATCAGCCGCTTCAAGGGGCTAGGCGAAATGACTGCCGACGAGCTCCGGGAAACCACGCTCGACAAGAATCGACGCAGGGCTCTGCGGGTCATGATCGATGGCGAGCTAGAGGCCGATCGGGTTTTCAGCGAGTTGATGGGCAAGGATCCGGCGCCGCGCTACCAGTTCATCATGGAACAGGCTCCAGCGGCCGAAGCCGTAGAGCTCGACGTGTAGCGAAGAAATTGCATCCGGTTTTTTGACCGGCTTGCTGCGTTCTGGTTGAACCACTTCAGGAAGTACTTCGGTAACTCCGGGGAGTGGTGATGCAATCGACTTGTCATGTTTGCGAGAAAACCTTCGAGGCGCGGTTTCGCTACCAGGTTCGCGAGGAGAACGGGCAGTACCTCTATATTTGCTCGACGGCTTGTCAGCAGAAACTGCTGCTCGGGGTCGATGGCATCCACGCATGCGACACCTGCGGAGCGACCTTCGAGATTGAATACCCTTATCAAATGAGTGTGAGCGATGGGCGTCGCCAGTACTTCTGCTCGACAGGATGCCGGGAGCGGGGAGAGCAACGCCACAGCGAGGTGGGACTGACCCGCGCGGCGCCGAAGCGCATTGCGGTGTTCAACCACAAAGGCGGCACCGGCAAGACAACGACGTCGATCAACCTCGCCGCGGGCTTGGCCGAGTCGGGGCGCCGTGTCTTGCTCATCGATGCGGACGGACAGGGTAATGTTGGCGCTTCGCTTGGGATCGCAGGTCAGCGTACGCTCTACCATGTGCTCGTGAACGGCGCGAAGGCGTCTGACGTCGCGGTGCCCGTTCGAGAGGGGCTCGACGTCTTGACCTCCAACGAGTCGCTTGCTGCTGCCGAGCTCTTTCTTGCGGAGCGCCCGAATCGTGACCGGATCATGCGCGAGCGCTTGGGTGATGCGTGTCGAGACTATGACACCGTCGTGGTCGACTGCGCACCGGCGCTTTCGCTGATGAACCAGAACGCCATGGTGTACGCGGACTCTGTCGTAGTTCCGGTCGCCTGCGATTACCTCTCCTTGATCGGTGTCAAGCAAGTCCTGCGAACGATTCGCAACGTTCGCGAGTTGCTTCAGCACGATGTGGAGCTTCTCGGGGTCTTGCCGACCTTCTTCGACGTGCGCAATCGGATTTCACGAGAGGCGATTCTGACGCTTCGTGAACACTTCGAGGGACGCTGCTACGATCCGATCCGAATCAACACGAAACTCCGTGAGGCCCCGAGCGCGAAGCAGACGATCTTCGAATACGCTCCTAAGAGCCATGGCGCGGAGGACTACATGCGTTTGGTGCAACGGGTGACCGCCGTTGCCGCTACCGGCAAGAGGGCGAAGATGCGAGCTTCACTCTCGGTCGCATCTTAGGGGGTGGGCACATGAAGCGACGTGAAACAACAGGGGTACGGGACGTTTTAGAAGAAGACGAGGTGAGCGCGGTTCTGCGCGACAGCTTCTATGGCGACAGGCCGGGGAAGCGCGGCCGGGCAAAACCCAAGAAGGCGAAGAAGCCCGACCACTACGACGTGATTTGCATCTCCCTCTACAAGGAAGATCTGGCGCAGCTCGACAAGATGGTCGCAAAGCTCAAAAAGCAGGGCCATCGCAGGGTCAGCAGGAGCGCTCTCATCCGGTTCGCCCTGGACCAGGTGGATATTCAGGACTTTCCTCGCAGCTACTAGCGTGCCGTCACCGGGGCGCTATACTCCGCGCCAATTTTTAGGGTCCTCTGGAGGTTCCGGTGACTGACAGCATCCTACGGGAAGCACTCACCTTTGATGACGTGTTGCTCGTTCCGGCGTACGCGGATTTTTTGCCCGCGAACGCCGACGTTTCGACTCGTTTTACGCGTGAGCTCGAGCTTCGAATTCCGTTCGCCTCGAGCGCGATGGACACGGTGACCGAATGGCGCACCGCGGTGACCATGGCCCGTGAGGGCGGCATCGGCATCCTCCACAAGAACATGAGCCCCGAGCTCCAGGCCCTCGAGGTCACCAAGGTGAAGCGTGCCGAGACGGGCATGATCGTCGACCCGGTGACCGTGGGCCCCGGCGAGTCGCTCCACGACGCACTCGAGCTGATGCGTCGCCACGAGATTTCGGGCCTGCCCGTCGTCGAGGGTACTAGGCCGGTTGGCATTCTCACCAGCCGCGACGTTCGCTTCGAGCAGAACCTCAATCAGAAGGTCGCTCAGCTGATGACCAAGGAGCTCGTGACCGTGCCGCCCGGTGTCGAGCAAGACAAGGCGCGCGAGCTATTGCACAAGCACCGCATCGAGAAGCTGTTGGTAGTCGGTGACGATGGCGACCTCGTCGGCCTCATCACGATCAAGGACTTGCTGCAGGCGGACCGCTATCCGGATTCGATCAAGGACTCACTCGGTCGGCTCTGCGTCGGCGCCGCGCTCGGCGTGGGTCCGGATCGAGACAAGCGAACCGAGGCCTTGGCGCGTGCAGGCGTCGACGTGATAATCATCGACACCGCGCACGGTCACACAAAGGGTGTGATCGACGCCGTGCGGGACACGAAGTCGCAGTACCCCGACGTGCAGGTGGTTGCCGGAAACGTAGCGACGGCCGACGCAACCATCGCATTGATCGATGCGGGTGCCGATGCGGTCAAGGTGGGCATGGGCCCTGGCTCGATTTGCACCACGCGGGTCGTGGCCGGCATTGGCGTTCCCCAGGTGACCGCCGTCATGGACTGCGCGCGCGCAGGGCGAGAGCGGGGCGTTCCGATCATCGCAGACGGCGGCGTGAAATATTCGGGCGACGCCGTGAAGGCGATTGCCGCCGGCGCCGAGAGCGTCATGATCGGCTCGCTCTTCGCCGGCACCGACGAGGCGCCCGGTGAGCTCGTTCTCTACCAGGGACGAACCTACAAGTCGTATCGCGGCATGGGCTCGCTCGGCGCGATGCGCGAAGGTTCATCGGATCGCTACGCGCAGGCAGACGTATCGGACGTGGGCAAGCTCGTCCCAGAGGGCATCGAGGGTCGCGTACCCTATCGCGGGCCATTGTCGACGGTGCTCTATCAGCTTGTCGGCGGCTTGCGCGCCGGCATGGGCTATACGGGGAATCCCTCGAATCGCCGAGCTTCAGAAGAACGCACAGTTCGTTCGAATCAGTCCGGCGGGGCTGCATGAGAGTCACGTGCACGATGTGATGGTTACGAAGGAAGCGCCGAACTACAGGGTTAGTTGAGGGGCGTTTAGGCGCTGCCGCGGATGTGGTGGGGGGTGGTTGATCGGTTTGGGGCCTGGTCAGGTTTAATTACACCGCCCGCCCACCCCCACCCGTAATCCTCCCTGGCGCGGCATTCGCTTTGCTCTGCCTTGCCGGCGCGTTCGCGCCGGGCTTCGCCGTTCCGGCTCGCGCTGCCGCCGGCTGTCTTATGGGGGGTTTTTCCGAGCCCCGGTATGAAGCCGCCCCCACCGCCACACCCCCCGCCCTCCCTCGACCGTCCCGACCCCCCATGTTAGACCCGCCCGCATGATCGTTGATGGGGTTTTGATTCTCGATTTTGGGTCGCAGTACACCCAGCTCATCGCTCGGCGGATTCGGGAGCAGCACGTCTATTGTGAGATTCAGCCGTGCACCTATTCACTCGCGGAGATTCGAGATATCGAGCCTCGAGCGATCATTTTGAGTGGCGGGCCGGCGAGTGTGTTCGCGGAGGGGTCGCCCAGCGTCGACCCGGGCGTGTTTGACCTCGGCGTTCCCGTCTTGGGTATCTGCTACGGCATGCAGCTCACCAGTCATTTGCTCGGCGGCAAGGTCGAACGCGCCGATGAGCGAGAGTACGGACCAGCGCGGCTCGAGGTGCTCAAGCCCGAGGGGCTGTTGCACGGGTTCAAGGCTGGCTCCCACGTCGACGTTTGGATGAGCCACGGCGATCGAGTCGAAAGCCTGCCCCCTGGCTTCGAGACGATCGCGCGAACCTCCAGCAGCCCGTTCGCCGCTGTTGCGAATCTGCAACGGAACATATTCGGGGTGCAGTTCCATCCCGAGGTGGCGCACACGCCGCGCGGCGTGGAGATGCTTCGTGCGTTCCTATTCGAGGTGGCGGGCTGCAAGCCGAACTGGACTCCGGGTTCCTTCGTAGAACAGAGCGTCAATTCGATTCGCCGTCAGGTTGGTGAACGCGCAGTGGTCTGCGGCTTGTCAGGCGGCGTGGACTCATCGGTCGCGGCGATGCTCGTGTCCAAAGCGATCGGCGATCGGCTAACCTGCATTTTCGTCGACAACGGCCTGCTCCGAAAAGACGAAGCCGAGAGTGTCGTTCACACCTACCGCGATCACTTCGGCCTCAGGCTGATTCACGTCGATGCGGCCGACGAGTTTCTCGATCAGCTCGAGGGGGTGGCCGATCCTGAAAAGAAGCGGAAGATCATCGGGCGCGTGTTCATCGATGTCTTCCAGCGTGAGGCCGAGAAGCTGCAAGATGTGGGCTACCTCGTTCAGGGAACGCTCTACCCAGATGTGATCGAGAGCCTGTCGTTCAAGGGTCCGAGCGCTGTCATCAAGAGTCACCACAACGTGGGCGGCCTCCCGGACACCCTTCACCTCGAGCTCATCGAACCGCTTCGCCTGCTTTTCAAGGATGAGGTTCGCGAGGTCGGCGAGGCGATGGGTATGCCGCACGACTTGCTCTGGCGTCATCCATTTCCGGGTCCGGGGCTCGCGGTTCGCTGCCCAGGCGCGATCGAGCGAGAGAAGCTCGACATCCTTCGAGAAGCCGATGCGATCTTCATGGAAGAGCTTCGCGCCTCGGATCTCTACGATAAAATTTGGCAAGCGTTTTGCGTGATCCTTCCCGTGCGGACGGTCGGTGTCATGGGCGACGAACGGACCTACGACTACGCGATCGCGGTTCGCGCGGTGGACTCGAGAGACGGTATGACGGCCGACTGGGCGCGCATTCCGCACGAGGTTCTGGCCCGCGTCTCGACCCGGATCATCAATGAGGTCCGAGGCTGCAATCGCGTTTGCTACGACATCTCGTCCAAGCCCCCATCGACGATCGAATGGGAGTGAGAGTCGCCGCTCTCGCCCTGGCCCTCGTTGCCTTGGGCTGCGCGAAGAAGAGTACGGTTGCACCGGAGCCCGCGCGTCTGCAGGTCGTCGCGACTCCGGCAAACGCCTCGGTGTACATCGACGGGCACTACTTCGGACGGGCCACGGTGCTCTCGCAGGAACCGAAGGCGTTGGCCCCCGGCGCGCATCTGATGACGGTGCAGGCCGAGGATCACTTCCCGCACGACATGGAGCTGGAGCTCCCGAGGGGAGTGACGACGATCAACATCGAGCTTCGACCGGTTCCGCCTTAGGCAGCTACAGCATCTAGTTACACCGCCCGCCCACCCCCACCCGTAGTCCTCCCTGCCGCACCCTGCGCTTCGCTTGGGCTTGGCGGCGCGTTGCGCCGGGCTTCGCCCTTCGGGCTCGCGCCACAGCGTCGGTACCGGTACCAGTGCCAGCGTCAGTGCCAGTGCCAGCGTCAGTGCCGGCGTCAGTGCCAGTGTCCCCTACTCGGAGAAGGCGCCCTTGAGCTCTTGGCTGGTTTGGTATTCCTGCTCGATCATTGGGCCGGCGAGCCGAACCACGAGGTGGGTGGGGCTTAGTTTCTTGAGGGCCTGGAGCTCGGCGTATTTGTCTTCAATCGCCTGGTCGACCAGGACCAGGTTGGCCTGGGCTCGAACGAAGTCCGGGCGCTTGGCAATCGTTTCCTTGAGAAGCTGTTCGGTGCGGGCCGGGTCGACGTAGCGTTCGAACGCCTCCATCGCACGGAGGTAGGTGCGAATGGGTGGGTCTTCGGGGCCGTCTTCCGCGTATCGCATCATTCGGTCGTACTCGAGCCACTGGCCGCGCAGGCGGAAATAGTTGGCGTTGGCGAAGTACGCGAGCTGCGACTTCGGATCTTGGCTAATCGCCTGCTTGATCAGATCTGCGCCGGAGACGAGTGGCGCTTCCGACAGAACACGCAAAGCGCGAACCACCTTGCGTAGGTCAGCTGCTTTCGCTCGGAGCTTTGCGGCGCGCGCCTGGTCTTGTGCCGCGGCTTCACTGGCCTCGACAGGTCGATTGGTGGTCAGCTGACGCAGCTCGGTCAGATCTTGACGGCGTTCTTGATCCAGAATCCACGCAGCGGTCATCAAGGCGCCGGCGTACGAAAGGTCGAGGTAGCCGCGAAGGGTCAGCGCTTCGGCTCCCTGCCGCCCAGCAGCAAAGCGCCTCGCAGCGTCGTACTCCGGAAACCGGTCGCCTCGGATGATCTCCAGCACCTGCACCATCGAGGTGATCGGCGTGTCAGGAGGCGGAATCGGCGGGATCCCGTAGGCCTTCTGAAACTCCTGGACGACCTGGACCGCCTCGGGCGGTCGCATCGTTTCGACGTCGACACCCTGGCCAATCGTCGAACCATCGTTCGTCGAGCCCTTGGAGGAAGCACAGGCGCTCAGGGCGATTGTCAGAACTAGTGCGGAGACCGTTCGTTTCATGGCGCGGAGGCTAGCACAGGCCTTGGGCGGCCCCTAGAACCGAACGAAAACGTCAAACTCGATGGAGACGTTGCTGAGCACCTCGCCTGGCACCACGAGGAAGAAACCGTCCACGAAGAAATCACTGTAGCCGACCCCGACCCGGATGTTGGCACGGTCCCACGAAAAGACGAAGCCGGGGACGATGGCGAAAGCGTTCTGCAATTCGCTCAGATCTCCCTGGATCTGAGCGCCGATAGTCGGGTTGCCTGCATCGACGGTTGCGTTGAGCACGAGGTCGCTGACGTATGGCACCCATCTCACGGTGAACGTGAAGGCGACCACTCGAGAGAGCCGCCATTCGAACATCCCCCAGAGCTGAAGGAAATCGACGATGAGCGCGCCTTCGACCGCGGTACCTTCCGGCTTCGTTTCGGCATCCCCGTTGACGGCGGTGTACCTTGCTCCGAAATGAGTGCTCACATCGGAATTGATCCGCACGGACGCTGCCGCGGAGACCGGGAGCAGGAAATAACGAATCTTGGTGTCGTCGGGCTGCTGGATGGTACCTGTGAGGAAACCGGCCGAAACACTCAGCGCCAGGCGTCTGCGGTCGTAGAAGGTCGACTTGAGCTGGAGGTTGGGGGCGACATCCTGAAAGATCGCCCCGAGGATCCAAGGCATGGTGTAGGTGGTCACCTGCAGCTGGTCGAGGATTCCGTAGCTCAGGTTCATCAAGCCGAGCCGTACCTCGCGGCGATGAAGGCTGTAGGCCGAGCTGTCGAGAAGTCGCTCCTTGTGCGTGTGATAGGCGCTCGCCGAGCTGGGATAGAACCCCATCCCCACAGAGGCAACGCCCGCGACTAGGATCACCAGGAGAAGAGTGTAACGTCGTCGCATGTGCCCTCGGGACAATCCGCGTCGGTGAAGCAGGCGTTGCCAGCATTGGCTCCACCATCGCAGATTAGGTTGAAACATCGGCGCTCATCTAGGCTGCATCCGAGCGTGCCGTTCGCATCACGGATGCCCTGTGCATCCGCGGCAAAGATGTAGTTGAACGTCTCCGACAACGCCGGATCCCCGATATCGACCAAAATCGCGAGCCCCGACTCGACCGCCAGCACCACACGAAAGCTCTGGTTGATGCGGACCTCGTCGCCGTCGAACCCAATATTGCCTTCCACGACGAACGTGACGGGCAGCTCTAAAATATCCTCGTTGACCCAATCGGGGCCCAAGTCCAGTGCAACGCCCCCGTCGTACGACGCTTGGGAACATCCAGCATCCTCGCAATTGTCGCCCTCGTTGGGCACGAGGTACAGACAGTTGGCCACAGTGCCCCAAACGACACGCCCGATCCCTCCACTGTCGAGTGTCATGATCAGATCGATCGCGCCGTTCGTAGAGTCAGGGCTGTCATCGTAGCCTTCATCGAATTGTGTTTCGTCCCAGCCTGGACAGATGTAGTTGATCCGGACGGCGCCGGTAGGGCTTGGAAGGGTCACTCCACCGGCGCATTTGCCGCCCCCCGGACAATCGGTGGCGTCGGCGCAGTCGCCGCCTTCATTGGTTCCATCACTGCAAGTCCCACCGAGAACGAGATCGCTGCCGCAACTGCCACCCGGGCAGTCGGTATCGAAGGTGCAGACGTTGCCGTTATTGGTTCCGCCCTTGCACGTCGTGGCGGTGGAGCTTTCGAGCTCCTCCTGGACATCGATGATGACGTCGAGAATCTGCTCGAAAATCTCGGAGTCTTCGGATCTCCTCGGCAGCCTCCGCGATTTCATCAGCCACGGCAGCCATGATCTCGCCGTCGACCACGGCGGTGGGGTTTGCATAGGCTTGAAGCACCGGCTGAAGATTAGGGGCCGGTGGAACGTCGAGCCCCTGGCCGCATGAGCCGAGCGGCGCAGCGAGGGCGAGGACCGTGAGCAAACACCACCGAGTCATGATGGGCCCACCGTAGCGCGTTGTCTCCTGTGCTCCACCCGCTTTCGTGTGCTGACCAAGACCATGGGGAATCACGAACCAGCCCGCCGTCCAGGCGCCGGGACCGATGAACGCGAAGCCGGTATTCAACAAGGCCGTCACGGGTTCGATGATAGCACCCCTCAGCACTTCATCTTTTTCTGCTTCGCCGAGGTTCGCACGCGTGAGGCCGTTCTTGCGTGCGTAGGACCAGCCGGCGATCCCGATGAAGCCCGAAAAGGCGAGCGAGAGGCTTTGGCCGACCGGCGAAGACAGGCTCTCGAGCGCCGGGTCAGCGATCGCGAAGAACAGAAACAAGCAACAAAAATCAGTTGCAGGAGACAGAGCAGCGTGTGTCTCGGGTTGGTTCGGTCTAGCTGCCCGAGCAGCTTGTGCGTCAGGTTCCAGGAGATCAGCGTCAGGCCTACCGCGATAATCAATCTCAGCAGGTCGGTTGAATTGTCGATGAGTAGAGACAGCAATCCGTAAGGAAGCGCTTCCCAGGCCATGTCCTCGGTGTGCGGGAGGTACATGATGAAGTCGACGAATAGCACCGCATACGCGACATCGAGAAAGGTCTCGAGCCGTCGCAGCTGCCTGCGTCCGGCGGCGACATCGGAGTCTTCGCTCATCTCCGTACTCGACTTGAGGGCTTGATCTTTGCTCCCAAGTGGCGAGACTCGCCCCGGATCAGCGCAATGTCAAATCGCCTTTCCATTGTTCCGCGCCCGAACACCGCGCCCAACTACGGCGTGCTGTTGCTGGTGCTCTGCCTCTTGGTGGTCTGTGCGCCGGTGGCGAGCCGCGCGGGGTCTGCATACAGCGTCGAGGCCTTGTTCAACTTAGTGCTCGTCGCCGGGGCGTATTCGTCCGCGTCGCGCGGCGGTCAACGATGGCCTTTCGTGGCACTCACGGCGCTGACCTTGGCGATGCGCTGGGCCGGCTTGCTCTGGGGCGGTTTCGGCTTGGAGCTGGGGTCCGCGCTGACCACGGTGGTCTGGATTGCTCTGGCGATCGTGATCGTCGTGAGGGAGCTGTTCCAGGAGCAAAAGGTCACGACCAACACCATTTACGGCGCCATCGTGGCATACCTCTTGGCGGCGGTCGCGTTCGCGTACCTCTACGAAATCCTGGAGCTCTTCCAACCTGGGTCGTTCTCCGGGATCCCCGACGGAGCCAATCCCCAGGAGCTGGGCGATGCGCTGCTCTACTTCAGCCTCGCGAGCCTGACGACGGTGGGGTACGGCGACATCGTGCCGGTGTCTGGCCTGGCTCGGCCGGTGGCGGTGTTTGAGGGGGTCTTTGGGACCCTCTACCTCGCAGTGATGATCGCGAGGCTCGTCGGCCTGAATATTGCTGCCGGAATGCAGGGAGAAGGAAACGAACGATGAATCAGATCAAGCCCCAAGGTGTCAAAAAACTCTGGCGTACATTTGTTTCCAGGTGCATAACCAGTGGCGTGTTGATTCGTCTCGCCATCGCCGCGCTTCTCGTGATCGCCGGCACCGCCTGCAAGCACAACAAGAAGGCAAACACGACGGTGATGCGCCGTGCGGCGTTCGACCTCGCCTGCCCGCAGGAAGATCTGAAGCTCAACGTCGTCGATACCGAGGGAGCGCGCAAAATGGCGTCGCAGATCGCGGTGCGCGGTTGCGAGCAGAAGGCGGTCTACGTCTACTACCCAGATTCCGACACCTGGACCATCGACGGAATCGTGACGCCACTCAAGTCGGAGTACGAGGTGCCGCCTCCGATCGACAAAGGCAGAGGCAAACGGGGCGACAAGAAGGCACTGAAGGCCGAGAAGCGGGGCAAGATGGAGTCCGGCTCGCCGGCGCCCATCGAAGCTGCGCCGGTCGAGCCAACGCCGGTCGAGCCCGACGTCTCCGAGTGATCAGTTCCCCGACCGCGGTGCTCACCGCGCGTTGCCGTACGCTTCAAACGGTCCAGAAAGTGGTGACGCGCTGGATCATCCAGAAGGACGCGAGGCAACCGACTGCGTACGCCGCCGCCGTTTGAAGCGGCCGCACCGCGTCGATCGAGAGGTCGCAACGGGTGAACGCCCGAGCCACGAGCCGGGCGAGCTGATAGAGTAGGATGACTCCCGCGACGAAGAGGATTTGCCCGATCTCGACGCCGAGATTGAAAAAGAGCAGGGCGGCTGGGATCTCGGTTTGCGGCAGGCCGGTCTCGCCAAGCACCGCCGCGAAACCGAATCCGTGAAGTAGGCCAAATGAAGAGGCGACTGCGATTGGGTAGCGGTACGTGAGGCTGTTCTTGTCACCTCGTACGATTTCGACCGCGAGGAACACGATGCTTAGAGCAATTGCGGCTTCGACCGGCGGGATGGGTACGTGGACCAGACCGAGGGCGCTGAGCGCGAGCGTGATCGAGTGTGCGAGCGTGAAGCCGGTGATGGTGATGAAGATGCGACGACCCGTGCCGGCGATCAGCAGTAGGCACACCAGGAAGAGGAGGTGGTCGTAGCCTCCGAGGATGTGTCTCACTCCGAGAGAGAGGTAGTCGCGCGCCACCGCGCCAAAGCTCTCGACCGCGGGGATGACGAGCTCAGTTTGCTCAGGCGATGCCAGGAGCGAGTGGACTTCGCCCGCCTGCCTCGAGATGCGAACGAGCGCGGACACCGACGGGTTGTAGAGCGGATACTTGATCTGCAGCGCGGTGCCGGCAGGGTCCTCGTCGCATCGGTAGGTCTGCCGACGAATGCTTCCTCGACCAGCGGTACCGGTAGCTTGGCCGGTCGCAGCGACACAGCCCTCGGCCATGATGACTTCCGGCCCATTGCGTACGTCGACCGAGGGCGGGATCTTCCATTGCACTGAGAACAGCAGCGGCGCCTTTTCCGTGACCTCGATGTAGAGGGGACGGCTTTCGTGCGCTCGCGCGCGGCTGCTGAACGTGACGCTGGCCGCAAGCGTTAAGGTCGCCAGGAACACCGCGCGCGTCACTGCTCGCCGCTGCCTTCTTGGCGGGGCGCCAGAGGTTCGGGTTTGTAGACGACCCGAACATCGTAGGCGTCGACGACGTCGGCGATGGCCGCTTCGGTTTCCGCCCGGACCGCGGCGCTGCGCGCGTCCTCTCGGACCCGTCCCTCGAGCTCGGCCAGCTCGGGCACTCGACCGAGCTGGTTGGTCGTCAGCAGGACCAAGTGCACGCCGTAGGGCGAGTCGAAGGGGCCGCGCCAGAGGAAGTCGTTCGGCTCTAGCTCGAAAAGGGCCCTCGCCATCGCTGGTCCGAAGTGACTGCCCACGTAGTCCGGTGTCCGCTCGACGTAGTTCAGGTGATAGAGGAAGCGGTCGCCGTGTCGCGGGGCGTCGGCAAAGGAAACCCCGTCTCGGTTGAGCTTCAGGAGCTCTTTCTCGGCTAGCGCGCGGGCCTGCTCGCGCGGCCGATCCTCGGTTTGGAAGAAGACGTGGGTGAAGGTCACGAAGGGCTCGACGTAGTAGTCCCCCTTGTTGGCATCGAAGTAGCGCTGGACGGCGGCTTCATCCAGATCGGCGCTCCCCTCGGCGAAGCCTTCGGTGATGTACTCGAGTTTTTGAACCAGGCGTCGCCGGATGACGTAGTCGTCCTCGTCGAGGCCGAGCAGCAGGGCTTCGCGGTGCAGCACCTCTTCACGGACGTAGTCGTCGATGAACTGGTCGAGCTCTTCGCCGGACATGGCGTCGAGCTTCCGTTCTGCCAGCGCGGGGTTGAAGGCCTTGATTCGGTACTGAATGAAGGTGAGCAGCGCATCGCGGTCGACGATCAGCACGTTCGGGATCAGAGTCGTTCTCACCAGGGTTTGCGACTCCAAACAGAACGAACAGCCCGAGGCCCGCGAGAAGGAAGTGAACCAAGGGCTCTCTGAGGAAGCGCTTCATAGAAGGCTAGGGCGTGTACCAGATCGGTGACGAGTAGGCCCGTTCCTGAATCGTGGACGGATGTCCCGTCTGCTCGGGGTCCATGCCGAGGGCGATCGCGTCGTAGAGAGTATGGCGTGGCGTGGGGATTTGAAGGACGCGCAAATAGTAGAACGCGCGCGCGCTTCGGATCGAAGTCGGGGTCTTCCCAGACGGCTGAGAGTTGCGCGTCGCCGATCGAGTTCTTGTAGGCGCCGGTCTCGAGGTCGACGGTGTTTCCGACCGGTCGCAGCGAGCCATCGTCGTCGAGCGTCCGCTGGTCGGACCAGGCGATGTTGGAGACCTTTTCCTGGGGCTCGCCTTCGTCGTCGAGCCAGCCCTTCACCATTTGAATCCGGTCCAGGTTCGCGCCAACCGGGTCTTTGATCGCGTAGACCAAGAAACGGGGGGCCTTTCCTTCCGGGGCCTGGGTCAGGTCTCCGCCCATGGGGACCCCGTTCGTGTAGCCGATTTGTACCAGGTCCTTCTTGCCGGCGTCTTTGGCGTCGAAGCCCCAGCCGCCGAAGAGACGAACGCGGATACGGGGACCTGTGCTCGCGTAGACTTCCTTGCGTCGGAAAGCGTCGAAGAGCGAGTCTCGCTCGTTGGATTCGGCCCACACCCCGGCGAGGCCGGCTGCCGACATGTCCGCGCCGAATCCTTTGATGCCCAGAAAGGTGTCGAATCGATTGGCAGGTGTCGAATCGAATGCCGTCTTGCCGTGGAAGTTGTCTTCTTCAGCGGAAGCCATTCCGGTATGCGAGTCGGTCGAACCGATCATGCCGAACTTGTACGGGTTGACACCGACCTCGGCTTCGAGCTCGAGGCCTCGTAGCAAGCCCGAGCGCACGAAGTCGCCGGGTCCGATGGCCGCCTTGCTTCCGTCGGCGAGGGCCTCGGCGTCGATCGCATGGCTGAAGGGCTCGAACGCCGCAAACTCGTCATTCGGGGAGAGAATGGGATCGGTTTCAGAGTCACCCTTGATCTGCGTGACCTCGACGACCTGTTCCCACTTCATCCGCGTGCGCGCGTACTGGGCGGTGATCGGGCGCCCTTCGCTGTCGACGTCATTGAACATCAGGCCGCCGCTGATGTTCGAGGTTGTCGGGATGGCAGTGAACGTGGCGCCGGTGCGCTCGCTGGTTTCCTCGAGCCAGGCCCAAAGGTGTTCCGGCTTGTCGCTATCGAAGGCGCTGTACGGGATGAACTTGGACGCGACCTCGCCGTCCTCTGGCATGAAGACGACCCGGTGGAGGTTCTTGCCACCGGGCGTGGACGTCCACTCCCAGCCGATGAAGGCCGTGAACTCGCCGGGGCTATTGTGGCGCTCGGTGATCTTGACCATCTCGCTCCAGACCGAGCGCCGAATGTCCTCGCCGTTCAAGTCGTCGTAGGGTTGCCCAGCATTGATGGCTCCCACGAATTCGAGGAACACCTCCTGGCCCTTGCCAGCCTCGACCATCTTCATGAAACGCTGTCCAGTCGCTGTTTTGGTCAGTGTCTTGTCGCCTTGGAAGAGGCGGAGCGGGACGCCCATCATTTCCGCATGATCGGCTACCACCAGGAAGTCCAGAGGCGTCCCGATTTGAATCTTCCCCTTGTGGTACGGATGGATGACCGGGAGGCCCTTCGCGTATCGGTACGCTGTGTCAGGGTCGGCCGTTTCGTTGCCGAAGAAGTACGCGTCAGGTGAGAAGCTGGTGTGAAGATGCGTGTCTCCCCAGTCAGACCTGCGAAGACTCCGCAACAACGGCATCGGTCGAGCTGTACGCGGGCGGACCGCCATCATGTTTGCAGGCCGCGGGCAGGGTGCAGAAGAACGCGAACAAAGAGAGGGCGATGCTGCTGGGCGGTTTCTGCATGTACTCGATCTTTCGGATCTGGCGGTTCGCTCCTGAGTCGTCGTTCTACGCAACGCGTCCGAAGGCGTCAATCGACGCGAGCTCCGCTGCGTTCAGTCCGCTCGTGCTGATGGTCCCCAATCCCGGCGAAGAAGTTGGGCGCGGACTAGCTTGGCGGTCGTTTTCGTGCGGGCAGGGTCTAGGCTTCTGGGGTACAGTCCGGGCCATGCGCGGGATGGGTGTGAAGGCAGCGTGGCTGGGCGTTATCGGCGCATTTCTTGCGCCTTGGCTACATCCGCTTTCCGTTGGGGCTCAAGCGGACAGCACGCACTACCAAACCCTGCAGCTCGGCGAGCGCTCGCGCGGCATGGCTGGCGCGTACACCGCCTATGCCGCCGACGGGGCCGCGATTTGGTTCAACCCGGCGGGTCTTCCCTTGCTCGAGCCGAGGCTTCTGCAGGGCAGTTTGTCTTTGCTTCAGCGCCGGACGCTCAAGATCTCGGGTGCGGTCGTCACTGACGGGCCCGACGGACCCGGTGGGGAAGACCAAGTGTCGGACTTCAATCTGAAATCGAACCCGAACCTCCCGGGATTCGCTGTTGCGAGCTTTGCCGTGGGTAAACGGAAGGAGGAGCTCGACAATCGAAAGCCGTTGCAGATCGCGATTTCGGCGTTCGTCCTCTACAACGTCTCTCAGGGCGGCGACATCAACTTTCAAGACGAGTTCGGGCGCACCAACAGCCTCCAGTTCTACCAAGACGATCGCGCGAGCTACTTCGCGGCAGCCATCGGGCATCGGCCCACCCGCAACTTTTCCTGGGGCATCACCCTGCTAGCCCGTAACCGCGTCATTCAGCACGTGGAAACGGCCTCGCTCACGGTCGGGGGAACACAGGACCCAAGCCTGGGCAGCCCATGTCCGACGAGCCCCACTATCCCGTTTTGCGTGTTCGATGCGACGCAGATAAGCCGCAATACGGTCTTCAGGATGAACGCATGGGACCTGAGCCTTCGAATCGGTCTTCTCAATCTCATTGGCAAGCGATGGCGAGTGGGACTCATGTTTCAGCCTCCGGGTCTCAACGTGGGCGGCAAGTCGAACTTGAGGTTCGAGCTGACCGACGTGATCTCGAGCAATTCGCCAGTCAACCCGGGTCTCTCCGACTCGGTGTTCGGCACTCCCCAAAGCGGCGCTCGTTCGCCGATTCCCTGGGAGCTGCGGCTTGGCGTGTCTTACGTGATCTCGAGCAAGGTGGCGGTGTGCAGCGGATGTTCAGTTCGTCGGTCGGGTCCCAGACGGCTCGGTCGCCCCTGGGACCCCGCAGCTCGAGGGCCGCGCCAATACTTCGGGCATTCTGCTGGCGGACTCGACCAAGCGGGACTTCACCTGGAATATCTCGCTGGGCTCGGAGATTCAAATCAACAAGTTCTTGTTCACTCGATTTGGTTTCCTCACCGACAACAGCAGCGCGCCTGATGCCTCGGGCTCTGAAGACTTCGTTCGTCCGGCCAAGATCGATCGCTACGGCTTCAGCGCCTCCATCGGCGGCGCTAAGAACGGCAAGGGCCTCTCGGCGGGTGTCTCGGTGCTGTTTGGCAAAGGAACGGCCAATGGCCTCGACTTTACCGAGCAGGCCTTCGAAAACGACACCAACTTCCTCCGCGTGCCCGTCAAGGAGCGCATCATCATCATCTCGATCGGGGGCGACATCGGTCAGACCGCGGACGTGGTGAAGACGGCCGTGAAGGAAAAGAAGACCGAGCAGGAGATCGAGGCTGAGAACGAGGCAGAGCGAGAGGCCCGACTCGCGGCAATGGAAGCCGAGACGGATCCGGACGTCAAGGCCGCTCAAGAACGGGCCATTGAAGCGCGCAAAGAGCTCGATGAAGCTGAAGAGCGCGCCAAGGAAGCCGACGCAGAGGTCGAAAGACTCAAGGCGACGAAGCCAGGAAACCTCGACGCCGAAGACCAGGGCGCCCTCCAAGGCGCTACGCAGTCGGGCGTCGGCGCAGTTCGTTAGTGAGCCACGCCGCATCCGCGTGTAGCCTCGGGTGCACCCGTGGTGAGAACGAAGCGACCCAACAAGCCCACACTGTTTTTGCTCGCCTTGGCGGGGAGTGTATGGCTGCCTGCAAGCGCTGAGGGCCAACTCGGCCCCGACGGTAGCCCGATCAACACCTCGAACTACACGGTCGACCTCACGCGCGGAGTGGTGATCAGCACCTCGCGCGTGGTCGGACTCTCCGGCGCGGCTACGTCCTTGGCGCAGGGCGTCGAGGGCGGCCTTCAGAATCCGGCCGCGGTTGCATACCGCGGCCCGCAGTGGCCGGACTGGTACGACTACTGGTTGGCGTTCGGGTTGACCTATCCATTCCAGTCCGGTGACTTCTACAACAGCGGGACGAGTGGTCGGGGACACCGGAGCCGTCTCCGACAACACCTTCTTTCTGATTCCGGGCGCGTACTTCCAGATGTGGAATCTCGGCATTGGTCTGACGATCGATTCGCAGTTCATCAAGCTCGGCGGAGTCGTCAACCCTGCGACGATGCAGGAGGAAACCCTGCGGCTGCGCTTCACGACCTTTCACATACAAGCCGGCTATGGATTCTTCGATGGGCAGCTCATCCTCGGCGGTGGTTTGCGCATCTTGCGGCAGCGCACGTTTCAGTCGAGGGAGGTGATCAGTGACGGCGACGTCTATCAGGCTCTGGGGCTCGGAGCTGAAGTCGGCGTGATGATAAGGCCGCACCACGAGCGCTGGAGCCTCGGCGCGTCGCTCTTCCCCCATTTCGACAGGCGTTCAGACCAAGGGAAGCGTCGCGCCGAATCCCGACGGAGACATCGTTGTCGGCGACTTCTATCTTCCACGGGCGACGAAGATCCCAACGACCGGGAGCGTGGGTTTTTCGTACCAGTTCGGGCCGCGACCCACGAATCCGCCCTGGGTCAGCGCGGAAACGCTAGCGGCCGACGAGCTCGAGCGCCTCACGAGGCGAAAGCGACGCAGCCGAGGAAGCCGAACGAGAAGAGATCGCGGCCGTGCGAGCGCGTGGCGGACCCGACGTCGACGTCTGCGTTCAGGCGGTAGAGCAGAGGTACGCGAGGAAGTACGCCAGGATCAAGCAGTCCCGAAAAGAGATGAAGAAGATGGCCTGGGACATGCTTCGCAAGCAGTATCGCTGGGGCTGGCCGCGCCGCTACTACTTGCTCACCGCCGACCTCTGGTTCAACGGCCGAGTGACGAACGGTCGTGGGCCTCGAGTCGCTTCTCTTCCAGACCGTCCAGCGGTCCGGCGAGAAGATCACGGTCTCCCCGCGGGTCGGCTTCGAATCCGAGGTGGTCCCGACGCGAATGAAGATTCGCGCTGGCACCTATCTGGAGCCCAGCCGCTTCGCGCAGTCGACCGCTCGAGTCCACGGCACGCTTGGATTTGATATCAGCGTGTTGAAGTGGAGCGTGTTCGGCATCTGGCCGGAAGACTATCGTTGGCAAATCAGCGCCGCATTGGACGTCAGCAGGAAGTACACGTCTTTCTCGTTCGGCATCGGCGGCTGGTATTAATCGCAGCGGGAAGGCCTGCCTGAACGAGAAGGAGGCGGCTGGGCGTCGTTCCATGCTTGCCCCGGAGTCGATTCCTCTCTAGAAGACAGCGGTGTATAGGGGACTTCGACGAGCAATGAAGAACATCATCCTGGGTGCCTGCGTTTTCGGCCTGCTGGCCACAGTAGGCTGCAAGAAGAACAAAACTACGCCGCCTCCGCCCGAGCTCACGGTTACACTCATCGACCCAGGGCAAGCGCCACTCGAGCCACTGCGCTACGCGATTCCGGCCGACACGGTCGTCAACACGCTGCTGGAGATCCGCGATGTGGAGGCTTCGGCCGAGCAGACGGAGGACTCCGCTGACGCATTCGGTGTGCTGCCTGGCTTCAGCCTCCTCATGCATGCGGGGCCGACGGTGCTGATCCCCAAAGGGTTCCGTTACATCCTGCGCATCTCCAAGGCGGAGTCGGTGCTTCCGGAGGGCGTGACCGAGCGTCAAACCCAAGAGGTCGAGCAAGGCGTGGAAGCGCTTCGCGGTATGCGCGGACGCTTCGACGTCAATCCGCAGGGCATCGTCGTCGATGCCGATGTGCCTTGGGCGCAGGGCCAGGAACGCATCCATCCCCGTGTTGCCATCACGATCGGCAACGTGCGCTCGGCCCTTGCGACCATTCCACTTCCCCTGGAGCCGGTGGGCCTTGGGGCGGTCTGGGAGGTTCGAAGGCCTTTGCGAATTTGGAGTGCGCGTGTGACTCAGGTCACGCGCTACGAGCTCACCGATCGCATAGGCAGTCGATTCCGGGTCGCGATCAAGGTCCACCAGGAAGCGAAGCCGCAAGTAGCCGATCTCAACCCGCAGCTCGAGATGCACGTCCGCGGCTACGAAATGCATGCGCAGGGCCATGCGCTCGCGGATCTTACTCTTCCGCTGGCGCTCGAGGCGTCTCTCGAATCCAGCTCGGCTGCAGACATCGCGCTCGTCTCGCCCGAGAAGACAGAGCCTTTGATGTCGGCGCGACGATCGATCCTGCGACTAGTTTCGAAGAGCGAAAGGTAGACTCCATGCTTCGTATCGTGATGCTTGCCTGCGTGTTGTTGGCAACCAGCTCCTGCAGAACGGCATATCAGCCACAAGAGGTACATGTGGCGGACCCGGGGCCACCGCAGAGGGTTTTGCCGGAGGTTCGAGTTCTGGACGCCGGGATGACTCCGCGGGTTCCACTTCGCTACCGGGTCGCCCCAGGGCAAACTGAGACGCTGTTCCTGGAGCTGGTGCGGGGGCAGGCGATGCAGGCGGGAGACCAGGGCGCGCAGAGCGGCATTCCGCCCGTGCAGCTCGAGGTGAAGATGGGTCCCGCCCAGCCGACGCCCCAGGGCTTCATCCGCCATCCGGTCCAAATCACCCAGGTTAGGATCTCCAAGGCGGCTGAGAAGATGAGCGCCGCTCAGCGCGAAGAGATGGAAAAGACGCTCGCACCACTTCTCGAAGTGCAGGGTTGGAGCGAAATGGATGCGCAAGGGCGAATCCGCAGAGGTGAGTTTCGCGGCATGGAGGACGTGCCCCCGACGCTCCGAACGATGCTCGGCAACATCCGCAGCGCGCTCCTGACAGTGCCATTTCCCGATGAGCCGCTCGGCGCACGAGCGCGCTGGGAGGTCGAGCGCAGAGTGCAGTTCTCCGGTGTCTGGGTGGACCAGGTCGTGACCTATCACATCGAGAAGATGGACAAGGAGCAGCTCGCGCTGCAGATAACGGCTCGCCAATCCGCCCAGCCACAGTCCATCGGAAGTGGCCGACTCGAAGCCTACCAAGCATCGATCATCGGCTCGGCCGTTGTCCGGTTGGACCGCTTCACCCCGTTCTCCGAAGCGGAGTCCACCTCTCAGATGCGCATCAAGACCCAGACCGAAACGGGACCCCAGATGCTTCGCGTCGATACGATGACAGCGGTGAGGCTTTACCCGGCCGAGGCCGCGCAGGAAATGGCAGGCGAGGAGCCAGAAGAAGAACCCGCTGACCCAGAAGACGCTAAGATCATCACGGATCCGGGTAAGCAAAAACTGAAGTGGCAGTAAGCCCGGGGCGCGGAAAAAGGCGCGACACGGGGCTGGGTCGAACGGCTTGGCTTGCGAATGTGATCGGAGAGACGGACGTCGACGTACGGCTTGTGCTGCCGCGGGTGTGGTGGGGGCGGGTTGGGGTTGGGTGGTGCGGCTCGGTTACACCGCCCCGCCCACCCCCACCCGTGTGCTGGTATCACTCTCACGCGAGTGAGCAGCGTGCCTGGCGCGGCGGGCGCTGCGCTTCGCCTTGCCGGCGCGTTCGCGCCGGGCTTCGCCCTGCGGGCTCGCGCCCCGGTCCGCGCCCGAGCACGCCCGTCGCGAGCCGTTCTCCGCTTGTCAATCTCTCCGTACGAACTGTTCTCGATCCAGTTCATCGACCAGCATGTCGGCTGCCTTGCTGACTGTGTCGGGGTCGTTGCCGTCGAAGGTTACCTTGGTGCGGTAGTCCTCGGCCTTCCATTTGACGTAACTTCCAACCATGACGCCGGGGAAATCTTTGGCGATGCGCTCTAGTAGGCTGGCGATTTCGCCTTCGCCGCTCAGGGTGTAGACGGCTTGGGAGTGGAACTCGTGGCCCTGATCGAGGCGTTTTCGCAGGTCGACGAGCTTGAGCTCGAAGATCTCGGGGACGCCTGGAAGCACGAATACGTTTTCGATGACGACAGTCGGCCAGGGCGCGTTGGAGCTGCGGATCATCTCGGCGCCCTCCGGCATATTGGCCATGCGGAAGTGGGCTTCGGTGGCGCGGTCACCATAGTAGTGGCGAATCATCTTTTCGACCGCTTCGGAACGCACGACCGGGCGCTCGAAGGACGCCGCCACGCCTTCGATCGTTACGTCGTCATGCGTGGGTCCGACTCCGCCACTGGTGAAGACCAGATCGTGGGCACCGCGCAGAGCACTGAGATCCTCGGCGATGGTGTCGATCTCATCGGGGCAGACGACGACACGCCTCAGCTCGATGCCCAGCGCGAATAGAGTCCGCGCAAGGAAGGTCGTGTTCGTGTCGACGATCTTGCCGGACAGGATTTCGTTTCCGATGATCAGGGCTGCGGCGGTGCGGGGCATGTCACTCCTGGCCTAGCTCGATTCCGATGGCGCGGGCGACCGCGACGAGCTCTCCATCGGGGGAACGCGTTTTAGATTGGCCACAGCGGCCTCGAGAGGCACCGAAACCACATCCTGGCCTCGAAGCGCGACGACCTGGCCCGTGTTGTCGTGATAGCAGAGCTCTGCTGCACGCACGCCAAAACGCGTCCCGAGAATGCGATCGAAAGAGGAGGGCGAGCCGCCCCGCTGCAAATGGCCGAGCACCGTCACGCGGATTTCGTGATCGATGCGTCCCTCGAGCAAGCGAGCTAGCTGAAACCCCGGCCCGTCGGGGCGGTGCGAGACTTGTTCGTGCGCGTCGTTGATGCTCGAGACCGTGCCGCCAAGAGGCTTGCTGCCTTCTCCGACGACGATGATGCTGAAGTTGTGGGATGGAGATGAACGTTCGGCGATCTTGTCGATGACGCGATCGACGTCATAGAGGATTTCGGGAATCAGAATGACGTCGGCGCCACCAGCGATACCCGACATGAGGGCAATCCAGCCTGCATCGCGTCCCATGACCTCTAGGATCATGACTCGCTCGTGCGCCTCGCCCGTGGAATGGAGTGTGTCGATGGCGGCGGTCGCCGTGGCCACGGCGCTGTCGAGGCCGAAGGTGAGGTCCGTCGCGGCGAGGTCATTGCCGATGGCCTTCGGAATGCCCACGACCTGCACGCCGAGCTTTGCGAAACGCATGCCGATGTTCATCGTTCCGCCGCCGCCTACGAGCACCAAGGTGTCGATTTCGAACTCCTTGAGCTTGGCTAGCACTCGCTCGGACACGTCGATGGTCTTGGCGCTTCCGTCCGGGCCGATCGCTCCGTAGGAGAATGGGTCAGCCCTATCGGAGCATCCAAGGATGCTGCCGCCCTTGGGAAGGATGCCTCGAACATCTGAGCGCATGAGCCTCACGACGCGGGTCGGTTCCTCGATGAGGCCCGAGAAGCCGTCTTCTGAACCGTAGACCTGCAGGCCCAGGCCTGTCGCCGTCTTCACGAAGGAGCGAAGGACGGCATTGAGCCCCGGAGCGTCTCCGCCTCCGGTCAGGATGAGGACGCGACGGACGGTCTCTTCCTTCTGTTCGCGCGCGAGGTTGTCATCCGTCATGAGCGACTCTCTTCCCCGAAATCTCGTACATCGCGATTGCTGCGGCCACCGATGCGTTCAGCGAGTCCATCGGCCCTTTCTGACGGATCTGAACCACGATATCACAGCGTTGTCTAACCATTCGTCGCAGGCCCTTGCCCTCCGAGCCCACGACCAGAACCCGTCCGGAGGCGCTCGGTTCGAGCTCACGGATGTCGATGTCCGCGCCGGCGTCGAGTCCGACGATCTCCATTCCGGTTTCAGAGAGCGAAAGCAAGGTGCGTTGAAGATTGGTGACCCTCGCAATCGACGCGTGCTCCGTCGCTCCTGCGGAGGCGCGGACGACCGCGCTCGTGATCCCCGCGGCGCGATGTTTGGGAAAGATCACGCCGTCGAGGCCGAGGGTGACCGCGCTTCGAATGATGGCGCCCAGATTCTGCGGGTCAGTCACCTCATCGAGGGCAACCAGCGCTGGGGCTCCCTCGGCGTGGGCAACAATCTCGTCGAGCTCGCAGAACTGGTAGTCGTCCGCGAGCGCAACGACGCCCTGGTGCCGAACATCATCGCTCAGCTTATCGAGCCGCGCTCGGTCTCGGTTCTCCACCGGAATCCCTTGGGCCTCGGCGGCTCGGCGGATGTCAGGAAAGGCGCGTTGCGGTTCGGTGTAGATGCGGTGGACTTTGGCATTGCCGCGCATGCCCTCGAGCACCGGTCGCCGCCCTGCGAGAACGCGGGTCATCGTGGAAGGGCCAGTCGTACTTGTCGCGCGATCTCGGCGGCGGCTTCGCCGGGGTTGGTCGCGTCGCGGATCGGCCGCCCCACCACGAGCAAGTCGGCGCCTGCCGCGATGGCGTCAGCCGGCGTCATCACGCGTTTCTGGTCCCCGACGTCCGCGCCCGCGGGCCGAATTCCCGGCGTCACGAGGAACGCGTCTTCGCCGAGCGTGGCCCGCAGGGTCGCGCACTCGTGCGCGGACGTCACGAAGCCCCGGACCCCCGCACCCCATGCAAGCTTGGCGAGCCTGTCGACTGCGCCGCGCGGCCCTCCCGCCAAGCCGATGGCGTCGAGCGCGGAAGCGTCGAGGCTGGTGAGGACGGTGACGGCCAAAAGGCGCGTCGAAGCTGCGTTGAGACTCGCTTGATGGAGAGACTCGTGCCCGGCGACACAGTGCACCGTCAGATAAGCGACGCCCATGGACGCGGCCTGCGCAACGGAGCGCCCCATCGTCGCTGGGATGTCGTGCAGCTTGAGATCGAGAAAGCACCTAGCGCCGGCCGCGTGGACGATTTCGACCGCCGCGGGACCGACCGCCGTGTAGAGCTCGAGCCCCACCTTGAAGGTGCCAACGTGCTCCTGTGTTTGTTCGATCAGCGCTTGGGCTGCATCGAGGTCTGGAACATCGAGCGCAAGCGCGATGCGCGACTGCGAGTCGTTCTCATCCATGAATCACCGCGGCAACGCTACGGTGCGGACTAGAGGCTGTCCAGCCCCGCCAGTGGATCGTCGGTGTCGGCCTTCTTGCGTGGAGACGAACCCCCGCGACGCTTGGCAGGGGTGCTCGGGGCTGCTGCCCTGCGCGCCGCTGCGGCCGCCTGTGCTTCGCGCTTTGCTGCCTCGGCGAGACGGGCCTGCTCGGCTTCGGCTTGTGCGCGTTTCTGCGCTTCTAGCTCTGCTGCTGCGCGGGCTTGTTCAGCTTCACGCGCGGCGCGCTCCGCATCCATCTTCGCCGCCAAAGCAGCCGCTTCGCGGTGTTCCATCTTTGGCTTGTAGTATCCAAAGTATGAGCCGGCGCCGACCCCTAGGACCAGCAGAGCCGCTGCTGCCAACAGGCCGGGGTGAACACCTTTGCGCTGCTGCGCGCTAATGGTGGCCAGCTCGCGCTCATGGTCGAGCATTCGGGCGTGGGCCTCGGCCTTCTCCCGCGCTTCCTGCTCGAGACGAACACGAAGCTCCGCCGCCTCGCGCTCCCGTATGGCCTGTTCTTCTGTTTCGCGGACTCGAGCCAGTTCGGCCAGTCGCGCTTCCTCTTCGGCGCGCAGCCGAGCGACTTCCTCTTCTTGTCGCGCACGCGTTTCGGCGGCGATGCGTTCCCGCTGCGCGGCTTCGCGCTGCAGACGCTCCTCTTCTTCTTCACGAACACGAGTTTCTTCGATGCCCATGAGCTCGCGAAGATTGACGAGAACGGAAGACTCTTTTTCCTCGGACATGATGCTACTTATATTACACTTTTCCGCTACCCGCGGACAAGGGCTGGCTGTTTCTTTTCGAAACAAGAAAAGCTAGCAATGCCTCTCTATAGCTGTCAAACGAACCCTCTTCCAGATTTTCCAGTCTTGACGGAACCCAGCGGCCAGGAGGTCCTTGGGGGTAGCGTGATTTGATACACAGCGGAGTTTAGCGATAATATTGGAATCGTGAGTCAGCTTCAAGACTTCCTGCAGTACCTCGATCGGGGTGATGTGACCGAGCTCGTTTTCCAGAGCGGGGCGGCCGCTACAGCAAAGAAAAAGGGCAAGCCCAAGCCCGTGACCAGAGAGGCCATGAGTGCGAGGCACATTCTCAAGCTCGTGACCGACACGCCCTTGGAGAACCTCGTGCCGAGAGAGGACGGTGCATCCGCACCAACGCCAACGCGGATCGACGGAATCGAGTACATCGTGACCGTAGCTCGCTCGGGTGAGATGCTCTTGGTGCGAGTCCGCCGCGCGGGAAGGAACACCGAGTTGCCCGGGGTACCAATTGGTGAGGTCGCTCCCATCGTCGCGTCGATCCCGGCCCACGCAGTAGAGCAAGAACAATTGGTGCCCTCGTATGAGCCACCGCCCATGCCCGCCAAAGATCGTGCGGCCGTTGCAGCGCCGGTTGCCGTTCGAGCGCCTATCATGGAGAAGCGGCAGCCTCGGGTTTCCTATCGACCCCCGGCAGAAGCTTCGCCGCTCGGCGAGTTCCAGCGCGCGGATTCTCCAGTCAAGGCTCCAGCTGGGCTGCGCGCGCTTCTCGAGCAGGCGCGTGCTCAAGCGGCTAGCGACGTTCACATCATGTCGGGTGAGCCGCCGCGACTTCGCTGCGCTGGGCGCTTGACCGCTGTCGGGGTCGTTCTATCGGACCAACAGGCATGTGCTCTGGTGATGCCTCTGCTCAACGAGCGGAACGCCAAGCAGTTCGAGGAGCTTGGCTATGCGGACTTCGCTTGTCAGTTGGAAGGCGTTGGCCGCTTGCGCGTCAACGTGAACAAGCAACGAAGCGGGATCAAGGGTTGCTTCCGTCTCATCATGCCCGAGCCTCCAACCCTCGACTCGCTGGGTCTTCCGCAGGAGCTCCGCCAAATGCTCAACTACCATCAGGGATTGGTGGTGGTCTCCGGCCCCAACGGTGCCGGAAAGACGACGACGCTTTCTGCGCTGGTGGATCTCTTCAACAGCGAGCGGAGCGTGCATATCATCACCGTCGAAGATCCGGTGGAAGTCATTCATCCGATCAAGAAGGCCATCGTCACTCAGCGCGAGGTCGGAATCCATACCAGGAGCTTTCACGCGGCTTTGAAAGGCTCGCTTCGCGAGGATCCCGACGTGATCGCGATCGGCGAGCTCCGCGATCGTGAAACGGTAGAGAAAGCCCTCGAAGCTGCGGAGACCGGCCACCTGGTGTTCGCGACCATGAGCACGCCGTCAGGTGCGAGGACCATCGACCGGCTCATCGACATGTTTCCTCCCGACGATCAATCTCAGGTTCGAGCCACCTTGGCCGGTGTGCTCAAGTTCGTGGTCAGCCAGCGCTTGGTTCCGCGCAAAGATGGCAATGGCAGGGTCGTCGCGGTCGAGCTTCTCACCGGTGGAATGGCGCTCTGGACACTCATTCGCGACGACAAGCTCTTTCAACTTCCTAGCCTGCTACAGCGGGGCCGCGCCTTCGGAATGATTCGAATCGAGGACTCCTTGAACGACTTGGTTTCCACGGGCGCAATCTCAATCGAAACCGCCAAATCCTTTGCGGACGACCCCCGGGTCATCGGCCACTCGCCGCAAAGAGCCCAACCGAAGACGCAAGCCATACCGGAACGCGGTGCCAAAGGCACCATGCGCAATCTCTTTTCGAAGAAGGGCGGATAAGCCGTGCCAGCTCTCGATCGCTATTTCGACATCTTGCTCGAACAGGGGGGGGGTCCGACCTTCACCTTTCGATAGGCTACCCTGCGATGATCCGCACCAAGGGGGAGTTGGTCGCAATCGAAAAGCGGCCCTTCGACCACGACACGATCGTGCGTCTCATGGACGAAATCATCAACGAGGACCGGCGGACCTACTTCCACGCCTATCGCGACCTCGACTTCGCGTACGGATATCAGGACAAGGCTCGTTTCCGCGCCAACTATCTCTACAAGACCACTGGCCCCGGCGCCGTGTTTCGCACGATTCCGAGCGAGATTCTCACCGCCGAGCAGCTGGGACTACCAAGCGCGGTCGTTGAATTGTCGGAGAGGCGCGCGGGATTGGTGCTCGTCACTGGCCGACAGGTAGCGGGAAGAGCACCACGCTCGCGGCCATGCTCGACCATATCAACCGAACCGAAGAGGCACATCCTCACCATCGAGGACCCGGTCGAGTTCGTTCACACGCCGAAGAAGTGCCAGATCACCCACCGCGAGGTCGGCGATCACACGCCTAGCTTCGCAGATGCAATTTCCAGCGCCGGACGAGAGAATGCCGACGTAATCTTGGCGGGCGAGTTGCGCGGTCGTGAGACGATGCAAATGGCACTGCAGCTCGCGAGCTTCGGCATCTTGATCTTCGCTACGGTTCATACCAACTCGGCGCCTGCGACCATCGACCGCTTCGTCAACGCCTTCCCCGCGAGCCAGCAGCCTCAGATCCGCGGGATGCTAGCCGACTCGCTTGCAGGCATTGTGGCTCAGCAGCTCCTTCGAAAAGCAGACGGAACCGGCCGAATCGCCGCCCAGGAGATCCTGATCCTGACCTCTTCCGGGAGCGGCTGCCATCCGCGAAGCCAAGACATCCATGCTGACCAGCCTGATTCAGAGTGGCGGAACCTACGGGATGCAGAGCATCGACTCTGTCCTCGAAAAGTTGGTCGTGGCGGGCAAGGTCAGCCCCGAAGATGCCCTCGAAAAGGCGGCCGACAAGGCCAATTTCGCGAAAATTCCCCCAGTCGCAGCAGCGCTGAAGCCCTGAGTTGCCGGCGCTGGGGGCAGTTCCGCCGATACAGACAGCACGAGCAACTGCGAACCGCCAAACCCCCCCGCAAGCAAACCGCAACGCTGCGACCGAGCATGCCCGTCGCGAGCCGTTCTCCGTCGGCGGGGTCGATAGTTGCAGCTGTGTCGCGTTTCCCGGTGTCCCGGTATGCACGTCTAGTTGACGCTAAAGCTATAACGCGCGCCCATTCGAGGCGCTCCGAAGGTCGGGAACTGAACGCTCTTGATCTGACTCGCCATGCAGCCCTGGAACTCGGCGCTGCCGCCGTGCACCGTTGCGCCGAGGACCGAGCCGTTGCCAGCGATGGCGAGGTCGACCTTGACGCTGCCCGGCTTGCCGCCGCTGCTCACTTCGGGGAAGAACGCACTTGCTGTAGAAGCGATTGAGGTTGCGGTTCATCACGCTAGCGACCTGTCCGCCGGTCAGGCGTCCTTCGCCGCCGGATTGCGAAGCGTCGCCCATTTCTACAGCTCGGCTCATGGCTTCGTCGTAGCTGGAGAAGCCGCTGCCACGCGTCGGTGGAACCGCGCTAGAGCCGCTGGAGCTGCGCCTACGCGTACGGACGGGAGGGTCAGGGAGCAAACCGGCTTCGCCCGTGGTGATTTTCCCGAGCTTGAACAGGTCATCGAGCTCCGTCGACGCTGCTTCGCGAACGTCGCTCGAGCGGGACAGGAGGAAGCCGCCGACCGCGATCACGACGAGGCCGACGACAGACACGGCGATCAGCCACTTCATCGCCGTGGAACGCTTCTCCGATTTCTGTGCATGGGCGCGGGCCGCTTCTTCGGCCGCGGCCGCGTCTTGGTGCTCACGCTGCAGATGAATTCGCGGAACTGCGGCCACTCTCGGAGCGGACGGCGCTCTGCGGTTTCGATGTTGAAGGTGACGTCGTCTCCAGCGAAGCCGCCGACGTTGAGCCGTTCGATGAGCTCCGCGCGCACTGAACGGGCCGTGGTCCATCTTGTCCCGGGCGACCATCCATCGCTGCTTCGAATCCGAAGAGAGTTGATTGATCAGGCTCATGAGACCGCGTCGAGGAGGCGGAGGTGGCGAGAACGAATCCTGCGGTGCCAACGAAATCATGGGAATCTCGATATCCGCGGGAGGGGCCACCGAATTGATGATGTCGACGTCGATGCTGAAGCGGGCATCTGGCGGCGGAGGCACGGAGTTGGCCTGAGCCACGAAAGGCAGAAGGGCGTTGCGCACGGATTCAGGCGTGTCGAAGCGATCGTCAGGATCGGGCGCGAGGCAGTCGAGTAGGATGCGATCGATCTCGGGCGGGATGTCGTCGCAGGTCAGATGGGGCGACGAAGTCGGAGCCCGGGCTGCGGGTGGTGAGGAGTTCGTAGACGATGGCCCCGATTGCGAACACGTCGCTGCGTGCCGTGGCCGGTTTGCCGCGCTTGACCTCGGGTGCCAGGCAGGCGTGGTCGGACTCCTTGAAGGCGCTCTTACCTGCCGACTCGAGGAGCACCTGGCCGACGCCGAAGTTGCGGACTTTGACCCGGCCGCCGCGCGTCACGCATACGACGCTCGGGCGCAAGGTTCCATGCGGTCCCTTTTCATGGGCATAGCTCAGCGCGCTGCACAGGTGCGCGATGACGTTGTAGACACCGCGCAGCGAGATCGGATCGCCGTCGCGGTCCCGCGCCTGAATGAAGTCCGAGAGCGGCTCCGTTGACCCACTCACCAGTGACGAAATGCTCGCCTCTGGGGGTGCGCCCCATACCGAAAACACGCGCGATGTTGCGGTGCGACAGGGCAGCGGCCGAGCGGCAAGCTTCGCGAAACTCGGGCGCCGCCGCAGCGGAAACCATTTCCGGTTTGATGACCCGCACGAGAATGGAGCGTTTCGTCTGTTGGTCCTTGGCCGACCAGACCGTCGCCTGCGGGTCCTCGTCGATCTGATCGACGACCTCGAATCTTCCCCCAACCACGGCGCCCGGGTGTAAACCCGATGCCGCAGGCCTCGTCGACGCAATCCCCTCTGCCATCCCGTAAAACAAGATAGACGACCAGGGGAGCGCGTCCCAAATTTCGACGTCCAAAGTCCCGACAGAGTCGCGAATTCGGGGGAGGGTCAGTCGCTCTTGGCTAGCTCAAGGGCGAGTCCCGGTTGCGAAGGACCGCCCCGGCCATGGATTCGATGATGTCCTGGGCACGATCCTCGGGCACATCGACCAATGTGTGCTTGTCACGTACCCGAATACGTCCGATTTCTTCTGTGTTTCAGGCCGGTTCGGTCTCGCAGGATGCGCCCCAGCTCCGAGGCCTTGAGCTCGTCGCGCGACCCACGTTCACATACAAGGTCGCCGTGGGCGGTCCTCTTCGGCCGCTGGCCGCCGCTCTTCTGGGTCGCCATTGCTGATGCTGTGTTCGTCGGGATGCTGCTTGCCGCGCCGCCGTCGGGTTGCA
The DNA here is from genome assembly GCA_963716775.1 of uncultured delta proteobacterium. Taxonomy (GTDB): domain Bacteria; phylum Myxococcota_A; class Polyangia; order Polyangiales; family Houyiibacteriaceae; genus SG8-38. Next base: position 63,125 of record CAVQUI010000011.1, read on the forward strand.
GCGACCTTGTCCACGTCTTCGCTCTTCTTCTCCGAAGAACGCCGCGAGCAGCCCTGCAAGCATCCGCTCCGCGTTGGCGTGGCTCATGAAGCGCCGCACCAGGGCGAGCTCCTGTTCGTTGGGCTGATTTGGGAAAGCCGCCTCGACCAGTGCGATGCGGTCAGCCTCTTCCCGGGTCCGCTGCTCGCCCTCGCTCGGCAGCGTTCGCTCGACGGGGGAGATCGGTACTGCAGTCGAAGATAGTAGAGGATCCCAAGCTCAGTCGGACCTACGAGCGTCATTGCCGTCCCGGTTCGCCCCGCGCGCCCGGTTCGTCCGGTCCGGTGCACGTACTGCTCGACGTTCGTTGGCAACGAAAACTTTGATGACATGAGTGAGGTGAGACACGTCGATGCCACGGGCGGCGACGTCTGTCGCGACTAAGAAGCGAACCTCTTCGCGACGCACTTGGCCGAGCACTTCCTCGCGCTCGCGTTGGGGGCGGTTCGGTCGACGAGAGGAATTCCGAAACGCTCCGAGGTCTTTCCCGTTCCCGTCCGGGACTGCACGATGACGTCGTGTCCGGCGACGGCAAGCGGGTAGGAGTCCCGTTGCACCGGGGTCGGGGTATCCAGCCCATCTCCTTGATTGATTGGAGGACATCCTCGTGTATGCCAAGTTCTGCAAAGGTTTGTACGCCGATTTCTTCGGCGGATTGGCTTCGGACGGCTCGGTCATCGACTGGGCTCCGGGGTCTCGGGTGATTGGGTATCCGGCTTCGAGCCGAGCGCTTCGCTGACGCGATTGGCGAGAGGCGCGTCTTCGCGCATGTACCTCTGCAGGCCAAGCTCGACTCGGTGTCGGTATTGATTGAGCAAGTGCACTTGGTCCTTCTCGCATCGCTTGGCCAGAGCGTTCAGCCGGAGGTCCCAGGATTTGAGTGCCTTCTGGAGCTCGGTTTCGTCGGTCGCATTGGTCGCTAGGTACGCGAGTCGAAGCTCATCCACCTCGTGGCGAAGCAGCTGCAAGCCATCGGGGCACTCCAGATCGAACGAGTCGTCGCTTGCAGGCCAAAATACCTGCGGGATGACTGACGTGAAGCCCACGATGACCAAATAGACGAGGGCGACGGAGTAGATCCCTATCGCCAGCCGGCGACCAAGGCCGCCTCGTTGTTCTTTTCGCGGCAAGACTCTCCTCGTCCACCAAGGCTCTCTCTAGAGCGGTTCGGTAGTAACGACCTGTTTGCACGAGGTCAAGACGGCGGCTGGTCGCGGCGTTTCTGCCTCTCACGACGGGTTCCCCACATGAAAAGGCCGACGCCGACAATCGCGGTGAGCGCTACGACGCCGCTGCAGAGGCCGTACCAGAGGAATGTGGTGACGCCCGTTCCCATGCGATCAGCAGACGAGCTTGTAGCCTACACCATAGACGGTGAGGATGTGCACGGGGCGATCGGGTTTCGGTTCGATCTTGCGGCGAAGCTTGACGATGAAATTGTCGACAGTGCGATTGTTCGGTCCGGCCTCCAGGCCCCAGATCTTCTCGAGAATCTCGTCTCTCGAGACTGGTTCGCCCTCGCGCTCCCAGAGGAACTTCAACAGCTCCACCTCGTAGAACGACAAATGCATCGTATCGGAGCCCCGGGTCAGGGTCTGGGCGCCGGTTTCGATGTTGATTTCGCCTATTCGAATCTCAGCCTGGGAGGGCCGGACCGAGCGACCCGCTCGCCTGAAGAGCGCCCGAATGCGCGCGACGAGCTCGCCGATTGCGAAAGGCTTGGTCACATAGTCGTCGGCGCCGGCTTCGAGGCCTCGGATCTTGTCCGATTCCTGGCCTCGGGCAGTGAGCATGAGGATCGGCAGAATTTGGGTCGGTCTTGCGGATTGTCGCAAACCTGGTAGCCGTTGATATCGGGCAGCATCAGGTCGAGGATGACGCAGTCGATCTGTTCCGAGGCTGCGAGCTCGATCGCCTTCTCGCCCTTCGCGGTGTGTACCACCCGGTACCCTTCGAACCGCAAGCTATCGGAGAGCCCGAGGGCGAGGGCCGGGTCATCTTCCACGAGCAGGATTCCGCGTCCGTCTTCTGACATCGTCGCGAAGATAGCCGCAGTCTAGGGGAGCGGCAAAGACGCTTTGCTCAGAGCTGAGCGATCGGTATGGAAAAGCCGACGACCGCGCCGCCTCCGGGCGCGTTTTTCGCCCATGCCCGTCCCCCGTGCGCCTGCGCGATGTGCTTGACCAGCGATAGCCCGATGCCCGAGCCGCGGGTCGGACTGCTGTGAGGGCCTCGATAGAAGCGTTCGAACACGCGACGGAGCGAGTCGGCTGGTATTCCCGGACCGTGGTCACGAACGGCGACGTCGATGGAATGCCGTTTGGCTATCAGCTCGAGGTCGACCGGGGTTTGTCCGCCGTACTTCACGGCGTTGTCGAGTAGGTTGATGATTGCCAGCGCGATCGCTTCCTGGTCGATCAGAACCGGCGGGAGCTCCTCTGCCCTCGTCAGTTGAATCTCGACGCCGTCTTGCTCGCTTCGATAGCGGAACGCCTCGAGCGCGCGGCTAACGGACTCCCCGAGGTCACCTTGCTTCAGCCGATACGGCCCTTTGCCGCCCTCGAGCGCCGAGAAATCCAGCACATTGTCGATCAGGGAGGTGAGTCGTTCGGACTCTCGGCACATGATGTCCAGGTATTCGATGCGGCGTTCCTCGCTCGGCACGCGGCCCGAGCGAAGCATGTCGGCGAACATTCGAACGACCGACAGAGGAGTCTTGAGCTCGTGGGATACGTTGGCCATCAGCTCGCTCTTGAGTTGATTGAGGCGGCGCTCCTTCTCTGCGGCATAGATGAAGAATATGGCGCTGAGCAAGATGATCGCGAACGACATCAATGGTAGTGTCACCTCGCCGCGCATTTTGTTTCGTCCCTGCGCTTGCAGCAGCGCAGCCTGACGCGGAGCCACTTGGAGACTCCAGCCGTCGAGGGTGGTTGGAAAACGGTGGTCTACCGTGTAGACGCCGACTTCGGATAGGTCGGGTCCGAATACCAGCTGGTTGCTTTCGTCGACGATGTTGTAGATCGGCGCGGATTCGTCGGAGCCGAACATCGTCGGAAAGATTACGTCGACCAGGTACTGCGTATCGTGAACCGCTACGATATACGTCAACTGGCCAGCGAGTGTGTCGTAGGCTCTATACGACAGCAGGTAGCCGCCATCCTCGGTTTGCTCGTGGGCGTGTTGAAGGACGCGCGGTTCTGCGGAGTCGAGATCGAGGGTGTTCACCAGGCGCTGACGGAACGTCCGCAGGAAGGCTCTCCGCGTCTTCTTGTCCTCCCGGCTCGCCCACTGAATGATCTCTCCGTCGGGGTCGACCAGGAGCACGGAACGGACAGACGGTGTCTGGGCTTCGGCCTGGGGAAGCCAAACGGAGTCGAGAGTGCTCGAATCGTTTGGATTGACCAAGCGAAATGCCGTGCCGTCCGCGATCACGATGTAGCGCTCGATGCGCTCCACGCGCTGCTGTGCGACCGTCAGAAGTGACTGCGCGATCGTTTCTTCACCGAGCTGTGTATGTTCGCGCGAGGAGCGAAAGGTGTAGTAGCCGAGAATACCGGCGGCAACGATGACCGCCGGAACCAGTATCAGGTACCAGAGGCGAAACCGTCCGCCTTCCATTACTGGCGCTCGGCCCGCATCTTACGGTGCAGACGGCTGAACGGCGTCGCCCTTGTCGGGACGCGGATCACTGAGGTCTAGCTTGAGGCGATCGGGGTCGAGCAGGGCGTTCGCCAGCACGGCGTCCATCTTGGATACCGGTACGAAGTCGAGGGTCTCCCGAACTTCCTCCGGGACCTCGTCCAGGTCGGCGACATTGCGCTCCGGAAGGATGACGCGCTTGATCCCGGCGCGGTGCGCGGCGAGGATCTTTTCTTTGACACCGCCCACCGGAAGCACGCGACCGCGCAAGGTGATCTCGCCGGTCATGGCAACGTCGTGACGCACGTGGATCCCCGTCAGCAGGGAAACGATGGCCGTCATCATGGTGACACCAGCGCTCGGCCCGTCTTTGGGCATGGCGCCTGCGGGGATGTGGATGTGGATGTCGCTCGTCTCGAGGAAGTCCTCCGGGATGCCAAAGGCCTTGGCCCGCGTCCGGACGTAGCTCATCGCCGTTTGCGCGGACTCCTTCATGACGTCACCGAGCTGGCCGGTGAGTTGAAGCTTGCCGGTGCCGTGCATCCGGGTGCACTCGATGAAGAGGATCTCTCCGCCCACCGAGGTCCAGGCGAGGCCGGTCGCAACGCCGGTTTCCGCTGTGCGTTCCGCGACCTCCGAGCTGAAGCGGGGCGCGCCCAGGTAGGGACGCAGCGATTCCTCGTCGGAGATGACCCAGGGGCCTTCTTCGCCTTCGGCGACCTTCACGGCAACACCGCGAATGACGCTCGCGATTTGACGCTCCAGGTTACGCACGCCGGCTTCGCGGGTGTAGTGATCGATGATGGATTCGATGGCCCCGTCTTTCAGCGTGACCTGCTCGGGCTTGATGCCGTGCTCTTCGAGCTGCTTCGGCACCAGATGCACGCGCGCGATGTCGGCCTTCTCCCTGCGCGTGTAGCTGGGGATCTCGATGATCTCCATACGGTCCCGCAGCGGCGCCGGGATGGTGTCGCCCACGTTGCCGGTGGCGATGAACATCACCTTCGAGAGGTCGTAGGGGATTTCGAGGTAGTGGTCGCTGAAGGTGTCGTTCTGCTCGGGGTCGAGAACCTCGAGCAGTGCTGCGGCCGGGTCGCCACGGAAGTCGTGCCCAATCTTGTCGATCTCGTCGAGCATGAAGACCGGGTTGATCGTGCTGGCCTTCTTCATGCCTTGGATGACCTGACCGGGAAGGGCGCCGACGTAGGTGCGCCGATGACCGCGAATCGCTGCCTCGTCGTGAACGCCGCCGAGGCTGATTCGGTGGAACTTGCGTCCGAGTGCACGCGCGACTGAACGGCCGAGTGAGGTCTTACCCACACCAGGAGGGCCGATGAGACAGAGAATCGGACCCTTCTTGTCGGTCTTGAGCTTGCGAACCGCCAGGTACTCGACGATGCGCTTCTTGACCTTCTCGAGACCGGAGTGGTCCTCGTCGAGCACTTTGCGCACGGCCGCGATGTCCATGTTGTCGGCGGTCTGCTTGCTCCAGGGGATGTCGAGAATCCAGTCGATGTAGGTTCGAACGACCGTGTACTCCGCCGAGCCGACCTGCATCTGACGGAGGCGCTTGAGCTGCTTTCGCGCGACCTTGTCGGTCTCGCTTGGCAGGTTTGCTTTGGCCAGGCGCTCTTCGAGGACGTCGAGGTCGCCCTGATCACCTTCTTCTTCGCCGAGCTCTTCCTTGATGGCTTTGAGCTGCTGGCGGAGCACGTACTCCCGCTGGTTCTTGCCCATCTCCTCCTTGATTTGGGAGTTGATGCGCTCGCGCATCTTCAGAATCTCGAGCTGACGGGTGAGCAGGCGAAGGACCTTTCGAATGCGTTCCTTGGTGTCGAGTGTCTCCAGGAGCTGGGACTTCTCGTCGACCGGCGCGTCGAGATTCGCCGCCACCAAGTCGGCAAGCTGGCCGTGCTCTTGAATCGAATCGATGAGCGAGCCCGCTTCGCGTGGCAGCTCCGGCATGAGTTGAATGACTTGCTTGGCGATGTCGCGGAGGCTCATGGCCAGCGCTTCACTCTCGACGTCCTCGGCACCGGGCTCTTCGAGTCGCGATACCCGGGCCCGGATGTACGGCTCGGAGGTCACGACCTGCTCGACGCGGATGCGCACCAGGCCCTGAAGGATGAGGCTGTAGTTACCGGAGCTGTGCTTGAGCGCTTTGAGAACACGCGCCGCCACACCGACCGGGTAGAGGTCGTTCTGATCGGGATCGTCCGTGGACGGATCTCGCTGCGCCACGATCGCAATGATGGGCTGATCGAGGTTTTCGATATCCTCGACGAGCGCAACCGACTTCTCGCGGCCCACATCGAAGGGCGCCACCGCGGCGGGGAAGAGCACGGCGTTGCGAATCGGCAGCACGGGAAGCTCGCTGCCGAACTCGATTTCTCCCGTATCGGGCGGCGGGATCGATGTAATTGTTTCCTCTTCGTCGCTCATGGTGGTGTTCTACTCCAACTCGGGCGGAACCCAAGTTTTTCCAGTACTGCGGCGAACATAGTCACGCACCATTTTCCTGGCAAGGGTCTCACCCGTGGCGCAGCCTGCGGGGGACGGTCCTAGAGCTGAAAACCGTGAGGCAGCCCCGAAAACGGCGTTATGGGGCTGCGCGACGCGCTCGGGGCTCGTTCGAGCCAGGGTGGACTAGGTCTCTTGAACACCTCGACGGCATCCGCGGAGCTACTTGCTAGAAGCAGACTTGGTTCCGGCCGGCTCTTTTGGCCTCGTACATCTTGTCGTCGGCGGCCTTGAACAGATCCCAGGCGTCTTCGTACTGCGCTTGCCATTCGGCGACACCAACGCTCACCGTGATGTCCACTCGCGAGCCCTCGAACTCGAACCGGGTGTCTCCGATCAAGCGATTGATCTTGCCTGCAAGCTCTTTCGCGCCATCGAGGCTCACCTCGGGTGTGATCAGCGCGAACTCCTCGCCCCCGATTCGTGCCAAGACATCGTTGACGCGTAGCCTTCCCAGGAGGACGGCGCCGAGCTGTCGTAGAATCGCGTCGCCAGCCAAGTGACCGAAGCGATCGTTGACGCGCTTGAAGTGGTCGAGATCGAAAACCAGCAGGGAGAAAGTTCGCTTGTATCGTTTTGCGCGCGCGACCTCCCGGTCGAGCATCTCGTCGAAGTATCGCTTGTTGTTGAGCTGAGTGAGACCATCGGTCGTCATCAAGCGATAGATCTCTTCGTGGTATTGCACTTCCACGTCGTCACCGACGATGAACTTCAAGATGGTGCGACCCACCTTGAGCTGATCGCCGTGTCGAAGCCGTCCATGAAACTCCACGAGGTCGTCGTTCACGTAGGTCCCGTTCGTCGAGCCTAGGTCGCGAACTAGGAACTCTCCGTCTTCGAGCTGAATCCGGCAGTGCTTGCGCGAAACGCTTTCCTGGTCGATCGGGACCTCACAGTTCGGTGAGCGCCCGATGGTCAGGGGTTCAGTGCCGACCTGCACACGCCGGCCCATCTCGTGTCCGTAAATGACTACGAGGCAAGCGTTCTCGTTCGCGGGACGCGATGCGCGGGCCTGTCCGACCTCGGTGAGGACGGTTTGGCTGGCGCTCGTCGTCTGATCTTTGAACGGCACCCTCTCAATATACAGCCGACCGGCCTCTGGTCGAAAATGAGCGACAGCCGATTGCAGCCACAGCGGACCGATGGCTTTGTTGACCCGCAGAACCTGGTTCAATAGCGTAGACGCGTGCGGCACGTAATTTCTCACCCCTGGCTATGGGGGCTGGCGAGTCTCGCCCTTGTCCTCGGCACGCCATTGGCTCTGACGGCGAGCCCGCCAAGTGCTCAGCGAGCTTCGACCAACGTCGCTCGGCTGGTAACCCCGCCTTTCTCCGATATCGATATCGCAAAGGCCAAGCCCGGGAGCCAAGGATGGGTGGTCCCCCGACGCGACGGAACCCGCGCCGTGCTGACAGTCGACCACGATCTGCAGTCCCACATTCGAGGCTTGTTCAGTCGCTACGATGTGCCAGCCGGCGGTCTGGTCGCGATCGACCCGAAGACCGGACACGTGCTCGCCTTCGTCGGCTACGAGGCGGGCAAGGGCGATAGCCCGCGTGTAGCGACCGATCCGAGGCCCCCGGCTGCCTCGGTGTTCAAGATCATCACCGCATCGGCTCTGGTGGATGCGGGCGTGAAGAGCTCCGCCTCGGTCTGCTACGGCGGAGGCATGCGCGGCTTGGTGGCCGCTGATCTGGTGGACAGCCCCACGCGGGACCGCTGGTGTGCAACGATGGCGGACGCGCTCGGCTATTCGATCAACGCCGTGTTCGCGAAGCTTGCAGACCGTCACATCGATCAAGCGCGGATGTCGCAATACGTTTCGGCGTTCGGCTTCGGGCAGCGCCTGCCCTTTGATCTGCCCACGTCGCCAAGCCCAGTGGACGTGCCGGACAGCCGGCTGGAGCGAGCGCGCATGGCAGCGGGTTTCTGGCACAGCCAGCTCTCCCCGCTGCACGGCGCGCTGGTGGCGGCGACAATCGCGAATGATGGGCAGATGCCGTACGCGGCAATCGTCGATCGGATCGAAAGCCGTTCCGGCGACACGCTCTACCAGAACACGCCCCGCAATTTTCAGACAGGTCCTGCCGCGGCAAACCGCGCGCCTCACCGGGGAGATGATGACTCGGACCGTGACCAAGGGAACCGCCAAGAAGGCGTTCTGGGACTCGAAGGGGCGCCCCTTCCTTCCTGGCATCGAGGTTGCTGGCAAGACCGGCACGCTCAGTCGCTACGAACCGCACCGCACCTACAACTGGTGGGTCGGCTACGCACCGGTGGACGATCCGCAGATCGCTGTCGCCGCGCTGGTCGTCAATGAGCCAAAGTGGCGAATCAAGGCGAGCTACGTGGCGAAGGAAGCGTTGCAGAACTACCTCATACGGTAGTTCCACGGGCTACGGCTTGCCCACTCCGATGCGGTGCAACGATCCGCCGTGGCGCACCTGATGAAGGAGCACACTGCCGACATGCGGCAAGTGAGAGTTTCGGCGTTGCGCTAGCGCATGGCTGGGTTAGGCTCCCGGCTGCTTCACTCCCCAAGAAAGGCCCCATTCATGATCCGTAGCATTCGACTCTGCGTGTTCGCCGCGCTGACCGCCCTCTCGTTGATCGCTTCATCCGCCGTGACCGCACAGACGCCGGTACTAAACCGCGTCGTCAAAACCAACACGCTTCGTGTCGGGATGTCTGCCGATCAGCCGCCGCTCAACGTCAAAAGTAAGAGCGGCCAGATGATCGGTTTGGAGGTCGACCTTGCCAACGGGCTGGCCTACGCGCTTGGACTGGAGATCGAGATTGTGCAGAAGCCGTTCAGCCAGCTGCTAGGCGCACTGAAGAAGGGCCAGGTCGACATGGTGATGTCAGGCGTTGATATCACGCCGGCTCGCACCAAAGACTTTCTCTTCGTGGGCCCCTACCTGTTGTCGGGCAAGTCGCTCGTGACCACCTCGAAGGCCCTGGCGGGCGCCGATTCGGTGGAAGACATCAACCAGCCCGACGTGACCTTCGTTGCGCTGAAGAACTCGACCAGCCACGCTTTCGTCAAGAAGAACATCCCCAAGGCGAAGCTCGTCGCTGTCGACGACTACAAAAAGGGCGTTGCCATGGTCATTGATGGTAAGGCCAGCGCGATGATCGCCGACATGCCGGCCTGCGCGTTGGCAGTTCTCCGCAATCCCGACGCCGGCCTCGTCACCCTGGCAGAGCCGCTTTCCGTCGAGCCGATGGGAATCGCAGTGTCCGCCAAGGACGTGCGCTTCTACAATCTGATCGACAACTACATCGAAGCGATCGAGGCGACGGGCATCCTCTCGGCGCTTCGCGCGAAGTGGTTCGAGGATGCGAGCTGGCTCGAAGAGCTGCCGTAGTCGCAAGAACCGGGGCGCGCCTTTGTCCGCGCCCAGGTCTGGTTCGATCAGTCCTTGTTCCGGACGATGAAGGTGTTCATTCCTTCTTCTTGTTCGAACGTCGTTCGATATTCCTGCGCCGCTTGTCGCGATTCGAATGGTCCGATGCGCACGCGCCAGTGGGTGCCGCGGTCTTCCACCGTGCCGGTCGTTACGTATGCCGCGTGGCCGCGCTTGCGTAGGGCCCTGGCGAAGACTTGCGCTTCGTTGGCGTCACGGTAGCTGATGACCTGAAGGGTGTAGCGACCTTCGTATCCCGCTGGAGCGGAGATCGTGTTTTCGCGAACGGTGGCGGCGACGAGTGGGTCGCGGATCGCAGCCATCTCGACGACCTGCCGATCGGGACCCGCGGTCACAGCCGCCGGCAGGCCGGCGGCGATGTCAGAGCGGGGCGGAGGTGACGTCAGCGGATCGAGGTGTGCAAGCTCGGCGGCTGCGGCAGCCATGGCGGCGGCGACTTCGGGCCTGGTCTCGGTCACCAGTGTCGTTGGAAAGCTCAGGGTCTCTGGATCGAGCTCAGGGTCGGCACTTGGTTCCTCGAGGTCCTCGAGGTCCCCGATACCCTCCGCGATCGCCAACATCTTAAGTGGGTCTTCTGGCGAGGATTCGCCGCCATCGGGCAGTGCGGCAACCGCCGCTACCACGACGCCGATCGCCGCCACCAGGCCGATGCCCGACAGGGCCAGGACGCCGCGTCCGTCATCAGACGATCGTTCTTCGATCCGGTCGAGATCGCGCATTGCAGTGTCCATTTTCCGTTCCGCTCCAGCTCCGCTCTGGGGTTTACGAAACTTCCTCGGAAGCAGCCAAAAAACAGCAGTTCACAGGCCCCGAGAGCGCGTGCGGCGGGGGTGCGCACGTGGTAGCTTCGCGCCGGCGTCGCACTTTGGGGAACGACGCGTGGGAGCAGTAGTTCATGGCGGAATCTCCACAGAAGCATCCGGTCACACTCGAAGACGAGATGAGGCGCTCGTACCTCGATTACGCGATGAGCGTGATCATCGGCCGAGCGATTCCAGACGTCCGGGACGGCCTCAAGCCAGTCCACCGGCGCATTCTCTACTCGATGCACGAGCAGAAGGTGCATTGGAACGGCTCCTATCGGAAGAGTGCCCGCATCGTCGGTGACGTGCTCGGCAAGTACCACCCCCACGGCGACAGCGCCGTCTATGACGCGCTGGTTCGCATGGCGCAGGATTTCTCCATGCGTTACCCCTTGGTCGACGGGCAGGGCAACTTCGGCTCGGTCGATGGCGATCCCGCTGCGGCGATGCGTTACACCGAGGTTCGGATGCACCGGCTGGCCTCGGAGCTCCTCGCCGATATCGAAAAGGAAACCGTAGACTTCGGTCCAAACTTCGACGACTCCGAAAGTGAGCCGCTCGTCCTTCCGAGCCGGATTCCCAACCTGCTGATCAATGGCTCTGGCGGCATCGCCGTTGGCATGGCCACCAACATCCCGCCCCACAATCTTCGCGAGGTGCTGGATGCCACTGTGCGGCTGATGGGCAACCCCGAGCTCAGCGTCGACCAGCTCATGCAGGACGATGACGAAACCGGACGGCTCGGCGTGAAGGGCCCCGACTTCCCGACCGCGGGCTACATCTACGGCCGGGCGGGTATTCATCTTGGGTACCGAACTGGGCGCGGGCGTATCGTGATGCGGGCCCGGGCGAACATCGAGCAGCTTCCCGGCAAGGGTGACCGCGAGATGATCGTCATCACCGAAATCCCATACCAGGTGAATAAGGCCGAGCTCCTGAAGAAGGTGGCCGACCTGGTTCGCGACAAGCGGCTCGAGGGCATCAGCGACATCCGTGACGAGTCGGACCGCGACGGCCTGCGAGTGGTCATCGAGCTCAAACGCGATGCACACGGCGAAATCGTGTTGAACAAGCTCTACCAGATGACCGCCCTGCAGAGTACCTTCGGCTACAACTGCCTGGCGATCGTCGGGCAGCGCCCCGAAGTTCTCGACCTGCGCACCGCGCTGCTTCGTTTCATCGATCACCGGCGCGAGGTCGTCGTTCGCCGGACACGCTACGACCTTCGTCAAGCCAAGGCGCAGCGAGAGCTGATCGAAGGTCTCGGGATGGCGGTCACCGACATCGACTTGGTCGTCAGCACCATTCGGTCCTCAAGAGACCCCGACGAGGCGCGCGGGCGCCTGATGAAGCTGCCGCTCACCGGCCTCGAAGAGTTCGTCAAACGTGCGGGACGTCCGGAAGCAGAGATCCAAGCAGCCAAGGAGCGGGGTGAGTACCTCCTCTCGGAGCGCCAAGCCAAAGCCATCCTCGAGATGCGGCTTTCACGCTTGACCGGTCTCGAGCGCGAGAAATTGGCGACTGAGTACGGCGGTCTCTGCGACTTGATCGGCGAGCTCGAGGCCATTCTGGCCAGCAAAGTGCTCCTCGACCAGGTCATCGTGACGGAGCTCGACGAGATCCGCGAGCGCTTCGGCGACGCGCGTCGGACCGAAATCGTCGAGGCCGAAGGCGACATTTCGATCGAGGATCTCGTTCCGGACGAGGAGGTGGTCGTCACCGTCTCGCACGCTGGCTACGTGAAGCGTGTGCCGCTCAGCGAATACCGGGCTCAGGGACGTGGCGGCAAGGGCCTCAGGGCCATGGACACCCGCGATCAAGACTTCGTCAGCTGGGTCTTCGTCGTCAACGCGCACGCAAACGTGCTGTTCTTGAGCGACAAGGGCAAGGCATACCTCAAGAAGGTGTATCAGATTCCGGAAACCAGCCGCGCGGCGAGGGGAAGGGCAGTCGTCAACCTCGTGGGCATGGAGCCCGATGAGCGCGTGGCCGCGATTCTTCCGATTCGGGAATTCGTCGAGGATGGTTATCTCCTGACCTGCACAAGGCGAGGACGGGTGAAGCGAACGAGTCTGAGCGCCTACGAGAACATCCGTCAGACGGGAATCATCGGCGTTGCAATCGGCGAAGGCGATGGATTGTTGACCGCTCGCATCGTGACGCCGGGTCAGCATGTGCTCATCGGCACCTCCCACGGGATGAGCATTCGCTTTCCCATCGAAGACGTTCGGTTCATGGGCCGCGACTCGATGGGCGTGAAGGGCATCGACCTTCGTGAGGGGGACTTCGTCATTGGCATGGATATCATCGAGGACGAGAGCGAACAGCAGGTTCTCACGGTGAGCGCGAACGGCTACGGCAAGCGCACCAAGGTCTCGGAGTGGCGCACGCAGAACCGAGGGGGCAAGGGCATCATCGGAATGGATACCTCCGAGCGGAATGGGGCCCTGGTGAAGCTCCGCTTGGTCTCTCCGGATGACCAGCTGATGGTGATCACCAACGGTGGGCAGGTCATTCGGACCCGGGTGGGCGAGATTCGTGAAACGGGCCGCAATACCCAGGGAGTCCGGGTGATCCGCCTCGGGGACGGGGAGCAAGTCGTCGACGTCGAGCCCGTGGCCGAGGGCGAGGAGGTCGACGGCGAGGAATCGCAGGAACCCGAAGGGAATTAGCCCCTTCGCGTCTGGAAATGTGTAATCCGTAGAACAACACGCTATCCTTACTTGAGCATTTTGGGGAGTGTTCTTGCGAGGGGTAGGGGAGTGTGAGTAACGGACCCGTCATCGGGATCGACCTAGGTACGACCAATTCTGTCGTCGCCGTTGCCGACCGGCCTGGTGGGCGGGTTCTCGCGGACAGTGATGGGGTGACATTGACCCCGTCGGTCGTCTCATTTCATCCGAGCGGGGACGTTCTGGTGGGCGCCCCTGCGAAAGAGCGACGCCTGCTCGATGCGAAGAACACCATCTACTCGGTCAAACGCCTCATCGGCCGTCCGTTTACCAGCTACGAGGTCAAGCACGCTCAGGAGCGGTTCGCCTTCGAGCTCTCTGAAGGTCCGAGCGGGGGCGTGCTGGTTGCTGCTCGAGGCGAGACCTACACGCTCAGTGAGATTAGCGCATTCGTACTTCGGCATGTCCGCAAGGTTGCAGAAGAAGCGCTGGGTCAAGAGTGCAGCCAGGCGGTTGTCACGGTGCCCGCGAACTTCAACGAGCTTCAACGTAGCGCCACCAAGGCGGCCGGGCGTGTGGCCGGCCTCGACGTGCTTCGCATCGTCAATGAGCCGACCGCGGCGGCTCTCGCCTACGGCTACAACAAGGCCTCGACCGAGCGCGTTGCGGTGTACGACCTGGGTGGCGGCACCTTCGACATCACGATCCTGCAGCTCGCCGGAGACGTGTTCGAGGTGCTCGCGACTGCGGGTGACACGTTCTTGGGTGGTGACGACGTCGACACGACGATCGCAGATCACATGATTGAGCGCTTCCTCGAGACCCATCGCTACGACGTGCGACAGGACGTCCAAGCCTACGAGCGGCTTAGGGCGGCTGCGGAGTGGGCGAAGGTCCAACTCTCGGCCAAGTCTGAAATCCAGCTTTGCGTCGAGGAGCTAGCCTACGGCGATGGCGGGGCGGCGCTGAACTTGGACTACTCGCTGACTCGCCAGCAGCTCGAGCACATGTGTCAGCCGCTGGTGGCGCGAACCTTCGACGTCTGCGAAGACGCGATGAAGGCGGCGGGCTTGCGTCCCACACAGCTGGACAACGTCATTTTGGTTGGGGGCTCGACGCGTATTCCGCTCCTTCAACGAATGGTCGCCGAGTACTTCGGACGCGAACCGATGGTGAACATCGATCCGGACTTGGTCGTCGCTCAGGGCGCTGCGCTTCACGCCCAGTCGCTGTCCGTCCCAGCTCGGAAGGCTCCGTTCGCCAAGGTCTCCCTCAAGAAAGTCGTGCAGCCGAGCCAAAGTGCGCGTGGGGCTGGGCCTGCAGCGGACTTCGACGACGAGCCGACCAACATTGGAGACCGCCCGCCACGTCCGCCACCGCCTGTCGCGCGCGCGGCGCGCAAGGCGACCCTGCCAGGCCAGGCGCCGCCGCCACCGCCTCCGGTTCAACTGGATTCGTTCGCCGACTCGCTTGGCGACGATGATCTCCTCGACACGCCGACGCGTGCTCGCGAGCCGGGATTCACCCAGCGGCCAACGATGGCGGGTCCGCTCGATTTTCAGCCCCCGGCCGACCAGGACGCGTCGGGTTTGCTGATGGAGATCGGGCGCCAGGCAGAGGATGATTTCGGCGAGCTCGATGAAGAGCGCTCGTCGCTCATGGTGGAGCTTGGTGACGACGCGTTTGGCCGGGATTCGGTACCGATGGACGAGGCATCGCACACTGATGTCGAGCTCGATCTCGGGAGCCAGGCCCCAGCGGTGCTCAGGGCCGCGCTCGACGAAGAGGTCGACACCGTCACCGGCGCCGTTGCCGTGGCCCCGGCGGCACCGACGGTTCCTCAAGCGCCACTGCTTCTGGACGTGACGCCGCTTTCGCTCGGCGTTGAAACCGTCGACGGATACTGCGAGCGGATTATCCGCCGCAACTCCGCGATTCCCGCGGGGCAAACCAAGATGTTCACCACGGCGCGTGATCGTCAGGAGACCGTGGTGGTTCGGATCTGCCAGGGGGAGCACCGCAAAGTCTCTGCCAACCAGCTTCTGGGCGAGGTCGTGCTCGACGGGCTGCGCCCAGCGGCTCGCGGCAAGGTTCAAATCGCCGTTCGCTTCATGATAGACGCTGACGGCACTCTTCAGGTCAGGGCGCAGGATGTCGGGACCGGTCAGCAGCAGCAGATCGCGATCAAGCTGATCGGTGAGCTACCCGAGGAGCAGATCGAACGGCTTCGCGAACGCCATGAGGCCAAGCTCGGAGGCTAGCCTATGTCCGACGCGGCAGATCGTTTCGACTACTATCAGCTCCTGGGCGTCACTCCCATTGCGACGGCGGACCAGATCCGAACCGCCTTCCATCACTTCGCGCGCGAGCATCATCCGGACAACTTCGTTGGGTCTCCCGAGGAGGCCGCGCAACACACGGAGCGCTACCAGCTAGGCAGTGAGGCGTACCGTGTCCTCCTCGATCCCGTGAAGCGCAAGCTCTACAACGAAGGCCTCGAGAACGGCGTGCTCCGCTATTCGGAAGATCGCACCGAGGAGAAGCGCCGGACGGTCAGGCCGCCAGGCGGAGTCACGCTGCGTTCCGGCAAGGCGCGGGCGTTCTTCTCGCGCGCACATCGCGCCATGAAGTCCGAGGACTGGTCTCAGGCGAAGCTCAACCTCCAAATGGCGATTCAGAACGAGCCCGACAACGAGGACCTCAAGGCCAAGCTCGAAGAAGTTCTCGAACGGATGAAGTCGGGCTAGTTTGGTAGCCTGGAAGGATTTCCGGGCTATGGTAGCGGCCTCATGGGACGAACAGCGACGATAGAACGTCGTACCAAAGAGACCGACATCCGCGTGGTACTCGATCTCGACGGCAGCGGCCAATACCAGGTGGAGACCCCGATCGGGTTTCTCACACACATGGTGGAGCAGCTCGCCAAGCACGGGCTGTTCGACCTCGAGGTGCGCGCCCTTGGCGATACGCACATCGACGGACACCACACGACCGAGGACCTGGCGATCGCCTTGGGGCAGGCCTTTGCTGCCGCCCTGGGCGACAAGGCGGGCATTCGCCGTTTTGGCTCGGCGACCTTGCCGATGGACGAAGCCTGCGTGACCTGCGCGCTCGACTTGTCTGGCCGTCCGTACTTCGTGTGGGCCGTCACCTTGCCCAAGGCGAAGATCGGGGACTTCGATGCCGAGCTGGCCGAGGTGTTCTTCGAAGGCTTCGCACGGGGCAGCCAGTGCAATCTGCACATGCGCCAGCACGCCGGCGACAATCTCCACCACGTCATCGAAATCAGCTTCAAGGCGTTCGCTCGCGCGCTTCGGCAAGCGACCGAGGTCGACCCCCGGGTCATCGGCGTGCCGTCGACAAAGGGCACGTTGACCGAATGACCACCGGCCGGGTAGCGATTGTCGATCTGGGCCTCGGGAACTTGCACAGCGTGGCCAAGGCATTCGAGCGCGCTGGTGCCGACGCGGAGCTGAGCTCGGATCCTGACATCCTATTGCGCGCCGATCGCTTGGTGATGCCGGGCCAGGGCGCTTTCAGAGAGTGCGCGCACGCGCTGGCCGGAGAGATCGGCGAGGCGGTGCGCGAATGGATCGACAGCGGTCGCCCCTACCTCGGCATTTGCCTCGGAATGCAAGCCCTGTTCGAAGAGAGTGAAGAGGCGCCTGGGGAAAAAGGGCTCGGCATCTTCCCCGGTGCTGTGAAGCGCTTCGCGACAGACTTGCGCGACGCGGAGGGCGGCCGGCTCAAAGTGCCGCACATCGGGTGGAATCAAATCACAAGCCGCCATCCGGTATTCGAGAACCAGGAGTGGTACTACTTCGTTCACAGCTACTACTGTGTTCCTGCCGACGAGAGTCTCGTCGTAGCCACGACTGACTACGGCGGCACGTTCTGTTCGGCGATCGCTCGTGACAATGTGCTTGCGTGCCAGTTCCATCCCGAAAAGAGCCAGCACGCCGGCGCTCGTATGATCGGGCACTTCCTAGGAGATGTCTCGTGGAGTTGATTCCAGCGATCGATTTGCTCGACGGTAAGGTCGTACGCCTGCACCAGGGCAAGTACGACGAGGTCACCGTCTACGACAACGACCCCGTCGCCATGGCGAAGCGATTCGAGGACCAGGGTGCCAAGCGGCTGCACGTGGTCGACCTCGAAGGAGCGCGCCGAGGTCAACCCGCGCATGTTGCGATCATCCAGGGTATCCTTCGCGAGACGAAGCTCCAGGTGCAGATTGGCGGAGGCGTTCGGAACGCAGACGTCGCGGCGCAATGGATGGACGCAGGCGCCGCTCGCGTCGTGCTTGGCACCGTGGTCGTGAAGGAGCCGGATGTCGCCCGTGCGATTTGCGATCGCTATCCTTTGGGAGTCGTGATGGCGCTCGATGCGCGCGACGGAAAGATCGCTGTCGAGGGCTGGCAGGAGCAGAGCGAGCAGGAGGTCACGGAGCTCGCCAAGGAAGTCGACGGCTGGAACATCGGGGCCATCCTTTTCACCAACATCCACAAGGACGGGACGCGTGAGGGACCGGACGTAGAGGGGACCGCCGGCTTGCAGTCCCACGTGGATACGACCGTGATCGCCTCGGGCGGAATCGGCTCGCTCGATGATCTTCGGGCGCTCTCGGCGGCAGGCGTTCGCTCGTCGGTTTGCGGGCGCGCCCTCTACTCGGGCGCCTTCACCTTGTCGCAAGCCTTCGCTGCCCTGAAAGAGGCCTGATGCTGGCCAAGCGAATCATCCCCTGTCTGGACGTCAAGGATGGAAGGGTTGTCAAGGGCGTCAACTTCGTTGGGCTCCGGGATGCGGGCGATCCGGTCGAGTCAGCGCAGCGCTATAGCGCCGGCGGGGCCGATGAGATCACCTTCCTCGACATCACCGCATCGCACGAGAACCGCCGCACCCTCTTCGATCTGGTCGACCGCACCGCCTCGACCGTGGCCGTCCCTCTGACCGTTGGGGGTGGAGTGCGCGAACGGCGCGACGTGAGCGAGCTCCTGCACGCTGGGGCCGACAAGGTTTCGATCAACAGCGCCGCGGTAGCGAACCCGCTCTTCATCAAAGAAATGGCCGAGGCATACGGCTCGCAGGCGATTGTGGTGGCCATCGATGCGAAGCGGGTGCCGGGCAAGACCGACGCATGGACGGTCTATACGCACGGCGGAAGGCGTGACACCGGGCTCGATGCGATCGCCTGGGCCAGACAGATGGCCGAGTACGGCGCCGGCGAAATTCTCCTCACGAGCATGGACCGCGACGGAACTCAGGACGGCTACGATTTGGTGTTAACTCGCGCAGTTGTGGACGCAATCTCGATTCCGGTTGTAGCTTCGGGGGGAGTGGGAACGCTTGGGCACGTACATGAGGGACTAGCGGCCGGAGGGGCGGACGCGGCGCTTGCCGCTTCTATCTTTCACGACGGCCACTACACTGTGGCGGAGGTCAAGGAGTACTTGCTTGACCATGGGGTCTGTGTGCGACCGCCTGAACGGGATTGAGGGGAAAAGATGGGCAGAGACGTCGGCGTGGGCCAACTGGTGGAGGAGCTGGAGCAGCGTGGCGATCGCCTCCCGTTCGAGATCGGTGCTTTCGTCGCTCTGGAGGCCTGCGAAGGGCTTCTTCAGGAATCCGTCAAGCTCGACGCGGATGACGTCCGCGTGACCGCAGAAGGCTCGGTCGTCGTGTCCGGCGGCGCACCGAGGGTGGATCCCGACGAGGCCGCCCGTTCTCTGGTTTCGGTTCTTGCCCGGCTGCTCGTTGCAGCAGGCCCTGGAGTTCCTCCGGATCTCCTGCAGCTCGTGAAGGACACCAAGACCGGAGAGAACCCGCGCGACCTGCGGCATCTCCATGATGCCATCGAGGCCTCGCTGATTCCGATCAACCGGGGAGCTTCCCGGCGCGTCCTCGCTCGCCTCGTTCGCGAGAGCGACCGGCCGCCGGCCCCTGATGCCGCCCGAGTCGATCCGCGCGAGCTCGACACCGAGCTCGAAGAACTGTTGCGCGATCCGGCGACGCGGACGCTGGAGCCCGCGCATGCCGCCTTGCCATTGGAGCCGCCGCTAGCGCAAGAGCCGATCACGGAGCGAATCCGTATTCCCGGCGCCTTGATCCGCGATCCCGACGTCGATGTCCAACCAGAAACGCTTCCAGTTCCGCCATCGAGGCCAGCGGTCGCACGAAGCGCGACGCCCCTGCCCGATCTGAAGCCGCTGTCCGAGCCAAGAACGGCGGCCGCCGCCGCTGTGATGTCCGAGCAACCGCCACAGCCGGGGCCGGAGCCGATCACGGCGACGATTCGGAAGTGGTCGAGCGAGGATGGAGCCATCGAGTCCGCGGCAGCTCCGATGTCGAAGACCGCCTCGGTGTCCGTATTGCTGTCCGAGGCGGTGACCGAGACCGGTCGCGTGGCTGGGGCAGGGAGCGTGACCGAGTCCGCGAACCCGGCCGAGACCCGTCATGTTGCCGCGCCGGCCTTGGAAACCCCGACCGAATCAGTGTTCGGGACCGGCTCTGTGAACCACGCCGAATCCGTGCCCGCGTCGCTGCCCCTGAGGGAGTCCGCGGCTGCGCCTGAGCCGACCTACGACAGGGCCTCGCGCCCGGTTTCTCGCCCGCCGAGGCGCCGCGGCGGTCTTGGCGTTCTGCTCGCTGCTGCCGTCTTGGGCATCGGCTTGTATGCGCTCATCAGCACCGGAACCCTCGATGCACTGCTTCGGCCCGCTGCGCCTGTAGCCACGCCGGTGACGTCGGGTGTAATCGAGGTCACGGTGACCCCCAGCGACGCCCAGATCTTCGTCTTCGTAGGACGCGGCCCGGCGACGGCTCCCGGCTTGGCCATCGATAGCGCTCACGAGTTCATTGTCTTGGATCGCGGGCTTCGTCCGTCGAGGGGCATCGTGCCCCGTGGTGCGAGTTGGACGAAAACCGAAGACGGCCTGCTCTACGAGCTCGCTATTCAAGCTGACGCCGCAGCCGATGCATCGGACGCTGTCGACTTCGGCAGCGCCGAGACTGAGCCGACGAATGCCGACATTGGCGAGACGGGCACAGTTCGTGTCATCACCAATCCGCTCGCGGTCAAGGTCTATCGCTACGTAGGCGCGGGGCCGAGCGTTCAGATTCCAGCGGCTTCGATTCACGAGGGGCAGGAGGTCTTGGTCTACCACCCAGAGCACGAGACGCGCCGCGCCGTGATCGGACCAAGTGACTGGCAAGCTCGTGAGGGCCAAGCGGTTCAGAGCGCGATTCTGGAGGTCCAACTGCCCGCGCTTCCGCAGTCAGAGGCCCCCGAAACGCTCGAGGACTGACTCCACCTCGTTTCGAATCGTATCGAGCTGCGGCTCGGAGTCGGCCTCGAAGCGCAGGACGAGGACCGGCTGTGTGTTCGAGGCGCGAACCAGCGCCCAACCACCTTCGAACTGGATGCGGGCGCCGTCGATGTCCACCAAGTCGTGTGTAGGCCGGTAGTGCTCGACGATTCGCTGAACGAGCTCGAATTTGTGGGCATCGTCGCAGTCGACGCGAATCTCTGGCGTGGCGAAGGTCTCCGGCACGTCGGCCAGCATCTGGTGAAGCGGCACGTCGCTCTGGGATAGAATCTCCAAAATCCGGAGCGTTGCGTAAATCGCGTCGTCGAAACCGTAGTAGCGATCTGCAAAGAAGATGTGCCCGCTCATTTCGCCAGCAAGAAGAGCGTGTTCTTCCTTCATCTTGGTCTTGATTAGCGAGTGACCTGTTTTCCAGAGCACACCGCGGCCGCCGTGGGCTTCGATGTCGTCGTACATGGTTTGCGAGCACTTCACTTCGCCGATGATCGTCGCGCCGGGGTGCTTCCGGAGCAGCGCGCGCGACAGGATGATCATCAGCTTGTCGCCCCAGATGACTTCGCCGCGTGCGTCAATCACGCCGACACGGTCCGCATCACCATCGTAGGCGAAGCCGAGCTCGAGCCTGTCTTTCAAAACGCGCTCTTTGAGCATTACCAGCGTCTCGGGCTCGGTCGGATCCGCGTGATGCACGGGGAAAGTTCCATCCATCTCACAGAGCATCGCCACCGGATTCAAGCCGAGCGCCTGCATCGTTTCGAGGGCCAGGGGCCCGCCCGCGCCGTTGCCGGCATCGATCGCGAATCGAATGTCGTGCCGCCCGAGCTGGATGTCACCCTGGGCCTTCTTCACGTAGGCGGGAGTCGGATCGAAGGCCCCGATCGAGCCCCCAGGAGCCCGATGAAAGCTCCCCTTTTCCATGATGGTCCGAAGCTCTACGATGTCGTCGCCGTAGAGCGAGCCCTTGCCCAGCATCATCTTGAAGCCGTTCTCTTCGGGTGGGTTGTGGCTTCCGGTGATTTGGACGCCGCCGTCGAGGTCGAGCTCGTGAACAGCGAAGTACAAGAGCGGTGTGGGGCCGACACCGATATCGACCAGCTCGAGGCCGGTTTCGATCAGCCCGGCGCACAGGGATTGGTGCAGCCGCGGTGAGCTCAGCCGGCAGTCGCGCCCAACGCCGATTCGGTACAAGCCTCGCTCCGCGTACAAGGTGCCTAGACTCAGTCCCAGTGAACGCACGAACGCGTCCCCGAAATCTCGCTCGGCGTGTCCTCGGATGTCGTACTGACGAAAGACGTGCGGGTTCACAATATCACCGTCTCTCGTCGCCTCGTTCACGAAGCGCTGCAACAACCTCGCGCACGTCTTGAGCGCGTTCCCGCGGGACGATGAGAAGCGCGTCCCCGGAGTCCACCACGACCAGGTCGTCGACACCGACCAGCGCCACCAGCTTGCCCTTGGGCGCTGCAACGAAGTTGCCGCTCGCATCGACCGCGATTCCGTCCGCGGGCAGCACGTTGGCGTGCTCGTCTTGCGGTGCGAGCTCCCATGCTGAAGTCCAGCTCCCGAGGTCGGACCATTCAAACGAGCCCGGTACCACGCTGACCGCGCTGACCTTTTCCATGATGCCATGGTCGATGCTCACGGCAGGCAGATTGGCGTAGGTCTGCTGGACCGCCGCGGCTTCGTTCCCCGCCTTGGCGGCCTCGTCGTAGCGTCGAAGCTCGCCGGCCAGGCCGGGAAGGTGCAGGTCGATCGCTTCGAGAATCCGAGAGGCAAGAAAGAAGAACATCCCGCTGTTCCACAGGAAGTTCCCGTTCGCGACGAACTGCTCGGCACGTCGGCGGTTCGGCTTCTCCACGAAGCGCCGGGCTCGAAACACCCCAGGATCGAGCTCAGCACCGACCTCGATGTAGCCGTAGCCGGTTTCGGCCCGCGCGGGGCGAATCCCAATCGTGACGTAGTCTCCGTGCGTGGCCGCTTCGAGTCCCCGCCGCAGCGTCTCGACATAGGCGTCGGTCTCGCCGATGTAGTGGTCGGCAGGAAGGACGGCCATGATCCCGTCTTCGTCGAGCCGCTTGACGTGAGTTGCGGCCCAGCCGATGCAGGGCGCCGTGTTGCGTCCTACCGGCTCCGCGAGGATCTGACCCGGCGCGAGCTCCGGAAGCTCTCGTTCGACCTGCTCGCGGAGCTCTTCCGAGGTCACGACGAGAGTGCGTTCAGCCGGGAGCACATCCCAAACGCGCTCGGCAGTTGCACGGAGCAGCGAACGCTCGTCTGGGCCCAGGGCGAGCAACTGCTTGGGTCGGCTGCGCCGTGACAGAGGCCAGAAGCGACTGCCTGAGCCTCCCGCCATGATCACCGCGTATGCTTTGTCACTATTCGTCATGAGCCGGTCCCTGCCTCATCGGGCAATGAGAAACACTCCCAGGGGTACGAGGTAAACTGCGAACGTCCACATCCGTCCAACGAGAATGATCTGGCGGAGGATAACAAGTGCGACATATCCCGTCACCGTGGCCGTTGCGCCTCCTACCCAGGCTCCGAGCCCAAGTGACCCGAACCCTTCCGCGCCCGCTGCCTCGAAGAACGCGGCTCCGACGATGGCTGGCAACGAGATCAGAAAGGAAAACCGAAACGCCGCATTGCTCTGGATTCCGAGAAGCATGGCCACCGCGATGGTGACCCCACTCCGGCTGATTCCCGGGAGCACGGCCACGCCTTGCGCCAGTCCGATGCCGATTGCCTGCCGCCAGGAAACCTCTTCGCTCGATCCGCGCGCAACGCCGCTTGCGACCAGAAACGCCGCCGAGACTAGAAAGCCATAGCCGACCAGGTGAAGATCCTGCGAAAAGGCCTCGGCGGTGTGGCGAAGGAACAATCCGATACTCGCGGTGACCAGGGTGGCCAGGAGGATGCCGACCAGAGTGCGGCCGTCCGCGGTGCTGACGAATCGCTCGGGTTTGCGAAGCGCAGCGCCTCCTTCCCGTATCAGCGCTGCGATGTCTCGCCGAAAAAGGAGGACGGTCGCGAGCAAGGTGCCCAAATGAAGCAGAATGACCAGTGCGAGCGAGTTCTCTTTGATGTCGAAGTACTGCGCGCCGATCGCCACGTGTCCGCTGCTCGACACCGGCAAGAACTCGGTTAGCCCCTGCAATGCTCCCAGTGCGGCCGCGGTTAGTGCATCAATCCCGTCAGACAAGTGGCATGCCATAGCGGTTGTCCCGCGTGGCTGCAAGGATCGCTGCCCCAGGGGCTTTTGGGCATGGGGCGATGGCTGTTTTGGTCGGCTTCGACTACGATTCGCCCGGCTTCATGCGAGAGACTTGGAACGCGGCCCGAGTTGGCCTGATGGTGGTTCTAGGACTGATCGTCACCTTTGCCGTCTATCGCTACGTCGACGAGCGCTCGAGCACGGAGTCTGATTATGGGGTGTACGCCTACTTCAGCGACGTTCAGGGGCTGGTTGCCAAGTCCCGAGTTCTGGTTGCGGGTATTCCCGTGGGCTACATCTCTTCGATCCGGCTGGAGGGCACGCGTGCTCGCGTCGACCTTCGTATCGAGGGTCACCTGACGCTGTACGACGATGCCCGGGTCACCATGCGGAGCCTGTCGCTCCTAGGGGAGAGGGCCCTGATCCTTCACCCAGGGACGCCCGGCCAGCCTGAGATTCCCGACGGAGGGGAGATTCGCGGCACCGAGCAGGGCGTGCAGACAGACGACATCATAGTGACCGTCAACGACATCGCCCAGAGCGTCAAGAAGATCACCGCGCAAATGGAGCGGGCGTTTGGCACCGAGGAAGCTGGCGACCGAATGGAGAGCGCGCTTCGCAATCTCAGCGACGCGCTCGAGAACATCAAAGAAGTCACCGATGAAGCGGGTCCGCGTATCGTTCGCATCATGGAGAATGTCGAGCTCGCCACCGGTGACCTGAGCGAGATCATCCACAAGCGAAAGGGCGACATCGATCGCGGCGTTGCGGAAGTCGACGACACCATCGCTTCGATTCACCGCGCAGCCGAACAGCTCAACGACGTGCTCGCAGACGTGAAAGAGGTGACTGGCCGAACGGCGCGAGGCGAGGGCACCATCGGCCGGCTCACGCAGGACGAAGCACTGATCGATGAGGTCGAAGGTGTCGCCGAAGGCTTGAACAGCTTCGTGGGCGGACTGAACCGGCTCCAAACCATCGTGGGGCTTAGAAGCGAGTACTACATGCTGTCAAACGCGTTCAAGACGTACTTCTCGATCTACTTGAAACCCCGCGAGGGACGATACTTCCTCTTTCAGGTGGTCGATGATCCGAGAGGCACCGTCACTGTGTCGGAGAGCATCATCCGTCAGAGTCCGCCGCCGCTTTTCTACCCGAATGAATACAAGCGGACCGAGATCTCACGCAGCAACCGACTCAAGTTTTCGGCGGAGTTCGGCAAGTCCATTTCCTTTGCGACGTTTCGTTTCGGCATCATCGAGTCTACCGGGGGCCTCGGCTTGGATATTAAAGTCATCGACGAGCGCCTCGAGATCAATACCGACGTCTTCGAATTCGGCCGGCGCGTCTGGCCACGGCTGCGTATTCGCGCGGGCTTCGAGATCATCCGGCGCTTCTGGCTCCTGGCGGGCATTGATGACGCCATCAACGGCGGACGGGACTACTTTTTCGGCCTTCAGTTGCGCTTCGACGACCAGGACTTGAAGCCATTGATACCGTTTGCGACCGGCGTGCTATGAGTAGAATGGCGCGAGGTGCTGGGGCCGTCGTGAAGTCGCCCATCGGCTTCGCTCGCGGCCTGTCGTATGTGCTTCGCGGCATGCGCTTCGTCTACTTCAAACACCCCAAGCTCGCGCGATACTGGCTGTTCCCGGTTCTGATCACGGGACTCGCGCTTGCGGGCGTCTTCTATGGAGCGGGGAGCTACAACGAAGACGTCGGTGCGGCGCTCTGGTCGCTCTTCCCCGAGAGCTGGAACGACGTGACCGGTTGGGTCGGCGGGCTGCTGAGCGCCTTGCGCTGGCTCATCGAGCTAGTCGCTGCAATCCTGATGACGCTCCTCGGCCTGGTTCTAGTCCTCCTATTGTCGAGCGTCGTGGCTGCTCCATTCAACGACGCGCTCAGCGAGGCGGTGGAGGACATCCTCACCGGCCAGCCTGCACCGCCGTTTTCATTCAGCCGGATGCTCGCCGACATCGTACGGACGGTCCGGCTCGAGATCGGCAAGGCCTTGCTCTACCTCGTGGTCGTGGGGCCGATGTTCCTGTCCTCATTCTTCATCCCGGGAGTCGGCCAGCTCGTGTCACTCGTCGGATTTGCGCTCACAGCGGTCTACATGGGCATCGACTACGTCGACTGGCCCGCGGCCCGGCGCGACTGGTCCGTCGGCGATCGGGTCGCGTTCACTCGCCGCGAGCTTCCAGCCGTTGCGGGCTTCGGGACCGGTGTCTGGATCATTCTCTTCATCCCGCTGGTGAATCTGCTTTTCATGCCCGCGGCCGTCGCGGGCGGCACCATGCTCTTCGTCGAGCTCCAACCGATCGCAAAGTAGCGGGTTTTCGCGCTTTTTGTCGACCGGGTCGGCTCGGTGCTAACTTGGAGGGGAGGGGATTGTTTATGCGACGTTCATCCTATGGGGCTTTCTTGCTGGCGTTTGGATTGCTGCTTGGGTCAGGCATTTGCGCTGACATGGGCAGCGCAAGCGCCCGATCGCCCAGCGCTCTCGAGCAGTCGATGGGCGACATCCAATGGGGCTGGTCTCCAAAGCAGGTCTATCGCCACCTGAAGAAGAACATCGAAGCCTCGTATCGGGAGCCCATCTCGAAAACGACCGACGCGATCGAAGAGGACCGACTTCGCCACAAGATGGCCGAAGAGACCCGCCAGATTCGTGATTCGTACTTCGAGTTCGACGGAACGCCCAGCGCGTATGACTCCGGGTACTTGAAAGGTGAGTTCACCCACCGCAACGGCGAATCCTTGCTGCGGGTCAGAACGGAGAACACGCAGGATTTCTTCTTCTTCATCAATGAGCGTCTCTGGAAGAGATACCGTGCCTTCGATGCCGCTGTGTTCGAAGGGGCAAGCTTCAATGACTTCGGCAATGCTCTGCAGGATCGCTACGGCCGGGCCAAGGCGAAGAGTGGGGTCCGAACGCCCGGCACGGCGTCCACACAATGGTTCGAGTGGAAAGAGTCGAGCGTCGTGGCCAGCGCTGTGGACAACAACGAATTCTACGGATTCTACTGTCTGATTCTCGAGGATCCGAAAACCGTCGCCCAACTCGGCAAGCTCAGAAAGAACAAGGCCGACGAGAGCGAGGTAGGCGGCGGCTTGGTCGAAATGGTTGGCGACCAAAGCGGCGAGGATCAGAACGCCGACATCGCCGATCGCATCACTGGCGAGATTCGCCGTCATGACGCCCCTGACGTCGTCGAAAAGAAATAGCGCCAACGTAGGCTGGGGTAGGATTTACACCGCCCCCATGCCGCGGGTACCCTGGTGAATCCCGAAGGGACCCTGCGTGCGGTATCGTTTACGGTTTCATCTACAAGAGGTCGATCTGCTGGGTGACGAGATCATCGTCGGCCGCGGCTCGATGGGGCAGGTCACCATCGACGATCCGATGCTGTCCCGCCGGCATATTCGAATCGACCTCAGCGGACCGGAGCCGACGCTCCAAGATCTGGACAGCCGGAACGGCACCCAGCTCAACGGGCATCGGCTCATCGGTCCCGCGACCCTGACGGACGGAGACCGAATCCGCATAGGGACGCAGGAATTGGTGTTCCTGGCGCCTGACAGCGCGGCAAGAAACGACCGGAACACGAGCGCTCTCCGGTTCTGCATCGGCTGTGCGATTCCGTATCCGAGCCCAAGCGGACACTGCCCACACTGCGGCGCCGTCCCGACCGAGGAAGGCGTGAGTACCGCGGTTCGCGACGTTGCAGCTTCCGGCTGGACGTTTCACCTGCTTTCCCAGGTCGCGGCCCGGGCTATCGAACAGGGGCGCCTCGCCGACGCCGAGCGGATGATGACTCGGGGTGTTTCCGAGCTCGAGGAGCAACTCGACGAGGGCGTCGAGGTCGAATCGGGGCGCGTGGCTGGGGTCGCCGACTGCGCCGCCCGACTCGGATGCGCGCTTCGGAGCGCTCGGTGGCTCGAGACCGGAGCGCGACTGTACCGGCGCGGGGGCAAGGCGCCGTCGCACGAGATTCTCGTGCTGCTCGACCGACTACCCGCCGACGCTCGCTTGACGGATGCGATCAGCGCGTTGCGACACGCCGGACCTGAAACTCGGCGCGCAGGCTAACCCGCCTAGTTCGCCGAAATGACCTGCTCGAGTCCTTCGAGCCGCTGCACGAGGAAGCGTTCGGAAGCGCCGTAGCCCGCCGAGTGATTCTGAATGACCTTCAGGTACGCGCGGAGATAGCCCGTCTTGGAGTACTTGTGACTTCGCACCAGGTCGTGCAGGGCTTCGATGGTCTCTGCTTCCATCAGTCGCCCCGTCGCAGTGTGAACGCGAAACACCCAATCGATCCATCGGGTATGCCGCAAGCCCTGGGCCAGCTGCAGTGCATACCCCGTCGCTCCTGCGAAAAGCGCGTCCGGGTCGTCCTTCTCGGATTCACTGAGTGGCCGATCCGACATCGCCCGTTCGAGAATCGTGTCCAGATGCGGCAGCAACATCCGCTCGGCTTCCTCGAGCCGGCCCATCGCGATGGCTTTGCTCGCGATCCCCGCGATCACGTCGAGCGCGCGTTGTGTCCGCGTATCTTCGGCACCCCATGCGTGGGAGCTGGAATCCACGCTCCGCTTGCTGGCGATCGTTTGCGTGGCGTCGGAGTTGAGACGCTTGCCGCAATCTCCGCAGCGGCGCTTTGCCGAACCATTGATCGCGCCGCAGGACTCGCAGACTACGTAGTCGGCGGTCGTCGTCGACCCGTCCTTCAGCTTCGCTGCGTCGATGACTACGAGCTCTTGCGATCCAATGTACACACGGTCCATGTGCTCCAACCGGCGAGGGCCGTTGATGCGGACTCCGTTCACCGCCACGCCGTTTCGGCTGCTGAGGTCTTCGACCACGACGGCGTCCGGCCCCACGTGGAGCACGGCGTGCTTTCGAGACACCAATCCGTCCGCCAATGCAAGGTTGCATGACGAGCTTCGACCAATGGCAAATTCCCCGAGAGGCATCTCCATATTGGTCGACTGATATCGCAGCCTAAAGCGTGGCACCCCAGTTAGCAGTTTAGCAGTTGGCGGGTCCGCACGTCGAATGAAGTGCGGCGGATTCCCTTTATGCCTCGGCGGAAATCA
Source organism: uncultured delta proteobacterium (assembly GCA_963716775.1). GTDB lineage: Bacteria > Myxococcota_A > Polyangia > Polyangiales > Houyiibacteriaceae > SG8-38. The sequence continues at coordinate 91,865 of CAVQUI010000011.1, forward strand.
GTCTAGAAGCTGGCGATCTCCTGGAGACCCGCAATAGCCCCGAGGCCCTTCTCGAGCGTACCCTGCGTCTCGAGAGTCGCGTCCATGAGGCGAGCGAGCTCCGCCAGGTCCCGTCGATACGAGGCGAAGGCGTTCTTGCGCTGTCCGAGGACTCCAGTGGATTGATCGGGATTCGTGAGAATCACGTAATTGCTGGCGTTCTGACGCAAATCCTGGCCCATGTAGAGTTCCTTCTCGAAAGGCTTGCTACCGCGTGTCGCGCGGACCTTGAGCTTCTTGGAAGCGGCGTCTGAGGTAGGCATGTCGACGTACACTAGACCGCAACGAAAACCGCCTTCACCGAGGGTTGGCACGCAACCGGTCGGGCTCGTGGTGAGGGCGGTTTCGTCCTGAGCCGCCTCATCGAGCTCGGCACGACGCGCCGTCGGAAGAACCCGCGTGGCCACGGTATCGAACGTGTCCCAGAGTTGCCCGACTTGACGCGCGTACAGGAACAAAGAGTTGACGGTCTCGGCATTGAACTTGGTGTAGTTCAGGCCGGCGAAGTCTGCCGCGGTGAATGGCGTCGGCAGGGCGCGCAGCTGCTCGATCGCTTCGTAGTCGACGGAAGGGCCTTCTCCGGGCCGCGACTTGGCCGCGTCGGTCGCTCGGTTCAGGAGTCGCTTGGCTTCCGTAACCTGGTCGGCCGCGGCGCGAACGCCCTCGTAGACAGCTTTACCGTCGCGAACCGCCAAGTTGTACGCGGTGCGCTTGCTCATGACCGTCGATGCGAGAACCCCAAGGAACAAACCCAGAAGCGCGGCCCCCATGCCGCTCATCATCATCAATTTGCGAACGCGGCGGTTCTTTCCTTCGTGCGCTGAGGCCACCGCTTGCTCGTCGACGACAATCCGCACTTCCCGTTGCGTTGGCGCCTCCGCTGACGCGCCACCGAATGGACCGGACCGCTTTGCGGCCTGACCCCCAACGAAGCCGGGCGGCGGCGCAACACCTCCAAGTGTCGGCGGCGGCGGTGCCACGCCTCCTTCTTGGGCGCCCGCCGACGGAGGTGGCGCAGTGTTCCTGCCGAGTCGCTCGCGTATATCGCGGACTTTCTTGGATTTTTGGAGTTCGTCTGACATTTTCAGCTACCTCAAATTTATCCGCCTATGACTGATTCTGTCAAGGCAAGCGCTCAGAACCTACCCCTGATAGGCTTCGCCCCTTCTCATGATGCCACCCCCAGTCGAAGAACGCCGCTTTGTGTCGTTCGATGGCACTGAAATCGCCTATCAGGCCGTCGGCCAGGGACGGCCAATTCTGCTGTGCAACGGTCTAGGAGGGGCCTGGGAGGCTTGGAGCCACCAAATTCAGTGCTTTCGTGACCGGTACCGCCTTCTCTCCTGGGACTACCGAGGCCTCTACGGCTCCGCGGCGCCAGCCGATCCCGACGCCTTGCGGATGGCCGATCATGCACGGGACGCCCTGCATCTGCTCCGAAAAGAGGGAGCGGAGCGCGCTGCCGTTTTCGGTTGGTCGATGGGGGTTCAGGTAGCGTTGGAGATGTTTCGACTTGCCCCAGAAAGGGTCGCCTCGCTCGCGCTTCTCAACGGCGTTGCGGGGAGGCCCTGGGACTATGTGTTCAACCTGAACCTGGTCGGGCGCCTACTCCCTCCGTTCCTTCGCGGCCTGCGCTCAATTCCTGGAACGATCGAGACAGTGGTCCGGCAGGTGACGCGTCTTCCTGAGCCGGGGGAGTGGGTGAGGCGCATTGGTTTGGCCGCCGGCACCCTGGATGAGCAGCTGGCCAACGAGCTCGTCGTGAAGCTGCGCGGCCTCGACATGGACACGTTCATCCGTCTTCTGGAGCGAATGGGCGAGCACGACGGATGGGATCTCCTTCCTCTCATCGATGTGCCTACCCTCATCATCGCCGGCACTCGTGACGTCTTCACACCTAGGTCTGCAGCGGAGCGGATGACCAGACGCATCGCGGGCTCCGAGATCATGCTGCTTCCCGGAGCCACCCACTATGCAGCTTTGGAGTACCCCGAGATGATCAATTTGCGGCTCGAGAAGTTTCTTAGAGAGCGAGGCTACGAGCCTACGCCGCCCGGGGCCGGTTGACGCGCTCAGCGCAAGCCGCTAGCGATCGAACTCCATGATTCTCGTGATCGACAACTACGACTCCTTCACCTACAACCTCGTCCAGTATTTGAGCGAGCTCGGCGCTGAGGTCGTGGTCCAGCGCAACGATGCCATGACCGTCGATGAGATTGGCAAGCTGCGACCGCGCGGCGTCCTGATCAGCCCAGGGCCCGGGAGGCCTGAAGAGGCTGGGATCAGCCTCGAGCTGATCGCGAAGCTCGGGTCCGTGACTCCGATCTTCGGCGTCTGTCTGGGGCACCAGAGTATCGCTCAGCATTTCGGTGCTTCTGTCGTGCGTGCCGAGCGATTGATGCACGGGCGCACCTCTCCAATCCTCCACGAGGGTCACGGGGTATTCATGAATCTTCCGAGCCCGCTCACTGCGACCCGCTACCACTCGCTGATCGTCAAACGCGACACCATTCCCGAGGAGCTCGAAATCACCGCCTGGACCGATCAGGACGAAGTCATGGGAATCCGTCATCGAGAGCTCCCGATCGAAGGCGTGCAGTTCCATCCCGAGTCCTTTCTGACGGAGCACGGCCACGACTTGATTCGCAACTGGTTGTCCTCGCTCCCGTTAGCGGGCGCGGCGTGATTTCGAACGCAATCAAAGAAATCGTAGCGGGGCACGACTTGTCTCCCGAAGACGTCGAAGCCGCGATGGACGAGATTCTCGAGGGAGAGGCCTCGACCGCCCAAATTGCCGCGTTCGTGATCGGGCTCCGCATGAAGGGCGAGTCAGCAATCGAGATCGCCGCCGCGGCACGCTCGCTTCGCAATCACTGCGAGACGATTCGACCGCAAGTCGACGGCCCGCTTCTGGATACTTGCGGGACCGGCGGTGATGGACTGCAGACGTTCAACATCTCCACCGCTGCCGCGATCGTGGCGGCGGCCTGTGGCGTCGCGGTTGCAAAGCATGGCAACCGCGCAGTCTCCTCGAAGGCCGGAAGCGCAGACGTGCTGGAAGCGCTGGGTGTCCGGATCGACCTCGGGCCAGAACGCGTTCTGAGATGTATCGAGGAAGTGGGCATCGGTTTCATGTTCGCGCCGAGCCACCACGCCGCAATGCGACACGCAGCACCGGTGCGTCGGGAGCTAGGCGTTCGCACGCTCTTCAATTTGCTCGGGCCGCTCTCCAATCCGGCGTCGGCGAGCCACCAGCTGGTCGGGGTCTATGACCCGGGACGGATTGAGCAACTGGCTCAGGCGCTTGGTGCGCTAGGCTTGACCGCAGCTTGGGTCGTTCACGGCAAGGGCGGGCTCGACGAGATTTCCCCCGCGGGACCGAGCGCAGTCGCGCAGTTGGCGGACGGCGAGGTCAGCCGATTTGAAGTCTGTCCGAGGGATTTCGGTCTGCCGGAGGTTCCCGTGGAGTCGCTTGGCGGTGGAGATGCGACCTGCAACGCGGAGATCATTCGCGCGTGTTGGATGGAGGGCAGGGCCCGGCGCGCATTGCGGTCGTGCTCAACGCGGCCGCGGCGCTGTGCGTCACGGGCGTCGCCGGCGATCCGACGACGGCAGCGGAGCAGGCTGCTGAGGCAATCGACAACGGAGACGCCAAGCAAATGCTCGACCGCTGGGCGCGGTTCACGCAGGGCACATGACCGACTTCCTTTCGGCCATTCTCGCTCGCAAGCGTCTCGAAAACGCGAGGCGCCGTCGCCACGTCGCCGCGATGCGCGCTGTGGTGCGCACGCCGCAGCCGGAGCGGTCCGAGCGGGGAATTCGAGCCCTGCGTCGCACCGCAGGCGAGCCGCCGGCTGTGCTGGCGGAGGTGAAATTCCGGAGCCCGAGCGCTGGTGAAATTCGTCCATGGAGTCCCGGGGAGGGCGTTCGGGTTGCGATGGCATACCAGCAGGCAGGGGCCTCGGCCGTCAGCGTCCTGGCGGACGGCCCCGGCTTCGGGGGCTCGCCCCTTCTCGTGCGGCGAGTCGCGGAAGCACTGAGCGTTCCGGTACTCTACAAGGGATTCGTGCTCGATCCGGTTCAAGTGGACCTGGCCTACGATGTCGGAGCGTCGCTGGTGCTGTTGCTCGTCCGCGCGCTTGGTGATGCAGACCTCCGCGCACTCATCGCGCAGATTCGCGATCTCGGAATGGAGCCCGTCGTGGAGGCTGCGAGCTCCATTGAAGTCGATCGCGCAGTCGCCGCCGGCTCTACCATCGTTGGGGTGAATGCACGCGACCTGAGTACGTTCCGCGTAGACATGAGCGCGGCACGTGACTGCGTTGCGCGAATCCCGGCAGACTGTGTCGCGGTATTCATGAGCGGGGTGCGCTCGGTCGACGATTTTCGCGAAGTCGCTCAGGGCCGTGCCGATGCCGTGCTGATCGGCGAGGGGCTCATGCGCGCCGAGGATCCGGGCGCTCGCCTGTCTGAGCTCTTGCGAGCGGTCTAACCGACTCCTCGGCACTAGGCAGCGTGACTCGGAAACAGGTGCCCGCCCGGTCGCGATCGAGGATCTCGATTCGACCTTCGTGCTGATCGACGATTTGTCTCACCAGGGCGAGTCCGAGACCCACTCCGTGACGTCGACCGGAATAGAACATGTCGAAGAGACGCTCTCGCTGAGCCGTCTCGATCCCGGGGCCTTCGTCGGCAACCTCCAAGAAGGCACGACCTCGTTCGTCGCGGCCGGTGCGCACCTCGACTCTTCCGCGATGAGGTGACGCCTGAACGGCGTTCTTGACCAGGTTCCATACCACTTGCCGCATTCGGTCGGGGTCGACTACGGCGATGACGGGCTCCTCGTGTTCGATTTCGCGGATTTCCAGGCCGTTGCTGGCGGTCGCCTCGCCGCGAGCAACGGCGACCACTTCGCTCGCGATCAATCGCAGGTCGACCTCCTCGGTTTGTATCTGACTCGGCCGTCCGACCTGGAGCATCGTCGTGACCAGCGAGTTGAGTCGCTCGACTTCCGAGATGACGATGCCGAGCAAGCGCGTATCCTCGTCGCTCAGTGTGTTGCCATCGCGAACCATTTCCACCGACCCGGAGATCGAGCTCAGAGGATTGCGGATTTCGTGTGCCAAGCCGGTAGCGAGCTGCCCAAGCGCGGCGAAACGCTGCGCCCGCTCTGCCTGGTCTCGAAGGGTCTTGATCTCGGTCAGGTCCTGGAACGCCAGGAGCAGTCCGGACGGATTTCCGTCGGCGTCCAGAAGCGAGCTGAGCGTGTACCCCATCGGAAACTCGGTGCCATCCGCACGTTTGCCGACCGCGTCTGCTCGCTTCGGCGGCTCGCTCAGACGATGGGCACCATAGTCGGGAAGCACCTGCGAAAGTGGCTGTCCGAGGAGCGAGCCGCTGCGGTCCCGCAGAATCTCTCGAGCCGCCCGGTTGAGCCCGAGGATGTGTCCGTCGTCACCCGCCGTGATCAGACCCGACGCGATCGAACGGACGATGTCGTCGTTGAGCCGGACGAGTCTAGCGGCGCTCTGCTGTGCCTCGATGAGCCGCGCGCCGGCGACCTGCGCTCGCCGCGCGAGGTTGGTCGCCAGAAGTGCGACCGCCGTGATGCCAACCATGTTGCTGACCAAGGCCAGCTGGAAGTCCCGCGAGCTGAGCATGTACTGACTCAGGGGCTGGTCCGGCGGTGGCGGGAGCCAGCCGACGTTGAGGCCGAGCGCTTGCAAGAAGTAGCAGGCCAGGCTCGCCGCGGCGGTGTAGTACGCGGCGCCTGTGCCTAGGGTGAGGGCGGCCGTGAGTATCTGAGCCCCGTAGAGAAAGGAGAAGATGCTTCCCGCGCCTCCGGTCAGATACACCAGTCCCGTGATCAGCAACACGTCGAGGGTCGTGATGGCAGCCGCGACGCGGGTTTCGCGATGCGCGCGAAGGAGCCAGACCCCAAACAGGATCGACGAGGCGTAGATCGCCGAGATCAGTATCAGCAGGAAGGTGGGTGTGAAGCGCCCGTATCGAATCGCGTCGAGCGCGAGATACATCGTGGCTCCGAGCAGAACCGTTGCGATGATGAGCCGCCCCGCGAGAACCCACTGCAGCCGTCGATTCGAGTTGAATTCCTCGCGATCGACGTTCGGGCTCTCTCCGGGCTGATTCACTCCGCGTTGACTTTACCAGCGATCGAGAAGATCGGCAGGTACATCGAAATCAGGATCACGCCGACGATGCCACCGATGAACACCATCATCAGGGGCTCGAGAAGCGAGGTGAGGGCCGCAACGGCGATGTCGACCTCTTCTTCGTAGAAGTCCGCGATCTTGTTGAGCATGGTGTCGAGTGCGCCCGTCTGCTCGCCAACGCCGATCATCTGCACGACCATCGGCGGGAACACGTTGGTTTCCATCAGCGGCTCGGCCATGGTCCGACCCTCGCGGATCTTCTCGGAGGTCTGATGAATTGCGCCTTCGACCACCACGTTGCCCGCAGATTTCTTCACGACATCGAGTGCGTCGAGAATGGGGACACCCGCGGAGAGGAGAGTGCCCAGCGTTCGCGTGAACCGAGCGACTGAGATCTTCCGCATCACTGGGCCGAGAATTGGCAGAACCAGAAGCGCCCTATGGAAGAAGTGCTTGCCCGCGGGCTGACGGTAGATCCAGGTGACGCCGAACACGACTGCGGCGGTGATCAAGACGATCCAGTGAACGTTGGAGATGAAGCCCTCCGACGCTCCGATGACGAATTGCGTGAGCGCAGGCAGCTGATCCGCCGCGCCGAATTCCGCAAACATCCCCTTGAAGCTCGGAATGACCCAGGCGAGCATGATGACGACGACGATCATCGCGATGAAGAAGATCGCGACCGGGTAGACCATCGCGCCACGAACCTGCCGGGCGAGCTTGACGCGCTTCTCGATGTATCCAGCGAGACGGTTGAGAATGGTGTCGAGAATGCCGCCCATCTCGCCAGCGCGGACAAGGTTGACGAAGAGCTCGTCGAAGAGCTTGGGATGTCTAGCAAGACCTTCCGAGAAGGTACCGCCTTGCTCGACGTAGTCCTTCACGTCTTTGAGGATCGTATTGAGGGCTTTGTTCTCGCCGCGTGTCGAGAGAATGTCCAAGCACTGAACGAGAGGCAGGCCGGCATCGATCATCGTCGCGAACTGGCGCGTGAAGATGACCAGCTCCTTTGCGTCGACACCGGTGCCGAACGCCAGACTGATCTGTCGTCCCTTCTTCTTGATCTTGACCGGATTGAGCTGGCGCGCGCGCAGCCTGGACTGCACGGCCTCCTTGCTGTCGGCCTCGATGATCCCTGTTTGGACTTCGCCCGCGCGAGTGCGCGCTTCGTATACCCACTCGGCCATGAATTCTCCGCCCGATCCCCTCCGGGCCTCCCAAAATCCTAGCTGATCTCGGATCGCCTGGTCAAAAGGCGTGCCTAATTTCGATAGGGGTTGTCGATGTCGATGTCGATGGAGTCGCCTTTGGGCGCACGGGCCGGAGGCTCAGGAGCGTCTAACTTCGCAGGCTTTTCCGCCTCTGGAGTCGCGGCTGGCTCGGCCCTGCGGGCCTGGCGAGCCCTTTGTCTGCTGGTTCGCCCCGATGCTGTGCTGCTCTTGCGTTCCGGTCCTGGCTTGACCTCAGTCGACTCTTTCTCGCTGGGTCTTGGGAGATAGGACTCCGCTTTCAGCGGTTTCGGCCTTCGGGGACGCGGGCTCGATCTCGGCGGGCTCGACCGGACCGCGAGGCCCGATGGCCGCCGCTGGGATGCTGTCCAGGGAGGGCACCGGCGCTGGCGGGGGCCGAAGAAGCTGAAAGACCAAGAACCCGGCGTACATGAACACGACGATCGCCAGGGCCATCACGAACCACTTCAGGGCGTCAGACTCCGTCGAATGCCGGACGACTACCGGGGTGCCGTCACTGCGGACTCCGGACACCGACCCATACACGTGCGACCCGGTACCCCCATGCGAGGAGTATGTTTGGGTGTCGACCGGGGTGCCTTCACGGGGCATCGGAATGATCGACCTGCCGATGTCCGTGCTTCCCAGCATCTTGATGGCGTCGCGAATGCGCTCACGCTCGTCCTGAAGCTTCTCCGCATCCAGATCTCGAACAACGTCGGCGACCTCGCGGGTCTTGGCGACGCGACCGGGTCCGGCCGCTGCTTCGAGCGCCTCAGCAAACTCGTCGGCGCTCTGAAATCGATCGTCTGGATCTCGGCTCAGAGCTTTCATCACGACATCGTCGAAGCTCTCCAGGTCCGGCCAGAGCTCCGAAGGCTTGGCCACCGCATCGTTCAGCAGTTTGTTGAGCGTGGCACCGTTCGATTCGCCCTTGAACAGGCGTCTGCCGGTCAGCGATTCCCAGAGAATGATCCCAACGCTGAACAGATCGGAGCGTTGATCAGTCGAGCTCGACGAAGCCTGCTCGGGGGCCATGTAAGACAGCTTGCCCTTGAACTGGCCTGCCCGGGTTGAGGCCATGCGTACGTCCGCTTTCGCCACGCCGAAGTCCGTGAGCCGAGCGATGCCATCGGTTCCCACGAGAACGTTGTGAGGTGAGACGTCACGGTGAACGAGCTTGAGAGGCTTTCCTCCCTCGTCGGTGAGACGGTGCGCCGCTCCCAATCCCTGAAGGGTATCGATGAGTACCCGGCAGACGAACGGTTGCGGTAGTCTCTCGCCGCGCTTGGCAGCGCGACCGAGCAGGGCGCCGAGGTGATTGCCTTCGATGTATTCCATCACTAGGAAGTAGCCGTCACCTGGGCTGTCGCTGATGTCCAACGTGGGTACCACGTGCATGTGGCGAATCCGCGCAGCCAGCCGCGCCTCGTCCAGGAACATCGAGATGAACTCCTGCTCGTAGGCCAGATGCGGGTGCAACATCTTTATCGCGACGAGTCGTTCGAAGCCGGCTACTCCTTGCGCGCGCGCCGCGTACACCGAGGCCATTCCACCGGATGCCAGCTGCGTCAGGATCTCGTAGCGGCCCAAGTGCCGACCGGCCATGGGGCGGGAAGGCGGCAATGACCCTCGAGAGCTGGCGGGTGCGTTCATCAGAAGCGACCCTTGATCGTCAACAGGCCCCCTTGCTTGCTAACGCCAACCGCAGGTTCAACGCGTTTGGCGCTGGCGTCCCGGGACTCTCCCTTCCAGTTGGTGAAGACACCCAGTACCGCCGTCGTCGCAGCCATTGCGGCGGTGACGCCGATGAGTATGTTCGTTCGACGTTCTTTGTTGCGACCCTCTTCGAGAAGCGATTCGGCGATTTCCGCGGGGGTGGGAGAGGGGCCGTTGTTGATGCCCGGTGAATTGGCTGTGCGCGCAGCGGCCTCGTAGGCGTCTACGCCATTGCGGGCGTCGATCCCCGACCACGCGGTGACCGCGCCCATCGCAACGGTTGCGCCCAGCGAGGAGAAGAAGCCCCATCGCGGAATGGGAGGAGGAGGCGGCGGAGAGGGTGCGGCAAGCGTCACCTCCTTGACGTCGCCCGCTGCGCCTTGCACGTAGGTCGAAGTTTCCCCGTTGTCGAACGTAGCGTGGAGCGAATGCTCTACGTCGGGTGACGCGAGGAATGTCGGATGACGGAGCAGGGCGCCATCGAGCTCGAGCGTGCACTGCTCTTCACACTCGGCTTTGACAAGAACATTCAAGGGCTGCACGGATCCGATCACTGCGTTTGCGACCGTCTCCGCCCGCCGGTCCGAGGGATAGGTGTCACGCAACTGTAGCGCGAGGTTCGCGGCTCGAACGGAGTTTCCTGCCTTGTCATGCGCGCGCACAGCCTGTAGCAAAGCGGTCGAAGTAGGCACAAGGCGATAGGCTCGCTCGAACCAGTGCGCGGCGAGCTCGTAGCGCTCGGAAAGATAGGCGCTGGTGGCCTGGTCGTACGCGTCCGCCGCTTCAGCTCGATCTTCGACCGATGTGCGCGGCGCGCTCGACTGTGGCGTCTCGGCCGCGGCTGCAGCGGAAAACAGAAAGCCGAATGTCAGCACGGCTGGCACCATCCAGCCTCGGCCTATGGTCGTGCGTCCAATCACCAAGATCCCTCCGTTAACGATAGTAAAAATCTGGAGGGAAGCCGAATCAGCCACCGCTGCGAATGGCCTGGTGGTAGCCTTTTTTGTCGAATTGATCGAGCATTAGGCGAAATTCGTCGGGTTCTGGTGACCGAATTGTCGCCACGTCTCGATCCAGCGCCCCATGGGCGACCAGGTGCAGGAGCGACTGATTCATGGTCTGCATGCCCGAGGTGCCCTGGCCTGTCTGCATGATGCCGTACATCTGGTGGACCTTGTCCTCGCGAATCAGGTTTCGAATCGCGACGTTCGGCACCATCGCTTCGCAGGCCATCGCGCGGCCCGGTCCGTCGGCGCGCGGAAGCAGCATCTGGCTGAGAACCCCTTGAAGGACGAACGACAACTGCGCCCGGATCTGGCTCTGTTGGCCGGAGGGGAACACGTCGATGATACGGTTGATCGACTGCACAGCTGTGTTCGTGTGAAGCGTCGCAAAGACGAGATGGCCCGTCTCGGAAATGGTTAGCGCGGCTTCGATCGTTTCCAGGTCTCGCATCTCGCCCACCAGAACGACGTCGGGGTCCTGGCGTAGAACGTATTTCAGGGCGTCTTTGAAACCCGCCGTGTCGGAGCCGACCTCTCGTTGGTTCACCACGCAGAGCTTGTTCGAGTGAAGGAACTCGATGGGATCCTCGACCGTCACGATGTGATGACGGTGCTCGCTGTTGATCTTGTCGATCATCGAAGCCAGGGTGGTCGATTTACCCGAACCAGTAGGTCCGGTGACCAAGACCAGGCCGCGCGGTCGTGTGCAGAGCTCTGCGACGACCGGCGGAACGCCCAGCTCGCTCAGCGGTCGAATCTCGAAAGGGATCGCGCGAAACGCGCCGGAGACTGCTCCACGCTGCAAGAATACGTTGGCTCGGAAACGAGACAGTGACTTCACACCGAATGAGAAGTCGATTTCATGCCCCTTTTCGAATCGCAGACGCTGGTCTTCCGTCATGACCTCGTAGCAAAGCGCCTTGCTTTCGCGGGGTTTCAACGGTGGGGTTCGTAGCGGCATCAGCGCGCCATCGATTCGCAACTGAGGCGGGGATCCCGTCGTGATGTGCAAATCCGAAGAGCCGCGTTCGACCATGAGTCGAAGCAACTGCCGAAGGGTGAGTCTCGGTGCCTCCTGTGGTGCCGCCATGGGCTCCAGCATACCAGAGGGGCAGGCGTCTTGCCCTAAACGCTGCGACGGGCCCGGAGGCCTCGGCGGAGCCAATCCTGTCGACGGTACTGAGAGCTGATGATCCTGGCAACCGAGGTTGCGGCGAGAAAGGAACCTTCAAAACCGAGACCTGGAGCCACCTGTTCGTTGCAGAGAAACACACCTCGAACGGGAGTGCGTGTGGGTAGTGCACACACTCCGAGCGCTCGCCGGGTTGGATAGTCGTACACCGCTCTCATGGTGTACGGACCCCTGGCCCACGGGTCGCTGCACGGAAGTTCCGTATCCGGGCGAAATGCGTGCGGGGGCAAGCCATCATGCGGGCTGTCCATCCAGATCGCGTGTTCGTCGAAGAACGGAACGACGCCGCGAACAGCATTCAGGGCATCTTCGCGGACAAAGCGAAGGGGCGACGATCCGGTGTCGATCAGATGCTCCTCGACTAGACAGGTCGCAGAAAGGAGCAAGCGTTCCCCGTCCACGTCGCGAGCACGTAGCAAGAATGCTTGGCTCGGATCGGTCTCGCTGCCGCATCGCAGAGCGAGAGGCTCGAGGGCATCCGGAATGCCACGCTTCTCGGCGAGGAAGTGCACCGAGCAACGATACGCGCGTGCGCGGGGCTCTCCGACTCGCTCGAACATCGCGGCCATCGAGCCGCGGTCCGGAAGTAGCTGAGTGAGCTCGCTGATCGGAGTGCCGTGTGCGACTTGCGAGCAAGCGATCTCTTCGAGCGTCCGCGCCAGACGAATACTGTGGCCACGGCGGCCTTCGTGGCGAATCGACTCCGCCCGGTCGCGCGGTCTGACATCGCTACCCCAGGAGCGGATGCGCGCGAAAAGCGCTTCGCGAAACCAGGGCCAACCGCCACTGAGCACGGTCGCGCCTGAGAGAACATGACCGTGCAAGCGAGCGCGGGTCAGGTCCGAGTGCTGTGCCGGCAGAAGGCCGGAAAGGTGAGGCAGGACTGCTTCAAAGGCCGTCCGGAGCGGATGGCGAATCGCCAGTTGGTTCCACGAGGTCCAACCTTGACCTTGCCTGTCGAAGCGTTGCGCTGTCGCAGTCAGCGAGAACTGCTGCCGCTCGAGGAAGGTTTCGGGAGGCCAAACGAGTCCACGGGCGACCAAGGCGTCCAGCTCGCCTCGCATCTCGGCGAGAGTTCGGGTGATGTCCGCCGCTTGGCGGCGCACGCCCGGGAGCTCGCGGCCGAGCTCCGCCAACCATTTGTCGGCCTCGGGGTAAACGTCGATGCGATGCGCGGGCAGCAGCAACTGAAATACCTTGGCCCGATCCACCATGCGCTGCTTGAGGTCCTGTCTAAGCGCGAGCTCCTCCAAGGTGCTCTGAACGATCGGGCTCTGCGCGCCGGTGATGGTCAATCCGTATGGCTCGACCTCGACGTCCGCCAAGGTGTACGACGGCTCCGGCACCCCCTGACCGAGCACGAGCACCCGGAGGCCCTCGCGCGCAAGCAAGGCTGCGCAGAGAAGCGGCTCGAGGTGAGTGCCAAGGACGACGACGTCGTAGAAGCTCGTGGGCACGGGTCTAGAGGTCCGGCACGGTCAGCGACCGAGTAGGGTCGGCGACGGGCGTGCCCACAGTCAACGGGTCGAGCGTGATCGCGCCGACGGCGATCTGGTGGATCACAGCAGGCAGGAGGCGATGCTCCTGAACCTGGATTCGGGCGTGCAGGGACTCGGCGCTGTCACCGTCGAGCACTGGAACGGCTGCCTGCGCGATGATCGGACCTGTGTCTACACCGGCGTCGACGATGTGGACGGTGCATCCACTGAGTCGCACGCCGCCGTCAAGCGCATCCTGCGGTCCGCTGTGTCCGGGATACGAGGGAAGGAGGGCGGGGTGCACGTTGATGATGCGACCGGGAAAGCGCTCGAGCAGTGGCGCGCCCAAGACGCGCATGAAACCGGCCAAGACAATCAAGTCCGGGTTCAACGATGCCACGGCTTCGGCGAGCGCCTCGTTCCAGAGGTTCCGGTCGTCGCCTTTGCGGAGCGATACCAGTCGCGTGGGGATTCCTCGTTCGTCTGCGAAGTCAAGCGCCACTGCCTTCTTCCGATCGGAAACGACGCCAATGATGTTCGCTGCGCAGGTGCCTGCATCGATGGCAGAGCAGATCGCCTTCAAGTTCGACCCGCGACCAGAAACGAGAACCGCTACGTCCATGAAAGGCTCTAGGAAGAGAACGAAACGCCTTCGCGGTCAACGATTTCGCCCATGACGAAGGCGCGCTCGCCGCTGGCATTGAGTGCGTCGACTAGCTCAGCCGCGCGTTCGGGAGCCACGACCATGGTGAACCCAACGCCCATGTTGAAGGTGCGCCGCATCTCGGGCTCGGTCACTGCGCCCCGCTCCTGAATCAGTCGGAAAATCGGATCGACAGTCCAGGCGCCCGAGTCGATGGCAACCCCGAGTCCTTTTGGAGTCACGCGAGGCAGGTTCTCAGGCAGCCCTCCGCCGGTGATGTGGCACATCGCATGCACGCCATGCTCGAGTGCGATCTGGGCAGCTTTGACGTAGATTCGCGTTGGCCGGAGTAGGGCGTCACCGACTGTGCCCCCCAACTCGAAGGGGCTCAGGAGCGAGAGCGGCGCGTCGCAGTCGAGAAGCACGCGCCTAGCCAAGGAGAATCCATTCGAGTGCAAGCCCGATGAGGCGACACCGACCAGCTTGTCTCCGAGCTTCGTGGCTTTGCCATCGATGATGCGCTTGCGACTGACTACACCCACCGCGAAGCCCGCCAAGTCGTATTCCCCCAAGGCGTAGAAGCCCGGCAGCTCAGCGGTCTCTCCGCCGAGAAGGGCGCACCCCGATTGGCGGCAGCCTTCGGCGATACCTTTCACGACCGCCTCGGCCTGGTCCACGTCGAGCTTGGAAGTTGCGAAATAGTCCAGGAAGAAGAGCGGCCTTGCGCCCACGGTGATGATGTCGTTGATGCACATCGCCACGAGGTCGATTCCGACGGTGTCGTGACGCCCGAGCTCGAAGGCCAACTTCAGCTTGGTTCCAACCCCGTCGGTGCCCGAGACGAGGACAGGGTCCTCGATGTCGCTCGGTATCGAGCAGAGGCCGGCGAAGCCGCCGAGAGAACCGAGCACGTGCTCCGAACGAGTGGACTGTGCGAGCGGTTTGATCCGTTCGACTAGTTCCTCGCCAGCTTCGATGTCGACACCGGCGTCACGATAGGTCAACCCCGCCATGTCGCGGAAGCTAGGCGATCGCCTCGGGCGGGTCAACGAGTGGTGCTCCGTTGACGCTCGCCAGGTCGTCGCGTAAACACGCGTCCATTCGAAGCGGGGCAAACACGTCGAGGCTCTATCTGCTCGGGCTGCTGTTGGCCGCCTGGAGTTGCCAGGCGGATTCGTCTCCGCGGCGCCAGCAAGAGCTGTCGGCCTCCTCGATCGAGGTCTCCGAGCCGGCCGCGCCACAACGTGAAAAGGCCATTCTGACGCGGATCGACGTGTACGGGGTCAACAGCAAAGACGCTGCCGGTGCCCGAGTGGTCCTTCTTTTCGAAGGGGTTCCACTGTTTCACCAGCAGCAGCTACCCGCGGAAGGGATCTTGCCTGCCCGCATTGCTATCGAGCTCGAAGAAGCCGACTGGAGCGACAGTGTCCCCGTTTCTCAGGCCGTCGAGCGAGGAGGCTTGAACCGCGTTCGACTCGCCACCCCCAACCCCCGCGTCGTATTGGATTTGCAAGCAGGGGCGACCGGCCGCGTCTTCTTTCTCACCGACCCGTACCGCATCGTCGTCGACGTCAGTTCGACGCGGCCTTCGCAGAAGAAGCCCAGGCCGCTCGTGGTTCTGGATCCCGGCCACGGCGGTCCGGAACCGGGCGCCGCAAACGATCGATATGGGCTGGTCGAGTCGCAGCTGGCGCTCGACTTGGCCCAGCTGACGGCAGACCGATTGCGCGCGATCATGCCTCGTGCGCGTGTGATGCTCACTCGAACGAGCGACGTCGACCTCTCCCTCGAAGAACGCTGCGCCCTTGCCAACGCGATGGAGGCGGACGCCTTCGTGTCGATTCACTTGAACGCGAGCTCCGAGCCCGTTCGAAAAGGAGGCGTCACGACCTTCGTTCTCGACACCACGAACAACCGGCAGGCGCTTCGCCTGGCCGCACGCGAAAACGGAACGCGTGTTGCCGAGGTGACCGGAATTCAGAGTCTGCTTGCCAAGTATCATCGGAAGTCCCAGGCGGAAGGCTCCCTGACCCTGGCCGGGAAGATCCAGCGCCACACCTTGAAAGCTGGCCGTACGGTTCTCCCGAAGCTCTCCGATCGCGGTGTGCGCCGCGCGATGTTCTACGTCTTGGTGGGCGCCCGCATGCCCTCGGTTCTCGTAGAAGCCTCGTTCCTCACCTACGAGCCCGAGGCACGCGCGCTAGGCAAGCATCGATATCGACGCGCCCTGGCCGATGGCATCGCGTCCGGCATCGCGTCGTACCTGCTGAGTCACTAGGCGGATCGCTTGCCCAGGGCGGGGCCGACGGTCATACTCGCTGACCTTTGTCGGATGGTTCCAGTCCGGTCGTCGATCTAGGTGGGCTCGCACCTTCGCTCGGCAAGACCTGCAGTGGGTACCTCGGTGCTTATCGCCGGGCGTTCGAGGACGCGGTGCGCCGTGGGGACTCGGGTGTCGGCACGGCCCGCTCCCACGCGCGAGCCCTCGACGGCCTTCTTAGCGCCCTGTACTGCGCTGCCGATGCTGCCACTCGCGCCCTGGGCCGTGAACCTCAAGGGCGTGTCGCACTCGTCGCCGTCGGTGGCTACGGCCGCTCGACGCTGGGACTCAATAGTGACGTCGACGTCGTGTTCCTCTGTGACGATTCGAACGATCCGTTCGTCGGGGCGCTGGCCGAGGGCTTGCTCTACCCGATCTGGGACCTGGGGGTCGATATCGGTCACGCGGTTCGAAGCATCGAAGAGACTCTGGATCTGGCTCGCCAAGACATCCGAACCACCACCACGCTGATCGACTTCCGACGAATTGCCGGCAGCGGCTCGCTTCTCGACCAGCTCGAGCGTGGCGCGCGGGAGCAAGTCTTCGAGCCGTACCTGGACGAGTTTCTCGGCGCGCTCGAGCAAGATACAGAGACACGACACCGCCGTTTCGGAGGGAGCCTCTATCTTCTGGAGCCCGATGTGAAACAGGGGCGAGGCGGTTTGAGGGACATGGATGTGGCCGAGTGGGCAGCCCGAGCCCGCTGGGGCGCTCGAAACGAACAGGACTACGTTCGAACGGGTGCGCTTCTCGCCCGCGAGGTCCGCGAGCTCGAAGACGCCCGCGAGATGCTCTGGCGCGTCCGGAACCTCCTGCATCTGCGCGCCGGCCGCCAGCAGGACCGGCTCACCTTTGGCGACCAGGAAGACATCGCCCAGGAGCTCGGTTTCGTCGATGGAATCACCCTCGGCGTCGAGCAGTTCATGCAGGCGTACTACCGGCACGCCCGTATCGTGGCGCTCACCGCCGAGCGAATGCTCGAACGCGCGCGCCCGCGCAACCGGACTCGGGCGACGACGTTTCGTAAGCTCGCGCACGGCATCGTCTTGGCCGACGGGAGTATCAGCCTCGAGAAACCCCAGCGCCTGGACGGCGATCCCGCGCTTGCATTTCGATTCTATCGACAAGCACTTCGCTACCACAAGCGACCCGATCACTCGGCCTTAGACGCGATCGCTCGCATCGCTCCGGACAAGCGCTGGCGGCTGAGGTTGCAGGACTCCGAGGAAGCAACTCAGCTATTCTCTGGCACTGCTCAAGAACATCGACGAATCCGCGTTCCGCAGCGGCTCCACGGTCGCCGAACTTCACGGCGTCGGGCTCATTTCGGCGATGATCCCCGAGTTCGAGCCTCTCGTCGGCCGCGTCTACCACGACGTCTTCCACGTCTACACCGCCGACATTCACGCGATCAAAGCCCTGGAGCACCTACAAGCGCTGACTCGAGGAGAAAGCCGTGGACGCGCGCTGTCCGCTCGACTTGCCGCTGAGGCCCCGAGGCGACTTCCACTCTTCTTGGCGGTGCTCTTGCACTCGCTCGGTCGAACCCGGGGTCGCGAGCAAGAAGAAGCGGGGGCGCGTCTGGCCGAAAGCGTGGCGCTTCGCCTTGGGCTCACCCCGGTCGACGCCCAGCACGTGGCTTGGCTCGTTCGCGAGCAGAGGTCGCTCTACCGCTGGGCGACTCAGCGGGACATCCACGATCCCCAAGGGCTCACCGAGGTCGTGAAGATGGTCGAAACGCCTGAGCGGCTCCGCGACCTGTTCCTGTGCACCGTCTCCATCGTCTCCACGGTCAACCCCAAGGCGATGACCTCGTGGAAGGCGCGCGCGCTCGAAGACCTGTATCTCGCGACGCTCGCCCAGCTCGAGTCGGGGAACGCGCCAGTACACACCGAAAGCCGGGTTCTGGAGGTGAAGCTGCAGGCCGTCGTCGGGTTTGCGGGCGATGCCGGGGAAGAAGAGCTCCAGAGCTTCATCGACGAGATGCCCGACCGCTATTTTCTAGCCAATCCGGTGGATGTCGTCCGCCACCATGCGCGCATTTCACGAGACCGCGACGACGCTGTCGTCACCGTGCGCGTAGGCCCCGGGCCGAGTGAAGACGTGGAGTCGGTGGTTGTCGTCTCGGCGGACCGTTCGGGCCTACTGGCGGACCTCACCGCGGTGTTCGCCGCGCACGACCTCTCGATTCTCGCGGCGCAGCTCTACACCCGCCGACGAAAGAGCGGAGACGAGGTGTTCGACGTGTTCTGGGTGCGAGTCGGAGACAATACGCCCACGCCAGTGAGACTGGCCCAGGCGCTGCAAGAAGACATCGCGCACCGAGTCACAAATCGCGTGTCGGCTCAGGATTTGATCGCGCGACAGAGTACGCCTCCACCCTGGTCCGTTCGACCGGGCCCCGAAGTTCCCACACACATCAGTGTGGATAACAATGCGTCCCAGCGATACACGGTCGTGGACGTCTTCACGCGCGACCGCATTGGCCTCTTGCACGTCATCGCACGCACGCTTCATCAGCTCGATTTGACGATTGCGCTAGCCAAGGTGAACACCGAAGGTCAGAGCGTCGCGGACGTGTTCTACGTGTCCGATGCCGACGGAAACAAAGTTCACGATCCCGATCGCGTGAAGCGCCTGCAGCGAGTGCTCTATGACCGCATCCTCGCTCTTCATGGGCGCGCCGAGGTGCCATGAACGGAGCGGTCGCCCTGCTTCTCGCCTGGGCGGTGCTCGCAGCGCTGGCCGTGGGCTGTGGCTCGAGCCAAAGCGCACCGGCGCAAGGACCTTCGCTCACGACGCTGAGTCGCCCCCCGGCCAGTCCGGATCTGCTCCGCGGAGAGCGCTTGCTCGCAGAGGGAAAGGTTCCAGAAGCCAAGCGGGTCTTCGAGCAGGCGCTCGCCGACAATCCAAGCGACGTCAGGGCCTTGCTCGACTTGGGACTGGCGCTGGAGGCGTCGGGTGACTGGGCATCCGCCGAGAAGGCCTACCGCCGCGCGACCGCGCTCGACCCAAATTTCGCCGAAGCTTTCAACAACCTGGGGGTTCTCCTGCGCGAGGCGGGCAAGCTGCTCGAGGCGACCGCAATGCTCGAACGTGCGGTCGCCTTGGACCCGGCGCTCATCGCAGCCCGGTTCAATCTAGCGCTCTCCTATGAAGAGCAGGGGAAGCTCGGCGACGCCGAGCGTGAATACCTCGAGACGATCGATCGACTGCCCGCCGATCCGATTCCGCGGATCAATCTCGCAATGATGCTTCTCGATGCCGGGCAGCCCGAGGACGCGGTCGAGCAACTTCGCGCCGCTCGCCCGATGATCCGAGGCGACGTCTTGCTCTCCATTGCCGTCGGCGAGGGCTTGCGGCGAGCCGGCCTCCCAGCCGAGGCGGCGCCGGTGCTACAGGCGGCGCTCAGGCAAGCTCCTGAACCACCTCCGACGGAGCTTCTCGCCGAGCTGGCGCTGGCTCAGTACGCGAGCGGCGACCTCGATGCGGCAGAGGCTAGCATGCGCCGTGCAGTCGGGCAGAACGAGCTCGACCCGGCGCTTCAGTATGCGTACGGCTCAATCCTCGCAAAGCAGGGCCAGCTCGGCAAGGCACGGGCGCATCTGAGGCGCGCCGTGAAGCTCGATCCGGACGGGCCTTACGCGGAACGGGCGCGCGCGCGGCTCGAGGCGCTCAAGAACTAACGGGCCGGAAGCCCAGGCCGACGAGAAACAACTCGTAGCTCTCGTTGCGTGTCGCTTCGGGCCGGATGATTCGCACCTTCTCGAACCGCGCGCGAACAGCATCACGCGCATCCTCGAACTCCGCGCCTTGGAAAATCTTGGCCACGAAGCTGCCGCCGGGCTCGAGAACAGCCGTGCAGAGCTCGAGCGCACGCATCACGAGCTCGTAGCTTCGGTACTGATCGGCATGACGCTGGCCGCTCGTCTTTGGCGCCATGTCGCTGAGGACCAGGTCGAAGGGGCCGCCCAAGGTCTCCGGATCCGCCACGAAGGCGTCGAGCACGCGAATCTCGGCCTGGGTCGGTAGCGCAACGTCTGGGTCGTTGAGGTCGATGCCGATCACCCGACCGCTCGGGCCGACCTTCTGCGCCGCGTAGAGAGTCCAGGAGCCGGGGCTGGCCCCGAGATCGAGAACGCGCTGGCCCTTCTTGAACAGACCAACGCGTCTATCGATTTCCTGCAGCTTGTAAACCGAGCGAGCGGGGTACCCTTCACGACGCGCACGGCGACCGTGGTGATCCTGCTGGCGTCGGCGGCTCAGCTAGCCCTCTTCGGTGGCTTCCGGCGCCTCTGCGGTGGGCTCTTCTTTGGCTGGGCGTTCGGGAAGCGGAACGGATGCCTTCTTGATGGCGCCCTTCAGCGTGAGGAAACCGTTGCGTGGACCTGGGACGCCTCCGTCGACGAGCACGATGTTCTCCTCGCTGAGCACCTTGACGACGCGAAGGTTCAAAATGGTCGCCTTCTTGTTGCCGTACTGGCCAGCCATCTTCTGACCACGAACGGTGCGGCCAGGCGTCGTGGCCATGCCGACCGAACCGCCACCTCGCTTGGATTCGTGCGTGCCGTGACCCACGGTGCCAGCGCCAGCGAAGTTGTGTCGCCGCATGACGCCGGTGAAGCCGCGACCCTTGCTCGTCGCCGAGACATCGACGAACTGGCCGTCCTGGAAAATGTCCGCGGCGCCCAGGGTCTGACCCACCTCGAAGCGCTCGAGAAGCGACTCGTCGATGCGGAACTCGCGAACGACACGCTGCGGGTCGACGCCGGCCTTCTTGAAGGCGCCCGCCTCGGGCTTGCTCACGAGCTTCTCGCGACGGCTGCCGAAGCCGAGTTGCAGCGCGGAGTAGCCGTCTTTTGCAGGGGTACGCTTGCCCACGACTACGCAGGGGCCTGCCTTGATCGCAGTCACGCGCCGGACCTCCCCGTCATCGAGGAAGATTTGAGTATTGCCAAGCTTGGTGCCGATGAGGCCGGGATTCGTATTCACAGGTGTTCTCCCCGGGAAAAGGGCCGCAAAGATAGTGATGCGGGGGGGCGAGTCAAGGCGGACGCGTTCCTCCGTCCAAAGCCCCGATTACTCGCGGATTCCGAAGATCCGGATTGCGTTTTCGTAACTGGTTCGGGCCAGGTCCTCGGGGTCTTCGCCCCTGAGCTCTGCGATACAGGCTGCGGTATACGCTACGTAGGCGGGTTCATTGCGTTTTCCGCGCCTGGGGATCGGGGCCAGATAGGGGGCATCGGTCTCGATCAGCAGGGCATCCGCCGGCTGCTTGAGCGCTGCTTCCCGGACGGCGACCGCCTTCTTGAAGGTGACGATCCCGCTAAAGGAAGACACAAAACCCAGATCGAGCGCCGCTCTAGCAAACGGCGCGTCTTCACTGAAGCAATGGATGATGCCACCCACGTCCTTCGCCTGCTCTTCGCGCAAGATCCGGAGCGTGTCTTTGGGCGCCGACCGCGTATGAATGACCAGCGGCTTCTTGAGCTCCTTGGCGATCGCTATCTGCCGTCGAAACGCTTGTTCTTGAGCGGAGTGCGGCGAGTGGTCGTAGTGAAAATCGAGCCCGGTTTCACCGATCGCAACCACCGTTGGGTCTGTGCCTGCATCCCGAATCGCGTCGCAGAGCGAGTCGTCGAGGTGCTTGGCGTCATGTGGGTGGACCCCGACCGTGGCCGAGATTCGATCCGGGTGCTGCCGGGCGATCTCGATCGCCGACCTCACCGAAGATGGATCGCTCGCACAGCCAATGCTGGTAATTCGCCGCACGCCTGCTTCCTCTGCGCGCTCGAGCACGTCGTCGAGCTCTCCCAAGAGGCGCGGGTCATCCAGATGGCAATGGGTATCGAAGAGCATCGCTTGGCCTAGTTCCGAGATTGCTTCGCTTGGCGCAGCGAAGCAAGCAAGGCCATCGCTTCCGCACTTTTCGGTGCCAGTTGCTCCAGAGTGGTTTCGTAGACCGGCCTTTCGTTGCTGCGGCTCTTTGGGAAGGCGCGGGCTAGGTCCGGGATCAGCGACGTGAGGCCGAGCTCTCCTACGAGCTCCACGGCGTACTGCCGAGCTTCGATACGCCAGCTTCGGACGAGCTTTCGAATCACCTCGGTCCCTGCGGGGTCACCCAGCCGAACCAGGGCTCGCGCCGCCGCCGCGCGCAAGATGGGGGAGCGCCAAGGATGGGTTGCGAGGCGCGAGAGCGCAGCGAGGGAGTCTCGGTCTTCGATGTCCCCAAGTCCGATTGCGGCCGCGAAGGCTCGGTCCGGCTGGCCCAGGGATGCTCGCAAGGTCGGGGCGCCTCGCGCGTCACCAAGGGTTGCGAGGGCTGTCGCCGCAGCGAAGCGGACAGCATCCGAAGAGCCGTCCAACGAGCTCGCGATATGCCTCGACTCTGTCGGTCGCGCCGAGCTCGCCGAGACACTGTATCGCGAGCACCCGGACTTCCTCGTCTGCGTCTCCGAGAGCCCTCGCGATCCGACTGGATTGCTCGACGCCCAGGTACGACAAGGTCCAAATCGCTGAGAATCGCATCTCCGGTCGGGGATCATCGAGTAGATCCGCGATTGCATCGGCGCCCTCGTCCGGCGCGATCCGGCCGACGGCAAGCACCGCCGTTTGACGGGCGCCCATGTGCTCGTCATCGAAGGCCTCTAGCAAGGTGCTCAGTGCCTCGATGGCGCCGAGCTCACCAAGCGACTCGTACGCGGCCTCTCGCACCGCGCCGACCTCGTCTCCGGCGAGGCTCAAGAGTCCTTTGATCGCCTCGTCTCTTCTTTCCGAAGGTGGCTCGGCAAGCCGCGTAGCCGCTGCGCCTCGAAATCGCGGCTGCTGAGCTCGCACGTCTCGAAGCGCCGCGTCGAACGTCGGTGCGAGGGGCGGGATCACTTCGCGGGTGACCCAGGTTCGACGTCTTTGTCGACACCGAGAACGCACAGACCGCTGTCGTCGCTGGCGGCAAGCACCATTCCCTGCGACTCCAGGCCCATCAGCTTGCGGGGCTTGAGGTTGGCAACGATGATGACTCGCCGTCCGATCAGGTCTTCGGGCGCGTAGTGCTCGGCGATGCCGGCTAGAATCTGACGCGGCTCTGCTTCGCCTGCGTCGACGAGCAGCCGGATCAGCTTCTTGCTCTTTTCGACCCTCTCGGCCTCCTTTACCAGGGCCACGCGAAGGTCGACCTTCATGAAGTCATCGAAGTCGATGAGCTCGTCTCGCGCTTGTTCGGTTTCTGTCATGGCGGCTGCCTTCTTCTGTTCGGCCTTGGGAGCCTCGACGCCGAGACGCTCCAAGATCGATTTCTCCTGCGCCTCGTCGAACCTCGGAAAGAGTGGAGCAGGGGCCCGGGTTTGGGTGCCCGGCCTGAGCCCGCCCCAGGCGCTGGGCCAGAGGTCGACCTGTTCGGTCGGAAGCAGCGGCGGCATTCCAAGTTGCGCGCGAAGCTCGTTGCACTTCTCGGGCATCACGGGGAACAGCATGATCGAGAGCCAACGCAGCGTCTCGAGCACCGTGTAACAGACCTGTTCGAGCCGTGTCTTGTCGTCCTGCTTGGCGAGCTTCCATGGTTCGGTCGAGTCGACGTACTTGTTTGCCGCCGAAACGAGCTCCCAAATGGTGTCGAGCGCGCGGTGGAAGGCGAGCGCTTCCAGGTGCTTCGCTGCTTCCGCCGATGCGGCCTGGGCCTTGTCGATCAGTTGCCGATCGCTTGCATCGAGAGCGTCGAGGTCGACCTTCGGCACCCGCCCGTCGAGGTTCTTTTTGAGAATGCTCGCGACGATTCGGTTCATCAGATTGCCGAGGCCGTTGGCAAGCTCGCCGTTGTATCGATTGAGCAGGTTGCGGTGACTGAAGTCGCCGTCCTGGCCGAAGCCGACTTCTCGCATGAAATAGTAACGCAGGACGTCGGCGCCGACCGCTTCGACCAAGGGTCCCGGCGGAAGGAAGTTGCCGAGGGACTTCGACATCTTTTCGCCGTTCACGGTGAGCCAGCCATGGGCCCAAATCTGCGTAGGGAGCCGGATGCCTGCGCTCATCAAGAAGGCGGGCCAGTAGATCGTGTGGAAGCGAAGGATGTCCTTGCCGACGATGTGGATGATCTCTTCGGAAGATTGCCAGAACTCGTCGTAGAGCGGTGCCTCGCCTTCCTCGGCGGGGCCGCCCAGCGCGCTCACGTAGTTCATCAGGGCATCGAGCCAGACATAGACTACGTGTTCGGGGTCCTCGGGGACCGGGATGCCCCAACGGAAGCTCGTCCGCGAAATCGACAAGTCGCGCAGCCCCTCTCTGACGAAGGACTTCACCTCGTTGAAGCGCGCTTCGGGCCGGACGAAATCCGGATGCGCTTCGTAGTAGTCGAGAAGCGGCTGCGTGTACTTGCTCAGACGGAAGAAGTAGCTGCGCTCCTTGATTCGCTCCACGGGCTTCTGATGAATCGGACAGAGATTGCCCTCGAGCAGCTCCTTTTCGGTCTTGAAGGATTCGCAGCCGACGCAATACCAGTCCTCGTAGTCGTCGAGGTAGATGTCGCCGCTGGCCTCCATCAGCTTCCAGAGGGCCTGAACGTTCTCCCTGTGCTGGGGCGATGTCGTGCGGATGAAGCCGTCGTGGGCGCAGCCGAGCTCTTCCCAGGCGAGTCGGAACGGCGCAGCCATCCTGTCGACGAAGTCTTGCGGGGCGAGCCCCTCTTCCTTGGCGCGGCGTTCGATCTTGAGACCATGCTCGTCCAGGCCGGTCAGGAAATAAGCGGGCCTGCCCCGAAGGCGCTTGTACCGTGACACCACGTCGGCCGCGACGGTGGAGTACGCGTGTCCGATGTGCGGCCGATCGTTTACATAATAGATCGGCGTGGTGACGTAGAAGGGACGAGCCATTTCGCGCCCGAGACTAGCCAATATCGGCCGAGATGCCAGCTAGCGCAGGTTTCGGAGACCAAAGAGCAGGGAGTCGAGCGCAACTTGCTTGTTCGCGTTCTTCTGCATGGATCGCACACAGGCGTGAATCAGCGAGACGCGCGCAGCGGCAGCGCTCGACGAAACGGGCAGGGCTCGCTCCCGCAGCTCATCTGCTCTTGACGAGAAACCGAGCCCTTCGGGGGGCAGACCGAGGGAAGTCGCCGCGAGGTCCCTGTAGAAGCCTTGGAGCGTGAGTAGTGCGAGCTCGAGGTCGTCGCGCCGCGCCAAGTGCTCGGAAAGCTCGACGAGAACTCCCGGCCCCGTGCCGCTAATCGCGTCGTCGATCGAGAATACCAAATCGCTCAGCGCATCCACCGCGCCATCGCTTGCAAGGGCAAGCGCGATGTCGGCGCGGCCGGCGCTCAGGGCAATTGCAGGTCCAATGCAGTCATCTGGCACCCCCTCCGATTCGAGGATGTCGCGGAGGACCGACTGTGGGAGGCGCGCGAAACGAACGCGTTGGCAGCGCGATCGAATCGTCGGCAAGAGCGAGTCCGGGCGTTCCGAAGTGAGAATGAAGTGCACGTTCGGGCGTGGTTCTTCGAGTGTCTTGAGCAAGGCGTTGGCCGCTTCGGGCTGGAAGACCGGAAACGAAACGTCGGCCTCGGGAAAGATGAAGAAGGTCGACATCGCCTCGAAGGGCGCGAACTGCGCGAGAGGGAGAATCTCGGTTCGAAGAACTTCGACCTGGATGTTGTGCTTGCCTTCGTCCCGCGGCCGAAACACACGCACGTCGGGGTGCGCTCCCGACTCGATTCGCTCGATCATGTGTGGATCGCCGGCGGCGATGATGTCCGTGGCAAGTGCCAGCGCAGTCAGCTCTTTTCCGACGCCGCTCGGCCCGTCGAAAAGGTACGCTGATGCCAGACGGCCCTGCTCACGGGCTCTCAGGAGCCCCCGCACCGCGCCGTCCTGGGCCCGCACCGCCTCGATCGAACTCACTTGCCGGAGCCCCCGGTGAAGATGGAGATCGCGATTGTTTGGACGGCGTCGACGACTTCATCCGGCGAAAGGGCATCGGGGTCTACGAACGCTTGCATCACCAAACCGTCGAGAAGCCCGATGACGATTCGGGGCAGGATGTCGAGCGAGATTCGTGGCTCCAGACCGAACGACAACAAGTTCTGTTCGAGATAGGCTCGAATTTGCTGGGCACCGAGCTCGTAGAACTCAGCCAACTTCGGACGCAAGGTTTCGTCGGACAGGCTCAAGGCGAGCAGATCGGCGACCACTAGCGCTTCGTCGCTTCGCTCCGCTCGCGTTGCCCAAAGCTCTTCGAGCGACTTGCGAAGCGCTTCGAAGGGATTGTCCGAGGGCGACCAGGCTTGCATCGTGCGCGCTTGTACCGCGTTGCATGCCGTCTCGAGAACCGCGTGAATCAGCGCCTCTTTGGTCGGGTAGTGGTAGTGCAGAGCGCCCTTGCTCATGCCGGCCTCTTTGGCGATCTCGAGCAAGCTGGTCTTTGCGTAGCCCTGCCGTGCGAGGACGCGGATGGCCGCGTCGATGATCTGCTGGGAGCTAACCGCGCTCTTTGCGTACGCCATGGACGCGAAACCATGACGCCTGCTCCTGGGGCTCGTCAACCGCTTGTGCTAGAGCCGCCTTGTGAGTGAACAAGGTCAGTCGTTAACACGCCTCGTCGACCTGATGCGGACGCTGCTCGGTCCGGACGGCTGTCCCTGGGATCGTGAGCAGACCCTCGAGACGTTGCGCCCGTACGTGCTCGAAGAGGCACACGAAGTCGTCGAAGCGATCGATCAGGGCACCCCGGAGATGCTTCGCGAGGAGCTTGGTGACCTCTTGTTGCAGGTCGTGTTTCAGGCTGCGCTCACGGAGCAGAAGGGCTGGTTCGACATCGACGGAGTGGTCGATGCGATTTGCGAGAAGCTCGTTCGCCGTCATCCCTGGGTCTTTGGAGACGAAGAAGTCGACGACGCCAGTGGCGCCATCAACAGCTGGGAAGCGATCAAGGCAAAGGAAAAGAAGGACCGCGGCGCCCTGAGCGGGGTTCCCGTCGCCTTGCCCGGGCTCTTGCGTGCGGTCCGCATTGGGGAGAAGGCCAGCGCGGTAGGCTACGACTGGCCTGACGCCGGCGGGCCCCGCAAGAAGATCGACGAAGAGCTCGCGGAGCTCGACGAAGCTGCCGGGAGTCAGGACATGGCCGCCCTCGAGCACGAGCTCGGCGACCTCTTGTTTGCGCTCGCAACGTACGGTCGAAAGCAAGGCTTGGATCCGGAGGCCGCCATTCGTGGATCGCTAAACCGCTTCTCATCCCGGTTCCGGCACTGCGAGGTCGCAGCCCAGGCGGAAGGCAAGAGCCTCCGGGACTACGACGAGACCGCACTAGACGAGATGTGGGAACGCGCCAAAGCCGTCGAACGTGGTCAATAGCGCCTGGGCCGTCGTGCGGACCTAGAGTCGCTCTAGGGGAAACGGCATCACTGCCTGAATCGACGGGACTCCCAGGAGCAGCATCAGCAAGCGGTCGACCCCAAGGGCGTTGCCGCCGCTCTCGGGCATGCCTCGTTCGAGGTCGGCGAGAAATCGTTCATCGATTGGATAGACGGGAGCATCGGCGGCCAGGCGCTCTGCCTGATCTCGCTCGAATCGACGGCGCTGCTCGGCTGCGTCGGTGAGCTCTCCGAAACCGTTGCACAGCTCGACACCTCGGTAGAAGGCCTCGAAGCGATCCGCCATTCCGTTCGGCTTGATTTTTGCGAGGGAGGCCATCGATGCAGGCCAATCGGTCACCACGACCGGTCGCTCGTTCCCAAGACGAGGCTGCACCTCCTCGGCCCAGACGCGAAAAAATCGCTCTTCGTCGTGCAGCAGCGAGTCCAGCGTCAAGTTCACATGAAACTGCAGCGCTTCGTCCACGCTCATTCGCTGCCAGGGCGGATGAACCTCGGGGGCAGGTTGGTCTAGCGCGTCCGCGATGAACGTGACTAGCTCTTCGGTGTCACGGATCACTTCGTCGGAGGACGCATCGGCCCGGTACCATTCGAGCATGGTGAATTCGCGCTCGTGATGGCGACCCTGCTCCTCGCTGCGGTAGCTTCGGCAAAGCTGGAAGATTCGCTGTGTCCCGGCGCTCAGCAGGCGCTTCATTTGGTATTCGGGGCTGGTCGCGAGCCAGCCGACGCGCTCGCCTTTCCGACCCCGCACCTCGAACGCCGATAAATGCACATCGAGCCCAGGGCAGGGCACGATGGCCGGCGTCTCCACCTCGATGAAGTCGCGCTCTGCGAAGAAGCGACGAATCGCGGCCAGCAGCGCGGCACGCAGCTCCAGCACCTGAAGCACGGCGGCGTCGGCGGGCCCGGCCACTCCGCGCTCAGCCCTTGACGCGTTCCACGTACGAGCCGGTGCGCGTGTCGATCTTCAGCCTGTCACCGGCATTGACGAAGAGGGGCACGTTCACCTGCAAGCCAGTTTCGAGTGTCGCCGGCTTCGTCGTGTTGCTGCTGGTGTCGCCCTTGAAGCCAGGCTCCGTTTCGGTCACCAGGAGCTCGACGAAGGTCGGTGGCGTGACGCCAATCGGGCGGCCATCGAAAAGCATGACGCCGACTTCCGTCCCATCGAGAAGATAGTGCACGTTGTCGCCGAGCTGCTCGTCCGTGAGCGATAGCTGCTCGTAGCTCTGGGTGTCCATGAACACTCGGTTTTCGCCCTCCGGGTAGAGGTACTGCATCGTGCGTTCTTCGGTGTCGGCCTTCTCGAGCTTCTCACCGCTTTTGAACGTCCGGTCGATCACCGCTCCGGTCATCATGTTCTTCATACGGGTGCGGACGAATGCCTGTCCCTTGCCCGGCTTCACGAACTGGTGATCCACGACGGCGTACGGCACGCCGTCCATGAGCATCTTGAAGCCCTTTTTGATGTCGGAGGTGTCTGCCATGGGTCTAGTTCTCGCGGATCTTCTGAGAAGCGACGAGGAGGTCGCTCGGTTGAGTGGGTGTGTCGCTGTTCTCGGCCGTGATCTGAACCTCGAACTCGCGCAAGGACGTCGGAATCGCGGCCCGGCCGACCTGGGTCTCGGCATCATATTCGAGCACCTGCTGGCGCAGCGCAAGCTCGCCAACGGGAGTGAACCAAACTACGTAGTGAGTCAGACCGAGCTCGATCCGGTCGGGAGCGACGAGATGGTCCAGAAGCACCGTGATCAGGATCTGTTCCTTGTCGAGCTTCTCGACCTCGATTTCTCCGTGTGCAGCTGGCACGTAGGCGCTACCGACCAACGCATAGTCAGCCGGCGCATTGCAACTTGCGAGCATCGAAATCGCGATCAACGAGATGAGGCGAAGCAACACAGAAACCTCCAATGCTCGGCTTGTAGGCGGCCCGTCTGGCCTCGTCAAGCGCCTGCCCTTGCCTCGCGTCCGGGTCAGCGGTACTCCGGGTTTCATGCGAGACGTCGATGACGAAGTGCGCCAGATCAAGAAGGAGATCGTCGAGAGCCGTGGCCTGATTATCAAGACCAACAATCTGGTCAATGCCCTGGGCGCCGACATCAAATCGATCGCGAAGCGTCAGGCCGGCTACGAGCGGCGCTTGAACTGGAACAGCGGGGTCGCAATCGCGGTGATCGGAGTGCTCTCGTTCGTCGGGCTCAAGCTCTACTTCGACGCGCAGACCGGTGCGATGGAATCGGACCGTGAGGCGGCCGAGGCTACCGCCGAAGAGCTCCGCAGCGATCTCGGAGACGAGGTTCGTCGGGCTTCGGACCGGGGAACCGCGGCAGCCAAGGCAGCAAGGTACTACGATCTGATTCGCGCCCGGAAGCGGGCCGAGGTCGTGCGCGAGTATCCGGCGATGGCCAAGGAGGCATTGTCCCCTGCCGAGGCCGCCGTGTTTAGGGACTTCGAGCAGCAGTTCCGCCAAGACCTGTCGCTCGAAGCGTACCAGAAGGGCCTGGCGCTCGCCGAGGGTAGGAAGCACTTGGACGCGATCAAACGATTCGAAGAGTCGGTCGAGCTAGACCCGAACGGCTCGCACATCCCCGCGGTCAAACACAGCCTCGCGCTCTCGTTGCGGAGCGAGAAACGGCCGGCCGAGGCGCTAGTGTTCGCGCAACAGGTCGCGGACCAGTCCACCGACACTGCGCTACAAGCCGATGGCTGGTGGCTGGTGGCGCTCTGCGCGCGAGACACAGACGATCTAGACACGGCGCGCGAAGCACTCAAGCTCCTTATCAAGAAGTGGCCGAGGTCGGCACTGTCGCGCGATGCCAGGCCGCTGCTTCGAGAAGTGACACGGGAGGCGTATCTCGGGAAGAAGGCCGCGACCCCGGCGCCTGTCAGCAGCCCATGAGCAATCCGTGTGCTGTCGCCGCAATTGAGTGTCGACGGGGCTGACGACCTGTGCCAGGTTGCTAAGTGATGGCCCGACCGCGCGTTGCATTCGTAGGTTCAGGTGGTGCCGCGAAGGGCATCGCTCACGTCGGTGTTCTTCGAGCGATGCAGGAGCTGGGTATCGAAGCCGACATCTGTGTCGGCGCGTCGGCGGGCGCGATTGCAGGTGCGTTCTACGCCCAGGGCTATACGCCCGCCCAGATGATCGACTGGTTTCGTCCCTTCTGGCAGCGAGGACTCGAGAGTCCGCCGCTGAAGGCCCGCTATTTTCTCGGCTTGCCAAATAAGGAGCAGCGGCGCAGCTGGGGTTACCTGAGCAGCGGTCTGCTCTCCATCGACCGATTCGAGGCATTCGTAGCCGAGCAGCTACCCAGCGACGACTTCCGAGAACTAGACAGACACTTGATGGTCACGGCGGCCGACGTCGATGGTCGCGGCCGTGTGGTGTTCGGTCGCGGATACCGCGATGACGTTCCGATCAGCAAGGCAGTCGCAGCATCGACCTGTGTGCCAGGTCTGTTCCGTCCACATCGCATCGGCGATCGTTTCTACATCGACGGCGAGGTGGTCCGCACGCTCAGCATCGACCTGGCGGTCGAAGCCGGCGCCGACGTGGTGATCGTCTCCAACGTCTACCGTCCCCACGTCGGTCGGGTAGGCAGCCCCTCGCTGGTCCACCAGGGCGGCCTCGCGGTCGTTCGCCAATCGTTGAACATCATCCTCAACGAAAAAGAAAAACGCGGCATCGATCTGATTCACAAGATGTACCCGCAGATCCAGGTCCTGGTCGTGTCGCCGGATCTGGGGCGCTTGCCGTTCACGTCACGGATGCATGCCCGCACGATGCTCCGCCGCGGCTACCGGGATGCGTTACGCATCCTCGCTAAGGCGAAGCGGCGTGGGGTGTTCGAGGTGGCGCCCAACGTACGAAGCATCGGCGAGGCGTAAGCCGCCGATGGAGGCAACCGGGTCCCTCCGTTCGCAGCGTCGGCGGCTAGCTTCAGTGTCAGTGCTAGGTTACACCGCCCACCCACCCCCACCCGTAATCCTCCCTGCCGCACCCTGCGCTTCGCTTGGGCTTGGCGGCGCTTCGCGCTGACGGGTTATCGACCCTGTTCCCGATTCCCCGACGCATTCTCGCTTGCAGACTCGTCCAAGCCCACCCAGGCTGTCGCTGTCGCTGTCGCTGTCGCTGTCGCTGTCGCTGTCGCTGCCCCGGTCGCTGTCTAGCTGGTCTGTTCCACCGCCCAGGCGAGGTAGTCGTCGCTCACGCGGTCTGCCGCCACGGCCACAATCTCCGGCACTTCATACGGATGGTTCACTTTCAGCCATGTGGCTAGCTCGTCGAATCGGCCGCGTCGCGTTTTTATCAGCAGTTGAATCTCGGCGTCGATCTCCACTTTGCCCTGCCAACGATAGAACGACTTCAGCCCCGGAATTGCGTTCACGCAGGCAGCCAGGCGCTCCTCGACAAGCCCCTTGGCAAGCCTCTCGGCGCTGGTCTGGTCGGGCACCGTGCAGAGCACAATCAGTAGCTCGTTGGCGGCGCTCATCGGTCGAGCCTGATCAGAGCCCGTGAACCCGCACGTCCAATTCACGATCGATCACCGCGACGGATCGTTCGGGGACGGTTTGGTAGCCGACCTGATCCTCTTCGACACCGCTCACCAGCATGACGTAACGCAGTTGCGTACTGCCGACGGGTGGGGCGCTGTGATCGTCCGGGGGATCGTGGAGGCCCTGGCGTTCGACGTAGATCATTGGTGCGCGGTGCCTCAGCGCGTACATCGAGCGACCGTTGGTGAGAATGAAGCTGAGGCCGTTGTCACTGCTGCCCACTTCAGCGGCAAGCCGCTCGACGAGCGTGACCGCCGCGCTGATCGCTGGGAGGGCTTGCGCTTCGTTGACGTCGGGATTGTCGAGCTGACCCGCGTCGTGAAGCAAGGCGAGGACTGTGTGGAAGAGATACTCGCTGTCGGTCTGGCCGCGGATGTTGCGGCGAAGGAAGTCGGGAATCATTTCGGAGAGGTTGTCGCGAATCGCATCGAAGCGACCGATTGTGCCTTGATGCGCAAAGAGCCAACTGCGCATGCGGAAGGGATGAGCGTTCTCCGCGCGGAAGTCCCCCACCGTGGGTTGGCGCATGTGCAAGAGTGCGCAGTCCGAGCGGACGTCGCCGGCGATGTTCTGCCAGTCGACGCGCTCCCCGGCGCGGGTCGGGCGCTTCTTATGGAGCACCTCGTCCCCGTGATAGAAACCGATCCCCCAGCCGCTGGCATCGACAGCCGCGGTCTCGTGGCGAAGAACCGCGCGCTCTTGGTACAAGGCGTCGCGCATTCGATCGGCGCGATTCGCGACGTAGCCAATGAGCCTACTCATCGGTTGAGCATCCAAGCGAAGTGTAAGTACAGTGCTGCATCGTCTATCCCCAGTATTGTGAATACCACGCGTCCAAACCCGCATCAACGAACTGGGGGGCCCACAGGTGGGAGCTGGACGTACACAAAATGGGCTCGAAGATCGGATTGTGGTAGCGAGGAGTATGTCCGTCGCATTTGACGGTGCGTTGGATGATTACATTCAGCACTTGCGCGTGGAACGAGGCCTCTCGACACACACGGTGGATGCGTACGCTCACGATCTCGCGCGCTTCGCCGGATACCTCGCCGATGAGGGCGTGGCGCTCACGCAAGTCGACGAGTCGACGGTCGCCGCCCATCTCGTCACCTTGTCCCAATCAGGACTGAGCGCTCGCACTCAGGCCAGAGCACTGAGCTCCATTCGTGGCTTCTTTCGGTTTCTCGTTCAGGAACGTCGCCACCCGGTAGACCCCACAGAGCTGCTCGACGGGCCGCGCCTACTGCGTAGGTTGCCAGACATCCTCAATCGCGAGGAGGTCGTCCGGCTATTGGACGCGCCCAGCGGGTCCAAGCCAAACCGAATTCGCGATCGCGCGATGTTGCACACGATGTATGCGGCGGGCCTCCGCGTAACCGAGCTCATCGAGCTCGACCTGGGCGATGTGAACCTCGAAGAGGGCTTCGTTTCGGCCTTCGGCAAAGGCCGCAAGCGACGCATCGTCCCCATCGGGGCGCATGCGCGCGCGGCATTGATCGAATACTTCGCCCAGGTAAGACCGAGATGGGCGCGGCCCGCTAGCCGGGCCTGCTTCGTCACGGCGCGCGGCAAGGCGATGACCCGACAGGCGTTCTGGAGCCTCGTGAAACGATACGCGCGCGCAGCGGGCATCAGCAAGCCGATCTCGCCGCACAAACTGCGACACTCTTTTGCGACTCACTTGCTCACCGGTGGCGCCGATCTTCGATCGGTGCAGACGATGCTCGGGCACGCGGACATCTCGACGACCCAGATCTACACCCACGTCGCCGGGGACCACCTGCAAAAGATGCACGAGCGGTATCACCCGCGTGGCTAGACTCGACCGGCGGCTCGAAGGTTCGAGTCTGCGCCGCCCGCCTCGCCTCCGTATCGCAAGGCGAATCCGGGCACGAGCAGACATATTCTCGGTCCCCTTCAGGTTCTACCCGGACGGCGCTTCGAACATCGAAATCTAAGACTCCCAGGTGCTTCGATATCGATTCGCTCATTACCTCTTGGTTACACTGCCGGTTGATCCTAGTAACCAGGAGACCGTCGTGGCCGGCGCACAGAGTTTGGTGCGCCGTGATGCGGTGGTTTATCGAGGAGTGACATCCCCCGAAGTCGAGCCGATTGTGCGCGACGCGACCGTGTTCAGAGAGCGCCGCGTGCTGGTGGATCTACCCGCGGAAGCGGACTGAATCTGGATTCGGGCGCCTCCGTAGACTCGTGCTATAGGCCTGCCGCTCTGCACGCAATAGAGACGACGTTGAGGAGGCAAGCACCGTGAACATTCACGAGTATCAGGCAAAAGAACTCTACCGGACGTACGGGATTCCCGTGCCCAACGGCATCCCTTGCATGTCGCCCGCGGAAGCGACGGCGGCCGCAAAGAAGCTCATCGACGAAACGGGCAACCAAGTCGTCGTCGTGAAGGCGCAGATCCACGCAGGCGGTCGCGGCAAGGCTGGTGGTGTGAAGGTCGTCAAAGGCGCGGAGGCAGCGACCGAGGCAGCGAACGAGATCTTCGGCAAGACTCTTATCACGCATCAGACGGGTCCCGAGGGCAAAGTGGTGCAGCGCCTCCTCGTCGAGCAAGGCCTAGCGATCAAGACCGAGCTCTACCTCGCGCTCGTCGTCGATCGCGAGACCAGTCGCATTGCGATCATGGCGTCGACCGAAGGTGGCATGGACATCGAAGAGGTCGCGGCGAGCACTCCGGAGAAGATCCACACCATTTCGATCGACCCGGCCGTTGGTCTTCAAGGTTACCAGGTTCGGCAGCTCGCGTTCGCGCTGGGGCTCTCCAAGCAGGAGCAGAAGAACTTCGGCAAGCTCCTCGGTGGGCTCTCCAAGCTCTTCGAAAAGGAAGACTGCTCGATCGCCGAAATCAACCCGCTCATTCTCACTGAAGACGAGCAGGTCATCGCGCTCGATGCGAAGGTGAACTTCGATTCGAACGCGGAGTTCCGACATGAGGCGTTTTGGGATTCGGTTCGCGATCTCTCCGAGGAAGCTCCGACGGAGACCGAGGCCAAAGAAGCCGGGCTTTCGTTCATCCAACTCGACGGCAACATCGGCTGCCTGGTCAACGGTGCCGGCCTCGCCATGAGCACCATGGACACCATCAAGTACTACGGCGGCGAGCCCGCGAACTTCCTCGACGTGGGAGGCGGGGCGAGCCAAGAGGCCGTCACCAAGGCGTTCCGGATCATCCTCCAGTCCGACGCGGTTCAGGGTATCTTCGTGAACATCTTCGGAGGCATCATGCGCTGCGACACCATCGCCAATGGCGTGGTCGCAGCCACCAAGGAGCTCGGTCTGAAGGTGCCGCTCGTCGTGAGGTTGGAGGGCACCAAGGTCGAAGAGGGCCGAAAGATCCTCGACAGCTCGGGGCTGGCCATCACGTCTGCGGCCACGATGGCCGAGGGCGCCAAGAAGATCGTCGAGCTGGCAAAAGGATAAGGGCGATGTCGATTCTCGTAGACAAAGAAACCAGGCTCGTCGTTCAGGGTATGACCGGGAGCGTCGGGCGGTTCCACACCGAGCAGATGCTCGCCTACGGCACGAACGTCGTGGCCGGCTGCACGCCGGGCAAGGGCGGCCAGTCGCTCATGGACGTGCCCATCTACGACACCATGCGAGATGTGGTGAAGCAGACAGGGGCCAACGCCTCCTGCATCTTCGTGCCGCCTCCGTTCGCTGCCGACGCCATTCTAGAGGCGGTCGACGCCGAGGTTCCCCTGGTCGTGTGCATCACCGAGGGCATCCCCGTGATGGACATGATCAAAGTTCGACGGGTTCTAGATTCACAGGACAAGACCCGTCTCATCGGGCCGAACTGCCCCGGTGTCATCACTCCGGACCAGTGCAAAATCGGCATCATGCCGGGCCATGTCCACAAGGCCGGGCGCATCGGCGTGGTGTCCAAGAGCGGCACACTGACCTACGAGGCCGTCGGCCAACTCACCGCGCTTGGCATCGGTCAGAGCACGGCGGTCGGTATTGGTGGCGATCCCATCAACGGGACCGACTTCATCGAAATCTTGAAGCTCTTCAACGCCGACCCCAATACCGATGGGGTGATCCTGATCGGCGAAATCGGTGGCAACGCGGAGGAGCAGGCCGCCGCCTGGATCAAAGACAACTTCAAGAAGCCTGTCGCCGGGTTCATCGCGGGGCGGACCGCGCCTCCGGGCAAGCGCATGGGTCATGCGGGCGCCATCATCAGTGGTGGCAAGGGCACTGCCGATGCCAAAATTGAGGCCCTCGAGGATGCCGGTGTGAAGGTCGCGCCGACGCCGTCCGACATGGGCACCACACTACAGAGCCTTCTCTAACAACAAGGATTGGGCGGGAGAAAACCATGTCGAAGAAACCGATGCGTGTCGCGGTCACGGGCGCCGCAGGCCAGATTGGCTACAGCCTTCTCTTCCGAATCGCCGCCGGCGAAATGCTCGGCGCCGATCAGCCGGTCATCTTGCAGCTCGTCGACATTCCGCCGGCGATGAAAGCCGTGAGCGGCGTCATGATGGAGCTCGAGGATTGCGCGTTCCCGCTCCTCGCCGGCATGGAAGCCAGCGACAATCCCGCCCTGGGCTTCAAAGATAGCGACGTTGCGCTCCTGGTGGGCGCGCGACCGCGTGGTAAGGGCATGCTCCGAAAAGACTTGCTCGAAGCGAACGGCGCAATCTTCACAGGCCAGGGCAAGGCGCTGAGCGACTTGGCCAGCCGTGACGTCAAGGTTCTCGTCGTGGGCAACCCGGCCAACACCAACAGCTACATTGCGATGAAGAACGCGCCGGACCTCGATCCCTCCTGCTTCACGGCCATGGTTCGCCTCGACCAGAATCGGGCCATGTCTCAGATCGCGGCCAAGACTGGGCGAGCTGTCTCGGATGTGAAGAGGGTCGCCATCTGGGGTAACCACTCGGCAACCCAGTATCCGGACGTCTTCAATGCCCAGATCGACGGCAAGAGCGTCGCATCCCTGATCAACGACCAGGCCTGGATCGAAAACGATTTCATTCCGACGGTGCAGGAGCGCGGCAAGGCCATCATCGACGCACGCGGACTTTCGAGTGCGGCGTCGGCGGCAAATGCGGCCATCGACCACATTCGCGATTGGCATCAGGGCACCGCAGCGGACGATTGGGCCTCGATGGCGGTTCCCTCGGACGGGAGCTACGGCATCCCCGAAGGCATCATGTACGGCTTCCCGTGCTCCTGCAGCGGCGGAAACTGGTCGATCGTCCAGGGGCTGGAGATCAACGAATTTAGTCGGGCCAAGATGGACGCCACTGCCGCGGAGCTTCAAGAAGAGGCTGCTGCGGTCGCTCATCTGGTTTAGGCTTCGGC
This sequence comes from uncultured delta proteobacterium, assembly GCA_963716775.1. Taxonomy (GTDB): domain Bacteria; phylum Myxococcota_A; class Polyangia; order Polyangiales; family Houyiibacteriaceae; genus SG8-38. The sequence goes on from CAVQUI010000011.1 coordinate 128,915, forward strand.
CTAGTCCAACCGGAGAGGCGGTGCCGGTATGCAGAAGCCGAGGCTGGTCGAGGAGCACGAAGCGGCGGGCAAGCGTATCGTCGTCGACGAGCACCACATCTTCGTCCGCGAAGAGGGCGAGGGTGAGCCTGTCCTGCTTCTCCATGGCGTGCCGTCGAGCTCCTTCCTCTATCGGAAGATGCTTCCCGAGCTCGCCAGTCATGGGCTTCGTGCGATCAGCTTCGATTTTCCGGGCGTGGGCCTCAGCGACAAGCCCAAGGACATCGACTACGACTGGCACGCGCTTGCGAACTGGGTCGGCCGTATCGTGGATGCCTTGGCCTTGCCGCCGGTACATTTGGTCCTGCACGACATCGCCGGACCCATTGGCGCGGAGTGGGCGATTCACAACCCGGTGAAGGTGCGCTCGATTACCGTGACCAATACCCTGCTGGACGTCGCCCATTTCACGCCGCAATTTCCAATGCGCGCCTTCAGGGTTCCCGCCCTGCGCCACGTGGCCTTTTCCACGATGAGCACCAAACTCATGTTGCCAATCTTTCGGTACAGCGGCGTGAAGAACCCCGATGCGGTCGATGAAGACGTGGTTGAGAGTTACATTTACCTGCTCAAGAACAACGGTGGGCATCACAGCTTCCTCGAAATCATGGATGGCTTCGACCTCAGCGAGGACTATCGGGACTGGCTTCGCGACGGCCTGCTCGCGATCGACAAACCCATGCAGCTCGTCTGGGGAGAACAGGAAACAGCGATTCCTAAGGCGCAGCTGCACTACATCAAGCAGGTATTTCCGCTGCGCGCGGAGCACCGGGTCGACGCTCGCCACTTCCTTCAAGAGGAACAGCCTGCGGTCATCGCAGCGCATATCGCAGCTTTCGCCCAGGACATTGCCCAGCAATCAAAACGCGCTACAAACGCGCCTGGCTGACGCCGTAGAGCGCCTGTGGCGCCGCGAGGCTTCGGCCTCTAAACAGCAGCAAAAAGAGGAGCCAAGATGGCTGTGGAACGCACCCTGAACATCATCAAGCCCGACGCGGTCGAGCAGAACAACATCGGGAATATCCTCGCCATGATTCAGGGCGCGGGTCTGAAGATTCTCGGCATGCGGATGTTGCATCTGAGCCGGGCACAGGCCGAAGGCTTCTACGAGGTTCACAAGGAGCGCCCATTTTTCGGTGAGCTCGTCGAGTTCATGACGCGCGGCCCCGTGGTCGTGACAGCGCTGGAGGCCGACGATGCCGTGGCGCGCTACCGCACGCTGATGGGCGCTACCAATCCGGCCGAAGCCGACGAAGGCACCATCCGCAAGGCCTACGGCACCGACATCGGCGAGAACGCTTGCCATGGCTCGGACAGCGTCGAGAACGGCCGAATCGAAGTCGCGTACTTTTTCCCCGAGTATCTGCTCAAGTAAGTGATGGGCGATTCCATCGAAAGCCAGCTGCGCCCGCTCGTCGAGGAGGCGTTCGAAGATCGCTCCAAGCTCAAAGGTGCGGAATACCGCTCCGCCGTCGAAGAGACGATAGAGCTTCTCGACAAGGGCAAGATCCGGGTGGCAAGCCGTGGCGAGGACGGCGAGTGGACCGTGCACGCCTGGACCAAGCAGGCAATCCTTCTCTACTTCGGCATTCGCGACATGGAGCGCGTCGAAGTCGGTGCGTACGAGTACCACGACAAGATTCCGCTCAAGAAGAACCTGGACCAACAGGGCGTCCGCGTCGTGCCTCCGGGCACGGTGCGCTACGGCGCGCACATGGAGCCGGGTTCGATTCTGATGCCCGGCTACGTGAACATTGGCGCCTACGTCGGCGCTGGATCGATGGTCGACACCTGGGCGACTGTTGGTTCCTGCGCGCAGGTGGGTAAGGGTGTCCATCTCTCGGGCGGAGTCGGGCTTGGTGGCGTTCTCGAGCCCCCTGGGGCAACACCGGTGATCATCGAAGACGGGGCGTTTGTGGGCTCGCGCGCCATCGTCGTCGAGGGCTCGCGGATCGGCGAAGAAGCGGTGCTCGGCGCAAACGTCGTGATCACCTCGAGCACCAAAATCATCGACGTCACCGGCCCTGAGCCCGTGGAAATGCATGGATACGTTCCACCTCGCTCCGTCGTCATCCCCGGCACCCGAACCAAGAAGTTCCCGGCCGGCGAGTATCAAATCCCCGTCGCTTTGATCATCGGGCAGCGCAAAGCGAGTACCGACAAGAAGGTCACGCTGAACGAGGCGCTCCGGGATTTCGGCGTTTCGGTCTAGCGGCGGCAGGTGGCAAGTCGGTTTGCCGGAGAGGTGCTCATGAAAAATCCCTCGTTCGACGTCGCAATGCTCGCGACACCCCACATCGACCACTACGCCAAGGCCACGCAGGCCAATTGGCAGGCGTACTGCGATCGCCACGGCTATCAGTTCGTCTGCTGGCACGAGACGGTGCTCGAAGACATGCATCTGATTTGGTCGAAGATCGAGTCGATGCGCCGCCACATGCGCGACATGACTGCGGACTGGCTGGTAGTCGTCGACGCCGACACGGTCGTCAACCGACCCGAGAGAGAGCTCGCCGAGCTCGTGCGGGCGCACCCGGGGAAGGATTTCATCATATCCGAGGACTGCTCGCGCAGGTTCGGGATTCCACTGCCGCTCAGCCTGCGCGGGGTGGTCTCTGCACGCACCCTCCGTCCACCCAACTGTGGCTTCATGATGATTCGCAATTCCGATTTCGGAGTCCGCTTTCTCGATGAATGGCTCGACAACGGTCGAGGGAAACTCGCACACATCGCCGACGTCTTTCCGCGGGAGCAATGGGTCCTCTGGCTGTCGCTCTTTCGCGAGAAACGTGATCGGATCGCGGTTCTGGGGAAGGAAGTCATGAGGATGGGCAATCAGCCTCTGCTCGATCGTTCCACGGATTGGAGCGACGCATTCGTGCTGCACGACAAGCGCTTGCCTCACTGCAAGTCGCTCAAAGCAGAGGATTTGCCCCTAGACCGTTGAGTCTAGGCGACTGCTGAGGCTCGGCATTCCTGTCTTGTAGTCGGTCCTCCATCCGTGCTTAGATGCGCGATGCGCAGCATCTTTCTCCTCTTGGTCGTCGGTCTCCTGATTAGCGGCGACTCGTTCACGACCCAAGCCCGTGCGGAGGCGACGCACCAGCTGCGAATCGCCACCTTGGCTCCGCGTCAATCGCCGCTCGGCGACGTGTACCATCAGCTCAAGATTGGGATGAAAGAGCGGACCAACGGGCAAGTGAACATGAAGATGTACTACGGCGGCATCGCAGGTGACGAGATCACCGTCGTTCGAAAGATGCGCGTTGGGCAGCTCGATGGCGCCTTGATCACTTCAACCGGCCTGTCCGCGCTCGTTCGCCAGGTGCTCGTCATGGAGGCGCCGGGCCTCATCCGAAGCTATCCCGAGCTCGATGCGGTACGAGAAGATCTTGCTCCGCAGCTCGAAGCGCTATTCGACAAGGCGGGGTACAAGCTCATCGCCTGGGGGGACGCCGGCAAGACTCGAATCTTCTCCACGAGCAAGATCTACGGACCCTCCGACCTGCGAAACGTGCGGCCCTGGGTTTGGCGCGACTCGGCGACCATGAGGGCCTTCATCAAGGCCGCTGGCGCGAACGGTGTGTTGCTGAACCTGCCCGAGGTGTACTCCGGCTTGCAGACCGGCATCATCGATACGGTGATCGCATCGTCTGTCGGCGTGCTGGCATTTCAATGGCACACCAAGCTCAAGACCATGGCCAAGCAGGCGGGCGGCATCGTCACCGGCGCCTTCGTCATCAAGAAGGACCATCTCGCCACGCTTCCCCAGGAGGCTCGAGACTACCTCGAAGAGGTTTCCGGCGAGACCGAAGAGACCTTCCGGGTGGAGGGCCGCAAGATCGACGATGAGGCGGCCGTCACCCTCTCGAAGCGTCTCAAGGTGATCAACCTCTTTCGCGCCCAGCGCCAGTGGGAGGAAGTTCAGTTCACGGCACGCGAGTCACTCGTCGGCCGCATGTACTCCCGGGCGCTCTTGAACCGCGTCCAGGAAGTTCTCAAGAAGTAGCCCGCGGCCGGCCGAGCCGCAGGCCCGCTACTCTTCGAGCAAGGGCGGGTTCTCCTGCGCCCACTGGTACGCCATGTACGAGGAGAGCACATGGCAAAGCCAGCCGAGAAGGCCGCCGGTGCCGATCCACAGACCGGGCGTGATGATGAGCCAAACGAGCCCCCGAAGGAACTTGCCATTGTAGAATTGGCCAAGCCCAGGGATGACGAATGACAGAACTGCGGCGTTACCTGGTCGCTCCATATCGCTAGGATGTGTCGCCTTTGGAGCTTGTCAACGGGGTTGCTCCGCGCCTCAAACTCTGCCACCGCTAAGGGTCGTGAAGCTTCCATCGGACTCATTGGCCCCCGCCTCGCATCCCATCGCGCGACTGCCCGCCGAGTGGGAAGACTGCGTCGTGGCCTGGGGCGAGCCCCGGTATCGGGGCAAGCAGGTCTTCGACTGGATCCATCGCCAAGGCGTCCTCGACCCGGACGAGATGAGCAATATTCCCAAGCGCCTTCGAGAGCGCTTGAAAGAGGAAGGCCTGGGCTGGCCCATCCACATCGTCTCGGCGCACGAGTCGGCGGACCAAACCAAGAAGCTTCTCGTCGGCATGCCCGACGGGGAAAAGGTCGAGACCGTGCTCATCCCGCAACTGGGCGACGAGCGGGTGGTGACCCAGTGCATTTCGAGTCAGGTCGGTTGCGCGATGGGATGCGTGTTCTGTGCATCTGGTGTAGCGGGCCTGAAGCGCCAAATGACAGACGCGGAGATCGTAGCGCAGGTTTTGCTCGGCCGGCGCGAGCTCGGGCCGGGTCAACGCATCCGCAACGTGGTCTTCATGGGGATGGGCGAGCCGCTCCACAACTACGACGCGGTCGCGCGGGCGCTGGTATTGCTGACCCATCCGGACGGCCTCGACCTGTCCAAGCGTCGGGTGACGGTGTCCACCAGCGGCCTGGTCAAGCAGATCGATCGACTCGGCAAAGACTTCGACGGTCAGGTGCAGCTCGCGATCTCCTTGCACGCTGTGCGTGACGAGGAGCGAAGCAAGATCATGCCCGTGAACCGCAAGCACGGGCTCGGTGAGCTCACCGATGCGTTGCGACGCTACCCGCTTTCGAAGCGCCAACGGATCACCATCGAGTACACGCTAATCGAAGGTGTGAACGACTCGCTCCGCGACGCGAACGGCTTGGTCGAGCTGCTCCGTGGCATCCCGGTCAAGGTCAACCTGATCCCCATGAATCCGATCAGCGCGTCGGATCTGCGCGCCCCCGACAACAGTCACGTCACACGCTTCCAAGAGCAGCTCACGCGGCGGGGACTTTCTGTTTTCATTCGCAAGACGCGCGGAGACGACGTCGCCGCAGCGTGCGGGCAGCTCGCATTTCACGGCTCACCACGCAGAACTGGGCGAGCGAACGCTGCCGAGGACGCGGATTAGAGGCTGCCTCGTGCTTTGAGCGCCTTGACGATGTCGGGGCGCTCCTTGTCCATGTCCTCTGGGGTCTTGATTGGCTGAAAGCGCGCATCAGGGCCGTGTCGCTCGACGCGCAGGAACGCGGAATCGAGGAAAGAGGTCAGCTCGCCTACGAGGCGCTCGAACTGGACAGCCGGCTTGCCGTCCACCGTCTTGTTGACCGCGAACCAGGTCAAGGGGAACTCCGCGTCGATGGCAGCTGCGTCGAGGACGAAGGTGTTCGTGTTGAAGACCGGGATGCGTTCCTGGTCGAAGTCCTCCGGAAAGCGAAACGCCTCCACGATCTGAGCCCGGCCGTTGACGCGGGCAGGAGCCCCGCCCTTGTCGCCTGGCTCCTTGGGCGCCATCTCGGCCGTCAGTGCCGCGCCGGACTCCAAGTGAGCGCCGATGATCGCCGGGTCGAGCGTTGCGGTCAGGTTGTCGACGTTCGACATCATGAGCACGCGGCCGCCCGCTTCGCGGAACTCCTTGAGGATGCCCGAGCGGCGAAGCGCGAAGGTGAGGTCTCCGTGTCCGGGGGCGTGTGGTGAGAGCGCGCCCGCGTCGTCTCGAAAGAGCTCGCCATTGGGCGTGGCACGAAGGGAAATGAACTGTCCGAAGGTCTTGATCGGAACGCGCTCGGTGCTGAGCGGCTCGGCCATCTCTCGAATCGCTGCATCGGTCGCGAAGCTCGACATGAGATAGACCGGGATCCGAGCGTCAGCACGCTCTGCCACGGCGGCAACGTCTTGGAGCTTGAGCTCGAGGAAGGACTTGCCATCGAGTACCTCGACCGCCGCTTTGACGACCCCACCGAATCGAGTCGCCATCCCACCTGCCAGAATGACGGCTGCGACTTCACCCCGGCGCATCGCTTCCTGGCCTCGCTCGGTCAGTGCCTTGCGAAGGTCACCGCCGAGCGGAGGCAGAGCTCGGAGGTCGCCTTCTTCTGGCGGTTCCACGGTGCCGGTGATCCGGTTCTGGGCGTCTCCAAGCTCGCCTCGGAGCATTCGCTCTTTCAGTGATTCGAAGGGGATATCCTCAAATCCGTACTGTTGAAGAAGGAGGGCGGTTGTTGCGTCTATCTCTTGTGAGTTCATCAGAATGGCCGAAACCCAAGCACTTTCTAGGCACTCTGTCGAGCGGGCCGCGCCTGCTCCGCAACGGGGGGGTGACGCCAGGCCCAGACGGACATACACATAAAGGAGGGCCCATGGATTTTCTCTTTCGGATTACAGCGCTTTTCGCACTCGGTGCGGTGGCGACTGTGACTGTTCCCGCGGCGGCCGACTACGACGGAGCCGACGGCTATGGTGGGTCGACGGGCTATGGGTTTGAAGTCTCGCATGACGGCTACCAGCGAGAAGGTCAGGCGAGCGCAGCGCCCGACGAGACCAGCTACGTGGTGATCGAAGCCGAGGAGGGCACGACGGAGCAGGTCGGTGGCGAGACGGTGATCGTCGTTCAAGAGCCTGAACCGGTTGCAGCTACCGAGCACGCGCCGCCCGCCCCGCAAACGGTCATCGTCGTTCAACCCGAGGTCCGTTGTCCGGGGGCGATATGGGTCGATGGGTACTGGGCCTATAGTAACGGCGAGTATGTCTGGGTCGACGGGCACTGTGTCGAGGAGCGCGTGAACTACGTGTTCGTTCAGCCGCGTTGGGATCTCTACTCGAGCGTCTGGTGGTTTGTGCCCGGCTACTATCGACCTTGCGGCGTCTACGTGGGCTTCGGATACTACCGACCTTGGCAATGGTATCCGCCGTACTACCATTCGCACTACCGGGGTCGATATCCCGTCCCGGTGCACAGGAGCGTGCCGCGACGACCGACGAGCGTTCACGCTAGGCCTCCAGCCGCGCGACCTAGCCGCGGTGCCGTGAGCCGCCCCGGTTCTGGCTCTGGGCCCGGCCGTGCCGCGACCGTCGATCGTCGAGCTCCGACGACGTACGGGCGCACAGGCGCAGTTGGCCGAGTGGGTACAACCCCGACTCGCACCGGAACCGTGACACGAACGCCGAGCGCCCGAACCGGGACCGTGGGCCGCACGAACCCGAGCGCGACTCGCGTTGACTCGGTGAATCGCGCGCGCACGAATGCCCAGCGGCCCACTGTCGTTCATCGGCCTCCTGCCGCTACGGTTCGTGCGAGCGCCGTCGGTCGCGCGGGCGGCGGACCGACGCTCACGAGCTCTGTTCCGCGAACCCGAGCGGGCAACACCGTCGTGAGCCAGCCCCGAGTGAACCCGTCGCGCACGAGCACTATCAATCGTCCGCCATCTTCGACCGCTCCCAGGTCCTCGATCAGGGTTCCTTCGAGCCGCCCATCACCCAGCGGTGCGGTGCGGAGTCCGAGCGCCGGCGTATCGCGATCGGGCAGCGGTGTGAGCCGCGTGCCAAGCTCGAGCCCGAGTCGAGCCCAGAGCGTGCGGCGGCCGAGATCCGGCTCCTCGCGTGGGGGCGGTGTGAGCCGCCCTAGCTCCGGGGTTCCGCGTTCCAGCGTGGGTGGTTCACGCCCCAGCATGGGTGGTTCGCGCCCGAGCTTCGGGGGCTCGCGTTCCAGCGTGGGCAGGGGTGGGGGCTTCAGTAGGTCGTCTTCTGGCGGTTTTGGCGGGGCGGCTCGCGTGCCCAGCGCCCGCGGCCGTTAACCCTTCGTCGACTCTTTGCTCGCCAGGGGGGGCAATGCAACTCTAGGAGGGGAAGTCCACTAGTCCCCCAAGAGCTTCCGTGCGTCGACGTTACAGAGAACCAGTCGCTATTGCCTTCGCGCTTGCGTTGTTCGCATCGCTGTCGGTGCACCTTCCGGTGTATGACATGCTCGGCGGGCTGGCCGACCGCATCCGCCTGCAAGAAGAAGAGGCGAAGAAGAACAAGACCTTTGAGCCGGTCGAGGTCGACTTCGAGGTGCCCGGCGACGCGAAGTCGCAGCGACCCAAGAAGAGTGCGGCTCGTGACCGCGAGAAGGCGAAGCGGGAGCGCGTGGCGAAGGCGGTTGAGGCCCAAGCCGAGCTGCAAGTCCAGCAACAGAAGGACAGTCCGCCGCCCGAGCTCACCACGCCGCAGGCGGTGCAGCAGCACAGCACTGATCCGAACGTTGAGCCGGACAATCCGAATTTCATCGCGGAGGAGAACAACCGGGTCGAAGAGCAAACGGTCGCCCAGGTCCGCAACATGATCCGCGACGACAAACTGCCGTCGCCGGGCCGCCAAGAGAAGCCTTCCGATACCTTGGAAGAGCAGGGCAACGCCCGTGAAGAGGACATCGCCGAGCTCCGCAACAAGGAGGGGAGTGACGCGCGCAAGGTTACCGAAGCGGAAGCCAGGCGCGAGCGCCCCGACAAGGCCATCAAGGCCGACCCAATCCAGGCGGAGCGCGTGAGTAGCACGGCGCCCGATGGCAAGCGATCGACGGATGCCGGCGACCAAGCGGCGCAGGCCGCGGAGGAAATGCTGACGATCACCGATCCGGCAGGGACGTTTAGCATTCGACGGCCGAGCAACGCCGCCCAGGGGAGCGGCGGACGCGCCAAGGGACAAGGCCCGGGTGGCCAGATGGCCTGGTCTCAGTTCGAGGCGGCGGTCGGCTCCGAGAAACTCGATGAGGATCGCCGCGCCTACCTTGCGGAGCGGAAATCGTCACAGCGCGGCATTGCACGCGAGAAGACCTGGAACGAATTTCGGGCGGCAATTGAAAACTACGTGCCCGGCGTGAAGCGCGGCGCAACCACGGCGCTCAATGCTGCTGCGTCTCCGTTCGCTACGTACATCGCGGCGGTGCATCGGCGCATCCACCAAGAGTTCGCCGACGGCTTTCTTCGGAGCCTGCCGATCGGTGGTAGCCCGTACCAAGATCCCACGCTGATGACCAAGCTCGAAATCGTGCTCAATCGCGATGGCTCGGTTCATCGTGTCGGTGTGGTTCGGTCGAGTGGGCTCTTGCCTTTCGACTTCGGTGCGTTCAACTCGGTGCTCCGAGGGCAGCCGTACCCCCCAGCACCCTCATCGATCCTCAGCGGTGACGGTCGCGTCTACTTCCACTGGGGCTTCTACCGAAATCAGCGGCAGTGCGGAACGTTCAACGCCGAACCGTACATTCTTCCGAATCCTCGCGGCGGAAAGGGGCGCCAGGACGGCCTCACCGATGCGCCGGACTGGGACACAGTCGTTCCGGGGGACGCGAAGCCGACTTGGCGCACCCGAGAAGAGGAATCGAACGAAGAAGACGAGCCCAAGGGGCCGCCCAAGAAGTCTCCGCCTGCGCAACCCAAGGAGCAGGAAGAGGAAGCGCCCACCGTGTCGCCTCCGCCGCCCGGCTCCGGCCTGGGATGAGTCAAGGCAGCCACGACGAGCAAGCCGCCGAGCTGGCCGCGCGCGTCAAAGTCGAAGCGGAGTCGTTGGGCTTCGCGCGGGTGGGCATCGCCGAGGCCGGCCTCCTAGTAGAGGAAGCGAAGCATCTCGATACCTGGCTGGGCGCTGGGCATCATGGGCAGATGTCCTGGATGGCCGAGACCGCGGCCGTGCGAAAGGACCCACGCGATCCGCGGATGCTCGACAAGGCGAGAAGCGTCATCGTAATGGCCGCGCCCTACCTTCGGAGAAATGGGTACGAAGGGCCACCGCCCGCACGCGTTGCGAAATACGCGCTCGGGCGCGACTACCACAACGTGCTCACGAAGAAGAGCCGGAAGGTGGCGCGCTTGCTTCAAGAAGCGGGTTTCGGCGCGCGGGTTGCGGTCGATTCAAAGCCGGTCTTCGAGCGCGCCTGGGCGGAGCGTGCCGGGGTCGGGTTCGTGGGCAAGAACTGCTGTCTGATCATCCCGGGAATCGGCTCGCATGCCTTCCTAGCCTGCGTCGTGACGACCGCGCCGCTCAGGCCCGACGCGCCGATGGAGCGCCGCTGCGGGAGTTGTACCCTCTGTCTCGATGTCTGCCCAACCAGGGCCTTCAACGGGCCTCGGAGCCTCGACGCCCGCAAGTGCATTTCATACCTGACCATCGAGCATCGGGGGCCGATCCCCTTGGTATACCGGCGGGCGATCGGGCCTTGGGTCTTCGGTTGCGATGAGTGCCAGGACGTCTGTCCCTACAATCAGACCTCGGGTGCGACCGAGTCATCGCTGGACGCATTCGAGCCGGGGGAGCGTTGGGGCGGAGTCGAGCTGGGCGGGTTCCTTCAAATGAGTGAAGACGAGCACCGGGCATGGGCTGAAGGCTCGCCGGTGAAGCGTGCTCGGTACGAAGGTTTGGCGCGTAACGCCGCGCTGGTATTGGGGAATCGCGGTGACAAGGAGCACTTGCCGGTGCTTGACGATGCGCGGCGGGGTCATTCCTCGCCGGTCGTTCGCGATGCGGCAGAATGGGGCAGCGCCGAGCTCAGGCGTCGTCTGGCTGCTGCAGAATAGCCTCGAGCGACTCGAGTAGGGTGTTGACCCCTTCACGGGTTGCCGAGCTGATCGCAAAGACCCGGAAGCCACGCGGTTCGAGCGCTTGGCGAACCTCTTCATAGGCTTCGCGGGCCTCGGGCAGATCGCATTTGCTGACGGCTACCACCATCGGGCGCTCCAGCAAGCTAGCCTCGAATCGGCCGAGCTCCGACATGAGCGCGTCGAAATCGGCGACTGGATCGCGTTCAGGGGCCGGGTCTACGCTGAGCATGTGCAAAAGGACGCGGGTTCGCTCGACGTGCTTGAGAAACCGGAGGCCGAGGCCCGCGCCCTCGGAGGCTCCTTCGATGATGCCCGGGATGTCGGCGATGACGAACGTGCGGTCGACGCCCAGTGAAACCACGCCGAGATTCGGTACCAGAGTGGTGAAAGGGTAATCGGCGACCTTGGGCCGCGCTCGAGAGACCGTGGCAATGAATGTGCTCTTGCCCACGTTCGGAAACCCTACGATGCCGATGTCGGCAAGGAGCTTGAGGACGAGCCGGACCTTCTTGCGCTCGCCAGGTCTGCCCGGAGTGGCCCGGCGCGGGGCGCGGTCGTGCGGGGTAGCGAACTTGATGTTGCCCCGGCCGCCGTGTCCGCCTTGCGCAAGCACGAGCTCCGCGCCGGATTCGCTGAGGTCCGCAAGGAGGGCCATGCTCTCCTCGTCGTAGACCTGCGTGCCGACCGGGACCTGGATGCGAACGTCCTTACCGGCCTTGCCAAACTGGTCCTTGCCGCGGCCGTCCTCGCCGCGTTCGGCACGCACGATTCTGCGGAAACGGAGATCGAGCAGAGTCGAGAGCCGATCGTGCGCGACCAAAATCACGCTCCCGCCGCGCCCGCCGTCGCCTCCCGAGGGCCCGCCCAGCGGAACGAACTTCTCGCGCCGAAACGCGATGGCGCCATTGCCCCCATCGCCCGCGGCGACCTCCAGCGACACTTCATCGACGAAATCCACGCTCGTCAGTACGGCGCTAGCTATGTCCGGGCAACCGACTTGGTGCTCGAACAAATCGGAGGGATGCGTACACTGCGCAAGTGCGGAGTGCTCCCGACGATTCGGCATCGGTGTCCCGAAACGCCAACTTCATCCAAGCTTTGGTGGCCAAGAGCTTGGAAACAGTGCGCTTAACGGAGGCCTTGAGCATCTCGCCCGAGGATGAAACAGCCAGGGCAGCGCTGGCCGAGCACCTGAGCGAGATCCGTCGATCGGCGGCTGAGCTGGGTTTCGTGCACCTGGACGCTGCCGTATCGGAAGCCCTCACGAGGCTGGAGCGAGAGGTTTTTGGGCCGGCCTCCCTCCGGGCGGTGCGGGCGCTGGCCTGGCGGTACGAAGCCCTCGCCCAGTTGCCCGGGCAGTCGGGGACGCACCCGACAATGTCTTCGAGCGACGAACCGAGCCTCCGCGGGCGCCGTGTTCTAGTGGCGGACGACGAATCGGAAGTGCGCTGGTTCTATGTGGGGGTCCTTCGCGAAGCTGGAGCCAGCGTCATCGAAGCGCGGGATGGGGTGGACGCCCTCGAGCTCGCTCGCGCGGAGTCGCCGGATGTGATCCTCGCGGACATCGTCATGCCCCGTCTCGACGGGCTTGCCCTTTGCGCGGCGGTTCGGCGCGAGCCCCTGCTCGATGGCGTTCCCGTCGTGCTCTTGTCGTGGCGCGACGATTTTCTGCACCGGATGCGCGAGCTCCGGGCGGACGCACAAGGATATCTGCGAAAAGAAGTTCCCGCGCGCCAGGTCTTGGATCGCGTCTTGGGGGTGCTCGAGCCTGTGACGCGGCTCGAGGGAGAATTGAAGAGCGATCGAGAGGCGCGAGGCGACCTCGAGGAGCTGGGCGTGACCCGTCTGCTGCAGGCGGCGCGCCGCCTTCGACCCAATGCCAGCATCGTCCTGCAAGATCCCTGGAGCCTATTCGACTTGGAGCTTCAAGGGGGCCGCATCGTCGACTTGTCCCGGACAGCGATCGACGGTGCCGTCACGCGGGGTGCGGCTGCCTTGCCTGCGCTCGTCGGAATGAGCTCGGGTCGCTTCGTCGTGGCAGAGCAGCTTGCGCGCGACGGGGATCCGGGGCCGGAGTCTCTGGACGACGCGTTCATGGAGGCGACCCGGCGACTCGGCGTCTTCCTCAATACGATTGCCGCACATCCTGATTGCCGGGTCGAATTCGATCCGGATGTGCTGGGGACCTATGTGCGCCATTCCCCAGCGCGGGTGCAGCGCTTGGTCGCCGCCCTGGTCGCGGGCGGGCCGCCTGACGTTCTTTGGGAGTCAGGGGCCGGGTCCCGCGCGCTCGTCGACGCCTTGCTGATCACTTTGGCCCGCCAAGGAGCGATTCGGGACGTGACGGTTCGGGAAGACCTCCCGCTTGAAAGCTCCGTAGCCGAGCGCTCGGCGGAGGCAGCCGGGGAGTTGAACGCGCCGGAGATCGAGCAAGACTCCCTGTCCGTGTCCGATCCCATCGAACGGCAGAACATCAGGGCGCAGTCCGCGGTTGCCATGCATCGCGAGCCGGCCAATCGAGCCCCGAGCTGGAGCTATCCGATCTGGCGGTTAGGCAGCTAGGGTGACTCAGCACGGTGCTGAGAGCGGCTCTGGGTTCGGGGTGGAACTGCAAGCGGCGCCACGCTTATTCGGCTTGGCGTTTTGGGTCTTGCTCGCCGCGACAGTGGCGTTTCTCGTTTGGAATCAGGTGCTGCCCGTTGGCGTACCGGTTGACTCGCTTCCGAGAACAGGGCCAGCGATTGAGATCAGCGATCCGGTGGAGGTTCGGGTTACCGCGGAGAGGCCCGCGTCCGAGGTTCCGCACCGCCGCAGCTTCGGATGTCGGCGAAGGGCTTCGATTCGCTGGCATCTGCGGGAAACGTCCGCATGGGCGTCGACCTGTCACTGAATGCTACCGAGGGGCAGGGCGCGCTGGAGTTGAGCGGCCCCGACGATGTGCACGTCGATGTCGACGGGGTGGACCGGGGAGCGCTTCCTCTGACGCTCGTTCTCGATTCGGGGACACACAGAGTGCGGTACCGGCTGGGTGCCAAATCAACCGACCGTTTCTACTACGTGAAGCCGGGCGCGACGCGCGTCTTGCAGGTCGTCACCCAAGCGGGTGGCTTTGTTGACGCTCGCTGAGGCAGCGTGCTAACCGCAGCAAGGTTCCCGAGGCGGAAATCAGGGGCGAAAACGTCCGCTGCAGGTTGGGAGGAAGGCGGCTGATGCGATTCTTTTTGCTGGTACTCGCGACCCTTTGCGTGACGGCGGCTTGCAGCCGTGGCGGGTCCAAGACGGACCCATTCGCGGGGCTTCAGACCCATGCGGATCTGACCGCGATTCGCCATCTGGCGGAGGTGGACGACGGCGGCTGGTATCTCGATTTCGGCACGCCGGCTCAGGCCAAGTACACGGTAGGCGACTGGCGAAGCGGCTGGGTCGGCAAGGGAATCGACGGCGACACCAGCTACGCACACGCCGGCATGCGGGGCCGGGTGTACTTCAATGCCGACCGGCCTGAGCCGCTCGTTGCGCGTATTCGGCTACGGCCGCACGGCACGCACGCGCTCACGCCCTACCTCAACAACCAGCAGCTCGCGTCGATTCATCTCGGCAAGGGCGACGGATTTGCGGAATACGAGGTCGAGCTTCCCAAGGAGCGCGTCCAAGCTGGCGAGAACTACTTTCTGCTGACGTTTGGAGGAACGACGCCCATCGATGGTCAGGACGTTTCGGTCGCTGTCGATTCGATTTGGATCCAGAAGAAATCCGAGGCGTCGAAGATCAGGCGCGCACCGACGTACGAAGGCCTGGTCGCCAAGGTTCGTCTTGGCGATGAGGAACGACAGGCGATTGCATTGTCGCGTTCGTCGACGCTCCGGTATCACGTTTCGGTTCCAGCGGACGGCTCCCTCGGTTTTGGCGTCGGCGTCGAAGGTGAAGGGGATGCACCCTTCGCGATCGAGGTGACGGCAGACGGGCAGCCCACGAGCGAAGTGATTTCGGGTACGGCGTCCGGTGCCTGGGTCGACCACAAGGTGGACTTGAGCCGATTCGCGGGCGAGCTAGTGCGGATCGATCTTCGCGCCAAGGGCGAGGGAGCCGGGCGCTTGGCCTGGAGCTCGCCGCGAATCTTCGTGCCTGAGCGTCAACGACGCGAGCTCGAGCCCGCGAAGAACGTGGTCGTGCTCGTCATCGACACGCTTCGTGCCGACAAGCTCAGACCGTTCAATCCGCAGACTCGCGTCAAGACGCCTGCCATCGACAAGCTCGCCTCCGAAGGCGCAGTGTTCGAGCTCGCGCAGTCGCCGGAGAACTGGACCAAGCCAGCGGTGGCTTCGATCCTCACCGGCCTTCACCCGCAGACGCACCAGCAGAAGACGGGCGATGCGGCCCTACCGAGCTCGGCGGAGCTCCTGAGCGAGCACTTGCAGGGCGAAGGGTTCGCGACCGGGAGCTTCATTGCCAACGGCTACGTGTCAGACCGCTTTGGCTTCGACCAGGGCTGGGACGACTACAGCAACTACATTCGCGAAGGCAAGAGCACAGAGGCCAAGGACGTCTTCGAAAAGGCCGGGAACTGGATCGAAGAGCACCGGGACGGACGCTTCTTCGCGTACATCCAGACCATCGATCCGCACGTGCCCTACGATCCGCCAGGCGAGTATCTCCGGATGTACGACCCGAGCGAGTACAGCGGGCAGGTCAGGCCGCGGATGACCGGCGACCTACTCGAGAAGGCCAAGCGCAAGCCCCCTCAGGTCATTTTCGATGCCAGCGACAAGCGCAGATTGAAGGCGCTTCACGATGGCGAGATCACGAAGCACGACCACTTCTTTGGCGCGTTCCTCGAGCGCCTGGACCAGCTCGGACTGAGTGGGGACACGCTGATCGTCGTCACTTCGGATCACGGCGAGGAGTTCGATGACCACGGTTCCTGGGGCCACGGGCACTCCGTGTACCAGGAGCTCCTACACGTCCCCTTGATGTTTCGTCTTCCGAACCGGCTCCCCGCGGGAACGAAGATCAGCGATGCGGTCAGCACCCTCGACATTTCTGCTACGGTGACCGAGCTCTTGGGCGTGCCGGCCATGGCCGATAACGAAGGGCATCCACTCGTCGGCCTGATGCTCGGTGATGCGCCGACCCGGCCCGCCGTGGCGTTCAGCGACTTTCAGGACGACCGACGCGTGATTACCAGCCGCCGATGGAAGCTGGTCCTCCGGGGAAACCTGACCTCGACGATGTTCGACCTGGTTGCGGACCCCACGGAGAAGAAGCAGCTCGACGCGTCGGCGTTTCCGATTGGACGACGGTATTCGCGTATGTTGCTGGGTCAGTTCCTCGGCGCGACCAATCGTGGGGACTGGTTGAGTGCCGAGCAGAAGGGCGGTACACAGCTGGAGCGAGAGAACGCCGAGATGGACGACACGATTCGCGATCAGCTACGCGCGCTCGGTTACGCACACTGAAGTCCCATGCCCCTCATCGAACAAACTCCGGAGCGGTATCTGAGAAGCCCGCGCTTGGAGCCGGTGGCGGACGGTGGCGCGCTCTTGCACGTCCTTGCCTGGACGGGTGACGAGGAATGCGTTCTGCGATTCGACTTGGGCGACGATGGCTCTGTGCGGGGCCAAGCGGGCGCGACGGACCATAGCCCCGCGATCATGACTTGGGCCCCGGGCGCCTGGCACCCGGTTAACGACTCGCGTGCCGAGCTCGCGGCGGAGCATCAGGGCTGGCGGATCGAGGTGCGACATGAAGGGCCGCGGTCGAGCGTGGTCGTGGCCCCGCCGTCCGGAGGAGAGTTTGTCGTCTGGGCGGCGTTTGGGATAGCCGCGGCGCCCTGCATCAGCGCTGCACCGGGTGGCGCATGGGTCGGCTTTCACCACGACGTTCGCGAGGACACCGGAGTGCCCGACATCGCGAAGTGGATTGCGGTTCGCTTCGTCGACATGGAGGGCAGGGTGTTCGCGCCGGCCGGCCCGATGACGGACCGCAACCGCGACCTCGAGGGCGAAGAGCAAGGCTTCGAGTTCCCCTCGATCGTGGTCGGAGCGGATGGCGCGGTCGATCTGTTCGGGCGCGGCTCCCACACGATGTACCGGCAGAGGCTCAACGCCGACGGCTTTGGACCCCGGGAGCCGATCGACGACGGCCAGTGGGGATGCCGAGGAAGGCGCGTGAGCGCGATTCGGCTTGCCAGCGGCAACACGCTTGCCGCATGGCGCGGGCGCAAGGGCATTCAGGTCGCCTGCTTCGATGTGCCGACGGGCGGAGCGCCCGCGCTCGTCGAAGCGAAGGTCGACGTGGGCGAGTTCACGCCTGCCCCGGTGCATGCGGCGGCCTGGTCGGGGCCGCAGGTCTTGTTCGGGGACATCCAGCAGCACAGCGCCCATTCGGACGGGGTGGGCAGCGCGGACGAAGCCTATTTGCGGGCGCGTTACCGATACGGCGACGACTTCGCGGCGCTGACCGACCACGAGTCATTCCTCGGGAAACGAATCGGGCCGGGCGAATGGGCGTACCTGCAGGCCGTGACCGAAGAGCACGACGAGCCTGGCGAGTTCGCGACCATTGTTGCCTACGAGTGGACGGGTAAGTCGTATCCCGGTCCCGGCCACAAGTGCATCTACCTTCCGGGCCCGGGCTTTCCGATCATCTCGCGCGATGAGGTGCCGGAAGGGCGCGACATCGTCCAGCGAATCAGCGCTCAGGGCGCGTTTACAGGGCCGCATCACATCGGTTGGACGGGGGCCGACGTTCCCGGCCACGACCCTGAAGGCCAGCCCGTCTGGGAGATCTGCTCCTGCCACGGCTGCTACGAGCACCCTGATCATCCGCTCGGGTACCGCGGTGATCTACGCGACCAGTTTGCCAAGCCGCTGCTCGACAGCGGGATGAGGTTCGGCTTCATCGCGAACTCGGACAGCCACGGACTCCTTTGGCACCACGGCGAGTGTCGAAAACGCGACCCCTATCGAACTGGCCTGACCGCGGTTATCTCCGCGAGTCGTACCCGCACTGCGATCCTCAAAGCGATCCGCGCGCGTCGTTGCTACGCCACCAGTGGCGCCAAGATCTTGCTCGACGTGCACGTCGCCGGCTTCCCGATGGGGAGCGAGCTCGACATCGACGGGCCGGTCGAAGTGCACACCCGTGCGCTCGGGACGACGGACATCGAACGTATCGAGTTGATGACACCGGACGGTGTGGCGGCGTCCGACACACCGAAGTCTCCGTCGGCGTCATTCGTCGGCGAGGTCGATGCCTCGTATGTCTATTGTCGGGTGACACAGGCCGATGGTGAGATGGCCTGGTCGAGCCCCATCTTCTTCAACCGCGGCTAGCTCGACCGCTCAGTCTGCGAGCAGGGCGCGAACGCGACGCGCCACATCAGCGCGCGGTACTCGCTCCTGGGTCTTGTTCAGCAGGTCTTTGAGCTGGACGATGCCCTCTTCGACCTCGGACTCCCCGAGGATCATCGCGATGCGCGCGTCGATTTTGTCGGCGCGGCGAAGCTGGCTCTTTAGCGAGCCGCCCCGCAGGTCACTTTCCACACGAAGGCCTGCGTCTCGGAGCTCGCGCCCGAGCAGGGTCGCCTGTCCACGAACGCCGGCTTGCGCCGCAACGATGAAGACATCGACGTGCGACTCCGCGTCCGTTTCGGGCATGGCCATCAGCAAGCGCTCGAGACCCATCGCGAAGCCGATGGCCGGTGTATCCGGCCCGCCGAGGCTCTTCACCATCTGATCGTACCGGCCGCCCCCGAGCAATGCGTTTTGCGCGCCGAGCCCTTCACCCTTGCCGAGCACCTCGAACAGCGTTCGGCTGTAGTAGTCGAGGCCTCGCACCAGCGACCCGTCGACACGGTACGGCGTGCCGAGGATGGTCAGAGTCTCTTGCAGTCCGTCGAAGTGGGCACGGTCCTCGTCGGTGAGGTGCTTCAAGATCGACGGCGCCTCGGCGGCAATCTCCGAGCAGCGTGGCACCTTGCAGTCGAGCACCCGAAGCGGGTTGGCGTCCATGCGACGCTGACAGTCTGGGCAAAGCTCAGCGCGGTAAGGGGTGAGATAGCCCAGCAGAGCTTCGCGGTAGTTCTCCCGCGTTTCCGCTCCGCCGATCGAGTTCACCAGGACTTCGACCTCGCTGATGCCGATGCTCGAGATGAGACTGACGACCATGTCGATCACCTCGGCATCGACGTAGGGGCCGGGGTCGCCGAAGACTTCAATTCCCGCTTGGTAGAACTGTCGGTAGCGCCCCTTGGCGGGCCGCTCGCGCCGATACATCGGGCCGATATAGTACCACTTCGTGACCGGCTCGCGGGCTTGAACGCTGTGCTGGACATACGCGCGTACCGACGAGGCGGTGCCCTCCGGGCGGAGCGTGAGCGACTTCTCGCCCCGATCGGTGAACGTGTACATCTCTTTTTCGACGATGTCCGTTGTTTCACCAATCGAGCGAACGAACAGGGCGGTCGGCTCGACGATGGGGAAGCGAGCTTCGCGAAATCCATAACCTTCGACCCGCCGGCGGAACGCGTTCTCGAGGCGGTGCCATTTCGAGATTTCGTCGGGCAGGATGTCTTTCATCCCCTTGACGGCGCGGAGGCTCATGGCGTCCGGTTACTCGATGCGCCCGCTCCAAGCAAGGGCGAAGCCCCCGTGACCGACGCCTAGCGTCGGTTTGACGGGGGGCTCAAGGCTCTTTGCTGAAATTGACAAAGACGTAGTTGAAGCCGTCTTTGCCCTTCTTCTGCGTGATGCTCGGTGTGACGTCTTCGCGCATCTCGAAAATCATCACCAGGTCCTTCTTGCCCTTGCGCTTCACGGTCGCCCGCGTGACGGGTGTGTCGAAGAACTGGGTTTCGAGCGGCAGGAAGTTGTTCTTGAGGTGAACCCGAGTCTGGTGCATGACCAGCTCCAGGCGGCCCTCGGAGCTCTTGGTTCCAAACTTCACCGGCTTGGACGTCTGGATGAAGAAGACGGAGCCGTCCTCGACCATCATGAAGCCCGGCCAGGTTAGCATGAGCGCGCCTTCGGGAATCTCTTCGACCTTGGGCGGCAGGTTCTCCGAGGTTGCAGAGCCCGGGTTCACGCCTGCGTACGAGGACTCGTCTGCCGAGGCCGTTTCCGCCGAGCTAACCAACACGATGACAAGCATCGCGATAATTGATGTCTTCCCCACGGTCTCAGGGTACGCGACCCGGAGCCTCCGGCCCAAATTTCGCTCCAGGGCTCCAGTTTGCAGACGCTTCAGTGGCCCTTGCCGCCCTTGAGCAGATGGGCGACGCCTTCGCCGAGCCCTTCCAGGGTGAG
Organism: uncultured delta proteobacterium; assembly: GCA_963716775.1. Taxonomy (GTDB): domain Bacteria; phylum Myxococcota_A; class Polyangia; order Polyangiales; family Houyiibacteriaceae; genus SG8-38. The sequence goes on from CAVQUI010000011.1 coordinate 149,137, forward strand.
CGGGAACATGTCGAACGCCTGCCGGACGTACTCGATGGTGTTGCCGGTCCAGTAGCGCTGGGGCTCCGGGTTGAGCCAGATGCTGCGGTTGTAGTGCTGGCTGAGCATCATGAGCCACTGCAGGCCTTCGATGCCCCGGTCGTCCCCGAGGTCGAGTGAGCCGCCCGCCGCGAGTAGCTCGTAGGGCGCCATCAGCGCGTCCCCGACCACGATGAGCTTGTAGTGCGGGCCCGTTTCATGGAGCAGGTCGCGCACCTTGATCGGCGTGTCGAAGCGTTCGGTTTCGTAGACGTGACCGTAGACGCAGTTGTGGAAGTAGTAGGTGCGCAGCTCTTTGAAGTGGGTCGACTTCTTGGCGGCCGAAAAGAGGCGGGAGCACAGGTGCGCAAAGGGGTCCATCGAACCGCCGACGTCCATCATCAGAATGATACGTGTGTTGTGGCGCCGGGGAGGGCGCGTCACGACCTCGAGCTCGCCGGCGTTCTGTGCCGTTGCGTCGATGGTGCCTTCGAGATCGAGCTCTTCCTCGCCGCCTTCGCGCGCGAAGAGACGGAGCTTGCGGAGGGCGACCTGCATTTGGCGAACGTCCAGAGTGAGGTCCTGGCGATACGGGCGATAGAGGCGCGCGTCGGCGACCTTCACGGCGCTCCGTCCACCACCGGAGCCGCCGATGCGAAAGCCTTTGGGTGCACGGCCGCTGTGACCGAAGGGCGAGGTGCCTCCGGTGCCGATCCACTTGTTGCCCCCGTCATGCTGCTCGTCCTGCTCGGCGAGGCGCTCTTCGAAGAGCTTGCGAAGCTCGTCCAGGTCCAGGTTCTCGACGAACTCGCGCTGCTCGTCAGTGAGCTCGCCCATGTTCTCTTTCGCCTGCTGAAGCCAGTCCCAAAGCTCGTCCTTGAGCTTCTTTGATTCGATCTCGATGCCCTTGAAGAACGAAAGGAATGCTTCATCGAACGAATCGAGGTGTGCCTCGCTGTGGATCATCACCGAGCGCGCAACGTTGTAGAAGCCGTCGAGCGAGCTGTCGTGGAGTCCCGCCTTCAACGCCTGGGCGAGCGCAATGACCTCCTGGGTCCCGACGGGGACACCCCGGCCGCGCAACTCGTACATGAAAGGGACTAGGATTTTAGCTTCTCCACTGGCGGCCGCCGGACAGCTGATCCGCGAAAGCGACGAGGTCTTGTTCCTTCTTGAGCAGGGCGCCCAGGAAGGGAAGGTTTTCTTCGAGCTTCACGCTGTCGATGCCGGCGCGCTGAAGCACTGCGATCCAGTCTACCAGCTCGCTTGTGCTTGGTCGCTTCCGGAGACGCCGCATGCTGCGGATCTCGTAGAAGGTCTTGAGGGCCTGCTCGACCAGGCTCTCCTGAACTTGGGGGTGATGGACCTGCACGATCTCGGTCATCAGCTCGGGCGTCGGGAAGTCGATGAAGTGGAACACGCAGCGTCTAAGGAATGCATCGGGCAGCTCCTTTTCGGCGTTGCTCGTGATGATGACGATGGGGCGTTGCGCGGCGATGATGTCCTGCTGCGTTTCGTCGACGTGAAACTGCATGCGGTCGAGCTCGTTCAGGAGGTCGTTCGGAAACTCGACGTCAGCTTTGTCGATCTCGTCGATCAGAAGGACCACACGCTCCTTCGCGTTGAAGGACTCTCCCATGGGGCCGAGCTTGATGTACTGACTGATGTCGTTGACGTCCTTGTCTCCAAACCGGGAGTCGTACAGGCGCTGCACGGTGTCGTAGACGTAGAGGCCGTCCTGGGCCCGGGTCGTGCTGCGGATGTTCCAGCGAAGAAGCGGCATTCCCAACGATTCGGAAACGGCTTCCGCCAGAAGGGTCTTGCCCGTGCCCGGCTCGCCACGAATCAACAGGGGCCGTTCGAGCACGACCGCGCAGTTGACGGCGGACTCGAGAGCCTCGCTCGTCAGGTAAGTGGAAGTTCCAGAAAAACGTCGAAAATCGTCAGCCATGGCGCCGAAACCTATCATGGTCCTGCAGATTGGCGACCGGGAGTGGGGGTGGCAGGGGAGCGCTGCAAGGGTGCAGGGAGGCGGTGCCAGGGCCAGGGTCAAGTGCCAGTGCCAGTGTTTGTTACACCGCCCGCCCACCCCCGCCCGTAATCCTCCCTGGCGCGGCGGTCGCTGCGCTTCGCCTTGCCGGCGCGTTGCGCCGGGCTTCGCCCTTCGGGCTCGCGCTGCCGCCTGCCTTCGTGGGGGGCCAGTGCCAGCGTCAGTGCCGGCGTCGGTGTCCGAGGCCGAGTCCGAGACCGAGTCCGTGACCGAGTCCGTCGGCGAGAACAGGTCAGAAAGCACCGACATTACGACGAGTTAACTAGCCGTCATGGGGGCTTGCCACCCTCCTTGACAGCCCCTGGAGCACAACGAATAGTAGCGCGTTCTTGTGGCCTGGGAGGGTCGCTTGGCTGGCGCTCATCGCCCTGAATTCAATGTTTACCTTCGTCCTACAGATCCAAGACCTCGACGAGGCCGGGAAGGATTGGAACTTTGCCATCGGCAGGGATTGGCTTGCGTCCGCGCTTGCCGATACTGAGCTGAATGCAGGGGCCGAGGACGGACGGCTGACCGTGCACGCGCAGCGCACTGGCCTGGATGTGTTGGTGCAGGCGCATCTAGAGGCGGAGCTTGCAGCTACCTGCTCGCGTTGCCTGGCCGACGTTCCACTCACAACAGACCTTGCGCTCACCGCGCTGTTCAGCCCGGAGCACATGCGCCCCAAGGGTGCCGATGAGATCGACGTTCAGTTGGACGAGGTGAATCGAGACTACTACAGCGGGGCTCAGGTCGTCTTGGACCCGATGGTGCGCGAGTACCTGCTGCTCGAGGCGCCGATGAAACCACTCTGTTCCGAAACTTGCGAGGGAATCGCGATTCCGGAACATCTCAGGCCTCCCAACGAGGTCTTTGGGGATGCGGCGCCCGATTCGCGCCTCGCCCCGTTACTCAAACTCAAAGAAGCACTTACGAAGAACGAGGAGTGATCCCGTGGCAGTACCGAAACGCAGAACCAGCCCCATGAAGCGCGACCAGCGACGCGCCAATCACGACAAAGTCACCGCCCCGAACGTGAGCGCATGCCCGAACTGCGGTGATGTGATGCTTCCGCACCGGGCCTGCCCAGCTTGCGGCTTCTACAAGGGCCGACAGGTGATCAAGGGCAAAGCGGAAGAGCTCGAGTAGCGCGTGTTCGATCTGGCCGGGAAAATCGCCATCGTGACCGGGGGGTCACGAGGCATCGGCCGCGCTACCTGCGTTGCGTTAGCGCAGGCGGGCGCTCACGTACTCGTCAACTACCGCTCCAACGTCGAGGCCGCGCAGCAGACCTTGCGGCTGATCGAAGAGGCGGGCGGGCAAGCGGAGCTCATCGGCTTCGACGTTGCTGACCCGGATTCAGTAGACCGCAGTATCAAAGAAGCAGTCGCACGGCACGGGTGCATCGACATTCTCGTCAACAACGCGGGAATCTCGATCGATCAGTTGTTGTTGAGAGTGTCTGTGAAGGACCTCGAGATGACCTGGGCGACCAACGTGAACGGAGCGCTGTTCTGCGCGAAGGCCTGCATTCGTCCGATGATGAAGAAGCGCTGGGGGCGCATCATCAATCTTTCGAGCGTGGTTGCGGAGTCCGGAAACGCCGGCCAGGCGGTCTATTCCTCGTCCAAGGCTGGGCTTTTGGGCCTAACGCGCTCGCTGGCTCGCGAGTATGCGTCTCGGGGGATTACGGTGAATGCGGTTTCCCCGGGGTTCATCGAGACCGATATGACTGCAGATCTGCCGGACTCGGCCAAGCAGGGCATCGTCGACCAGACGCCGCTAGGGCGAATTGGGCGTCCCGAAGACGTCGCGGCTGCAGTTGTGTTTTTGGCAAGCGAAGAAGCGAGCTATATCACCGGGCAAGTAATCCGGGTCAACGGAGGCATGCACGTTTGAGGCGTGTGTGACGGAGGAAGCACATGGACATCGCCGAGAAGGTCAAAGAAATCGTGTCGGATAAGCTCGACGTCGACGGGGCCGACATTCAGGAAGAGCAAGACTTCATAGAAGATCTCAAGGCCGACTCGCTCGCGATTGTCGAGGTCGTCTTGGCACTCGAGGAGCAGTTCGAGATCGAGATCCCGGACGAGGACACGGAGAAGATCAAGACCGTTCGCGACGCGATCGAATACATCAAGGCGCACAAGGGCTAAGAGTCCACTGCGCGTCCTTCACAGGGCGAGTCGATGCGGCGAGTAGTCATCACAGGCGTGGGCACCGTGAGCCCATGCGGCGCGGATGTAGCGACCACTTGGAAGAATGTTTCCGAGGGGCGGAGCGGCATCGCGCGCATCGAAGGTTTTGATCCCAGCGACTTTGCTTCGCAGATCGCGGGCGAGTGCAACGACTTCGATCCGCTCGAGTACATGCCCAAGCGGCGCCTGCGCGAAGCCGCACGGTTCATCCAGCTCGCCATCGCGGCGAGCGCACAGGCCATCAAGAGCTCGGGCTTTGAACCGAGCGACGAAGAGAAGGAGCGGGTAGGCACCTTCATCGGCGTCGGTTTCTGTGGCCTCGAAGTGTTCGAGGACACCTGCAAGACGCTATTCGACAAGGGACCGCGCCGGGTTTCGCCGTACTTCATTCCTTCGGTAATCGCCAACCTCGCCCCCGGGCAGGTCACGCTCGACTGGGGGTTCAAGGGGCCGAGCTACACCCACACGAGCGCCTGTGCATCGGGCGCGCACGCGATCGGCGACGCGTTTCGCTGGATTCAGCGGGGCGAGATTGATGCCGCGATTGCCGGAGGGGCCGAGGCTGCGGTCACGCCGGTCGGCGTTGCAGGGTTTACCTCGATGCGAGCCTTGTCACGGCGCAACGACGAGCCGGAGCTGGCAAGCCGTCCGTTCGACACCGACCGAGACGGTTTCGTGATCGCGGAGGGCGCAGGCGTGCTGGTGCTCGAAGAGCGCGAGGCTGCCGTGGCGCGCGGCGCTGACATCATCGCCGAGATCGTCGGCTACGGGGCCACCTCGGACGCACACCACATGGTGCAGCCAGCGCCCGAGGCCGAGGGCGCGCAACGCGCCATGAAGCTCGCCTTGTCCGACGCCAAGCTGAACCCCGCTGACGTCGACTACATCAATGCGCACGGCACCTCCACACCGCAGGGCGACGTGGGCGAGCTTCAAGCGATTCGGAAGGTCTTCGGTGCTCACGCGACCGATGGCCTCGCCGTTTCCAGCACCAAGAGCATGAGCGGGCATTTGCTGGGTGCCGCAGGTGGCCTCGAGCCGGTCCTCTGCGCTCTCGCGATGCGCGACGGCCTTCTGCCGCCCACGATCAACTTGGACAAGCCGGATCCGGCCGCGGAGGGAATGAACCTGGTCCCCAACGTGGCGCAGGAGCGACCGATTCGCGCCCTGATGAACAACTCGTTCGGCTTCGGCGGAACCAATTGCGCCCTCGTGCTAAAGGCTCCCTAGCCATGCCAAAAACCCTCATCGTCGGCTCGGATCACGCAGGCATCGATCTCAAACGCGAGCTCTCGAGCGTTGCCACGGAGCTCGGCTACGAACTGGTCGACCTCGGGACGCACAGCAGCGATTCCACCGACTACCCGGACTGGGCGCACCTGGTGGCAGGCGCGGTCGCGCGCGGGGAGGGGCTCGGGCTTCTGGTTTGCGGGACCGGGATCGGCATGTCGATTGCCGCCAACCGTCACCCTGGCGTGCGGGCCGCCCTCTGCGGCGACGTCTTCAGCGCGTCGATGAGTCGACAGCACAACGACGCGAACGTGCTCTGCATCGGCGCCCGAGTCGTGGGCGGAGGCTTGGCCGCCGAGATCCTCAAGGCGTTCCTGAGCGCCAGCTTCGAGGGCGGTCGCCACGAGCGCCGCGTCAAGAAGATCGAACCTTCCCCATGAAGGTCGAGCAGGACGAACGCTTTCGCCAAGAGCGAGAGCACTTCCAGCTCAAGTGGAACTGCGAGGACTGCGTCTTGTTCGACCCCGAGCAGGGCTGTGCGCATGGTTTTCCGACGCACCGGCACCGGAAGTCGCGATACGACGATCCCAGCGCAGCGCTGCTGTTCTGCAAGGATTTCGAGCTGACTTAGGCGCGCTGAAGCCTGGCCATGCCGGCAAAGAGCGCGAGCACGTCCGCAGGCTCGCGGTCTCCGCTGAAGTCACGGTAGAGGGTGTGCACGTTGACGTAGCTGCGTTCAGCGTCGAGCCAGCCTTTGAACTCGTCCAAGGTGATGTCGCGAACCGCTTCTTCGACGCTCATGCCGGCGTCGTAGCGGCGACGGGCCTCTGTGGTCAGCAGCTCGAGATAGTGCAGCATTGCTCCGAGACCCGACTTGTTCGTGAGTGGCCCGTGACCGGGAACGACGGTTTCGATGTCCCAGTCGAGCAAGCGTCGAAGCGCCGCGATCCAATTGGATACCGGCCCCTCCCAGATGACCGGGTGAGATTCGTTGAATAGGATGTCTCCCGTGAACAAGGTCTTGTCGCCCGGGACCCAAACTACTGCGTCTCCTCGCGTGTGCGCCGGGCCCACCTCGATGAGTACGACCTTCTTGTCGCCCACCTGGAGCTCGAGCTCGCCTTCAAAAACGCGGCTTGGCAATGTCAGCTCGACGCCCGCGAAATCGAAGTGTCCCAGGCTCGGGAGCGCGAGCGGTCCAGCTTCAGCGAGAAGGGCGACCCGATCAATGCCCACGGCGTTGAGCGCCTTGCCGATCAGCCGACCGCCTGCGCCTAGGGCGCCGATGATTGCGGCCGCGCGAAGCAAGAGATGATTGCGGCCGGGCGGCCCCTCTCGAAGGTCTTCGACGCATCCCCGCGTGGCGATGATCTCCGCGTCAGCGACGAGGGCGTTGCCATAGCAGTGGTCCCCGTTTCCATGCGTATTGACCACGGTGCCGATGCGAGTGGCGGCCGGGGTCGCGCGACGCATCGACGCGAGCATCTCGGCGGTGAGCTTCTGGTCGAAAAGCGTGTCGACCAGCAAGCTCTGGCCCCCATCGGTGATCAGTCCGGCATTGCTCCAGCCCCAGGACCCGGGCAGCTGGGTGTACGCGTAGATCCCATTTCCGACCTCGTGCAACTCCTTGTGGACTGAAGCGACCATGCGCCTCTTATCGTCGATGTGCGCTCAATTGAAAAGCGTCCAAGCGACCGATTGTTGGAGATTCACCGAGTGGCGACCTAGGATTTCCGCATGGGATCGTTCGAGCGTCATGGTTCGTTGCGCCTGAGTGCCGTCTTGCTTTGCATGGCCGCGTGCCAAGGCACAGGCACCTGCAATGGGGATGAGTCGAAACCGGCAAGCACCATCGATGCGCCGAGGCTCCGCCGCGACGTCGGAGACGGCATCTATGAGGTCATCCCGCGCGGCCCGTTCGTCCTGGACGAGGCGCTCGAGTCCAAGGCCTCTGAGCCTCCAAAGGCCCGCGCGAGTGCGCCGACGGTAATCCTCGCAGTCCTCGATACGGTGCGCGCGGACCATGCGTCACTCTGCGGGTACGCGCGCAAGACGACTCCCTACCTCGAGTCGCTCAAAGAGCGGGGAGCGGTACACAGCTGCCGCGCGTACACCCCGGGGGACTGGAGCCTGCCCACGCACGCGAGCTATTTCACAGGCGTATCGGTTGTGCGGCACGGCGCCCACTACGCGCACGACGCCAAAGACGAGAAGGGAAAGCGCGTACGTTCGCTGTACGTCTACCCGCTGCGCGAAGACGTCCGTACCTTGGCCGAAGAGATGCAAGAGCGCGGCTACCAGACCGTGCTCGTGAGCGACAACGGACTCCTCGGTGAGGCGGGTTTGCAGCGCGGGTTCTCGGTGGTTGCGACACGGCCGAGGAAACACGATCCACGCGCCGACTGGGTCCCGCCAACGCTCGAGCGCCTGCTCGCCGAACAAATCGACCCGACGAAGCCTTTGTTCCTGGTGCTCAACTTCATCCAGGCGCACGATCCCTGGGTCGCACCGGACCCTGACCTGGGTTGGGACTTGCTCGAGCCGCAGATGCTGCCCGCCGAGTTCAAGACGGGGTTGACCCTCTTCCTGACGAACAGGCTCAGGCCGCAGGACGAGGACGTGGTGCGCCGTCAGCTCACCGACCTCTATGACTACGGCGTCCATCGGGAGGACCGGGCATTGCAGCGCTCCGTGGAAACGCTCGAACGCGCTGGCTGGCTGCAGTCCGGCTATCGGATCGGGATTACGGCGGACCACGGCGAGATGCTCATGGAGCACCGTATGTGGAGGCACCTATTTGTGTACGAGGAGAACACGCGCGTGCCGTTCCTGTACTGGAGCGACGGGGCTCAGCCCGAGCTCCCCGAGCCGTTTCCCGCGATCGCAATTCACTCCTTGCTGCGTGACGGCAGGCTTCCCGAGCCAATGCCCACGGTCGAGTCGGTGGCGATCCCGAATCCCGACGGAGGGCCTCGAAAGGGACCCGCCTCGAAGCCGGCTGCCGCCATGTGGTTTGGGAACGAGAAGCTCGTGTGGATCGGAGGTGAGCTGATGCACATCGACCTCGTCGAGGATCCGGACGAGCTCGCGCCGAAGCCGCTAGGCGACCATCCGAGACGCGCAGAGATGGAGGCTCTCGTTGCAGCGATCGAGTCAGGAAAGAGCCGACAGGAAGAGGTAGACCCTGCCGTCGTCGAGCAACTCCGGGCGCTCGGCTACGTCGAGTAGCGCGCTCTGCTGCTCAGTCATCGAAGAAGCGCTTCATCAATTCGATCATCTTCGGGACGTCGGATGCGGCCGCGACCTCGCGGCAGGAGTGCATGGAGAGCATTGGGTTTCCGGCGTCGACCGTGCGAATGCCGAGCTCGGCGGCGGTGATCGGGCCGATGGTACTACCGCATCCAAGGTCCGAGCGAACGACGAAACACTGCGTGGTTACGCCGGCATCGCTGGCCCAGCGCTCGAAGCTCGCCCAGCTTTCGCCGTCGGTCGCATAGGACTGATTGACGTTGAGCTTGATGACCGGGCCGCCCCCGAGGAGGGGACGGTGCTTGGGCTCGTGCAGGTCGGCGTGGTTCGGGTGAATCGCGTGCGCCATGTCTGCCGAGATCAAGAATGACTTGGCGACGGCGCGGTGGAAGTCCTCGGCCGAGTCGCCCGACAGGCGCTGCAAACAGCTTCGCAAGAAGTCCGAAGCGGCTCCCTGTGCGCTGCGGCTCCCCACCTCTTCGTGATCGTACAAGACGATGCCCGAGCTGATTCTGGTTCTTCTGTCGGCTGCGAGCAGAGCGCTCAGGCCTGCGTGACAGCTTGCGAGGTTGTCGAGACGGGCTGCGTGGATGAACTCCCGACTCATGCCGCTACGCGTGGCTGGCTGCAGGTCGTACGCCATCAAATCCCAGGCGATCACATCGTCTCGCTTGACGTCGCCCAGCTGTTCGGCCAGCAAGCCGCGCAGGTCGATTTCACCAAGCTCGTTCAACGACAGGATCGGCGCCATGTGTTTTTGCGCATTGAGTTTGAGGCCTTCGGTGTTCACCTTGCGGTTCAGATGGATCGCGAGGGACGGCACTCGGAGCAGCTCGCGTTTGAAGTCAACGAGCCTCGAACCGCCGTCTGCGAGCGACACCCGGCCGGCGAGCGACAGGTCACGGTCGAGCCAGGTGTGCAACAAGACTCCGCCGTAGGGCTCGACGCCGAGCTGACCGTACCCGGCCTCCTTGAGCTCGGGGTTCGGCTTGACCCGGAGATTTGGTGAGTCGGTGTGCGCTCCAACCAGGTGAAAGCCCGCTTCCTTTGGCGGCGCAGTTCCGAGTTGAAACGCGGCGACCGAACCGCCACCGCGAACGACGTAGACTTTGTCTCCCGCGTCGACTTTCCAGACCTCAGCTTCTTCGAGGCGGCGATAGCCCTGCGCCTGCAGGCGCGCGACGGTCTCGGCCACTGCGTGGAACGGGGTGGGGGAGCTGTTGATGTATTCGAGGAGATCCTGAACTGGCACTGGGTTCCTTTACCTTGCAAGCGAGCGAACGCCGGCGCGATGCACCTTGCCAGGCAGCTCGCGACCCACGATGGCCTCGGCGACCTGGCCGGCTTGCCAGAGCTTCTCGAGGTCGATTCCCGTTTCAATTCCCATCCCGTCCAGGGTGTACACCAAATCCTCGGTCGCGAGGTTGCCGGCCGCACCGGGCGCGTACGGGCAGCCCCCAAGCCCGGCCACCGAGGCGTCGAAGGTGGTGATGCCAGCCTGCAGGCCGACCAACACGTTGGCGAGCGCAGTTCCTCGCGTGTCGTGCAGATGAAGGGCGATCTGTTCGAGCGGCAGCTCTGCCATGAACAGCTCTAGAATCCTTTCGGTCTGAACCGGCGTGCCGACTCCGATCGTGTCGCCGAGCGAAACCTGATAGCAGCCCGCGCCGAGCAGGTGCTTGGCCAGCTCCAGACCGCGTCTTGGGTCGACTTCCCCTTCGTAAGGACAACCCCACATCGTGGAGACATACGCGCGAACCTTGAGACCGGCATGGACGGCAGGCCCGATGACGGGCTCGAATGCCTCGAGTGTTTGGTCGATCGTCTTGTTGACGTTCTTGCTGTTGTGGGTCTCGCTCGCGCTGACGAAGACGGCGATCTCGTCCACCTTCGCGGCGAGCGCGCGATCGAGGCCGCGGGCGTTGGGACAGAGACCGGCGTAGGTGACGCCCGGCCGACGCTCGATCATCCTGCAGACTTCGTCCGCATCGGCCATTTGAGGGACCCACTTCGGTGCGACGAAGCTCCCGACCTCGAGCCGGCTGATACCGGCATCGACCAGTGCTTCGATCAGCCTGACTTTTGCGTGGGTCGCGACTTGGGCGCTCTCGTTCTGCAGACCGTCCCTTGGGGACATCTCGTAGACCGATACTCGGCTCGGAAGCTTTGGAGGAGGGGCCATATCCTTCCTCTACAGCGCCTCGGGCCTCCTGAAAAGCCGTTGGAGGTCTTGCCGGCGCCTAGCCTCCGCAGCGGAATTGGTAGATACTCCGCCCGCCATGGCCATGTTGACCGCCTTGATGCTCGCTACGCCCCTATTCGGAATGTCTCTGCACGTCGATGCGGCGATGCTCGAGGCCTCGGCAGCCGCGATAGAGCCGAGTGTGGTCCTCGCTGTGGAGGTCTCGACCGATCTAAAGGAGCCCGGTGAGCCGAGCACGGCCGATCTCATTCGCAAGCGCAACAAGATCAAGAAGGTCCACAAGTGGTTCGGCATCGCCAGTTGGTCGCTGATGACCTTGTCGGTGGCGTCGGGCTTCATTCAGTTCCACAACCAGTACGGCTGGTGGAAGAGCCAGTCGACCAATCCCTGCGTTCAGGGGAACGCGATCTTCACGCAAGATGCTTGCAGTGGGGTGCCCACGGCGCATGCCACCTTGATCGCGCTCACCTCAGCCACCTACTTCACGACTTTTGGGCTCTCGTTCGCCATGCCTGATCCGCTCAAGGTCAGCGAAGGCAACAGCGATTTCGCGAGAAAACTCCGCACCCACAAAGTGCTCCGCTGGGTGACGTTCGCGGGCATGATCGCCCAGCTGGGGCTCGGGGTGGTTGCCGCGAATTCCCAGGGCTTCGGCCTCGATCGCGCAAACGACTACAAGGCCCTCCGCGGGATCGCGACCGCTCACATGGCGGTCAGCCTCGTGACCTACGGCGCGATGACCTGGGCTGGCGCGATCATGATCTTCTGAGATCGATCTCACCAAGCTCTGCTTTCCTCCGAATTTCTTGAAATTCGGGGCTTGCTCATTCAATCGTCGCGCCGCTAACATTCAAGGTACCTGCGCTGTGGGGACCTTAGGTCGCAGGATCCTTTTGCTTTTGGGGGTTTCATGAGATCACCGAAGGGTGCAAAAATCCTTCCGAATCCGCTCGCTGGGGGGCAGATGTCTGAGCTGACGTTAGCCAAGTACCTGGGCCTCTTGTTGGAGGACCCGTACGACACCGAGCTGATCGACGGTCTGCGCGAGCTCTTGAAGAGCCCGCAGCCTGCCAATGACGGCCAAGACCCGCTGCGATTGCTCGAGGCCGCGCGTGGCGGACACGAGCGGCGCGGCGAGTTCCTGGCTGCGTCCTGGTTGATGGAGCTCGAAACCGAGCTGGTCGACGACGACCCCGATTTCCAGAAGGTCCTAGTCAAAGAGCTCGGCAGGGTTCGTCGCGACGAGTTGATGGATGACCGGGGCGCTCTGGTCGCATACCAGAAGCTCGGCGGTCTCGAATCGGATGATCCCGAGGTCGCACAGGCGGTCGATCAGATTCAGCAGGTCGAAGAGAAGTGGGCCGAGATCGCGCGCCGCTTCATCGAGGAGGCGCGCGATGCGGCCGACCCTCGGCTCAAGACTTCGCTACTTACACGCGCTGCGTCCCTCATGTGGCAGTACGGCGGCGAATCCACGATCGAGGAGGCCGACGCGATCTTCGACGAAGCCTTGGCTGCCGATCCGTCGCACATGTGCACCGCTCGGCAGTATGCACTGAGCCTTCGCACTCGCGGCCGATGGGACGACGTGGTGTCGGTGTTCGTTCGTGCCGCCACGGCGGCTCGCACGCGAGAGGAGAAGGCCAGCGCCTGGTTGCAAGCTGCGCGTGTGCTGCGTCGTCCGCTCGATGATTCGGAGCGTGCGGCCGAGGCCTATCTCAAGGTCTTGAAGTTCTCGCCAACGGACGGAGAAGCGCTCGGCGCGCTCGTCGATCACTACACCCAGCTCGAGGCCTGGGACGAGCTCGCGGAGATGTACGAGAGCGCGCTTCGCTCCCGCCAACAGCTCGAGGCCGAAAAGGGCATGCTGCTGCAGTTGGCGATGGTCCATTGGCGCTATCGCGATGACTCGGAGTCCGCCGAGCCATTCTTTGCTCGGCTCCGCAAAATCGACGCGGCTCACCCCGGCATGCTGGATTTCTATCGCGCCACCATCGGAGCCAAGGATACGGAGGGTCGCTTCCTGACGATCCTGGGGGACGCGCTGCGCACTACGAGCGATCAGAAACAGCAGCTCGCCTTGGCGCGGGAGCTCGGTCATCGGGCGCAGTCCGCCGACCGCCCAGAGCGCGCCTTGGAAGCCTGGAAGCTCGTGGAACGCCTGGCACCCGGAGATGTCGATGCGCGCGCCGCGCTTCAGCAGCTCTACCAGTACAGCGGCAAGTGGAACGCCTTGTCCGAGTCGATTCGCGGGGAGGTGGACGCGCTGTCAGCCGACGCGAAGGAAGAGAAGCTTCGCCTGCTTCGCGATCTGATTCCAATCTACCGCGACGCGCTTCAACTCGATTCGATGCTCATTCAAGTCTACGGCGAGATCCTCTCGCTCTCCCCGTATGACGCCGAGGCATTGAGCTCTCTCGGGGAGCTTTACGAGAGCGGTGGGCGATGGAACGAGCTCATCCAGATTCTCGATCGCCAGGCCGAGGTTGCCCAGGACGACGAGGTGAAGGTCGCGCTCTATTTGCGCATTGCAGGTCTTTGGCTCGAGCGTTTTGGGAACCTGAAGCAAGCGACGGAACCCCTCGAACGAATCCTCCGGCTGGACCCTGCTCACGGCGACGCGGTCGCGCAGCTCAAGGACATCTACTCGAAGAAGCGCAACTGGGGAGCCTTGCTCGGCATCCTGGGCCGCGAGGCTGAGCTTGCGGACGATCCCGTCGCGCGTCTCGACAAGAAGATCGAAATGGCTCAGCTCTGCACGGAGCGGCTTCACCAGAACGCCCCCGCCATCGCGCTCTGGAAAGAAATTTTCGCCGAGGCGAAGGACCCAGCTCAGGCGCTCGATGCGCTCGAGAAGCTAGCCGAGCGGGAGAAGGATTGGGAGACCCTCGCTACGGTTCTGCAGAGCCGTGCAGAGGCCGCGCAGAGCGACTCCGAACAGCTCGAGCAGCTGCATCGACTTGGAGTCCTGTTCATGGAGCGGCTCGATCGGCCCGCGGAAGCCATCGCGGTTTGGGAACGTCTGCTCGCGCTCGATCCGGACAACAGCCGTGTCCGTCGAATGCTCAAGGATGCCTACCTGAGCCAGAGCGATTGGGAATCTTTGGAAGCGCTCTACCAAGAGGCTGACGACTGGGCGGGCTTCGCCGAGGTGCTCGGGCAGACGGCCGAGCGCGCCGAAGACCCTGAATCGATCGTGACGCTGAGCCTTCGCGCTGCCGAGTTGTACGGCGGTCGCCTGGGAGACCCGCATCGGGCCACACGCTACTACGAACGAGCGCTCGCAACGGATTCGACGAACCTGCAAGCCGCCGAGGGACTCCTTCCGATCTACAAGAAGGATCACAACTGGCCGGACTATGCCAAGTGCCTTGAGGTTGTCGTTGGAGCTTCCGACACGAGCGAAGGTCTCGATGTTCGGCTCGAACGCCTGGTGTCGCTTCGTAGCGTCTATCTGAATCGACTCCGCGACCCGCAAGGCTCCCTGGGCTGGGCCCAACGGGCTTACCTTCTGGCGCCCTCCGATCCTGCGATCGTTGCGGGCCTCGAAGAGTCGGCAGAGGCGTCGGGTGCGTATGCGGACCTCGTAGCCCTGTTTCGTGATCGCTTGGACACCGCCACGGTTTCGGAGGCCGAGCGTCTCGATCTGCAGCGCCGAGTTGCTGCGATTGCTGGTGAACGGCTAGGCGAGTCCGATGAGTCGATTCGACAGCTCGAAGCAATCCTAGACGTGGTGCCGAACGACGCCGAGGCGATGGCCGTCTTGGATCGACTGTACCGCGCCGAACGCCGCTTCGCCGACTTGCGCGCCCTCTATGAGCGTCGGCTTCAGAACGTGGCTGACCCAGCCGAGGAATGGGTGCTCCTGAACGAGGTCGCTCAGGTTGAAGAGGAGCAGCTCGGGGACCTTCCTGCTGCCGCCGAGCGCCACTGGAACATCCTCGAGAACAACCCGCACGACGTGGACGCGCTGCGAGCCGTCGAACGCCTATCACAGCAACTCAAGCAGTGGGACCGACTGGACGCGGCGCTCACGCGGCGTCTGCAATCGAAGGTGGGCGATGACGACCGACTCGCGGTGTACCTGCAGCTTGCAGATCTGCGGCGGATTCATCTCGAAGATCCGGCTGGCGCGATCGAGTGCTACCGCAATGCGTTAGCGCTCGACGGCCGAAACGAAGTTGCCATCGGCGGTCTCGAAGTACTCTCCGTTGAGAAGGGCGACGTCGGGGTCGAAGCGATCGATCTCCTCGAACCCGCGTACGCGAAGCGAGGTCATTTTGCCAAGCTCGCTGGGCTGTTGCGCGCGCGGCTCGAGAAGACGGAAGACGCCGAGGAACGACGCACGCTGAAGCTGCGCCTAGCCGATCTGTCCACCTCGGAGCTCGACGACGCGTCGGGCGCCTACGACGCGCTCGAATCGGTCTTCATCGACAACCCCGATGATCTGGCTCTGCTCGACCGATTGACGGGCGTAGCCGAGGTGTCGAACCAGCAGGAGGCCTTCGCCAAAGCTCTGGTGCTCGTGCTCGACGCCGGCGATACCCAAGGCGAGGTCGAGCTGGCGATTTGCCGGCGGGCGGCCGAGCTGCATGACGTCGCCCTGGGCGTCCCCGAAGAGGCCGTGCGCTTCCATCGCCGGATCCTGGAGGTCGAGCCAAACGACAGCGCCGCGTTCGCCTCGCTCAAGCAGGTCTACACCAAGAACGAGCAATGGGACGAGCTCCGCGCGCTGTATCGCGGACGCATCGAGGCCAGCACCGACGCGGCCGCCAGGCTCGATTTGCTCCTGCAGCTCTGCTTCCTCTTCGAGGAGATCCTCGACGAGCCGGAGCACGCGATCTCGAGCTACGAGCAGGCACTCGAGCTCGATCCGACGCACACTCCGTCGCGCAGGGCCCTGCAGCGGCTCTATGGCCGTCTCAAGCGTTGGCCGGAGCTCGCCGAGCTTCTTCAGCGCGACCTCGACGAGGCGACCGGACAGGAAGCCGTCGATCTCGCCTACGAGCTGGGCACCATTTACGAGACCCGCCTCGGTCGTGCGGTCGATGCGATCGATCACTTCGAGCTCGTGCTGGAGTCGAGCCCAACGCACCTTCGCGCCCAGGAGGGGCTCGAGCGGCTCATGAGCAACCCCGGTGAGCGACAGCGGGTTGCCTCAATCCTGCAGCCGATTTTCGAAACCCAGGGCGCTTGGGGCGAGCTGTCCAAGGTCTTGGAAGTGCAGCTAGAGGATCTCAGCGATCCGAGCTCCCGCGCAGCGCACCTGGTGCGCATCGGCGAGCTGAGCGAGACCAAGCTTCGAGACGACGAGCTCGCGTTCGATGCCTATGCCCGCGCCGTTCGCGAGGATGTTGCAGATGGCGCCGCTCGGTCGGATTTGGCACGGCTCGCCTCGAAGCTGAGCCGGCACCGTCAACGCGCCGAGCTGCTCGAAGCAGGCCTTGCCACGGTTGGAGACGACTTCATCAAGACGGAGCTTCTCCTCGAGCTGGCCGAGCTTTGGGACGCCTCGGAGCCCGAACCCGAGCAGGCGGAGCGAATCTACCAACAGTTGATCGAGTTCGAGGACGACAATCCGGAGATCGTTCTCAAGGCCTCGCATGCGCTCGAGCGCATTCACACCCTGTCCGAGAACCACGCTGCGCTCGCGCAGGATCTTCGGCGTCAGCTTCAATTCGAAGAGGATGAGACGCGACGTGACGAGCTCTTTCCGAGGCTCGCGGACCTACTTGAATCAGCGCTGGATGATCCTGCCGCCGCGATAGAGGTCCACCAGGAGCGTTTGGAGAACGATCCAGCCCAGGCTGACGCCCTCATGGCTCTCGAGCGACTCTACGAAGCGCAGGGACGCTGGCAGCCTTTGGTCGAGGTCCTCGAGCGTCGCGCCGAGCTCAGCGATGACGAGCAGGCGCAACTCAGCCTTTCGAGGCGTGTAGGCGAAGTCTACGAGAAGCGGCTCGGCAGCGTGGAGAACGCCATCACTGCTCATCGCGACGTCCTGTCGCGCTTTGGCTCCGACGAAGTGAGCTTGGTGGCGCTGGCGCGGCTTTACGAACAGACGGAACGCTGGCAGGATCTTCTCGAGATCACCGAGATGCGCGCAGAGGGCGCCGAGGATCCGGGGCAGCGCACCAGCTTCCGGTTCCAGGCCGCCGAGCTGATGCGCATGCGGACAGGCGAGGTCGAGCGAGCGTTCGAGCTCTACACGGAGCTGCTTGAGTCTGAGCCTGGGCACCCGCCCAGCGTCGCCGCACTCGAAGAGTTGGCGATCGGTTCCGATGCCCAACTACGGATCGCAGCAGCTCAGAAGCTGTTCGAACAGTACGAAGCGGAGGGTCGATACGTCGAGCAAGTTCGGATGCTCGAAATCACCGCCGCCGGGGAAGATCCAAGCGAACGGGTTCGCGCCCTCTTGCGCGCAGCCGAGATCAGCGAAACTGGCACCGAAGACATCGACGCCGCGTTCGAGTTCACCGGACGCGCGCTCGACGAAGGAGTCGATCTCGACGATTTCGAACGAGTACTGGGCGACTACGAGCGCTACGCCGAGTCCACCGGACGTTTTCCGGAGCTGATGGCCGAGCTCGGCCGTATCGCTCCGGAGCTGCTCGACGCCGATTTGCGAATCCAAGTGCGTATGCGGGCGGCAAGCATCGCTGAGCAGCATCTATCAGACGAAGACTTCGCGAGGGCGCAGTACCAGGCCGTGCTCGAGGAGCAGCCGGACCACCGCGCGGCTCTCGATGCGCTCCTGACGCTGGTCGAGAATGCGGGCGAGACGCAGGAGCTGGTCGAGCTTCTCCGACGCAAGGTCGAGCTCTGCGATGATCGCGAACAGCGCGCGGCACTGCTGGTGCGCCAGGGACACCTCTATCAGAGCGAGCTCGATGATCCGGAGTCGGCGATCGAGGCACTGGATCGCGCGCTCGGCGAAAGCGACCATCCCTTGGCCTACGAGGGACTGGAACGGCTGTATCGGCGAACCCAGCGATGGGGGGATTTGGCGGCCCTCTACGAGCGCGAGATCGACCAGCGCATCGGTGATCCGGCCGCGGTCAGATACGAGCTGGGCGAGCTCTGCATGAAACAACTCAAGGAGCCTTCGCGCGCCTTGGACCAATTTCGGGAGGCCCTGAACCAGAACCCCGAGCACGAGCCGACTGTCCGGGCGCTGGAAGCCCTGGTCAATGAGTCCGAGTACCGAGGGGCGGCCGCGGAGCTACTCGAACCCTTGTACCTGCGCAGAATGCAATGGCCCAAGGTCACTCAGATTCTCGAAGTTCGCCTCGACGTCGAAACCGACCCAAGCCAGCGGCTCGAGCTCTTGCGCCACCTCGGTGATGTGCAGGAGTCGCATCTCGAGGACCTCGACGGTGCGCTCGAAACCTACGGCCGGCTGTTTGCCGAAGACCCGCACGACGCGCAGAGCCAGGAGACCCTTACGCGCTTGGCGCGTTCCCTTGGCCGCTGGGATCGGCTGGCTGCGATTCTGGACGAGACCTTGCGTGCCGTCGAAGTGGACGATGCTGACACCGCGGTGCTCGCGCTGACTACAGCCAAGCTCTACGACGAGCGCTTGAAGGAACTCGACCGGGCGGGCTACTTCTATCAGCGGGCGCTCACCTTTGACCCGAGCAACAAGCTAGCGGGCAAGGCCCTGGCTTCGGTCTACTCGCGGAGCGGCCGATGGGAAGCCCTGCTCGACCTCGATCGCGAGCGCGAGAGCTTTGCGGACACGGACGAGGAGCGGGTCGCCATCCTGCACGAAATCGCGCGGACCGAAGTCGACGAGCTCGAAGCCTCGCAGGACGGAATCAAAACGTATCGGAGCATCGTCGAGATCGATCCAGCCAATGACGAGGCGGTGAACAGGCTCGACCAATTGCTCGAGGGCGCGCAGCGATGGGAAGAGCTCGCGGCTCACGTCGAGTTCCAGATCGGGAACGCTGCGGATGCGCGTGTCGGTCTCGAGCTTCGGCAGCGGCTGGGCTCGCTCACCGAAACCAAGCTCGGCAATCCGGCGGGCGCGCTCGAGATCTTCGAGGATGTGCTGGCGGACCGCGCCGACTACGCACCGGCGCTCGAGGCGGTGTCGCGCTTCGTCGAGGATGAGGACCATGGGCCGCGCGCGGTTCAGATTCTCGAACCGATTCATCGGCAGAGTGGCAACTGGCAGGCTCTGGTCAGCGTCCTCGATGCGAAGGCACGGCAGGCAGAGGACGGCTTTGAGCAGGCAGATACCTGGCGCGAGGTCGGTCGTTTGCATGAGGGGCAGGGCCGCAATGCCGAGAAGGCCTTCAAGGCCTGGGGCAAGGCTCTGGTCGCCGAGCCGGCCGACGAGGTCACCCGCGGCGAGGTCGACCGACTCGCCGAGGCGCTCAACAGCTGGGTGGCTTACATCGAGACCTGCGAGCAGGCCGCCCGGGCTGCCGATGAGCCCTCGCTCCGAGGTTCGTTCCTGCGCAGCGTCGCCGAGACCCAGGACCGCGAGCTTGGGGATCCGCGAGCGTCGATCAAGACCTACCGTCGGATTCTCGAAGCCGATCCCGAGGCAGAACAAACCCTCGACGACTTGGAAGGCCTTCAGGTCATGATCGGTGATTGGGAAGGACTTTCATGGGTTTACGAGCAGAAGCTCGAACGTGCTCAGGAGCCCGACCCGCGCGCGGAGCTCCTTTGCCGCCTCGGCGGCCTCTGGGAGGAGCAGCTGTCGAATCCGGAGCGCGCGGTCGAATACTACCAACGCGCTGCGGACGAGAAGCCCGATGACGGCGCCGCGTTCGCTGCCCTCGACCGGCTCTTTGCGTCGGTCAACGACTCCGAGCGCCTGGCCGACGTGCTCGAGCGACGCATGGAGCTCGAAGACGAGCCCGAGATCCGAGTCGAGGTGGGCATGCGGCTGGCCGAGCTTTACGAGGCTCAACTCGGCCGCCCCGATGCGGCCTGCGACGCCTTGCGGGCCGTCTCCGAGGCGGACCCCGAGCATCGAGCTGCGTTGCAGAGCTTGAGCCGGCTCTACGAACGCCAGGGCCAGTGGCCTGAGCTCGTCGAGGTGCTCCAGCGCCGGACCGATACCGCGGCAAGCGAAGCGGAGCGGGTCGAGCTTACCCATCAGCTCGGCAACATCATGGAGCGCGAGCTCGACGACGAGCTGAGCGCGATCGCCGTGTACGGCCAGATTCTCCGAATCGATGCGGGGCATGAGCCTTCGGTCCAAGCGCTGCTTCGAATCACGAAGCTCGCGGACTATCGTGAGGACGCAGCCGCGGTGCTCGAGCCCTACCTGCGAACGCAGGAACGCTGGAACGACCTGGCCACGCTGCTTCGGCTGAGGGCCGATGCGATGACCGACCCACAGGAGAAGGCCGAGCAGTTGGTCGCTCTGGCCGAGGTGCACGAGAAGGGACGCAAGGACCCGAACGCTGCGCTCGACGCTCTGCTTCAGTCGATCGGAGAGCGCCCCGAGGATGCCGAAATTCTCGACCGGGCCGAAGCCCTGGCAGCGAACCTTCAGCGCTGGTCCGATCTCGTCGAGGTTCTCTTCGCCGAGGCGAGCGCGAGCCTGGACCCCGGCCAGGGCGCGGCTCTGTACGGCCGCGTGGCGCGGATCTGCGAAGACGAGCTCAAGGACCTCAGCAAAGCGATCGACGCGCACGAGCGGGCGCTTTCCTTGCTGGGCGACGAACCGTCGGCTCTCGAGAGGCTCGATCGACTCCTTCAGGAGACCGAGCAATGGGACCGCGTACACGAGATCATCTCGCGCCGATTGGACTTGCAGGGCGCCGATCGGCCGACGCTCCTCTTGCGCCAAGGGCGGCTCCGCGCGAGCCACTTGGGAGACTACGAGGGTGCGCTCGGAGCATACGCGAAGGCGATGGAGCAGGATCCGGGCCGCGACGATACGCTTGCTGCTGTGCGGAACCTAGTCCAAAAGCCGCAGGTCGCCGCTAGCGCGCTAGACTTGCTCGAGGAGTACTACCGTGGCGCCGGCAATCTCGAAGAGGTCGTTCGGCTCTACGAGCAGCGTGTCGAGCTTGCGGCCACCGATGCCGATCGCGTTGCGCTCCTCACCCAGGCTGCTTCGATTTGGGAAAACGATATCGGCCGCCCCGAGGAGGCGTTGGGCGCTTTGCGAAATGCGGTAAGGACGGACCCGAGGGACCTGACGCTCATCGATTCCCTCGAACGCCTCGCCGAGCTGTCAGGACGTTGGGCCGAGCTCGATGGCCTGGTCGACGAGATTGCCGCGCATGGAGACCTCGATCGGCGGGAGATGTACGAGCTGCGTCTGCGATCGGCGGGCTGGTACCGTGACCGCTTGAGCGACCCGACGGCGGCCGAGCGAGCGCTCACCGAAGCGCTCGAGCTCGACCCGGAGCCGCTCGAGGCCCACGCGCAGCGCGTCGACTTGATTCGAGACCAGGGACGAACAGCGGACTTGGTCAATGCGCTTCGAGCCTGGGCGGAAGTCGATCCGAGCACCGAGCAGCGCATAGCCCTTCTTCGCGAGGCTGCCGAGCTCGCAGGCGAGAAGCTGTCCGAGCCGGAGCTCGCGGCGGATTGTTATCAAGAGCTGCTGGCCATCGAGCGCGACGATGTCGACGCGCTCCGGGCCCTGTCCGAGGTTCGTCGTGCACAGTCGCGATGGAACGAGGTCGTCGGGCTGCTGGAGCGGCAGATGGAAATCGCGGCGGGCGCTGAACGCGCGCAGGTCGCTCAGGCCACGGGGCAAGTGTACCGCGACCAGCTCGACGATCCGCGTGCCGCCATTCGCGCCTACGAAGTCGCCCTCGAGATTGACGAGAACGACCCCAACACGATGGATGCGCTGGAGGCGCTCTATCGCGACAACGACCGGCTCGAGGCGCTTCGCAGCTTGCTCGAGCGCCGAGCCGAGTCGGCGAGCGACGAAGATCGGACCGCCATGCAGCTTCGGCTCGCGCAGCTCTACGAGCATTCGTTCCGCGACGAGCGCGCTGCCATCGACATGTTCCGGCAGGTGCTAGGGGCAGACCCGGACAACGAGGTTGCGAACGCGGACCTCGACCGGCTCTTCGAGGCCACGGGCGCATGGGATGATCTCGATCGCGCTGCTCCTTTCGAGGGTCGGTCAGGCATCGGACGAGGCACAGCGGGGTCTGCTCGAACGCGTTGCGGACTTGCACCTCAACAAGCGCAACGATGAAGACGCTGCGATCAAGATCTACGAGCGCATCAACTCTGACCTCGGCGCGGACGAGAAATCACTTCGCGCGCTGGCTGGGCTCTACGAACGCAAGGGGAGCTGGACCAGGGTCGCCGACGCACTCGAACGTCTCGTCGGTCGTCTCGACGGGGAAGCCGCCATCGAGCTCTCGCACCGGGTTGCGGACCTCTGGGAGCAGCAGGTGGGTGACGCCGAACAGGCGGGAAGGGCGCTTCGCTCAGCGTACGAACGATTCCCCCAGGACGTCGAGACGCGCGAGAGGCTCAAGGCGCACTACGAAGCGAGAGCGGACTACCAGGCCATGGTCGAGCTCATGGACGCCGAGCTTCAGGCTGCGAGCTCGGACACGGAGCGCCTGACGCTGCTGCGGGCGATTTCGGACATCTACCGCGATCAGCTCGATTCACCTGGGCAGGCGGCAAGCTACCTCGAACGCGCGGTCGAGCTCGACAGCTCGGATCGGGGCGCCTTGGTTCCGCTTTGCGATCTCTACATGGCTGCGGGCCGTCAGCAGGATGCGGTGCCTATCTTGCAACGCATCGTCGAAAGCTACGGCGGGAAGCGCAGCAAGGAGCTCGCGACCCACCAGCACAGGCTCGGCCAGGCGCTGGCGGCGATGGGCGACGCACAGGGCGCGCTCGCGGCGTACGATGCGGCCTTCAAGATCGACCTCACGAACGTTGAGATCCTTCGTGACCTCGGCAAGCTCACCCACGCAATCGGCGACCTCGACCGCGCGCAAAAGAGCTTCAGGGCCTTGCTCCTTCAGAGGCTGGAACCGGACTCGGGCATTCAGAAAGCAGATGTCTACTTCTACCTCGGCGACATCGCGGCAAAGACCGACGACCGGCGCAAAGCCATCACGATGCTCGAGAGGGCGCTTGCCGAAGACGCGAGCCACGCGCAGGCTGCGGACCTCCTTGCAGAGTTGAAGGGGTGAGCCATGGCGACAGGAAAGGTTGCAATCGACGGCAAGGTCGTCGATAGCGACGAAGCACGCGTGTCGGTCTTCGACCGTGGTTTCCTCTACGGCGACAGCGTGTTCGAGGTGTACCGCACCTACGGTGGCGTTCCCTTTGCCGAGACCGAGCACCTGGAACGGCTCGCGCGTTCGGCTGCCCGCCTGATGATTCCGATGCCCGTGTCGCTGGAGACGCTCACATCGGAGGTTCACGCTACCCTCGACGCCGCGGGCGAGGGCGACTGGTATGTTCGCGTCCTTGTCACGCGAGGAACCGGCCCGTTGAGTTACGACCCGTCGACCGCTAGCGATCCGCTTCGGGTCATCATCGCAGCCCCCGTGGTGCTGCCACCCGCCGAGCGCTATCAGCGAGGCGTGGCGGTCTCTTTGCTCGAGGCCTCGCGCCCTACCGACGACCAGAGGGCGTCCGGTGCGAAGGCGTCGAACTACCTGGCGAACCTGCTCGCGGTCCACGAGGCCAAGCAGAACGGAGCACAGGAGGCGCTGTTGCTCGGACGCAAGGGCCAGATTCTCGAGGGCGCCTCGAGCAACGTCTTCATCGTCGAGGACGGCAAAATCCGAACCCCCGAAGCCCAGCCAGGGATTCTCATGGGCATCACCCGGGCGACGATCATCGCCGCAGCCCACCAGGAAGGCATCGAGGTCGAAGAGGCCGAGGTGCGGCCGGAGGACCTCTACGGCGCCGATGAGGCCTTCATCACGAGCAGCATCCGCGAAGTCATGCCGGTCGTCTCGGCCGACGGACGGACGATCGGCTCCGGAACCCCTGGTCCGGTGACAAAACAGCTGCACGCGGGCTATTTGAGGGCCGTCCACGAGGCAACCGGGTCGGGGGTTTGACGGCTCGTCTCAGGCACAGTAAGCCAGCCGCCAGGACGAGTTGAATGTCGGATACAGGTAAGACAAAGACGCGACGGCGCCGCAAGGTCGCCGCTCAGGGCAAGGACCGGAAGAAGAAGCTCGCGAAGCTCGGGACGACCCCGAAGTTTCCGCTCGATCCGGACAAAGCTCCCGGCAAAAACGCCTGATACCCTCGGCGCGGTGGGCGCAGAGCGCCGGTCCTGCGCGTCAGTGTAGGGTGTGCGATTCGCCGTCGTGCTCGACGATCGGAATACCCGTTTCCGAAGCTGCGTTCGTCGGTGCGAGCAACGCAGGGGGAGGCTCGGACGCGACACTGAGCGCTTCGAGCTCTTCGCGGTAGGCCATTTGCTGTAGCTTGACGTGGTGGTAGCGGCGCCGCCGGCGGTATGCGAACACCACGAGGATGGCGGCGGCCACCCAGATGGTGGAGCCCGCGAAAAGGGCCGGCAGGATTCGATACCTGGTTCGCAGGCTATCTCGCCATTGCCGTTCGAGTCCGATGCGCGTCCATCCGTAGGCGGTTGCGAGCGCCGTATCGAACGTCTCTCCTGCGCGCAGCGACTGGATCATTCGATGGAACCGCCGCTCGTCGTTGTCGGTTCGGCGCAGGAACCCGACCACGTCTGCGCTTTGGGCATACGCGACGTTCACTTCGTGCGGGCGATTGGGAAAGCGATCGTCGAGCTCGGAGAGCCGGAGCATGGAGCGCTGGGCAGCCGCTCGGAGTAGCGACTCCATCCGGGGCAGCAAGCGTACCTCGGATTGATGGATCGCGACGCCTTCGTTGAACCAGCGTGGCACCGGGTTTCCGAGCACGGCGCGGTACAGCGCCACATGGGAGAGCTCGTGTACGAGAACCACCTCGAGGTCCGGGGGCTCCCAGGTGTCCGGGGCCGACATCGTCAAGAGGATGACGCCCCACTGCGAGTACGCGACACCGGTCGCGTACTCTGGCGGCGGATGCCCGATGGGGGCAAGCGCGCGCATCTCGCGTGGGTTCCGCGCGACGCGAATGATCAACAGGTCGTCGATGGGGACACCGAAGTTGTCGGCGAGCTCCGCCCAGTGCTCGTTGAAGCTGTCCATGAGCTCGTGAACACGATCCTGCTCCGCTTCGGGGAAGGTCCAGGTGACGGCGCCAACGCGTTCGCTGGCGTAGCCATCGAGGGCCGCTGGCAGCGAGGGTTCGGGCGCTTCCTGAGCAACGGCGCTGGCCGAAACCAAGGTGACGGCGCTCGCAAACAGAAATGCCCTGAGAGAAGCTAGATGGGGTCTACTCTTCACCGGGTGTAAATCTTAGCAGCGGCGGTCCCGCCTCGTTAGTACGACTTCGATCAATGATGAGGTAGGTTACACCTCCGGCGAGGAGCGCTCCCGCGACGACGTACGGCCAAGCCTTCTTCCACCTGCGTTTCGCCCTGGATTCGTCAGCTGGTTTGTCTGGGGGGTTCACTTTTGCACCAGCGTCCGCAGGTGCCGGTGGAGGTGGTTCGGACCAACGCAACTGCGCTTGTTCCGCCCGACTTCGGACAAACTTCAGCCGCTGCTCGGCGCTGCTGTCGTCGAAGTTGAGCGCGCCCTCGTAGAACTGCGACGCGCTCACGTCGAAGACCTCCAGAACGATGGCGCCTTCGCGATGCAGGACAAGCAAGGCATCGGCGCCGGCGATGATCCCGATGCGCTTGTACGCGCTGAGGTCCTTGCGAGGGTCGAGTCCAAGACCCCGGCGAATCGAGCGGAGGCCTTCGAGACCGTCTTCTTCAGCAGCAGGCTCGCCACGCATGGCAGCGCGTAGAGCCGGGTCGGTGGGAGCACGAAACCCAGAGAGGGTCGCTTCGGTTTCGATGAAGGCGGCGGTCTGCCGGATGGTCTCGTCGGGATCCCCGGCGACGACGATGGCGATCTTGGGGAGGGCTTATCAGCGTCAGTGTCAGTGCCAGTGTCAGTGTCAGTGCCAGCGCCAGTGCCAGCGGCAGTGCCAGCGTCCCTGCCGGGTTCTGCGTCGGTGTCCTGGCCGTGACTCAGATTTGGCCAGGCGGTCAGCAGAACGATCAGCAATAGGCACCGCATCGGCGCAACGATAGGCAACGCGGCCCATCCGCGCTAGCGTGCGGCGCGATTTACTCATGGGTGAGAAGCCTCAATTCATGCACGGTGTCTGCGTCTGTCTCGGGTACGACGGGACGGACTTTCACGGCTGGCAGGCGCAGCCGGGGCTTCGGACCGTGCAGGGGGCGCTCGAAAAGGCCATCGATCGGATGGGGATCGAGCACGGTCCGGTGCGGGGATGCAGCCGGACGGACGCTGGGGTTCACGCGTTCGGGCAGATCGCGAGCTTTGCAGCGGGGATCGAGGTGCCAAGAGAAGGCTGGACGAGCGGCCTCAACGCGCGGCTCCCCAAAGACATCGTGGTCTACGACACGCAGCCCTGCTTCCGACGCTACAACCCGCGCTTCCATGCAGCTCACAAACGCTACCGCTACCTGGTTCGCTGCGGTCAGCAACGAGACCCTTTGATTCGGAAGCAGGCTTGGCAGCTCGGACCGAAGGGGATGCGGAAGGACGTCGTCCGCCGCGGCGAGCGAATCGAGGACTACCTCGATGTCGAGGCCATGAAGGCAGGTGCTGAGTGCTTCCTAGGCACCCACAACTTCCATGCCTTCCGGCAATCCGGGGACCAGCGGGAAGTCGTCGTGCGCGAGATGTTCGAGGTCAGCGTGCTCCCCGGCTGGAACGGACGGCCCGACCTGATGGCGCTCGAGGTCGTCGGCAACTCGTTCATGAAGAACATGGTGCGAATCATGGTGGGCACCCTGGTCGACGTGGGACGAGGCTGGCTCTCGGCAAGCGACATTCCCGCGATGCTGAGCGAGGACGCCGATCGATCCAAAGCAGGCCAAACCGCTCCGGCCCACGGCCTCACCCTGGTCGAGATCGAGCTCGCGCGTTTCGACGGTCCGGGGGACGCCTTCGATCGGCCTACCGCAGGCGAGCCGCCTCGTAGGCCCTAGAACGTGATGCCGATGCCGCCGGTGAAGTAGAACTTGTCGCCCACGGGGGCGCGGCTGTTCGCGTCCGACCCGGCCACCTCGAAGAAGAAGAACGAGCTGTTGATACCCCAGTCCTCGTCGAGCGCGTTAGCGCGCCGCTCGTTGATGAAGTTGAGCTCGAGTGCAAGCTGCGCCGCCCAACCGAAGCCGTGGCTGCGACCCGTGCTCTTGCCGACTCCAGCGGTTTCTTTGAAGAAGACGGAGTTGAAACCGACCTTGCCAGTGAAAACGAACGGGACGGCCGTTAGGCGTGCGAGCGCGTCGATGCGCAAGACCACCAGCGCGTTCAGCGGAAAGAGACTGAACTTCGCCTGGTCGCTAGATGGGTCGCAGGTGCCAGGCGCAGATGTTTCCTGACAAGCCGTGCCCTTGTAGCCGGCCCAGCCCCCCGCGATCCCAATTCCGATGGGCCCGATGTAGGGGATTCGGTAGAGGAAGAAATCGAATTCGGGCAGAATGATCGGCCCGTTGCCACCTGGGTAGACGCGGTCGAACGCATCGCTCCCGGGATCGGGCCGATAGACCCCGACACCCAGTGAGAGCAGGTAGCCCTCCGGCGACCAGCCTTCTTGGGAGCCGCCGCCCACCGACTCGGCGCGCGCACGCTCCGGCGCGAAGCCAACGAGGGCGAGCAGTACTAGCGCCGAAGCGATTCGTTTCACCGGCGCAGCCTCCAAGCGCAGACGACCGCGAAGACTAGGCCAAGGAGCCAGGCCCCGGAGGCGGGTTGACCATTCGTCAGGCTCATCGGCGAGACCGAGCAACCGGAACAATCCACGCTAGGATCGTCGCAGAACCCGATGGTCCCCACGGCAGTGAAGAGGGTGCCGGTCGCATCGGCGACGTCTCCTTCATTTCCCTCTCCGAGGGTCACGGACGCGAAATCCACCGCTGTGACGAAGACGTACGCCGACTCTCCGTCGGCAAGGCCGAGCGACCCCGAGGTCACTGTCACACTCCTCGCGGTTCCATTGGCCCGGATGCTCGTCAGCGCGGCCGCGCTGCCGTCGTCCGTGTCGCCTTGGTAGACCCTGTACTCCGCGATCTTCGTGGAGTCCGCGGGCGAGGCCCAGGTAATGTTGTGAGTCGAGCCTGGCGCTGGCGTGAGGTCGCTTTCGATGACGAGGGGTGCTGGGGGAGTCACGTCCACGATGAAATTGGCGACGCCGTAGCCGTCCGTGGTCACGTCGTTCCCGCCCGGATCTTCGCTGCGAAATGCGTAGATTTCGTAAGGCTGACCTTCGAGCGCCGTATTTGCGCAGTCGACGATACCGGTGTCGACCAGCTCTTGCAGGGTGAGATCGACGATTGTGGCGTTGTCACCCACGTTGACCGGGGTACTGCTCGCCATTGCTCGGCAGAGCTCTTGCGTGTCGGTCCGCTTGGCGTTCTCGTTGCAGAGCCCGTTTTGCACGCCGGCCCAAAGGTAGGCTTGGGTGATGCCGTTGCCGTTCGTCAGTGTCAGGTCGTACAGGGTCGCGGCAGGGTCCGCGCAGTTCGCAGCGTTGAAGTACACATCTGCGTTGTCGGACGTGAGTGTCTCCCCGTCGATCTTGGTGATCGCGTCGATCTGCTCCGTCTGGCCGAACGAGGTCGGGGCGAGCGCCGTGAGCGTCGCGGTGAGGACCGACAAGAATAAGAAGCTACTACGCATACCCCGTCCTGAAGTGCAATCCCTGGGCCAAGCGTGCAAGCCCAAAAGCCCTGTGTTTCCGAGAGGTCGGCGGACAATCTGACATGATCCGCCCTTCTTCTACGCCAAGCCCTGACATTTCGTCACTTTAATAGAGCTCTTTCAGCGATCTGGACGGCGTTGAGGGCGGCGCCCTTTCGGAGGTTGTCCGAGACGACCCACATCTGGATGCCTCCCGGATTGCCGACGTCCTCGCGGATGCGGCCGACGTAGACCGGATCCTGTCCGGCCGCATCGATCGGCTGCGGGTACACGCCATTCACGAAATCGTCCACGACGACCACGCCTTCGGCTTGGCTCAGCAGCTCGCGGGCGCGGGCCGCCGAGATCGGTTTGTGGGTTTCGACCGTGATCGCCTCGCTGTGCGCGGTGATCACCGGGACACGGACCGCGGTGGGCGAGACAGCGATGTCAGGGTCCCCGAAGATCTTGCGGGTCTCGGAGACCATCTTCAGCTCTTCTTCCTGGTAGCCCGTCTCTGCGTCTACGGTCCAATGCATGAGAAGATTGCGGCTCAACTGGCCGGAAAGCTTGGTTTTATCGACTGCGACGCCTTTGACGGTTGCCTCTTCCTGGGCTCGGAATGCGGCCACAGCGGTGGCGCCCGATCCGCTGATCGCCTGGTAGGTGGAGACGACGACGCGCTTGAGGCGACCCTCGTCGTGGAGCGGCTTGAGGGCCACGACCATTTGGATGGTCGAGCAGTTGGGATTCGCAATGATGCCCTTGGGCCGGTTCGCGGCGGCCGCTGCGTTCACTTCGGGCACGATGAGCGGGCAGTCGGGGTCGGCCCGGAAGGCGGACGAGTTGTCGACCACCAGAGCGCCCTTGCTCGCCGCGATCGGCGACCACTCACGGGAGGTACTGCCGCCGGCCGAGAAGAGGGCCAGGTCGACCCCCTCGAAGACTTCGGGTGCGATCTCGACGACCGTATGCTCGACCCCCTTGAAGGTCACGGTCTTTCCGGCGCTTCGAGCCGATGCTACGGGCACCAACTCGGATACCGGAAAGTCGCGCTGCTCGAGCACCCGCAACATCTCCGCGCCCACCATCCCGGTGGCTCCCACCACCGCAACTTTGAGTCCCTGAGCCATAGGCGAGGGCTATAGATTAGCGCCGCATGGGCGGCAAGCTGGCTCAGCGGGTGCTGACGTATCATGCCTTGGGCAAGGAGCGTTCATGACTATTCATCGGTTCACAGTTCTAGGATCTTCTCGGCTGGAACGCCCGTCCATGCCAGGCACGCCGGTGGAGTCGAGATATCGGCACGCAGGTTCCCTGGCGAGCAGAAGGACGACGCGCGGCGCAGCCTCGCTCGCTCTACGTGGCGGGTGGGTTGACGTCGACTCAAGCGGTAATCAAATCGTGGCGACCTCGCCGAATCTGATCGGACCAAGACTCTGTTGCTCGACGCCAAGGGAGGCGCGATGCAAGCGATGTCAGGTCTGGTCACGCCTCGAGCTCTCGGCGCTATTCGCGACTCAGTCCGGTCGACAACAGTGGCGCTTCACGTCCCGAACGGCTGACCGGGAGACTCTAGAGGTGCCATTCGACTTCCCGTCATTGACTCAGCAGCTCGCGAGCGATGCGACGCTATATACTCGTTCACGATTACTGGACTCCTCAGGAAGAGCGATTCGCAGGCACTTGGGACGGCGGCGCGGTCATCCGACGGGCGATCGGGGAGAGGCACTGAGGTGCCGGGCGAAGGCAACGCTTCGCATCGCCCGCGGGGCTTTGGGCCGATCGTCGTTGCCGCCGCGGTGATCATCCAGGACGGACGCGTGCTCCTCACGCGCCGCGCTGAAGGGCAGCACCTCGCCGGGCTCTGGGAGTTCCCGGGAGGAAAGCTCGAGGCCGGGGAGTCACCCGAGGAAGCGCTGGTTCGGGAGTGCCAGGAGGAGTGCGGGATCGAGGTCGAGGTGATCGACATTCTCGAGGTGACCCACCACAAGTACCCCGAGAAGGACGTGCTCCTGCTGTTCTATCGATGCGGGCTTCGTGCCGGGGAAGTGCGTCATCTGCAGGTTGCAGACCATGCCTGGGTCGCGCCCCCCGAGCTCGATCGCTATCCGCTTCCTCCGGCGGACGAGCGCGTGGTGGCCCGCATCCAGGCCCTCGAGCTTCGAGCCTAGGTTAGCGGCGGCGCGAGCCTCGGACGACGATGCGCTGAACGAGGCTGCTCTCGTCGGCTGGCATCGAAACGGGCTCCGCTAGGATGTCGATCTTCGCGCCGGTCGAGGCGGACGACTGCTCATACAGAAATCCTCTGGCCACCTCGCTCGGCGTCCCGAATGCGTCCGTCATTTGCTGCACGCTGGGCTTGGCGTCGACGAGCTGAAAGGTGACCTGGCTGACTCGACCGCCAGGGGTGACGAAAGCCGCCCGGTACCCGTCGTAATGTATCAAGGCTTGGCTCTTGGTTCGGGCCTTGATCACGCCTTCCATTTCGGCTGCGACCGATTCCACGGTTGCATCTACTTGCGACATCGCGCGAACCGCAGCACGGACTTTGCTGATCGCCGCGTCGTTTCCGACGGGGCTGCTCGACTCCGTCTCCGACTCAGCGATGTCCTCCAAGGAATCGCCGCGTGTGCACGCTGTCGAGGCCAAGAGGATCGAAAGGAACAGTAAGGCGAGGGGAGGGTACTTCAACAGATCAGCTCCTGGCTGATGTTTGTACCGCAAACTGGCGAGGGGCCAAAAAGAACGCCGAGCGCCGCGTCAGTGCTTGCTGAGGGCGTCTGCGACCGAGCCCTTTGCACCGGTGTGGATCCGAACGGCGAAGGGCTCGCGCTCGGTGCCGACTCGCTCCAGCGATGGGGCGCCGCCGAAAAACGCGGTTGAAGCTTGCACCAGGGCGGGCCTGTAGACCTCGTAGGTGGCGGCCGCGTTGGGTGCGTTCAGACGGTCTTGCACCCGGAATAGCAGTTCGTCCGTTGCGAACTCGAGGCCGAGGCTGCTCTCGGCTTCGAGGAGCCTGCACGTTGCGAGCGCGCGTTGGAAGGCGTCGTCGATGCCTGCCTGTAGGTCGCCGTCGAAGCCGCGCTTGCGGCTGTAGAGGAGGCCGGGCCGGTTGTCAGCCACGTCTAGGTAGTAGTCGGACTGATGGCCGATCAGAACCACGCCGGGCCCCTGCGGCACGTGCGCGTAGTCTGCCACGTCGATCAGGAGCTCGTCGGAGATCTTCTTGTTGCGAATCCACTCGTGGAACACAGGGACGAGCTTCTCGAGCTCGATGTCACCCGCTTTGGCGTAGACCTTCACTTGAAACTTCGTTGCTTGCATGGGCCTTACTCCGCCGCGGCGGCTGCTGCCTGGGTGAGACGCTGGTAGCACGCGTGTGCCGCTTCGAGAAACAACTGCGCCTCGTCGAGGGTGCGGTGCGCGATCTCATCGCTGGCGTCTTCGTAGGACTGGTCACCGTGCATCTTCAACAGGTACGCGGCGAACTTCCCTTTCGCGAAGGGGTCGTGAAAGAGGGAGGTGTCGTGGAGGTGGGTCTTGAAGTTCGCGACCACATCGTCCGCGTCATCCTTGACCTGGACTTCGAGATGGCGAACGAGCGCCTTGGCAGCGGTGACCATAGCCGTGAAGCCGCCGAGTGCGGCTGCGCCGGCGTGGCCGGTTTCGAGGGCGTCCTGCGCATCGTGGAGCTGCTGCTCCGCTTCTTGAAGGCCGAACTCCACGAAAGGGACGATCTCTCCGGCGCACTCACCCACGCCGATGTCGCCGATCGTGTACTCGCGTGGGTTGCCCCAGTCGCTGTAGTAACTCGGATCTTCCTCGTACGCGGGCGGCTTCTGAATCGGCGCGAGCACCTTGCGGAACTCCCTCTTGCCGACGCGGGCGATGAACGCCTGAAAGCTCTCCTCGCCTTCGCGGTTGGCGAGGTAGTGCTGGGTGATCAGCTCGACTGCCTTCGGGATGTTCTTCGAGGGAACCGCGCCCACCACCAGGCCGTAGCTCTTGGCGTTCTCCGTCCACTGACCGCCGAGAACGATGTTGAAATGAGGAACCTTGCGACCGCCCACCTGCCGGCTGACGCCGGTGAACCCGATGTCGGCGGCGTGGTGTTGGCCACAGGAGTTGAAGCAGCCGCTCGCCTTCATGCGAAGGGCTTTCACGGCCGGGTCGAGCTCGCTTTCGACGACGGTGAGGCGCTTGCGAAGCTCGCCTGTCAGGCCGCGCGACGCGGAGATGCCGAGCTTGCAGGTATCGGTGCCGGGGCAGGACGTCATGTCGGTGATGGTGCCTGCACCGGCGGCTGCCATGTCGAGTGCGACGAGGCCGTCGTAGAAGGACACTGCATCGGCGCCGCTGAGCCAGCGAAACGTGAGGTTCTGCTCGACCGTGCAGCGAATCGAGTCGCCGGTGTACTTCCGAGCGAGGTCGGCAAGCGCGCGGCCCTGCGTGGCCGTGAAGTCACCAAGCGGCAGCTTCACGATGGCCGAGTAATACCCGTCCTGCGCCTGCGGCTTGAGATTGTGCTCGGCCCAGGCCCGGAACCCAGCCGGAGCGTCGCTCGGAATCGAGCCTGGGTCGCGCACGGGCTTCTCATCGGTGGAGTGAAGGTCGTCCAAGAATGCCGTCCACCGCTCGTCAGGGCGAAGGCCTTCTCGCTCCTCGGCCACCAGCCTCTTGAACTCTTCGATGCCGACTTTCTGCACGAGGAACTTGATGCGAGCGCGGGCTCGGCTCTGCTTCTCGCCGAGGCGGGCAAAGACGCGGGACACCGCTTGTGCAAGGGGAAGAAGCTCTTCTTCGGGGCAGAACTCGGCGAGCACCTTGGCCTGGACCGGCACGGCGCCGAGCCCGCCTCCGACGACGACACGGAAGCCGCGCTTGCCATCCCGGATGTGCGCTACTGCGCCGAGATCGTGGAAGGTGACGAGCCCGCAGGGATTGTCTTCGCAACCCGAGAATGCGATCTTGAACTTGCGGCCGAAGTCTTGAACGTCGGGGTGCCCCAAGAGGTACTTCGTGATCGCGTCGGCGTACGGCGTGACGTCGAACGCTTGGGTCGTACAGACACCGGCGTACTCACAGGCCGTCACGTTGCGAACGCTGTTGCCGCAGGCCTCGCGGGTCGTGATCCCGACGCTGGCGAGCCGGCGCATCATGTCGGGCGCCTCTTCGATGTGAATGAAGTGAAGTTGAATGTCCTGCCGCGTCGTCACGTGCAGGATTGAATCGGAGTTCTCTTCAGCGAGCTCGCTCAAGACATCGAGCTGTTCAGCGGTGAGCTTTCCGTACGGTATCTTGATGCGCATCATCCCCGGCGCGTCCCAGACCGTGTCGGGCCCTTTTGTCAGGTCGCCGCAGGGGAAGGCGAGGGTCTTCTGGCCCGTGCCATCGTCGCGAAGGCCGTTGTCGTAGCGTTGCCCGTACACGCCTCGGCGAAGCCGTGTCTCGGCGAAGATCTTGTCCTCGAGCTTGCCCTGCTTCTTGAGCTCGATCTGACCCTCGAAGAGATCCACCTCGCCCGCGAGTTGCTCCCGAATCCGTTCACCAAGCTGTTCTTTCCACGAAGTCATGATGCTCCTGTCCCCCGGCTGCCTAAGACGCCGCCGAAGGGGAGCCCTCACTATTCCGTAGTTTTCCGCTAGGTCAAGTCAACAATCGCGCAATTGCAAAACATCGGCTGATTTTATTGGCGAAATTACGAAAATATACACGAGTGAAGTTATAAAGAATAGGCGACTTTGCATGTCGCTTGCTGAGGGAGGTCTTGCCGCTATAGTGCCGCCGCTCGGCACCCCAACTAAGGTGTCGGGACCATTCGGGGATCGTCTAACGGCAGGACTCCAGTTTCTGGTACTGGCTATCTAGGTTCGAATCCTAGTCCCCGAGCCAGTCCCGTGTTAAAGCGCGGGACTCGAAAGCGGCCCCATCGTCTAGTGGTCTAGGACATCGGCCTCTCACGCCGGTAACGCGAGTTCGAACCTCGCTGGGGTCACCGCATTGAGCAAGGGAAGGTAGCTGCCTTCCCTTTTTCAATTTGAGCCCTGCGGACGGCACAAGGGGCTGACTTTCCCGGCCCGACCCGGCGGGGCCCGGCGTAGGGACAACTGAGGATAGCCTCCGCCGGACCTGGGTCAGAGCTTCATATTGCCCCGACGCTATCCAAGGTCTCCGCTCAACATGTCTCGGAACTCAATGGCGCCCGATTGCACGGAATACATGGCCCCTACGACGCCCACCTGGCCCTCGGAGATCAGCGCGTCGAGCACTTCACTTCTCGCTCGAATCTCATGGACTACGTGCTCCACGTTGTTCTCGGAAACGCGCTGAACGAGCTCGTCGCCTACTAGGCCAGCGTGCTTCTGTGCAAGCTCGATCGCGGGCCGAATCTTCTGGAGCAGGCCTGACAGCTTGCCCAATTCCACGCCGTCGCAAGCGCCCCTCACGGCTCCACAGCCCGAGTGTCCCAGGACCACGATCAGTTTCGAGCCCGCTAGCTTACAAGCAAACTCCATCGAACCCACGATGTCGTCGTTCAAGACGTTCCCGGCGATGCGAATGCTGAATATATCGCCTAGCCCCTGATCGAAGATCAGCTCGGCTGATGTGCGAGAGTCGATGCAACTCAGGACGACGGCAAAGGGAAACTGCCCGTCTGCGGTGATGTTCACCTGCTCCAAGAGGTTACGATTGGACTTGAGGTTCGCCTGGAAGCGAGCATTCCCAGCCTTTAACAGCTCGAGTGCCGTCTGAGGGGTCAACGCCGCCTGTGTCTCTTTCGTTTGGGTTCTCATTGCGGCCTTTCTTCTTTCAAACTCGATGGGGATGTGACTGCGACCTTCAAGGCGCTTGGTCCTCCCAACTGCGTGCGGCGGTCGAGACCGTTTATGACGACTGATATGTTCTTCGCCGCCGCTCCGACGACGAAGTTGTCTATGAGCTCGAGCACATCGGGGTGAACGAAGGCTGAGTTCGAAGCGTCGATCTCAACCGAAGAGTCCTCCGGGATGGCGTCCAGGGTCTTCAGCACACTGGCTTTGTTCAGGAACGTGACCTGCTGTGCCAACGTGATTTCGACTCGCTCGCCTCGTTCCTGGGGCACGTTGCTGATCTCGAACGGAAGTCGGAAATTTTCGAAGAGAATGACTAGGACCGCCACGATCATTCCAAGACATATCCCGAGCAAGAGATCCGTGAGCACGATTGCGCAGACCGTGACGATGAACGGAACGAACTGGCCCGGCCCCTGGCGGAGCATCTTCTTGAAGACCGAGGGCTTGGCAAGTTTGAATCCGACCACGAGGAGAATCGCGGCGAGCGTTGCAAGTGGAATCAAGTTCATGACGGTCGGCAACGCGATGACGCTGACCAACAAGAGCAATCCGTGCATGATCGCGGAAAGCTTGCTCCGCCCGCCAGATTGGATGTTTGCCGAGCTGCGAACGATGACCTGCGTGAGTGGCAGGCCGCCAAGTAGTCCCGAAATGATGTTGCCCACCCCTTGGGCTTTCAGTTCACGGTTCGTAGGCGTCACCCTCTTCAGCGAATCCAGTTTGTCGGTGGCCTCGACGCATAGAAGCGTCTCCAGGCTGGCCACGATCGCGAGGACCACCGCGGTCTTGTAGACGTCGATCCTCATGAGCGCGGTGAAGTCCGGGAAGGTAAGAAAGCCGACCAGACCGCTCAGACTGTCGGCTTCCGGTATGCGGACGACCTGCTCGGGGGTGAGTGCGAAGCCGAGCTTCGAACGAAAGAAGAGATTCAGAGCTACGCCAGTCAGGACTGCGACCAAGGGGCCCGGGATGAGTGCGAAGAGCTTGCGTCCTTTGAACCATCGCGATTCCCAAAGAAGAAGAATGGCGAGCGAAACCGAGGCGATGACCAACGGACCGGAGCTGATGGAATCGAGTACAACCAGAAGCTCGGAAAAGGTGGTCTCGCCATCGGGCTGCCGAAATGAGAGCTCTCCGATCGGGTCTCTGTCGTATCCGAGCGCGTGGGGGATCTGCTTCAGGAAGATGATGATCCCGATTCCAGCCAGCATTCCCGAGATCACAGAGGACGGAAAATAGTATGCGACAGTCCCCGCTCTAGCGAAGCCGAGGACGATCTGAATCAATCCGGCGAGGATAACCGCGACGAGGAAGATGTTGAATGCGCCCAGGTCCTGGATGGCGGTCAGGACGATGACGGCGAGGCCCGCGGCTGGACCGGAGACTCCGAGTGGGGACCCACTGAGAGCACCGACGACGATTCCGCCGACGATTCCAGCGATGAGTCCGGAGATGAGCGGCGCCCCGGAGGCCAGCGCGATTCCGAGGCACAGGGGGAGTGCAACCAGAAAGACCACCAGCGAAGCTGGCAGATCGGAGCGCAGGGTTCCGTCGAAGCTCGAGGGGCTTTTCACTGATCCTCCGCTGTCATGATCATCTTAGTTCTTGACCGTCCGTTGTTGTTCTGTCCATTCGATAGTTAGCCGTATCACATCAGATATTATCGAACGAAGGCATTTCGATGGGACCACTCAACTTCCACCATCTGCGGTTGTTCCAGGCGGTCGCGCGCGAGGGGAACCTCACGCGCGCCAGCAGGCAACTGCATCTCACTCCCCAGACCGTCAGCACACAGATCCGCGACTTGGAGGCCGCCCTCGGGGAGCAGCTGTTCCAGCGCGCAGGCCGTCGCATGGTTCTGACGGATGCCGGTCAGGTCGCATTGCGCTACGCAAACGAGATCTTCTCGCTCGGCCAGGAGTTTCGAGAGACCTTGCGTGGTCAGCCGACGGGTCGCTCCCCTCGGATCTTGGTGGGCGCGGCCGACATCTTACCCAAGCTGATCGTTCACCGTCTCATCGAGCCAGCGCTTCGCCTGGGCGAGCCGATCCAACTGCTTTGTCACACGGGAAGTCCGACAGAGTTGCTTGCTGAGCTGGCGGTGCATCGTCTGGATGTAGTGCTGTCCGACTCTCCAATCCCACCGACAGTGAAGGTGCGTGCTTATAACCACCTCCTTGGGACTTGTGGCGTCACATTCATGGCACAATCGAAGCTAGGCAGACGCCTACGCAGACGGTTTCCGGAGTCGCTCGACGGGGCGCCGGTCCTATTACCCAGCGATGATGCCGTTCTTAGGCGCTTGCTCAATGGCTGGTTCGAGACTTGCGGGGTTCGGCCCGTGATTGTCGGGGAGTTCGAGGACAGCGCCTTGCTGAAGAGCTTTGGTCAGGCGGGCGAGGGCTTCTTCGCAATTCCCAGCGTGGTCGAGGAGGAGGTCGCGCGGCAGTACGAGGTCGAAGCAATCGGGCAAACGGAAGACATCACCGAGAGCTTCTATGCAATCTCTGTCGAGCGCCGAGTGAGGCAGCCGGCGGTGATGGCGATTTGCGACGCGGCTCGTTTCGAGCTGTTCGCATGAAGAAGAAGCTCGGTCGCCGATCTTCTTGAGCCGATGAGCTCCGGCAATTGAATTCAGGCTCACAATTGGATTCGCCCGGGATTTCGACTGGTTGCATGCGCATTTGGATGTGTCTCTGCTCGTCCAATAGAATGCAAGTGGGGGATTTTGACCGGCTTCTGGACAGACGCATCGGCGGCCACCGGCAACAGGCCTGCGCCGCTGGATTCTCAGGCTCCAAAAGAGATGGAGCTTACGCAGCTCGGACGTTATCAGCTCTGCTTCGAGCTCGCGTCCGGTGGCATGGCGACGGTGTATCTCGCTCGAATGGATGGGCCTCACGGCTTCGAAAAGATCGTGGCTCTCAAGCGAATCCATCCGCATCTGGTCAGCGACCGCTCGTACGTGGATATGTTTCTCGATGAGGCGCGGATTGCATCCGGCATCACGCATCCCAACGTGTGCAGCGTCTTCGACTTCGGCGAGTTCAATGGCGAGTACTACCTGGCGATGGAGTATCTCGTGGGGGAGTCCCTGGCCAGGCTATGTCGGCGCGCCGGCGCTAGCGCCGAGCAGCGGGAATCCCCGCTTCTCCCTTTGAAGGTGGCCAGGATCGTCGAAGAAGCCTGCGAAGGCTTGCACGCTGCGCACGAATCAAAAGACGTCAAGGGACAGCCGCTCAACGTAGTTCACCGCGACGTCTCTCCGAGAAACCTGTTCATTACCTACAGCGGCGTCGTTCAAGTCGTGGATTTCGGCATCGCGAGCGCGAAGCAGCGCGTGCATCAAACGTCGACCGGTCAACTCAAGGGCACCGTCCCGTACATGGCTCCCGAGCAAGTTCGGGGTGGAGACGTGGATCGGCGGGTCGATATTTGGGGCCTGGGTGTCGTGCTCTGGGAGTTGCTGACGTTCAAGCGGCTCTTCCGTCGCGAAACAGAAGTCGAGTCGATGTACGCGGTGCTCGTGGGCGAGATACCGGCGCCGTCGGAGCGGCGCCCGGGTATTCCAGCCGAGCTCGACGCGATCGTCATGAAGGCACTGCAACGCGAGCCAGAGAAACGCTGGAGAACTGCCCGGGAAATGGGGCAGGCGCTTCATGCGTTTGCGTCGAGCCAATCTGCCGACGTTGGCGCCGCTGAGCTGTCCGCCTGGATGGAGGAGGTCTTTCCGGAGGGGCAAGTCCGGCAACGCGAGATCATGGAGCTTGCGATGACGCAGACGCTCCAAGTCTTGCCAGGCTCCGCAGAACTTGGCGTAGAAGTCACCGGCGCTCCAACGATGCTCGGAGACCTGGAGTCGGCCATTGCGTCGAGAGCTGTTGTGACAAAGGTAGGCCCGACCGAGGCTGATCCGAGCGAGCACGCTGCGACCGAGGTCCCAGCGAAACAGAAATCAAACTGGGTTCGCAACGCTGCCTTGCTGGCGGCGCTGCTCGTTCCTGTCGCTGTGGTCGCCGTGGTTTGGGGTTTTCAACCGTCAGCACCGGAGGCATCGCCAACTTCAGTTGCGATTCCCGCGCTGGTGGAGCCCGCCATCCCAGCAGCGGAACCGACATCGGCGGGCCCCGTTCCGTCGGACGCGCAAACCTCAGAGGACGTGAAGCCCGAGGCCGGGCCGGAGAAGAGCGAGGTTGCTGCCACTCACGGGACCGAGCCTACGAAGCCGCAGGTTGCGGAGCCTGAAGTCGCAAAGCCCGCTCCTTCCAAGCGCAGACCAGTCGCTAGAAAGCCCCGTCCTCGGAACAAGCCGAGCAAGCCAGCTCAAGCACAACCCGCCGCCTCTGGACTTCCCGGTCACGTGAAGATCGTGACCAAGGGCCACTCGGTCGAAATCTACGAGGGCGGGAAGCTTCTCGGGAAAGCACCTGCGAAGATCACTCTACCCGCGGGCCGTCACAGCTTGAAGCTGAAGTCGACCGAGAGCGGGGAAACATTGACCCTTCCGATCAATGTCGTCGCCAATGCGACGAAGACGATTTCACTCGACCTCGACTAGTCCGTAGCCGATTCGCTCGCAGGCGCGGAGGCGCATGCTTGGAAGGCGGGAGTCGGTTGGGGGCGTGGTTTGGTTTGGCTATACCGACCGCCCACCCGCGCCCGTAGTCCTCCGTGCTGCGGCGGTCGTTGTTGCTCAGCGGTCCCGGCTAGTAGATTCTGTCGCCCGTCGGGTTCTCGACTTGTTCGACCTGTCCGGTCGCTCTCGCGTAGATCTTGAATGCCACTCGGCGGTTTGCCTCGTGTTCTGCGTCGGTGACCGCGTCGGGCGCCTCGGGCAAGGCCTCTCCGTACTCCGTGGAGATCAGTCGTTCCGCGGCGACGCCCTTCCTCACCAGGTACTTCACCACCGCTACGGCGCGGCGATGCGAGAGCTTCATGTTGAGCTCTTCGCTTCCTCGCGGGTCCGCGTGTCCCTCGACCTTGACCAGCATGATCTCGGGATGGGCGTTGAGGACCTCGGCGATGTTGTCGAGCAAGGGGTAGCAGCGCTTCTGAATGCGGCTCTTTCCCGTGCCGAAGTAGACCTTCTTGCTGATGCCGAGATGGTCGTAGTGGATCTCCACCAACTGCGGCTTCAGGCAGCCCATGTTCACTAGAAGGCCTGCTTCCTTCGGGCAGTTGTCGACGCGGTCGGGCACACCGTCCCCATCCGTATCCGGATCCGGGCAGCCTCGGGTCACAGCGACCCCGGCTTCGTTCATGCAGCGATCCTCAGTGTCGAGCACCCCATCGCCGTCGTTGTCCGGGTCGGGAATGCCGTCTTCGTCTTCGAAACCGTCCTTGTCCTCTGCTTCGTTTGGAGCTTTGTCATCGGCATCGAGGATCCCGTCCTGATCGTTGTCGGGATCCGGACATCCGTCTTCGTCCTCGAAGCCGTCGAAGTCTTCGGCTTCTCTGTCGCAGCGGTCCTCACCGTCCGGCAGGCCGTCCGCGTCTCGGTCTTTGACCTTCGGAGGCCGAATCTTCTCCGGCATCGTGTAGCCAAGCATGCCGAGAAGCCGGTAGTCCGGCGCGCCGATTCCACCGTACACGCCAGCGCCACCGCCCAGGCCCGCGGTGAAGCCGACCTTGTGGTGATACTTGGCGCCGGCCAGCACCTCGAGTGGGGTTTGCTCCCGACCCCCGAAGCCGGTGCTGCCAGAGAATTCGGCGATCAGCGCAAGCCGGTCGTCGAAGAGCTCCCAGATCGCACCAAGACCAAAAGTGAACACATCACCGACCTTCGCATCGGGAGGCAGGACGACGTCCTTGCGGAACAGGTAGCCGAGGTTGGTCGAGAGATGTACGTCGTCGGTCACGTTGAACGTCGCGAGGAGCTCGACGTCGCCCACCGAGACGCGGGCTGTCCGTCGGTCCGCCGCGGTAGTTCTGATCGCCGTCAGCCATGGACGCGGTGTGAACATAGAGCGCACCCTGCAGGGCGATCTGAACGATGTCTTTCTTCTTCGCCCCAGGCGCGAACCCGCGCACCGATCCGTAGATCCCCCAAGCCAGAGCCGATTGGAGCGAGCGCTTGCAGTGGTCCCGAACGGTAGTCCGCTGGTGTCACCTCGAAGCATGAAGTGATAGCGAAGCCCCGTGAATACGATCAGCCGATCCCAGAGCCCCAATGACGCGATGAGCTCGCCGGTGAGTTGCTGATGGACGACCTTCGAGCCGGCAAAGAGCAACGGGTCATCGGAGTAGTCCAGGTAGAGTTGTGCTACCGAAGCGCAGATGCCCCTGGTCGACTGCCGTGCTGACAGCGAACCCATCCTGAGTCGTTTCGGAAGCGCGAAACTGGTTGAGGTCGAACTGCTGCGCGTGCCCAATGCCGCTCGGTCCCAGGACGCTGATCAGGCTGGCTACGAGCAGCAGGAACTTGATGGATCTCCGCCGTACTCGGCGCGCTGGGCCCCCAGCCTCCGGCGATGCGAACATCGAACCCCAAGAAACAGGCATGGACAGCTCGCAGTATTGTAAAATTACCGTAGTGACACATCTAGTGTTGCTGTAATACAGGAATACAGTGACAACGGATTTTCTGCGCTTCTGTTTGGCGGATGTAGGGCGGGGAACGCAACGCGGATGATTCGATCGATTTCTACCGCGGTACACATCGAGTGAGGTGGCGGACGCCAACCTGGGTGGGGTTGCTGTGCTGCACGGTTTCGCGTTTCTCACCATAGCGGGCGTTTGTCTATCGGCGGGCGTCGCGCATGCGCAGGTCGATTGCTCGGCGACAGGCACGACGGGCGTGCCGCAGATCGAGTGCGAAGCGTTGATGGCGCTGTACGCCAGCGCTGACGGAGCTAGCTGGACAGACAACAGCAACTGGGACACTGGGAGTGCGGTCAGCACGTGGTTCGGCGTGACCGTTTCGGGTGGGCGGGTCACAGGGCTGTCGCTCTCCACCAACCAGCTCACGGGCGCGATACCGCCCGAGCTCGGCAACCTTGCCACCGTCGCTACGCTTCACCTGGGCAACAACCAGCTCGCGGGTACGATACCGTCGGAGCTCGGCAGCCTAGCCAACCTGATTGGGCTGTACCTGTCTGGGAACCAGCTCACGGGTACGATACCTCCAGAGCTCGGCAACCTTTCCAATCTGACGTCCCTGCACCTGTCGGGAACCAGCTCACGGGCCCAATCCCGCCGGAGCTCGAGAACCTCGGCAACCTGACGGCGCTGTACCTGTACGGCAACCAGCTCACCGGCTCGATTCCGTCTTGGCTCGGCAATCTCAGCAACCTGACCGTGCTCTACCTGGGCAACAACCAGCTCACGGGTGCGCTTCCCCCGGAGCTCGGCAATCTCAGCAACTTGGTTTCCCTATTTGTGTACGGAAACCAAATCACGGGGCCGATTCCGCCGGAGTTCGGCAATCTCACCAAGCTGACGACGCTGTACATGCCGAGCAGCCAACTCACAGGGCCAATTCCGCCCGGAGCTCGGCAATCTCGCCAGTCTGGGAACCCTGTACCTGTCCAACAACCAGCTCTCCGGTCCGATCCCGCCCGAGCTTGGCAGTCTGTCCAATCTGACTACCGACGTACCTGCACAGCAACCAGCTCACGGGGCCGATTCCTTCGGAGCTCGGCGACCTCGCCAACCTGAGCACCCTGTACCTGTACGGGAACCAGCTCACGTGGCTCGATTACCGCCTGAGCTCGGAAACCTCGGCAACCTGACTTCGCTGAAGCTGTCCAACAACCAGCTCACGGGCGACGTCCCGGACTTGACGGCCTTGCCACTAACCACTCTGATTTTGCGAGCAACGCGTTTACATTTGCAGACTTTGAATCCGAGTTTCTCGCGTACAACGACGGCACGCCGGCAACATTCAGTTACAGTCCGCAGGCGACGGTCGACACAGCTCGCACCGAGAACTTTCCGAGCGGCGCGCCTGCGATGCTCCCTTCCGCGGTCGCGGTCAACCCTTCCGGGAACGATCAATACCAGTGGTACAAAGACGGCGTGCCGATCGCAGGCCCGTGAGGGACTGTCGCGATCTGGACGTCACGCTTGGCAGCGGTAGCTTGACGCCAGCAGACGCAGGAACGTACCGGTACACGATCAGCAACTCCGTCGTGACAGGACTTCTCCTGACCTCGCAGGTGATCACGTTGACCGTGTCTGCCACCTGTGGCGACGGCTTCGTCAACGACCCCAGCGAAGTCTGCGACGACGGAAACCTGAACACCGGCGACGGATGCAACGCCGCCTGCCTGCTCGAAGTCGGCGAGCCCTGCACCGACGACACGGACTGCGCCAGCAACCTATGCAACTTGGCCGCCATGCCACCGGTTTGTGCGCCTCCGGTGGGCTGCAGCAACGGCTTGCTCGAAGCGGGCGAGGGGTGCGACGACGGGAACAACATGAACGGGGACGGGTGCACCGCTGCATGTGAAATCGAGGACGGAAATCCGTGCGCCGCCGACGGCGAATGCGCGAGCGGCGTCTGCGACATGAACGAAATGCCTCCGATCTGCGAGCCCGCCGGTTCTTGTGGCAATGGAGCGCTCGACGCCACAGAGAGTTGCGACGACGGGAACCTGACGACCGGAGACGGTTGCAGCGATGTCTGTCTTCTCGAGGACGGTGAGCCTTGCACCGACAATGCTCAATGCGTAAGCGCGATCTGTGATGGCGTCGACAGCAACAGCTGCGAGCCCGCCAACGCCTGCGGCAACGGTGCGCTCGAGGGCAATGAGGCTTGCGATGACGGCAATACCGCTGCAGGCGACGGATGCGGCCCCGAGTGTCTCTTCGAGCTGGGTGCCGGGCCCTGCGACGACGACGCCCAGTGCGAAAGCACGATCTGCGATACCGTCGGCAGCAACAGCTGCGAGCCGGTAAACGTCTGTGGCAACGGAACGCTCGAAACAGGCGAGGTGTGCGACGACGGCAATGCCTCTTCGGGCGACGGCTGCGGTCAGCGGTGTCTCTTCGAGCTAGGCGCCGGGCCCTGCGCCGACGGTGCGCAGTGTGGGAG
This sequence comes from uncultured delta proteobacterium, assembly GCA_963716775.1. Lineage (GTDB taxonomy): Bacteria > Myxococcota_A > Polyangia > Polyangiales > Houyiibacteriaceae > SG8-38. Next base: position 193,690 of record CAVQUI010000011.1, read on the forward strand.
CGGGACTTGCAATACGATGGCCGCTGCGCCGGTGTGCGCGGAGTCGAACGCTTGCGGAAACGGCTTCCTCGATGACAACGAAGTCTGTGACGACGGCAACCTGGTTCGCGGAGACGGGTGCAGCCAGTTCTGTACGCTCGAGAGCGACTGGCGCGGCGGAGGCGGCTGCGCCGTGTGCCGAGACTCGGACAGCAGCGGGGCAGGATGGCTCCTGAGTCTGCTCATGCTTCCACTGGTCCGTCGGCGCAGGGTGTGAGAACGCGATGAATCCAGCGATTCGCATCGTTGCGTGGAGCGTCTGTTTGCTTTCGCTGGGCATGGCCGGCTGCACCGACGTGGATCCGCGGACCGACCCGAGCAACCCGGGCGCCGAAGAGCCGATGCCCGCTGCCTTGCGTGCTGCGTGGATTCGACGTGTGCAGAATGAGGCTGGGGCGGAGTATGCGATCTCTTCGTCGGGGGCTCGGAGGTTCGAGGCACGGCACCCGCGCCAGAATCTTCGGACGCAGCTCACCTCGGAAAGCGTGGTGCTGACCGATCGCAACGGCGGTGCGCCGCTGAGCATCACACTCAGCAAGGTCAACGGCCGGAAGCCGGGTCGGGGGACCGTGTCGCACGAGGCGAACCGGGTCACCATCGCGAGACCCGAAATCGATGAATGGTATGTGAATGGCCCGATGGGGCTCGAGCAGGGCTTCACGATTCCCGCGCCGCTCGCTGCGCCCGGTGCTCCGAGCGACCGTGTGCGGCTGGAGATGGCGATTGAAGGCAACTACCGGCCAACGATGCGCGGGGATGTCATCGTGTGGACCAGTCGGGAGCGCACTCTCGAAACGCGTGAGCTCTACGCATTTGATGCCGACGGCAAACGACTTCCAGCCTCGATGCAAGCCTCCGACGATCAACTTTCCATCGACGTGGACGTTGCCGGTGCCCGCTACCCCATTGAGATCGATCCGATTTGGCTGGAGCAACAGAAGCTCATCGCCAGCACGGCTGCAGCGCTCGGATGGTTCGGGTACTCCCTGAGTGTCTCGGGCGATACCGCGGTCATCGGCATGCCCCGAGACGGCGACAACGGGATCGATTCCGGCTCGGCCTACGTATTCTTCCGGAACGGAGCGATTTGGGAAACGCATCAGAAGCTGCTCCCCTCGGACGGTGCAGCAGGCGATCAGTTCGGTATTTCGGTGAGCCTCGACGGGAACACGGCGATCATCGGGGCGTACCAAGACGACGACCGCGGCGCCGATTCCGGTTCGGCATATGTGTTCGTTCGAAGCGGATCGGTGTGGAGCGAGCAACAGAAGTTGCTCGCGTCGGATGGCGCGACGGACGACCAATTCGGTCATTCGACGAGTGTGTCGGGGGATACCGTGGCCATCGGCGCCCGATATGATGCGGATCACGGCCTGTTCTCCGGTTCGGCTTATGTCTTCTTCAGAAGCGGAACTGTGTGGACCGAACAGCAGAAGCTCATCGCACCGGATGGTGTCAGTGGTGATCACTTCGCCAGCGCCGTGAGCGTATCGGCCGACACCGTGCTGGTTGGCGCATTTCAGGATGATGACAACGGGACCGACTCAGGCTCGGCGTACGTTTTCGTTCGAAGCGGAGCGGTGTGGAGTGAGCAACAGAAGCTGGTCGCGTCGGACGGTGCATCGGTCGATCGATTCGGCTTCTCGGTGATCGTGGAGGGCGACACCGCGGTCATCGGTGCGCCGCTCGACGACGACAACGGAAGCGGTTCCGGATCGGCATACGTGTTCGTTCGAAGCGGGGCCGTGTGGACCGAACAGCAGAAGTTGACCGCCTCGGACGGCGCAGTCGACGATCAATTCGGTCATTCGGTGAGTCTCTCGGCGCGACTCGGCACGTAATCGGCGCCCGACTCGACGACGACGGTGCGAGCGCAGCAGGCTCGGCGTACGTGTTCGTTCGAAGCGGGTCGGCATGGAGCGAGCAGCAGAAGCTGCTCGCGTCGGGCATTGCCTCTCAGACCTTCGGCGCCTCGGTGAGCGTCTCCGGGGATGTCATCCTGGGAGGAGCGCCTCTTGGAGTCCGACCCGGCATCAGCTACCTATACGAACGGGTAGGTACGGTTTGGGCGGCGGAGCAGAAGCTGGGGGCCGACGCCTTGGGGCCGTCCGACGAGTTTTTCGGCACCTCCGTGAGTATTTCCGGGGACACCGCGGTGATCGGCGCTCCTTCCTATGACGACGGCTCGAACACAGACAGCGGCGCGGCGTACGTGTACGTGCGGAGCGGAACGAGCTGGACGGAGCAGCAAGAGCTCCGTTCATCGGACCTCGCGGCGAGCGATAACTTCGGGTCCTCGGTGAGCGTATCGGGCGACACCGTCATCGTCGGGGCAAAGTGGGACGACGACAACGGAGGCAATTCTGGCTCGGCCTATGTGTTTCTTCGAAGCGGGGAGGTCTGGACCGAGCAGCAGAAGCTCATCGCGTCGGATGGCGCTTCAAGCGATTGGTTTGGCGACTCCGTGAGCCTCTCCGGCGATACGGCGGTCGTCGGTGCGCTCTTGCACGACGCGAACGGAAGCGGCTCGGGGGCGGCGTATGTGTACTTTCGAAGCGGCTCGACCTGGACCGAACAGCAGAAACTGCTCGCGTTCCGACGGCGCCGCAGACGATCAATTCGGGACCTCGGTGAGCGTCTCCGGCGACACGGCAATCATCGGATCGGTCTTGGACGATGACGGCGGGTCCGGATCCGGTTCGGCATACGTATTCACTCGAACTGGCGCCATCTGGACAGAAGAGCAGAAGCTGGTCCCTTTGGACAGTGCGACCGATGATCGATTCGGGAGTGCCGTGAGCGTCTCGGGCGACACGGTGGTGATCGGGGCACGCTGGGACGATGACAACGGAGGCAATGCCGGCTCAGCCTATGTGTACACCCGCAGCGGCGGGGTCTGGACTGAGCAACAGGAGCTCTTCTCATCGGACGGTTCGGCGAACCCATGGTTTGGAAGCGCTGTCAGCCTCGATGGCGATGCAGTGCTGATCGGCAACTGGC
>CAVQUI010000012.1:0-190666 GCA_963716775.1 uncultured delta proteobacterium
GGCGGTTCGCTCCGCCGAGCGCATGGGACCCAAGCTCCTCGAGCCACCGCCCGACGATCAGCTCGGCCTCGACATCGCAATTGAAGATCGTGACGGGAAGTCGATGGATGCCTTGCATCGGGCGCTCGCGCGTGCGCAGGCAGGCGAAGGGCAGGCCAGGCTCCTGTTCTACGGGGCGTCCCACGTCGCGGGTGACGTATTCACCGGGTACATCCGCCGGGAGCTGCAAACCCGCTACGGCGATGCCGGTCATGGCTTCGTCCTGCCCGTGCATCCATGGCGCACCTATCGGCACCGCGACATCAACATAGAAAGCGACGGCAAGCGTTGGGAGACGCAGCGCATTCGAGTCGGCGACTCGGACGTCGAGCGGCTCGGCCTCGCCGGGATCGCCATGGTGAGCCAGCGCCCGGGTTCGTTTGGCACGGTGCATACTGCCCAGGAGGGCGAGTACGGCCACACCGCGGGCTTCTTCGAGCTGTACTACGAGAAGCACCCTCGTGGCGGCGACATGGATGTGTTCATCGACGGCCGCAAAGCGCGCCGCATCTCGACGCGCGCGTCGAAGGTCTCGACGGGCTACGCGACGTTTCGCGTTCCTGACGCCTCGCATCGTTTCGAAATCCGGACCCTGAGCAAGCGGCCGGTCCGGGTGTACGGCCTGGCGGTGGAACGCGATCAGCCCGGCGTCATCGTGGATACGCTTGGGATCAACGGTTCGCGTGTCCGCTATCAACTGCTCTGGGACGAGGCGGTCTACCAGGAGCACCTTCGCAGGCGGAAGCCCGACCTGGTCGTTTTGGCCTACGGGACCAACGAAAGCGGCGATGAATCGCCGATCGAAGACTACGAGCAGAACCTTCGCGCCGTGCTCCAACGCATGCGGGACACCGCGCCGGAGGCATCCTGTCTATTGATCGGTCCGTCAGACCGTCCCATGCAAGTAGAGGAGCGCGTCTTCGAACACCGCTCGAGGACCGCGAGCTTGATAGCGGTTCAACATCGCGTTGCGCTCGACCAGGGCTGCGGTTTCTTCGATCTGGTGGCGTTCCAAGGTGGAGCGCTCTCGATGGTGCAGTGGGCTGCGAACGACCCGGCGTACGCATCGCAAGACCACGTCCACTACACCCGGGTCGGCTATCAACGCTTGGGCGAGGTGTTGCTCTCGGCGTTGCTCGAAGGGATGCCCGCGTCGGATGACTCCGAGCCAGCGTCAGGCGCGCTCGCGGGCGAGGAAGTCGCTGACTCCGGCGCCGAAGAGGACTCGCCGGAGAGGTAGTCCGCAAAGCCCGCAAGGAGGGCTTTGTAGAACATGTTGCCGATGATCTCGTAGCCTGCGGGCGTTGCGTGCCGGAAGTCGCCCATCGCGAGCCTTGGACGCGCATGGTACCAGCGTCGCATCGCGTCTTCGCCGCCCATCGCCTGCCAGGTGTCGTAGAAGGCGCAGCCGGAGTCGAATGCCGCCCGCCGTTGCGCGGCTACGATGAGAGGAATCGTAGACAAGGTGTGTATGCGCCCGCGCGTGCGTCGCGCCTGGTCGAGAGGGGCGAAGACAAGGCAAGACAGGTCCTCACGTCCCTGTCGCATGCGGCGCAGCACCTTCATATAGTCCTCGTAGAACATCTCCTCGGTGCGGTCGTCGCTCGCTTCGTTTCCGCCGAAACCAAGCACGAGCAGGTTGGTGCCACGCAGCTCGAGCTGGCGCCGGATGTGAGCTTCGTCGAAGTTGAGCAATCGATTGGCGCGCGCGCCGACCAGTCCGAGGGAGTCGTACACGACGCCTGGTCCGTCGCGCTCGACTGCCACACCGTAGAAGTTCACCGGGCCGCCCCGCTGGTAGCGCAGCTCGATGGAATGCGCCCCGTCCGGAACGTCGATCGAATGGACGCCATCCCCGACAGCCTCGGCCTCGGTCGACACGATTTCACGGTCCTGTTTGTCGACCCGCACGGAGAATTTCCCGCCTCGGGGCTGTTCCTCGTAGTGAATGTCGAAGCGCGATGCCCGGGTTCCGACCGCGCCCCGCTTGGCGGTGCCGATTCGAGCCCAGGAGCCGCGCATCGCTCTCGACTGTACGCCGCCGTAGCCATAGCGGCCGGCGCGATCCTGACGTCGAACGACTTCACGAAGCTCCCAGGAGTCGGGATTCGACGACTGTTGTACGCCGCGGTGCTTGTAGGGGATGTATCCCTTGGCGGCGAGGACGAAGCCATGACCTGCGTCCCCGAATCGTGCCTGCAGATTCTCGCGCAAGGTCGAGGTGATCAGATCGGTTGCAATGCTCGAGTCCCCATAGTGTCCGACCCGCGTAATCGCGCCCTCCTCCAGTCGCGCCGTCTTTTCGAGGGCCTCGTAGAATGCGCGCATGCCCCGACCAGAGGGGTCTTCGATTCGGACCGAAATGCCTTCGTACTCCGCGGGGTCGACTCTCGGCCCGCCGTCGGTCTGGTTGGGTGGGGCGACGATCAGCTTGCTGCCGAGGTTGGACGCCACGGTTGCGCCCACGGCTTCGGCAAGTCGCGCGTTGCCCTTCTCCGTGCTGGTCGTCGGCCGGTAAGAGCCCCCGTGACCGGCGAAGGCTGGAATCTCACTCCATCGCTTGAAGAGCCGCACGATGGGGAAGTCCTCCTCTCCGGGGATCCAAGGCCGTAAGCCTTCCATCGACGGAACCACGTAGGTCGACATGCACGCGGCGAACATGAACACAACCACCGTGATCAGGTGTTGCAAGGGCGTGAGCTGTTCGTGGATTCGTTTGAGCATCAGAACTGGAAATAGATGTAAGGAACGACTTCGCTCGTCGCGACGACGCTCAGGACGAAGCCCACGACCGCGAGCGCGATGCCCTGGGCTGGTGCCGGCATGGACTTGAAGCGCAGCTCGATCGATTCGAACCAGCGTTTCGGCGTGTAATGGGCGGCGAAGGTCAGGATTAGCATCGCCCAGACCCCGAGCGAAATCTGTGCGACCGAAAAGGTGCCGGAGCCCAGTCGCGCCGTCACGTCGGCGGCGTTCTGGAGGCTGGTCGCTCGGAAGAGGATTCGCGAAAAGACAACGAATTGGAGCGCCCAGAACACTTTGAACGCGTGCAGTTGCCAGCTGTCGACAGTGTCACGGCTACGGCCCGATCGCCTGTAGAAAAAGCGATGGGTCACCATCGCCATCGACTGCAGGAGCGCGTAGACGACGAAGGTCCAGGACGCGCCGTGCCAGATGCCGATGAGGAACATGGTGAGCCAGAGGTTCCAGTATGCCCGGACGGGGCCGGTGTGTGAGCCGCCGAGCGGAAAGTACAGATAGTCGCGGAGCCAGGTCGAAAGGGTCATGTGCCAACGGCGCCAGAACTCCGCGGGGCTCGAGGACTGATACGGCCGGTCGAAGTTCCTCGGAAGCTCGAGACCCATGAGCTTCGCAGAGCCGCGCGCTACATCGGTGTAGCCGGAGAAGTCGCAGTAGATCTGCATGGTGAAGCCGTAGAGCGCGATGACGACCTCGGCGCCCGTGTAGAGCTCCGGTTGATCGAACACACGGTCGACGAGGTTCACCGAAAGGTAGTCGGCGATGGCGACCTTCTTCACCATCCCGGTTGCGATGAGGAAGAGCCCCCGGGTGACCTGCTCGTCGCGAAGTATGATCTTGCGCTGGAGCTGTGGGAGGAGCTCGGAGGCGCGGACGATGGGACCGGCGACGAGCTGCGGGAAGTACGTGACAAAAAAGGCGAACTGAAAGAAGTTGCGGGTCGGCTCGAGCTTGCGCCGGTAGATGTCAATCGTGTAGCTGAGCGTCTGGAACGTATAGAAGGAGATGCCGACCGGCAGAAGGACGTCGAGGAAAGGCGGGCTTGGAATTTCGATGCCGAAAAAGAGCCCCAGCACGTCGGCCGTCGCCTGCGAGGCGAAGTTGAAATATTTGAAGACCCCGAGCAGCCCGAGGTTCGAGACCAGGCTGACGATCAACCAGCGCTTGCGGGTCGTCTCGTGGTCGCTCGCGTGGATTCGGAGTCCGACGACATAGTCGATGAGCGTCGAGGCGAGGATCAGGACGATGTAGGCCGGGTGCCATGCCATGTAGAACAGGCAAGACAGCACGAAGACGAAGATGATCCGCGCCTGGGCATGGCGAGCCAGTAGCCAGAAACCCGCGACGGCAACGCCCAGGAACAGAATGTAGTCGAGGCTGTTGAAGAGCACTGGTCCCCTTACCCAGCGTGAGTGCGCCCGGTTCTAGCCGCAGGCGGGCCTGCACGCTAGCTGCTTGACGGGGGTCCCGGTTAGACCAAGCATCTGCGGCCGGAGGTTTCGATGAAGATTGAAGGTTCAGTAGCGTTGGTGACAGGCGGAGCTTCTGGCTTGGGCGAGGCGACGGTGCGCAGGCTGGTCAGCGAGGGGGCCCGCGTGGTCATCGTCGACCTCAACGCAGATCGCGGGAAAAAGCTGGCCGCCGAGCTCGGTGACCTGGCAGCCTATGTGCAGGCCGACGTCAGCAATGCGGACGAAGTTCAAGCCGCAGTCGAGCGGGCATCATCCATTGGCACGCTCCGAGCCGCAATCAACTGTGCGGGCATCGGATTTGGCATGCGGACCATTGGCAAGGACGGCACGCCTCACGATCTTGGCGTCTTCCAGAAAGTGATTTCGGTCAATCTCATTGGAACGTTCAACCTCCTCCGGCTTGCGGCCTCGGCTATGGCCAAAAACGAGCCGGAAGACGGCGAGCGAGGCGTCGTGATCAACACCGCCTCGGTCGCGGCATTTGACGGCCAGATCGGGCAGGTCGCTTACTCGGCTTCGAAGGGCGGCATCGTGGGCATGACCCTCCCGGCAGCGCGCGACCTTGCCAAGGCGCAGATTCGCGTCGTCACAATTGCGCCGGGCACCTTCGACACGCCCTTGCTCGCCTCGCTTCCCGACGAGATGAGGGCAGCCCTGGCTGCCACGATCCCGCACCCGAGCCGGCTCGGCCGCCCCGAGGAATTCGGTGCGCTCGCCTGCCACATCGTCGAGAACAGCTACCTCAATGGCGAGGTCATTCGGCTCGATGGCTCCATTCGCATGGCGCCGCGCTAACTTGCCGCGTCGCGAGACAGTCTTAGAGTCGGGCCGTGGGTGACGGCGCGCAGGTACGGAGGCACGTCCTGGGCGTTCCTGCCGTGCGTCGACGCCGGATCTTGGGTCTCGCCCTTCCCATTATCGGCGGGATGCTCTCGCAGAACGTGCTCAACCTCGTCGACACCGCGATGGTGGGCACCCTTGGCGACGCTGCGCTCGCGGGCGTCGGTCTAGGCGGCTTCGCGAACTTCCTCTTCTCCGCGTTCATCTTGGGCCTATCTGCGGGTGTTCAGGCAATGGCGGCGCGTCGCGTCGGAGAAGGGCGGCTCGGTGAGACCGCCATCCCGCTCAACGGGGGCTTGTTGCTCGCGCTACTCATCGCCGTGCCCTGGTCGGCGGCCCTGGTCACGCTGGCGCCAGACTATTTCCCGGTCCTCACGAGCGATGCGGCGGTCGTCGAGCAAGGCGTGCCCTATCTCCGAGCCCGTCTTTTCGCGATGTTTGCCATGGGGATGAACTTCGCCTTCCGTGGGTATTGGAATGCGGTCGACAAGTCGATCCTCTACATGCGGACCCTGATCTCGATGCACGTGCTCAACATCTTCCTCAACTGGGTGTTGATTTTCGGGAATCTCGGCGCTCCGGAGCTCGGTGCGATGGGCGCGGGGGTGGCCTCGGCCATTGCGACCGTGTTCGGAACGGCTTCCTATTTCGTGCTCGGCCGCGGCTACGCGCGGGACGCTGGCTTTCTTCACGGGCTTCCCAGTCGCGAAACCATGAAGACGATAATTCGTCTAGCCGCGCCAGCCGGCCTTCAGCAGTTCTTCTTCGCAGCCGGCATGACGGTGTTTCTGATGTTCGTGGCCCGAATGGGGACTCCGGAGCTGGCGGCGACCAAAGTGATCATCGACCTGATGCTCGTCGCGATCTTGCCCGGGATTGGCTTTGGTTTGGCGGCTGCCTCGCTTGCGGGCCAGGCCCTTGGACGGGGCCATCCCGATGACGCCAAGCTCTGGGGATGGGACGTGACGAAGATCGCCGTCGTCGTCGTCGCCGCCCTCAGTATCCCGGCCTTGCTGGTGCCGGAGTGGATCCTCGGCGGATTCATCTACGAGCCCTCGACGCTCGCGCTCGCCAAGAATCCGTTGCGCGTCGTCGCCGCCTTCCTGTCTCTCGATGCGGTCGGGATGGTTCTGATGAATGCGTTGATGGGGGCCGGCGACGTTAAGCGTGTGATGTTCTTTGCGACCGGCTATCAGTGGTTGATATTTCTTCCGCTCGTCTACGTCCTCGGACCGGTGATGGGGCTGGGGCTCGTGATGGTCTTCCTTGCGCAGGCGACCTACCGAGGTGTACAGGCGCTCACCTTCGCGATCATGTGGAAGCGAGGTCGCTGGCAGGCGATCGAGATTCACTAACTAACGACCGCTCACTCATCAGTCCAGGGGCTCGCCTGTGGAGCGGTCGAGCGTCATCCAGGGGGTGCCGGCGATCTGTACTTCGATGACCTCTTCAGTAACCGTGATAGCGGGTTTGCTCGTGATGTTTCCAAGCTCGGCAGCCCAGAGCTCCTTGCCCGAGCCGACCTCTTTGGCGATCACGACGCCCGGGTCGCCTGCCCGCGCCTCGTAGAGCACGCCTTCGCTCAAGACGGATGCGCTCTGCGCTTGCTGGGAGGCCCGGCGGTTCTTCTCGAGCTTCGCGGCGCCGAACCAAGCGATCAGGCCGGCCCCCAGCGCAAGGGCCAACAACACCGCGACGACCTGCTTTCCTGACTTGCCCTCTTCAGACACGGCTGCTTCTTAGCACGCTCGCGGTTGGTGCCTAGCGCCGCCACATTTCCCAGAGCGGCACCACAGTCATGACCAGGTAGCTGAGTAGGAGAAGCCCCCCGGACACGGCGTAGCTCGCCAGCGCACCTGCGCAGCCTTGGGCTACGAACCATGGCGCCGCGACGTGCAGCAGGGTTGCTAACGAGCCGAGCGCGACCCAGGCGATCTTGGCCTGCTTTCGGGCGCGGGAGAGCATGTACATGTGGCTGAGGATCAGCAGGTACACCGGCATCGAGAACAGATGAAAATGCGTGATCTCCAGAAGCTTCCTGCGCGACATGGGCTCGAATGCCGCAAAGTGTTCTACATCTGGGGGAAGGAGCAGCGCGGGGCCGCCGTCGGGCTCCGGCTCTTGCGCTGCAGCGGCTTCGCCTCCGTAATATTCATCGGCACGGCCCAGATCGAGCCCAACCATGTCGTGCGTCAGAAAGAGCGTGAGCGCCAAGCCCAGCAGCGTGAACAGCAAGAACACCGTGTAGACGGCGCGTGCACCGAGGGGTAGGGCGCGCAGCCTGCCTGAGGGTCGAGTGAAGTCTTGCATGGATCGAGTTACGACGAGGTGAGCACGGTGTCGCGCAGCAGCAAGGTCGCGCGCTTCACCGCTTTGGCCATGGCGCGGGCAGAAAGCGTGGCGCCGGAAATGACGTCGATGTCGTGTCCCGGTCTAAACCCGCTGGCGGCTTCCTTGCCGACGAACTGTTCGCGGAAACGCGAGGAGCGAATCCCCTCCCCGTAAGGCTCGCGATATGCGACGACCTCGACCCGTGTCACGCGGCCCGCGCCATCGAAGAAGGTGGCGAAATCGATGTACTCGTGCTGACCGATCTCCCGATCGAAGAGCGCGTACCCGTCCACCTTCTCACCCGAGCGCGCGACGTAGAAGATGTACTCGCCTTTTTCGAGCCTTTGGCCGAGCTTCTGAGCGAGCTCCGCGCGGCGCTCAGCGGAAAGCTGCACGCGTCGGAAGTCGACCACCTGCGATTGATGGAACTGCTCGGAGAGAAGACCCCGGACGCTGTAGTAAACCTGCGCATGGCCGTTCGCGGCCAGACCGGAGCCGAGGACCGTGAGAACGAGCATCAGGGCAGCTTTATTGAAAACGCCTTTCATCTTCGTTTTCGACAATAGGGGCAGCTTAGATTCGTTGCAAGTCGAAATTAGGCGCTAATTCTGAGGGTTTCTGCCTCTCGCGCTCGGTCGGTCCCAGTCCTCCTCCCCAACCTGGGTCGATTTCGGATCAATCCGCGAATCCTTTTGGCGGGCCGCAAGCTCTGTAGAGGTGTTCCCAAGCAGGGCCGCGAACAGACGCCGGCCCCGGGGCGAACGAAAAGGAGTCCTGTCATGAGCGCGATTTTCCCCCGAAACGAACACGCCGCAGACCGCGTCATCCGAGTAATCCTTGGGATCGGTCTCCTCTCACTGGTATGGATCGGGCCTCAGACGGCCTGGGGCTGGGTCGGGCTCGTTCCGCTGGTCACCGGCTTGGTGGGAAGCTGCCCGCTCTACAGGATACTCGGCATCTCCACATGCCCGATCGACACAAGCAAGACGACCTGAGCTCCGACCGCGACCTGGTCGCGCAAACCGCCGCAGGAGACCGCCGCGCGTTCGAGTGTCTCGTCGAGCGTCACGCCGCGGCGGTTCTCAGGTTGGCGACCATCATTACCGATAACCCCGCGAGCGGTGAAGATGCCCTACAGCAAACATTTCTGTCCGCATACCGAAACGCGGCGAGCTTCAGAGCAGACGCCAGCGTTCGAACCTGGTTGCTCACCATCGCGCGTAACGCGGCCTACCGACTTCGGACGAAGCAAGGCCGCGAGGATCTGATGCAGGAACCGCTGATGACGCTTGGTCTCGAGGCCGGCTGGGGCAGCGACAATCCAGAGGCTCTGGCCATTGCGGCGCAGCGTAGAGACACCCTGCTGCACGCTCTGCAAGAGCTGCCTTCAGCCGATCGAGAGGTTCTAATTCTGCGGGACGTCGAAGGCCTGCGCGGGCCGGAAGCCGCCGAGGTTCTCGGCATAGGCGAGCGGGCGCTCAAGAGTCGCTTGCACCGCGCGCGGCTGCGGCTTGCGGTCGTGCTGCGCGCCAGCGCGGATACGGGTTTCAACGAGGTGGAAGGAGGCCGGCCATGAAGGAGCGTGACGTCGGCGGCATGCGTTGTTCCGAAGTCCTCGCAGCTCTGAGCGAGTTCGTGGATGGGGAGCTGCACGAATCCGCCGTAGAAAAGATCGAGGCTCACCTGCTGGGCTGCCCAAATTGCGAGCGTTTTGGCCGAAACTTCGGAGCGATGGTCGTCTCGCTTCGGAGGGAGTCGGAGCAGGGACCGGAGGCGGAGCTCGATGTGATGGCTCGCTTGCTGGAGCAATTGCGCAAGGCGAGCGCGGGAGCCTGAGGGTCGGATGCGAGTTCGACTGACCTTAGCGATGGTCGTGATCGGCGTAGCGTCCTGGTTCTACGTCAGCGGAACCTATGCCGCGATCGACCCTGAGAAGATGCGAGCTTGGCTGCAGGACGCCGGTGCCTGGGGCGGGGTGCTATTTGTTCTGGCCTACTGCGTCTTTCAACCACTAGGGGTGCGAAGCGTATTCTTCTTGCTCAGCGCGCCGATGGTTTGGCAACCGTTGACTGCCTTTGCCCTGAGTTGGGCCGGCACCGTGGCCGCGTCGATCGCTGCGTTCGGCTTTGCTCGCTTCGTCGGACGCGCCTGGGTTCAGCGGCGCATACCGCCTGGCATCCGCCGCTTGGACGATCGATTGGCGACGCGCGGCCTGCGGACGGTGCTGCTTCTGCGGCTGCTCTTCTACACCGCGCCCACCCTGCAGTTTGCGCTCGGCGTGTCGCGGGTTAGGGCCGGGGCCTTCTTGACCGGGACGCTTCTGGGCGTCGTCCCGTTCACCGCGCTGATGACATTGCTGGGTGCGCAAATCAATGCCTGGCTCGTCGAGCATCCGATTTCCTCCTGGCCCTGGGGTCGGTTTGGTCCTCTGATCATCGTTCTCGTGCTGGCGGTCGTCACAGGGGCTTTCCTTTTCATTCGGAGGTGGCAAGACAAGCTGTCGTTCGACAACCCAGCCCGCATGGAGCTGCACTTGGAGCAAGAGTCATGAACGAATCATTCCGTCTTCTTCAGCGTCTATCGCTTCCCTTGCTGCTCGTCCTCGGTATTCTTCTCTCTACGCAGCCCGCATCGGCCGAGGTCTCCTGCACCCAAAGGGAAGCGCCCGGGCTCTTCGTTGATCTCTTTTCCAGCACGCGGATCTACCCGAACGCGGATGCCGCCTTGATCGGCTTCGCCAGCGGAGCGGTTTGGAGGCCGACGGACAAGTGCCTCCACATTGCCGGCGAGGGTTTCGCCCGCTTCGGAGCTCGCACGATCAATTCTGTAGAACAGAAGATGAGAACGGCGGGCGGAGCCCTCGGGGCGCTCTGGGGCAACGGAGACCCGGATCACTGGTTCGGTGCTGGCGCGATGTTCGACTTGGGCTGGGCACGAGTAGGCGCTCGCAATGACTTCGTGATGAGCGGATACCTACGGGGGCTTCTTTACTGGCGTTTGCGAAAGGAGTTCTGGATCGGACTCGACGCGCGTGCCGGGCACGTGATCGTTCCGGTCACCGTGGATGGCGTCGGTATCAAGGGGCCGCTGATTGGGCTCGGGATCGGCGCCATGTGGGGCGAAGGGGCCTATGGTCAGCAGTAGACAACCTTCTAGGCGCAGCCGATGGACACCCGTCGCCGTGCTGCTGTGCGGGCTGCTGCTGGCATCGGGATGCACCGGCGTTCTTCAGAACCTCGGCGCACGATGGGCAACCAGCAAGATCTCGGCGGTCTTCGATCTCGACGAGGCGCAGCGGATTGCCACGCGCGCGGCCGTAGACCGCACCATTGTCAGCGCTCCGGAGGTCTTGGGCCCAAGGCTCGACCTCTTGGTCGCGACCGTCGATCGGGCCCTCTCAAAAGGGATGACCGAGAAGAAGATGCTGGTCCTGGAGCGACAGGTCGACATTCTCATGGACAAGGCGGTCTCCTGGATCCTCGACGAGGCAGCGCCCATCCTGGCAACCCTCAGCGACGCGCAGATCGATCATGCCCGGCGCGAGCTCCACGAACGGCTCCAAGAGACGCGCGATGAGCTCAACGCGCCCGAGGACGAACGACTCGAAAGCCGGCAAGAGAAGTTCGTCGAGGCTATCGAGAAATGGTCAGGACGCTTGAGCGATTCCCAAGAGGACGCGATTCGCGCGTTCGTGGCGTCCATGCCAGACGAGGCGCCCGAGCGGCTTAGGGCGGACGAGAAGCGTCTCGCGGACATTGCCGACCGCTTGCGCGAGCATCCTGGGGCGCCGGAGATTCGCGATCTCCTTTGGAATGCTTGGACGCAGCGCGAGGATTGGGGCCCCGGTACGCGGTCCGCCCAGGAGCGTCGCGCCGACGGCCGCAAGACGCTTCTCTTCGTATTCGACCTACTCGATGCGAAGCAACGCGATCACATGAGTGAGCGCCTTCACGAAATGCATGACACGGTGAGGCGATTGCTGGGGACGGAAGGGACGTAGTGATGACCGATGATCTCTGTCGCCCTGTTCCCAGCGTCTACACTCTCCCAGCGCTCTTCCGCGATCTCGGGTCCGTCTTCACGCGTGTGCCGAACCTCTGGGCGATTTGGATTCACGGTCGCTTGCCTCGGGCGTTGCGAGAGCAGGTCATCGTTGTGGTCGCGCAGGTCAACTCCTGTCGGATGTGCGAGCACGCGCACACCAGAATGGCTCTGGAAGCGGGGGTCTCGGATGCCGAGCTCGCGGCGCTCGAGAACATGGACGAGAGCGCGTTTGATCGGCGCACTTGGTTGGCAATCGCGCACGCCCGCGAACGAACGAAGTCGGGCTTTGCCCCTGTCGCCGACGATGAATCGGAGGACGCTCTCAGTGAGGCGCTAGGGGCTCAGGTCTACCGAGATGTCGAACAGGTCGCTCGCGTGATGACGGTGGCCAATCGCATCGCGAACACACTCAACGCGCTCCCCGATCGCTTGCGCGGCCATCCGAACCCCGGCAGCCGGCTCTTCGACGAGTTGCTGATCAACATCATGTTCTTGCCGGGCGCTTGGATGGGTACGTTGGTGGCCGCTGCCCGTCAGCGAAAATCGCCCTTCGCGGTCTGGCGTCAGGCTCGCGGGCATTGACGCCGTAGCACTTGGAGCCGAGGAGTTGATTTCGCTCGGACGTTAGGACGCGAAGCAGAGAGCAGGGGAGATCATCTCGTCTTTCAAGCCCAGCGTCCGCGCCTGAGCTCCGGCCCTCTGCTCCAAGCTTCAGCTATCAACGCTTGTCTGGACATGCGGGCCTGGCCGAATCAAGAACACCTCCTGGAAAGATGCAAACCCCTGGGCAAGCTCCAGCAGCGACGTACGGCAAGCAGTTGCGGCGTGCCACGTACGCGTCAGTCCTCACGGCTCTCCTCTTGATCGCGGTCAAGGTGCTTGCCTGGCTTTGGACCGGCTCGGTCAGCATGCTCGCATCCCTGGTCGATTCGCTGATGGATAGCATTGCGTCTGCGATCAATCTGGTCGCCGTCCGGTACTCGCTCGTGCCGGCCGATGCCGAGCACCGCTTCGGTCACGGCAAGGCCGAGCCGCTGGCTGGGCTGGCTCAGGCAGGATTCGTGTGTGGCTCCGCAGTGTTCCTGCTGTTTCATGCGACCGAGCGCCTGCGCTTCCCGCGTCCCTTGCGCGACATCGAGGTTGGCATCGGCGTGATGATCTTTTCGATCGTGGTGACGGCGGGGCTTCTGACGCTTCAACGCAGCGTGATCCGACAAACTGAGTCCACTGCGATTCGAGCCGATGCCTTGCACTATGCGACCGATCTTCTCACCAACCTGGCCGTCATTGCCGGCCTCGTCTTGGCGTCGCTTGGCTGGGTCTGGGCAGACTCCGTGTTCGCAATGGGGATCGCTGCCTACATCTTCTACAGCGCCGTCCGCATCGGGTCCGAAGCGTTCCAGCAACTGATGGACCGCGAGCTACGAGACGAAATTCAGCAACAAATCCTATCCATCGCGAGAGCGCATCCGGATGTGCTTGGGGTTCACGATCTTCGCACGCGTCGATCGGGTCGACTTCGATTCGTTCAGCTTCATCTGGAGCTCGATGACAGCCTGCCGCTGAACCGGGCGCACGCGGTGGCCGACCAGGTTGAAGAAGGAATTCAGCCCTCCTGCCCAATGCGGAGGTCATCATTCACCAAGATCCCGTGAGCAAGTCTGACGAGCCGGGTTGGAAGACTAGAGAATAGGTTGCGAACCCGCTCGCCCGTGGCGAGCAACAGGCCCAGCCAAACGTAGAGGAACTTGCTCCGGACGCAGAGTTGCCCTCGAAGGGCATGATGTTCGATCCGACAGGGCCTTCGGCCAGTGCGTGATGCGCACCCATCTTCGCGCTCTTGCTCTATTTGAGTCAGACACTTGAAAGGGTGTATACGCGTACGGAGTGCGATGTTACGTATCGCCAGCCCGACGGCGTTTGCGGGGCAAGTGAAACATCCAGTCGCCTCGAACGTAGAGAGGGGTATGAATGAAAGGACACATTCCATGAAGCACGGGGTTCGCAACTCACTCGGAGGACTACTCGGGGTTCTCCTCGTCAGCTCGACGGCGTTCGCCGCCTTTTCGGCTCTCAAGCTGGACACCGTTCACAGTAAGGTGAGCTTCACCGCCGCCACAGTGCTCTTCGACGTCGATGGCGAGTTTGGGAAGTTCGACATCAGCATCGATGGAGATCCCAAGAAGCCCGAGACCGTCAAAGTCGAGGCGAACATCGACGTCGCCTCGCTGAACACGAACAATGCCAAAAGAGACAAGCACCTCAAGAGCCCCGATTTCTTCGACGCTGGCAAATACCCGATGATCCGATTCGCGTCGACCGGCGTGAAGATGAAAGGAAGCCAGCTCGTCGTTACTGGCAATCTGACGATGCACGGCGTATCGAAGCTGGTCAGCATTCCGCTCAAGGTCGCCAAGGGAAAGAACGGCGCTGGCGTCGATACGACGACGTACAAGGGCAAGCTCACGATGGACCGCAACGACTACGGCATCGGCACGGACAGCATCGCGGCGAAGATCAGCCTCGAGGACGAGGTCGAGATCAAGCTGCTGATCGTCAGCTTCCAGTAGGGCAACCTCGTCGGGCGCTACCCCTTGCCGCCATGGCTTCGGCTTCTATCGGCATCCTAACGTTCACTGTGGAGTAGATGCGGCGGCCTTTGATGAACTAGAACGCGTCGACGCCCAGACCGACGAAGCCCGAGAAGTGTGGGTTGTCGAGCAACCAGTTCGTCGGGAACGCCCATCCCGCACGAGCGTAAACCTGCCAGCGGCCCCAGCGAAGATCGGTGAAGAGGGCGAGACCGCCGATCCCGCCGAAGTCATTGAGGCGCCCCTGTCGGCGCGGATCGTTGATCGTGCCGCCCGCGACCAGCACACCGAGCTCCTGGGGTTTGTCCTTCTTGGGCTTGATGTGCCCGCTGAGCTGCGCGAGCGCGAGGCGCTCCGAGATGTTGGCGGACCAAGGCAAGCCAGGAACGACGAGCACGTAGGGATTCATACCGCCGATGCGCATGCGCGTGATGTCGTCCTGGTGCCAACCCCAGTTGAAGGTTTCCTGAAGCTCGAGCCGAAACCGGTCTCCGGTCTTCCATCCGGCGCGCAGCCACTGGTTGAGGGTCCAGATAGCTTTGTTTGGATCGTTTCGTCCATCAATCGATGTTCCAGTCGTGGTATCGACGAATCCCCAAGGGCGCACCTCGGAGCGCACGTCGACGCCGACCGATGCGCCGACGGCGATGCCGTGAATCCGCGGAAAGAGCTTGGATGCTCGGTACTCCTCAGCGGGCGAATCGATGTTCCAGTAGATGTAGCCGAGCCGCGGCTCGAAGACCACGGTGTTGGCTGGGAGCATGTAGTCCGAGCGGGTATTCTTGTCGCCGAAGATCCAGTATCGCACGTTGGTGAGCACCTCGAGGGTGTGGTGATCCCCAACGTGCCATTGAAGCTTAGGCAAGAGGACCACGTAGCTGGCGTTGAACCCGAGGTTGGATTGCCGAAGCCCCTGCTGATAGTATTGATGGAGCAAGCCGGCGAAGATCAATTCCCCGCGCAGTGCGACCGAGAGCTCGAAGTCCTTGCCCAACGGAATGCGTTCGATCTCCAAGTGGATCGTATCGGTGTTGTAGTAGAGCCGGACGTCGCCCTTGCCGACTTTGTCTTCGCCCGTTGCCTCGAAGAGAACAAAGCCGAAGCCGGTCGTCTCGGGTACAAACGCGAAATCGGCACCCCCCGCCACGGAACCGTGCCAGCCCTCGGCGTGAGCCGCAGAAGAGACGAGCAGCGACGCTAGGACGACGAATGGAAGTCGCATGGCTGGAACCGTACCTCAATCAACGGAGCGCGCTATGCTCCTCGCTCTCGAGCGAGCCAGACGCACAGCCTGGCTCAGCGCGATCGTCCAGCGCTAGTGACTATCGCTGTCATCGCTGTCCTCGCCAGCGACGATCCCGCCCGGGACCCCTCCGTTCTCAACGTAAACCTGCGCTGCTCCGTACTGATAGACGAGCTTCCCGCCTGCCTCTCCCGCAGCATAGCCCAGGCCTGAGATGACGAGCGTCCCGAGAACTGCGCCCAGCGCTACCATCTGGCGAGCGCGCGCGTCCGGGAGCACGAGAGGCACAGCCATCAGGAGGAGGAGCGCGGCGCTGGCCCAGACGAAGACCTCTGCGGCCTCTTCATGGGTCTCGATCTGCTCTTCGGCTACAACCTGCTCGACGCGTTCTTCCTCTCGCTCTCCTGTGTTCATCGCGAGTGCGCCGGATCCGACCAGCGCGGCCTGTAACATGAACACGAGAACCCAGACCCGGCGGTCGAACCATCCGCGCCACCAGGCAAGAAGAACCCCGCCGCTCACCAAGGGCATGAGAACGGCAAGCGCCATCGGCAGGTGAACGAGCTTGGGATGAAAGAACAACTGGTCCATGGCTGCAACCTCCAGTCCCTACACTGGGCTCCACAGCAGCGCGTCCACCATCCGCTAGATGTGATACGCGAAGGATTTTCAGCGTTTGGTCGGGTGCCATGCTACATGCGGCGGACACAACCGATGCCGAAGACCGCCTTTACTTCCGAGCGTCGACTCCTGATCGGGGTTCTGCTGACGTTCGTCGGGGTTGCCCTCTTCGCGGCGATCGACGTATCGGCCGATCTGCAGGAAGGGACAGCCCTTGGTCACGTGGCGGCCGAAGGCGGAATCTTGCTCGTGGCCTTGCTGGGTTCGAGCTTCATGGCCCGCCGGCTCGCGCTCACGCTGCGGCGCGCGCGCGCGGTGCAGGCGGAAGCACTCGCACTGGCGGAGCAGTTGGATGCGACCCGCGCCGAGGCGAACCGATGGCGGAGTGAAGCACGAGACCTGATGAAGGGTCTTGCGGAGGCGCTCGATCAGCAGTTCGATCGCTGGAACCTTACCCCGGCGGAAAAGGAAGTCGCTTTGCTGTTACTCAAGGGGCTGAGCCACAAAGACATCGCAGACGTTCGCTCGGTCACCGAGGCCACCGCGAGACAGCAGGCGAGGGCGGTTTACAGAAAGGGGGGCTTGTCGGGAAGACACGATCTGGCGGCGTTCTTCCTGGAAGACCTGATGCCGCCGCTTGAGCCCGTAGACGAAGCGACTCGGGACACATCTTCCGGTCTGGAGGCCTGAGCGGCCTCAGGTTGAACATGCTTTTCGCTCGGTGGCTTTCATAGTCAGACGGCAACGAAGCGGCGGAAGTATGGCGCGCAAATTGCGCCGATCTGTGGTCAGGCGCAGAAGCTGCGCGGCGTCGGTTCGTGAACAGCCTACAAATGCAAGCCGAGTGAAGGTTGGTACTCTCCTTGCTTGCTCATTCGTGCAGTTCATGCACCCACATGTCCGGCCGCTCCGTCATCTCTTGGTCACGCCTTGCCGTGTGTCGGCGGTGGCGGCGTGCGCCTCGGGGGGGAGCGACCGAACGATGGGGGTGTGTAAGGTGACGCCGATCGCTTCTGCCGAGCGGACTACGAGCGCGAGCGGTGGTGACGCTAGCTCTTTGTCATTTGTCGAGAGCGAAGTAGTGGTCCGGCGGCGTTCGAACCGCTCGGGCGCGCCGGCGCTCTGACAATAGGGAGGTGGATCATGGGAACGAGGGTGAAGTTGGTTGGAATTGTTCTATGCGCTCTGGCGGCCGCGGCCTGTGGTGAGGACGGTTTTCCCGCTGGCACAGCGGGTAGCGGTGGCGCGCAGGCCATGACGGTCACTGGCGTCGTGAACAACTGGGGTCTCGGCGCTGAAACGCCTGTCCCAGGGGCAACGGTTGCGGTATTCGGGACCGAGATTACGGCGACGACCGATGCGAGTGGCGAGTTCACGCTCGAGAACGTGCCCCATGGCGACGTATTCTTCACCACCACGGCCGATGGGAACTGGGGCTTCGCCGACTACTACTACGTGCCCGAGGAAACCTCCGACCCGATCGAGCTTGGGGTCTTGCCCGACGATGACATTGCGGCCCTGGGAGATGAGCTGCAGCGCACGTTCTCGGAGGCCGACGGCATGTTGGAGATCGTCTTCTATGAGGGGGCGGTAGGTGGGGAGACCGGCACGATCAGCGCGCCGAGTGATGCCCCGTTCACCATTGCGCTCGACGGACAGCCAATCGAGCAAGACGGAGTCATCGCTGACGAGGCCGGCTACGGTCCGCTCACCTTCTCGTCGGTCAAGACCGGCGACGGGCCGCTCACGGTAGGGGTGACCGGGGTTTCCGGCATGACGACTTGCACAGTCGATGAAACTCCAGGGACGACCTATCCGGTCATCGCGAAGACGATTACGATTGCTTACGCGTACTGTGAAGCGGCGCAATAGCCTGTACTTGGCTAGAACATGTAGCCCACCCCGACGTTCCAGCGGTTCGTGATCGCCCCGCTGGACGGGCGCTCGTTCTGGTAGTCGAATTTGAAGACGACCTGAGGGATGGGACGGTAGCTCAAGCCGATGGTGGGCACGACGAAGGCAGGCCGGTCGAAGTCCGGGTCCGACTCCCGGAAAGTGGTGTCGTAGTAATCGACACGGACGAACGGGACGAGGGCCATCTCGGTATCGACGTAGTAGAGGACGTTGTAGCCGAGCTCTCCGTACACGCCGAAAAGGTCCGAGCCCACGTCACTCGTTGGCGCGGTTTCACCGGGTGCAACCGTGATTGGCACCCGGAGGGCGTCGGTATCGCTCACGTGGAAGTAGGCGATCAGGGCGCGCGACTCGAAACCCTTCTTGAGGATGCGCCAATCGCCGGAGACTCCGCCCACCTTCACGTTCAAATCGGGCAGTTCTCTAGGTCCCGCCAAGCCGAAGTAGGGCGAGACGCCCAGCACCATGCCGAGGATGGGCTCCCACTCGAGGCGGCCGACAAACGCCGGACCGTTGAGCTCCGCTTGGGTAACCTTGAGTCGGCCGCCGCGAAGACCGCTCGAGCCCGAGAAGCCGCTCGCGTCGAGGCCGCTCATCACATAGAGCTCGTACCGAAGCTTGTCTGTGGGGTGGCCCCAGATGCCGATGCCTCCCTCACGCCAGGTGGTCGGGATGATCACGCGGTCGACCGTCGGGCGCTCGACACCGTTGAAGATCGGAGGCTCGTGCCACTGGTTGATGATGCCCATCGGCACGAGGATGGCTCCTGCTCGCAAGTAGAGCGCCTCGCTCTTGCCTTTGAGCAAGCGCCAATCGATGAAGGCCTGCTCGATCTGGACCGAACCAGGGATCGCCACCCCGCCGCTTTCGGCGACGAAGGCATGTTCGAGCTCGATCTCGGAATAGAACTGGAAGCGATCATTGAAGCGATGCGCAAAGAATAGGACAAAGCGGTGCAGGTCCAGAATGGAGCCGAAGCTGTCGTCCTCCGGCTTCGCCATGTTCAGGTGCAGCTCGCCGTATCCGCCGATGGTGGTCTTCTGCTCGCGTCGCATGCGGCCCTGCTGCATGCCGCGCAGGGGATCGATCTCGACGCCGTACTGTCCCGCCTGCGGCTGCTCGGGGGCTACTTCTCCGGGCGGCAAAACAATTTCGGGACCGTCAGTGTCAGCGCCAGCGCCAGCGCCAGTGCCAGCGTCAAAGTCAGCGCCAGTGTCGGTGTCCGTGTCAGCGGCAGGATCGGTGCCTGGGGAGGGGGAGGCGTCTTGGGCCCTCGCAATCCCGCTGGTCCAGCCGGTCAGTCCGAGCAGCATTCCGAAAGACAGCGCCAGAACCCTTTGTCGACAAGCCATTTTCGCACTCTCCCTGTTGCAAATGAAAATGATTTTCAGAATCATTAGCATGCCGCAACAAGGGTGCAAGGATGATCCGAATGGCACAGGCTGACCCATAGGCTAGTATGAAATCACTAGGTTTTTCGCCAGGCACACTGTTTGCTTGTTCTTAGGCGCAGCTAGGAGGAAATAGGATGCGTAAGTTCACTGGGATACTTTGCTTGATTCTGATTGGTGGCTCGATCGGCTGCACCGGCAGCACCGAGGTTGGCCAGTACGAGGCCGCCCTGAGGCAGGCGTCGACCTGCGAAGACGTGCTCGACGCCGTTCAAGAGGACGCCATCGCCAAGGTGGACCTCGAGCTCGAGGCGTTCATCAAGCAGGAGTACTACAGCCGATGGGGCGGGGGGGACGTGTTCTTGAACGGCGATGCGGCGCTCGGGTCAGGTGGCGCCGGTGGCCCGGCACCTCCGACCGCAGAGGGTGACAACGGTGCAGAGGCCCCCTCCGGGTTCTCCGACACGAACCGTCAGGTCGCCGACGTGGATGAGGCCGACATCGTCAAGGTCGGTGATGACGGACGCAAGCTGTACGTGATCCGCGGCAACGGTTTCCACGAGTTCGATTCCTGGCCGGCGTCACAAACCTCCAAAGTCGCCGACCTCGAAATCGAGGGCGGGGCGATGGAGATGTTCGTCGAAGGCGACCGCGCCGTGGTCTTTTCGAACGCCTATGGCGTCGAGGAGCTCGACGACGGTGACCTCTGCCAAGGCTACTACTACGGTGGCGGTGTCGAGCCCGCGTTGGCGGACGTCGATGGCTCCTACTACTACTGCGGCCGCTCCTTCGTGAAGATCACTGTCATCGACCTCAGCGGCGACTCGCCCGAGGCGGTTCGCGAGATCTATGTCGACGGCTGGTATAGCTCTTCGCGTCGGCACGGCAGCATCGTTCGCGCCGTGGTTCAGAGCAGCATGCAGCGACCCGGCACCGTGCCCTATCTCTACGATTTCGTGTACAATGCAGAGGTCTATCCGGAGACCCGCGAGGCCGAAATCCTTCTCGCACGTGCCTGGGCCAACAAGGCCAAAGAAGCGATTCGCACGACGGCCCTCGAGGACTGGGTTCCTGTCTGGGGCGAGCGTGTCGACGGCGAGATTCAGGAGCAGCCCGTGCAGTGCTCCGACTTCTACTCACCGGCACCGGGTCTCACGAACTACGGCCTCACGCAAATCGTCGGACTCGACATCGAGAGCGACAGCGCGACCCAAATCACTTCGATCTTGGGTCAGGCGACCCAGGTTTACGCCAACGGCGAGGCCATGGTGCTCACTCAGCCCGACTGGACCTACTTCGAGCGTGGCGTCAACAGCGACCGAACCGCGGTGCATCGTTTCGCGGTCTCGTTTGAGCAGCAGCGGACGCCTTATCAGGGCTCGGGCTTCGTTCAGGGCATCGTGAACGACCAGTTCTCGATCGACGAGCGTGGCGGGATCATTCGCATCGCGACCACCCGCACCACCTGGCCCAGCCACAACCCCGACTTGGTCGCTCCGGACGTGTGGATCCCGCCGACGACCGACAATCTCGTCAGCACGCTGAGGCTCAATGGCAACGCGCTCGAGCTTGCCGGATCGACTCCGCCTCTTGCCGAAGGCGAGCGGATCTTCTCGGCGAGGTTCATCGGAGACCTCGGTTACATCGTTACGTTCCGGCAGGTCGACCCGCTCTTCGCGATCGACCTGAGCAATCCTGAAAGTCCGAAGGTCCTTGGGGAGCTCAAGATTCCCGGCTTCAGCGACTACATGCACCCGCTCGGCGACAGCCATCTGTTGACGATCGGACGCGACGTCGATGAGGTGACGCAAAGGGACAACGGAACCGCCCTTCAAATCTTCGACGTGTCCGATCCCGTGAATCCGATGCTCGCCCACAAGGCGCTCGTAGGTGAGGGCTACTCGGAAGCAAATCACAATCACAAGGCGTTCAACTTCTACGCCGACAAGGGCCTGCTCGCTTTCCCGTTCGTGTCCTATGAGGGCAACTTCTCGAGCACGCTCGAGCTCTGGGCCGTCAGCGCCGAGCAGGGCTTCAGCCGCCGTGGCGCGGTCGATCATTCCGACCTCGTCCTCGATGACTGCGGCGGCGTTCCGTACCCGGTCGACGAGTTCTACTACCACTGCGGCTACCAGCCGCAGATCACCCGCGGTGTATTCATCAGTGGCGATGACGAAGAGTTCATCTACTCGATCAGCCACGGCGGCGTTCGAGTCCACAACGTCGATGACCTAGACACCCCCGTCGCGACCGCGACCTACTAACGAGGACAGTTCGGGCCTCCAAGACCGCCGCGGTTTCGGAGGCTCGCGGTCCACACCGCGAAGACCCGCTTCCCGCGTGGTTTTCGCGGTGTTCGCTTGCCGTCTCGTCAGCCAAGCCGGCTGAGCCCGTCCATCTTGGAGGCGAGCTTCATGTCGAGCTCGGTGAGCCCGCCGGCGTCGTGCGTGCTCAGCTCGACTTCAACTGTTGCCCAGACGTTCCTCCACTCGGGATGGTGGTTCATCGTCTCGGCCACGATGGCGACGCTGCTCATCCAGCCAAAGGCTTCGACGAAGTCCTTGAAGCGAAACACGCGTCGGATGCGATCTGCCCCGAGCTCCCAATTGGGGAGAGCCAACATGTGCTCGGCGATCTCGGCGTCGGTCAGCTTGTCCATCCTCAACCCTCCATGGCCTCGAGCTCACCGCGGATCTGCTCGAGTCTCTCGTTCGATTCGGTCCACTCTTCGAAGGCGCGATCCAGCTCGCGTCGCGCCCCCTTTGCTTCGCGCAGCAAGGTGTCGCGGCGCTCAGAGTCATCGTAGACCTCGGGCTTGCTCAGCTCCTCGTTGTGCGCCGCGATCGTCTTCTCGAGCCTCGCGATCGTTTGTTCGAGCTCCCCCACGCGCTTCTCCAGAGGCTTCACGCCTTGGTTCTGCTTGGCACGAAGCTCGGCTTCTCTACGGCGCTGCTCTTTTCGGGCTTGTCGGCTTCTCTTCTGGGCGACCGGCTTGATCTCGGTTTCGGTCGCGGGGGCGACGTCGCGCTGTTGGCAGGACCAGAGGTAGTCGTCGAGCGTGCCTGGATAGTTCTCGACACCGCCGTCGTGCACGACCCAGAGCTTGGTCGCGAGGCGACGAATGAAAGCCCGGTTGTGGCTGACGAAGAGCAGGGTGCCGTCGTAGGTGGTCAGCGCCTCGGTCAGAGCCTCGGTAGTCTGAAGGTCGAGGTGGTTGGTGGGCTCGTCCATCAAAAGGACGTTGCCCGGCCGAACGAGGATCTTCGCAAGTGCGACGCGCGCCCGTTCACCACCCGAGAGTACGGAGATGCGCTTGTCGATGGCACGCTCTCCGAAGAGCATGGCGCCGAGCACCCTGCGCACGCGCTCTACGCTCGTGCCGTCGCTGGCGTATGCGACCTCCTGGAGCACCGTGTGGTCCATGTTGAGGGCCTCGGCGTGGTGCTGCGCGAAGTAACGTACGTTGGACTGTCCGGGCAGATGGACTCGCCCCGCGGAGGCCTCGATTTCGCCGGCTAGGATCTTCAGTAGCGTCGTCTTGCCGGCTCCGTTGGGTCCGACGATCGCGATGCGGTCTCCGCGCTCCACGGCGAGTGAAACCTGGTCGAGAACGACGTGGTCTCCAAACGACTTGCAGAGGTCATCGACCCGCATCGGAGTGCGAGCGCCGCGGTCGGTTGCCGGAAACGAAAAACGAACCTCGCGTGCCGCGCCGTGCAGCTCCACCGTGTCCATCTTCTCGAGCTGGCGAACCCGGCTCTGCACCTGTGCCGCCTTGCTCGCCTTGGCACGAAAACGTCGAACGAATTGTTCGAGGTGTTCCTTTTCTTTTTCGAGATTCTTCGCCCGGTTCTCGAGAAGCTGCCGCTCTTCCTCACGCTGCGTGAGATAGCGCTCGTAGTTCCCGCGGAACGTTCGGACACCTTCCGGTTCGAAGCTGACGACCCGGTTGACCTGCTCGTTGAGGAACTCCCTGTCGTGGGAGACGAGAAAGAGCGCCTGATCGTAGCTGCTCAGGAACTTCGAGAACCAGGCCACCGACGGCATGTCCAGGTGGTTGGTGGGCTCGTCGAGGAGCAAGAGCGCAGGGCGTTGAAACAGCAGTGACGCCAAGACGGCCCGCATCTTCCAGCCCCCGCTGAGCTCCGACAGGAGGCGCCGGTGGTCCTCCTGGGTGAAGCCGAGCCCGTGCAGAATCTTTTTGGCTTCGTGCTCGGAGAACTGCGCATCGAGAATGGCGATCTGCTCGTGAAGCTCCGCGACGGCGCTCGCGACTGCGACCAGCTCTTCCTCGTGGGTCGCGGGGTCGTGTTCGAGCTCGGCCAATCGAGCTTCGTTCCGTTCGAGCTCCGCGCGAAGCTCGGGCCGGCCTGGCACGCTGTCGTACACGAAGGTCAGCACGGTTTCGTTCGGAAACGACGTGATTTCCTGGGGCAGAAAGCCGACGCGCACCCGAGGGAGCATGCTCACGGCGCCGCCGTCGGGTTCGATCTTGCCGGCGAGCAATCGGAACAGACTCGACTTGCCCGATCCGTTCGGCCCTACCAGCCCGATGTGATCGCCCTGGTGCACCTGCAGTGACAACCCGTCAAAGAGCGTGTCTCCCCCTAGTGCCAGTGAAACGTTGTTGACTGAAGCGAGTGTGGTCAAGCGAGCTCCGAGCGGATCTTGATTTCGTTGAGCAGGGTTCGATGCACAGGGCAGCGCGCGGAGATTGCAAGAAGCCGTTCGCGTTGTTCTTCGCTGAGGTCGCCCTCGAGCTCGAGCTTCTTGTGAATCACATCAATCATACCGGTCTCTTTGTCGCAGTCTTCGCAGTCCTTGGCGTGCACGTGATCGTGGCGCAGGGTGACCCGGACCGCTTCCAGAGGCCACTCCTTGCGGGCTGCGTACATGTTCAACGTCATGGACGTGCACGCGCCGAGGCCGGCCAGTAGCAGCTCATAGGGATTGGGGCCGAGATTGCTGCCACCCTTGTCGAGAGGCTCGTCGGCCGAGAACGTGAGATTGCGAGCCTGAATTCGCTGAAGAAAGCTGCTCGTTTTCCCTTCGACGACGACTTCACCCTCGGGCAAATCCTCGGTGATCTCTTTCGCAGGCTCTCCAGGCAAATAGCGGCCGGCCCAGGCCGCGAGAACCGCAGCGACGTATCTCGCATCGCTCTGCCTGCCCAATAAGTGATCGGCCCCATCCAGGGAGACGAAGCTCTTGGGGTGCCGGGCGGCTTGGTAGATCATGCGGGCATTGTCGATGCCGACGACCTGATCCTGTGGAGAGTGAAAAACGACGAGAGCCTTCTTCATGCTGCCGATACGTTCGGCCTGCTCGGGCTCGAAAGGCGCACCGATCGTCGCAACACCGGCGACTTCCGGGATTCGCCCCGCTGCGGCGATAGCTGCGGCGCCTCCGAGGCTATGCCCTACGAGTAGCATCGGTACGGGGTAGAGCTCGTGCAAGGCGTCTGCGGCTGCAAGGATGTCGTCCACGTTCTGGGAAAGCGATGTGCTGTCGAATTCGCCTTCGCTCTCCCCTAGGCCCGCGAAGTCGAATCGGAGCGTGGCGATTCGGTTCTCCGCGAGAGCGGCAGCGATGTATCTTGCCGCTCTGCTCTCCTTCGAGCAGGTGAAGCAGTGCGCGAATACAGCGCAGGCAATTGGTCTCACCGCCGGCAAGTGAACTCGACCCGAGAGAGTCTGGCCATTGCTTCCGGGAAATTCGAGTCTTTCGACGTCCGTCGTCATACGCCCTCCGAGTGGGGAATGTACAACGTCAGCCCGGCGGTGTTAGCCGGCGGACTTCATTCCGCGGCTTCGAGGTACTGCGCGTCCTCTGTCTTGTCGTAGCCGAACTCCTCGAAGACCTGGCGGAGCTCCCGGGAGACCTCCTCGCGGCTGATTCCGAAAAAATCGAGCTCGAAATTCCGAGGGCTTTCGTACTCGTGATGGGCCACCATGGCTTCGTCGAGCTTGGCCTCGAATGTTTCGCTCACCGGCATGCCGAGGCGCCCGTACAGGCCCAGGATCGTCTTCTTCGGATCCCGAATCAGATCCTCGTAGCGAATCACGATGAACTGATC
This sequence comes from uncultured delta proteobacterium, assembly GCA_963716775.1. Lineage (GTDB taxonomy): Bacteria > Myxococcota_A > Polyangia > Polyangiales > Houyiibacteriaceae > SG8-38. The sequence goes on from CAVQUI010000012.1 coordinate 25,323, forward strand.
TTCCGGAATCTCTTTGCGGCACTCCAGCGCATATCGATAGTAGTCGTAGCCGAGTCGCTTGAGCGCCTGAATCTCTTCGCCGTCCGGGCGGATGCTCGGCGAGTGTGCTTTCCAGGCTTGGTAGAACATATTGAGGAACGAGGGCAGGCAGTCGTGCGGGTCACGAACCAGGTACACGAACGCTGCGTCGGGAAACTTCTCATAGACCGAACGAACACGGGTCGAGAAAAACACGTTCTTGTTCAAGAAGCGCTTGCCGTCCGATTCGAACACGTGACGCTTGATCGTGTTCTCGTAGGAGTCCATGAATGCGCGCCGCTCTTCGGGGGGCTGACGGTCGATCCAGGTCTGGCTCGGCATGTCTTCCATGAAGGGAAAGAGCAGGCCGGTCGCCGGAGAGGTTAGGCTCCACAGAAGCGTGCATACATCTTCCTCGGCTTGATCGAGGCTGATGTGGTGAACCTCCTGCCAACGGCTTTCGAGCGGTGCATTGAAGAATTCGTACGCGCGGTTGAGCACCGAGCCGACGCTGGTTTCTGCCAGCGCGATCAGGCGCTTGAAAGTCTTGGTCGCCGTGCATGCAGGGAAGATCGTCTGGTAGAGCTTCACGGTCGTGAAGACCTCATCGTCCATGCTGATGAGCCGGTGGGCGAGGGTGGTGCCGCTGCGCGGGTTGGCAAAGACGAAGACCGGCCGCTCGACCTTCTGGTCCCGGTACTCCGGGCAGACGAGCTCGTCGAGCGCGCGGAACGTCACGGCCGTCTGCCGCAGACCGAGGTAGATCGGGGCAATCCAAGCACTGGTCACGAGCCGGCCGACGGTGGGCTTCTTGAAGAGGAGCTTGGCGATCTCCCGGAGGCCTCGTTTGTTGATGTACATGGTCGTTCCCCTGCTGCAGGTCTTTGACTTGCCCTGCTTCAGTGTAGGGGTCGGCCACGAAATCGCTGGAAAAACCGGGCCAATGGTGCCCGGACTCGGTCCAACCGTCGGTGCCCGCCGGTGAACCGGGTTTCTATTCGTCGGTTACGCAGCCTTCGGAAGCGGATTTCACGTTTTTGATGTACTTGTAAAGTGTTCCGCGAGTGGCCTTCAGGGGCGGCGCCTTCCACCTGGCCCGACGCTCGGCCATCTCGGTTTCGTCGACCTCGAGATCGATGGATCGCTTCTTCGCATCGATGGCGATGATGTCGCCATCCTGCACTAAGGCGATGGGGCCGCCCTCCTGTGCTTCCGGGGTGATGTGCCCGATGATGAAGCCGTGCGAGCCGCCCGAAAAACGGCCGTCGGTGATCAATGCGACATCCTGGCCGAGCCCGGCACCCATGATGACCGAGGTGGGGGAGAGCATCTCGGGCATCCCCGGTCCGCCTTTGGGCCCTTCGTACCGAATGACTACGACATTGCCTTTGCGGATCTCGTTGCGCTCCATCGCAGCCAGCATCTCCTCTTCGCAGTCGAAGACTTTGGCCGGCCCCTTGAACTCATAGCCTTCCTTGCCGGTGATCTTCGCGACCGAGCCGTCCGGGGCGAGGCTGCCGCGCAGAATCGTGAGGTGACCGGTCTTCTTGATCGGCGCGTCCCAGGAATGAATGACGTTCTGCCCTTCGCTCAGGTCGGGAAGCTCCGCAAGATTCTCTGCGAGCGTCTTGCCGGTGACGGTGAGGCAGTCTCCGTGAAGCGCACCGTGCGCTAGAAGATAGCGAAGCACTGCCGGTGTACCACCGACCTCGTGCAAGTCCTCCATCACGTACTGCCCGCTTGGCTTCAGGTCGGCGAGAAAGGGCACACGGTCGCTGACGGTTTGGAAGTCATCGATCGTCAACGGAACATCGACCGCACGCGCCATCGCGACGAGGTGCAAGACCGCATTGGTCGAGCCGCCGAGCGCCATGATGGTCACCATGGCGTTTTCAAAGGCCTCCCGCGTCATGATGTCGCGCGGCTTGATGTCCTTCTCCAAGAGCAGCTTGATCGCTGCGCCCGCTCGCAAGCATTCCTCGTGTTTTGCGGGGTCTTCTGCAGGCGTCGAAGAGCTGTAGGGCAGGGACATCCCCATCGCCTCGATCGCCGACGCCATGGTGTTGGCCGTGTACATGCCACCGCAGGCGCCCGCTCCTGGGCAGGCGTGTTCGATGATGTCGAGGCGCTTTTTCTCGTCGATCGAATTCGCGAGCAGCTCGCCGTACGACTGAAACGCCGAGACGATATCGAGCTTCTCGCCTTCATTTCCGTGGCCGGCGCGAATCGTTCCGCCGTAGATCATCAGCGCGGGCCGATTCAAGCGGCCGATCGCGATCATGCAGCCCGGCATGTTCTTGTCGCAGCCGGGAATCGAGATGTTGGCGTCGTACCATTGCGCGGCCATGACGGTTTCAATCGAGTCCGCGATCAGGTCTCGCGACTGAAGCGAGTAGCTCATGCCGTCGGTGCCCATCGAAATCCCATCGGACACTCCGATGGTGTTGAAGCGCATTCCGACCAGCCCCGCGTCGACGACTCCGCGTTTCACGACCGCGGCCAAGTCATTCAGATGCATGTTGCAGCTGTTCCCCTCGTACCAGACCGCCGAGATGCCGACTTCGGCCTTGTCCAGGTCGGCGCGGCTGAGACCAGTCGCGTGCAGCATCGCCTGGGAAGCGCCCTGCGATGGTGGTTGGGTGATTCGGCTGCTGTACTTGTTGAGTTTTCTGCTCATAGGGGCTGCGGAGTCTAGCACCGGGAGGCCCTTCATCCGCCACCTCCGCCGTTGACTTGACCCGTTCGTGCCTCGGTCCTACGTCTGTTCAAGAAAATTTGAACAAACCGAGCCGCCCGAGTGTCCACAGCCGCCGCAAAACAACAAGAACCAAGTGATTCCCAGCCCTTATGGCGCGAGGCAGAGCTTCGTGCGGCGGATGCCACGGGCAGGTTGATGGAGTTCTGGGGCTTTCGCCGCCACATGGGCCGCCTCTGGACGATCCTCTACCTGTCCCCGGAGCCGATGACCACGGGGGACCTCTCGGAGACCCTTCAGCTAAGTAGCAGCGCGGTGAGCCTATCTCTCGGGGAGCTGGTCCGCTGGGGCGCCGTTCGCAAGACCTGGCTCCCTGGCGAGCGGAAGGACTTCTATCAGGCGGAAAGCAGCATTTGGAAGCTCCTTCGTCGTGTGTACGAACGCCGCGAGCTCAATCTCATACGGGAGGCAAGCGATGCCTTCGCAGATGCACAGCGCTTTCTCGATGACGCGCGCGGCCAGCTGGCCGGCAAGGACCGGGCCCGAGTGGACTACATGCGCAAGCGACTTTCGCGACTCAGTGCGCTGTCCAAGGCCGGCGAACGGCTCGTTCGCTTGCTCGTCGCAGGTCGCATGCTCAACCCAGCCGATCTGCAATCGGCGGAAGAAGAAGACTAATGGGGCAGGGGAGAGTCAGGGGAGGCCTGGGATGTCGTTGATCGCGGCGGTTCGATTGGACTCGTCGTCCGATGTGCTCACGAGCCTGCAGGCCGTTTGCGATTCGCAGGGGCTCGGCGACCTTTCTGCGCGTTTGGCCGATCTCGCAGATTTGGTGAGCTGGGACATGGCTGCGCTGGAGCAGGGCATTCAGAGCCTTCCGCGCGGCGAGAGTGTGGTCCACAAGAGCGCGCACCATTTGCTCGAAATCGCTGGTAAGCGGCTTCGTCCGATGTGCGTGGTTCTGGCCTCGCGGCTCGGTGACGGCCTCGATGACAAGACGCGCGCGTTCGGCGTTGCGGTCGAGCTCGTGCACTGCGCGACGCTGCTGCATGATGATGTCGTGGACGCCGGCGATCAGCGCCGGGGTGTTCCCGCTGCGCGAACCCTCTATGGCAACGCGGCATCGATTTTTGCAGGAGATTGGCTGCTGGTGGATGCGCTTCGCCGCGTGCGCGCCGCCGAGATGCCGGACGTCTTGGTTCGGCTACTCGACATCATCGATGAAATGATTTTTGCCGAGGCCATTCAGCTCGAAAACCGCGGCCGCATCGACGCGCGAATGCGGACGTACATGCAAGTCGTCGAAGGCAAGACAGCCGCGCTCTTCCGCTGGGCGATGTTTGCTGGCGCACGTGCCGGCGGTCTGAGCCCGGAAGCTTGTCAGGCGCTCGAACAGTATGGGCTTCACCTCGGGGTCGCCTTTCAGCTGATCGACGATCATCTCGACTATGCGGGCGACGGCTCGACGATCGGAAAATCTCCGTTCACCGATCTGCGCGAGGGCAAAATGACGCATCCGGTGATTGTCGCCCTCGAGCGGGACCCTTCGCTGCGCGCAGTTCTCGACGACCTGGTCGCGAGCCCCATCGATGAGGTTCCAGAGGCGGCGAAGGCACAGCTGCTGTCGGTGCTCAATCAGACGGGCGCGCTCGAGTCGACGCGCGAGCTCGCGATTCGCAAAGCCGAAGAGGCCTGCTTGGCCTTGGAAGGGCTGCCTGAGGGTCGCGCGCGAGATGCCTTGATTACGGTGGCCCGCGCCACCGTCCACCGGGAGTCCTAGGGAGCAATGAGGAAAGAGTCATCGATGTCCAAGCAACCACCAACCGTGACTAGCCGCATCCCGGGGTTCTACCGCGAGCACGTTGAACAGCGGCTTCGAACCATGCTCGACACCGGCCTACTTTCGGAGGATTCGGTTCGGCATTTGCAGGACGGAGGGCGCCTCACGCTCGACGTCGCCAATCGAATGAGCGAGAACGTGATTGGCGTGCACGGCCTGCCGCTCGCGATTGCCCTCAACTTTCGTGTGAACAGCAATGACGTCTTGGTGCCGATGTCGGTCGAAGAGCCTTCGGTCGTTGCCGCTGCATCGAACGCCGCGCGCCAGGTCCGGATGACCGGCGGATTTTTCGGTGAGGCCACCGCGCCCATCATGACGACGCAAGTTCAACTCGACGACGTGCCCAATCCGCACGAGGCGAAGGCGCGCGTCGAAGCTGAACGCGACTCGATTTTCCAGATCGCGGATGACGCGATCCCAGGCATGGTGAAGCGCGGCGGTGGCTGCCGTGATCTCGATGTGCGCGTGCTCGACGAAGACGATGGAATTCTCGTCGTGCACCTCTACGTCGACGTGGGTGATGCCATGGGCGCCAACGTGGTCGACGCCGTCGCCGAAGCCGTCGCCCCTCGAATCCAGGAGCTTACCGAGGGTGCTGTCGGACTCCGCATCCTCAGCAATCTGCCGCTGCGACGTCGAATTCAAGTGCGTTGCGACGTGAGCGTCGATGCGCTCGGCGGGCCGGAGCTTGCTGACGGCATCGTGAAAGCCAGCCGCTTCGCCGAGCTCGACCCCTTTCGCGCGGTCACGCACAACAAGGGCGTGATGAATGGCATCGATGCGGTCGCTCTTGCCATGGGACAGGACTGGCGCTCGATCGAAGCTGGGGCGCATGCCTTCGCTTCGGTGACAGGAAGCTACAAACCACTGGTCGTTTGGAGCCGCACCGACAGTGGCGTGCACGGCGAGCTCGACATGCCACTGGCGGTCGGAACGGTCGGTGGCTCTACACGAGTTCATCGTGGCGTTCGCGCTGCCTTCGAGCTGATGGGAGTCAAGAACGCGGGCGAGCTTGCCATCGTCATGGGCGCGGCAGGCATGGCATCTAACCTTGCAGCGCTTCGCGCGCTTGCCGGGGAGGGCATTCAGCGCGGTCACATGCGCCTCCACTCTCGCAAGCAAGAGGTGCAGGAGAATGCCCGTTTGCAGGCCAAGAAGCTCGAACGGGGTGCTCAATGAGCGAAACGGTCCAACAGACCGGCTCGCCCAACCCCGGGTCGGGGGAAATGTTCGATCAGATCGCGGGTCGCTATGACCTGTTGAACAGACTGATGTCGATGGGGATCGATCAGTCCTGGCGTCGCAAGACCGTTGCCGCGCTCAAGCTACCCGCCGGCGCTCGGGTTCTGGACCTCGCGACAGGCACTGGCGACTTGGCGCTCATGATCGCCCGGCTTCACCCCGACGCACGGGTCGTTGGTAGCGATCCGTCGAGTCGGATGCTCGAGGTCGGTGTCGAGAAGGTGAGGCGCACGGGTCTTGCCGATCGCGTGCAGCTCGAGCTCGGTGACGCGCAAGCGCTGCCCTATGAAAACGATTCGTTCGACGGCTGCTGTATCGCGTTTGGCATTCGCAACGTTCCCGATCGAAGCGCCGCGCTTGCGGAGATGGCGAGAGTCACCAAGCCCGGCGGCCGGGTCGCGGTTCTGGAGCTGGGCGAGCCAAGCGTGGGATGGCTGAGCCCGTTCGCCCGCTTTCACGTCCGCAAAGTCATTCCGCGGATCGGTGGGATGCTGTCCGGATCGCGCGAATACAAGTACCTGCAAGAGTCCATCGCCGCATTTCCGCCTGCCGATGAGTTTGCCGAGCAGATGCAGGCCTCCGGCTTGAACGTGCTCGACGTGCAGCCGCTGACGTTCGGTGCCTGCAACCTGTTCGTCGCAGAACCTCAAGGAGGCCGCTCATGAGGTCGCAGAGCGCAGCTTTCGTCATCGAAGGCGCACCGAACAGGGAAGCCTCCCGGGCGTTCCTGGAGCAGGCGCTTGCGGCTCGTAGCTCCGAGGACAGTCCCCTCATCGTGACCGTTCCTGCGCCCGTCGCGCCGGCGGACGCCTTGCTTCGCGCTTTCCCGCACGAAGCGAGTATCCTCTGGGACCCGCCGCAGAGCACTGCATGCTCCGGGCTCGGAGTAGCGACGACTTTGGCGCCCAATGCGCCGTCCATCAGCGACTTCTTCGACCGCACGAATCACCTTGCTCACGAAGCAAGCCCTTCTCCCCGCGTCTTCGGCGGCACCTCCTTCGCGCCCGGCGCCTCGGGGCAGATGCCCTGGGAGAGCTTCGGCGACGGTTTCTTGCTCCTGCCGAGCTGGACCTATCAAGTGGACGAGCGGGCATGGCTGTCACTGGCAATTTGCGAGCCGGAGAGCCCGGCCGCCGACCAGGTCCTCGACGTGTTCGACGCGATCTGGGACAGCCTGGAACGACCGATTGGTGTGATTCCTCCTCCTGTTTCAGTCCGTCGCATCGACGAAGCGGACCGGGAGACCTGGTCGCGCCAGGTCAATGACATCCGGCGGGAGATCCAAAACGGCTCCGTCGAGAAAGTCGTTGCTGCCAGGCACTGCGTCGTCGAGCTCGAAACCGGGGCCGGTTCGCTCGATGTTCTCAAACGCCTGGAAGGCCAATTCCCAGGCTGCACTCGATTCGCTCTGTGGCGAGGCGATTCGGCGTTCCTGGGGGCAACGCCCGAGCTTCTGATTTCGCGCCGCGGTCCTTCTGTGTTGAGCGAGGCCCTGGCCGGCTCCACGGCACACGGTGATGCCGCAAGAATGATGGAGAGCTCGAAGGAGAGGGAAGAGCATCAGCTGGTGGTTCAGGCGATTCTAAAGGCGCTCGAACCGTTCTGCGATTCGGTTCGCTCCGCTCCCGAGCCCAGAGTCCGCGAGCTTCCGAACCTGCTGCACATGCAGACGCCCATCGAAGGGCATCTGCGCCAGCCGACGCACATCCTCGCACTCGTTCAAGCACTGCACCCCACGCCTGCTGTGGGGGGCGTACCCACAAACGAAGCGATTCAATGGATCGTCGAACACGAGGCGCTGGCACGCGGTTGGTATAGCGCCCCGGTCGGCTGGACCGACGCTGCAGGTGACGGCGAATTCGTCGTCGCGCTTCGCTCCGGACTGCTCCGCGACGGAAAGGCCTGGGTCTACGCTGGCGCCGGGATCATGGCCGACTCCGATCCCGACGCCGAGTACGCGGAAACCGAGCTCAAGATGCAGGCGCTTTTAGGAGCGCTCCATGGGGACGGCCGCTGATCTACAGAGTGAATGGGCGCGTCTCGTCGTCCATGGCTTCGCGCTAGCTGGCGTTCGCGATGCGGTCATCAGTCCAGGGTCGCGTTCCACACCGTTCGCCATTGCCGCGCTAGAGCACGCGGGACTGCGTTGCATCAGCGCGCTCGACGAGCGTTCGGCCGCGCACTTCGCGCTTGGGCAAGCGCGAGCGACGGGGCGTCCGTCCTTGATCTTGTGCACGTCCGGCAGCGCGCCCGCGAACTACTTCCCCGCGGTGATCGAAGCTAGCGAGGCCGGCGTGCCGCTCCTCGTGCTTTCAGCGGACAGGCCGCCGGAGCTGCAGCAGTGCGGCGCAAACCAGACCACCGATCAAGTTGGGCTCTTCGGCCGTCACGTTCGTTTCTTTGCACAACTAGGTGAGCCTCGAGGTGACGAGCTGAGCTTGCGTGCCGTGAAGCGGACGGCGACGCGAGCGGTCTTCGAAGCCTCGGGCAGCCGGCCCGGGCCGGTCCACATCAATGCGCAGGCGCGAGCGCCCCTGGAGCCGAGGGCAGCCTCGGGCGGCGAAGTCGATACGCACGCCCGTGTCGACGCGATTCTGCAAGAGCCGGTCCATGCGCTGAGAGGATCGCCTCGTGTCGATGATAGCGCGGTGAAGCGTCTCGCAGGCGCGCTCGACGGCGCTGCCCGACCGCTTGTCCTGTGTGGACCCGCGTTGCCGCGCGAGGCTGCGGTCCTCGCTGACCTCGAGACACTAGCGGACCGAGCCGGCGTCGTGATCGCGGTCGAAGCCTCATCCCAGCTTCGATGCGGCGGCGGGACTGAAACGCTGATCGGCGCCTTCGACACGCTCTGGCGGACCCAAACGGGAAGCTCTGCCTTGGCTCCCGACTTCGTCTTGCAGCTCGGCGCGAGTCCCACGTCCAAGGCTTGGGAGCAGCTTTGCGAAACGCGCAAAATTCGCCGCGCCAACGTGCATCCCTGGGATTGGATCGATCCCGATGCGAAGGCTGAGCTGATGATTCAGGCCGAGCTGGCTGATGTCGTTGCAGGTCTAGCCGCCGAATCCTTCAGCGGGGCCGCGCGAGACGGTAGCTTCGCCGCCAAGGTTCACCGCGCAGAGAAGCTCGTCTGGGACGCGGCTGCCCAGCTGCTCGATGAGGCCGGCGACCAGCTCGGCGAGGCCGGAACCGCGCGCACGCTTCGCGACCTGGCTCCGGAAGGGAGCGCGCTGGTTCTGGGCAATAGCCTTCCTATCCGCAACTTCGACTTCTGGGTGCCGCCGGGAGGATCCTCGCTTCGGGTTTTCTCGCAGCGTGGGGTGAGCGGCATCGACGGTGTCGTCTCGGCGGCCGCTGGCGTCGCGTCATGCTCTTCGGACGCGACGGCGCTGCTCATTGGCGACGTCAGCTTTCTGCACGACATCAACGGCTTGCAACTGGCCTCGCAGGCGTCGAACCCGCTCGTCATCGTCGTCGTCAACAACACTGGAGGCCGAATCTTCGAGCAACTCCCGATCGCCCAGCACGGCAAAGCGGAATGGCTCCCGTACTTCACGACGCCGCACGAAGCTAGCATTGCCGCTGCCGCTTCGGTCTACGGATGCGCATTCGCAACGACGCGCACTGTGTCGGGGCTTCGCGACGCACTCATCACGGCGTACGGACGAAACGGCTGCACGGTGATCGAGGCAGTGGTGCCGGCGCACGGTTCGGGTGAGCAGAACCAGGCGCTCCGTGCTCGAGTCGAGCAAGCCTTGAGGCGCGAGCGCTTTTGATGTGGCTCCTCCTGCATGGCTTCACCGGATCGCCCGAGAGTTGGAACCGCGTCGTCGAGAATTCAGAGCTCGGAACGGCAAAGATTCCGTTCTTGGCCGGCCATGGCCGCGATTGGCAGAGCAGGGTGGTCGACTCCTTCGAAGGCGAGGTCACGCGACTCGTCTCGCTGCTTTCGGGAGCGGAACGGCCTCGCATGCTGTGCGGGTACTCGCTCGGCGCGCGGCTCGCGCTTGGGCTCTTGAATCGTGAACCCAGGCTCTTCGACGCGGCCGTCTTGATTGGCGTTCACCCGGGGCTCCGTGAACAGGTGGCTCGTGCGGTGCGCCGTGAAACCGATGCCCGCCGCGCGCGCTCACTCAGGGAGGAAGGCTTGGGGGCCTTTGTTGCGGCCTGGGAAGATTTGCCGCTCTTTGCGAGTCAGCGCTTGCTCCCGGCCGAGGTTTTGGCCGTGCAGCGCCGGACACGCCACGCCCAGGACCCCGAAGGCCTGGCTCGCTCGCTCGAGCTGCTCGGACTGGCCGAGATGCCGGACTATGGTCCTGTCATCGAGTCGCTCGAAGTGCCGATCACCCTCATGACTGGCTCGCTCGACCCCAAGTTTTCGAGGATTGCCCAGGACTTGGCCGCGAAGAACGTTCACATCGAGGCAGAGCTCGTCGATGGTGTCGGGCACAACGTCTTGCTCGAAGCCCCGGCAGCCGTTGCCGCTACGCTGAAGCGGGTAGGGGAGATGGCGCAGCGATGACCGAGATCGCCCCAGGCTCGATTCGCGCATGGATTCTGGCCGCGCGCCCTGCGACTCTCACGGCGGCTTTCGCACCGGTCGCCGTAGGCACAGCTTGCGCCTGGCGCGTGGGCGCATTTCGTTGGGATGCGGCGCTCGCTGCATTGCTTGGCGCATTTCTAATTCAAGTCGCGACCAATTTCGCGAACGACATGTTCGACTTCCAAAAAGGGGCCGACACCGAGGAGCGTCTCGGCCCGATGCGTGCGGCGCAGGCGGGGCTTCTGACCGAGGCCCAGCTCCGTCGCGGCATCATCGTCAGCTTCGCGTTCGCGCTGGGAACGGGCGTTTACCTCAGCTGGATTGCCGGCCCTGCCGTAATCGTAATCGGCCTCGCCTCGATGGCGGCAGGCCTGGCCTACACCGGCGGCCCCTTTCCGCTCGCGTACAACGGCCTCGGCGACGTGTTCGTGATGGTGTTCTTCGGATTCGTGGCCGTTTGCGGGACGGCTTTTGTGCAAGGGCGGTATGTTCCCGAAATCGCCTGGCTCGCCTCCGTGCCGATCGGCGCTCTGGCGACCGGGATTCTCGTGGTGAACAACGTCCGCGACCATCGAGGCGACCGGCGGGCGGGCAAGACGACGCTCGTCGTTCGATTCGGAAGAGATGCCGGCGTTCGAGAGTACGCGTTACTGCTGCTCGTCTCCTACGCGACGCCCGCGCTCATGTTCCTTTTCGGCTGGACCAGCGCCTGGGTCTGTCTTCCTCTGCTCACCATGCCTTGGGGAATCCAACTGTATTTCTCCGTCGTGAACGACCGCGGAGTGGCTCTCAACGAAACTCTGGCGGGCACGGCGAAGCTTCTTTCGCTGTTCGGCTTGCTGTTCGCGATGGGAATCGTCCTGTGACCGAGCTCCATGCGCAGGTCGACCTGCTGGAAGGAGAGCTTTGTAACCCTCTCGTCGGCGGAGCGGAAGGCTTGGTCAAGCGGGCTTTTGCAGTACTTCGACTCATGCGAAGCGACGGAACGACCGGACTCGGCGAGGCCTCACCGCTCCCGGGCTACTCTCCCGACCTGATCGCGGAAGTCGCCGAGGAGCTCCAGAGTCTCGCCGATGGTCCGGTGCTCGTGGACCCGCTCGCGAGCCCCCTCCAGCTTCTCGTCGACACCTTTGCCGCCCGGCCGCTCAACCAGCCCTCGGCACGCTTCGCGCTGGAAACCGCGCTGCTCGATTGGCTCGGGCGCACGCGAAGCGAACCCGTGCATCGAGTCCTCGGCGGCGACGCGGAACGACGCGCGGTTCCCATCGCAGATCTCGTCATGACCGCAGACGCTGGCGAATGGCCCGCTCGCACCGATGAGTTGCTGGCCGACGGGGCAACACACCTGAAGCTCAAGATCGGCAAGGACCTCGAGAGCGAGCTCGGTGCCCTTCGCTCCATTCGCCGCGCGCATCCAAGGCTCCCCCTCCGCCTCGACGCCAATCGTCGCATCCCCGTCGCCTCGCTTCGACGGCACGCCGAATCGCTCGAAGCGCTGGAGCTCGAGCTGATCGAAGAGCCCGTGGCGCCGGAGGACTGGCCGACGGCCCTGGGTCTGCCCTTGCCGTTTGCCCTCGACGAAACTCTTCGTGACGCGGCGCTCGCCGAGCGCTTGCTCGAGAGCGGCCGGATTGCGGCCGTCGTCATCAAGCCGATGGTACTGGGCGGACTCCGGGCTTCGTTCGAAGCTGCCGAGCGTGCGGCGGCACATGGCGCGCGGTATCTGGTCTCGCACAACTTCGACGGCCCAATCGCGCGCGCGGTCACCGCGGAGCTCGCGCTCGCGCTTCAAACCGAGCTGGCGGCCGGCCTGGGCGAGCATCCGGCCCTCGGACTCTGGCCGCCGCACCGGATCGCCGCGATTGCGGGCCGAGAGATCATCCCGCATGCGGCGCCAGGCTTGGGGCTGGAGTTCGACGAGGACCCCGATGGTTGAGCTGAGCCTCCTCGCGGCCGCGAACGAAGAGCCCGACCGTGACTGCCTCATCGCCGACGGCCGTGCATGGTCGTACGCCGAGGTCGCCGCGCGTGTTCGCGCGGCCCTCGCATCGATTGCGGACCGCGGGGTGAAACCTGGGGACAGGGTCGCGCTCACGCCCGACGTCGACGTCGACTCGCTCGTCCGACTGTACGCGCTCTTGGAGCTTGGCTGTCCGGCGGTGCTGCTACACCCGCGCCTCCGAGATCGCGAACGCGCTCTGCTTCTAGAGGAGGCGCAGCCCAGCCATCAGATCGATGGCTGGACCCTGGGCGGCGCATCTGCCGAGCAGGTCATGTTGCCCGCTCCGATTTCCGTCGAGCAGACCTTGGCCATCGCGTACACCTCCGGCTCCCGAGGATCGCCTCGCGGAGCATGCCTGTCCCGCCGCTCGTTCATCGCCTCGGAAGCTGCGCACGCCGCGAACCTCGGTTGGCTGGCCGAGGATCGCTGGCTCTTATGCATGCCGCCTGCCCACGTCGGAGGGCTCTCGATCGTAACCCGCTCGCTCATCGCACGGCGCTGCGTCGTGCTGAGCTCCGGTCCCTTCGAGCCTCGCAAGTTGGTCCGACTGATGTCCGAGGATCGCGCGACGATTCTGAGCCTGGTTCCCACCATGCTTCGCCGATTGCTGTACCTGGAAGGGCCCGCTTGGACACCGAGCCCCGCGCTCCGGGCGGTCTTGGTGGGCGGCGCGCCATTTCCCCTTGCGCTTCGTGAGCTCGCCCAGAACCGAAAGGTGCCCACGTTCGCGACCTACGGTTGCACCGAAGCATGCTCTCAAGTCACGACCCAAGGGCCCGGGCAGAGTGGATCGCCCGGTTCGGGTCCCCCGTTGCCGGGTATCGACGTGCGAATCGAGGCTGACGAAATCCAGATTCGCGGTGACGTGCTCATGGACGGATATCTCGGCGAAGACCGAAGCGGCGAGCCCTGGACGGCGGACGGCTGGCTTCGCACCGGGGACTTCGGCTCGTTCTTGCCGGACGGGCAGCTGCTCGTTCAGGGACGCCTCGACGACATCATCGTGACGGGCGGAGAGAATGTTGCACCTCAAGAGGTGGAAGCCTGGCTCGAAACCGTTCCAGGCATCGCGTCGGCCTGCGTCTTCTCGCTGCCGCACGCCGAATGGGGCGAAGAACTGGTCGCGGCGCTCGTGATCGACCCCACGCGATACAGCGCAGACTGTCTTCGCAAGAGGCTCAGCAAGGATCTGGCCGCCTACAAGCATCCCAAGCGCATTTGCTTGCTCGACTCGCTGCCGCTCAATCGTTCGGGGAAGGTCGATCGCGCTGCGGTCGAGGCGCACTGTGCCGGCAAACTGAAGCCGGTTTTGGCCCTGTAGGGGCGGCCGATCTCTGCTACGGTCCGGCCCTCAGGGGAGACGAGCATGGCAGATCAGATCAGCGCTTCACACATCCTTCTCATGTACGCGGGCTCGGAGCGTTCCTCCGCGACACGCAGCAAAGAGGAAGCCCAATCTCAAATCGCCGACATCGCAAGGCAGCTCGAGAACGGCGCCGAGTTCGCCGAGCTCGCGCGTCAGCACTCTGACTGCGGGTCGGCGCAGTCGGGGGGCGACCTCGGTGGCTTCGGCCGAGGCCAAATGGTCAAAGGTTTCGAGGATGCTGCCTTCGCGCTCGGCGTCGGGGACACCAGCGCCGTCGTGGAGACGCCTTTCGGCTTCCACATCATCACCCGAACTGCCTAGCGGCATTCTGTTGCGCGGAGCTAGCCTAACTCTTTGAGGAACTCGGCTACGATCGGCTGATAGCCTTCTCGGAAGGTCGGATACTCGAATCGGTAGCCGGTACCTCGCAGCCGTGCGTTTCGGCAGCGCTTGTTGAATCGCTGCGCTTGGTTCTCGGCCCCGCTCTGCGGAGGAGGTGCAACTCCCAGCTCCTTGCCGAGCCAGGCGACGACATCGGCGGTCTTCACCGGTTCATCGTCCGAGCCGAGGTAGAGCCCGCTCGGGCTTTCGACCCGCATTAGATGACGCAAGGCGCCGGCGCAGTCCTCCACGTGAATCCGGTTGGTCCAGCTTTCGCCGACGGTTGCCTCTCGGTTCCAGACCTTCCGTACGAGCCGTGTTCTTCCGGGACCGTAGATCCCCGACAGCCGAACGCTGATCCCCGTCTCGGGCGCCTCACGAACAACGGTCTCGGCTTCCAGAAGGACGCGTCCGTTGAAGCGGAGCGGTTCGGTGGCCGAACTCTCGTCGACCCATTCGCCAGCGCTCTGTCCGTAGACCGCCGTGCTCGACGTGAAGAAGACCCGCCGCAGAGGGCAGCCGGCCGCTCGCAAGGCGCCCAAGAGGCTCCGAAGCCCATCGACGTAGATCGCACGGTAGTGCCCTTCGTCGCGCCGGTCCGCGCTCGCGGTATAGAACAAATAGTCGAAGGCGGCGGGCGGGGCACTGAAACTGCTCGGCGTGGTCAGATCGATCCGCCAGGGCTGGATCCCATCCCCTAGAGCCTCGACGCGACGCCGGACGCCCCAGACCTCGCAGCCCTCGCTGAGCAGCCGTGCCCCAAGCGCGTTTCCTACGTCGCCGCAGCCGGCGATCAATATCTTCTCTGGCATGCCTCAGCCACAAAGGCGATTGCCGCCCTTGCCTTTGGCTGAATATGCGAAATCGTCGGCGCGTTTCAAGACGGCCTCTACCGTGTCGCCAGGACGGGCGATACTCAGGCCGGCGCTGGCGGTGACCGGCTTCAGCGAGTCGAACTTCATGCCCACTTCCCGAATCGCCGTCACGAAACGGTTTCCTGCGACGCGTCCCTCCTCTTGGGTCGTGTCCTGAAGGACGATCACGAACTCGTCGCCGCCGTAGCGGCCTGCGACATCGACTTCGCGCGTCGATCGTTGAAGCGCTTCCGCCACGCTCTTGAGCACCTGATCCCCTTCGAGGTGACCTCGGGTGTCGTTGACCCGCTTGAACTGGTCCAGGTCGATCATCACGACAGCCATCGGACGTCCGCGATTCAACCATGCGAGACCCTGCTCGATGTGGCTCAAGATGTGCCGGCGATTACAGAGCTTGGTGAGCGGATCCTGCCTGGAGAGCTCGGCGAGGCGTTCGTTGGCGACGACGAGCTCGGTCTCGCGCTGGTTGATCTTCCGAATCAGGGTTGCGACAATCGCCGTACCAAACACGAGCAGGACCGTGACCAGGAATGCTTGCAAGAAGCCGTCGATGGGGGTGGGCCTTCCCGCCTGCATCCAGGCCGGTCCGTCGGGCGCAAAGGGCAACACACCTCGGACCTCCATCATGACCACGGCCGAGTACATCGCCGCACCGATGCTCGAAAGCAGGACGCCCATTCTGGGTGTCACCACGAGCGAGTTGACGATGCCTGCGACGAAGTAGAGCGCTACCATCACCGTGCGTGAGGAGCCGACGCGCTGGACGATGAACGTGAGCAGCGCCATGTCGAGGATGCCGCCGAGGAACGGTCGCCACGGCCCGGCGATGTCGCGCCAAATCAGGAATTGCTCCACGACCGCGACGCAGGCGTAAGCGACGAAAACCCCGCGATGCGCTTCCATCGGCGGGTACAGGAGTGGGACGAGCCAAATCCCACAGGCCGCCAACATGAAGCGGACCCAGGCCGTACCAAAAGCCAATCGGTTGGAATTCATCCTAGCGGCACCAGTCTAGGCATTCTACCTTAACCCATCAGGATTACATCAGGGCGGCAGCCCAGTCGCTCGTCTTCAGTATGCGTGCGTCGGCCTACGGGCGCATGCCAGGTTTTAAGGTCATTACGCGAGTTCTTCGGGGTGAGGTTTGAAGCAGATGAGCGACGACGCGACGGCAGAACAACTCAAGCGGCTACTCGAGCAACGGATTGTCCTCTTCGACGGTGCGATGGGGACGATGATCCAGCGCGCCGGGCTCGGGGAGGCCGACTTTCGGGGCGAGCGCTTCGCCAGCCATCCGAGCAGCCTGCAGGGCAACAACGACCTGCTGGTTCTCACGCGGCCGGACGTGATCCGCGGGATCCACGAAGAGTATCTAGATGCGGGCGCGGACATCATCGAAACCAATTCGTTCAACGCGAACTCGTTCTCGCAAGCGGACTATGACCTGCAGGAGGTGGTGTACGACCTCAACGTAGCCGCTGCGCGGCTTGCCAAGGAGGCGACCGCGAGCCGTTCCGACCGCCCCTGCTTCGTCGCTGGCGCCATCGGCCCCCTCAACAAGACTTTGAGTCTCAGTCCCGACGTCAATGATCCGGGCTATCGGGCGCTGACTTTTGATGAGGCGCGGGAAGCGTACGCGGAGCAAGTGCGAGGCCTCATCGACGGTGGCTCGGACCTGCTGCTCGTCGAAACGATTTTCGATACGCTCAACGCCAAGGCTGCGATCTGCGCGATCGATGATGTCTTTGATGAGAAGGGGGTCCGCCTTCCGATCGTGATTTCGGTCACCATCGTGGACAAGAGCGGCCGTACGCTATCAGGTCAAACCGTCGAAGCGTTCTACGTGTCGATCGAGCATGCGCGACCCCTAGCGGTGGGAATCAACTGCTCGCTGGGCGCTCAGGAGATGCGACCCTTCTTGAAAGAGCTGACGGGCATTGCGGATTGCTACGTGCATTGCTATCCGAACGCCGGCCTTCCGAACGCTTTTGGTGGGTACGATCAGACTCCGGAGCAGATGGGCGAGCTGCTGCGGGGTTTCGCCGCGGACGGGATGATCAACATCATCGGTGGCTGCTGCGGGACGACTCCGGATCACATTCGGGCCATCGCAGAGGCGGTTCGGGACGTTCCACCGCGACCGAAACCCGTGCGCGATACCCACTTTCCTCGCTTCAGCGGCCTCGAGCCCCTGGTCATCCGTCCGGAAACCAACTTCATCATGGTCGGGGAGCGGACCAATGTGACGGGCTCGACCAAGTTCCGGACGCTGATCACGGAGGGCGACTACCCGGAAGCGGTTTCGGTCGCGCTCCAGCAGGTTCGCAACGGAGCGAACATCATCGACATCAACATGGACGAGGGCATGCTCGACTCGGAGCAGGCGATGACGACGTTCCTGAATCTCATCGGTTCGGAGCCCGAGATTTCGCGGGTTCCGATCATGATCGACAGCTCCAAGTGGAGCGTGATCGAGGCGGGTCTCAAGTGCGTACAGGGTAAGGCAATCGTCAACTCGATCAGCATGAAGGAAGGCGAAGCGGAGTTCCTCGACAGGGCTCGCAAAGTGCGCCGCTATGGCGCCGCGGCGGTCGTGATGGCTTTCGATGAAGAGGGGCAGGCCGACACCATCGAGCGGAAGGTAGAAATCTGCGCGCGCGCGTATCGAATCCTAGTCGAAGAGGCGGGCTTTGCGCCGACCGACATCGTGTTCGACCCCAACGTCTTCGCGGTGGCCACCGGGATCGAGGAGCACAACGAGTACGCGATCAACTTCATCGAGGCGACGCGGCAGATAAAGGAGCGTTGTCCGGGCGCACTCGTAAGCGGCGGAGTGAGTAACCTCAGCTTCTCGTTTCGCGGAAACAATCGCGTGCGCGAGGCGATGCACTCTGCGTTTCTCTACCACGCGATTGCCGCCGGCATGGACATGGGTATCGTCAACGCCGGTCAGCTCGAGGTGTACGCCGAGCTCCCAAAGGAAGTTCTAGAACACGTCGAGGACGTTCTCTTCAACCGCCGCCCTGACGCGACCGAACGCCTGGTCAGTCTCGCCGAGACGGTCAAAGGGAGGGGGCGGCGCCAGAAGCACGACATGAGCTGGCGCGAAACGACTGTCGAGAAGCGGCTCGAGTACGCGCTGGTCAACGGGGTAGTCGAGTTCGTCGTCGAAGACACCGAGGAAGCGCGCCTCAAGCACGCCCGTCCGCTCGACGTGATCGAGGGACCGCTGATGAGCGGCATGGCCGTCGTCGGGGATCTCTTCGGCTCCGGCAAGATGTTCCTGCCTCAGGTCGTGAAGAGCGCGCGAGTCATGAAGAAAGCCGTGGCGCATCTCGAGCCGTTCATGGAAGACGAGAAGGTCGACAGCTCTGCGCAGGGCAAGGTGCTTCTCGCGACCGTCAAGGGCGACGTGCACGACATCGGCAAGAACATCGTTGGCGTAGTGCTCGGCTGCAACAACTACGCAGTCGTCGACCTTGGCGTCATGGTCCCCGCAGAAAAGATTCTCGATACGGCCGAGGCCGAAGGTTGCGACGTGATCGGTCTGAGCGGCTTGATTACCCCGTCTCTCGACGAGATGGTCTACGTGGCCTCGGAGATGCAGCGCCGTGGCATGAGCCATCCGCTTCTAATCGGTGGCGCCACGACCAGCAGGGCGCATACCGCCGTCAAGATCGCGCCGGCCTACGACGGCAGCACGATGCACGTCCTCGATGCGTCACGGGTCGTGAACGTGGTGTCCGACCTCCTGAGCGCCGAGCGCCGGACTGAGGTCGATGCAAAGAACCGAAGCGAGCAAGAAAAGTCGCGCAAACTCTTCGAGCACCGTCAGAACCGCGAGTTGATTTCTCTCGAAGTCGCGCGGGAGAATAGCGCGCGAATAGAATGGAAGAGCGAGGAGGTGCAGTCGCCGCTCTTCCAAGGGCGCCGCGTCGTCGAGGACGTGAGCCTGGAAGAGATCGCAAAGTACATCGACTGGACATTCTTCTTTTCGGCCTGGGATCTCAAGGGCAAGTTCCCCAAGATCCTCGAGCACGAGAATCACGGGGCCGCGGCGCGAGAGCTCTATGAGCACGGCCAGGCCTTGCTCGACCGCGTCGTCGCCGAGAAGATGATCACGCCACGTGCCGTGTACGGTTTTTGGCCGGCGAACCGGGATGGGGATGACATCATCGTCTGGGACGACGAGGCACGCAGCCGTGAGCATCTGCGCTTTCACATGCTGCGGCAGCAGGCGGTGAAACCGAATGAACAACCATACTTTTCGCTCGCGGATTTCGTGGCGCCAGTCGGATCCGGCGTCGCAGATCACATCGGGGCCTTTGCCGTCACGACGGGCATCGGCGCCGAAGAGCTCGCTCGTGGCTTCGAGCAGGATCATGACGATTACAACGCGATCATGGTCAAGGCACTCGCGGACCGCTTGGCCGAGGCGTTTGCGGAGCTCATGCACCAACGCGCTCGGCGTGAATGGGGCTATGAGTCCCAGGAGAGCTTCAGTAACGAGGAGCTGATCGGCGAGAAGTACAGCGGCATTCGGCCTGCATTCGGCTACCCGGCTTGCCCGGACCACACCGAGAAGAAGACGCTGTGGGAGCTGCTCCGCCCGGATGAGATCGGAATCTCGTTGACCGAGCACTTCGCGATGTATCCGGCCGCCAGCGTCAGCGGCATCTATCTCGGTCATCCCAAGTCCCGCTACTTCGCCGTAGGCCCCATCGATCGCGAGCAAGTCGAAGACTACGCGCGACGAAAGAACATGAGCCTTGCCGAAGCTGAGCGCTGGCTGCAGCCAAACCTCGGATATCAGCGAGGCAGCTGATGCAGAGGCCGCGGCTTCGAGACCTGCTGCCGGTCAGCGTGCAGACCTACGATCCGGAGGAAGTGACTACCAAGAGTCACCGGGAAATCGATCCGCGGGCCGTGGGCCTGAGCACTCAGGACGTCGAGGCGATTTGGAATTCGGTCGTGACCTTCTACAAGTCGGGCCTTCACCCGGCGATCGCGCTTTGCATCCGGCGAAGGGGCGAGATCATCCTCGACCGCGCGATCGGCCACTCTCGCGGAAACAGCCCCGAGGATCCGGAAGGCACGCCCCTGGTAAAGGCAACACCGAACACGCTCTTCAACTTCTTTTCCGGCTCGAAGTCGGTCACAGCCATGCTGATTCACCTCTTGCAGGAAGAAGATCAGCTACACGTCGACGAGCCGGTGGCGACATTCATCCCCGAGTTCGCGAAGCGGCGGAAGCACAGCATCACGATTCGCGATGTCCTCACCCACCGCGCGGGAATTCCGACAACGCCCGAAGAAGCGATCAACCTCGACCTGCTCTCACAGCCCGAGGCGATTGTCCGGGCCTTCTGCGAGCTGGAGCCCACGCACCGGCCGGGCGGCGTGCAAGCGTACCAGGCGGTCACCAGTGGATTCATCTTGGGCGAGATCATCCGGCGCGTGACTGGACAGGACATTCGCGAGTTTCTAACGGCGAAGGTCCGTGAGCCCTTGAAGATGAAACACTTCAACTATGGTGTCGCCCCGGAGCTTCTCGATCAGGTTGCGGTCGATGCCTTCACGGGTCCCGCTCCGACCTGGCCCTACAAGAATCTCGTCCAGGTGGCCTTTGGCGCCTCTATGCGCGAGCTCGTCGACCTGAGCAACGATCCGCGGTTTCGCACTGGGGTTGCACCAGCGGCCAACATCATCGCGACTTCCGAAGAGATTTCGCGCTTCTTCGAGACGCTTCTTTGTGGGGGCACGTATCAAGACAGCCGAGTTTTCGAGCAGCGCACGGTGGCCCGTGCCGTCGAGCCCCAGGTAACCGGGCAAGTCGATCGCGTCTTGATGATGCCGATCCCACTTTCGATGGGGTTCATGCTCGGCTTGCGAAGCTTTGGCTTCTACGGACCGCGAACCGCCAATGCCTACGGTCATCTCGGCTTCACGAATGTCCTCGGATGGGCCGATCCCGATCGTGACATCAGCGTCGGGATTCATGAACACGGGAAAGCCGCTCCTTTCGGCCCGCATGTTGGCCTGGCTCAACGTCACGCGCGTCATCGGCACACGGATCCCTCGAGACCGGGCATGAGCCGCGTGCGCGCCTGATCGCGGCTTTGCCAGGGGCTCCGCTATGCTAAGGTCCGGCCGATGAAGTTCTCTGCGTCCATCGCGATGGCGCCGCCCGAGCAGTACATCCCGGTTGCTCAGGAGGCGGAGAAGCTCGGCTATCACGCCATCGTCCTGCCGGACTCGATATTCTTCTCCGAAGAGGTCAGCAAGCCGTACCCGTACACTCAAGACGGCAGCCGTATGTGGGATGGCGAGACGCCCTGGATCGAGCCTATCGTGGGCGCGGCCGCCATGGCAGCGGCCACCAAGTCGATCTTCTTCTATACCAGCGTTGTGAAGCTGCCCGTGCGGCACCCGGTCTTGGTTGCGAAACAGGTCGCTTCCTTGGCGGCGCTATCGAACAACCGCTTTGGCTTCGGCTGCGGACTGGGCTGGTTGCCCGAGGAATTCAAGTGGTGTGGCACCGACTTCGAGACACGCGGCAAGCGCATGAACGAGTGCCTCGAGATCCTCCGGCTGATCTGGGGCGGCGGCATGGTCGAATACCATGGCGAGCACTATGACTTCGGTAAGATTCAGATGAGCCCGGTGCCGAGCAAGCCGATCCCGATTTACATCGGCGGCCACACCAAGCCCGGGCTTCGGCGGGCCGCGAAATATGGCGACGGCTGGTCCTCGGCGATGCTTACCTCAAAGAAGCTGCTCGACCTGATCGGGCAAATCGAAGCGTTTCGCAAAGAGTACGGCCGCGATCATTTGCCGATGGAGTACCAGGCGGTGGTCACGGACGTCTGGAACGCCGATGGCTTCAAGACGTCTCGAAGATGCAGGAGTGACGGATATCATCACCGTTCCCTGGCTCATGTACGGGACTCCCATGGTGGGCGGCGACTTGCAGGGGCGCATTGATGGACTGAACCGATTCGCGGACACGGTCATCGCAAAGATGCAATGAGCTCGATGCCGACACTTCTGGACGGTGCAAGGCTCGGACCGATCGGTGAGCAGGATGCCTACCGACTGAGCGGGCTCGACACTGCCAGCCTTTGCGAGGCGGCTCGCGAGCGGCGGGATAGAGCCTGGGGCAAGACACTGACGTACTCGCCCAAGGTGTTTCTGCCGATCACCAACCTCTGCAGAAACCAATGCGACTACTGCTCGTTCCGTCGCTCGCCCGGCGACGCCGGCGAATGGACGATGAGCCCCGACGAGATTCGCGATTGGCTCCACCGAGCGCGCGAGCAGGGCTGCATCGAGGCGCTGTTCTGCCTCGGCGACACGCCCGAGACCGGCTTTCGTGAATATCGCGCCTTGCTGCGTTCCTGGGGCCACGAGCGGACGGTCGACTACCTTCGATGGGCCGCCGAAGAAGCGCTCGCCGCTGGGCTGCTACCGCATACCAACGCCGGGATTCTCTCTCGCGACGACATGGTCGCCTTGCGGCCCGTGAACGTGAGCCTCGGGCTGATGCTCGAGAACGTCAGCGAGCGTCTCTGCGAGAAGGGCATGCCGCACCACCGCGCCCCCGACAAACGACCGGCCAAACGGATTCAGATGACCCGGGAAGCGGGCGAGCTTCAAATCCCGTTCACTTCGGGGCTGCTGATCGGAATCGGGGAAACCGTCGAAGAGCGAGTCGACACGATTCTCGCGATTCGGCGTCTGCACCGAGATCACGGTCACATCGGCGAAGTCATCGTTCAAAATTTCCGCTCGCATCCCAGCACCGCGATGAGCCTGGCAAGCGAACCCAGCTCCGAGGAGCTCGCCGCCACGGTCGCCTTGGCCAGGCTCATCCTCGACGACGACGTCAGCGTTCAGGCGCCACCGAACCTCAATCCGGCCTCGACGGCGACCTTGATTCGCGCGGGCATCAACGACTTCGGAGGCATTTCGCCGGTGAGCCCGGACTACATCAACCCGCAACACCCCTGGCCGTACCTAGAACGCCTCCGCGAGGCCTGCGAATCAGAAGGCTTTCGACTCGAAGCGCGACTCCCGGTATACCCGGCTCACCTCGATGCGCCGGGCTTCGTCGACGCGTCTCTCCGCCCCCGCATCAATCGGCTTCAGCTAGGAGCTTGCCACGACATGACGACCGCTCTCGAAACTTGCTTGCAAGCAGTCACGCGCGACATTCGCGCGATCCTCGAACGAAGCCTCGACGGCGAAGAGCTCGGCATTCACGACGGTATCACCTTGAACGAAGCGCGTGGCCGCGACCTCCAAGCCTTGTGCATGGTTGCCGACGAGCTCCGCCGGCAGCAGCGGGGTGATCGCGTCACCTATGTGGTCAACCGCAACATCAACTTCACCAACGTCTGCATCAAGAACTGCAAGTTCTGTGCGTTTGCGCGCACGGTGCGCTCGGAGCAGGGCTACTTCCTTCCTCGGGAAGAGGTTGCACGGCGTGTGCGCCAGGCCTGGGAGATGGGCGCCACGGAGGTTTGCTTGCAAGCCGGGCTTTCTCCGAATCTCACCGGAGACAGCTACATCGAGCTGTGCCGTGTCGTGAAGGAAGCCGCGCCTGAGATTCACATCCACGCCTTCTCTCCAGAAGAGGTGAAGTTCGGCGCTTCACTCAAGCGAATGTCGTACTCGGAGTACTTGGCCGAGCTCGCGGACGCCGGCCTGGGCACGCTTCCTGGCACTTCGGCCGAGATTCTCGACGACCGTCTACGCAAGACGATTTCACCGACGCGGATTACCACGAGCGAATGGCTGGACGTGGTCACTTCCGCCCATCGACTCGGGATTCGAACCAGCTCGACGATGATGTTCGGTCACGTCGAGACGGTCGACGATCGGATGCGGCACATGGACTTGCTGCGCAGAGTCCAGCGGGAGACCGGAGGCTTCACCGAGTTCGTTCCCTTGTCTTTCGTGCACGAGGAAGCACCGCTCTTCGCGGCAAGCGAGGTTGCCGGCGTCCGACCAGGGCCGACTGGTGACGAGGTCTTACGCCTCTATGCGACGGCCCGCCTCATGCTCGGCCGGGACATCCCCAACCTTCAGGCATCCTGGGTCAAAGAAGGCCTTCGCACTTCGCAGCTGCTACTGAGTTGCGGCGTCAATGATCTCGGCGGGACTCTGATGAACGAGAGCATCTCGACTGCTGCCGGGGCTCGGAACGGACAGCTCATGACGCCCGCGACCTTGCGCCGGATCATTCGAGACTCTGGGAGGGTGCCGGTGCAGCGCGACACCAGCTACGGCGTCATTCGCGAATTTGGGGATACATCCGATCAGGACCCGAGCGAGCCACTCGACGCGATTCAGGATCCCGATGCGGTCTTTGGCTCGTACGATGCGCTCACCCGGGAGCCGCGCTTTCACTACGAGCCTCGCGGCCTGCGCGTCGTCAGCTAGAGGCTGTCCCCCACCGAGTCGCGTGATACGCTGCCCGGCCATGAGCCAGCTTGCTGAGCGGTACGGACCATGGGCCGTCATCACCGGCGCTTCCGCGGGGATTGGAGCGCAGTTCGCGCGCCGGGTTGCCGATCACGGCATCAACGTCGTCCTCGTAGCGCGTCGCCGCAACCGTCTCGAAGCGCTCGCCTCGACCATCGAAGACATGTGCCAGGTCGAGGTGCGAGTGGCCCCGGCTGACCTCGCGTCGCGCGACATCGTCGAGGTGTTGCGACCGGCGCTTGCCAACATCGAGGTCGGCTTGCTGATCAATTGCGCGGGCTTCGGCTCGAGCGGGCCTTTCCTCGACCAGGACCCGAGCGTTCAGGAGTCGATGCTCAACTTGAACTGCCGCGCCCCAATGCTCCTGACGCACGAAATCGCTCAGGGAATGCGCGAACGGGGTAGGGGTGGTGTGATCTTCGTCTCCTCCGTCAACGCGTTCTCCGGAGCAGGCGGCATGGCCAACTACAACGCGACAAAGTCGTACGACCTGCTCTTCGCCGAAGGTCTCGCCGAAGAGCTCCGGCCCTACGGCGTCGACGTGCAGGCGCTCTGTCCTGGAGGGACCATGACCGAGTTCCAGCAGGTCGCCGGCCTCGATCCTCGGAACTTCGGACCATTGGCGCGTCTGATATTTGCCAGTCCTGCTTCGGTCGTCGCCACGAGCTTGCAGACCTTGGGCGGGCGGGTGACGGTCGTTCCCGGCTTCCTCAACAAGCTCATGGTCCTGACGATCAGGCTGCTGCCGCGTCGACTCGCGGCTCGCTTCCTCGGCCTGCTCATGGACCGCCTCTCGGCGGGGCGCTAGCGCTCGCGCAATCGATCGAGGTCGCAGGGGCCATCGACGTCGAAGCCGATGCCAGTACTGAGCTGGATGCTGACGCTGAGCCCGAGATCACGGGCGCGAGCCTGGTGCCGTAGGAGGCTGTCCTCATGTCCCAGGCAGCTCGGAAGTCCGCTGGCTGGCTTCACCGCGATGACGTTGGTGCCTTGCTTCGCGAGATCGGGCACGAGCACGACGTCGCTTTCCTCGAGTTGCTGCGCGACGCAAGCGATGTCCTGCACGCTCAGGTCCGGTAGATCGCTCATGCAGATCAGCACGCTGACGGCGCCACGCTGTTCCAAGTCGCGGAGGGCGCTATCGACGACGTCTGCCAGCCCTCGGCTTTGCTGCGCGTCGGCGAGCGCCAGCACGCCCAGAGCTTCGGCGTGCGCACGGGCTTCGGCCGAGTCGCTCACCGCTGCGATGGCGTCGATGTCGGGAGACTCCTGAAGGATCTCCACAACGTGTTCGAACAGCGACCGCGCCAACGCAGCGCGTTCGACCGGAGGCAAGACTTCCGAGAGTCTCGACTTCCCACGATCAAAGCCCTTGATGGGAATCAATGCCCAGCGGTTCATGTCACGCTCCGCGCGAACTCGATCAGCTCGCGAGCGAAGCGTGCCCGATCTGCTTTCGTTTGAATCAGGATGTTCGTTTCGAGGAGCGGACAGTCGGCTCCAAAGGAGTCGCCGGGATGAACAGCGTATCCATCCAACAAACCCTCGTAGTGCATGGCGACCACTTCGGCCGACGCGCTGCGGCCTTCGATTTCCGAGATCATCGTGGCCAGCGGCCCCTTCACCGCCTTGCCGCCCAGGATTGGGCTGACCGCGACAGTCGTCGCGCGCCGCACGGCTTCGGATACGCCCGGCAGACCCAGGATTGGATCGATCGACACATAGGGGTTCGAAGGGCAGATCAGGACGAGGTCGGCAGCGCTCAGAGCGTCGAGGACGGACCGCGTCGCTCGAGCGTTTCCTCCCTGACGGACTCGGCTCACCGCAGGCACGGCTCGCGCCTTCACCAGCCAGTCCTGGAATGCGAGCTCTTCGCCCGCACTGGTCAGGATGCTCGTTGGGCAGGGCTCGTCGCTCATGGGCAAGATCGGTCGCTGGACCCCGAGCGCGCTACAGAGCCCGGCAGTTGCCTGAGTCAGGGAATGGCCGCGGGCCAACGCGGCGGATCGCGACAGGTGGGTGAGCAAGTCGCGGTCGCCAAGCTGGAACCAGTCGTCGACTCCGCGGCGTCTGGCCTCCGCGAGAACTTCGAAGCTGTCGCCCTCGACGCCCCAGCCGCGATCCTCGGGAGAGAGTCCCGCGAGCGTGTACATCACGGTGTCGAGGTCGGGGCTGATGTGCAGACCCCAGTGCTGGAAGTCGTCACCGGTGTTTACCACCGCGGTGAGCGAGCCCGGGGGCAGCGCGGAATCGAGTCCGTCCACGAGGCGGGCTCCGCCCACGCCACCGGCCAGCGCGACGACCGTGAGCACCTTCTCGGATGCGGCGCTCATGCGTACAAGTCGTTTTCGGGATCGCGAAGCAAGACGGCCGCCGAATCGTGCGACGCTTTGAACTGAAGGCCACGTACCAAAGTCACGGGACGCCCTTCATTGGCTTGTCCGGCCACGAGGTCGGCCGCTGCCGCAACGGAATCCGCGATTGCCGATTCGGTAGCCTCGAGTACCCGGCCATGGCGGTCGATCGCGCCGCGACGATCCCAAACGGCAGGCAGTCCTGCCATGCCCAGCGCAAAGCCCACAGTGCCGCGTCGAAAAGGACGTCCCCAGGAGTCGGTGATGAGAACCGCGACCTCGGCGGAGTAGTGCCGACAGAGCTTAGCGCGAAGCCCCGCGGCGGTAGCGTCCGGGTCATGAGGCAAGGTGAGCACCCAGGGGCCCGAGCCTTTGGGCATGCTCGAGGGCGCCGCGTTGCTCGCGTCGATGCCGGCGTTCGCCGAAATGAAGCCCAGACGGTGCCGGACGATCAGGGCGCCACTGGTCTTCCGAGAGATTCCCACGCTCTCCCGGAGAATCAGCTCCACCAGACGTGGGTCCTTCTCGAGCTCTACGGCGAGTTTGCCCGCCTTTTCGCTTGGCTCGATCGTCCCCAAATCGACGAAACAGCCTTCCGCGCGCGAGACGATCTTGCTGGCGAGGACGAGCACGTCCCCGTCCGCGAGCTCGATACCAGAGCGGCCTAGGCTCGAAACGATCAGCTCGAAGAGGTCGTCTCCCACATCGATCGTCGGCACACCGGCGATCGCGCGAACCAAGAGCTCCGAGCCGACGTGCATGTCGACCGAACTTGGCTCGGCGCGGCTCATTCCGTCTCCGGGATGCCCGTGATGCGAATGCCGGAGCCCACGCTCTTGTATCGGCGATTGATGTGCAGGAGAACTGGCGTGATCGACTCGAGGGCGATCGCGTTCCTCAGGACGCCAGCGTCGATGCCGCGAAGTCCCAGGTCCGAGACCAGTGAGATCACGGCAGCGCGGGCGTCCTTGTCGTCGCCACAGACCAAGACGTCGCAGTCAAAGGTGTGCTTCGGGTCGCTGAGGTGCTCCGAGCTGATGTGGTGGAGAGCCGCGACGAGACGCGCGCCCTCGTTGAGCAGCGCGCGCGCTTCCAATGCGGCCGATTGACCTTCGGGCAGATTCACAGAACGAACCTTGGGCGGCTGAAGCGGTACGGTGATGTCGACGATCACCTTGTCGCCTACCGCGTCTTTGATCGATTCGAATGTCGCGCGATGGGCACCATACGGAACCGTCACGATGATCAGCTCGGCGTGCTCGCAGGCGCTCACGTTGTCGGCACCGCGGATGCTGACTCCGAACTCCTCGGAGAACTCGGCCGCCTTCGCCAGTCCCTTCTCGGCCTGTCGAGATCCGATGAACACCTCGTGTCCAGCCTTCGCCCAACGAACGGCCAAGCCGCGACCCTCGCGTCCGGTGCCTCCTACGATTCCAATCCTCATTGCTGCCTCACGAGTTGAGCTCGGCCACGAAGCGGAGCGTGTCCATGTCCTGCGAGCCGACCATCAGAGTTCCGACGGGCGAATCCTTCCAACGCTGGAATCGGTCGCGAATGCGATCCCTGGAGCCTACCAGGTAGAGCGCGTCGACCATTTCGTCGGGCACAGCGGCGATGGCCTCATTGCGCTTGCCGTCGAGGAAGAGCGTTTGAACCTTCTCGCAAGCCTCTTCGAAGCCGACGAGGCTCAGATAGTCCTTGTAGAAGTTCTTCGTCTTCGAACCCATCCCACCGATGTAGAGCGCGAGTTGCATCTTGCAAGGCGTCATCGCGTACTGCGGGTCACCGATGATGACCACAACCGTCGGAGCAATGTCGAAGCTCTCGACACCCTTGCCATTCCCGGCCTTCTCGAAACCTTCATTGAAGTTCTTCATCAGAACTTCCGGGCGCTCGGGGTGCATGCAAGTAAGCAGGCAACCGTCGGCGATTTCGGCGGACATAGCCTGGGACTTGGGCGCCATGGAGCCGGTGAAGACTGGAATGTCGGCTCGGCTGCGGATCATGCTCCGGAGCGGCTTGCCCTGACCGGAGGAGCCTTCGCCACGATATGGGATCTGATAGCGCACGCCGTCGAACTCGAGCGGCGCTTCGCGTGCGAAGATCTTCTTCACGATCGTGACGTACTCGCGGAGCCAGGTGAGTGACTTGTTGAAGGGTACGCCGTGCCAACCTTCGACGACCTGAGGGCCCGAGGTGCCAAGGCCCATGATGAAGCGTCCGTTCGAAAGCATGTCCATGGTCATGGCCGTCATTGCCGCGTTTGCAGGCGAGCGACCGGGGAGCTGCATGATTGCCGTGCCGAGCTTGATCGTCGAGGTCTGCGGCCCGACCCAGGCGAGCGGTGTGACCGCGTCGTTGCCCCAGGACTCCGCTGTCCAGATGGAATCGTATCCGAGTCTCTCGACCTCAGCGATCTTCTCCATGTTCACGAGATCCTGGACCGTCGTGTTCAACTGAGGACCTGCGTATCCAAGTGTTAGGCCGAGCTTCATTCGCAACTCCTTCGGGCCCCCGAACAGGAGGCAACCCGGGCTTTTCGGGGAGCGGGACCCTATCAGGAAGAAGAACGCGTTTCAATTTGAAGCGGGCGCTGCCGCAGGTCAGCCTGCGCGGATGCGCGTGTTGGTGACAGGGGCGTTCGGCCGGCTTGGGCTAGAGGGAGTCGAGCGACTCTTGAAGGAGGGGCATTCGGTCATCGCCTTCGACGTTCCGAATCGGCGCAACCAAAGGGCAGGCCGGCGGTTTGAAGACCGGGTTCGAATCGTCTGGGGCGACATTCGATCGCCGGCGGACATCGAGCCGGCTGTCTCCGACTGCGATGCGATCATTCACAACGCGGGGGTTCTGGCGCCTGCTTCAGAGAAGCATCCAGACCTCGCCTATGAGGTCAATGTGGGCGGCACGAAAAACATCCTTGATGCGATGAGGCGCAAGGAGCATCCGCCCGTGATCGTCTTCGCCTCGTCGTTGTCGGTCTGCGGCCCTCGTGTGCCCGGTGGACCGCCTCTGACGGGGGATCATCCAGCCGTTGCGACCGACAACTACACCTCGAACAAAGCCGAGTGCGAGCAGCTTCTCCGCGAGTCCGGCCTACCGTACGTCATTTTCCGAATAGGGGTGTCGGTTGGCGTGAAAGCAGCCACAGGTGACCTCTCGCCCGATGTCTTTCGGCTGCTCTTCAGCATCAACCCGGACACCCGCCTCGAATGGGTGCATCCCGAGGACGTCGCGATGGCACAGGTCCGCGCGATCGAAAACCCGGAGGCGATCGGCAAGACGCTGATGATCGGGGGCGGCGAAAGCTGTCGGATGACCTTTCGCGAGTTCTACGGTGCGATGTTCGACGCCACCGGGGTGGGTCGGTTCCCCGCGGAAGCGTATGGGAGCGGCGCCTACTACTGCGATTGGCTCGACACCGAAGAGAGTCAATCGCTCCTGGGCTACCAGCGCATCGGCTTCGCGGAGTTCATCGGACAAATGCGCAAAGCATCGCGATTCACCAGGCCGCTGGCGCGGGTGTTCTCGCCGCTCATCCGCTGGTACATGTTGCGCCATTCCGACGCCTGGCAGGCTCGGATGAGTCCTGCCTAGCTTCAGGCGCGCTGGCTCGATACCGAGAGCACCTCGCCCGTCATGTACGAGCTGTAGTCGCTCGCCAAGAACACCATGACGTTTGAAATCTCCCAGGGCTCGGCGCCACGGCCGAACGCTTCGCGCTTCTTGAGCTCTTCGAGCAGGCCCGGCGGGGTGACCTTCTCCAGGAACGGATGCATGGCGAGGGATGGCGAGACGCAGTTGATGCGCACGTTGCCTTCGGCGGCTTCGATCGCCGCGCAGCGGGTCAGCGCCATGACGCCCGCCTTGGCGGCAGCGTAGTGAGATTGCCCTTCTTGCGCGCGCCAACCGAGCACCGAGGCGTTGTTGACGATCGTGCCCTGTCCGCGTGGCATCATGTGCTTGAGGGCGGCGCGGGTGCAGCGAAAGCAGCCATTGAGCGTGACGTCGAGCACCAGATTCCACTGCTCGTCGGTCATGTCGACAATCTTGGCGTAGCCCCCGAGCCCGGCGTTGTTCATCAGGACGTCGACGTGCCCCATCTTCTCCACGGCAGACTCGAACATCGCCTGGACTTCGTCTTCTTTGGTGACGTTGCAGATGACCGTCTCCGGGCGAACCCCGGTCGCGGATTCGATCTTGTCGGCCGCCTCGCCGAGCCGCCGCTCGTGGATGTCGCTGATCATCAGGCCCGAGGCGCCTTCTTCGGCGCAGCGAACGGCTGTTGCGAACCCGATGCCTGTGCCGGCGGCAGCGGTGACGAGAACGGTTTTGCCTTCGAGCAGGCCGTGCCCGCCAACGTAAGTGGGTTTGCTGGTCATCGTGGCTCCTTCGGCAGCCCGAGTCCTCGTTCGCCGATGATGTTTCGTTGAATCTGATTCGAGCCGGCGTAGATCGTGTCGGCTCGCGCAAAGAGATACCACTTCTGCATGGCAGTGAGCTCGTAGGGTGCGCCATCGAGGAGCTCGGCTTCGGGGCCGAGCAGGTCCATCGCGAGCTTGCCGAGGTCGCGATGCCAGTTCGACCAGTAGAGCTTGCTGATCAGCGCTTCGCGGTTCAGGTCGGCGCCCTCGTGCTCCAGCATGCGCAGAGCGTTGACCCGCATGATCTTGAGCCCGATCCCCGCGTTCGCGATTCGCTGCCGGAAGATCGGGTCCTTCGCCGCCCCGGTTCGTCTAGCGACTTCGACGACCTGCTCGAACTCCTTCTGGAAGAGGTACTGCTGCCCCAGCGTCGACGCGCCGCGCTCGAAGGCGAGGGTGCCCATCGCTACTTTCCAGCCCTTGTTGACGCCACCGACGACGTGGTCCTTGTGAGCCTTGGCGCCATCGAAGAACACTTCCGCAAACTCGGCGCTTCCGCCCATCTGCTTGATCGGCCGCACCTCGACGCCATCCTGCTTCATCGGAACCAGGATGTAACTGATGCCCCGGTGCTTCGGTGCCTCTGGGTCCGTTCGACAGAGGACGAAGCACCAGTCCGAGTATTGTGCGCCCGAGGTCCAGATTTTCTGCCCCTCGATGATCCATTCGTCTCCGACCAGAGTGGCCTTCGTTTGCACGTTCGCAAGATCAGAGCCCGCACCGGGTTCGGAGTAGCCCTGGCACCAGATTTCGTCGCAAGAGACAATGGGTGGCAGAAAGCGTTTTTGCAGCTCCGGCGAGCCGAAGTGAATCAAGGTAGGGCCGAGAAGCGTTTCGCCAATGTGTCCGACGTTGCCCGGTCCGTTCGCGCGGACGTACTCCTCGTTGAAGACAGCCTCTTCCTTGATCGTGCAGCCGCGGCCCCCGAACTCCTTAGGCCAGCCGATGCAGTTCCAGCCCGCTGCGCCCATGACTTTGCCCCAGGCAATCCGCTCTTCGACATAGGTGTCTTGGTCGCCGGAAGCGCCACGGCCCTGCAAGTCCTTGAAGGGGCCGTTGAGCTGCTCTTCCAACCAGGCACGCGCCTCTTGGCGAAACGCCTCTTCTGCTTTGCTTAGCTGTAGCTCCATCACAAACCCATGCGTTGCGCGACTCGTTCGCGGTGAAAAGAAGGATCGCCGAAGAGAATCTCGTTTGCCTTGGCGCGCTTGAAGTACATGTGGGCAGCGTGCTCCCAGGTGAATCCGATCCCGCCGTGAATCTGGATCGTCTCGGATGCGCAATGAAAGAACGTATCTGAGCAATAGGCCTTGGCGCTCGAGGCTGCTTCTTCGAGATCGTCATCGCCCTGGGCCGCAAGCGCGCTCGCATAGAACGCCGCCGAGCGCGCGGACTCGATCATCATCAGCATGTCGGCGCACTTGTGCTTGATCGACTGGAACGAACCAATCGGCCTGCCAAATTGATTGCGTACCTTCGCGTACTCGACCGACATGTCGAGGCACATCTCGGCCGCACCCACCTGCTCGGCGGCAAGCGCGATGCGCGCCAGGTCCAAAGTTCGCTCGCAGAGCTCCCAGCCTCTGCCTTCTTCCCCGAGCAGTGCTCCGTCAGCAACGGTCACATCATGCAGCTCGATAGAAGCCAAGCGCCGGGTCTGATCCATCGTGGGCAGCCAACGGCGCTTCAGCCCGTCCGTGTCGCCCGGCACTAGGAACAAGCTCACGCCTTCGGCGCCCGCGCTGCCCTCGGAACGCGCCGCGACGATGAGCAGGTCGGCAGTGTGGCCGTCGAGAACGTAGCTCTTGCCGCCGCGAAGGATGTAGTCGGAACCGCTTTTCGCGTGTGTCGCTTCCACCCCGACGGCGCCCATCCGGTTGTTTCTCTCGGCGAACGCCAGAGTTGCAGTCGTTTCGCCGGCTGCGATCCCCGGCAGGTAGCGTTCCTTCTGCTCGTCGCTGCCAGCCAGCAAGAGCGCGTTGGCTCCCAAACAGATCGTCGAGAAGAACGGCGAGCAGAGGAGCGCTCGGCCCATTTCCTCCATCAGAGGGTGCAGGTCGAGGTAGCTCATGCCGAGACCGCCGTACTCCTCGGGAATCGTCAGCGCCGTCCAGGCGAGCTCTTCCGAGAGCTGTTCCCAGGTCGCCTGGTCGTAGCCTCGTTCGGTCTCCATCGCGCTCCGAACGCGCTCTTCAGAGGACGCGACCTCCAAGAAGCGGCGGGCGGCTCTCCTCAGCTCGTCCTGATCTTCCGAGAACGAAAACTCCATTCGCTCAGTCTCCTTGGTTGACGCTAGCGGCCGAAAGGAATGCGGGTGTTTCTCCTCCGCCGTGCAAAATGAGATTGGCTCCGCTCACATAGGCCGAGAGCGGAGAGGCGAAGAACAGGCACGCTCCCGAGATGTCTTCGGGCGTGCCGAGCCGTTGGAGAGGCACCGTCGCCGCAACGCGTTCGATGCCCGCTTCGTCGCCGTAGTGTAGGTGGGCTTGCTCGGTGCGAATCAGGCCCGCGGCGATCGAATTGACGCGAACCTTTGGGGCCCATTCGATGGCGAGCGTGGCGCTCAGGTTGATCAATCCTGCCTTGGCCGCACCATAAGCCGCCGTGCCGGGGGAAGGGCGCACGCCGGACACGCTGGCGATGTTGATGATCGAGCCGCCGGAGTCCTGGCCCTGCATGACTCGATTGGCCTGTTGCGCGCAGTGAAGTGCAGCCGTCAGGTTCAGCTGAATGATCTTCTCCGAAAACCGTGGAGAAGCCGTGGCCGCCTCCGCGAAGGGCGCACCGCCGGCGTTGTTCACCAGCACATCGAGACGGCCCAGGCGCTCGACGACTTCGTTCACCATCTTTTCGACCTGCTCGGCATCCCGAACATCGGCGCTCACGAAGACCGCGCTCTTGCCGCCTGCCTTGGGAAGCTCGTCGGGCTCTCTGCGCCCGCATACGGCGACGTCGGCACCCGCTGCGAGGAACGCTTCGGCGATACCTCTTCCAATCCCGCGGCTTCCGCCGGTGATCAGGACAGCCCGGCCGCTGAAGTCGAGGGGGTTGCTCATGTGCCGTACACCTTGACCAGAGGCTGCGCCTTCGAGAGCAGGTCTTTGACCGCCGGCCCGAGCTCGGATGCGTCCCAGCGCTTGCCGATATTCATCGTCTGCTCGCGGCGGTAGCCATCGAAGACGGTGACCGTTCCGCCGAAGACCTCCCAGACGCGACCGGTGACTTCACGCGACTGCGAGCTGGCAAGCCAGGCGATGAAGGGCGAGACGTTCGCTGGGTCGTTCTCGTCGAAGCCTTCCTCGGGCGCCTTCATCGCGTCCGCGAACGCACCCTCGGTCATCCGGGTGCGCGCGATCGGGCAAATCGCGTTGGCGGTGATCCCGTAGCGGCCTAGCTCAGCGGCTTGCACCAGGGTCAATGTAGCGATTCCTGCTTTCGCGGCTGAGTAGCTGGACTGGCCGACGCTTCCGAGCACCCCGGCTCCAGAGCTGGTGTTGATGATTCGCGCGTCGACTTCTTGGCCGGCCTTGACCTGTCCTCGCCAATACGCGGCCGCGTGCCGGGCGACGCAGAAGTGCCCCTTGAGGTGGACGCGAATGATCGCGTCCCATTCGTCTTCGCTGCAGCTCACGAACATGCGGTCTCGGACGAAGCCGGCGTTGTTCACCACCACGTCGAGGCGCCCGAACTCATCGATCGCTTGTTGCACCAGCGCCTCGGTCTGTTTCCAATCCGCAACGTCGGCACCGTTGGCCAGCGCCTCGCCGCCCATGGCGCGAATCTCGTGAACGACTTCCTCGGCCGGCCCCTGGCCGCCGCCTTCGCCGCTGTTGCTCACGCCCAGATCGTTGACGACGACTTTCGCGCCCTGCCGGGCCAGCTCGAGCGCGTGCTCCCGGCCGATGCCACGTCCTGCGCCCGTTACGATCACTACCCGTCCATCACAAATGCCAGTCATTCTCAAACCTCTGCGTCGGCCAACTTGACCATCAGTTTTCCTCGATGTTCACCGCTGAACAGTCGAAGCAAGTGCGACGGAGCCTCATCGAGGCCTTCGACGATGTCGTCGCGATAGCGAATCTTACCCTCGTGGATCCACTGCGCGAGGGCTGAGCGCGCCTCGTCGTAGCGGCGCGCGAAATCCAAGGTGGTGAAGCCTTCCATGCGGGCGCTCTTGGCGAGGAGCTGCAGGTAGTTGCTCGGGCCCGGAGGCAGCTCGGACTCGTTGATCTGAGAGATTGCACCGCAGACGACCACGCGACCGTGATGGTTGAGACGCGTCAACACGGTGTTGAGGATCGCTCCGCCGACGCTGTCGAAAAACACGTCGATCCCCTTGGGGCATGCCTCCTTGAGCGCAAGCCGCAGGTTCGACGCCTTGTAATTGATAGCCGCGTCGTAGCCGAGCTCGTCGGTGAGCCAGGCGCATTTCTCGTCGCTGCTGGTGAGCCCCACCGCTCGGCATCCTCTAACCTTAGCGATCTGTCCGACGATCGATCCGACGCCGCCGGCCGCCGCGGACACGAGAACGGTCTGGCCTTCCTTCGGTTCACCGACCTCGAGCAAACCAAAGTACGCGGTCAATCCGGTTCCACCGAGCACGCTCAACATCGTCGAGAGGGGAATGCCGTCGATGGTCTTCACTCTGCCATGAAGCATGCGCGACGAAACCACGCTGTACGACTCCCAGGCCGCAAGCGCCTGGACGATCTGGCCAACCGGCCAGCCTTCCGCCTTGGATTCGATGATCTGGGAAAGCGTCCCGCTCCGAATCGGCTCACCGATCTCAATGGGCGGCAGGTACGACTTCGCATCGCTCATCCATCCGCGGATGGCAGGGTCGATCGACAAGTACAGATTCCTGAGAAGGACCTCTCCGGGCCCGGGCCGTCCCACAGCGCCCTCAGCGGCCTCAAAATCATCAGCAGTCGGCACACCTGTGGGCCGCTTTTTCAACAAAATCTGACGATTTAGCTTCGCCACAGTCCCCTAGACTGAAACATGTTTCACTTTCTGCAAGCTGACCCCCTAGTGCCAGGCCACTCCACGCTGCCAGAGGACCGCCAGGTCCATGGTGAGGGCGATCGACCAGTGGAGGAGGGCGCCTAGAAAGAAAGAGCGGTGGCGGAGGGCCAGGTAGCCGAGGATGAAGCCGGCGACGATCGAGACGTTCACTTCGAGGATCGGTTTTCCGTAGTGGCCGATGCTGTACATCATGACCATCCACGGGAGTGCGCTGACGTCGAGGTCGCGGCCGAGGCCGAAGGTCATGTAGCCGCGCCAGAAGCTCTCGCCGGAGACGAATACCATGAAGTACGCGGCGTGATAGAGGATGAAGAGTCGAATCGAGGCCTCGTTGCCGCTGACTATGCCGCGTGTCTGGGGGTAGCTCGCTTGGAAGTCGGGGAGGGTGGATGCCCAAATCACCAGTGGGATCATCACGACGAACAGGCCGAAGTAGACCCAGCGCATTCGAGTTCCCCCTCGGACGACGTAGCCAAATTCGCTCGGCAGCAGCCGCAGTTTGAAGCGCACGAGCAGATACGGCACCAAGAGGCGCAAGAGCACACTGCAGGCTGCGAAGTACATGAAGCCGAACAGCGGCGTCCTGATGTCTTTCGGCACGAGCTGAGCGAAGAGCCGCTGATAGGTGTTCGAGCGTCCGAACGCCAAGAACAGGATCAGTAAGACCATCGAGCTGATGACCACGAAACGCGCTTCGTAGGAGATTTCCGAAAAGCGAACACCCGTGAGCCAGCGAAGCAGCCCGAAATACAACAAGCCGCCGGCGACGATGTAGACCGCAAGCGAGCCCGGGATCTGCCGGCCCCAGACGTGCCAGCTCCAGTTCAGCGGCACCAGCACAGCAACTGTGGCTGCCGCCAAGCGCCAGAAAGCCTGGCTCTCAATCTGAATCTGCGTGTTGCTCAAGCGTCCTGTCCTCAGGCACCCTGCGTGAAGACCGGCCAGTGTTCGACGATCTCGCCGCCGTCATAGACTGCAATATCGCCGAACTGCAAAAAGACGTGCTCGCTTTGGGTCGGGCGCAAGAACACCCAGTCGTCCTGCTTCAGTCCGACGCTGGTCGAGCCGTTGAGCATCTCCTGATTGGTCGAATGTCCGTAGATCGGGTTGATGCTCAAGCCCGGGGGCGACTCTGGTACGGCTTTCCAGTAGCCGCCATAGATGAAGAACGCCTTTTTCCGATTGGGATTGAGCCAGGCCATGGCGCCCGCGAGGGGCTCCAGGCCGGGGGCTTCGCTGGTCTCGAGCGCCTTGATCACCGGTGTCGCGATGAACGCCGCAGGCCGATGATCCGCGAGCGTTTCGAGGTCGAAGTCCGTCGGCTTCACCAGAGCGGAGCCCGCTGAGAGCTCGTTGGCTGGCTCGTCGCCATCGTAGAGCTGATAGGTTGGGCTACCAGCCGCGTTGAGTGTGAGGTCTCGAATGGAGCGCTTCAGGATTCTTTCCGCGGCGACCACGAAGTCTCGATACCGTGCTTGCGCCTTGTCGAAGGCCTTCAGCGGACCGCCTATGATGCCGGGGATCTTCACGACGTGTGGCTCGTAACCCATGAAGCCGCCGAAGCTCAGCAGGGGATCTGCTTCGATGATCCCGAGCGCTTCGGCGAGATCCTCGACGTTCGTCAGACCGCCGCGGTGTAGGCCCACGTCGATCTCGAGGTTGATTCGCATGGACAGGTTTCGCTGCTGCGCCAGTCGTTGGTACTGGCGCAAGCGCTCCGCAGAATCGACCAGCCACTGAAGTTGCCGAGCGGGGTCAAAACCGTCGTCGATGTGTTCATCGTAGAAACGCGCCGCCGCAGCTACCGGCATTGGCTTTCCGAGCATCACATCGCTGCTTGGCAAAGCCTCCGCGATCAGATTCAGAAACGGTTGATGGAACACCATCAGCCGCTCGGTTCCGGAGCGTTTCATCACGGTTTCGATGAGTGCCAACGATGGGAGCGATTTAGCGACCACCCGGTAGTCGTGCTTGCCCTCGAGATGCGCACGCAAAACATCCGCGTTCCCAAGTAATCGCTGCCGATCGATGAGGAGCGTGGGGCGTGCCAGACCCGCCTCGTCGAGCGCCTTGCTCAAGCCCAAGTAGTAGTCGCTGTGATAGGCGCCCTTGTCGGAAGGCCGTAGTGCGAGGCCCAAACCCCCGGCACCGAGCACCGCGGCCGCGGCTAGAAATCGACGTCTATTCCACATGGCTCGACGCCGATTCTACCCCAATTCAGCCTAGCCGCTCGATCACTGCAGCCATGCCCTGTCCGCCGCCGACGCACATCGTCTCGACGCCGTAGCGGCCGTCCCGTGACTGAAGGTTGTGGATGAGCGTCGTCATGATGCGGGCGCCGGTCTGGCCAAAGGGGTGGCCGAGGGCGATGGCGCCGCCGTTGACGTTGAGCTTGTCGATGGGAATGCCGAGCTCGCGGGCGGATGGGATCACCTGCGCGGCGAAGGCCTCGTTGATTTCGACGAGGTCGATGTCTTTCATCGTCAGGCCGGCGCGTCCGAGAGCTTGCTTGGTCGCCTCGACGGGGCCGAGACCCATGATTTCGGGACTGAGCGAGGAGACAGCGGTCGAGACGACGCGGGCCAGCGGCGTGATGCCGAGCGCTTTGGCGCGGGTGTCGCTCATCACGATGACTGCGGCGGCTCCGTCGTTGAGCGGGCAGGCGTTCCCGGCGGTGACCGTGGCTCGCTCACCCATTTGCCCCAGGAGCACCGGCTTGAGCCCCGCGAGCTTCTCGGCCGTCGTGCCGTGACGCGGGCAGTCATCGGTGTCGACCACGGCGCCGCTCGGTGTGGTGACCGGGGTGATCTCTTCGGCGAAGTGCCCCGACTTCTGCGCGGCTTCTGCCCGCTGCTGCGAGAGCGCCGCGAACTCGTCTTGCTCTTGGCGCGACACGGCCATGTACTGCGCGACGTTCTCAGCGGTCTGCAGCATGGTGATGTAGACATCGCCGAGGCCTCCGGCCGGCTCCCAGTTGCCTCCCTCGGGCGTCATGAGCTTCGCCATGCGCTCTTCGGACGCCTTGAACTTAGGGTTCTTGGTGTTTTCCATGCCGTCCGACTTACCGAGACCGAAGCGACTGACGCACTCGACGCCCGCTGCGACGAACACATCGCCTTCACCGGCCTTGATCGCGTGAGCCGCCATACGGATCGTCTGTAACGACGAGGAGCAGTAACGATTGACTGTGGTGCCAGGCGAGTCGAGGCCGGCAAGCAAGCTCACGACGCGACCCATGTTGTAGCCCTGCTCTCCAGCGGGCTGCGCGCAGCCGATCATCAAGTCCTCCACGCTTGCCGGATCGAGGTTTGGAACCTTCGCAAGAGCCGCCCTCACCGCGATAGCGGCCAGGTCGTCAGGGCGCATCTCGATGAGCGACCCCTTGAAAGCGCGGCCAATAGGCGTCCGCGCGGTTGAAACGATCACGGCTTCGGGCATGACTTACTCCTCGATGAACATCGAATCCTGCGCCTCGCGCAGAGCGTTCTTTAGCACCTTTCCGGTCGCGTTGCGGGGAAGGGGCCGGCTACGGGGTTCCCATTGGCTCGGAACCTTGTAGTAGGCAAGGGTGTCGGCGACCCAGCGCTGCATCTCTTCGACGCCGAGCTCGCGGCCCGCCTCGAAGACGACGACGGCCTTGACTTCCTGACCGAGCGCTTCGTGGTCAATGCCGATCACCGCCGCTTCCGCGATGGCCGGGTGCGCTTCAAGACGCTGCTCGATCTCGAATGGGTAGACGTTCTCGCCACCACGCAGGATCAAGTCGCGCTTGCGCGAAGCGATGTAGAGCTTGCCATTCTGCAGCCGCCCGACGTCGCCCGTATTGAGCCATCGTCCGGGCCGAATGGCGGCGCGGGTCGCTTCGGGGTCTTCCCAGTACTCTCGCATCACCAGGGGGCCTCGGAGGTGAATTTCGCCTTCCTCGCCCTCGGCGACGGCCCGCCCTTGTTCGTCGCGAATCTCGATTTCGACGACGGGTACGGGGCGACCCACGGAGGATGGGTCGCTGGTCAGTTCTTCGCCGGCGTTCAGCGTTGCAAAGGCCGTGCCCTCCGTCAGACCGTAGCCGACGCCCATCGTATGGCTGCACTGCGGAAAGAGTGAGTGCGCCTTCTCGATCAGTGGAGCTGGGATCGGAGAACCGCCGCCACCGACCGAACGGAACGAGCTCAGGTCGTATTCGCCGACTCTGGGATGGTTCAGGAGACGATGGAGCACGGTGGCCGTGTATCCCCAGCCCGTGACCTTCTCGCGCTCGATCAAGTCGAGCGTCGTTCCAGGATCGAAGCGCCCCATGGGCCAGACGGTCTTGGCACCTCCGGCCAGCGCGGTCACCGCTGCGCAGTGCAATCCCGACACGTGAAACAGCGGGCTCGTCACCAGGATGCTGTTGGCGAGCTGTGGCAACTCGGCGGCCTTGGGGTTGGCCATCATCAAGCGCGCACCGTGGAAGAAGCTGACCATCAGCATGTTGGTGACATTGCCATGGGTGTGAACGACGCCCTTGGCGCGGCCGGTCGTGCCGCTGGTGTACAGAATGATCGCTGGGTCGCCTTCCGCGATTGGCTGCGAGGGCAGCTCGGCCTCGGGGTACTCAGCCAGCAGCGCGTCGAAGGCGTCTTCCGCGATCAGCATCGGCAACCCAGGGTCGCCCGTGATTCGAGCAGCGCGCTTCGCGTCTGCGATCAAAAGCTTTGGTTTGCTGTGCCCGATCGCGTACCGGATCTCATCTTCGGTCCACCAGCCGTTCAGCCCCACGCAGATGGCGCCGAGGCTCACCGTCGCCCAGAACGAAATGATCCATTCCGGGCAGTTGGCCGCCAGGATTGCAACTCGGTCGCCCGGCCCGACCCCGAACCGATCTGCGAATGCGGCCGCAGCGCGCGCTACCAGCTTCTCGTGCTCCTCGAAGGTATAGCGCCGCTCTCGGTCCGCATCGCGGAACACCATGTAGTCTGCGCTGGCGAACTCTCGACCGCGCAGCAAGACATCGCGGAGCGAGCGCGCCCGGTTGACAAACACCGGAACGCGCTCCCCGAGCACCTCCTCCTCGGCGAGCTCGAAGGGCGCTCCTCGGGCTAGGAGCTGCGCCTCGACCGCTGCGAGCCGGCTGGTCGAAGATGTCGTTGAATGGTTCACGGCCAGCCTCCGCGTCAGCGCGTCATCTTTTCGCGGAGCCGCTCACGCAACCAGGCCTCCGCCGAAGGGATGTCTCGAAACATCTTCACCGGAATCGGACTCGGCGCAACCCA
The DNA here is from genome assembly GCA_963716775.1 of uncultured delta proteobacterium. Classification (GTDB taxonomy): domain Bacteria; phylum Myxococcota_A; class Polyangia; order Polyangiales; family Houyiibacteriaceae; genus SG8-38. The sequence continues at coordinate 66,820 of CAVQUI010000012.1, forward strand.
GGAGATAGCCGTCCACAGCCCCTGCTGAACAGCGTTGTTGAAGATCATGGCGCCACCCGCGCAGTTCTCCTCCAGGGGCCGCCGGTCACGGTCGATCCAGTCGCTGATGCCCTTGCGTTGCGTAGCGGGCACCCGGCCCACTTCGCGCGCGTCGATCACGACCGCGTAGACCTCTCCCCGTCGCGCCCATTCGCTCATCACGTCCAGGTGCCGTTGCCACTCTGCATCGTCGCACAAGCCCTTGTACGCCATCCGCATCAGCGGCTTGTCTTTCTCATCGAAGATGATTTGGCCCATGGTTCTCTGTGCGCAGTCTAGTGAGCCAGCTCGGCTGCTACAACGTGTAGCCCCCATCCACGAAAAGCGTCTGTCCCGTGATGTAGCGGGCTCGGGAAGATGCCAGAAACACAGCGGCATCGGCCACCTCTGCAGGCGTCCCGAAGCGGCGAAGCGGCGTGTTGCGTGTGGCCGCGTCGATCCATTCCTGACTGAGCTCACCGCGTTCGACGAGCTTGGGGAACATCCCAGCGTCGACCACGCCCACTGCGACGTTGTTTGCCCGAACACCGTTGCGACCCTCTTCGCGCGCGATGCCCCGAATGAGTGCTTCGATCGCGCCCTTGGGCGCCACCGAGAGCACGTCACCCGGCGGAAATCGTTTCAAGCCTGCCGAGCTCACGAATACGATGGAGCCCCGACTCTTGCGAAGATGCGGAATCGCCGCGTGCGCCACGTGAAAGAAACCGTTCACGTCCCAGTCCATGGTGTTCCGCCACGCTTCGGGGGTTACTTTGCTGATGTAGGGCTGGTCGATGTGTGTCCCGGCCGCGTGAGCGATGGTGTGAATCTGGCCGTGCTCTTCGACGAGCTGTTCGAGACAGACCTTCACGGAGTCGAGATCGCCGAGGTCGATTGGGTGCACCGAGCAGGCACCGCCAGCGCTGCGGATCTCTTCGGCCACGGCCTCGGCGGCGTCCCGGTGGTGGCGGTAGGTGATCGCGAGCGTGACGCCGGCAGCCGCAAAGCCACGCGCGATCGCGCTTCCGATGCCGCCGCTTCCCCCAACGACCAAGGCGACGCCTTCGGGGAAATCAGGCATTCGCCCGCTCCCGAAGCTCGAACTTCACGACCTTGCCGGTGGCGTTGCGGGGTAGGGCGTCGAGGATCTCGACCCGTCGAGGAACCTTGAAGTTCGCCATGTTTGCTCGACTCCACGAAATGACCTCATCGCTTGTGAGGGTCTGACCGGGCGCGGGAACGACGAAGGCCATCCCGACCTCCCCAAGCCGTTCGTTCGGAACGCCGATCACCGCGACCTCACCGACTCCGGGCATCTGCAAGAGCGTATTCTCGATCTCGGCGGGATATGCGTTGAAGCCGCCCACGATGAACATGTCTTTGAGCCGGTCGGTGATCTTGATGTAGCCGCGCTCGTCCATCGTGCCGATGTCGCCGGTATGGAGCCAACCGTCCTCATCGATGGCTTTCTTGGTTTCTTCGCCCGCGTCGAGATACCCCTTCATGACGTTGTATCCCCTTACGACGATTTCGCCCGGCTCGTTCGGGGGAACGGGCTTGCCTTCGCTATCGATGATTCGAACTTCGACGTCGGGAATCGCCCGGCCGCTCGTCGTCGCGATGGTTTCGGCATCATCATCGAGTCTGCACATGGTGACCACACCACAGCTCTCGGTGAGACCATAGGCGGTAATCACCGTTTCGAAGCCGAGCTCGTCCTTCATCCGATGAATCAGCTCGACAGGGATGGCCGCGGCCCCGGTGACCGCGAGGCGCAAGCTCGAGATATCGAACTCGGCGCGATCCGGGTGGAGCAGAATCGACTGATACAGGGCAGGAGGACCCGGCAGCATGGTGATGGCATCGGCTTGAATGCGTCGAAGCACCACGTTGACGTCGAAGACGGGCTCCGGGAATACCGTCGCACCCCGCATGAGCGCGGAAAACCAGCCGGCCTTGTAGCCGAAGCTATGGAAGAACGGGAGCACGATCAGATATCGGTCGCCTTCACGCAGCCCGACGATCGAGCTCCATTGATCGAACGCGCGCAGGTTCTGAGCGTGTGTGCACATCGCGCCCTTGGGCTTGCCCGTCGTGCCCGAAGTGAAGAGGATGTCAGCCAGGTCATCTGGGCTGACCGCAGCCGCGCGTTCTTGCGCTGCGTTCGGCGGAACGTCCGATGCGAGCGCGAGGAAGTCCTGGTAGGCGAGCGTACCTGACGGTGCGTCCCCCCGGAGCACGACGATGTGCTCGAGCTGCGGAAGGTCGGCGGCCGTGTTGCGAAGGAGAGCCACGTAGTCGACATCGAGGAAGCCCGTCACCGTGAACAGCGCCTTGGCCCCGCTCGTCTCGAGCAGATAGGCTGCCTCGATCCCCTTGTAACGGGTGTTGACCGGGACCATCACGGCACCGACGCTGTGAATCGCCAGCCCGCAGACGATCCACTCCCAGATGTTGGGCGCCCAAATAGCTGCCCGATCGCCTTTCTGGATTCCCAGCGCGAGCAGCCCGCGGGCGGCCTCGTCCACACGTTCAGCGAGCTGGGAAAAGCTCAGCGTCGTTGGGCCGTCGATGATGGCAGGCCGATTGCCGAGGCTTTCGGCCTGTTTTGCAACCATCTCGGGGATCGTCTCGAACACCGCGCCCGTGATATCGCCAACCCCGGACGGTGGCAACGCAGCACTGGTCGGTCACCATTGGTCCTATCACCATTTGCGGATTGACGCCTGCGGCAATGTATTCATAATCCCGCCGCTTCGAGGCGTTTCTCATCTTTATGAGGATTCCTCACTTAGTATTCTTACTTAGCTTAAATACTTACTTCTCGCAGACAGGCTTAACCTATGGATTGGGACTGGGGTGCGCGTTCGACCTATGAGTCGGAGCGCCTGGGTATCGACGGGACACTAGCGCCCGTCGTTCTATACGACATGAAGCAGCCTCGACTCGTCGAGGACCACGAAGTCGCTCTCATGCTTGGCATGGCCGACTTCCAACTCGATCGCGGACTCCCCTTCGTTGGACTAGTTCGTCACCAGCGCGGAACAGGGGTGATTTCGGCGCGCCATCGCAAGACGTTCGCCGACTGGCTCGACACTCGTTCCGACGCCTTGAAGCGCGACGATGCCGCGGTGGTCGTCGTGCTCCCCGAAGCGATCTATCGCGCCGTGCTCAGAGTCGTATATCGCTTTCGGAAACCGCCGATTCGAACTATCACGGCGCCTGACCTTCCGAGCGCAGTAGAGGCCGTTCGCGCCGAGCTCGGGCGGATAGGTCAGCCAATGGGTCCGGAACTCGAGGGCTTCCTCAGGACCCTGGCGGCCTGAGCGCCCTCTCGTCGGCTTGACCCGCGGACTGAAACGCGTTCTACTTCGGCCCTGCTTCGGAGGGACGCTGCCGTGGGTATTTCGCACGAAATCATTGATGGAATCGCCGAAATCGTCGTTGACTATCCGCCGGTGAACGCGATTCCCGTAGGCGGCTGGTTCGAGCTGGCCGAGGTGATCACCGCGGCGGGGAACGACCCGGACACCCGGGTGGTCATCCTCCGGGCCGAGGGCCGGGGCTTCAACGCCGGCGTCGACATCAAAGAAATGCAGGACACCGAAGGCTTCGACGCGCTTCTCGGCGCCAACCGCGGTTGCTGGGAGTCCTTCAAGGCTGTCTACGAGTGCAAGGTCCCGGTCATCACCGCGGTTCACGGCTTCTGCGTCGGTGGCGGCATCGGCCTAGCCGGCAACTCGGACATCCTGATCGCCGCAAAGGGCACCAAGTTCGCGCTGCCCGAGGTGGACCGGGGCGCGCTTGGAGCCGCCACGCATCTCGCTCGTCTCGTTCCGCCACTCAAGATGCGCGCGATGGTCCTCACTTGCGAAGCTGCAACCGCTGAAGAGCTTCACAACTGGGGCTCGGTCTACGCGGTCGTCGAACAAAGTCAGCTAGTCGATAAGGCGAGAGAAGTCGCTCGTACGTTCACCAAGAAGATCCCGCGCGTCGTGCGCGTAGCGAAGGAATGTCTGAACAACATCGATCCGGTCGACGTGAATCGTTCGTACCGTTTCGAGCAGGGTTTCACCTTCGAGCTCAACTTGGCAGGTGTGGCTGACGAGGCGCGAGATGCGTTCGTGGAGAAGCGCGACCCCGACGCCAACAAGAAGTGAGGTAGCTTCGTGACGGACAAACGAATGACGGTCGATGAAGCCGTTGCCGAGGTGACCGATGGCATGACCGTCGGCATCGGAGGTTGGGGATCGCGGCGTAAGCCGATGGCGTTCGTACGCGCGCTGGTCCGAAAAGGTGTGAAGGATTTGACGGTCGTCTCCTACGGCGGTCCGGACATCGGTATCCTTTGCGCGACCGGGCAGCTCAAGAAGGCCGTGTATGGCTTCGTGTCCCTGGACTCGATTCCGCTCGAGCCTCATTTTAGAAAAGCCCGGCAAAACGGGACGCTCGAGGCTGTCGAGTTGGACGAAGGAATGTTTCTTCTCGGGCTCCGGGCTGCCGCGCAGAGGTTGCCGTTTCTGCCCACGCGCGCAGGACTGGGTTCCGACGTCCTCAAGATCAATCCGCACCTCAAGACGGTGAGATCGCCTTACGATGATGGCGAGGAGCTCGTTGCGGTGCCTGCGCTGAACGTCGACGTCGCCTTCATTCACATGAATCGCGCGGACGCCTTGGGAAATGGCCAGGCACTCGGCCGCGACCCCTACTTCGACAACCTTTTCTGCATGGCCGCCAAGAAGGCCTTCATGAGCTGCGAGAAGATCGTCTCGACGGACGAGCTGGTCAGCGGCGGACCGCTTCAAAGCCTTGCTGATCAACCGCATGATGGTGAGCGGCGTGGTCGAAGCACCGGGTGGCGCCCACTTCACCGAGTGTCCGCCGGACTATGAGCGGGACGAGAAGTTCCAGCGTGAGTATGCGGCAACCGCCAAGGACGAAGCAGCTTGGAACGCGTTCCGGGCGAAGTACCTCGACGTGAGCGAGAGCGACTACCAGAAGGCGGTGGCGTCATGAGCAACAGCGAAGTCACACGCGCTGACGTTTGCGCGCTCGCCATCGCAGAGTGCTTTCGCAACGACGGCGAAGATCATGGTCAGCGCAATGGGAACGAGCCCGAGCTTGGGTGCCCGCTTGGCGAAGTCGACCTTCGAGCCCGATCTGCTGATGACCGACGGGTTCAACCTGCTGCTCCGCCGCGCGCTTCCTCTGGGGGTCAAGCCCAGCGATAGCGACGTCGAGGGCTGGATGCCGTTCGGCGCGGTCTTCGAGACGCTTTGGTGGGGACGCCGCCACGTCATGATGGGCGCATCCCAAATCGATCAGTTCGGCAACCAGAACATCGCTTGCATCGGTTCCTGGGAGAATCCCAAGGCTCAGCTGCTCGGCGTGCGAGGTGCACCCGGCAACACGATCAACCACGTGACGAGCTACTGGGTTCCGAATCACAACGCCCGCGCCCTGGTGGCGAAGGTCGATATGGTCAGCGGCGTGGGATACGATCGGGCGGCGGAGCTCGGGCCTGAGGGCAGTCGCTTCCACGAAATCCGGCGGGTGGTGACCAATCTAGGCGTCTTCGACTTCAATACGCCGGATCACCGCATGCGGCTCGTCTCACTGCACCCCGGCGTAGAGCTGCAGCAGGTCGTCGACAACACGGGCTTCGAGCTCGTCATCCCGGACGGGGTGGACACGACCCCGATCCCGACCCCAGAGATCATTGGCGTGTTGCGTGAGCTCGATCCCCAAGGCTATGCGCAGAAAGAAGTCGTAGTATGAGCGCTCAGAAGAGGACGACGAAGGCACCCGCCAAGAAGCGCAAATCGGCGGCGCCTAAGGCGAAGGCCAAGCGCACGACGAAGGCGCCCGCCAAGAAGCGAGCGTCGGCAGCGCCCAAGGCGAAGCGCGACGACGAAGGCGCCCGCGAAGTCCGCGCCGCCCGAAGGCTAAGCGAGGCAGCAAGGCGCCTGCGAAGAAGCGAGCGTCGGTAGCGCCGAAGAAGGCGAAGCTCAAGTCCGCCGCGCGCAAGAGCAAGCCGCCTGTTCGCGTCGAGGCAGTCGAAGCGCCCGCGCCCAAGAAGACCAGCAAAGGCCAAGACCGCGCTCCGCACACGCATCTGCGAGATGTTCGGCATCGAGTACCCGATCATTCAGACCGGCATGGGCTGGGTGTCCGGTGCCCGCCTCACCTCGGCTACCAGTCAGGCCGGAGGCCTCGGAATTCTGGCTGCGGCGACGATGACCTTTCGCGAGCTCGAAGAGACGATCGCCAAGGTCAAGAGCCGCACCGACAAGCCGTTCGGCGTGAACATGCGCGCCGACCAATCCGACGTCATGAAGCGCGTCGAGCTTCTCATCCGCGAGAAGATCAAGGTCGCCAGCTTCGCGCAGGCTCCCGGCGAGCGCGTCATCAAGACCCTCAAGGACGCCGGCGTTCTCACGATGCCAACGATCGGAGCGCGCCGTCACGCGGAGAAGGTGCAGGCCTGGGGCGTCGATGCGGTGATCGCGCAAGGCCACGAAGGTGGCGGTCACACCGGACAGATTCCCACGTCGATTCTGATTCCGGACGTCTCGGCCGCTGTCGATATTCCGGTAGTCGGGGCTGGAGGCTTCCGCGACGGGCGAGGTCTGGTCGCAGCGCTAGCCCTCGGAGGCGAAGGCATTGCCATGGGGACGCGCTTCCTGCTCACCAAGGACAGCCAGGTCCCCGATCACGTGAAGCAGATCTACGTCGAAACGAAAGCCAACGGCACGGTCGTAACCAAGGCAGTCGACGGCCATCCGCAGCGCGTGATCCGCACCTTCCTCATCGACCAGCTCGAGAAGGCGAACCCGCTGACCCGTTTCCCCCGGGCGGCGCTCAATGCCTTGTCCTTGATGAAGGTCACCGGCACCTCCCTCCCAGAGTTGCTCGAAGAAGGCATCGCGATGAAGCAGAACCAGGAGCTCACCTGGGCGCAACTCGCGATGGCCGCCAACGCTCCGATGCTGACCAAGGCCTCGATGGTCGACGGCCGAGTCGAGGCGGGCATCCTGCCGACGGGCCAGATCGCCGGCGTCATCGACGAGATACCAACGGTTGCCGAGCTTCTCCATCGCATCATGGCCGAGGCCGAAGCGACACTCGAACGGCTGGGCGCCTGAGTCAGAGCCATGGATCTCAACTTCACCGATTCCGAGAACGCCTTTCGTGAGGAGTGTCGCTCCTGGCTCGAGGCCAATGTCCCTCGCGATTCGCTTCCTTCGGGTGACACCCGGGATGGATACGCGCTGCACCTGCAGTGGGAACACAAGCTCTTCGACGCCGGCTGGGCGGCGGTTTCCTGGCCCAAGCAGTATGGCGGTCGAGAGGCCACGCTCTTCGAATGGCTCATCTTCGAAGAAGAATACTATCGCGCCGGGGCTCCGAGCCGTGTCACCCAGAACGGCATCTTCTTGTTGGCGCCCACTCTGTTCGAGTTTGGGACCGACGAGCAGAAGGAGCGGATTCTCCGCCCGATGGCGCGGGGTGACGTCTCCTGGGGGCAGGCATGGTCGGAGCCGAACGCCGGAAGCGACCTGGCTTCGCTCAAGAGCACACGCGCGTCGCGTCGACGGCGGCTGGCGCCTGAGCGGCCAGAAGACTTGGTCCACGCGCGCCGTCTTTTGCGACATGGCGTACGGCTTGTTCCGAACGGACCCGGAACAGGCGCGGCATCGCGGGCTCACCTATTTCATGTTCCCCCTCCACGCGGAGGGCGTCACGGTGCGCGGAGTCGATCGTCTCGATGGCGACGAAGGCTTCGCCGAGATCTTCCTCGATGATGTTTTCGTTCCCGACAGCGATATCATCGGCGAGGCGAACCAGGGATGGAAGGTCGCAATGGCGACCACGAGCTCGGAACGAGGCCTCAGCCTTCGGAGCCCCGGTCGGTTCATGGCGACCGCATCGCGTCTGGTTGACCTCTACCATCGCTACCGCGATCGCTCCGACCCAGTCCTTCGCGACCAGGTCATTCAGGCCTGGATGGACGCGCAGGTGTACCGTTGGTTCACATTCCAGACGGTCACTCGCATGATGCAGGGCGAGTCGATCGGGCCGGACTCCAGCATGAACAAGGTGTTCTGGTCCGAGATGGACGTGCGCACGCACGAGACTGCGCTTGCAATCATCGGCGACGCTCTCGAGCTCGATGAGGGCTCGGCGAGCGCGGTCGACGCAGGCGATTGGATGAAGGGTTTCCAGTTCGCGCTGGCGGGCCCCATCTATGCAGGCACCAACGAAATCCAACGCAACATCATTGCCGAGCGTGTGCTCGGCCTCCCGCGGAAGTAGCTCCATGCGTTTTGCTTTCACCGATGACCAGAAGATGCTCCGCGACACCGTTCGCGAAGTCTTGCAGCGCGAGTGCGCACCAGAGGTCGTGCGCGCCGCTTGGGAAGGGCGAGCCGAAGGCGTTCGCGCAGTTTGGGATACGCTCGCAGAGACCGGCGTAGTCGGCATGACGGCTTCCGAAGAGGCCGGCGGAATGGGGATGAGCGAACTCGACCTCCTGCTTCCCCTCGAAGAAACCGGCTACGCGGCCTGGCCCGGGCCGATCGTGGACACCGTTGCGGTCGGGATTCCGCTGCTCGAGGCGGCCGGCACCGACGCACAAAGAGAGCGTTGGCTCGGTCCTGCGGTGGCAGGTGAGGCCCGCGTAGTGATCTCCTTCGAAGATCGGCCGATCGTTCCATACGCCGCATCGGCCGACGTCTTGATCGCCGAGCGGGGAGGGGCGCTCTACTGCGTCCCCATCGCCGAGGTCTCCGTCAGTCCAGAGCAGTCGGTCGACCACGCGCGCGAGCTCGGCCGCGTCTCGTTCGAGCGCAGCGCAGGGTATCGTATGCGCGAAGATGTGAACGCGGCAGCTCTCCTCGCGCTTAGCCGTGAGCGAGCCGCCCTCGGAACGGCCGCTCAACTGATCGGCCTGTGTCGCCGCATGCTCGACATGGCGGTGCAATACGCGAAGGACCGCGAGCAGTTCGGCAAGCCAATCGGCGCACAGCAGGCGATCAAACACCGACTTGCAAATGCCCTCATCGAGCAGGAGTTCGCGCGACCGCCGGTCTACCGGGCCGGCTGGTCCGTGGCGACGTCGGCTCGTGATGCCGAGGTCGATGTTTCCCTAGCGAAGATCTATGCAGGCCAGGCTGCAAAATTCGTGGCCAAAGAGGCACTGCAGGTTCACGGCGCCATCGGCTACACGATCGAATGCGACCTGCATATGTGGATGAAACGCGCATGGGCGCTGGCCGCAGCCCACGGAGATGCAGCCCATCACCGCGAGCGAATTGGCCGTTACATCCTTTGAGTTCACCGGGTAGCGCCTTGCGGGCGATATCCGCTCCCCCTAGAGACAAGTTCATAGCGAGGTTCAGATGCCCGAAGCATACATCGTCGAAGCAGTTCGTTCGCCCGTAGGAAGAAAGAAGGGCGGCCTGAGCAAAGTCCATTCCGCCGATCTCGGCGCGCACGCCATCAAGGGCGTGATCGAGCGCACTGGGATCGACCCCGGCGCCGTCGACGATGTGGTGTTCGGCTGCGTGGACTCGGTGGCTACCCAGGCGGGCGACATCGCTCGCACTTGTTGGTTGGCTGCGGGCTACCCGGAACACGTGCCCGGCGTCACGGTCGATCGTCAATGCGGTTCCTCGCAGCAGGCGGTCCACTTCGCCGCGCAGGGCGTCATGAGCGGCACGCAGGACATCGTCGTCGCAGGCGGCGTTCAGAACATGAGCATGATCCCCATCGGCGCCTCGATGATCGCCGGCAAGGAGCTTGGTATCCCCGATCCGTTCTCCACCTCGGCCGGCTGGAATGAACGCTATGGGGATCGTCCGGTCAATCAGTTCTACGGCGCCGAAATGATCGCCAAGGACTGGGACCTCTCCCGCGAGGAGCTCGAGAAGTTCGCGCTCGAAAGCCATCGACGGGCGCTCCAGGCCCAGAAGGAAGGCCGGTTCGATCGAGAGATCATTCCCTTCGGCGATGTAAGCGCCGACGAAGGCCCACGCCCGGACACCACCCTCGAGAAGATGGCCGCGCTTCCCATTCTCATGGAGGGCGGGCGGCTCACCGCTGCGGTAGCCAGCCAGATCTCCGACGGCTCCGCCGCGCTTCTCGTCGTGTCGGAGAAGGCGCTCAAGGAGCACAATCTCACCCCACGCGCGCGCATCCATCACTTGAGCGTTCGCGGAGAAGACCCGATTCGCATGCTCTCGGCGCCCATCCCCGCAACCCGCTACGCGATGGAGAAGTCGGGCATGAGCCTCGACGACATCGACCTCGTCGAGATCAACGAAGCGTTCGCCCCGGTCGTCTGCGCATGGGCCAAGGAGCTCGACGTCGATCTCGCGAAGGTGAACGTGAACGGTGGCGCTATCGCCCTCGGCCATCCGCTCGGCGCGACTGGGGCCAAGCTCATGACGACGCTTCTGCACGAGCTCGAGCGCACCGGCGGCCGGTACGGTCTGCAGACCATGTGCGAGGGTGGCGGTCAGGCGAACGTCACGATCATCGAGCGGCTTGGCTGACTTGGGCTGAGTCCTGGTCCTCAGTTGGGGACGAAAAACGCGTCTGTGCGTCAGGCATCCTGTGTGGTATGTGACATGTCGCACAGGAGTTGGTGACTTAGTCGACATTCATCGCGGTGGCTCGGCATGATTTAAGCTCAGGCTGGCCATGAGCTCCAAGCTCCCAAGACAAGGTTCGAATCCACCGCCTCCCAGGCGCAAGCACTCCGAGGTCCGACCCGCAGTGCAGCCCGACGAACGGCGCCACGGCGCACGCTGGGCTTCCGACGCAAAGATTCAAATCCTCGCGCCGATCCAAACTCACGCGACGGCATTGGACGTGAGCGCCATGGGTATCCAGGTGGCCGCTCGACCAGTGGCTGTCGACCGGTGCCCTGTGCGATCTGCGGATCACGACCCACACCGGCCGTGTGATCTTCAAGCGCGCTCGGGTCATTTGGGCTCGTCGCGTCGGTGAGGAATGCGTAGCCGGTCTCCACGTGGTCGGTTCGATCGTGCCCCCTGCGAATAAGCAGTAGCAGGCTCGCAGCAATTCCGAGCCTTTCTTGGCCTCCGCCAACGAGGCGGCTTGACGTGGAGCCTCTAGCAAAATAGAACATGTTTCACTTCTAGTTGACCCTTTTTCTACCCGGAACCGGGGAGGTGGACATGGCCAAAGTAGCCAACACAGCAGAGTACTTCGACACCCTTGCCGATCGTTTCCTGGCCGAGCAGGCCAAGGGCGTGAACGCCACAATCCAGTACAGCCTGAGCGGCGACGGCGGCGGAGAGTGGACCATCACGATCGCGGACGGAGAGTTCAAGGGCGTGGAGACCGGCGGCGTCGAGAAGCCAACCCTCAACGTGATGATGGACGCAGCGAAGTTCGTCGAGATGGCGAACGGCGACCTCGACGGCCGCAAGGCGTTCCTCACACGCAAGCTCAAGGTGAAGGGCAACATCGCCCTCGCCCAGAAGATGCAGAAGTTCTTCCCCCAGGGCTAAGCAGCCACTTCGAACGGGAACACAGCCATGAGCGAGATTCTTTCGGCTCCGTACGTGCTCGAATACACGTACACCCGAAGCACCGGTCCGGTAGTCGGCCGCTTCTTGGAGAGCCTTCGATACGAAGTGCTCGAAGGCGTCAAGACGGCCGACGGTCGTGTGCTCTGCCCGCCTCTCGAATACGACGAGGAGGGTGAACCCACGACGGACGAGTTCGTCCAGTTGCGACCGTCCGGAACGGTGAAGTCTTGGTCATGGGTGCAGGAGCCTCGCAAGGGGCATCCGTTCGATCACCCTTTCGCGTGGGCCCTCATTCAAATCGACGGCAGCGACAACGCCATGGTCCATGTCGTCGACGCAGGAAAGGCCAAGCGGATGAAGACTGGGATGCGGGTGCGTCTGCGTTGGGCCGACGAAAAGAAGGGCACGATTCGCGACATCGCCTGCTTCGAGCCCATGGCTCTGTTCCTGCCTGGTCCGGTTCACCTCGAGTACGACGTGAATCCCGGCAAGCACTACAGCGCGTATTTGCGCGGTCTACGCGAGGGCAAGTTCATCGGCGGGCGTGATCCCGAGGCAGGCAAGGTGTACGTGCCACCGCGCGGAGCCGACCCGATGACGGGAAACCCGACGAGCGAATACGTCGAAGTGCCCGACGTCGGCGTGCTCACCACCTTCACGATCATTCGGATTCCGTTCGAAGGACAGAAGCTCAAGCCGCCGTATTGCTTCGGCGCGATCGTCCTCGATGGTGCGGACAGTCCCATCTATCACCTGATCTCTGGCGTTCCGCACGACGAGATTCGGATGGGCATGCGCGTGAAGGCGAAGTGGAAGCCCCGCGACGAATGGGAAACTTCGCTCGAGAATATTCTCTACTTCGAGCCCACCGGCGAGCCGGACGCCCCGTTCGATAGCTACAAGGAGCACCTCTGATGCGCGACGTCGCCATCGTGTCCTTCTCGCAGCTTCCTTCTGTGAAAGCCATCGACGCTGCGGATGAACCGGAGCTCGTTCAGCCGGTCACCTCCGATGCAATGAAGCAGGTCGGGCTCACGCAAGACGACATTGGTTTCACCTGTTCGGGCAGCACCGACTATCTGCCGGGGCGTCCGTTTTCGTTCGTTGCGGCGGTCGACGGCCTCAAGGCTTTTCCTCCGATTCGCGAGTCACACGTCGAGATGGACGGAGCCTTTGCGCTCTACGAAGCCTGGGTTCGTCTCCTGCATGGTGACATCGACACCGCGTTGGTGTTCTCTTTCGGGAAGAGCTCGCTGGGGCCGGTCCCGGACATCCTCAACCTGCAGAACGATCCGTACTACGTGCAGCCTCTGGGGCTCGATTCGATCAGCGCCGCGGCGCTTCAGGCGCAGGCGATGATCGACGCCGGCAAGGCGACCGAGCGCGACTTCGCACAAGTCGTTGCTCGCAATCGAAGGAACGCGATCGACAATCCAAACGCCCAGATCAAGGGCGACTTCAGTGTAGATGCGATGCTCGAAGAGCCGTACCTGAGCTCCCCCCTTCGCAAGAGTTTTTGTCCGCCGCTCTCCGATTCAGCTGCAGCAATCGTCCTCGCCGCAGGGGACCGGGCCAGGGAGTTGGTGAAGAGGCCTGCTTGGATTCGCGGCATCGACCATCGGACCGAGCCGCATGCCTTAGGCCAGCGTGACCTCACGACGTCGCCGTCTTCGACTCTCGCTGCCCAAAAGGCGGGCCTCCGGAAGGGCAGGGTCGACGTCGCGGAGCTCCACGCACCTTTCGCCCACCAGGAGATCATCTTGCGCGAAGCGATGGGGCTCGGGGAGGACGTGAACGTCAACCCATCGGGCGGCGCATTGGCAGCCAACTCGCTGATGACCGCGGGGCTGATTCGCTTCGGCGAAGCGGCCAGCCGGATTATTTCGGGGGATGCAAGTCGCGCCCTGGCGCACACCACGAACGGCGTCTGCCTACAACACAACCTCGTGGCCGTCTTGGAGGGGGAGTAATGGCTGAGCATTGTGCAGTCATCGGGATTGGTCAGACCAAGCACCGCGAGAGTCGGCGCGACCTGTCGCTTCCGGGCCTAGTTCGAGACGCTGCGCTTCGCGCCCTGCAAGACGCGGACATGACCTGGAAGGACATCGATTCCATCGTCATCGGCACGGCGCCCGACATGTTTGAAGGTGTCATGATGCCGGAGCTCTGGCTGTCGGACGCGCTTGGCGCGGCTGGGAAGCCGATCTTCCGCGTACACACCGCCGGTTCTGTGGGTGGCTCGACTGCGGTGGTGGCCTCACACCTCGTTCAGGGCGGGGTGCACGAAAAGGTGCTCACGCTCGCGTTCGAGAAGCAAAGCGAGGCCAATGCGATGTGGGCGCTCTCCCCGGCGATCCCCTTTCAGCCCCAACTCGTCGCAGGCGCGGGGGGCTACTTCGCGCCGCTCATCCGTTCCTACATTCGCCGCGCCGACGCGCATCCGGATACTGGTTGCATGGTCGCCGTCAAGGATCGCCAAAACGGCTTGCTCAATCCAAACGCCCACCTGCACCTCGACCAGACGCTCGAACAGGTGAAGGCCTCGCCGATGCTCTGGGATCCGATTCGGTACTCGGAGACATGTCCGTCGTCCGACGGTGCTGTCGCCATGGTGCTGGCGAGCGAGAAGCACGCACGCCGCGTGAAGAACCCGGCCTGGGTGAGGGGAACCTCGGTCCGAACGGAACGCACCTTCTTTGCCGGGCGTGACCAGGTGAACCCCGCGGCGGGTAAGCTTTGCGCCAAGGACGTATACGACGAGGCGGGCATCCGCAATCCGCTCAAAGAGATCGACTGCGCAGAGGTCTATGTTCCGTTCTCTTGGTTTGAGCCGATGTGGCTCGAGAATCTGGGCTTCGCCGAAGAAGGTGAAGGCTGGAAGATGACGATGGAAGGCAAGACGAGGATCGGCGGCGAAATGCCTTGGAACATGTCCGGCGGGGTCATGTGCACCAATCCGATTGGAGCCAGTGGTATGCTCCGATTCGCAGAAGCCGCGCGCCAGGTTCGCGGTACGGCAGAGCGGCACCAAGTAGACGGCGCCAAGGTGGCCCTCGGTCATGCGTATGGAGGAGGCTCGCAGTTCTTCGCGATGTGGATCGTGAGCTCGGAGCGATAGCGGGAGTTACTGATGGAATACAATCTTGCAGATCTTTACGAAGCCATCGCGGACGCGGTTCCCGACAATCTCGCCTTAGCCTCTGGCGACGTTCACTACACCTATGCAGACCTCGACAAGCGGGCCAATCGCTTGGCGCACTACTTCACATCCCGCGGCATCGGCCCGGGCGACCACGTGGGCCTTCATCTATTCAACGGCCACGAGTTTGTCGAAGCGATTCTGGCGCTCTTCAAGATTCGCGCGGTCGGCATCAACATGAACTACAGGTTCGTGGGCCCCGAAGTTCGCTACATGATCGAGAACGCGGACCTCGTCGGGGTGATCACCCAGCGTCGCTTCCTGCCGGTCATCAACGAGGCAATGGAAGGCCTCGAGCCGCTCAAGTCGCTCGTCGTAATTGAAGACGGTGCCGACGGAGTCGCCGAGCAGGAGTCGATCGAGTACGAGACGGCCTTGGCGCAGGGCTCCGAGGAGCGCGGCTTTGGCCCCCGATCGGGCAAAGACCTATACATCATTTACACCGGCGGGACGACGGGTATGCCCAAGGGCGTCATGTGGAGGCACGAGGACCTCTTCTTCACGGGGCTTCAAGGCGGGTCGCCTGGGGGTGATCCGGTCGAGTCTCCGGAGCAGCTGGTCGAGCAAGCCAAGGAGGGCTGGTACACGGTGACCATGCTTCCCTGTGCACCCTTCATCCACGGCGCCGCACAGTGGACACAATGGATCTGCCACATGACCGGTGGAAAACTGGTGCTTCAGCACGGCCCCAGCTTTGACGCCAAGCGCATCCTCTCGCTCGTTGCCGAAGAAGACGTGTCGACCCTCTCTCTAGTCGGAGATGCGATGGCCATCCCTTTGGTGGAGGAGCTCCGAGCAGGCCAGTACGACATGTCGAATCTGGCGGTGATCGCATCGGCAGGCGCCATCCTCTCGGCGAGCATTCAAGAGGAGATCGAGGCGCTGCTTCCCGACGTGATGATCATCAACAGCTTCGGGACGAGCGAATCGGGTGACCTTGGGCGCGCCGCGGGCGACGAGGACAGCCACGAGAACCGTCCCTCTTTCTACATGGGAGATGAGGTCACGGTCCTAGACGAGAAGGGTGAGCAGATCGAGCCAGGCTCAGGCCAGATTGGAATGGTCGCCCGTTCGGGTCGCCTGCCACTCGGCTACTACAAGGACGCCGAGAAGACCGCCGAGCGCTTCAAGGAGTTCAATGGCAAGCGCTGGGTCGTGCCTGGTGACTTCGCCACCATCGAGGAAGACGGCCGTATCACGTTCCTCGGCCGAGGCAGCAAGTGCATCAACACCGGCGGCGAGAAGGTCTTCCCCGAAGAAGTGGAAGAAGCGCTCAAGGCGCACCCACAGATCATCGACGCGCTCGTCGTCGCGGTGCCAGACGCTCGCTTCGGATCCAAGGTCGCGGCGGTGTTCAACACGCGGGACAATCAGCAGCTTTCTCTCGAGCAAGTGCAAGAGCACTGCCGCAAGCACATCGCGGGCTACAAGGTCCCGCGGCAGATCACCATCACCGAGGCGGTTTCCCGCATGCCGAGCGGAAAACCAGACTACACCTGGGCCGAGGAGATCGCCCGAAATCAGGCGAGCGCCTAGCCGCGCTTGCTGAGTCCAGAGCCCAGAGGAACCATGCCCGAAGCACAAGAAGAGGAACTTTTTCCTGGCTATCCGCGCGGATGGTTCGTCATCGGCGTCTCGGCTGAGTTGGCGGTCGGCGAAGTCCGGCCGATCAAGTACTTCGGCCGGGACATGGTCCTCTACCGGGGCGAAAGCGGCGCCGCGATCGTGCACGACGCCTTTTGCCCGCACCTTGGCGCGCACCTCGGACACGGTGGCAAGGTCGTCGGAGAGACGATCCAGTGTCCGTTTCACGCCTGGCGCTTCGATGAAACCGGCAAGTGCGTGGACGTGCCCTACGCCAAGCGGATTCCGCCGCGCGCCTGCGTCAAGAACAACCCGGTGCAGGAGCACAACGGCCTCATCTTCATGTGGAACGCCAATCTCGAGTGCGAAGAGCCGAACTGGGAGATTCCCGAGATCCCCGAATATGGCAGCGACGGCTGGACGGACTGGGGCTCGGCGCTCATCGACATCAAGACTCATCCCAAGGAAATCGTCGAGAACCTGGCGGACAAGGGCCACTTCGGACCAGTGCACGGCACCTGGGCCAACGAGTTCGGCAACGAGTTCAAGGATCACATCGGCATTCAGAACGTGAAGGGCGTTGCCTATCCGCGTGGCGGAGGCGAGGATCACTTCGCGCTCCAATCCACGTACTATGGCCCTGGCTACATGCTCACGAAGATGCAGAGCGTGCTCCCGAACATCATGCTGCTGTGTCACACGCCGGTCGACGAGAACCGAGTTCACGTTCGAATTGGTGCGATGATCGACATCTCGAACGTCAAAGAGGGCAAGGAACAGTTCCAAGAGCGATACCGCGAGAACATCATCGTTGGCTTCAAGGAAGACATTGCAATCTGGGAAAACAAGAAGTACCGAACGCGACCGATTCTCTGCGATGGTGATGGCGATGTAGGAGCCCTGCGCCGCTGGTATCAGAAGTTCTATCTGCCGCAGGCAGAGGTTGGATATTAGCCATGGATGATCGAGCCAAACGTATCGTTGAGACCGCTGTCGAGCTCGCAGAGCGTGACGGATACCAGGCCGTACGGCTGCGCGATGTCGCGGCCAGCGCGCAAGTTGCGCTCGGAACGGTTTACAAGCGCTTTGCCAGCAAAGAAGAAATCCTCATCGCAGCGCTCGAGCAAGAGAGCGAAAAGCTCGTGTCCAAAATCGGAAAGAAGCCGGTTCCCGGTGGTGACTCTCGAGAACGTGTGCGCTTCGTCTTCTCGGCGCTGACCAAGGGACTTTTGCGCCGGCCGAATCTCGCAAAAGCCCTGGTTCGGTCGCTGGCATCCGGAGATCCGAACATCACCGAGCGAGTCGCGAGCTTCCATGCCCTGATTACCGCGATGGTCATGGCTGCGATTCGCGGCGAGGCCGCTTCTCAGCAAGGAGAGTGGGGCGGGGACGTCGACGAACGCGAGCGCAGCATCGCCTCGATTCTACAGAACGTCTGGTTTGCTTCGTTTGTCGGCTGGGCTGGTGGCTTGCACGACGCGTCTCAGCTCCTCTCGGACATGGACAAGGCGGCCGAGCTCCTCTTGGCGGAGTAGACGAGGGCACATCGACACAGCGCAACGATTTCGGTGGGTTCTTCCTTGCCCGAAGGGTTGCGAGGACGTTCTGGCACAGGAACTGCGTGACCTGGACATCGAGGTCGCCGATCTGCGCCCGACTGCGGTGCATGCGCGGGGTACTCTTCAGGATGGCTATCGGCTGTGCCTCTGGTCTCGCGTCGCGTCTCGGGTCTTGCTGCCACTCGCCGAGGTCGAAGCCGCGGACGACACGGCTCTGTACGAAGGGCTTCGTCGAGTTGCCTGGTGGGAGCATTTTGATGTGTCGCGGACCTTCGCGATCGGAAGCTCTCAGTCGTCCAAGAGCTCGCGGCCGGCACACTACTGGGTGCAGCGCGCGAAGGACGCCATCGTCGACAGCTTTCGTGATCATGGCGGCACGCGCCCCAGCATCGACAAGAGAGATCCGGCGATCCGTCTGCATCTCCACATTGGCGACGGGAAGCACGAGCTGTCTCTCGACTTCTCGGGGGAAGGACTGCACCGGCGGGGCTATCGGCAATCGGGTGGCAAGGCGCCTCTGAAGGAGAACCTGGCTGCGGCGATCCTGTACCTCGCGAATTGGCCTCAGGCGGCGCGACAAGGCCTGGCGCTGATGGATCCCACTTGCGGCTCAGGAACCTTTCTGATCGAGGGCGCGCTGATGGCCACCAATTGTGCGCCGGGGCTCCTGCGGGAGCGCTTCGGCTTCGAGAGCTGGCTCAGGCACGACGCCGCTGCTTTTGCAGCCGAGCGAGAGGCGGCCTTGACGGCCCGGAGGGCTGAATGCCCAGCGAGGATCTACGGATGCGATGCCTCGGACAAAGCCCTGTCGCTGGTTCGGGAGAACTTGGTGGCCGCGGGTGTCGATCAGCATGTGTCGCTCGCGGTCCAAGAGCTTTCCACGATCGAGAAACCGGCCGATGTCGGCATCCTGGTGTCCAATCCGCCGTACGGCCATCGACTGGGCGACGAGGGCACCGTGTTTCTCTTCTACCAGTCGCTCGGGGACACGCTGAAGCGCGCCTTCGACGGATGGACCGCCTACGTGTTTGCAGCGCACGGAGGCAATCTGAAGCATCTCGGCCTTCGACCGGTCCGACGGCACGTTCTGTACAACGGTGCGATCGAATGCCGTCTGGTCGAGATCCCCGTGCGCGGGGTGACCGGCGACGACCCAGACCGGGCGCCAGCCTGGCGAAAGCCGAGCGAAAAGGCGTCGATGTTCGCCAACCGAATCAAGAAGAACAAGAAGAAGTGGGGGCGCTGGGCCAAGCGCAAGGGCATCGAATGCTATCGGATCTACGATGCCGACATTCCCGAGTATCACGTGGCCGTCGACCGCTACGGTCCGAAAGCGGTGGTGCACGTTTTCCAAAAGGAACGAGACGCGGACGACGACCGCGCCAAGCAGCGGGTTCAGGATGTATTGCTGACGCTTCCCGAAGCGCTTGGGATCGATTCCAGCGATCTAGTCGTGAAAGTTCGGCGCAAACACGAGCAGGGCGACCAGTACGCCCGCATCTCGCAGCAAGAAAGCGACATGGTCGTGAGCGAAGGAGCGCTTCGCTTCGTGGTCAACGTGGAAGATCGAATCGACACCGGCCTGTTCCTGGATCATCGCGCGGTTCGCGCCTACGCCCACGAGCACTGCAAGGGCAAGCGCATGCTCAACCTCTTTGCGTACACCTGCTCGGTCAGCGTCGCTGCGGCCGTAGGCGGAGCCACGCAGACCAGCAGCGTCGATCTGTCGAATACCTATCTGGACTGGGGCAAGAAGAACTTCGAAGTGAACGGCCTGGATCCCGCGAAGCATCGCTTCATCCGCGACGACGCCACCCGCTGGATCGCTAGGGACCGGAACAGCTACGACTGGATCTTCATCAACCCGCCCACATTCTCACGCTCCAAGATGAGCAAGGGCGACTTCAACATCCACAAAGACCACCGGAGCCTGATCGAGAGCGCCATGAGCTCGCTCGACCAGAAAGGCGAGCTGCTCTTCACGACCCACGCCCGCGGCTTCGAGCTCGACGAATCCATCTACAAGCGCTTCCGAATCGAGGACGCGACCAAGCAGTTCGTCCCCGAAGACTTCATCCGCTATCCGTTTCAGGCTTTCCTTCTGAGGAAGTAGGGGGACTCAGCCCCCTTTTCGGCTATGCTCCGGGGCATTGCCGGGTGGAGAATGAAGACGGCCCTTGCTGTGCTGCTTGCTCTCGGCTTGCTCAGCTGCGCAGGCGAGGCGTGGGCGCAGCTCGATGAGGGTGCAGCACAGAGCAGGCCTCTGGGGTTTGTCGGTGGGCTCTTCGGCGCCGGCTTTGGCGTCAACGGAGAGATGGATTCGGGGCGCAAGGCCTACTACGAGACGAGTCTACTTTTCGCAGTTCGGGGAGGGCTCTTGCTCGGCGAAGGCCACCGGCATGTGCTCAGCTTCGAAGTTGCGCCGACGACCAACCGAATCGACTGGCGTCTTCGCGGAACGGCGACCTTCTTTGCGTCCTATGGAACGCTGGTGCCAGTCCGTGACCATAGGGACTGGAGCTGGCTATGGCGCGTCGGCCTTGGCGTTGGAGGCGGCTACGACTACAGGTTCTTGCTGGCTGCTCAGCTCGACGTGCTCACCTTCACCTACAAGATGAGCAACAAGCTCTGGGTCGACTTCGGCGTGCCAACGATTCGGTTCTACATCGAGACCGCGAGCCAGGCGCACTACGGCGTCCAGTTCGTGTTCCCGCTCGGAATCACCTTCGCCATCTAGGTCGCCTTCAGCGCAAGCGGGGCAGTTGCGGAGCGGAGATCCCTCAGTACTGAAAAGTCTGGGAGCTGATCACGTCGAGGTTGTCGAGCGACAGACCTAGTGCCCCCGCGGACGAATTGATGCCGATGGCGATGTACCAGCGGTCCTCGACGAGCGGCTCGAGGAAGACGCAGGGGCAGAGGCCTGCCCGAATCAACTCGCCGTCGTCGAGTGGGAAATCGACCTCGCAGTTGGCGCCGTACTTCAGCTCCATGGGGTTCAGATTGAGCACATTGAGACAGACGGCGACCAATGGCGATTCGTTGCTACAAAGCCGCTCGACATCGACGATCGCGTATCGCTGAGCCTCCGTCGACTCGTCCTGTGCGGTGCTTGGGTTGTCTTGAGAATCGAAGGTGAGCTTAGCACCATGGTTGACCGCAAACGGGATGGCCTCAGGGGAGGGTGTCTCTCCCTCCTTGACGAGCGAGAAGGCTCCAGGGCTCGAACAATAGCAGCCGTCGACGCCAAACTGTGTGCCATCGGGGTTTCCGCAGGCCATGGAAGTCGTCGGTCCGGAGTCGATCGCGTAGCTTCCCTCGACGAGACGGTTGCCGTCCTTGGCGTTGCTCCTCCAGGTGCCGCCAAACGTACCGCCCAGCTGTCGCATCGTCCACGAGCCACCGAGGCTCGTCCCGCTGCGCGTACCCTTGTACGTTCCGCCGGTTCCGATGTGACCGTTGCAGTCCAGGTAGGTGTTGAGCATCTGCCCGTAAATCGGGCCATCGTCGAGCGGGAGGTTCGCGATGATCAGGCCGCCAGTAGGGTCCAAGGTCCCCTCGGCCTCCTGAAAGCCACCGAAGTAGAGCCCGTGTGTGCTGCTGGCACCTTGGGCCGCACCGAGGATCTCGCTCTGGCACTCTGCGATCTCCGCGTCGGTGAATCCGCTCACCACGGTCTGTTCCCCCTGGCAGCCAATCGCCAGCACGAACAAGGCCCCGGTCAAAGTTCGGTATCTATGCATGCCCCCTCCTGATGAAAGACAGGATAGGGGAATTGCAGCTCGCACCCAAAACCGCCCGCCCGAGGTTCCTATGAGTCCAGACTGAACACCCGAATGGCGTTTTCGCGGAGGAACTTGGGCCAGACCTGGTCTTTGAAGGGCACGTTTTGCATGTCGGTGAAGATTCGCTCGAGCGAAAGCCCCATCGGGAAGTAGCCGGCATACATGATCTTGTCGGCGCCGCGCGTGTTTGCGTACTGGATGATTGACTTCGGGTAGTGCTTCGGCGCGAAGGCGCTCGTGCTGTAGTAGAGGTTCGGGTACTTGAGCATCAGCTTGACTGCGAGGTCCACCCAGGGCTCGCCCCCGTGGCGCATGACGAACTTGAGCTCCGGGAAGAACCAGCACACCTCGTCGATGTGCTCGACCTTCTGCGGCCCCATCGGAATACGAGGGCCAGGGACGCCCACGCAGAGGCAAATTGGGATGTCCAGGTCAACGCAGGTTGCGTAGATCGGGTAGTACTTCTTGTCGTTGAGCGGGACTTGGGGACATAGACCCGAAGGGAATCCCGTCACGGCCTTGAGGCCGTGTTCCTTGTGCAGCTTCCGAATCGTTCGGACCTCGTCCATGCCGTTGTTCGGATTGGCGCCGTAGGAGGGAAAGAAACGCTCGGGGTACTTGCGGCACGCTTCGAGGTTGCTGGAGTTTGGCCCGGAAATGCCCAGCATCGCCTGCTGAATGCCCCACTTGTCCATCTCGCCAATGGCGTATTGGACATAGTCCTTCTGATTGCCGACGTCGGGGATGTCTTTGAACATGTACTGGGCCGGCATCTTGAAGACCTTCCGGCTCTCCTCATCGAGCAGCAGCGGCTTGATGAACTCGTACCAGGCGGTGGGGTCGCCGTCGGGGATGTTCATCATCAGGTCGATGGCTTTGAGGCCAGTCGGTATCGGCATGAAATCGCGTCCTTTCCCAGTCCCAGGCAGAGCCCTATGTTCGCACGAGCCTGCTGGACATGTCCCAGCCCGTAGGCTAGAACACGTTCTACTTTATGGCCTGAGGTGGCCCATCTGTAAAGCCGGGACTCGAAGAACCACCGAATGCCAGCGGCCCCCGGCCGACGGCGCCTGGAGAGACGACAATGGACGGAGATCAGAGCCCAATGCCGACACGCGATGAGCTGATTCAGCGCGCCAGCGATCTTGCCCCTACCTTGCAGGAGCGATCCAAGAAGGCCGCAGAGCTTCGCAGGATTCCCGACGAAACGATCGAGGACTTCCACCGGCTTGGCTTCTTCAAAGTCGTGCAACCGAAACGATACGGCGGTTACGAGATGGACCCGTCGATCATCTTCGACCTGCAGCTCGAGCTTGGCCGGGGCTGCGCGTCGAGTGCTTGGGTCTACGGTGTGCTGAACGTTCACTCATGGCAACTCGCGCTCTTTGCGCCTGAAGCGCAGGACGAAGTGTGGGGGGACGATCCCAAGACGCTGATCTCTTCATCGTATATGCCGGTCGCCAAGACCGAATGGGTCGACGGCGGGGTGAAGCTCAGCGGCCGTTGGTCGTTTTCGAGCGGCTGCGATGCTTGTGATTGGGTGTTCCTCGGCGGCTTCGTGCCGAGCGAGGAGGGCAAGCCACCCGACATGCGCACCTTCCTGGTTCCGCGGGCTGACTACGAGATCATCGACAACTGGTACGTGTCGGGCCTGCGAGGGTCTGGCAGCAAGGATGTCGTGGTCGACGGCGCCTTCGTTCCGGATCATCGCATGCACAAGTTCTCCGATGGCTTCAGGCAGGAGAGCCCGGGGAACGATGTGAACACGTCGCCGGTCTACAAGTACCCGTTCGGCCAAATCCACGTTCGATCGGTGTCGACTCCGGCGGTCGGCGCTGCGTTCGGCGCGCTCGACTCCTATATCGATTTCATGAAGAACAAGGTGTCGCAAGCGACCGGCGGCAAGGCCAAGGATTCGTTCACCAACAGCGTTGTTGCTGCGGAAGCGACCGCGGTCCTCGATCGGGAGGTGCTCACGCTGCGCCGCAACTTCGACGAGATGTCGGGCTATCTTCAACGCGGAGAGAAGATCCCCCTCGACCGTCGCGTGCACTTTCGCAACGACTCGGCGCGGGCGGTGCGTGTCTCCACGGAAGTCGTCGAGCAACTCTTCATCGCATGCGGCGCTCGCGCGGCGTTCGTGGACCATCCGATCAACCGGCATTTCCAGGACGTCCACGTGATTCGCCTTCACCACGCCAACGGTCCCGACACGCCGGCTTCCAACATGGGCGGCGTGCTCTTTGGTCAGAAGAATACCGACTTCTTCATCTAGGCATGGACGATCTAGCGCGCAGGCAGAGAATCGACGAGCTCGGAGACGAGCTCTACGCCGCCTTGCGCGCGCGTCGGACGCTGAGCCCTCTCACCGAGCGCTGGCCGGACATCCGAATTGAAGACGCGTACCACGTATCACTCCGAATGGTTAACCGTCGCCTCGAAGACGATGGCGAGAAGATCATCGGCAAGAAGATCGGTGTCACGAGTCGAGCCGTGCAGGAGATGCTTGGTGTCTTCCAGCCGGATTTCGGCTACCTCACAGACAAGATGTTGTATCCAAACGGCGGGCCGATGCCGATCAGCGAGCAGTTGATCCAGCCGCGTGCCGAAGGAGAGATCGCCTTCAAGCTCCGAAAAGACTTGAAGGGACCCGGCGTGACCAACGAGGATGTCCTGGACGCGACCGAATATGTGATGGCCTGTTTCGAAGTGGTCGACAGCCGTGTCCATGACTGGAAGGTCAAGATCCAAGACACCGTCGCCGACAATGCGAGCTGTGGCTTGTTCGTGCTGGGCGACGAGCAGGCCGACCCGAAGGGGCTCGACTTCCCGAATCTGAAGATGCGCGTCTACAAGAATGGTGAGCTTCTCAGTGAGGGTTTGGGCTCGGCCGCGCTTGATTCGCCCCTCAACTGTGTGAGTTGGCTGGCGAATACCTTGTCGGAATTCGGTATCAGCTTGAACGCAGGTGACGTAGTGCTCTCCGGCTCTCTAGTGCCCCTTGAACCCGTGCTTGCGGGAGACGAAATGCACCTCGAAGTCGAAGGGATTGGGACCGCCTCTGTGCGGTTCACATAGGAGAGTAGGGAGAGATGACGACGAAAGTGAAGGCAGCGATCATCGGGTCCGGGAACATCGGCACCGATCTGCTCTACAAGGCGCTTCGAAGTGACATCATCGAACCGGTTTGGGTTGTCGGGATAGACCCCGAATCCGAGGGGCTCAAGCGAGCCAAAGAGCTCGGCCTCAAGACGACCGCTGACGGCGTCAAGGGCATGGAGCCGCACATCGTCGCGGACAAGGTTCAGATCGCCTGGGACGCCACCAGCGCCTACGTGCACGAGTCGAACAACGAGCTGGTCAAGAAGTACGGTGTCAGGATGGTCGACCTCACGCCCGCTGCGATCGGCCCCTTCTGCGTGCCGCCCGTCAATCTTCTAGAGATGGTTGGGCAGGGAGAGCAGAACGTGAACATGGTGACCTGCGGTGGTCAGGCGACGATTCCGATGGTCGCCGCCGTGAGCCGCGTGCAAGCCCGTCGAGTACGGGGAGATCATCGCGACGGTCTCGTCGAAGTCTGCTGGTCCTGGGACACGCAAGAACATCGACGAGTTTACGCGCACGACCGCCAAGGGTGTCGAGGTGGTCGGCGGGGCGGAGCGCGGAAAGGCGATCATCATCATCAACCCCGCGGAACCACCGCTGATGATGCGCGATACGATTCACTGCCTGACCAAGGATGCTCCGAAGCAAAGAGAGATCATCGAGTCGGCCGATCGGATGATCGCTGAAGTCCAGAAGTACGTTCCGGGCTACACACTCAAGAACGGGCCGGTCTTCGATGGGAATCGCGTATCGTTCTTCATGGAGGTCGAAGGGCTCGGTGACTTCCTCCCGAAGTACGCAGGCAACCTCGACATCATGACTGCGGCGGGTCTGCGGACGGCCGAGCTCATCGCGGAAGAAATCAAGCGCGCGGAGGCAGCATGAATCTCGAAGGTAAGAAGGTCACGCTTCACGACATGAGCCTGCGCGACGGGATGCATCCCCAGCGCCACCAGCTCACCCCGGCGCAAATGATTGAGGTCGCAACCGCCCTCGACGAGGCCGCGGTGCCGCTCATCGAGGTGACACACGGCGACGGACTCGGCGGAGCGTCCGTGAACTACGGCTTTCCGGCCGCCACCGACGAGGAGTACCTCCGGGCTGTCGTGCCGAAGATGAAGAACGCCAAGATCTCCGCTCTCCTGATTCCGGGCATCGGAACGGTCGACCATCTTCGGATGGCCCATGACTGCGGCGTGCAGACAATCCGAGTGGCCACGCACTGCACCGAGGCCGACGTTTCGGAGCAGCATATCGGCCTCGGGGCCAAGATGGAGATGGACACCGTTGGCTTCCTGATGATGGCGCACATGATCGGGCCGGAGGAGCTCCTCGAGCAGGCAGAGCTCATGCAGGGCTACGGGGCGAACTGCATCTACGTGACCGACTCGGCGGGCTACATGCTGCCGGACGACGTGACGGCGCGCGTGGGCTATCTTCGCGAGAAGCTCAACGCTGACGTCGAGGTTGGTTTCCATGGTCATCACAACATGCACATGGGCATTGCCAACTCGCTTGCAGCGATCGAGGCTGGTGCGGCGCGCATCGACGGCTCGGTTGCCGGCATGGGCGCTGGCGCAGGGAATACGCCGCTCGAGGTCTTCGTGGCCGTGCTTGACCGCATGGGCGTCGGGACGGGGGTCGACATGTGGAAGCTCATGGATGTCGCCGAAGAGATCGTCTATCCGCTGATGACGCACAAGGTCCGCGTGGATCGCGATTCGCTGACTCTCGGCTACGCCGGGGTGTACTCCTCGTTCTTGCTTCACGCGAAGCGCGCTGCAGACAAGTACGGACTCAAGTCGACCGACATCCTGGTCGAGCTAGGCCGGATGAAGACGGTCGGCGGACAGGAAGACATGATCGAGGACGTCGCGCTCGACATGAAGAAGGCCGGGGCCGCGGAGTGAGTGCGTGACTGACTTAGAAGCATTCCGCGCCGAAGCGCGAGCCTGGGTCCGTGGGAATGCGCCCAAGTCCCTGTGGGGAACCAGTGGCAGTGGCCCATTCGAAGGTTACTGGGGTGGCTCCAAGTGCGAGGAGACCGATCCCGATCTTTTGCGCTGGCGTGACCTCGGCATCGAGAAGTGCTGGACGGCGCCGACCTGGCCGAAGGAGTACGGAGGCGCAGATCTAAGTCGCGAGCAGGAGAACATCATCCACGCGGAGATGAAGGCCATCGGCGTCCCGCGTCCGGTGGCGGGGCAGGGCCTGGCGATGTTTGGTCCTGTCTTGCTCGAGTACGGCAACGACGTGCAACGGGCGCAGCACCTGCCGGGGATTGCGCACGGTGAGGTTCGTTGGTGCCAGGGCTACTCGGAGCCGAACGCCGGCTCCGACCTCGCAAATCTGCAACTCAAAGCAGAGCGCGACGACGACGAGTACGTTCTGAACGGTCAGAAAGTATGGACCTCCCACGCGAATCTCAGTGATTGGATCTACTGCCTCACTCGAACCGATCCAGATGCGCCGAAGAAGCAAATGGGCATTTCGGTGATTCTTGCGGATCTGAACACACCGGGAATCACCGTGAGGCGGATCGATTTGATTAGCGGCTACTCGCCGTTCTGTGAAACATTCTTCGACAACGTCCGAGTGCCCGCTGTGAATCTACTCGGCACGGAGAACGAAGGCTGGACGATCGCCAAGGCGATCCTCGGGCACGAGCGTTCGTCGATCGGCCGGTCGATCGCGCGGCAACCAGGCTCCGCACAACGAGAAGTCGTCGCCAGGGCTCGCAAGCACCTGGGCGTGCCGGAAGGCGAAATCCCCGACCCCTTGCTTCGGGATGAGATTGCGTCACTGGGGATGCTCGAAGAGGCCTTTCACCTGACGCTCGCGAGGATTCAGCAGAGTGCCGAGAGCGGCCAGCCTGGGCCCGAGGGCTCGATCACCAAGATCGTCGGCACGGAGCTCAAGCAGAAGCGCTTCGAGCTCGGCATGAAAGTTGCGGGGATTCAGGGCCTCGGTTGGGAAGGCCCAGGCTTCCACGAGGAAGACCTTCAGTACACGCGTGACTGGCTCCGTTCGCGCGCGAGTACCATCGAAGGCGGCTCTTCCGAGATCCAGAAGAACATCGTGTCCAAGCGAGTGCTCGGACTGCCGGAGGGGAAGTAATGCCCGGCCACAGAGCCCCATCGTTGATTCTCAACGACGAGCAGAAGATGCTCTCCAAGACCGCGCATGAGTTCATCCGCGAGCGAGCCCCTGCGGCTCGCATTCGCAGCTTTCGGGACTCGAAAGACGAGCTTGGGTTTTCACGGGAGCTTTGGAACGAAATGGCCGAGCTCGGCTGGCTTGGCCTGCAGATTCCCGAAGAGTACGATGGGCTGGGCTTGGGCTTCTTCGATCTCTGCGTGGTTCTCGAGCAGAGCGGGCGTGAGCTGATGCCCGAGCCGTTCGTTTCGACCCTGCTTCTAGGCACGCAGGCCCTGTTGCTGGGTGGAACCGAATCCCAGAAGAGGAATCTGCTACCGGGTGTCGCAGCCGGCGAGATCATCTTGGCGCTTGCTCATGAAGAAGCGGGCTCGCACGGTGACTTCACGAGGGTTGTCACTGCCGCGAAGCGGTCAGCCGATGGTTTCGAGCTGAGCGGTGCGAAGCTCCAAGTTCTCGATGCGCACGTCGCGAATCGCATCATCGTGTCGGCGAGAACTTCCAACGAGGCCTGTACGCTGTTCTTGATCGATCCGGCACAGTCCGGGGTCGCCATCGAGAGGCAGTACCGGATCGACGGGCTGTGCTCGGCCATCGTGAGCCTCGATTCCGTATCCGTCGACGCCGGGAGCATCCTCGGAGAGCTGGACGGCGGCGCTCGGCTGCTCGAGGCAGTGTTCGAGCGCGCTGCCGTCGGCTCGGCTGCTCAGATGCTCGGTGGCGCGGAGCAGGCCTTCGCGGACACGGTCGAGTACATCAAAGAGCGCGAGCAGTTCGGCGTTCCGATCGGTTCGTTTCAGGCGCTTCAGCACCGGGCGGTTTCGGTCTTCACCGAGCTTGCCCTCACTCGTTCGGTCGTTCTTGCGGCGGCGCGGGCTGTCGATGACTCAGCCGAGGACGTGCCGAGGCTCTCTGTGCTCGCGAATGCGATGGCATCGGAGACATTCTTGCACGCCGCCAAGGAGGGGATTCAGATGCACGGCGGCATCGGCGTCACGGATGAGCACGACATTGGGTTCTACATGAAGCGCGC
Source organism: uncultured delta proteobacterium (assembly GCA_963716775.1). Lineage (GTDB taxonomy): Bacteria > Myxococcota_A > Polyangia > Polyangiales > Houyiibacteriaceae > SG8-38. Next base: position 95,817 of record CAVQUI010000012.1, read on the forward strand.
TCACGCCGCGTACATGACTTTTGGGAAGCCTTCGCAACACCGCCAGCGCTGGGCGGGGCTTCACGGCTACTAGACCACCACCGAAGAGCGAGAAGTACGATGAAAAGGTTTGAAGGAAAGAACGTTGTAATCACCGGTGCGGCCGCAGGCATTGGCCAGGCCACTGCGCTGCGTATCGCCGAGGAGGGTGGCAACGTCGCTCTCATCGACATCAACGCACAGGGGCTCGCCATCACCAAGCAGATGGCGGAAGCGCAGGGTGTCAAAGCCTGGGTCTACGAATGCAACGTCACAGACGGCGCAGGCGTCAAGTCGGTGATCGACCAGGCCGCCGAAGACATGGGCGGCTTCGACACCCTCTGTCATTGCGCCGGCATCCTCCGCACCTATCACACGCATGAGATGACCTTCGACCAGTGGCATCAGATCATCGACATCAACCTCAACGGCACCTTTTACGTGAACCAAGCCTCCCTTCCGCACTTGCTCAAGAACCGTTTCAGCGCGCTGGTGAACTGCTCGTCAACCTCGGCCCTCGGCAGCCACCCCTGGATGACCGCGTATGCGGCTTCGAAGGGCGGCATCCTCTCGATGACCCGCGCCCTATACCAGGAGTACGTCAAACAAGGCCTTCGCGCGAACTGCGTCATCCCTGGTGGAATCGCCACGTCATTGCACGGCGACTTTAAAGCCCCCGAAGGCGCCGACATGGAGCTCCTCAAGGGCGCCATGCCGTTCGTTGGCTTCGCCAAACCCAAACACGCAGCGTCCGTCATTGCTTTTCTAGCCTCGGACGACGCCCGCTACATCAACGGCACCGAAATCCGAGCTGACGGCGGCGCCCTGTCCTAGTTGGCGTTGGCGTCACTCAGCTGGGGTCGGGAAGACGGATCCGCACTCCAGGTTTTCGGTGACACTGAATCAGTGCTTGAGCTTCGCCAGCTCTTGGACGCGTGCGAGAACGCTGGCGTCTACCTTGTGGAGTGCACCCGCATCGTGTGGTGGCTGCGGGTCATACTCGATCATGAGCTGCAGAGCTTTGGCGGTAGTGGCGTCCGTGACTTGCTCGGCGAGATGCAATGCCATGTCGATCCCGCTCGAAACTCCGGCGGCCGTGATGACCTTCCCTTCTTGAACGACGCGTTCGTTGGTAGGAGTGGCGCCGTACTTGAGGAGCAGAGGAAGCGCTGAGAAGTGCGTCGTCGCTCTGAGTCCGGCCAGCAGGCCGGCGGCGCCGAGAAGCAGCGAACCCGTGCAGACGGAGGTCGTGAACTGACTCGTCTCGTGCGCGTCCCGAATCCAATCGAGGATCCGCTCATCACGGACGAGCGCGCGAGTTCCGATTCCGCCCGGAATCAGGAGGATGTCGGGTGTTCTGAGCTCGTCGAAGGTACAGTCGACGCTGAGTCCCAAGAAACCGTTGTCCGTTCGGACCTCGCCCTTGCGATGCCCAACAAAGCGAACCTGCGCATCGGGAAGCCGTTGTAACACTTCGTAGGGCCCGACCGCATCCAGTGCGGTCACCTGCTCAAAAAGCGCAACAGCAATCTCCATGGGCCTCCGGGCTTCGCTAGTCCAAGTAGCCTCGGACGAAGGGGAGGTAGGTTGGGTGCCAGAAGCGCTCTCGGACGAATGCTTCGAGGTCTTCGGGGATGTTCTCTCGGCGCGCTACACCGTCGGCAATGGCCTGTTTGACGCACGGCGGTGGCGACTCGGACCGAGGTTTCTTGCAGGTCATTGACCGGTGGGTAGATGAGGCCGCCCTGGACGTACTTCTCGATGGTGTAGTCAGCGAGGGCCTGGGACGCTTCCAAGACCATGCCGTCGGTGATCGATTTGGCATCGCTGAGAATCGCGCCGAAGCCAAGGCCCGGGAAGATGAAGGCATTGTTGCCCTGGCCGATTGGGTGCGTGACGCCGCCCATCATGACCGGATCAAAGGGGCTGCCGGTCGCGACGATCGCCTGGCCCTCGGTCCAGCGGAAGATGTCGATCGGCTTGGCTTCCGCCGAGCTGGTCGGATTCGAGAGCGGGAAGATGATCGGCCACTTGTGATTGTCCGCCATGGCGCGGACGACTTCCTCGTTGAACGCGTCCGGTCTACCCGACAGACCCAAGAGCACCGTCGCACCGGCGCTGCGAATGGTTTCGACCAGGTCGGGAATGTCGCCTGCGAACTGCCAATCTTGGGTGATCGTGCGGTCGTGGGCGAAACCGCGCTTGTACTCTTCCATGTCGCGATCGGTGAGCAGAAGTCCCTGGGAGTCGAGCACGAAGACTCGCGACTTGGCTTCCGCGCGGCTCAGCCCGGCTCGAACCAAGCCTTCGCGGATCGCCCAGGCCACGCCAACCCCACCTGCGCCGGCGCCGTGAATGACGAAGACTTCGTCGTTCAGGCTCTCGTTGCGAAGATGGCACGCCGCGAGGATGCCCGCGAGCGCCACTGCGCCTGTGCCCTGGATGTCGTCGTTGAACGAGGGGCCGCGGTCGCGATAGCGCTCGAGAACGGTGAAGGCGGCGGTCTTCGAAAGATCCTCCCACTGGATCACGGCGTCGGGCCAGCGTGTCCAGACGGCGTCCACAAACTTGTCGAGGAACTTGTAGTAGTCCTCGCCGCGAAGACGCTTCTGTCGAACTCCCAGGTAGTTGGGGTCGTTGATCAGGTCCATGCGATCGGTGCCCACATCGAGCGCGACGGGCATCGTGTGGAACGGGCTGACGCCACCGCCGACGGTGTAGAGCGCCATCTTTCCGATTGGAATTGCGAGACCGCCATAACCTTGGTCGCCGATCCCGAGAATCGCCGACGAGTCCGTTGCGACGATCATACGAACGTCTTCCATCGGGTAGCATTCGAGCGTTTGGTCGGCGCGATCGATGTTGAGCGGCGAATAGGAAAGACCCCGCGGATTCTGGTAGAGCGCGCTGAACTGCTGCACCGCGGCGCCGACGGTCGGCGTGTAGACGATGGGAAGCATCTCATCGAGATGCTTCTCGAGCAGCGCGTAGAAGAGAATCTCCTGCCGTTCCTGCACGGCACGCAGGTACTGATACTTGTCGATATCAGTCGCGGCCTGGACGAAGCCCTCGTAAACGCGCTCGATTTGCTGTGAGAGCGTGTTGTACTGCGGCGGCAGAAGGCCGCCGAGTCGAAGAGCCACACGCTCTTCGTAGCTGAAGGCCGTGCCCTTGTTGCTCAGCACCAAGCGCAGAAGCGCGATTCCATCGAGGTAGACCTCCATGTACTTGCGTCCATGGTCGTCTTCCTTGAGGTCGAACAAGCGACTGACGCGTTTTCGCGGCATGGCGTTCCTTTCCTTAGACGCCTTCGATGGCAGCCACGACCGCGCCCGTCATCTCCGTCGTCCCGAGCGAACGCTGTCCGCCGCTCAAATCTGCCGTCCGGAGCCCGCTGTCGAGAACCTTCTGGACGGCGTCCTCGATCGCCTTCGCATCCTCGTCGAGGTTGAGGCTGTGCCGAAGGAGCATCGCGGCGCTCAGAATCGTGCCGAGGGGGTTTGCGATGCCCTTGCCGGCGATGTCGGGCGCCGAACCGTGGATCGGCTCGTACACGCCAAGTGTTCCTTCACCGAGCGACGCGCTCGGGAGCAGACCGAGTGAACCGGTCAAGACGGCTCCCTCGTCGGAGAGAATGTCGCCGAACATGTTGCCGCTCACGATGACGTCGAAGGAAGAAGGTTCGGTGACGAGCCGCATGGCCGCCGAGTCGACGAGCTGGTGGTCGAGCCGAATGTCGGGGTTCTCCTTGCCTACCTCGGTTGCGACTTCGCGCCAGACCTGCATCGTCGCGAGCACATTGGCCTTGTCGATGGAGGTGACGTGCCCACCGCGTTTCCGTGCAACTTCGAACGCGAGCTCGACGATGCGGCGAATCTCGCTCTCGTCGTACACCATGGTATCGAATCCCGTGCGGAGGCCGTTTCGGGTCTCCTTGCCCTTGGGTTGCCCGAAATAGATTCCGCCGGTCAGCTCGCGAATGAACACCAAATCGACGCCACGGAGTCGCTCCGCCTTGAGAGGGGAGGCTGCTTCGAGCCCGCGAAAGAGCTTCACGGGACGAACATTCGCGAAGAGCTTCAGGGCCTTTCGCATTCCGAGTAGCCCCTGCTCGGGGCGAACCTTGGCCGTCGGATCGTCCCATTTGGGCCCGCCTACGGCGCCGAGCAGGACGGCGTCCGCACTCCGACAGCCAACGATGGTGTCGTCAGGCAGCGGCACGCCCGTTTCGTCGATTGCGATGCCACCAATGAGGTGCGTCGAGAACGTGAACGTGTGACCCGACTTGCTCGCGATTGATTCGAGCACTTGGCGAGTCGCATCGACGATTTCGGGGCCGATACCGTCGCCGGGAAGAAGTGTAATCTTGGCTTTCATGTCCTGTTACCTGTGCGGCCGGCCATGATGCACGGCCTGCGTCTTGAGGGCAATGGCTAAGTCCGGGCGACCGGGGCTTCCGGCTGCCTGTCGAGTCTCGCGCGTTCCAGCGAAAGCCCGTACTCGATGCTGTCGACCAGTGCTTGAAGTGAGGCTTCGATGATGTTGCTCGATGCGCCGACCGTGCTCCAGTTGTCGTGTGACGATTGGCTGTCGACGAGCACCCTCGTGGTTGCGCCCGTTCCACTCCGCCCGTCGAGAATGCGGACCTTGTAGTCAGTGAGGTGCATGTCTGCGACCTCGGGGAAGAACGGTTGCAAGGCCTTGCGCAGCGCAGAGTCGAGGGCGCTCACGGGGCCGTTGCCTTCGCCGGCGGTGTGCACGACCTCATCGCCGATCCGCACTTTCACCGTAGCCTCGGCGAACATGCCGCCGCCACGACGTCGCCCAACGCCGGCTTGGAAGTCGAGCACCTCGAACGGAGCTTCGTAGTCCGCCTGGTGACGCGCCATCAGGACGGCGACCGAGGCCTCGGCGGCTTCGTAGGCGAAGCCTTTGGACTCGAGCTCCTTGATCCTTTCGAGGACACGCCCGCCGCTATCTGAGCTGACCTCGATACCGAGCTCTTCGGCCTTGCTGAGCAAGTTGCTTCGCCCCGATAGCTCGCTGACCACGACACGAGACTCGTTGCCTACTAGGGTAGGCTTGATGTGCTCGTATGACTCGGGATGACGGCGGATCGCCGAAACGTGAACGCCTCCCTTGTGTGCGAAGGCGCTGCGACCCACGTACGCAGCATGATCGTTCGGGCTCAAGTTCGCGATCTCGGCGACGAAGTGGGCAAGGTCGTAGAGCTGTTCGAGCCCGCCCTCGGGCAGGCAGCGCAGTCCCAACTTGAGCTCTACATCTGGAATGATCGAGCAGAGGTTCGCATTGCCGCATCGCTCCCCGTAGCCGTTGATGGTGCCTTGAACGTGGCGCGCGCCCGCACGAATGGCCGCTACGGAGTTGGCGACGCCGCACTCGCCGTCGTTGTGGGCATGAATGCCGAGCCGCGCACCTGGGAGCGCCTTGTGCACGGCATGGATCATCTCCTCGATCTCCCAGGGCATCGAGCCGCCGTTTGTGTCGCAGAGTGCCAAGGTTTCGGCGCCGCCCCGCGCAGCGGCTCGCAGTGTCTCGATTGCGTAGCTAGCGTCGGACTTGTAGCCGTCGAAAAAGTGTTCCGCATCGTAGATTACCCGACGCCCGCTCTGCTTGAGAAACGCAACGCTCTCCTCGACCATGCGAAGGTTCTCATCGAGACTGGTGCGCAGGACCTCCGTCACGTGCATGTTCCAGGTCTTGCCGAAGATGGTGCAGACCGGCGTGTCTGCCGCGATTAGTGTTTGAAGCTGGGGGTCGTCTTCGGCGCGAAGTTGTGCGCGGCAGGTCGATCCGAACGCCGCGAGCGTCACATGCTTCCAATCCACGTCCTTCGCGCGATCGAAGAACTCGACGTCCTTGGGATTCGATCCCGGCCAGCCGCCTTCGACGAAGGTCACGCCGAGTGAATCCAAGTACTCCGCGATTCGAAGCTTGTCGTCGCAGGACAGACTCATGCCTTCCATCTGCGTGCCGTCACGCAGAGTGGTGTCGTAGACCTCTACGACGGGGCCCGAGCCCTTATGTCCGTTGTTGCTCATAGCTCGTGATCTGATCGTCGAACGAAAGGAGATACCCAAGCTGGTCGATGCCTTCGAGCAGGCAATGCTTGGAGAACGAGTCGATGGGGAAGGTCGCTTCGAGGCCGTCGAGACCTGTCACCGACTGGGTCGGCAGGTCGATCGTGATCTTCGTGGAACGGTCGAGCTGAACCGCCTCCATGAGCGCCTTGTGGACGTCAGGGCTGACCTCGACCGGCAGCAGACCGTTCTTCAGAGAGTTGCTCTTGAAGATGTCGGCGAAGCCCGTCGAAATGATCGCTCTGAATCCCCAGCCGACCAGTGCCCAGGGCGCGTGCTCACGTGAAGATCCGCTGCCGAAGTTGTTGCCGGCGACGAGGATCTTCGCGCCCCGTGACGCTTCTTCGTTGAGCACGAAGTCCGGGTTGTCCGAGCCATCCTTGAGGTAGCGCCAGTCACAGAAGAGGCTGTCACCAAGACCGTTCTTGTCGGTCACCTTGAGAAAGCGAGCCGGGATGATCTGGTCCGTGTCGACGTTCTCTTCAGGGAGAGGAACGGCATGCGAGGTCAGTGTGGTGAATTTTGCCATGACTCGGCCTTTCAAGAAAGGAGCAAGCTCCGAGGGTCGGTGACTTCACCGGTCACGGCCGCCGCCGCCGCGGTAAGTGGAGACGCGAGGAAGGTGCGACCGCCTTTGCCCTGACGCCCTTCGAAGTTCCGGTTCGAGGTGCTGACCGCGTACTGGCCGGGCTCGAGGTTGTCGCCGTTCATGGCGATGCACATGGAGCAGCCGGGTTCGCGCCATTCGGCGCCTGCTTCTCTGAAGATCTGGTCGAGCCCCTCGGCTTCGGCCTGCTTCTTGATGTCGTGGGAGCCGGGAACGACGAGTGTTCGCACACCTTCAGCGACCTTGCGTCCGCTGAACACTCCCGCGGCCATCCGGAGGTCGCTGATTCGCGAGTTGGTGCACGATCCGATGAAGACCACGTCGATCTTCTTGCCGAGCAGCGGTTGCCCGGGCAGAAGATCCATATACCTCATCGCTTTATCGAAAGCGGCGCGCTGCGAAGCATCGTCGAACGCGTCCGCGGTCGGCATGGGCTCGCTGATCTGCATGCCCATGCCCGGGTTCGTGCCGTAGGTGATCATCGGTTCGAGCTTGTTGGCATCGATGACGACGGACTTGTCGAAGGTAGCGCCTTCGTCGGTGCAAAGCCGACTCCAGCGTTCGACGGCGACGTCCCAGTCGGCGCCCTGCGGCACCCGATCGCGCCCCTTGAGATACTCGAAAGTCGTTTCGTCAGGGGCAATCATACCAGCACGCGCGCCCGCTTCGATACTCATGTTGCAGACCGTCATTCGGCCTTCCATGTCGAGCGCACGGATCGCCGAGCCCGTGAACTCGATGACGTATCCGGTGCCGCCGTCGGTTCCGATCTTCGCGCATAGCGCCAAGATGATGTCCTTTGCGGTGACGCCAGGCATCAGCTGTCCGTCGACCCGAACTTCGAGGGTCTTGGCTTTCCGTTGCAGGAGGCACTGCGTGGCCAGCACGTGCTCGACCTCGCTGGTCCCGATGCCGAAGGCGAGAGCGCCAAACGCCCCGTGCGTCGAGGTATGGCTGTCGCCGCAAACAATCGTTTTGCCTGGCTGCGTGAAACCGCGCTCGGGGCCAATGACGTGCACGATCCCGTTTCGGCTATCGCCGAGCGCGTAGAGCTCGATTCCGAACTCCTTGCAGTTGGTCTCAAGCTGCCCGAGTTGTGCCTTCGCCTGGTCATCGATCACCCAGAGTGCCTTGGGCAGCGTGGGCGTCGAATGGTCCATCGTCGCGATGGTCTTGTCCGGACGCCGCACCTTGAGGCTGCGCTCGCGCAGCCCTGTGAACGCCTGCGGCGATGTCACCTCGTGAATGAGCTGCAGGTCGATGTAGAGGACCGTCGGCCTGTCCGGCTCCTGAACGACGACATGCTCGTCCCAAACCTTCTGAAATAGTGTTCTTGGTTCCATGGTGCTCGTTACGCAGCGCTTCCGGCTGCCCTGCTATCGGTTTGCTTCGCTTCTCTTATCGCCAGGATGCGGTTGATCGCTGCGAGATAGGCCTTGGCGCTTGCGACGATGACGTCGGTATGCGCTCCGTGGCCGTGGAACACCCGCGCGCGCGAGTGCTCGTACTGCGGGTTGATCTTGTCGTTCGGTGCGTCGTCTTCATGCGGGGCGACTCGCACGCTTACCTCGCCGAGTGCGTCGATACCCTCGGTCACCGACTGAACGGTGTACTCGAGCAGGGTCGCGGGCACGTGCACGAGGGACTGAATGGCCTTGTACACCGCGTCGACGGGGCCTGTTCCGACCTCCGCAGCGGTTGACGTCGCTCCGTCCGGTCCGGTGAGCCGAACCGTTGCGGTGGGCATTCCAGTGCCGCAACCAACCTGGATCTTCTCGAGCCGCCAGAACTCTTTCGGCTGGTAGAGCTCGTCGCTGATCAGGGCCAACAAGTCGGCGTCGGTGATGAGCTTCTTCTTGTCGGCGAGCTTCTTGAAGCGGGCGAACGCCTTGTCGAGACCGTCGCCAGACACCGGGTATCCAAGCTCGACCAAGCGATTCGCGAATGCGTGCCGACCGGAGTGCTTGCCGAGGACGAGCTGCGTCTTGCCTGCGCCCACGGTTTCGGGGCGCATGATCTCGTACGTCTCCTCGTGCTTGAGCATGCCGTCCTGGTGAATGCCGGCCTCGTGCGCAAAGGCATTTGCGCCCACGATGGCCTTGTTCGGCTGCACCACCATGCCGGTTACCTTGCTGACCAGACGGCTCGCGCGTGTGAGCTGCGTGCTGTCGACCTTGGTTTCGATGCCGTAGAGATCGCGGCGGACCTTGAGCGCCATCACGACCTCTTCGAGCGAAGCGTTACCGGCACGCTCACCGATTCCGTTGATCGCAACCTCGACCTGCCGCGCGCCGTGCTGAACCGCCGACAAGCTGTTGGCGACCGCCAAGCCGAGGTCGTTGTGACAGTGCACACTGATCACAGCCTTCTCGATGCCCGGCACGTTCTCCCGAAGCAGTGCGATGCGCCCGCCGAACTCCTCGGGAATCGTGTAGCCGACCGTGTCTGGGATGTTCAGCGTGCTCGCGCCGGCCTCGATGGCTGCCTGCAAGGCTTCGTAGAGAAAATCCATCTCGGTTCGGCCCGCGTCCTCCGGGCTGAATTCGACGTCCTCACAGAAGCTCCGTGCGTACGCGACCATCTCGCTGATCTTTGCGAGTACCTGATCGCGGCTCATCCGGAGCTTGTGCTCGCGATGGATCGGGGAGGTCGCGAGGAAGGTGTGGATTCGGCCGTGCTTGGCCGGCGCCACTGCCTCGGCGGCCTTGTCGATGTCTGGTTTGTGGGCCCGCGCCAGGCTGCAGATGATCGGTGGCTCGGGAGCAGGGCGCCCTTCGACGCCCGTCACACCCACGGCCTCCGCGATGTTCTTCACCGCTCGCAAGTCATCGGGAGAAGCCGCCGCGAAGCCCGCTTCAATCACATCCACGCCCAGTCGCGATAGGGTCTTCGCCACCTCTAGCTTTTCCGACGAGGTCATCGTCGCGCCAGGTGATTGCTCTCCATCTCGGAGCGTTGTGTCGAAGATCCTTACGTGATCGGGTTGCATGATTCGTTCTCCCGGCGCCGCTGCGAGCGACGCCTTTGCTACTCTCCCTGTTTGATTTCTACCGGGTCGACGAAGGGCATCATCGACCGAAGGCTTGCACCGACCTGCTCGAGCTTCTGTTCCTGCTCGGCCCGTCGGATCTTGTTGAACTGGGGGCGACCCTGCTTGTTCTCCTCGATCCAGCGATTGGCAAAGGTGCCGTCCTGAATCTCGGTGAGGATCTGCTTCATCGCCTTCTTGCTCTCTTCGCCGATGACGCGCGGGCCGCTCACGTAGTCTCCCCACTCGGCGGTGTTCGACACCGAGTAGCGCATGTAGTTGAGGCCGCCGCGGTACATCAGGTCGACGATGAGCTTGAGCTCGTGGAGGCACTCGAAGTACGCGAGCTCCGGCTGGTAGCCCGCCTCGACCAAGGTCTCGAAGCCCGCCTTCACGAGCTCCGAAGCACCACCGCAGAGAACGGCCTGCTCGCCGAAGAGATCCGTCTCGGTCTCTTCCGTGAAGGTCGTGGTCAAAACCCCTGCGCGCGCACAGCCGATGCCGGCCGCGTACGACATGGCCACCGCATCTGCCTGACCGGTCGCATCCTGATGCACGGCGAGCAGGGCAGGAACCCCGCCGCCTTCTTGATAGGTTTCGCGCACACGGTGGCCGGGGCTCTTCGGCGCCACCATCGCGACATCGACATCCTTCGGAGGCTCGATGGTCCCGTAGCGGATGTTGAACCCGTGGGCGAACATCAGCATGTTGCCAGCCTGGAGGTTGGGCGCGATGTGCTCTTCGTAGATCGCAGGCTGCGCGGTGTCGGGTGCCAAGATCATGATCACGTCGGCTTCCTTCGCCGCCTCGGACACCGACTTCACGGCGAGCCCAGCCGCCTCGGCCTTGGCCTTACTCTTGCTGCCTTCCTGCAGGCCGATGCGAACGTCCACGCCGCTCTCTTTCAAGTTGAGCGCATGGGCGTGGCCCTGGGAGCCGTACCCGATGATCGCCACGTTCTTGCCTCGAATCAACGAGAGGTCGGCGTCTTTTTCATAGCGAATCTGAGTCATGTGTCTCTCTACTTCTCCAAAGGGGGTTATGCCGCCGAGTGGCGGGACGCGGGCACCGTGGGGTGGGCGAGGCTGTGCTTCTCCACGCCGCGGGTCATCGCGACCGTGCCGGTCTGCACCAATTCCAGGATTCCAAAGGGCCTGAGGACCGAGACGAGGCCTTCGACCTTGTCCTGCGGTCCAGTGATTTCGATCGTCACGCGGTCGGGCGACATATCGATTGCCCGGGCGCGAAACACCTCACAGATCTTCAAGATCTCGTCTCGCTGCTCTCGGTCGCAGGTGACTTTGATCAGGGCGAGCACGCGATTGATCGACTGCTTGTGGGTGATGTCGTCGACCCAGAGCACGTTGACCATCTTGTAGAGATTCGCTTCGATCCGCTTGGCCTTGTCCTCGTCTGCGTCACAGACGATGGTCATGCGCGAAACGCCAGCTTCGTGTGTAGCGCCGACGTTGAGCGAATCGATGTTGAAGCTGCGGCGGCGGAACAAGGACGCGACGCGGTTCAAGACGCCTGGCTTGTCTTCCACGAAAACGGCAAAAGTTCTTTTCACGGACTGGGACATTATTCGTCCTCCCCTGTCTCGAAGATCGGGTTGTGTTCCTGAGTGCCAGGCTTGTGAGGCCGTTGGATCATGTCGCCGAGAGTCGCGCCGGCCGGTACCATCGGGTAGACAGCATCTTCCTGCTCGACCCGAAAATCGATGACCACGGTGCCCTTGGTCGCTTCCGCCTTCCGAACGGCTGCTTCGACCTCCGATCGTTTCTCGACGCGGATGCCGGTCAAGGCGTGGGCTTCGGCGATCTTGACGAAGTCGGGGCTGAGCATCGGCGTCGCAACGTACCGGCCGCCGAAGAAGAACTCCTGCCACTGGCGCACCATACCGAGGAAGCCGTTGTTGATGATGGCTACGTTGACCTTGATGCCCTCCTGCGCACAGGTCGACAGCTCGGCCTGCGTCATTTGGAAGCCACCGTCGCCGCAGACGACCCAGACGGATTCACCGGGCTCGGCGAACTTCGCGCCGATAGCGGCCGGGAGCGCAAAGCCCATCGTGCCGAGCCCTCCCGAGGTGATCAGCTTTCGCGGGTAGTCGTGCTTGTAGTACTGGGCTTCCCACATCTGGTGCTGACCAACGTCGGTGACGACCAGCGCCTTCCCCTCGGTGAAGCGGTAGAGGTCGTGGATCACGTGGGCGGCGTAGAGCTTGCCCAAATCGGGCAGGTTCTTGATGTCCCTGACCGCCGAGTCGCCCTTGATTTCGTCGATGTAGGCCAGCCAATCGGGACGGTCGCAGTTGCCGACGTGCGGCAGCAGCTCTTCCAGAACCTCGCGCGCGTCTCCGACGATCGGCACATCGGCATGGACGTTCTTGTTGATCTCCGCGGGGTCGAGCTCGATGTGGATCTTCTTGGCGGTCTGGGCGTAGGTCTTGAGATTTCCCGTCACCCGATCGTCGAAGCGCATGCCGACAGCGATGATCAAGTCCGCGTCCTGAATGGCCTTGTTGACCCAGGTCTCTCCGTGCATGCCCATCATGCCGAGGTTCCGCGGATGGCTGGCAGGAAATCCGCCAAGGCCGAGCAGGGTGCATGCGACCGGTATGTTTGTCTTTTCGACGAACTCCGTGAGCGCCTCGGTCGCCTCCGCCTTCACGACGCCGTGGCCCGCAAAGACGATCGGCCGCTTGGCGTCCTTGATGAGGTCTACTGCGTCCTCGATCTGCTCCGCGAGCGGCGCATAGTCGGGGCGGTAACCGGGGAGCACGATCTCGTCATCGCTCCACTCGAAGACACAGCTTTGCTGCTGCGCATCCTTGGTGATGTCGACGAGGACCGGCCCCGGTCGGCCCGAGCTCGCGATGTAGAACGCTTCTCGAATCGTCGGTGCGATCTGCTCTGGCCTGGTCACCAGGTAGTTGTGCTTGGTGACCGGGATGGTGCAGCCCGTAATGTCGGTTTCCTGGAATGCGTCGCTGCCGATGAGCTGCGACGGAACCTGCCCGGTGATACAGACCATCGGGATCGAGTCGAGCATCGCCGTGGCGATCCCAGTCACCAGGTTGGTTGCTCCCGGGCCAGAAGTCGCGATGCAGCAACCGACCTTCCCAGAAGCGCGGGCGTAGCCGTCGGCCATATGCGAGGCGCCTTGCTCGTGGCGCGTGAGCACGTGATGGATCGGGTATTCGATCATCGCGTCGTACGCCGGCATGATCGCGCCGCCCGGATAACCGAAGCAGACCTCGACCCCCTCGCGTACGAGGGCTTCCCAGATGATTTGGGCTCCGGAAAGCGATTCGCCGATACGATTCTTCAGCTTGGGATTGGCGGGTGTCACGAGGGTCTCCTTCGTTGCTGGCTGGCTCCAACTAGTTGATTTGAGGCGTCATTCAAGCAGCGCGCTCTGCGCGAAAAAGGCGCCGGGTCGATCGCCGACCGGGCGCCTGTTCGCACGGCGAATTGCCGCGTACCTGCCGTCTGCCAGGAGGCTGTAGTTTTGTGATGTGAGTGTCTATTCATCGGTCTAGGGCAACAAAAAAGCCCCCGCATGCTCGATGCGAGGGCCAGAAACTGAGTGGGTTGGTCTGTGGGTTGGTTCTGGTCCCCGCCTATGCCTGCGTAACTAGCAGAAGGCTAATAATGAGGCCGACTACAACTACAACACCGCCAACCAGGTCCGCGCGAAGCGCGCCGGTCGAATCAGTCATAGCGATCGGGTACCGAACCATTGTCCGACCATTCTGCTCCCAACCCCCACAACCGTCAAGGGGGACACTCTCTACGCCTCCAACCGGATGAAATCACCCAGCTTCTCAGCGAAGGATCGCAGCGCCCTCGTTTCGCAGTGCCAGGTGGATGCGTCGCCAGTCGCTGCGATCTTCGCGGCAGAAGCCCATAGGTTCCGAGTAGTTGGGGGGGTAGAGAGTGTCCCCTGGATCCTGTCGGCTAGGTCGATGGCGACGGTGTGTTCGGTGGGGCTGGCGTGCAGGGGTTCTTTGCGTCGCTCGATGTTGCTGCCGAAGGCGTCCCACCAGGCTTCGGCGTCGGCGCGGGTCCAGCGAGCGACCGCGAGGCGATCGAGTGCGTCGGCCATTTCTTGGCCCGAGTTGGGCCGGTCCGCCTGATCCTTCTGCAGGCAAGCCATGATTAGTGCCTCCAGCTCGGCCGGGATTTGCAGCGACGAGGCTTCCGAAAGTGGGGTGGGCTTCGTGTGCAAGTGGTGCAGGCAGACTTCCATGATCGTCTTGCCGTCGAAGACGTGGCGGCCCGAAAGCAGGTAGTAGCCGACCGCGCCGAGGGCGTAGAGGTCGGTGCGCGCGTCGATCCCTTGGGGATCCTGGATTGCCTCGGGGCTCAGATAGTGCGGCGTGCCCTTGATCGACATCGTGTTGGTCTTCTCGAGGTCGTCGACCTGACCGAGGTTCTTCACCAGGCCGAAGTCCAGGACCTTGGTCACGTCGGGGACGCCGCCCTGACGCGCGAGCATGATGTTGCTCGGCTTGATGTCTCTGTGAATCAGTCCAACCGCATGTGCTTCGTTCAACGCCAGCGCAGCATCACGGAGAATACGCACGACTCGCTCGATCGGTTGCGGTCCGCTGGCTTTGACGACCTGGGTGAGCGTCGCCCCGTCCAGCAGCTCCATCGCGTAGTAGAGCAAACCGTCGGGTGTGCGGCCGTAGTCGTAGATCGTAACCGTGTTGGGGTGCGTGAGCTTGGCCGTCAGCTGCACCTCTCGGCGGAAACGATCGAGTGCGTCTGGGTCGGCAAGCTCGGGTCGAAGTAGCTTGATGGCGGTCGGCCGTTTCAACATGCCGTGCTGGGCTTCGTAAACGACGCCCATTGCGCCTTCGCCGAGCTTGCTACGCAGGTTGTATTGCCCGAGGCTTTGGATCTCTCGGACTTCCTTGCGGAGGCGATGAATCACGCGAGACGCGAGCGCCGCGAGGCCGGTGGTGAGCGTCCACCACATCGTCGTGATCACTGCTTGAGAGGCGGCGACGCGTTCGGCGGACGTCGCCGGGTAGCCAAAGCTTCGCCAGATGCTGAGGTCTACGCCCAGGTAGTGCTTGTACATCGCAGCAACGAGCGCGATCCCGATGAGGACGCCGAGAACGGTGGTTCGCCGCGCCGAGCTAGGCACGAACACGCTTCGGGCAAACATTACTAGCGCCAGAATGAAGGCGGTGATCGTATCGGCGCCGACCTCCGGTCGGATGTCGAGCCCCATTCCGATGTAGCAAACGCTGGCGAGAAAGATGCCTGTGTTCTCGATGGCGTGAATTGCGTTCACCGAATACTGGCCGCGCCGGCAGATCAGCCAAACCCCGAGCAGGGGCATGATTCGCTGCAGCGTGGATTAGGAATCCAGCATCGGTGACCTGCTCTTCGAGACCCCCAAAGAGAACACCCATGATCACTCGAAAGAGCAGGGCGGTTCCGCCGAGGATTGCGCCGATGAGACCAAAGGCGGCGACGCGACGTTGAAGAAAGGCGCGCGCTTCTGGATTCGCGAAGTAGGTGCTCTTTCTCATGCCTTCCCGCCCGTGATGTCTAAGATCGCAGATTGTAGCCACTGCGCAGAAGCGCGCTCGCTACGCCAAGAACCACCAGGAACGACACCAGCACGACGCCCGCACTGGCAATGGGCGAAACGTCTGCCACGCCCAGGAATCCGTACCGAAGACCGTTGACCATGTAAAGCAGCGGATTGAAGCGGCTGACCGTGTTCCAGGGCTCCGGCAGTAAGTCGATCGAGTAGAAGACGCCCCCAAGGAAGGCCAGAGGCAGTAGGACGAAGTTGGGAAAGATGGCGAGATGGTCGAACTTCTGCGCCCAAAGCGCGGCGATCATTCCGAGGAGAGCCAAGGTCGCCGTCACGAAGACGGTGAAGAAGAGCGTCCATCCGAGGTGATGAAGAGGAAACCAGGTGAAGAAGATCGCAACGATGTACACCAGCGCGCCTACGATGATGGCTCGGATCATCGCCGCTCCGACGTACGCTAGAAGCATTTCGAATGCGCCGATAGGGGCAACCAGGATGTCGTTGATCGTTCCGTTGATCTTCGACTGGAAAAGACTCGACGAGGTGTTGAGGAACGAGTCGCGAATCATCGTCATCATGACGAGGCCCGGGAACGACGAATTGAATGTAGGGGACGCCGGAGATCTCGCGAAGACGGGAGCCGAGAGCAACGCCAAACACGAGGAAGTAGAGGCTGGTCGTCACGAGCGGGCTCAGCACCGTCTGCAGCCAGACTTTGCTGAAGCGGCGGATCTCCTTGAGGAAGAGCGTCTTGAGGGCGATGGTGCTCATGCCGCGTGCCTGCCATCTGCTTTGCGAATCAGCTCCAGGTAGATGTCTTCGAGCGAGCGACCACCGTGCCTTTCCAGCAGGCTCTCGCGGCTTTCCACCAAGAGGAGCTCGCCCTTGTGCAAAATGCCGATGCGGTCCGCAAGCTTCTCCGCTTCTTCGATGTAGTGCGTAGTCAAGACAATCGTCGTGCCGGCAGCGCGCAGCTCTTCGACCTCCTGCCAGAGCTCGCGGCGCAGCTCGACGTCCACACCGGCGGTTGGTTCATCGAGGAAGAGCAGTCTGGGCTCGTGGACGAGGGACTTGGCGACGAGCAGACGCCGCTTCATGCCACCGGACAGCGTGCGCGTGTACGCGTCGCGCTTGTCGCCGAGGGCAAAGGTATCGAGCAGACTTTGGGCGCGCTCCCGGTTCGGCTCGACCCCCATGAGCCCCATTTGAATCATCAGGCTTTCGAGTGGCGTGAAGAATGGGTCGTAGCCGATCTCCTGCGGCACCAGGCCAACCAGGCGACGGGTCGTTCGGAAGTCGGTTACCGTGTCGAAGCCGAGGACCTCGATACTTCCTCCATTTTGCTTCGCAAGCCCCGTAATACAGTGGATGAGGGTCGACTTCCCGGCGCCGTTCGGGCCGAGTAGGGCGAAGATTTCACCTTCATAGACCTCGAGCGAGAGGTCCTTGAGCGCGGTGAACTTGCCGTAGCGCTTGGTGAGGTGGCGACAGCGAAGGACCGGCGGCTTCATCGCGGCCGACTATAGCGACCTATGCTGGGATGACCAGGCTACCCCGGCGTGTGACGCAGATGGAACGACTTGGGTCGCGTGAGCTGTGCATAGCCGAGCGTCGACAAGCTGCATCCACGGCCCGAGTCTTTGACGCCCACCCAGGCAAGCTCTGGGTCGAGATAGTCGCAGCGATTCATGAACCAGGTTCCGGTTTCGACGCTGTCGCCGATCCGTTGCGCGTGCTCGAGGTCGCTCGTCCACACCGAAGCGGTGAGGCCGTAGTCGCTGTCATTCATCAATGCGATCGCTTCTGCATCGTCGCGCACCCGCATGATGCCGACCGCCGGGCCGAATGTTTCTTCGCTCATGATTCGCATCGAGTGATCGACGTCGACGAGAGCCTGCGGCGCCATGTAGGGAAGGCCGCGCTTGCTTTCTTCGAAATGGCTCGGATCGAGTAAGGCGCGCGCGCCTGCCGCAAGGGCTTCGTCGATCTGGGCCTGGATGCCCTCTGCGTTGCGGATTCGCACGACCGGGCCGAGCGTGGTCGACGAATCGCGTGGATCGCCGAGCATGAGCTCGTTGGCCACGGTGACGAAGGCTTCGAGAAAGGGCTCGTACACGTCGCGATGCACGTAGATTCGCTCGACGCCGCAGCAGGATTGGCCGGCATTGTAGAACGATCCGTCGACGAGGTTGGCCGCCGAGCGCTCGACGTCGGCGTCGCTGCAAACGTAGGCCGGGTCCTTGCCTCCGAGCTCGAGTGCGGCTCCGATGAAGCGCTTGGAAGCTGCCATCTGAATGGCGTGTCCTCCTCCGACAGATCCGGTGAACGCGACGAAAGCAACCCGCGGGTCGGCGATCACGTCGGCAACCCCTCCGTGATCGAGATAGAGAACCTGGAGCACGCCAGCAGGCAGACCGGCTTCCTTCGCCGCGCGCCCGATGCGCTCGGCGACGAGCGGAGTTTGCTCCGAGTGCTTGAGAACCACGGTGTTGCCGGCCACGAGCGCTGGCACCAAGGCGTTGACCGAGGTCAGCCAGGGATAGTTCCATGGCGCGACGACGAAAACGACGCCCAAAGGTTCACGCCGAATGAACCGGGTGAATCCGTCGCGCGCTTCTAGCTCGATGTCGGCCAGTCCCTGGGCCGCAAGGTCGATCATCGTTCGTCCGCGAAGCAACCAGCCGCCCACCTCGCCGCCGCCGTCCCGCACCGGCCGCCCCATCTGCATCGTGAGCTCTTGAGCGACGGCGTCGGCGTCGTGCACGGCGAGCTCGACGAAGCGCCGGACCATCGTGCAACGTTCTTCGAGGCCGAGCCTGCCGCCAGGACTCAATGGCCTTGCTGGCTCTCGCCAGCGTTCGTTCGATCTCTCCTGCTCCGTCGAGCGCGCGCTCGAACACGATGCTTCCATCTACTGGAGAAATCGTTTGGAAGCGACCAGTCATGGCCGGTAGCGTTTCCCAGCTCCGGGGCGGCGTCAATCCGGGCTTGCACATTCGTCCGCGCCGGGGCACGTCCTGTCGATGGCAATGCCCAAACTCGAAGGCAAGGTACTGATCACCGGGGCGAGCGGCTTCATCGGCAGCCGGCTGCGGGATGCAGTTCTCGACTCTGGCTCAGACCTGGTTGCGATTCGCAGGCCGGGGTCACCCCCTTCGAAGGTGGGGCGCTCGGTGCAGGCGGACTATGCCCGCGTCGCCGACTTGGAGCGGGTCATGGCCGAGGAGAGGCCCGACTACGTGTTGCATGTGGCAGGGGTGACCAAGGGCAGCTCGTACGAGGACTTCCGCCTCGGGAACGTCATGCCGACCCGCAACTTGCTGACTGCGCTCCGTCACGAGCATCCGAGCGCCAAGCGATTCGTCTTGGTGTCCTCGCTGACCTCGTACGGGCCGTCGGCAACGACCGCTCCTCATCGCGAAGAGAACCCGCCACGACCCATCGAGTACTACGGGCAGAGCAAGCACGAAGCAGAGCAGCTGGTCGAAGAGGAATCGGGCGACGTGCCCTGGACAATCCTTCGCCCGTCCGGCGTGTACGGTCCCGGCGATGTCGACTATTTCAACTTGTTCAAAAGCGCGATGCTCGGATGGAACCTGTACTTCGGCAATCGTGAGCGACTGATGTCGATGATCTACGTCGACGACTGCGTACGCGGAATTCTCGAAGCTGCTCCACACGGAAACAGCGTCAACAAGGGCTACTTCTTGACGAGCGACGAGCAGGTGACTTGGGAGCAGTTCCAAACCGAGGTCGTTCAAGTGGTCGGCCGCCGAACGCGAACGCTGGATTTGCCCGAGCAGCTCGTGTCGCTCGCCGCCCTCGGGGGAGAGCTCGCAACCCGCTTCGACAAGAAGCCCAGGCTCCTGAACCTGCAGAAGGCCAAAATGGGCGCGCAACCGGCCTGGACCTGTGTCGGTGACGCAGCCCGGCGGGATTTCGGTTTCGTTACCGAAGTCGACCTCGTCGAAGGCATTCGCCTCACGCACCAATGGTACGAGGCGAACGATTGGTATCGGAGCCGCGGCCCAAAGGATTTGTTTTCGGCGCGTTCACTCCGCGGCTTGGCCCGCCGTCTCGGTCGATTCCTGTGAAAGCTTGCTGAGGAGGCGATGCCCGGTCGAAGTGATTCGATCCAGCAGGTAGCGCGCTCTCGTCTCAGCCCGCTCGAGATGCCGTTCGAGAACGTCAGCTCGCTCCGGATGCTTTTCGGTTTGCTCGAGGAGCAACTCCGCGATCACGGTGTCGCCGAGAATCTGAGTCAGTCGCTCGGCGTGGAGCATCGCGAAGGCGAAGTCGCGTTTCGGATTCCAGTTCTTGGTGAGCTCGTCGGACCATTCACTGATCGGCTTTCCACGAAGGCCTCTCACCTTGGCGCCAGCCGTCTTCAGAACCAGGTGTTGCTGTGCGCTCAGTGACACCGTTTGCAGTTGCGCGACGCGGCGCTCTAGCGGGTTGCGACTCGACAGCGAACGCCAACGAGCTTGCGCCAGGCGTCGCACGAAGTCCTGCGGACTCTTGATGATCCCGCCGAGGGTATCCTTCATCGCCATGAGTGCCTGAATCTGGCTCGTTCCCTCGTAGATCGGCATCACGAGCGCATCACGAAGCAGTTTCTCCGGCAGGTACTCGGTGGTGTAGCCGTTGCCGCCGTGAATCTGGAGCGATGTCCGCGCGTGCTCGACGGCCCTTTCCGCGGCGAAGTACTTGAGGAGCGGCGTGATGCGGCGCGCCTGCTTCTGATGTGACTTCATCAGTCGTTCCAAGCGCTTCTGTCTCGTCTTCGGCGAGGTCGCCATAGCGAAGCGAAAGGGCCAACTTCTGAGCCATTTCCTCGTGGAAACATGCGGTTACCGCCATGGCCCGAATGCCCTGAATCTCGGTCAGCATGGTTTCGAGGTACTCGGCAATCATCTCGTGGCGATCGATCGTCTTGCCCATCGAGCCCCGCTCGGACGCGTACTGCGACCGCGGTCCGGTACGCCGACTCGCTCAGTCCGAGGCACTCGAAGCCCGACACCAAGCCGGGCGTTGTTCATCAGAGTGAGCATGTGCTTGAAGCCCTCGCCACGCTGGCCGACCAGCTCCGCCGGCGCCTTGTCGTAGACGAGCCCGCAAGTCGCCGAGCCGTGGTGGCCGAGCTTCTCCTCGACGCGGCTCAGCGGCACGATGCGCCTGCGATTGCCTGCCGCGTCGTCCTCGTATGTAGGCACGAGGAACATCGAAAGCCCATTGAGCCCACTCATCGGATCTTCTGGGTCGATGTCTTCGGTGCGCGCGATGACGAAGTGATATTTTCCGTGACCCGAGGTGATGAAGATCTTCTCACCGGTCACGAACCAGTTGCCGTTCTCGTCTTGCTCACCGACTGCGCGCAACGCTCCCATGTCGGATCCGGCGTCGGGCTCGGTAATGTCCATGCAGCCCCAGGCTTCGCCTGCGACTATTTCCTCGATCATCTTCCGCCAGCGAGTTTCGTGGATCCTGCCGGTCTCGGGATCGATGTCGGAGCTCCCTTCGAGTGCGGAGAAAACGAGGGCCGCCATCGCGAGCCCCGCGTGGAAGCCGTGGTGCGCCATTACGGAAACGTCGGCGCGGGCCATCATCTCGCTGTTCATGAAGTACAGCATCATCGGGGCGTTCATCCCGCCGAGCTCACGTGGAATCGGAAGCCCGTGAAGGTCGAGCTCCTTGATTCGCTCGAAAATCCCGGCGAGCCGTTCGGGGAACACGACTTCTCCATCGACGAATTCGACGCCTTTTTCGTCGATTTCCTTCTCGTAGGGTTTGATTTCTTCCGCGGTGAACTGCCCGAACATCTCGATGATGTCTCGGTAGAAACCGACCGCCTCTTCGGTGCTGCTGAACCCTTCACCCGTTGCGTCGGCGAAGTCGTGCTCGGTGACTCGTACGAGCGAATCCCAGTCGACGCCCTTGTCGAAGTAGTACTGAAGGTCGTCGTTGTCTTTGAAGAAATTGGCCATGTTTAGTTATCGCCTTCGTTCTCTGTGTAGAGGCTCGATCGCGCAACGCGGATCAGCTCACGCGCGTGACGCGCTCGCGTGCCTCCTCGGACCGGATCATCCGGCAGAATGGTTTGCAGCGTGTCGATCACCGCAGTGCCCGCCACCGCCATCGTGATCACCTCGACCGAGTAGGCCTGTGGGTCGACGTCCGGGCGGACCAGGCCTTGCTCCTTGGCGCGCTCGAGCTGAGCGCCGAGCAGCTCGACCCATGGTTGGACGAACGCCACAAGCATGGCTTGCATCTGCTCTGGGCGGTCGAGGGTCTCGCGCAGAAAGAGACGCGCGCGGTCCGGGTCCTCGATGAAGAACTCGCTCAGCGCCTCCATCGTGGCGTCGAAACGCTCTTCGGCGGACGCCTTCAAGAGAAGACCGGGCAGCACCGAGTTCCAGTGCGCCAGCATTTCGGAGAGCACGTTCTCCCGAAGGTCGTCTTTCGACCTGAAATGATAGAGGAGGCTCGGCTTCCGGATTCCGACGGCGTCAGCGATCTCCTGCACTGAAGTCCCGTCGTAGCCCTGCTCGGCGAACAGCCGCGTCGCATGGGTCAGTATCTGAGCGCGCACATCCATCGTCCCTACCATTTGGTCGCCAAATGCCTACCAAATGGTAGAGAGAATGCAAGCAAAACCGGCCTCAGGGATCAGGCGAAGCGATTCAGAGCTTCCTAGGACCGCCCCGCAAGCGCTACCAGGCGAATGACGCTGGCTAGACCGTGGTGGTATTGGCCTTCGTGGATCTCGGCTTCGGTCTTCTGGAGCTGAAGCATCTCCAGGTCGGCGAAGTCCTCTCGAAGGTCGTCGAGCGCGTACAAGAGGGCATCTGCCGATGGGCCTCCTGTACCGTAGCCCAGCTGCTCCTTGCTGTAGGCCTCGACGATCATCCTGCAGCCTGGAGCAAGCGCAGATGCCAGTCGTTGGTGGACGGACCTTCGCTTGCTCTCATGGACATGCGCGAAGATGAGCGTAACGGCGTCGTACGCTCCGTCCTCGGTGCTCGCGCTTTCATAGTCGGCGAGCTGGTAGTTGATATGCACCCCACGGCGAGCAGCAAGCCGCAGCGCCTTCCTGCGACCCACCGAACTGATGTCGAATGCATCGACGTTCCGGCTCGGGTGCACCGCCGCTCTGACCATGACGGCGATCACAGGCGCTTACGAGCATCTCGCTCGCCATAAGGGCGAAAATGGCGGTCGAGGCTCTCATCGTTCGGGCACGATACCACGAAACGCCTGTTGCCCGCCGTGCGCTGGTTTCCTATAAGCGGCGCGGAGGCGACGAATGGCAAACGGGATTCAACGAGTAGATCAAGAGATGTTGGGCACCATCAAGCGGCACGCTGGGGTCGGGATGGCAGTGGGTGTTCTCGTCGTCGTCGCCGGTATCCTGGCGCTGCTGTCGCCGCTGGTGGCTGGGATTTCCGTTGCGATTGCGGTCGGCGTTCTCATTGTCGCATCGGGCGTTTCGAGGATGTTTCTCGCGTTCAAGATGGGCTCGTTCGGCCACGGGCTGCTCGTCTTCTTGTTGGGGTTGCTCTCGATCGTGATTGGCGGCTACATGCTTTCTCGTCCAGGGATGGCGCTGGCAACGCTGACACTGGTCTTGGCTGTCTACTTCGTCGTCGATGGCATCTTCCAGAGCATTTGGGCGTTTCGGCTTCGCCCGATCAAGGGCTGGGGCTGGTCGCTTTTCAGCGGCGTCGTGTCGCTCGCGCTCGGCATCATGATTTGGCGCCAGTTTCCGGTCTCGGGGATTTGGGCCGTGGGGACGCTTGCTGGCATTCACATGGTGTTCGGAGGCTCCTCGGTGGCCTCGGTTTGCGCGACCGCGCGTAAGGCCGTCGACGAAGCGGGCGCCTGAGAGGGGCCGCTCTTCAATCGATCGGGTCGCCGATCGGCATGAGCTGATCGGGCGCGTCCTTTGCGTGCTCAGCTGGTGCCCGTCGCTCGAGCACCGAGATCGTCCGCCACCAGGTGTCGACGCCTTCTACGCGGGACGGCTCGATGGCTGCTCCGAGCATCGGCATGAGCAAATGGGTGTCGAGGCTTGGTGCGAGCTCGATCAATCGTTCGGCCGGCTGGTCCCAGTCATGAATCGCTAGGTCGAATGTGCCCCAGTGCACCGGCAGGAAGCTACCTCCGCCGAGCAGCTTCAAGGCTTGCAGAGCGTTGTCGGGGCCGAGGTGGATGTGGCCCCAGGCTGGGTGGAAGGCGCCGACTTCGAGCATCACGAGGTCGAATGGGCCGAGACGCCGGGCGATTTCTTCGTACTCTGCCGTGAGGCCCGTATCCCCGCTGAAGAAGACGCCGTGTCGCACGCCGCGCAGCGCAAAGGACGACCAGAGGGTGCGGTTGCGATCCGCTGCGGCGCGTCCCGAGAAGTGCTGTGAAGGCGCCGCGGTGATCCGGAAGTCTGTGTTCGGAAGCTCGGCGCTCTCCCACCAATCGAGCTCGTGGATGCGCTCGGGCGGCACGCCCCAGGCTTCGAGGTGCGCTCCGACGCCGAGCGAGGTGTAGAAGGGAACGTCTTGGCGAATCAGCTCGACGATGCTCGGGTGGTCGAGATGATCGTAGTGGTCGTGCGAGATGATCACCGCGTCGAGGGGCGGGAGTTGAGAGATCGGGACGGGGACGGGTTGAAAGCGCTTGGGGCCGACGAGACGGCTTGGAGAGACGCGTCGACTCCAGACCGGATCGGTGAGTACGCGGACGCCGTCGATTTCGAGCAGTAGCGTCGAATGGCCAAGCCAGGTCGCGCGTAGTCCCGTTTCAGAGGGCTTCGCCCAGGCCTCGAGCGGGCTCACCGAAGGAAGCGGTGCGACGGGTACGCGGCGACCGCCTCCGAAGAAGAACTCCCGCATGACGGGGAAGGTCGAACCCTTCTTGAGGTTGGGGCCGACGCCAGACGTGTTCCGAAATAATCCGTCGATGAAGCGCGGCGACGCCTGCATGCGTTCACGTCGGAGACCAGTGCTTCGTCGTCGGAAGGCGGACATTCGTCACGAGCATATAGGGCAATCGCGCGGGGTGTCACGCTGCGTAAGCGTCAGCACCGGCGTGGTAGACTCGGAGTATGACGCGCCTAGACGATGCACTTCGCCGATTCGACGAGGTCAACGCCCAGGATCCGAACAGCGAGATGGTGGACGGCCAGCCCGTTCCCAAAGAGCTGGTCTACGGCCGACGCATGTCCGCGCGTCTCAGGGCATTCGCCCCCGGCGCCCCCGAGGCGGTGCAGCTCGCCGCGCGCGCCCAACACATTCGCCGTTGGGAACTGCCACGGGACAGCTATCCGGAAGGCAGGGCGGGGTATCTCAAGTGGCGCACCGATCTCTACAAACGACATGGTGACATCGCCGGCGCAGTCATGGAAGACCTCGGCTATGAGCGGGATACCATCGAGCGCGTCAAGACACTGCTCCGGAAGCGGGGTCTGAAGACCGACCCCGAGGTGCAGCTCATGCAAGACGTCATCTGCCTCGTGTTTCTCGAGTACTACTTTCATGACTTTGCCCAAAAACACGAACAAGGGAAACTGATCCCCATCGTGCAGAAGACCTGGAACAAGATGAGCGACAAAGCGCACGCGGCGGCTCTCCGACTCGACTACGTGCCCGAAGACCTCGCGCTCATTCAGAAGGCTCTGCAGAGCGACTAGCGTCGGGTGGAATGGAGTAAGTGACGGTGGCGTGTGCGACCGGCTCATCGCTACCATCCGAGTAGATCGTGACTTGCCCCACCGCGAGCCGCTTCCCGAGCTTGAGCATTTCGGCCTCGGCGATGACATCCGCCAGCTTGGGCGCGCGAAGGAAGTTCATGTTCAAGTTGGTGGTGAGCGCGAGGGCCACAGGGCCAATCATTCCGAGCACCAGGTAGTACATCGCAGTGTCTGCGATCGTCATGAGGGCAGGGCCCGAGACTGTGCCGCCAGGGCGCAGGTATCGCTCGGTGACCGGAACTCGAAGTCTTAGGAAGCCATCGCGCAGCTCTTCGACGTCGATCGGCATGCGAGCTTGCGGAAAGACCTTCTGCATGAACGCTTTGATCTCGTCGGCGGTCATCCTGGGCATCAGAGCTTCAGACGTCCCTCTTTGATGTCGGTCCAGCGTTCCACCGTCAAGCGCTCGTAGCCGGCCTTGGTGCGAACGTAGAGCGGGTCGTCGACCAATGCGGGATCGACGCCCTGCTTCCGTAGGTCGTTCTTCTGAATCTTGAAGGTTCCAGTCTTCGCGAGCCCGCTCATCACTCGAACGAATCGCGGCTGTGCGTAGGGTGGAAGATCAGAAACCGCGCGCCAGAACTCTGTCGCATCGAATTCGCCCGAGGGCACGACCGCTGCGAGACCCGCTTGGCCTTCCATGTTTGGAACTGGCACACCGATCACGGTTGCTTCGTCGATGCTGTCGTTGTGCGTAATGACGTCGGCGACCTCGGCGGTGGACACGTTCTCCCCTTTCCACCGAAACGTATCGCCGATGCGGTCGACGAAGTAGTAGAAACCGTCTGAGTCACGACGAAGCAGGTCGCCAGAGCGGAAGTACTGGTCGCCTTTCTTGAAGACATTGCTCAGCAGCTTCTTCTGTGTTGCGGATTCATCGGTGTAGCCGCGGTACTCGAGCCCGCCTGTCGCCATTTTCGAAACGCGAATCAGGAGCTCGCCGACCTCGTCGTCTCCGCACGGAATGCAGAAACCCTTCTTGTCGCGGAGGTGCTGATCGAGGTCGACGTCGTATTGGACGATCCGCAGCCAGCCCGCGAGCCCTCCGAGCGGGACTCGGCCGACCGAACCTTCGCGTCCGCTGATGTTGGCGATGAACCCTGGGGCCTCGGTGGCTCCGTAGAACTCGCGGACGTTCTCGATGCCGAACCGAGCCTTGAATCTCGGCCAGATGTCGGGGCGAAGGCCGTTGCCGACGGCTACGCGCACCGAGTTCGGTAGCTCCCTGGGATGTGGCGGTGAGTTGACCAGGTAGCGGCAGAGCTCGCCGATGTAGAGAATCGCAGTCGCCTTGTATCGATGGATGTCGTCCCAAAACGCGCTGGCGCTAAACGAGCGGCGCATGGCCATGGGGACTCGGGCGAGCATCGCGGCCGACGCGCCGAGGAGGAGGCCGTTCGCATGATACAGGGGAAGCACGCAGTAGAGCTTATCGCCGGGGCGAAAGTCGTACATCAGCGGTCCGAACCCTGCGCCAGCGAGAATGGCGCGGGCGTGCGAGACCCGGCAAGGCTTGGGAAACCCGGTCGTTCCCGAGGTGTAGATATAGACAAAGTCGTCTTCGGCTTTGACCGGCGCCGGCGGGTAGGCCGTGGCCGGTGTGTCGGCAAGAAGACCCGCGTAGGGATTGTCGTCGAACACGAGAATTCGATCGAGCGACTGACAGAGCTCTTTGCAATCGCGCAGCCCGGACTCGAGTGTGTGGCTCACGAGAACCACCCTCGCGTTCGACACTTCGACCGCGTGGGAAAGCGGGCGCCCTCCCAGGTTGGTGTTCACCAAGGCAGCTGTTGCGCCGATACGCGAGATGCCGAGCACCGATGCGATGTAGAAAGGGGAGTTCTCTGCGAGGAGCGCGACTACGTCGCCCGGCTTCACGCCCGCTGCCGCCAGGACGTGCGCAACCCGCGAGGTCGCATTCGCGAGCTCCGACCAGGTCAGATGTTCGTTCTCCATTTCGTAGGCCAGGTCATGCGGTGCGTCCTGGGCGTTCTTCATCGCGACGTGAAGGAGGCTGTCGATCTGCCGCAGTTGCGTGCGAAGCAACCAGGGGACGGTCTCTTTCAAGGCTTTCGGCCCAAAACGAAGCTCCGCCATCACAGAAGATCGCCACGACGACGAAGTTAGGCGCGAGAACATGTCGGGAAGTGTACGCGCTCCAACTATAGATTCGAGACGTTTTTTTGGGGTTCCTGTGGTACAAGGACCGGCCCGTGGCGACGTGGACTGACATCAAGGATCACGCGAGGTCCAGCTATAAGCTGGCCGAAGAGCACGACCACGCGTTCAAGGTCGTGTTCGCATACCCTGGCGATCGTTTGCAGGCCGTGATCGTGTCTCACTATCAAGCCATGGGTCGTTCATGGGTCGACTTCTCATCGGCCTGCTGTCCCGCTGATCGCATGGACCCTGAGGCGGCGCTTCAACAGAGCTTCAACTTGGCCGTCGGCTCTCTGTGTTTGGACGGCGATGTGTACGTGGTCCGGCACACCGCCCTTGCCGATCACCTTCATCTCGCCGATCTCGAAGTGTGCATGCACACCGTCGCCCGGGCCGCAGACCAGATCGAGCGCTCCCTTCCCATGTACGAGCCGGCTTCTGATATGCTTCCCCAGATGGAAGAGGACCGCGCCTAACATGCCGTTTGCGATCGAGATTTCAGGCTTGCTCGGCGTGTTTAGCTTACTCATGGGCGTCTGGGGCGTTCTCGCGCCCTCGCGCCTCGCCGATTTCGCGACTCGTTTTGGCTCCAAAGGCGGTCTATGGGTTGCCGCGGCCATCCGACTGGTTTTCGGGCTCGCGCTCTGGTTCGCCGCGCCGGCCTCGCGCGCCCCCCTCCTGCTTCAGGTGCTCGGCGTGATTGCCCTGGTCGCCGCCGTCGTCCTGCCATTTATGGGCGTCGACCGTTTCAAGCGCCTGATCGACTGGTGGACGGGGCTCTCCCCCGCCGCGATGCGGTTCAACTCCCTGTTCGCCATTGCGTTCGGCGCTGCCGTGCTCTGGGCGCTCTTACCCGCCGCCGGCTGACGGAAGGGCCTGCTCAGTGCCCCAACTCGAGGTAAGCACCTGGGATGTGGCGATCCTGATCGGCTACGTAGTGCTCACGCGCGTCGCGTTCGGTTGGTTCTTCGCCAGACAGACGCGCGGAGAGGGCGCCGAAGGTTTCTTTCTCGCTGGCCACCGCATGCGATGGCCGATCATCGGCCTGTCTTTCTACGTGGCCAACATGGGAGGCAGCAGCTTCGTCGGCTTGCCGGGCGCTGGATATCACAGCGGCATCAGCGTCTTTCACTACGAGTGGATGCCGGCGCTGCTCTTGATCCTGTTTGCTATCTTCTTCCTTCCCGTGTTCCTGCGGGCTCGCATCTACACCGCCCCGCAGTATCTCGAACAGCGCTTCGGACGTGGATCACGGCTTGCGTTCTCCGCAATGCTCTTGTTGACGAGCATGCTGGTCGATGCGCCTGGCTCGCTCTATGCCGGGGCGATGGTCCTCAAGACCTTGCTTCCGGCTGTGTCGATATGGATCACGATCACGGTGGCTGCCGTTGCGGCCGGCGTCTACATCACATTCGGCGGACTTGGCGCGGTCGTGGCAAACGATGCCGTGCAGGCGCTCCTGATCCTCGCTGGCGGCATTGCGATTTCCGTGCTCGCCTGGCAAGCGGTTCCATCTTGGGATGCGGTGGTGGAGGCCTCGAAGCCCGGAGCCTTGCATCTCATGCAGCCAGCCGATGACCCGATCATGCCTTGGCCGGGGATCGCCGGCGTGTTCATCGTGGGCGTGTACTTCTGGTGCACCAACCAGTTCATCATCCAACGAGCGCTCGGCGCGCAAACGCTGAACGACGGACGCTGGGGTGCGCTGTTTGCGGGGCTGCTCAAGCTTCCAAATCTCTTCATTCTGATACTGCCTGGTGTCTTCGCGACCGTGCTTTATCCCGACCTCGAGAACCCCGATATGGTGTTCCCGATGTTGGCCTTCGACCTTCTGCCGATTGGCTTGCGCGGCTTCATGCTGGCGGTACTCGCGGCGGCGATGCTGTCGAGCTTGGAAGCGATCCTTCATTCGGCTTCGACCCTGTTCACGATGGACTTCGTGCACGGCGCTCGCCCCGAGATGGACAGCCAACAGCTCGCGCGCTGGGGACGAGGCGCGATCTTGGTCTTCATGGTCTTCGCGGTAGTTTGGACGCCGCAGATCTCGCGCTTCCCAACGCTCTGGCAGTACCTGCAGTCGATTCTGTCCTATCTGACGCCGCCCGTCGTGGCGGTCTTCTCGCTGGGATTGTTCTGGCGCCGCGCCAATGGCGCCGGTGCGCTCGCGGGCCTGCTCGTCGGAGTGCCCCTGGGTCTCGGAGGCTGGGTCGCCGTGGAGCTGCTGTCACTTTTCGACTTGCAGTATCTCTACGCGGCGGTGCTGATGTTCGTGCTGGGTTTGGTCTTGGTCATCGCGGTCAGCTTGCTGACGCCTGCGACTCCGGCCGACGAAGTCGAGGCGCAGCTATGGCATCGCGCAGATGCTGCCCCCGAAGCCGGCGAGGCCTGGTATCGTGACTACCGCGTGCAAGCGGCGGCGCTCGCGGCGCTCACCGTCGGAGTCGTCGTCTGGTGGTGGTGACTAGTAGCCGGTTCCGCCAAAGCGATCGGAGTCGCCTCGGTAGATGAATCCGATGAAGGGCTCGGCCCACCACTGCTCGCGCTCGAAGAAGTTACCTTTGCCGCTCATCGAGTACTGGAATCCCACGTCGAGGTACATCGAACCCTTGAGGTGAATCCCCACACCGACTTTCCCGCTGAACCCCGGAGCGAATTGCCCGCGGCTATCATTGCGGCAGTAATACCAGAAGCAAGTGCCGCCAAGGGCCTCGAAGCTCCAGAGGTTGGCGTCGAACGCGGCCGTCACATAAGGAAGAACAGCATCGAAGATCGGTACCTGAAACCGCACGCCCGGTGAGAAGGATAGGCGTATGAGGGGTTCGAGGCCGGTCCGGTAGAACGCGTCCGGGACCTTGTTGGTGTCGATTGGGGTCCACTGTAGGCCGAAGGCGAAGTCGAACACGACCCAGCCGATATCGAAGCCCGCCCAACCGGCGAAGCTCGCACCCGGCTTGACGATTTCGTGGTCGACGTCGAAGAAGACCGGCACACCGACCTCGACCCCGCCTTGAAACCGAAGTGCGACGCGCCGCTCCTGAGCGGATGCCGACGAGGCCAAAAGGCACAGGGCCAGGGCTATCCAGAGGGACGTGAGGCGGGGTCGCACGGGGCGGACCTTACGTCAGGGCAAAGGGCAGTGCCACCCCGTAGAGCGATCGGGGCCAGTGCGAGTGTCAGCGTCAGTGCGGCGGGCCGCGCCAGTGACAGCGCGCGCCCGTCAGGCGTGGGCGTCAATCCAGCTGTTGAAGTCCTCGTATCCGATCTCTTCGTGACGGCGTTCGATTCGCTTCGCCAGTGTCCTCATCGCGTCGACCGACATCGGCTGACCAGCCGTCGCTTGTTCAGCCACCGCCTCTGCTTCGGCTGAGACGCTCCCGGGTGCTTCTTCCGGTGCTTCGCCGACACCCAAGTAAGCCGCCACCACCTTCTCGATGATCTCGATGGCGTTGGCTCTGCTGTCTCTGATGTTTCCTTTGCCCGTCAGCACATTGCCCAAGCCCGAACACCCCGGGGAGGCCGTGGACCTCACCCGTGTCCCAACTGTCGTAGTGGTAGAGTTCGCCCCTGGTCGGGATGCCCTCGATGGGCTTCGGAATGCTACCGATCGAGCTGATGACCATCGAGGCGCGTACATCGACCTCGGTGCCTTCCAAGCCGCGCACCCTACCGTCCACGACCTCAGTCTTCTGAAATCGAATTCCCGTCAAGCGGTCGCCTTCGACGATGGTCTGTAGGGGCCTGCAGAGCTCTTCGAACTTAACGAAGTACTTACGGATGACCCGGTCCATGATCTTGACGCGCGCTCCCTGCAATTTGGCGAGCTGCTCGGGGGTCGGATTGTCCGCGCTGGCCAGCGGCATGTCTTCTTTGCGGCGCCGGTAGTAGAGGGTGCACCCCTTCACACCAAGCTCCTCGGCGCTGAGAGCATGTGCCTCGAGGATCTTCGGAATGCCCTTGATTTCCATCTCCACGACGTCGACCTCGATGCCGCGCTTTCGGAGTGCGCGAGCGTAGAGCTCGAGGTTGACGATCTTCACGACGTCGATCGATGCTAGCCCACCGCCGACGACGATGGTGTCATCGGGAATCTCGAAGACCGGACCGCTGTAGTCCTCGTCATCGTAGTGGTTGAACCAGTAGACGAATTCGTTTTGGTAGACTAGCCCGCGGCCTTCGTAGGCGTCGGCTCCTTCGACCGGTAGGGGGCGGTCACGCCATGCGCCGTTTGCAAGCACGACCGCGCTGAAGCCAAGCTCGCCATAGAGCTCGTCCCAGGGAAGCGCGCTCCCAATCTCTGTCTTCGGCACGAAGATCACCTTGTCGCTTCCGAGGTTCGCGTTGATCTTCAGGTACTCCTTGTCGCGCAGTTTCTCGTGCCAGCGCGGCAGGCCGTCTTCGATCTTTCCGTATGGCCGCGCGCCTTGCTCGAACACGACGGGGATTGCCCCCCGCGCGGCACAAGCGGCTGCGGCCTCCGACCCCGCTACGGCTCCTCCGATTATCGCCACGACGGGCTTCGGCTCCGTCGCGTCCTTCAAGGCTTCGAGCGCGTTCACGAGTTCCGGTCTAGCCCGATTCTATGACGGGAACAACTGCGGCACTAGATGAAGCGCGATGTTCCGCGAACACCAGTGCCCTGCAAGTCGTCGCTGAACTGATACTCGGGATCGAGCAGATCATTGATACGATCCATGACGAGATCTACCGCGCCTTGAAACTTGTCGCGATACCGGTGCTCCGCTTCAGCAGAAAAGGGCACGTAGTCCTCCTCGATGTGGAACTCGGAGAGGTCTTCGTAATGAATCGGATCGCCGATGCGGTACACGATTGTACCAGCCTTTCCGATGGGCACCGAGCCGGTGTACACCAGGTCGCAGCCATTGCATCCGATGGGCACGATCGGCTTTTTGTAGCGGAGCGCGATCTCCATCATGCCGATTCGGCCGCGCGGAAGCCGGATCGAACGCGTTCCCTGCGGAAATACGAGTAGATCGAGCCCAAGCTCAAAGGAGCGCTCGTTGAGCCGTACGAACTCGGCCATCATCGCCGTGAACACCCGATTGATGCCCTCGGAGTACGAGCAGTTGCCCGGATCGAATTCCAAGCCGAGGATGTTGCGTGGGGCTTCAAAGAGCTTCCGCGGAATTGCAGCGATGTCGACGGTGCTCGAGTCCCCTCCGGGAGCGGCGTCTTTGTTCACCAGTGCGCGCAGGGTATCGTACTCAGCCTGAGTCGGCCGCCTGCCGATCGTCAGCGTGAAGTCCTTGGTGATGATGTACCCGCGCGACGTAGTCGGAAGGTTGCTCGTGAGCTCCATGAAAGTACCTACGATCGGGCTCTCGTAGTATTTCCCCTTCACCCAGACGGTGATGTAGCGCTGCTTCAGCTTCCACATCTTGTACATGAAAGGGAAGTAGTTGAAGCGGTCCGTATGGTTCATCGCGTAGATGACGGGCTCGTTCGGGATCTTCTCGATGCCCTCGAGCTGGATGTCCACACCAGGCAGGAGCTTGTAGTTCGGCGTCAGAACCGTGTGGCCGAAGAACACCTGGCCGATCGGGCGTTTCATGAGCCGGATGCGCTTGAGTCGTGGAAGATCGAGCATCGGACGCTCAGGATGTGGACACAAGCCTGCGGTCTGTCAATTCCCAGCAGCTAGCTACGGCCCGGGGCGCGTGGCCGTGAGGTGGTCTGGCTGACTTTTCCATCGGGGGTGCTACAAAGAGCAATACGCCATAGGTATCAAGAAAGATACGAATCAAACTGGCGAGCCGCTCTGAGAAGACTTAGGTTGCGGCGAATGGAAGAAGGAGATTGAGTGGCGAGACGTAGCCCAAGAGGTAGGAAAAGGAAGTTCGACCGCAATTTCGAACAAGACGACAAGCGCGATGACCATATCAAGCTGAATGGTGTGGTGAGTCAGGTTTACGCTGGCGGCCAGTTCGAAGTGACGACGGAATCCGGCGCTGCGGTACGCGCGCAGCTTTGCGGTCGGATGCGAAAGTTCAGGATCCGCGTGATCCTAGGTGACCGTGTAACCGTGGCGCTGTCCCCGTACGACCTCACGCACGGCATGATCGTGTTTCGCGACAAGTAGCGCTCACTGTGTATGAAGGAGCGTTCCACATCCTCAGAGCACTCGGCGACGGTCGCTCGCTGTCTCGGGATGAGGTAGTTCGCGCCGCCGGCGAAGCCTCGTCGGTCGTCCGCGAAGTCACCGAACGCTACGCCAAGTGGTTTGAAGACGACGAGGGACGTGTCCGTTGTTCGGAACGCGGACTAGCCGCGCTGGCCAGAGAGCTGGTGGCCCGAGGAGCCAGCAGGAACAGCGAGGTGTCTTGGCAATCTGCATATGCGCAAATGGCCGCCGAGCGCAGCACGCCGAAGCGCGAGCTGGATCAGGTCTACGTCACCGCTGAGACGGCGGTTCGCCGCGCGCAGCTTCTGATCGAGGCGGGCGAACATCAGAGGGGGCTCGTATTTCTGGGCGACGACGATTTGACGAGTGCTGCGGTGCAGCTCGCGGGCGCGGGTCGCAAAGTGACCGTGCTCGATGCAGACGACGAGCTGCTGCAGATTCTAGCCCGGCATGCGGAGCAACGCGGTTGGGAGCACGAGGTCCTGCACCACGACCTGCGGGAACCGATTCCGAAAGCGATGCGCGGTCGCTATGGCGCAGTGTTCACCGATCCGCCGTACGCCCTAGAGGGCTTTCGGCTCTTCGTGAGTCGCGCCGCTGAGATGCTCAAGCCCGATGGCAGACTTTACGCTTGCTTCGGACAGAGCCGCCGGGCTAGCGAACGAGGCCTGCAAAAGCAGCGGGTTCTCGGTGAGGCAGGCTTCCTGGTGGAGGCGGTCTTCCCGGACTTCAATTCGTATGAGGGCGCCGAAGCGATCGGCTCGCGCAGCGCACTTTGGCGGTGTCGGGTGACGCCGGAGACGAAGCCCTTGGTTCGAGGCGAAGTCGACGGCGAGCTCTACACGAGCCGCTCGCCCAGCACCTAAGCTCGAGCAGCCACGATCTCGTCGCACCAGGCGATGAGGTCGTCGGTCACCTCTTGGCGATTCGTTTCGTTGAGCGTTTCATGTCGCGCGTCGGGGTAGAGCTTGAGACGAACGTCGAAGATCGCCGCGCGCTTGTACGCATCGTAGAGCTTTTTCATGCCCTTGCCGTTGTCGCCGACCGGGTCCTGATCGCCTGCAAAGAGGTAGAGGGGCTTGTCTTTTGGAACCTTGGCCACGTTGCTCGGCTTGGCGATGCGGTCGAGCGCGCCCAGCAAGTCGATCCAGGTCTGCGTCGACACGGCGAAACCCATGAGTGGGTCCCCAACGTACTTGTCGACTTCATCGGGATCACGCGAGAGCCAGTCGAACTCCGTGCGTGCTGGTTCGAACGGCTTGTTGTACTCGCCAAAAGTGAGCTTCTGCAGAACGGGACTGGGCTTGCGCTTTCCGACACGAACCCGTTCGAGCCTGGCAATCAGCTTCCCGGCCACGGCGATGGGGGGCGGCTTTCCGTTCGAACCGGAAAGCGCGGCGGCAACCATGTCGTTGGGATGCTCGAACAGCAGCTGCTGCAGCACGAACGAACCCATCGAGTGCCCGAGGATGATGATCGGCAGGTCGCGGTGCCGCTTTGCAATTTCTCGATTCACGCCGTGCGCGTCTTCGACGATGCGGTTCCAACTGTCGTTGTCAGCCATGTGCCCCGCAGAGCCATCCTCGGGAATGCTCTGGCCGTGCCCTCGATGGTCATGCGCGTAGACGGTATACCCCGCCGAAGCGAGCGCCTGGGCAAGACGCGCGTACCGGGACCCGTACTCCGCCATTCCATGCAGAATCTGCACGATCGCCTTTGGGCTTTGGATGGCCCAGCCGCTCACGTGAAGCGTCGCACCATCCACAGTCTCAAACGTAAAATCCGCCGACTTCATATCAGCAGCAGCATACTCGAATTGCCCGGTTAATCGATCGCTAGGAAGCGGGCCCAGAGATTGAGCCCCTTGTCACAGTAACTCTGCAAGATGTTGACCATCGTCGAGCGCTTGCTCTCATCGATGAGGGGTTCTGGGAGCAGTGGGTCGAGAACCACGTGACGAATGCCCTCGCGCCCAAGGAGGAACGCCTCGCGAACGGAGTCGTTGAGAGGCAGTTCTTCCAAGCGGTTCATGCTGACCGTCAGATCTTCGTGGAGCTTCGAGTAGGTCTGCTCCAATTTCGGGCTGTCCCAGAGTGCGCGAGCGCGCTCCTCCTGATTCGGATTGAGCTCTTCCATGCGAAACACCGCAGCGCTGGAGTCGAGGCCCAGGGCCACGAGCTCATTGCGAAGGCCGTCGATGCCGGGACTCAGGTTGTTTGGCCGAAGGAACAAGCCCGGTTTCAGGCATTCGAAGCCGAGGTAGCGAAGTGCGCGCTGCCGGCGCCGCAGGGCAGGGCGATCGGTGCGCGACAGGTCCGCGGTGAAGACAGCCGCCCAAGATCCATCCCAGTCGTCCAGCCGAGACGAGACAGTCCGCCAGCCGTGAATCTTCTCGTTGACCACTTGGGCGCTTGGTCCCAGTCGATACTCGCCCCGACTCGGCGACTCGAGGAGACCTTCGGCACGGAGCCGGACGATGGCCACGCGAACGCTGTTCTCGGCGACGTCGAAGACCGATGCGGCCTGAACCAGCGAGCGCACCGGCAGCGTCCCCTGGTAGATCGACTCGCCGGCCGAGAGAACCTCCAAGACGACGGCTTTGGCGCTTACGTTCATCAGCATGATATTACGCCTAGTTCGAAACTGCTCCAGCAGGTGTAATAGAACATGTTTCACTTCTGGTGTAGCCCATGTGCCGAGGGGAAGCCAGGCGATGCTGGCAGAGCCCTTCTCGAGAGCTAAGAATGCCGGCGATGGTCCGGCTCAGCGTCAACATGAACAAAGTCGCTACGCTTCGGAATTCCCGAGGCGGGAAGGTGCCCAGCCTGGTGGAGGCGGTGCGGGTCTGCGTGCAGGCCGGTGCTCCGGGAATCACGGTCCACCCGCGCGCCGACGAGAGACACATTCGGCTCGTCGACGTGCACGAGATCGCCCGAGCGCTCAAGCCCGTGCGTGACCGCGTCGAGTACAACATCGAAGGTGATCCGCGGCCCCAGCTCGTGGAGCTCGTCGAGAGCGTGCGACCCGATCAGTGCACGCTCGTTCCGGTTCGGCCTGGCGAGCTCACGAGCGAGGCCGGCTGGCCCGCCGACACACCTCGGCGGGAGCTCTGCGAAATCATTCGCCGCTTTCACGACAAGGGCGTGCGAGTCAGTGTTTTTGTCGACCCGGAGCCAGCGGCGATCGACTGGGCCGCCGCGCTGGGCGCGGATCGAATCGAGCTCTACACCGAGCCGTACGCGCGAGCGTTTGAGCGAGGAGGCGATGCTCTGCGGAGCAGTCTCGATACGTATCGTGTCGCGGTAGACCGCGCGATCGCCAACGGGCTAGGCGTCAATGCCGGGCACGACCTCGATCTCGAGAACCTGCCAACGTTTCTGAGCCTGCGCGGGATCGACGAGGTTTCGATCGGGCATGCCCTGATGGCGCGTGCGATGTTCGTAGGCCTCGGGACCGTGGTCGCCGAATACCTGCAAATTACAGGGGTCCGTTGACAGTGGGGCGGAGTTCTTTAGAGTGCGGCGGCTATGGTCGATAGGACACACGAGAACCCTTTTCGGGCCGTTCTGAGTGGCTTGCTCGATCAGCGAAGCAAGGAGCCTAAAGTCGAGCCGGTGCCTGCCGGTGTGCGACTCGACGGACGCGTCTGTCTGGTGACGGGTGCAAACAGCGGCTTGGGCAAGGGCATTGCAATTCGGCTCGCGAAGCGCGGCGCACACGTGATCATGGCCTGCCGAAGTGGGATCCCGGAAGCAGGCGAGGAAGTGCGGGCCGAGAGCGGCGGCGGCAGCGTCGAGATGATCCAAGTCGACCTCAGCGATTTCGATTCGATGATGGCGTTCTGCGACCAGCTCCGAGATCGCCAAGTGACCCTCGATGTCGCGGTGTTCAATGCGGGCGTTGTCCCGGTCACCTCGCGCACGAACCGGCACGGCCTCGAGCTGATGTTCGCGGTGAATTTCTTGGCCAAGTTCGTCGTGCTTCGCCGCTTGCTCCGTGACGGTGTCATTCCCAACGCGGTCTATGGTGACAACTCACGCGCGGAGGACCCGCCCCGAGTGCTCTTCATCTCTTCGGAGACCCACCGAAGCTCGATTCCCATCGACTTCGATCACTTTGCCGAACCGATCGACTACGGCGTGGCCGACGGTGTGAAGTACTACGGTCTGAGCAAGCTGCACCTGACGACGTTCTTTCACGAGTTGTCCAGACGGCTCAATCCCGGCGGCGGCGGTGGAAATCCCGACGTCTGCGTTCACGCAATTTGTCCGGGCGCAGTCAATTCCAACATGGCCCGTGAGGCGCCCAACTGGCTCAAGCCGATTCTCAAGCCCGTGATGGCCCTGTTCTTCCAGAGCCCTGAAAAGGCCTCGATCCCCGTCGACTATCTCGTCGCTTCGGCTGAGATGGCTGAAAAGACCGGCGAGTACATGCACATGATGCGGATCAAGGAGTCGTCCGAAGCCTCGATGGATCCGAACAAGGGAGCATTGCTTTGGAGCAAGACCGAAGAGCTCCTACGCGAACACGACATGCTTTGAGGAGACCCAATGAGCGATGAGCTGAGCAAACCAGAACGAGAAATCCTCGACGGCACGGTGTGGAACCAGTTCTGCGACACGCTCAAGATGGCGGGCAACGTCGTGCTCGGGCCCAAGACGCCAAGCGATGCGATGAATCGCATGGAGGGGTTTCGATACCTGAGTCGAATCACGCGCGCGGCCCTACAGACTTTCGTCGAACACAACGACCCCCTTGCGCCGGTGCTGCAGCGCGTCGTGCACGAGACGGCGAAGATGGGCGCCGACCACCCCGACAACTACTACCAGAACGCGGCCATCAGCGGAGAACACGAGTATCGCATCTGGGGCAATCGCGGGACCGTTCACTATTTGGGCTTCTTCACGCAGAAGGGAAACTACGGGCAGGGTCGCGGTATGCCTCCGACCGGGTATCTCGAAGCTTCGAACCTCGAGCTGGCGCCGGACGGGAGCTTCGAGATCATCCTGAGCACCGAAGAGAGATCCGGAAACTGGCTTCCGATGGAGAAGGACACCGGCACCCTGATAGTTCGGCAGACGCGCTTGGATCGTGAAAACGAAACGATCGCGGACTTGCACATCGAACGGATCGGTGGGGACGGAATGCCAAGTCCCTTTGACCCGCTGCGCTGTGCAGAGGGTCTCACTCAGTCCGCCGGGCTGGTCGCCGGCGCGGCGATGCTGTTCGCGAGCTGGGCCGAAGGATTCAAGAAGCACACGAACGAGCTGCCGCGATTCGATCAGAATGTATCGAACATGGCCGGCGGCGTGCCCGACATCGCCTACTACCACAGCTACTGGAAGCTGGCCCCCGACGAAGCGCTAGTGATCGAAGCGATGCCGCCAGACTGCGAGCATTGGAATTTTCAGCTCAACAACTATTGGATGGAGTCGCTCGACTACCGCTACTACCCGGTGCACGTGAACAAGCACACGGCGAAGTACCGGCCCGATGGCTCGGTGCAAGTGGTGGTCGCGGCGCAGGACAAGGGCTTCGACAACTGGATCGATACCGTCGGTCATGACGAGGGCACGATGTGTTGGCGCTGGGTGCGCGCGACCGACCATCCCGAGCCGCAGACCCGGGTGGTGAAGCTTTCGGAGCTCTGAGGCATCCGATGGCTTCCGATGAGATCACGAGCAGCTTCGACCGGCCGTATCGACCGGCCGCGATTGCCGTGGCGAATAGGATAGGGCGCGCGCTTTCGAAAGTCGGCATCGGTGGAAAGCCGATCACGGTGCAGGGGGTGCTTTCGGACGCGCGCCGCAAGGTTGGGCTCGACGACTTTGGCGATCAGGGCTTCGTCGAGCCGCTCGAGGTCTTGGTCGACTCGATCAATCGAGAGGCTCGGCTCAATCCGGTCGGTCACATGATCATCCGAGGCCGAATCGTGGGTATCCTGAGCAACAAGCTGGTGGCCCAAGATGCGTTCAAGCGGCACCCGGAGATCTTGGACATTCCGGTCGAGGCGCCCATCGTCGTCGCAGGACTGGCGCGCACTGGGACGACCATGTTGCATCGTTTGATCGCGCAAGACCCGGGCATTCGTTCGCTTGCATCCTGGGAGGCGATCAATCCCGCGCCCGCAAAGCAGAAATCCCGCCAGAAGAAGGACCCGAGGTTCGCACAGGCAGCTGCGGCCGCCAAGGGACTCAAGTACATGTCGCCCGGCTTCTTCGCGATTCACCCGGCCGAGCCGGATGCGCCGGAGGAGGAAGTCATCCTCCTCGAGCAGGCGTTTCTGACGACCACGCCCGAGGCGATGATGAACGTGCCCACATACTCGCGCTGGCTCGAAAAGCAGGATCACGTGCCGGCGTATCAGGCGCTCAAGCGCATGATGCAGTACCTGCAATGGCAGCGGCCTGGCGTCGGCACGAACGTTCGCTGGGTGCTCAAGACCCCGCACCATCAGGAGTACTTCGATCCGCTCCTCGAGGTGTTCCCCAAAGCGACTCTAGTCCACACCCATCGCGATCCGCTCAAGACGAGTCCCTCGCTGTTCAGCATGCTCACTCATCTGCAGATGATCTTCAGCGACGAGGCCGATCCGAACAAGGTCGCCGAGCACTGGCTCGGCAAGATCGAGAACATGGCGCGGCGAACGCTGGCGACTCGGGAACGGGTGAGCGATCGAGGCTTCATCGACGTTTCATACTACGACCTGATCGAGGACCCGCTGCCTCAGGTAGCGCGGGTTTACGAAGCTGCCGGGCTCGAGCTCAGTGCGGGCACCGTCAGCGCGATGCAAGCTTCGCGAAGGGTCAACAAGCAGCACAAGTACGGCCGCCACAAGTACTCCCTCGCGGACTTCGGCTTGACCGAGGACGATGTCGAGTCGCGGATCGCGACCTATCGGGCTCGCTTCGACGTTCCCTACGAGTGAAAAGCAGCTAGTATCCGGCGCGATGCATAGCCTTGCCGCCATGTTGAGCAGCGATGTCGCTACGGTGCCGTTTTGGCAGCGTTTGATTTCGTTTTTCGGGCTCTTCGCAATGGTGGGGATTGCATGGATGCTCTCCAAGCATCGGGACCGCCCGCCGTGGCGGGTGATAGCCTGGGGAATCGGCCTGCAGGTTTCCTTCGGCCTGCTGGTGATGAAGACGGAGATCGGGCTTCGGCTCTTCGCGATCCTGAACGATATCGTTCTCGCTCTGCTCGACTTCACGGCCAAGGGTACCGAGTTCATTTTCGGCGATTTCGCTTCTGAGAAGTTCACGATCGCGATCAACGTACTTCCGACGCTCATCTTCTTTTCGTCTCTGATGACGATTCTCTACCACCTGGGCATCATGCAGCGTCTGGTCGGCGTCTTTGCCTGGATCATGCGCCGCACGATGAAGACGTCCGGACCCGAGACGCTATCGGTGGCGGCGAACACCTTCGTCGGTCAGACGGAGGCGCCCCTGATGATCGCGCCGTTCATCGGCAAGATGAGCATGTCGGAGCTGACTGCGGTGATGACTGGCGGCTTCGCGACCGTCGCGGGCGGAGTGCTGGCTGCCTACGTCGGTCTGTTCAAGGGAGTCTTCCCGGACATCGCCGGGCATCTCATTGCCGCAAGTGTGATGAGCGCACCGGCGGCGCTGGTGATCGCCAAGGTCATGTGGCCCGAGACCGAAAGGCCGGACGCAGAGGCGGATGTGGTTGCAGAGATCGCGCGTCCGGACGCCAACGTGATCGACGCAGCGGCGCGCGGCGCGTACGAAGGAATGAAGCTAGCCCTGAACGTCGGGGCCATGTTGCTGGCGTTCATTGCGTTGATCGCACTTGGTAACGCATTGCTAGGCCTGCCGTTCCAGCTCTACAACGACTGGATGGGCCTCGAAGGCGCCGCAGCCCTGGCCCCGCTGACCTTGCAGCAGATCCTCGGCTGGATCTTCTGGCCGTTCGCGTTTCTGATCGGCGTGCCCGCGGCCGAGTGCGCCACAGTGGCGACCTTGCTCGGCGAGAAGATCGTTCTCACGGAGTTCATCGCGTATCTACATCTCTATGAGTCGCTGTCAGAAGGCGTTGCCCAGCTCTCACCCCGGACAGTCGTGATCGCGAGTTACGCACTGTGTGGGTTTGCGAACTTCGGTTCCATTGGAATTCAGATCGGCGGCATCGGCGGGATTGCGCCGGAGAGGAGACACGACCTCGCACGCTTGGGCTTGAGGGCGATGTTTGGTGGAATGCTCGCCTCCCTGATGACGGCCGCGGTGGCGGGAATGTTGCTCTAGGCCCGGCGCGACAAT
Organism: uncultured delta proteobacterium; assembly: GCA_963716775.1. GTDB lineage: Bacteria > Myxococcota_A > Polyangia > Polyangiales > Houyiibacteriaceae > SG8-38. Next base: position 137,450 of record CAVQUI010000012.1, read on the forward strand.
TTGCCGCCTTACGCTTGGCTGGGAGCGGGCCTATGAATGACAGTCGGGATGATGCGTATCGTTGCGTTCTTGATCGGATGTTTGGCCTTCGGTTGTGCCTCGGTGCCTGCTGAAGAGGCGTCTACGGACGAGGGCCGACAGGTTCAGTCCATCGTGCGCAATACGCTCAGCCCCTTCTGCCCAGGCAAGACGCTGGACTCCTGCCCAAGCCCGCGGGCGGGGGAGTGGCGGCGAGATATTCGTGACTGGGTTGAAGACGGCGTGCCGGAGCCGGAGATTCGCGATCGTTTGCAGTCGAGGGTCCCGACCTTCGACTTGAGTATTCCGCCGGTCAAGTCCGGATGGGTCATCCCAGCCATCGCAGTCGTTCTGTCGACGCTATGGTTCGTCGTCATGGCCAGACGGTTCAGCGGGCGCGGCAAGCAAGGCCGGCCGGCCGAGACCCCTCCTGCAGATCAGGACCTGGACGCCCGACTCGACGAAGAGCTAGCCGCGCTAGATTGAGCAGATCACCGACGAGCCGTGACCGAACAGGCCCTGGTTCACGGTCACGCCGGCTCTTGCGCCGTCGACTTGTCGCCCCTCGGCCTGACCGCGAAGTTGCCAGGTGAGCTCGCAGACCTGCGCGATCGCTTGCGCCGGCACCGCTTCACCAAAACAGGCCAGGCCGCCGCTCGGGTTGACCGGGATGCGGCCGCCGATGGTGGTTTCGCCGTCTCGCAACAACTTCTCGGCGTCGCCCGGCGGGCAGAGGCCGATCTGTTCGTACCAGTCGAGCTCGAGCGCTGTCGACAAGTCGTAGACCTCCGCGAGGCTCATGTCCTCGGGGCCAAGGCCCGATTCTTCATAGGCGTCGTGCGCGATCGATTCTTTGAATCCGATCTCGGGCGGGCCAGAGCTGGCCTTCGAGTCGGTCGCGAGGTTGGGCATCTCGATGATGTCGTTCGGGTAGCGTGGCGTCACCGTCGACACAGCCGAAATCCGCACGGGATCGGTCGTGTGCTTCCGCGCGAAGTCCATGCTGGAGAGCACCAGCGCGGCCGCGCCATCGCTGGTGGCGCAGATGTCGAGCAAGTGCAGCGGGTCGGCGACCAGCACCGAGCTCATCACATCTTCGAGGGAGACCTCTTTGCGGTATCGGGCATTGGGATTGTGAAGGCCGTGCTTGGAGTTTTTGACTTTGATCGCAGCGAAGTCTTGCTGAGTCGCCCCGTAAACGTCCATGCGCCGGCGCGCATACAGGCCGAAATACGTGGGATTCGTGATGCCTTGGATGTGGAAGCGCAGCCAGTCCGGATCCTCCGGCCGCCGCCGCCCGTGGGCGCAAAGAAGCCTTTCGGTGCTGCATCGGCGCCTATGACGAGCGCTACATCGCATAGCCCCGCCAAGATGTTCGCGCGCGCGACGCTGATCGCCTGGGCACCGGTCGCGCAGGCACCGTAGGAGCTCGACACCTTGGCGCCGGACCAGCCGAGCGCTTGCGCAAAGGTCGCGCCGGCGACGTAGCCTGGGTAACCGTTGCGGATCGTGTCGCCGCCGGCCACGAGCTGAATGTCTTTCCACTCCACGCCCGCGTCCTTCAACGCGTCCTGGGCGGCCTTCACGCCATAGCCGACGAAGCTCTGCCCCCACTTGCCCCAGGGGTGCATACCCACGCCGAGAACTGCAACGTCCTTGCTCATGCGTCACTCCCGCCGTCGGTCGGCTTCCAGTTCCAGGTGAAGTAGACGTGCTCGTCGTCTTGGTAGAGCTCGCGGAGCACCAGCTCCATCGGCATGCCGGTTGCCAGAGCGTCCACGCCGATGCCATCGGCGACCTGGCCGAGAATCGTGATCCCTTCCTTCTCGAGCTCGACCGCTGCGATCGCGAAGGGCTCGAAGGGCTCTTTGGCCACGAAGGGCGCAGGCGGCTTGTAGCTTGCGCTGGTATACGACCAGACCTTCCCTGTGCGGCTCAAAGCAACCTCTTCGAAGTCAGTGTGGTCGCAAGCCGGATTGCGGCAGAAGGTCTTTTCCGCTGGGAAGAAATAGGTTCCGCATCCGCGGCATCGCGTTCCGAGAAGGCGAGGGTCGCGGGGGTCCATGGTGAAGAGGCCTTCGACGGCCGGGGCGTTGGATTTCTCAGTCATCGTGAACGGCTCCATGAAATAGAACACGTTTCAGTCCGCCGCAACCCCGCGGGAATGACGCCTGGGTCGTTCGAGGGCTATGGGACCCCGTGGGCCCCGGATTTCTCCGATTCAGGCGGACTTCGCGTACTGGGCTTTGGTGTGTTCGAGGAGCTCCGTCAGGTCTTCTCGGAGCGCCTCGAGCGTTTCGAGGGTCGTGCGCACCATCGGGCGGCGGAGGCCGTCGATCTCTTCGATCATCCGTTCGAGCCGCCTAGCAGCCGCCGTCGCACGCCGAATGGCATCCAGCTGTTCGGCGCCTTCGGGCTTGGGATTGAACACTGGATTGAATCGCTTCCGAAGCTCGGTCACCGGCGCGCCTTCCTCGAAGACGGCCTCCCTCAACTCGTCGACCACTTCCTGAGCCACGGCCCGTTCGCTCCCCGCGTCGTTGCTTGGGTTCTTCTGCAGGGCCTTTGCGAAGTAGTCGACCGCGTCACAGGTCGGAATGCGCTCGTTCAGGCCATCGCGTTTCAGCACAGAGGGCGCGTGCCGCGTGAGCGCGACATAGGACCCCGTGAGCTTGTCGGCCGTGGCCTGCTTGAGCTGGAGCTCGAGCGAGCAATACGAGTAGAAGTCCTCGTATCCCCAGTCGAGGTACGATTCCCGATTGCGGACCTCGACGAGCGCCTCCGCCATGTTCACCCAGGAGCGCTTGAACTCGCGCGCGCGCCGCACGACGTGAACCCGGAGCTCGTCTGCCCCCTCGGCTTCGAGCGCTTCTGCCAGATCCCCGAGCCTTTGATGCGTAGCCATCGGCGCTCTATACCACCGAAGTGCCGCAGACTACAGCTGATCGAATGAGCGCCCGGCGCCGCGCAGCTACCTCGCTGGCGGCGACCGGCCTCGTCGCCGATGTGGCGCGAAAACTCGCGGGCTCCGGCATTTCGGTGATGCCGGTCAAGGGCGCCTTGCTCCAGCACTGGCTCTATGACGACCCGACCGAGCGGCCCTTGACCGACGTCGATATTCTCATTCGTCCAGAGGAGTTCGAGCGGGCGGTCGAAACGCTGACATCTGCCGGCTATCGACCTGTGGCTGGCAGCGCTATCGGCGCGCTCGTTTTTCTAACACCGTTTGGACTCGCACTCGACCTTCACCCACGGCTCTTCGACCGCGCGCGCTATCGCTTCTCGCCCCACGAGATCTTCGCGCGAAGCACGAAAGACGACGCACTCTACGGTGTCCCGCGTGCGACTTCCCGCACCCCTGGACGCCTACGCACACCTCATCGGCAAGTTCGGAAGCGATCATCTCGACGCGCGCTCGACCGGCCGCCTCGATGAGATTGCAAGAATGGGGGCCCAGCTAGAAGTGTCGCCTGAGATCGTAGCCCGCCACCTCGTCCACTGCGGGATGCGGCGAGTTTCGAGATACGTGCTCCCCTTGGTGCAGCAAGCGACGGGCGACCCGTTCGCGCCGCAGGTTCATGACGATCATTCCTTTCGATCCCATCGGTCGAGGCATCGCCGCGATCGCACATCTAAGCTTGCAGGATGCAGCAGCGACGTCTCGGTCGGGCGCCCTGATCGCTCACTTGCTCAACGACTCCCTGCTACGGGGCGTCCACTCCGGCATTCGCGCGCTTCTGCCGCGCGGGGCGAACGGACGAAGCTGAGAGCTGCAACTTCGGCGCTCAGGAAGAGATCGGACCGACTGGGCAGGCGCCGGGGTTGCCTTTGGCCGGCATTGGGGCTGTGCAGGCGACCGCCACGGCTTCCAAAGGCTCGCGATAGACAATGCGCGGCGGCTCGTACGGCTCGCGCTCACGATCCTTCGCTCGGACTGCTGGTCTTCTTCCGTTCCACTTTTTCCCTCTCAGCTACAATACAGTAAGTCGGACTCGCGCGCGAGCCGACGCAGCTATCCTCTGCTCGGCGGCCGGGTAGAGGGCCAGGGGGTCTCCTGAGTGGACGTGCGCCGCGCCTGGGCAGAAGTTCGACATAGCCGCGGCATCCCCAAGACCTTCGATCATGCGTCGCGCAGCCTTCGTCGTTTCCCGAATCTCGCTCGAGCTTGCCTGACTGCGCCCAGATCTCGGTGACCCGCTGTTCGTGCAGGTTGCCCACCGGAACGCGCCACTGCACGCAGGGCAGAACTCTTCCATAAGGATCGATCGCGATGTTGTTGGACCCCGCACCGCAGTGTTTGTCGGTATCCGCGACGATTGACGTTCGGCTCTGCGGCGGGCGACGCGGTTTCGGTGGCCGCTTCGTCTCTTTTCGCCCGCGCTTCGAGCGCCCGCCGGTATCGCGCCTGACCTTCGGGGCTGGCTTCGATCGCCAAAGGACCCTTGTCGCCGTCGTCCTTTGGGCTTCACTTCGGGGTCGATCTGAAACAGGACGTCGAGCTCGTCGCAGAGCGCGAGCAGGTCTTCGATCTCGTTCTCGTTCCAGCGAGTGAGTACGCTGTTGACCTTCACACGAAGCCCGAGCGACTTCATCGAGCGGATATTCCCAACGAGGCGCTCGAAGCTCCCCACCACTCGGGTTTGCCGTCGTGCGTCGCCGCTGTGGCGCCGTGGATGCTGACCTCGATGATGAACGGGTCGACTTCATCTCGAATCCGGCGGGCTACGGCCTCTTTGACGGCATGACCGTTCGTCTTGAGCCGAATCACGAAGCCGAGGCTCCGCGCGTGAGCCGCGATCTCGAAGAATCGCGGGTGTGCCAGCGGCTCGCCACCAGTCAACGAGAGATTGAGCGCACCAAGCGAAGCCAGGTCGTCCAGCAGCTCACGATATTGCGAGAGAGAGAGTCTTTGTCCGCCGAGCGCGAGGTCGTTGTAGCAGAACGTGCAATCGAGATTGCAGGCGTAGGTGAGCTCCAGCAGCACCGACATCAGCCGGTTCTCACTCCACGCCCGCTTGATCGTGTTCGAGTAGCTCATGATTGGCTGATCGCCCCGGCTTCGAGGAGCGCGTCGAGCAGAGACTGCGCGTCGGCCCGCGCGCGCTCGGCGTCGACGGCATAGCGATCGGTAATGGCAGCAACCACTTCGTCGACGCTTCGCTCTGCTTTCAACTGCTCGACGATGAAAGCACCGACCCCGTTCACCACGAGCACCTCGCCCGCCTCTTGCAGGACGAAGACGCCTTCGTCGTCCATGACGCGGAATCTCGCGTGCGGATCAAGACGATACCGCTGTGATTGGTCTTCGGTACTCATGGTCCAATACGCTCCAAAAACGAGTATCCCTCGCAAACGAGAGAATACGAACCGGTTGCCGCTCTACGAGCCCCGCGGCGCGTGCTGTTAGCGCGTCGACGAGCATGGGGTCCGAGTTCACATATGGGCACGAGGCGACGATACGCGAGACTGCTTCGGCTTTCGAGCAAGGGCTCAACAAGGGCTCCGGAGCCTGGGAGAGACCGAGCAAACCGGTCAGCGGGTAGGGCGGGTGCCGCCGGGGCTCGCCGCCGAAGTCGCCTGCAAATGGCATGGCCAAGAGCTCAAATGACCCGATCGATGGCATGATCGCGTTGAGCTCATCGCTCAGAATCTCGAGATCGAGCTCGTCGGCTAGGCCGCACAGAGTGGTCTTCCCTGCCCCCGAGCGTCCGCAGAAGAGGAACCCCCGTGCGCCGTCGGTGAAGGCGGCGCTGTGCATCACGAGCGCTCCTTCGCCGAAGAGCCGATAGCAGGCGATGACCCGAAAGAGATTCTCGAAGGCGCCCCAAGAACCAATCGTCGCTTAGGCAGGTCTGCATTTGCGCGCGAAGGGGGCTGCGGTCGATGTTGGCGCTGAAGCCGATGCCCGCGACCGCGATGCTCTCTTCGCTATGCGCCACCGCGAGTGGATACTCGACCGGTCCGGCGGGTCTTCGCATGAACGCGCTGGAATTGGGATCGTAGTGGATGTCGATCGGACATCGGGCTCCGCGTCGTCTCCGGCACAGCAAAGCCTGGAATCGCGAACGCACGAGGTCGTCCTGCTCTGGGATTCAGCCCGTTGAAGCGATAGCGGGACCCTGCGAACTCGATGGTCAGCGCGCTCATGGGCCCAACTCCGCGATTCTGCGAATCATCGCGAGGGCATACTTCCCGAGCGCTGCGAGTCGATCCGAAACGCGAGTCTCGCATTGTGCGCGACCTACGATGGCGCTCGCAAGGGCGGCCGGGTCACGCTCGGTGGCGTCATCCGCTTGGGTGAGTACCAGGAGGCCATGAACGCTTGGCGCGTAGCCCAGGAATCGGTGGGCGTTCCAGTGGTCGCGCCTCCGCACGACGACCACGTCGCCCGGTAGATACACTCGCCGCCTTCGCACACGCACAGACGCGCCATCGGCGAAAGCGTTCATACAGCTACCGCGAATGGCGAACTCCAGCGATTCGCCAAGCTGCAGGCCCAAGTTCGCCATGCTCGACTTCCCCCCATGCATGTGCACGGCCAACCATACCAGAGGGTCGGCACTGGCACCCCTCGAAGTGAGACGAGCAAAGGGGGGGTCAACGGCGCGGAACCGTTGCGCAATTGTGACTCAAAATACTTGTTGACAACCGTGGTTTCGGAGCTTTACCGTAGAACTGTCGGCGGCTGTTCAGCGACCCTCCGGCACGGTAAATCGCGTTCCTACTCCTCCGGGGTACAACAAAAACGGGCACTCGGGCGGGGTTCACACCTCGCCCGAGATTTAATTGCCGTCACCGGAGCTGCGCGCGGTACTCGAGCGTCGTGGAACGACGCGAGCAGGCGACTGCTACAGGCTTCGCTTCTTGCCGCGTAACCCTCGGCGACTGCCTTTGGGCTTCTTCGGCCTATCGAACGAGCGGCCGTCACCGCCGCCGCCACCACCACGGTCGTAGCTACCACCGCGATCGAAGTCGCCACCACCCGGGTCACCACCACGATTGTAACGGTCCGGAGGAGGCCCGCCGAAGTCGCGACGCTGACGCGGAGGCCGGGGCCGATCTTCAGCAATATCCAGCCGCAAGTCACGTCCACCAAGATCGTGTCCGTGGAACTTCTCGACTGCTTGAGCAGCGTGCTCTTCTGCTGCGAACCGTACGAATGCGAACCCCCTGGGGCGGCCTGACTCGCGGTCCTTTGGAATGTGAACGTCAACTACCTCGCCGATTTGTCCGAAGAGCTCACGTAGCTCTTCGTCGGTCGTTGCAAAGTTGAGGTTCCCTACGAAAATCTTGCTTGAGATGACTTACTCCGTTCTCCGATGTGCTTAATTGGCACGTTTTTGCTCTGGGTCCAAGTGGGAGAGTGTACCCCAGATCCAGCTTTTTGTTGGTGACAGCCTCTGGCTCAGTAGTGCCAGGGGAACTTTCTGTAGTCTTGCGGGCGCTTTTCGAGGAACGCGTCCCGCCCCTCTTGGGCCTCTTCGGTGCCGTAGGCCAGGCGGGTCGCCTCTCCGGCAAAGAGCTGCTGACCCACCAAGCCGTCGTCGATCATGTTGAAGCCGAACTTCAGCATCCGCATGGCCGTGGGACTCTTCGAGTTGACCTCTTTGGCCCAGCTCAGTGCGAAATTCTCCAGTTCTGCGTGGGGCACGACGGCGTTGACCATGCCCATGTCCGCGGCCTCCCGGGCGCTATAGTTGAGGCCCACGAAGAACACCTCACGCGCCTTCTTCTGGCCCACTTGCCTGGCGAGCAGGGCAGAGCCGTAGCCGCTGTCGAAGCTGGCCACGTCAGGGTCGGTCTGTTTGAACAGGGCGTGCTCCTCGCTGGCGATGGTCATGTCGCAAACCACGTGAAGGCTGTGCCCGCCGCCCACTGCCCAACCCGGGACGACGGCGATCACGACCTTCGGCATGAATCGGATCAGGCGCTGCACTTCGAGGATGTGCAAACGACCGAGTCGAGCCGGGTCGATCTCTCCGGCTGAATCGGTTTCGTACTTGTAGCCGTCCTTGCCGCGGATCCGTTGATCGCCACCCGAGCAAAACGCCCAGCCTCCGTCCTTGGGAGAAGGACCGTTGCCGGTGAGGAGCACGCAGCCAACGTCCGAGGTCTGCCGCGCATGGTCGAGCACTCGGTAAAGCTCGTCCACCGTGCCCGGTCGAAACGCGTTGCGTACCTCGGGCCGGTTGAAGGCAACGCGCACGGTGCCGTGCTCCTTTGCGCGGTGGTAGGTGATGTCTCGAAGGTCGAAGCCTGGCACTTCGGCCCACTTCGACGCGTCGAATATCTCGGAAACCATTTCTTGCTTACTCCGTGAACTCGTTCAGCACTGCGAGAATGATTCGGCCAAGCAGTGTGGCCACCTGTTGTCGCGAAAACTCGCCCTCGATCCAACGCTGTAGAATCTCGCCCGCGCCCGTCAGGAACATATCGGCAAGCGCCTGCGCTTCTGCGTCATCCACCCCCGTCAGCTCGCGAAGTGGGATCAGCCAGGGTTGCACGAGTTGCCCGCGGAAATCCTTGCTGATCGCGGAGATTTCCTGATCCGGCCCGACGGAGCGAAGCAGTTGCCAACCGCCCGAGCCCTTCGCTTCGATCGTGTCGCAGGCGGCGTCGATGAAGCCGCGCGCGATCGAGCCGATGTCGCCATCAGCGCCGGTTTCCATGATGTCGGGCGTGCGGCGCGCGAAGTCCTCACGGAAGTCCTCGAGCACGCCCTTGATCAGCTCGTGTCGGTTCGGAAAGAACTTGTAGACGACCGGTCTGGTGATGCCCGCCGCGGCAGCGACGTAGGGGATGCGCACGTTGTCGACGCCGTCTGCGGCGATGATCTCCGAAGTGACACGCAACAACTGCTGTTGACGCTCTTCGGGGCTGAGCCTTGTGCGAGACGGGTCGCTGGGTCTGTCGTTTGGAGGCATGTGCTCACGAAAAAGGGTGGCCCCAAGCTAGAAGCCACCCCAATCCTGTTAGAACTAAGGACGACTCAATCTTGAGCCAGGTTCATCACCTGCTGGAGGCTCATCGCCAGCGTCATGTCGCCGTCGATCTTGATTTTGCCGGACATGAAAGCCTGCATCGGGTTCAGCGAGCCGTTGAGCATGCCGAGCCAATCTTCGGCGGACACGGTGATGGTCGCACCGGGGCTGGCGTGGACACCAGTGCTGACGAAGTCGCTGGTCTTGCCCTTCGTGAGATCCATGTTCCAATCGCCGCCACCGTCGCCGGTGATGTTGAACTGGTAGATTGCGTTAGGGGCGGTTGCCGCGTCGGTGTTTGCGGCGGCCTTTTGCTCGAACTTCTCGAAGAACTCAGCTGCGGATTCCATTGATATTGCCTCTCTTGTGTTGTCGGCCGCCGTTCCCACCCGCTCCCGGGGTGTGGCCTGCCGGAGGGGAGTTGTAACCGAAATTGCGGCTGCATGCACCCCCGTCTGGGCGGGAAAAACGCAGCAATTTCAGCGGCTGGAGGCCTCCGGCGCTTTGAAACAGGCCGGAAACGTTCGACACATCGAGCGGAAACAGCACGGATCTAGGCTCTGCCAACTTCAAAGGAGGAACCGGGGATGGATGCTCTCAATCAGGCGGATACCGCATGGCTCATGGTGTCGTGCGCACTCGTAATGCTCATGACGCCGGGCTTGGCGCTCTTCTATGGAGGCATGGTCGGCTCCAAGAACGTGCTCTCGTCGTTCATGCACAGCTTCATCGCGCTCGGCATCATCACTTTGCAATGGGTCGTGATCGGCTATTCGCTTTCGTTTGGATCGGACCTGGGAGGGGGCTTCATCGGCGGCTTCGAATACGCCCTTCTGAACGGAGTGGGTCTCGAGCCGCAAGAGGGCTCCACGATCCCTCACATCCTGTTCATGGCGTTCCAGATGATGTTCGCGATCATCACTCCCGCGTTGATCTCCGGCGCCATCGCCGAGAGGATGAAGTTCTCGGCGTACTTCGTGTTCATCATCTTGTGGGCAACGCTGGTCTACGATCCGATCTGCCACTGGGTCTGGGGTCCGGACGGCTGGCTCGGCGCCCGCGGCGCGCTCGACTTTGCCGGCGGCACGGTCGTTCACCTGTCTTCGGGCGCGGCAGCTTTGGTTTGCGCCCTGGTCATCGGCCGCCGCGGTCGGCCCGGACCGCCCCACAATCTCACGCTGACCTTGCTCGGCGCAGGGATGCTCTGGTTCGGTTGGTTCGGCTTTAACGCGGGTAGTGCGCTCGCCGCGAACGACAATGCCGCGCTGGCGCTGGTGAACACGCACGTAGCCGCCGGCGCCGCCGCTTTCTCCTGGGCCGTCGTCGAGTGGATCAAGCAGGGGAAGCCGACGGCCCTCGGCGTGGCTTCCGGCCTGGTGGCCGGCCTAGTCGTCATCACGCCGGCGGCCGGCTTCGTCGGCCCGACCTCGGCAGTCTTGATGGGCCTGATCGCGGGCCCGGTTTGCTATGGCGCCGTGATGCTCAAGGGCAGGCTCGGCTACGACGACGCGCTCGACGCGTTTGGCATTCATGGTGTCGGCGGGGCGCTCGGCGCAATCCTGACCGGGGTGCTCGCCAGCGCGGCCTGGGGCGGAACAGAGGGCTTGATCGGGGGCAACAGCGAGCTCTTCATCGAGAACATCATCGGCGTTCTTGCGGCGGCGGCGTACTCGGCGGTCGTCACCTTCGGGATACTGAAGGTCCTAGACGCCACCATCGGCCTCCGTGTGAGCAGCGACGAGGAGAGCGAAGGCCTCGACACCAATCTGCACGGTGAAGAGGGCTATCACATGGGTGGCGCTGGCGCGCTGACCGAGTAGCAGCGGCGTCTCGGCACCGCAGACCCGTTGTCCGAGTCCTGCGTTCGTCGTAGGTCTCGGGCATGGGTCTGCGCCGATTCGTCGCTCGCTTGTTCGGAAAGAAGGCGGAACCTCGTGCGCCGCTGCCCGAGGCGGAGGAGCGAGACTACCCGCTTTCGGAGCTCGCAGACTATGACGGTTCGGATCCCAGCATGCCGATTCTCATCGGCATTCGAGGCCAGGTCTACGACGTGAGCCGCGGAAGGGATTTCTACGGTCCGGGCGGGCCCTACGGCATGTTCGCCGGGAAGGACTGCACACGCGCGCTTGCGAAGGTGTCGTTCGACGCAGAGCTTTTCAGCGGCGACATCGAAGGGCTGGACAGCGAAGAGCTCGACAAGCTCGAAGAGTGGATCGAGATGTTCGAGGGCAAGTACCGCTGCGTCGGCCGGCTGCTGTAGCGCTAGGGCGAGAGCACCGGGGTGACTTGAAGGACTTGGCCACCGGCGCCGCTTCCGTCGTTGGTGATGTACAGGAGCCCGTCCGGGCCCTGCCTTGGCGAGCGAAGACGACCTTGGTCTTCGATCACGCGGAAATCGTTCGTCACTTCGCCCTCAGAGGTCACGAAGTAGATGTGAATGTGGGTCGCTTTCAGAGTCGCCACGGCTAGCGCGCCGTCCCAGGCGCCCCACGCGCTTCCTTCGACAAAGGTCGCACCGGAGAGCGCCAGCGTCGGGGAGCCGCTCGACCAGATCGCCTCGACTGCGTCCGGGAACGCCACGAGGTCGGTCATCGGAACCGATTCGTTGTAGCCCGGCCCTCCGCCCGCGGGCACCGGGTCCCAGCCGAAGTTGCCTGCCACGAGCAGATTGATTTCGTCGTCCGTCGACGGCCCGTGCTCTGCCGAGACGCCGAGCTCGTCCGAGGAGCGAAACGCCACGCCCTGAACATTGCGATGGCCTTTGGAGAACCAGAGCTCGCCGTCGGGATTGCCGGGTGCGGCGTTACCGTTTCGATCGATGCGAAGCACCTTGCCGCCCAGAGAATCCTCGTCCTGGGGTGTCGTACCTATCGCGGCGTCGCCGGTGCCGACCCATAGGTAGCCGTCCGGCCCAAAGCGAGGCCGACATCCACTGTGCCTTCCGCTGCTGTACGGCATGCCGGTCACGATGTCGGTTCGACCGAGCAGAGCGCCGCCGTTGGGCGTCTCGAGCTCGTAACGCACCAAGCGCACATCGATTGCGGCGTCCTCATCGGAGGCCATGCACACGTAGACATAGCCGTTGGCCGAGAAGTTGGGGTCGACTTCGAGGCCCAACATGCCGCCTTCGCCGCTCGCGACCAGGTCCGTCGGTGCAATGATGAAAGGCGCGGCGCCAACTCCTTCCGCGTATACGTTGAGCCGGCCGGGCCGCTCGGTCACCAGCACGGTTCCGTTCGGGAGCCAGGCAATGTCCCAGGGCTTGTTCAGGCCGGAGATGAAGGGCCTCACTTCCAGAGTCGGCGTCATGGTTCCGCCACCTGAGCCACCGTCTCCGCCCGAGCCCGCCATGCCGCCGGTGCCCGCGATGCCGCCGGCGCCTGCCATTCCACCCAGGCCCGCCGTGCCACCGGAGCCCGCTGTACCGCCGGAGCCAGCCGCCCCGCCCGTGCCGCTGCTCGCAGATTCCCCGCATGCCGTCAGAAGGACGGCACAGACCAAGAAGATTCTTAACCCCATGATACTAATTTGCGCGCATCACTCGCGGATTCAAGTCGCGGCGAAGCGCCGGTAGGTCAATGTAGCGAGAGCGCCCACGCAAGCTGCGGTCATTGCATGGAGAAAGGGGAGGTTGAGCAGGGCCTCCTTGTATTGACCGCCGTTAAGCCGCGGCTCAGCATCCTTCGGTGGACAACGAGAAGATCTTGAACGACGTGATGGGCAGCGGTTTACGCGTGCTCAATCGAATCGCAGACTCGCCGATCGTCGAACGATTCGGACTCGAAGACAGGGCTCAGAAGCTGGTGTACGAGGGCGCCAAGCGCGCTGCGGAGACCGCGGCGAGGGCTGCGAAACGACTTTCGGCGAAGCGGACAGCGGATCGTCCGCGGACCTCGAAGAAGTTTGACCTGAGCTTGAGCGAGGAACAGCAGTTGATGCGGGATACGCTTCGGCGATTCGCGGATGACCTGATGCAACCGGCAGCTCGAGAGGCGGATGAGCGCTCAGCTCCGCCTGACGACTTCCTCGAAACATTCGGCGAGCTCGGTGCGATCGCCATGTCGGTGCCTGAGGCACTCGGCGGGGAAGCGGAGCGGGTCTCCGCGGTGTCTCAGATGCTGATCGTGGAGGACTTGGCGCGCGGCGATATGGGGCTGGCGTATGCGGCTCTCTCTTCTTTGTCGTTCGTCAATGCGCTGGTCCACTGGGGCGACGAGCAGCAGCGGGCAACCTTGCTTCCGTCACTGCTCGAAGGAGATTCGAGCGTCGCCACCCTGGCAGTCGTGGAGCCCCATCCGTTCTTCGATCCGGGCGCGTTGCGCACCAGCGCCAAGAAGCGCGGCTCGGACTACGTCATCACTGGCGAGAAGTCGATGGTCGCCTTGGCTGACCGAGCGAAATGGTTCCTGATTGCAGCCGAGATTCCCAAGGTTGGCCCTCGCTTCTTTCTGGTCGAACGGGATGCCGCGGGTGTGGAAGTCGTCGATGAGCCGGCGATGGGATTGCGGTCGGCGAGCCTTGGTCGCGTGAAGCTCGCCAAGGTGCGAGTTGCGCCCGAAGCGCTCCTCGGCGGCGAAGCGGCCTTGAAAGCCGAAGGCCAGGCGGCCTACGACGACGCGGTAGATCGTGGTCGCGTTGCCTGGGGCGCAATGGCACTGGGGACCTCGCAGGCGCTGCTGGATTACGTGATTCCGTATTGCAACGACCGGCTGGCGTTTGGAGAGCCTATCTCGCATCGGCAGGCCGTCGCCTTCATGGTCGCGGACATCGCAATCGAGCTCGAGTCGATGCGGATGTTGGTGTACCGGGCAGCGGGGCGACTCGACGCGGGCCTCAAATGCCAACGCGAGGCGTACCTTGCGCGCACGCTCTGCTCCGAAAAGGCGATGGAAATAGGAACCAACGGTGTCCAGCTCCTCGGAGGGGCCGGGTTCATCAAGGACCACCCGGTCGAGATTTGGTATCGGCAACTTCGTTCCATCGGCGTGATGGACGGCAATCTGCTGCTCTAGGGGATTGAGATGATCTATTTGGAAGTTCCAAAGAACCTCAAGCTCGTCGTCAACCAGGCGCACCAGGTAGCCAAGCACGTCTTCCGTCCGATTTCGCGGAAGTACGATCGCGCGGAGCACGACTATCCAAAAGAGCTCGACATGCTGGCCGCGCTCATGGATGGGTTGAGTGCCGGTGGCGGCCAGCAGGGAGCGAGTGTCGACGCGCTTCAGCGCGAAGAAGGCTCCGACAAGGGCGTTCGCAACGGAGGCAACATGTCGACCTGCCTCGGGCTGACCGAGCTCTGCTGGGGAGACGTGGGACTGGCGCTTTCCATTCCGCGTCAGGGTCTCGGGAATGCCGCGATCGCTGCGGTGGCTGACGCGGATCAGAAGAAGCGTTTCGCAGGCGTTTGGGCGGCCATGGCCATCACGGAACCGGGCGCGGGCTCGGACTCGGCCAACATCCGCACCACTGCCCGGCTCGATGGCGACGAGTGGGTGCTCAATGGCGAGAAGATCTACGTCACCGCTGGAAGCAGGGCGGACTCAGTTGTCGTGTGGGCGACGCTCGATCGGAATCTCGGACGCGCGGCGATCAAGTCATTCGTCGTTCCGCACGGGACGCCCGGGATGGAAGTGGTCCGACTCGACAAGAAGCTCGGGATTCGCGCCTCGGACACGGCGAGCATCACACTCACCGACTGCCGCATCCCCAAGGAGAACCTGCTGGGCACCTCGGACATCGACACGAAGAAGGGCTTCGGCGGGGTGATGCAGACATTCGACAACACTCGCCCCATCGTGGCGGGCATGGCCGTTGGTGTCGCCCGTGCCGCACTCGAGCACACGCGCGAGCTGCTCAAAGAGGAAGGGGTCGAGGTTCGCTATCGCGGGCCACTCTTCAAGAAGAGCGCCGCCGAAGCCGAGCTGATTCGGATGGAAGCGGATTGGGAGGCGGGCCGGCTGCTCATGCTCAAGGCCGCCTGGATGGCGGACAACGGGATTCCCAACTCGACCGAAGCGTCGATGTCCAAGGCCAAGGCCGCCCGGGTCGCGAACCAGGTCACTCTTCGCTGTGTAGAGCTCTGCGGGAACCTCGGGTACACCGAGGGCGAGCTTCTGGAGAAGTGGGCGCGGGACTCCAAGATCCTCGATATCTTCGAAGGTACCCAGCAGATTCAATTGCTGATCGTCGCACGCCGGCTGCTTGGAAAGCGGTCGTCGGAGCTTCGCTGAAGGAGGCCTCATGGAGATCAACGGAATCGCTCACACCTTCGTCACGGTGGGCGACTTCGATCGGGCGCGTGCCTTTTACAGCGAGCTCCTGCCCTTTCTCGGCTTGAAGAACGTCATGGACATTCCGGGGACGTACTACTGCGTCGGCGGTCGAACCGCCTTCGCGATTCGAGAGGCGCCCGCAGAGAATCGCGGCGAGCGCTTCGACCAGAACCGGGTCGGTCTGCATCACATCTGCTTTCGCGCGCGCACGCGCGACGGCGTCGATGAGGCTCACGAGTTCGTGAAGAATCTGGGGGCGAAGATCATCCACGGCCCCGAGGAAGCGATCTGGGCACCTGGCTACTACTCGATTCTGTTTGAAGATCCGGATGGGATTCGGCTGGAGATTAATTTCGTGCCGGGGAAGGGGTTGCTGAAGTAGGGGCTTCGCCCTTCAGGCTCGCGCTGCCGCGCATGTGTCCGAGTCAGTGACCGTGGAGCCAGTGGCGGCCGCTGGCTGATCCGACTTTGCACGGGTACTCGTATAGCTCCGTGAGGAGCTCGTCCGTTAGTACGTCTTCGAGCGGGCCAGCGGCGAGTGGGCCGCCTTCCTTCAGTAGCAAGGCGTGTGTTGCATGGGCTGGGATCTCTTCGACATGGTGACTGACCAGAATGAGAGTGGGTCCGTCGCGCTTGGCGCACAGGCGATCGACGTCGCCGATGAGGCGCTCGCGGGCGCCGGGGTCGAGGCCGGCGCAGGGCTCGTCGAGAATCAAGAGCTCTGGCTTGGTGACCAGCGCGCGCGCAATCATGACTCGTTGTTTTTCGCCCTGTGAGAGCACGCCGTAGCGTTTGTTGCGGAACGCAAAAGCCCCGATGCTCCGCAGGGCGTCGTCGGCTCGAATGAGGTCTTGCGCGCTCAGCTCGTGCCAGTTGCCGATGGTGGCATGGATGCCGGTCGCCGCGACCTGTCGGGCGCTTTGCCGCGCGGGGAGCCAGCCAAAGAGCGCGGAGCTGACCCAGCCGATCCGCTCCTTCAACGTCCGCATGTCGCATTTGCCATAGCTCTCCCCGAGCACCGCGACACGGCCTCGGCTCGGCCATTCGTAGCCGGCGACGATGGATAGAAGAGAGCTCTTGCCGGCCCCATTGGCTCCGAGCACCACCCAGTGCTCGCCCGGCATCACCTGCCAGCGAATGTCCCGTAGAATGTCGACGCCGTCGCGGCTGAAGGCTTCGATGTGGAGATCAATGACCGGGGCCACCGAACAAGCCTAGCATCGTATCGGCGCGCGACGCCTCGTCCTTAGCGCTTGATACCGCGCCCGATGTGCGTTCCAATGCGTCTCGATGCCGTTACATCTCATTTGGGTCGTGCTCAGTCTCGTTCTCACCGCCAACGTGGCGCAGGCGCAAGGGGACTGTGCAAAGCGTCTCGAGGGCTTGGTGCCCGAGGGGCCCGAGACACACTTCTTCATTCCGTTCGACGTCCCCGAGGGCATCGTCGAAATCGAGGTGGTCCACGAAGACACTCCGGCCGCGAACACGCTCGATTGGGGGCTCGACGACCCGAATGGATTTCGCGGCTCGGGCGGAGGGAAGAGCGGCCTCGGCAACCCCGCGATCGTGGGTCTCGAAGCTGCATCGCCAAGCTACGTCCCCGGGCCCATTCCGGCTGGTACCTGGGAAGTCGTGGTCGGAAAGGCGAACATCGTCGAAACGCCGGCACGGTACGACATCTGCATTCAGCTTCGTACCGAGGCGACTTTGGAGCCGCAGCCGCGCTCGCCCTACGAGGACCCGGGCGCCCTCGACGACGAAGCACGCTGGTATGCAGGTGACTTCCACGTGCACACGCTTCAGAGCGACGGTACGCCGACGATGCGCGAGGCGCTCGAGTTCGCCGACGGTATCGGCTTGGATTTCATCATGCTCTCGGAGCACAACACCAATAGTGGGCTCACGCTGTACGGGAGCTTGCAGCCGGACTTCCCGACGCTTCTCATGATCCCCGGCCTCGAATGGACGACCTACTCGGGACACGCACACGCGATCGGAGCAGTCGATTGGGTCGATCAGAAGGTCGGCGTGCGCGGCGTCACCGTCGAGGGCGCCATTGAGGCCATCCAGGCGCAGGGCGGCCTCTTCTCGATCGACCACCCCACGGTGCCGGGCGGGAATTTCTGCATTGGCTGTCCTTGGGAGATCGAAGTCGACCCGACCTCGGTCGACGGCGTCGAAGTGCAAGGTGGCATTTGGAACGCCATCGATTTCTGGGAACAGATGTGCGCGGAGGGGTCGCATGCCACCGCGGTCGGCGGAAGCGATGATCACGAAGGTGGCCTCGGAAGCGGCGTGCTCTACAGCCCCATCGGAATGCCAACGACCATGGTGTTCGCCGAGGAGCTGAGCGTCGATGCCATTCTCGAAGGGGTTCGCGCTGGACGTACGGTCATCAAGGTCAACAGCATCGATGACCCGATGCTCGAAACCGAGCTGAGCGGGGAGCGCATGGGGAACACCGTCTTTGCCGATACCGCGACACTGTCGGTCACGGTGACTGGAGGCACCGGCCGAACCCTTCAGGTGATCAAGAACGGGACCATCCTGGAATCGCTATCGATTGGCAGCGATCCGTTCACGCAGCAGATGAGCGTCGAAGCGCCGTCCGAGGGCGCGGATCGCTACCGCCATCAAGTCATTTCCGGCGCAGACCCGCTGACGATCGGCAGCTACGTCTGGCTTCAAGCCGCGGAGGCGCCCGAGCCCAGCGGAAGCTCTAGTGGTTGTAGTTGCCGGCTTGCGAGCGGGTCCGATGACGATACGGGATTGCTCCTAGCCCTGCTCGCGCTTGGCGCATGGTGCGGGCGGCGGCGCGGCGGAAGCTGAGCGTCAGCCGGTGTTCTTCCGGCGGCGCAACACGTGGCGCAAGCGCGAGCGCTCGTCACGCTCCCGTTCCTCGAGCGTTCGTCTCAGGGAGCTCAGCTCCGCTGTCAGTGCCGGCTCGACGCGAAGTTGCAGGGTGTTCACCTGGCGCGTCGCCTTGGCGAGCGCGTCGCCCAAGCGCCGAACGAGCTGTTCCTTTGGGAGCGCTTCGAGAACCAGCTCGAGCAGTCGCTCGAACTCTGTCGCAGTTTGTGCTGCAGCCGGGCCTATCGAAGGCGCAGCGGTATCGCGTGCTGTCAAGGTGCGCGATAGCGGGCTGTGTGAAACGACCGAGGGTACTGCGATGCCCCAAACCTGCTTGTGCTCGAGCTCGACCGTGATCTCCCGGCCCGGCCAGGCATAGGTTTCCAGGCTCGCCTGTCCGCGCGCGGCCAAGGCGAGGAGCAGAGCCTTGTATGCCTTGCTGGCGCGGTCCTCCACCTCTTGACGGGCATTCAACGCAGGCCGCGCGCTTTTGAAGAGCTCGGTGATCAGGGCCTCGCGTTTGCGATTGAGCAGCTCTCGGCCTTTCTGAACACGTCGGAGTTGGGCGCTCGCGCGAACGAGCCCGGAGCGAGTCGGTGGCACCGAGCGTGCGCTCATGGACTGTCCTCTTTGCTGGCTGCGCGGGCGGCCCAGGCCTCGTCCGAGATTCGGCTCAGCTCGTCGCGCGGCAGGGTCTCGAGGAGCGACCAGCCCACTCGCATCGTTTCGGGTAGGGAGCGCCGCGCGCCGCTCTGATTGATCAGCTCCATTTCAAACGCATCGACGAAGTCCAGAGCCCGCCGATCGCCAGGCGCCAGACCTTCACTGCCGACGATGGCCGCCATCAGCTTTGCTTCGCGGCCCCGCGCGTAGATCGCATAGAGCTGGTTCGCCCATTCGCGGTGTTCGGGCACGGTCCTGCCTTCGCCGATGCCCGCGTTCATCAGGCGCGACAAGGACGGGAGCACGTCGATCGGCGGATAGACGCCGCGTTGATGCAGCTCGCGGCTCAGAACGATTTGCCCTTCGGTGATGTACCCGGTCAAATCGGGGATCGGGTGCGTCATGTCGCCGTCCGGAAGGGACACCACCGGCAACTGCGTCACCGAGCCGGTGCCGTCCTTGAGCACTCCCGCGCGCTCGAACAGCGAGGCCAAGTCCGTGTACATGTAACCCGGGTATCCACGGCGTCCCGGGATCTCTTCTCGCGCCGCCGCAACTTCGCGAAGCGCCTCGGCGTAGTGAGTGATGTCGGCCATCACGACGAGGACGTGAATCCCGTGCGTGAACGCGAGGTGCTCGGCGGTCGTGAGCGCGACTCGAGGAGTGAGCAAGCGCTCGATGGTCGGGTCGCTTGCCTGATTGAGGAAGAGCACGGTGCGCTGCATCACCTCGCTTTCGAGAAAGCGAGAGACGAACGTTTGAGTTTCGCGCTCGGTGATGCCCATGGCGGCGAACACGACGGCGAAGGGCTCCCCTCGGGCGGGACGCGCATTTTCTACGATGTCGGCGGCGAGCTCCACACCGGGTAGGCCGGGCGCGGAGAACACCGGGAGTTTCTGACCCCGCACGAGCGTGTTCATGCCGTCGATTGCGGAGACTCCGGTTTCGATGAAATCCGATGGGTGTTGCCTCCGAACGGGGTTGATCGGAGCGCCCCAGATCGGAAGACGCGCTTCGCCGATAGACGGCGGAAGCCCATCGAGCGGTTCGCCGGTGCCGCTGAGCGCCCGCCCGAGCAGGTCCTGGCCGACCACCGTCGTCGCCGTCTCGCCGGTCAAGGTGATGGCGGCTTCTGCAGGCTTGAGTCCAAGCGTATCCTCGAACACCTGAATCACGGTGATCTCGGTGCCAACGTCGATCACCTGACCCCGTCGATCGTCCTGGCCCGTACCTCCGATGCGAACCCACTCGCCAAGCTTGGCGCGTCGCGTGGAGCGGACGAATATGAGTGGACCCGCCGCCGAGGCGGCACCGGAGTAGGTTCGCGATATCGGTGCATCCAAGCGCTTCATGCCGGCCTCATCTCCGCGATGGTTTGCTGGGCTTCCGAAATTTGCTCGTCCAATAGATCGGGTGCTGCCGTCTTCACCGAACCGAACGCAACGCGAACGGCAGCGAGGTCGAGCTTCTCGAAGGCGATGCCTTCCTTCAGTGCGGCTTCGCCGGTTTGCATGAAAGACCAGAGCAGCTTCACGAGCTGGTAGGTCTTGTGCACGGTCGAGAAGGCGTCGTTTGGATGGAATGCGTTCTGGCCGATGAGGAACTCCCGGGCGATGCGCGCGCCTTCGAGCACCAGCCGGTCTTCGTCTTCGAGCGCGTCGACCCCGACCAGGCCCGCGATTTCGCGCAGCTCGCGGTCACGCTGGAGCAGACGAACCGTTTCGACCCTCAAGTCTGACCAATCGGCGCCGCCTTCCTTCGAGAACCACTCCCTGGTGCCGTCGGCATACAGGCTGTAGCTGATGTCCCAGTCGACCGCCGGGAACTGACGTTGGTGGGCGAGGCGCGGATCCAAGGCCCAGAGCGCGCCGACGACCCGCAACGAGGCCTGAGTGACCGGCTCGGCGAAATCACCTCCAGGGGGAGAAATCGCGCTGATGAATGTCACCGCACCCGTTCGCGCCGGCGTCCCCTCGCTTTCTACACGGCCGGCTCGCTCGTATAGGCGACTCATTCGATTGGCGAGGTAGGTCGGGTAGCCTTCTTCGCCCGGCATCTCTTGGAGGCGGGCGGCAATCTCGCGAAGTGCCTCAGCCCAACGTGACAGGGAATCGGCAAGGATCGCTACGTGGTAGCCCATGTCTCGGTAGTACTCGGCGATCGTCATACCGAGATACACCGACGCGTCTCGCGCGGCGACGGGCATGTTCGAGGTGTTCACGATCAGGATGGTCCGGTCCATGATCGGCCGGCCTGTTTCGGGGTCGGTGAGGCGATTGAAGTCGTGTAGGACTTCCGCCATTTCGTTCCCGCGCTCGCCGCAGCCGATGTAGACCATGATGTCGGCCTTCGCGTACTTGGCGAGGGACTGTTCGATCACGGTCTTGCCGGTGCCGAAACCACCGGGCACCGCGACCGATCCTCCTTCGACGACCGGAAAGAGCAGGTCGAAGACTCTTTGTCCTGTGATGAAAGGGCGGTCGCCCGGGAGCCTCCGCGCAAAGGGACGCCGTTGGCGAATCGCCCAGGGTTGCGAAAGGCAAAGCGCGGTTCCGTCGTCCAAGCTCCCGATTTTGTCGGTGACTGTGAACTTGCCTTCTCGGATGTCCGCCAGTCGACCGCCGGGTCCCGGAGGCACCAGGATTCGGTGGACCATGCCGGGGCGCTCCTCGACCAGGCCTAGGACGTCGCCGCCGCTTAGCTCGGCGCCCACTTCGACCGTAGGCGAAAAAGACCAGAGCGCGTCGGGGTCGAGGGTGGGCAGAGTCATCCCTGGCGCCATGAAGTCGCCAGATCGCTCGGCAAGCCCAGTGAGCGGTCGCCCGACGCCGTCGAGGATGGAGCCCAGTAGGCCGGGGCCCAGCCGGGTCATGAGAGAGCTCCCCGTGAGACGCACCGGTTCGTGCAGCCCAAGTCCGCTGGTTTCCTCGAACACCTGAATCGTCGCGACGTCGGCTTGGATCCGAATGACCTCGCCCAGCAGACGGCGCTCGCCAACTTCGACGAGCTCGTAAAGTGCGGCATCGCCAAGGGGCTGTGCTTCGGCGATCGCGCCTGCGACCCGGATGATGCGTGCGTCGGTCATTGGAGCTTCACCCGATAGCCAATCGCACGCCGAAGGATTTCGACGATGTATTCGTGGGCTGTCGCCTCCGTAGTCCAGTCTGGCCCGGGCACGGGGATGACGACCGGGAGCACGGAACGCTGAAACGTTCGGCGGAGCTCTTCGGGGATGTCCCTGTAGAGTGGCTCATCGATGATGATGACACCGGCGTCATCGTCGTCCGTCAAGCGATCGATCTGCCTCGCCGCGTCGGCGCCGCTGCTTGCCTCCAACACCGGCACCCCTGCCATGGCGAATCCGGCGCTCAATCCTTGGCTCGCGATAACCACCAGTCGTTGCTCCTTCATGCGAGCACCATTTCTGCTTGGATGAGCGCGGACGGTGCCCGGAGCGCGACGCCCCAGATGATTCGTCTCAAGTTCAACACTTGGGCTCGAAGCTCGATCGCAAAGCCGATCACGGGGGCCGCGCCGCTCGGGTCGATGCGCCGTGCTCGATTCTGCCATTCGATCTGAGCGCGCAGTGCGGCGCCTTCCAAGTCGGCGAGGTCCTCGACGCTCTCCCGAAACGCAGGAGCAAGCGCGGAGTTGCGGAGCTCCCAGGCGAGTTGCCTCACGACGTCCTCGTGGGTTGCGAGGCTCATGAGTTTCTCGAAGACGGTTCGCGTGAGCCAATGTCCTCCTTCTACGAACGTAAGCTCCGCGATGCTCGGGTCGCGCTCGACGAAGTGCAACAGGACGGACCAGGCGTTCATCAGGTCGATCACCTGGCCGACGTACTCGACGAGTTGCGCTCCGCCATCACGCGCCCGCGACGACGCCCTGCGGGCGAACGCACGCTGGAGTGCGACCTCGATCTCGAAGAGCGATGGACGGGCTCTGCTGGCGGCTTCGACGAGAGCCGGGCCGAACGGGTGGTTCCAAAGGAGCAGCATTCGGACCACGTCTGCCGGCGTTGGCTGGCTCGCGAGGGTGTGCAGAGCGCGTTCCGACAGACTCACGGTCGGCACCAGGCCGGACATGCGGGCTTCCGAGGCCGCGCCTTGCTCCGTGCCCCGCAGGATTGCTTGGATGGACCGTCGATCCTCGTCTTCGAAGATCACCGACAAGGCCAGGCGCCGCTGGTCGCTGCACCAGCGATCGAGCACCCTAATTTGCTCGGCAGCGTGACGGCGAATCGCCTTCTCAAGGTTTGCGGGGGTCGCTGGCGCGTCGGACCGCACGAAACCGAGCGCGCTGAGCTCTCTTTGAAGCGCAGGTAGGCCCGCGGCACGCGCAAGCCGTTCCAAATCCGATGACGGAAGAAGATGGGTGCGAAGCCCCCGCGCGCGTGTGTTGATGTCGCCTAGGTACCGCGCCATGGCTAGAGCTCCTGCAGGCGCGCGTGGATTTCGATCGCCAACGACGACGCCAGGCGGTCGATCCGCGTCTCGAGCCGGCCGTCCACCAGGACCGAGGCTCCTGCGCCAAGGATGGTGAATCCCGTGTCTGCCTCTGACCATGGCTCTACCTGCACTTGCGGCTTCGCGGAGAGCGCCTTTCGGACCGCGGGCTCGAGCGCGGGAGAACAGCGCACCAGAGCGTCGTCTTCCTCGACGAACTTCAGGGCCTCGGCAAGCTCGGCTCCAAGGGTCGATAGGTAGCTTTCCATTGTTGCAGCTTCCGGGAGAAGAGCTTTCGCTCGATCGAGCACCCGATCGACGACCCGCGTGCGCGACAGGAGCACGGCGCGCATCGCCGCGTGCCTTTCGAAGGCGACCGCACGCCGAGCATCCGCGCCGTACTCCGCCTCCTTGTGGTCCATTCGTTCTCTTCGGATGCCCTCGACCGAGCGCGCGGTCTCCGACACGACCCGCTCGGAGTCCGTCCGCGCCGCGCTCAGGATGGACTCCGCCGTCTGCTCGGCGGCGCGGCGCAATTCGGTATCGAGGTCGGAGCCGGCCATTGTCGCCTCAGCCTCCTCCCTGCATCAGGATGAGGACCGCAACGACGAATCCGAGGATCGCGAGCGTTTCCGGGATGGCGATCAAGAGCACGACCGTGACGGTGAGCTCTGGCTTTTCGGCGAGCGCCGCCGCGGCGGCAGGGCCGATGCGGGACTGAGCCCAGGCTGTAGCGAGGGCAGGAATGCCCACCGCCAAAGCGGCACTCACGTAAAGGAAAACCGTCTCCAATTCCATGTCAATTGTTCCTCTCGTTAGAAGCGCTTTCGCGCGCGGACCAATGTCGAAACGGCCGGTACTGCGCACCGCCCGGGCTGTAGAACTTTCCAAAGAACTCCACATAGTGAAGTCGCAGCACGTGAATCGTCGGGCTGAACACGCCCAGGACGAAATTGATCAAATGAAAGACTAGAGCGAAGAGGATGCCTACGACGACCGAGCCAAAGGCGCCGACCATGCGATTCGCGACGACGGCCATCATGACCGACGCCGTGCCGACGGCCATGATGCGTGCGTAGGACAGCACGTTGCCCAGCGTGGAGACGAATTCGATGGGCGCGAGAACGCCTTCGCCGACGATCAAGATCGGAAGGGCGACCAGCGTCGTGATCACCAGGGGCGTGAAGAAGCGCTCCGGGAGCATGCCGGAAGCCGCCATGAGAGCCAGCGCAATGAGAACGACCATCAAGGCAGCCATGCCTTTTCCGAGCGCGCGCCGTTTGTCACCGTGAAACATCTTCACGGCTCCCACGAGCAGGCCGACCACGATGTGAACGATGCCCAGCGCAATCGCGAGACCCAGAAATGGAAAGAACGCCTCTTCGCGATTGAAGATGATCGGGTGGAGTCCGATTGCATGCCCGAAATCGCCGAAGAGCTCCCCATACAAGAAGCCGAATACGGTCGAGAACAAGGCGCAGGCGAGGCCGATCTCCGATACAGAGCGCAATGTGGTGTCGGCCCGTGAGCGAATGCGTAGGATCAACGATACGACGCCGAGGATGGCTCCGTAGCCAACGTCGCCGAGCATGACACCGAAGAACATCGGGAAGAACACGGCGACGAACGGGGTTGGATCGACCGTCCCGTACTTCGGGAGAGGCATCATCCTCGTAATCGCTTCGAATGGACGGAACAGGCGAGGGTTCTTGAGAACGACCGGGACGGTGTCTCCCGCCCACTCCTCGGACGACACGGTCTCGATTTCGAACCCCGGGCCGCAGCACAGGCCGAGCTTCCGTTCCAGCTCGGGCTGCACCGCCTTGGGAACCCAGCCCTCGAGAACAAAGGCTCGCGGCGTGACGACGGCTTGCTCCATGGCCTCGACGGTGGCGAGGTGGTCCCGAACACTCGCTTGAATCCATGCGAGCTCCCGTCCCCGCTCATGGCCGATTCGCACGCGCTCTCGTTCCAACCCCGAAAGCTCCTTTGGAAGCTCGTCGAGACGTGCCTGCATGCGCTGGATCGTTGCGGTCACGCCTTGTTCTTCGAACTGGTCGGGGAGGGAGAGCGACTGCACGCCGGCTTCGCTGAGCAAGCGCTCGGCTTTCGTCGCGTCGGCCGCGGGCACGGCCAGAAGCATCGCGGATTCGCCCGACTCCGACGGCTGACTGAGCAGCTCGAATCCGTCACCAAGCGCTTGGCGAAGCGCGGCTCGCATTCGTTGGAGCTCGTGCTCACCGTCCTCTCTCAGCACCAGGTAGAAGACCCGAATCCCTTCGAGGTCCAAACCCGAGTCGCCGATTTTTCGGAACGCAGAGAAGAACGGACGGAACTTCAGGATGAGCGCTCGCTCCTCTTCGAGCCCTTGGCGCCGCTCGGCCAGGCCTTCGAGCTCTCTTCGGGTTCTGCCCGCGATCAGGGCGGCCTGAGACAGCGGTATCTCTTCGGCCGTTTTGGGTGGCCTCGGTGTTTCTCCGAGAAGCTCGAGCGCGATGTCCACGTCTTCGACGACATGACGGACGCTCCGCACGTGGTGCTCCTGCTCGAGCGTGAGGCTGAGAGGCGTCAGGGACTCGGTCTCGGCGGGTTCGACCAACTGAATCAAGCCGATGTTCTGGATACAGCCCAAGGACTTTTGGAGCTGCTCTCTCGGGCCGAGCATTCGGATGCGGGACATCTTGAGAATCAAAGGGAGCCCCCTGACTCGGGTCTACCGAGCAGAAGATCGACCACGTGCCGAGCGAGCTCGTCCACCGTTGCATCGTCGAGCCCGTCGAGCCTTTCCGTTTCCTGTCGAGCCTCCTCTCGAATCGCATCGATAGCCTGGTCTCGTTCGCCTGCGATTCGCTCCCGGAGCTTACCGTCCTCTCCTTCCAGCTCCGACTCGAAGCGTTGGACGCGATCTTCCGCCGCAGCCTGCGCCGACTTGACGAGCCGTTCCGCCTCTCGACGCGTCTCTTTGAGCATCGCTTCGAGCTCGACCTCCGTCTCGAGCAAGCGGCTGAGCTTGCTCTTGGGGTCGGAGTCCTCGTGCTCGCTGTCGTTCTTCCGCTTCATGCCTTATCCAACCGCCGACATGGAAAATAGCAGAAGGAGGGCAGGGAGTGTCGGCGTTAAGTGACTTTTGACTGGCGACCGAGGCTCAAAATCAGCGCTCCAGTAAGGGTGACTGCCCCCGCCATCCAGAAAGCGACATCGTAGCTCCAAGTAGCCGCGACGAAGCCGAGGCCATACGCAAAAAATGCGTGACCCCCATTGAAGGCCCCGTGGATGATCGACACCACCATTCCCCTCGAGGACGCATCCGCTCGTTCGATTCCGAGGGCGGTGACGGCAGGGTACGCGATGCCGTGCCCGAGGCCCATCATGGCACCGATCCCAAAGAGGTGGTGGGGGCCGAGGATTCCGAGCATCGGAGGCACCGCCGAGTACAGACAGAACGCGATCACCGATGAGCGAAGCACGCCAAAGCGATCGATGAGACGTCCCCCGCCGAGGCGTACCGTGAGCGCGACGATCGCAAAGCCGATGAAGAAGCTCCGAACCTCGCTGACGCCGAGCTCGAGCGCGAAAGGCTGGTGGAGCGTGAACAGAGCGGTGAACGCTGCGGTCATGACGAAGGTCGCGCCGTAGACGCGCATCAAGGAGCCGCCAAAAATCGGTCGGCGGTCTTGCTCCCCCTGCGGCTGGTGCCGTGGCGCCTCCCTCAGTCGAGTACTGAGAAACGTAGCCACCAGGCCGGCGCATGCGCTCGCAACGAACACATACGACCAGCCCACGGAGTCGGCGAGGACCTCGCCGATGGTTGGAGACACCGCATTCATTCCGAGGTTTGCGGCCCCGAACAGACCCAACGCCTGCGCCATTCGATCGCTGGGGGCGATGTCCGCGGTCATCGTCCCCGCAGCGTTGAAGCCCATGACCATTCCGACCCCCCAGCACATTTGCCCGAGATAGAGCAGGGGGCCTTCGTGATCGACGAAGAGGTAAATCACGCCTGTGACTGCCAGCATGAAGTTGCCGAAGATCAGCCAAGGCTTCCGCCCATAGCGATCGACGAGCCAGCCAACGAGCGGGGTCACCGCAACCGCCGTGAGACCCTCTATCGCGACCGCGCGCCCAATGGCCGCGGCGTCCATGCCGAGCTCGCTGGCGAAGAACTTCGGCAGGATCAAATAGAAGGACCAGGAGAACCCAAATAGCGAAACCGAGGCGAGAAGCAGCAGGAACTCGCGCGACAGGAGTCGCGTGTTGTCGCTGGGGACCTTGGGACTCGGCTGCGCGGGCATGGGAGCGTCTCCTTAGCACTTCAAGTCGGGCCGTGGCCGGGGCGAACGGCAGGATCGTGCGCATTCGGCCAGGATCGGCAATGATCTTGGCGAATCGGAATCGTGCGAGCATTTCTAACAGGGGCGACCGGGACCGTCGGCCGCGAAGTTTATCGCGAGCTCCTCCGGAGGGGTGCGGACGTTCGTATTGCTGCGCGCGTGCCGAGTGCCGTAGCAGGAGTTCTACCCGAGGCGAACGATGTGGTGAGATTCGATTTCGCGGATCGTGAAATCGCGCCTGCTCTCTTCGACGGGGTCGACGCATTCTTCTTCATGACGCCGCTGATCGAGAACCAAGTCGCGGCGTCTCGCCGTGTGTTGGACGCCGCGATCAAAGCCGCGGTTCCACAGATCGTCCGCTTGTCGTCTCGCTCCGCGGGTTGGGACCAGCACTCTGAGCTTCGTGCCTGGCACCGCGAGATCGACGACGCGGTCCGGGAGTCCGGCGCGGGTTGGACGATCCTACGGCCGGGCTCGTTCTTTCAGAACTTCATCCGCTACCAAGCCGAAACGATTCGAACGATGTCCTCGATCATCGTCCCACAAGGTGATGGCCTGATTTCGTATGTCGACGCCTTGGACGTTGGGGAGGCCGCTGCCGAGTGTCTGATGCATTCCGATGCCCACGAAGGTCACACCTATGTCCTCACCGGGGGCAGGGCGTACGGAGCCAAGGGTGTCGCCGCAGAAATCGGACGGATGATCCACAAACCTCTCACGTACATCGACGTCGAAGAGGGACAGGCCAGGGACATGATGCTGCAGGCCGGAACAGCGCCGTGGCTGGTCGAGGCAGGCCTGGCCGTATTCGCCCACGCCAAGGCCGGCGGCGAGGCCGCAGTCGACCCAGCACTAACCGAGATCATCGGCCGACCGGCGACCAGCCTGTCCGAGTTCGTAGAGCGCAATCGCGACGCGTGGACGTGAGAACCGGGGCGCGGAACAAAGGCGCGACATGGGCTGCGCCGAACGGCTCGGCTTGCAAATCTGGTCGGATGCACTGGCGGGCTTGGACCAGGCAAGCCGAGCCTCGGAGCTCGCGCCAATCTGCGGTGGTTGCTGTCTTGCAGTTTGGCACTCACACGTCGACTCCGCCCCACATCGCGCCTTTGTTCCGCGCCCCTCCCTACGGATACATTCGAACCGCGTACATCCGTACGGCGCCATCAAGAGAAATTCTCCACGCCGCCCCCAAGACAGCAGGCGGCAGCGCGAGCCCGCAGGGCGAAGCCCGGCGCGAACGCGCCGCCAAGGCGAAGCGCCGCGCCCGCCGCGGCAGGGAGGACTATGGGTGGGGGTGGGCGGGGCGGTGTAACCAAACCATACCAGGCAACCCACCCTGCACTCCGCTTCAACACACCCGCGGCAGCACAAGCCGTACGCCGCCACCCGCATCCCCGTCCACCGACCCACACGACAGCACCCGCGGCAGCGCGAGCCGTTCTCCGATCTTCTCGGCCTTGCTGCTGACACTGTGATAGTGACGCCAGAAGTGACCGTCGCTTCTTCCCGTCAAAACTACGCTGTGTCCTCCTGGCTGTTCGCGCGGGCGCTTGGGGCTGTGCTCTTCGTCGCGTTCGTGTCCCTGGGGGTTCAAGCCAAAGGGCTCTTCGGAGCCAATGGCGTGACGCCCATCTCGATGCTGGTCGAGCAGGCGAAGAGCGCGGGGCATAGTTTTTGGCAGCATCCGAGCGCACTTTGGTGGGGGAGCGGCGACGCGATGATCAGCGCCGTTTGGATCGTCGGCGCTATCGCCGCTTTCGCGCTGCTGCTCGGCTTGTTGCCGAAGCTCGCTCTGGCGGTCGCTTGGTTCGCCTATCTTTCGTTCGTCAGCCTGGGATGGCCTTTCATGTCCTTTCAGTGGGACGCGCTTCTACTCGAGGTGTCCTTCACGGCCTTCTTCTTCGTTCCCTTGTGTCTTTGGGACCGGCCGAGCGGACATCCCGCCCCGAATTCCATCGCGCGATGGGCCCTGTGGTGGCTGCTGTTTCGACTGCTGTTCCGTTCGGCCTGGGTGAAGCTCGCCAGCGGCGACGCCGCCTGGGCAGACCTGAGCGCACTCGGCTACCACTACTGGACGCAGCCGCTGCCCACGGTGCTCGGATGGTATGCGAACTTGCTCCCCGACTGGTTTCAGAAGCTCTCTTGCACGCTGATGTTCGCGGTTGAATTCGCTGCTCCTGCCCTGATCTTCCTCCCCTGGACCTGGGCTCGTCGATTCGCCGCGGCAACGATCGTCGGTTTGATGCTCTTGATTGCGCTCACGGGCAACTACGGGTTCTTCAATCTGCTCACGATCGCGCTGTGCATTCCGCTCCTGGATGACCGCTTGCTCGCCCGTATCGTCCCAGCTCGATTCGACGGGAAGCCAGCGCCGGACCGGAAAACCAAATGGAACGCCTGGCCTGGAGTCGCGCCGGCCCTGGTCATCGCGCTGTCGGCGACGATCTTCGTGATGGGCACGTTCGGACAGCGTCTGCCCCGTTCCTTGGCCCCAATCTACCGCTTCAGCACGTTCAACAACTACGGCCTCTTTTCCGTGATGACCACCGAGCGCCCCGAGATCGAAATCGAGGGCAGCGGCGACGGAGAGACATGGAAGCCGTACGTCTTCCGCTACAAGCCGGGCCCTCTCGACAGGGCGCCCGTTTGGAGCGCCCCGCACCAACCTAGACTCGACTGGCAAATGTGGTTCGCTGCCCTCGGCGACTACCGCCGAAACGTTTGGCTCGGCAATCTGATGAGAAGGCTATTGCAGGGTGAGCCGACGGTCCTCGCGCTTCTCGACGAGAACCCGTTTGAGGACGAGCCGCCCAAGCAAATCCGCGCGGTCATCTATCGGTACGAATTCACGGACCACGCCGAGCGCAAGGCCACGGCAAATTGGTGGAAGCGCGGCGAGCGCGCGCTCTACGCGCCGATCCTCGGCGCCGAGATCGAACCAGCTAGTACTGCAGAGTGAACGACACCGACGCCCAGTAACTGAACACACGGTACTCTCCGGGGCAGCCGGTGCGCACGACCTGCTCGTTGCTACAAACCTCTACGAGGTTGTCAGTGCCTGGGATCTGTTGCTCGGTGCCGATGTACTCGGTGCCGATGGTGTCTTTCGTGAAGGCAAAAAGGCCCGCTAGATCGAGTCTGTACTTGTCCTTGATGCTCGGGTCGTTGCGATCATCCCAGTAGAAGCCCAGGCCGGCGGTGACGGTCTGAAGGCCCGGGGGAGCTGGGGGCGGAGTGAAGTACTGTGCCCAAACGGCGCTGGTGGCTCCTTTGGCGACGTTGGCGCCCAGTCGGAGCGCGAGCACGTCCTTCGTAAATCGGTACTCGAATCCGATCTTAGCGCTCCAAGCGTTCTCCCAGCCAAAGGGTACGGTGATTGTCGTGTTAGGAAACGCGCCATTGGGGTCGGTCGCACTCACGGTTTGATTTAGATTGCCGCTGCTCTTGGCGCCGTGGAACTGCAACCGTCCCTCGAAAGCCAAGAGCAGATGGCTGTTCGCTTGATAGGAGACGCCAAAAGCGATTGCATGAGGGATGAACCAATCTGCTTCGGCGTCGAGAGTGATGGGATCCGCCCCCGCGATGAGGGCCGTTTCAGTCGTTCCGGTCAGCTTGATCTTGGAAGCCATGCGGTACATCGCGCTAATGCGGACCTTGCGGTGCGGTTTGATGGTGAAACCGATCCGCAGCGAGGGGACACCGACGCCGCCGAGGTTGTTCTTGACTCGTCCGTAGGTAGGGCTCGGAAGAATCGCCGTGGCCGCGCCGATGTTTTGATGAAGGTCTGCGACCTGCTTCGAGAACGGAAGACGTAACGCGATCCCGAGGATGAACTTCTCATGGGCCTTGAACGAAAAGCCCGCCGCGAACTCGCCGACGAAGAACGTCACATCGAGGTTCTCACGCTCGGGGACGGTGCATTGGCCTGGGCCCGGGTTGGTGTCGTTGTTGGGCGTATAGCTCGGGGCGGGGCCGACCGGATCGCCGTCGAGGCAGCTAACTTGGCTGAATGACGACCCGTAGCCGGTTTCGATGTAAATACCGCCTGCGAAGACGACACGAGGGGCGATCCTTCCCGCGATGAAACCAGAAGGCAACGGGCCGAAGCCGACGCCCGAATCCACACGAGTGTTGGGGCCTTGGACCGGCGCGCGCTGGTTCACGAACAGGCCAGTGAAGTTGAAGGTGAAGCCGAGCTTGTTGATACCCTCCAGGTTTGCGGGATTGAGCACGAGCGCGGCGGGCCGATCCAGATACGTCACCCCCGTGAGCCCCATGCCGATGCTTCGGCTGTCGTAGGCGGTCGGCTCAGGGTTGGCGCTTGCGAGTGACGGAGTCAGCAAGCCTGCGAGTAGGCATGCAGTCAGTAGTTTGTGCTTCATTACGGGGGCTCCTCCACCCATCTTGCGGCCCGGGGGGTCGGCGCAGGATACATGGAAAGCCCGCTGATAGGTCAACGAAAAAGAACCCAGATCATGCACAAATAAGCATCTGATATCCGAGCTTTGCTTACGGTGTCTCAGCGCTAGACGAGGTTCGTGGGGCACCCTACGCCCGTGCCGCCGAGGCCGCAGTATCCAGCGGGGTTCTTGGCGAGGTACTGCTGATGGTAGTCTTCGGCGTAGTAGAACGGCGGAGCTGCAATGATCTCCGTCGTGATGCGCCCATGCCCTGCATCGTCGAGTGCGAGCTGGTAGCGCCGCATTGACTCAGTAGCCAGGTGGCGCTGTTCATCGGCGAAGTAGTAGATGCCCGATCGGTACTGCGTGCCGCGATCGTTGCCCTGTCGCATGCCCTGCGTCGGGTCATGGCTCTCCCAGAACAGCCTGAGGAGATCTTGGTAGCTCAACTCGGCTGGCCGGTAGACGACGAGGACGACCTCGTTGTGACCGGTGCGGCCTGAGCAAACCTCTTGGTACGTCGGATTGGGAGTGTGGCCGGCCGCGTAGCCCACCGCGGTGGTGAACACCCCCTTGGTTTCCCAGAACTTTCGTTCGGCGCCCCAGAAGCATCCGAGGCCGAACATCGCTTCGCGCGTATCCTCGGGGAAGGGACCTTCGAGTGGACTGCCGAGGACGAAGTGATGGGCAGCGACCGGCATCTTCGAATCGCGTCCGGGTAGCGCTTGCTCGGCCTCAGGCATTCGAAGCTTCTTCTCGGAATTGAAGAACATGCGGTGATACATAGGGAACTTGGGCCGCTGCGGTAGTGCCTCGGCCGGCGCGCCTTGGCGATCGGTCGATAATACGATAACCCAGGCTGATGGAGGAGCAGCAGATCTCCGAAATCGCCCAGCGCCTACGCGGCAGCCGGAGCGTCCTGTTCATCACCGGAGCCGGCGTTTCGGCGGACTCGGGGCTGCCGACCTATCGCGGCATCGGAGGGCTCTACGAGCAGGAGGACACCGACGAGGGCGTTCCCATCGAGGCAGCGCTCTCCGGTGCCATGTTCCAGCGCGATCCTTCGCTCACTTGGAAGTACATTCATCAAATCGAGAGCTCGTGTCGCGACGCGGGGCCGAATCGGGCGCATCATGTGATCGCAGAGCTAGAGGGCCGTTTCGAGCGGGTGTGGACCTTGACGCAGAACGTCGACGGCTTGCACCACGCCGCAGGCAGCTCTCACGTCATCGACATCCATGGAGATGTGCACCGTCTGCTTTGCACCCGTTGCGGCCATCGGTGGCGCGTCGGCAGCTATGCAGGGCTCGACATTCCGCCATCGTGCCCGCACTGCGCCTCATTGGTGAGGCCCGAAGTGGTCTTGTTCGGTGAGATGTTGCCTTCGGATCGCGCCAGGCTGCTCCAGGAGCAGTTGATGCAAGGCTTCGATGCCGTGTTCACGATCGGGACCACCAGCGTGTTTCCGTATATCGCCGAGCCAGTGATCGACGCGCGGCGCCGCGGCGCACTGACCGTAGAGATCAACCCCGGCACGAGCGAAGTTTCACACATCGTCAACTATCGACTCCGTACCGGAGCCGCTGCGGCAATGGATGCGGTTGTCCGCGCGCTCGATCGTGCCTAAGCTTCGTCCGCCATGGGGGGGCCGGGGCCAGAGTATCGCTACGGCGAGTCATACGAAGAGACTGTTCATCTGACCGATGGACAGCGGGTTCATCTGCGCCTCATGCGTCCGTCGGACAAGGACATGCTTCGCGAGGGCTTCGAGCACTTGTCGCCGAGCTCGCGCTATGCGCGGTTCATGGCGCCCAAGTCCAGGCTGACCGAGCGGGAGTTGCGCTACCTGACTGAGGTCGACGGGGTCGACCATTTCGCCATGGGCGCCATCCGGCGTCACTTCGTCTCGAAGGACCAGGGCGTTGGCAGCGCGCGGTTCGTGCGCCTGACCGACGAGCCGGACACGGCCGAGGCCGCCGTGACCGTTCTCGATGACTTCCAGGGCATAGGGCTTGGCTCGATCCTCTTGCAACGGCTGATCGAAGCCGCCTGGGAGCGTGACATCCGCTGGTTTCGGAACGAGCTCCTCGCCGAAAACGCAGCGTCGCGACGGATGATCGAGTCCCTGAGCCCCGAGGTGAAGTTCCGGCATTCCGGCGACGGCGCGATCGTTGCGACCCTGCCGGTTCCCGAGCCCGACCGAACTCCAACGCTCCCCGGCTTCTTCGCGGGGACGGCGGTTCAAAAGCTCCTGTCCTACGCGGCCCGCGCCAAGGTCTCGATACGCCCGGGCGCGACCCAGCCGCCGGGGCCGCCCGACCCCGACTAGGACACCTGCACGGGAAACATCATCGGCGCGCGCACCTCGACCATACGTTTCGCATCGGTGAGCGTGCCCACGATGCGCAGGGCAAACGGGAACGCCGTGCCTGGGCCGCGGCTGGTGATGAGGTTTCCGTCGGCAACCACCGAATGCTCGCTGTAGTCACACCAGCCTTGGAGCATGTGCTCCACGCTCGGGTGGCTGGTGAGCTGACGATTCTGAAAGACCCCGTGTGCCTGCAGCGCGATCGGGGCCGCGCAAATCGCAGCGACCCAGCGTCCGCTTTGTTCTTGAGTGCGCAGAAGCTCCCCGACCTTTTCGGACAGAGCCAGCCGTTGGGCGCCCTCGGCTCCGCCCGGAAGAACCAAGACGTCGAAATCGCCTTCGACCTCCTCGAGCGCGACGTCCGGGGTAATCAGCACACCGCGACTGCAGCGAATCGGCCCGCTGCCTTCGACCCCGGCGACTGTCACTTCGATTCCGCCGCGGCGCAGCACATCGATGCTGATGACGGCTTCCATCTCTTCGCTGCCCTGTGTGAGCAAGACCAGAGCCGTCGGCTTGTCGCTCATTGCAGGCCCTCGCAGTTTCGCGACTTGTCGGCCTTGCAGATCTCCGCGATTCGCTGACGGAGCGCCGCTTCGAGCTTGGTCAGGCCCAGGCTCTTGGCCAGGTCGATCGCCGCCGCAGCGCCGACGCGGTCCACCACGAAAGCCTTCAGCCCCAGCAAAGCGCTCACGCGTTCCCCGGACTTGCAATGCACAACAGCCGGCAGCGCATCTTGCACCTCGAGCGCCTTGGCGAGCCTGCGGGCGTTGTCTTCGGTGAGCCCCGCGGGGCCCGCGACTGGAATGGACACGAACTTCATGCCCAGGCGCTTGACCGTCGCTTCCTCACCCTCGTCGCCCTGCTCCATGTCCGTCCGCAGGGTGATGACCGTTCGGTACCCGGCCTCTTCCATCGCCTTCAGCTGATCGAGGGAGGGCTGGCCCCCCACTAGGAGACCGGTCTTGGTGACGCGGGCATTGGGTATCGGAACCAGCGGCGGCGTTTGGTCGATATTCTTCGGAGCGCTGGGCCTTTCAGGTTCGCGATCCGCGGATGCCGTAGGGACGGCGCCGATGAGAGCGCTTAGCACGATCAGAGAAATTACTGAGATTGCACGATGGAACATAGGACCCCCTCATCCGATGGTGTGGCGTTTGGACGCGTGGTCAATGTATCGCTTCGCTTCACGGTTACCTCACGCCTGTGCCGCTGTTGATTGCGCGAGCCGCGACGCGGCCTGAATACACACAGCCTCCGAGGAATGTTCCTTCGAGGGCCCGTTTGCCGTGCATGCCGCCTCCGCCGAAGCCGCAGGCTTCACCGACCGCGAAGAGATTGGGGATTGCGTTGCCGCTGGTGTCGAGAACCTTCGCATCGAGATCGACCTGGATGCCGCCCAGGCTCTTGCGCGTGAGGATCTGCGTGCGAATCGCGATCAGGGGCATGGAGTCCGCGTCGAGGATCGGCGCCATGTTGCAGGTGCGGAGCCGGTCGCCGAGGTACTGACGGACGTGTGCGATTCGGCGAAGTTGATCGTCGTTTTGAAACTTGGTGCCCCGCGCGATGTTGGCGTCGTAGTCGGCAATTTCCCGCTCGAGGACATGGGCGTCGACGTCTTTGCTGCCGGCTAGGGCGTTCATCTTGTCGGCCAGCTCCGGCACGCTGCCCGCGGTGACAAAGTCCGGGCAATGGTCGATGAACTCCTGGACCTGCTCGCCGTTGCCTTGAAGCAGTCGCGCCACGAAGGCCAGGAGCTTCTTTTCGCGAACGGCTTGGTTGAACTCCGCACCCGAAACCGCAAATTCCTTGTTGGCGATCTTGCGATTCATGACCTGCCAGGAGTACTTCTTCTTTTCACGGCAGATGCGGTCGACGAGCAAGAGCGTGTCGTAGGAGCCCACCAGCGGCGGATCGACGAAACGGCGGCCTTGGTAGTTGACCCAGAGCGGCGATTTCGCTGGAACCAGGCTCAGACCGTGGTTCGGGAAGAGCGGCTCCCAGTGCCGGACGCCCGCGGCGTAGTTCCACATCTTCTCGAGATGCGTGACGTTTGCGCCGAGCTCCTGCGCGCGGTCGAGCAACTTGCCGTCGGCCTCGGGGATCGAGCCGTTGAGCATGGTTTCCGGGGGCTCACCCCATTGATCTCTGGGCCATACTTCGCGCACCTTGTCGTGGTTGCCGGCGATTCCACCAGCCGCGATGACGACGGCGTCTCCCCGTGCCTCGAACGAGCCAGAGCCGTGGCTGCCGTAGCAGCCCACCACTTGGCCGCGTTCCTTCGTAAGGCCGTCCACCCTGTGATCGAAGTGCAGCTCGAGGCGCCCCGCTTTTTCGTGCTCTTCGAGCCGGGGAATCAGCGGCAGCACGATGCCCTCGCCCGTACCCCAGACGATGTGGAATCGCGGCACGGAGTTCCCCGGAACGAAGTACCCGCGCTCGGTCCAGTTGACCGCGCGGAAGAAGCTCACGTCACGTTCGGCAAGCCAGTCCCGCACCTCTTCGGTGCAACGATTGACGTACGCTTCCGCCCAGCGGTACGGCCAGACGTCTTCGGGATCGAGCTCGCCATAGCGAACCCAATCCCGCATCGCGAGGTCGACCGAGTCTTTGATGCCGTTCTTGCGTTGCTCGGGCGAGTCGACGAAGAACATACCGCCAAAGGACCAGACCGCGAGCCCGCCGAAGCGATCCCGCGAAGCCGCGTCTAGCATGACGACCCGCTTGCCGGCGTCGAGCAGCTCGAGCGCGGTCACCATCCCAGCGAGGCCGGCGCCAATGACGACGACCTCGGCATTGTACTTACTGTCTTGAGCCATGAAGAGGCGCAAGCATAACAGATAGGCGGCCGGGAAGAAGGCGCCTTCTGAGTGTGTTCTTGCTGCTGTGTGCGCACTGACGACTCGCCGTCAGCGCTGGCGGCCTAGTTGCAGGGGGCTTGACCCGTTGCGTGCGGGCAGTGCGTCGCCGGGTCCATCATGCTCTGGGCGAAGCCGAGGTGAGTCTCGACACATGCCTGTCGGTCGGCGTCATACCCGTCGTAGGCCGCGACGCACGCTTGTTGGCTCTCATAGCGGTCCGCGCTGCCGAAGCCACAGACCTCGCTGTACAGTCCACAGAAGGCAGCGGCTCCGGTCATGCCGCCCATTCCGCCTTCGCCGCCCATGCCGGCTTCACCGCCGGAGCCGCCCATTCCAGCGGAGCCGCCCGAGCCGCCGTCGCCGCTGCTTTCGCTGTCGCAGCCCAGTATCCCGAGCGTTCCGCTCAGCACGAGAATCATCAAAATTCGCATAGCCACCCTCCCATCGCGGCGACCCTCCTCGCCGGCTGTCGCCCACGGTACCACGACCTGGGCGGTCCAACGGGGCCTTTCCGCACGTTCCGCCGAGTTGGTGGGCTTGCGTACAAGGTTCGGGCCTGTACGGTCCTGAGCGGAGGGCGAATGCGCGAGCTCGAGGGAAAAGTTGCGGTCGTTACCGGAGCCGCGCACGGCATCGGGCGCGAAACAGCGCTCGCCTTGGCGGGCAAGGGCTGCCGGCTCGCGATTTGCGATGTGAATGAGGCGGCGCTCGAGGGCGTGCGCCACGAGCTCGAGCAGGGCGGCGCCACTGTCACCGCTCATCGGGTCGACGTCTCAGACAAGGCGCAAATGGCGGCGTTCGCGTCCGAGGCCGTCAACGCGCACGGCGCGGTCAACATCCTCATCAATAACGCAGGGGTGACGGTCTATGCGTCCTTCGAGGAGCACAGCGTCGAGGATCTCGAATGGATTCTCGGCGTGAACCTCTGGGGCGTGATCTACGGCTGCAAGTTCTTCCTGCCGCACCTCAAGGCGGGGGGCGAGGGGCACATCGTGAATTTGTCGAGCGTGTTTGGCATCATCGCGCCACCGCTTCAAACCAGCT
The DNA here is from genome assembly GCA_963716775.1 of uncultured delta proteobacterium. Classification (GTDB taxonomy): domain Bacteria; phylum Myxococcota_A; class Polyangia; order Polyangiales; family Houyiibacteriaceae; genus SG8-38. The sequence continues at coordinate 175,686 of CAVQUI010000012.1, forward strand.
ACGTCGCGAGCAAATTCGCGGTGCGAGGTTTCAGCGAGTCATTGAGGGCGGAGCTCGCCGAAGATCACGTCGGCGTCACTTCCGTTCATCCGGGCGCCATCAAGACGAACATCATTCAGAATGCTCGATTGGTCACCGACAGCCACGCGAAGCTTCGAGACTCGACGCAGCGCCTGTTCGACCGGCTCGGTACCACGCCGGACGTCGTGGCTTCTCGCATCGTCAAAGCCATCGAGTACAACTCGCCCCGTGTGCTCATCACGAAGGAAGCGCGCATGGCCGATGCGCTCAAGCGCCTCATGCCCGCAACCACCGACGGCATCGTGGCGCGTGTCTTCAAGAGGCTCGGCCCCGAATAGACGTGCAGAGCATTCGACGGGAACGATTCGGGGACTTTTCGGTCCTTCACCGCGAAGCGAGTGGCGAGGCGAAGCTGTGCGTGCATTTCGCCCACGCTACGGGCTTCAATGGGGAGACGTATCGCGGTCTGCTCGAGTCCTTGGACCCTTCGCTCGACCTGCATTTGATGGATGCGCGCGGGCATGGGCGGACCAGGGCGACGGCCGATCCGAAGCGTCTGCGCTCCTGGGCTCCGTATAGAAGAGACCTCGAAGCCTTCGTGGAAATGCTGGCTCAGCCCCTAGTGCTGGCAGGTCATTCATTTGGCGCCACGGTGAGCATGGAACTGGCTGCGCGGCGCCCGGACTTGGTCCAGGGCTTGGTGCTCGTAGACCCCGTCATCGTTCCGCCGCGCCTGATTCCAATGATGGCAGTGGCCCGGACGCTTGGCTTGGCGGATCGCATCGTTCCGATCGCGAAAATGGCCGCGCGCCGTCGCATGGAGTTCGACTCGAAGGAGGATGCGGTCGAAAACTACGTCGGGAAGGGGGCATTTCGAACTTGGCCCCGCGCCTGGATTGAAGCCTACGTCGATGGCGGAACCGTGGCGACCGAAACGGGGACGGTCCGGCTGAGTTGTGACCGTGCCTGGGAGAGCCGGAGCTTTGCCGCTGCTACGGTCTTTCCATACCACGCGCTTCGAAAGGTTCGCTGCCCGATCACCTTGATCACACGCGAGCACAGCGCGCCGCCGTTCACCCACGAGTCGCGAGATGCGTTCATGCGCTGCCAGCCCGAGACGCGTCTGCTCGTCCTGGAAGACGCGACACACTTCATCCCGATGGAGCGGCCGGAGATCGTGGTCGAAGAGATCGAGCGGATGGCCGAGCTCGTCCGCTCAAAGCTCGGATAGCTCGCGCTCGAATCCCCCGGACAGGATGGGAAAACGGCACCAGGTCTTCGGGTCGAGGTTCTTGTCATCGACGTGAAACGATGGGGCGTAGCGTTCGCGCTTCCACTGGTTGCGCGACCAGAGTTGGAAGAAACGCTTCACCCAGGACCGGAGGGTGTCTTCGTCGTACTCGTTGAACTCGCTTCGCAGGATCTCAAGGCAGTCCGCGGGCGGAAGCTTGTCTCCGATCGCGAGCCGCTCGATGACGTCGAGCACGGGGTAGGGCATCAGGTCGCCCTCATCGGTCTGGCCGCTGCCCTTGGGGCGAAGCTCGGCGGTCGGCGTCTGCACGTTGACCGCATGCAGAGCCGGAATCGGATGCATGCCCTCGGGGCCCTTGCTTTCGAGCCAGCGAAGCCACTTTCGAAGGAAGGCTTTGTCGATGCCGGCGATCGGGCTGAGACCCCCACAGGTGTCGCCGTCCATCGTCGCGTAGCCGACTGCCGCCTCCGAGCGATTGCTGGTCGACAAGAGGAGGGCGCCGCGCATGTTGGCCAGCATCCAAACGCTTGGACCGCGCGCGCGGGCCTGGATGTTTTGCAGGGTGATGTCGTCCTGTTCCCAGGTGAGCGGACGTTCCACCGCTTCGGCGATCAGGCCTTCGTATGCGTCGACGATGTGTTGCACGTCGAGGATGTAGAACGTGGCGCCGATCGCCTCGGCCACCGCGGTGGCAGCGTTGCGCGTGACCTCTCCGCTGTTTTCGGTTGGCTGGTAGGCGCAGCAGAGAAGCTTTCGGACCCAGTCACGGGCGGTCAGCTCGGCCGTCATCCCAATCTTTTCGGCAAATCGTTCGGTGCCGAGCTCGGCGAGCGCGCGGTCGACCATCAGCGATACCAGGCAGGCGGCCGCGGCTGAGTCCGCCCCTCCGCTGATGCTCAGAACGAAGCCGCGCGAATGGCTCTTTCGTAGATAGTCGAAGAGCGCGAGCGTCAGGCAGCGGGTGAACTCCTCTTCTTTGTGTGCCTTGCTGGCCTCCCATTCCGGTTCGCTCGGCTCGCTGCGCTGCATCTGCGCGCGAGGAAACTCGAAATCGACGCTGATTTTCTTGGCTCCTGGGTCGCTGCCGTCTGCCCGAAAGCTGGTCGTCCGCACCTGTTCGGTTCGAGAGGCTTCGACATCGATGACCGCAGTCGTGAGCACAGAGTCGTTGAAGGTCAGCCTTGGCGACTGCGCGAGCATCTTCCCGTTTTGAGCGATGTAGCAACCGCCGTCGTAGATCACCCGTCCGGCCTCGTTGCCGAGCAGATTGGCGTAGAGATAACTCACCGCCATCGAACGCGAGCCCTCGAGCACCAGGCGTTCGCGAACCTCGTGCTTGCCAAAGGCGAAGTGACTGGCGCTGGGGTTCACGATGATGTCCATCGCGTGGCCGTCGAGCGCCCCGCGTCGTTGCGCGACCCAGGCGTCTTCGCAAATTTCGAAGCCGATGCGCACACCGGAGAAGTCGAAGAACACGTCACCGAACGGATAGCTCTGCCCATCGCGCTCGAGCTCCACGACTTGATGGTTGGGCCAGGGCTTGAACCAGCGCGGCTCGTAGTGAAGGCCTTCGCCGGCGAGGTGCTCTTTGGCGGCAAAGCCTGCGATGCTGCCGTTCGCCACCACGCACGCCGTGTTGTAGAGGCCGCCTCGACGACGCACGGGGATCCCAATGCTCACCACCATGCCCTTGGTTTGAGGCAGCAACTCAGTCAGCATCGACCAGGCGCGCTCGGCGACGTCCGGACCGAGAAACGCGTCCTCACAACCATAGCCCGTCGTGCAAAGCTCGGGGAGGACCAGCAGACTGGCACCTTCGTCCCGTGCCTGCCGCAGCACGGCCTCGATGCGCCTTTGGTTGCCGGCCCAGTCGAGTGGCGTCTGATTCAACGACGCGGTCGCGACCTTGATCGGGATCATGCCTGATCTCTAGCACCGCTCCGCGGTCGGGAGCCTGTTTGACGATTGACTGCTCGCGAGGGCGGGCGTATGATGATTTCTTCTGTCGTCATATTCTGCCAAGTCGAGTAATAAATGGCATTTCATCAAGCGCCCCCAAGCCTTGGAAATCAATACGATTCTGACTCGCTGCTCCGTGAGTACCTGGAGCGAACCCTCCCAGCGGAGCTCCTGCAGCGTTTCGAGCCGGAGTATCGGGAGCTCGGTGAGCTGAACGGTGGCGAGCTCTATCGGCTGTCGATGGCCGATCTCGAGAACGAGCCGGTACACACCGTTTGGGACGCCTGGGGCAACCGGATCGATGAGGTCGAGGTCACCGAGGTGTGGAAACGAGCTCAGGTCATCTGCGCCCAGCACGGCCTGGTCGCCGCTGGCTACGACGCGGAGCTCGGGCCCTACGCCCGAGTTCATCAGCACATCTTGAACTACGTCGCGCAGGCTTCCCTCGATACCTACAACTGCCCTTTGGCAATGACAGATGGCGCCGCGCGCACGCTACTCGACTCGGGGAATCAAGCGCTCATCGACCATGCGCTCCCGCGACTCCTGTCGCGCGACCCAGCGACGATGTGGACGTCCGGTCAATGGATGACCGAGCGTGTCGGTGGCTCGGACGTTGGACAGACCGAAACGATTGCGCGGCGCGACGGCGATCGCTGGCGTCTCTACGGGACCAAGTGGTTCACCTCTGCGACTACGGCCGACATGGCGCTCACCCTGGCGCGGCCCGAGGGCAACCCGCCGGGCGGCCGCGGCTTGGCGATGTTTTACCTCGAGCTTCGCGACGAGAGCGGGAAGCTTCAGAACCTCCACATCAATAGGCTCAAAGACAAGTTCGGGACGCGCAAGCTTCCGACTGCGGAGCTCACCTTGGACGGTGTCGAAGCCATTCCGGTGGCTGGCCTGCAAAACGGAGTTCGCAACATCACGCCGATGTTGAATGTCACGCGCACCTGGAACGCGGTCGCGGCCGTTCTGGGCATGCAGCGAGCCGTTGCGCTCACCCGCGACTACGCCCGCAAGCGCGAAGCGTTTGGCGCCGCACTCATCGACAAGCCGCTTCATGTCGACACGATGGCGGAGATGATCGCGGAGACGCAGGGCGCGTTCTTGTTAGCGTTTCGTGTCGTGGAGCTCCTCGGCCGCATCGAGTCCGGAGAGGCGAGCGAAACCGAGCAACTCCTGAGCCGCTTGCTCACGCCCATCGGAAAGCTCACGACAGGAAAGCAAGCCGTTGCCGTGGCCTCGGAGGCGCTCGAGTCCTTTGGAGGCGCCGGCTACGTGAACGACACCGGTCTTCCGAAGCTCCTCGCAGACGCCCAGGTGCTTCCAATCTGGGAAGGCACGACCAACGTGCTGTCCCTCGACACGCTCCGTGCCCTCAAGCAGGACGGGGTCTGGGAATCCTTCGTCGGAGAGATTCGCGCGCGTCTGCAAGCCGCGACCGATCGGCGTTTGCGAGCTGCTGTCCAGCTCAGCCAAGCGGCCGTAGAACACGCGGGCCGATGGCTGCAAGAAACCATCTCGGAGCGTGACTTGCTCGAAGCAGGTGCACGGCGCTTCGCGATGACGCTCGGCCGTGCGACCGAGCTCGCCTTGCTCGTGGACCATGCACAGTGGTGTCTGGACCAAGGGAAGGGTGAGCGCGCCTTGGCCGCTGCGCGTCGCTTCTCTCGCTCAGGCATCGACCTGGTCGAGGATGAGGCAACGCCGGCCGAAAACCGGCTGCTGGTCGACTGAGCTAGCGACTCCCTGGTGGGTCGACCGGGAGCTCGAGACCGCTAGGAACACTCGGAGGTCGAATTGCCTGTCGCGTCTCGTCCCGCAGCGTCTTGTCGACGAAAACGGTAATCAAACGAACGTCCTCATCGTTGAACGGCATGCCGCTCTGCTCTAGCTCGTGTCGAATGGCGCCCGACATGTTCGTGATTGACCCGTTGTGGAAGTAGGGCTCGGTGAACAACAGATTCCGTAGCGTTGGTGTGCGGAATCTTGCGCGATCCTCTATGCGCCCGGTTACCTCTTCGAGCCCATAGTCGACGATCCCCTCGACCTCCGGCACGTTCCGGTTAGCGAACGTTTCGGACTCGAACAGCGGCGGGGTGTGGCAGCCATCGCAGCCCATTTCCGCGAAGCGATACATACCTTCGACCTCGTCCTCGTTCATCAGGTTGGGTCGGCCTTCCAGGTAGGCATCGTAGGTCGAGCGATCGGAAACGAAGGTTCGCTGATAGGCGGCGAGCGCGGAGGCGAGATTGTCCAGGGTGACTCTTGGGTCCTTCGGGAAGGCATTCTCGAAGAGATCGGCGTACTCGGGAATGTCGGCGAGATCGGCGGCGAGCGTCTCCCGATCGGCGTTCATCTCGTCTTCTTCGAAGATCGGGATGAGCGCCTGCGCTTCGAGCGTCTGTGTGCGTCCATCCCAGAGCAAGCTCGGACGGAAGGCGAGATTGTACAAAGCCGGGGAGTTGCGCCGCAGCATGTTGGGGCCGCGGCGACCCGGTCCCGCGAGTAGGCCGGCCCCATGGCCCACCGCGCGCGCGATTCCATCTCCCATGCCCCAAATTTCGCTATGGCAAGTCACGCATGCGGTCTGCTTGTCCACCGAGAGGATCGGATCGAAGAACAGGAGCCTTCCGAGCTCGATCCGCGCCTCAGGAACGTCGTTCATGATCTCGGGGAGGTCAGGGAACGCCGTGACCGGCCATGGGGTAGGACTGGCGACAGCCGAGGTACCCGCCGACTCGCCACAGGCGGTGGCGAGCACGGAAAGGAGCAACGCGGCCCCCACGTGTCTCGACGACACTAGGTACCTTCGCCGCCGGCTCCGCCAGTGCCTTCGTTCGAACACGACGTCGGGATGTCCGGAAACAAAATGGGCAGGATCGAGATCCACTGACGGATCAAGTCGTATCCATCGTCGTCGATCAGGCTTCGGCCAAGAGGCGCCATCATCTCGCCAGTCTTCACCGAGTCCATGCGGCAGAGCAGGATCGACAAGTCCGGGTCGCCTGGCAGGATGTCGACGGTTGCATCGCCGCAGTTTCTTACGCCGCCCCCGGATGTCGGACCCTTACAGACACCCCACTTCGCGAAGTCCTGCGCCGTTGGATTCGTCGGGTCCATGCTGGCGTAGTCCAGGTAAATGCCCGTCCCGTCAGCCACGCCATCGGGCGCATGGCAATGCGAGCAGTTAGAATCGAAATAGGAGCGCGCTGCTTCGTGGATGCAGGCCGGCGTTTGACAAGCCTCGGTGTACGGAACCGGGTCGACATAGGTCGTGCGCTCGGCGACGGGCCCTGGCTCGGGCGCCAGCATGCCTAGCTCGAAGAGCTTGTCGATCTGATTTGCGACCGGCTCGCCTTCTTCGCCGTGGTCGTTGCCTCGATTGAGCATGCCCGTCGAGGGGCCGAGCGTCCTGGTGTCCTCGCCGTGGCAGCGTCGGCACGCACCGTTGGATGGGACGGCGTAGTCCGGAACGGTTTGCTGGATGTTGTCGCAGGTTGCCTCGATGCCGATGCAGTCCTGGTCGCCCATGCAAGGGCTCTGATCGTCCGAGCACTCCTTCTCGGTCGGATTGGTGTAGGTGATCGACTCCGTCCAACCGCCGGACTGGCAGACCGCGTCGGTCTGCTCGTCGTTGTACACGTAGACATGCACCTGCCAGCAGGATTCAGCTCCGCCGCAGTTCAATCGGTCGTCCTCAGCCGCGACGTGTACCATCAGGCGGGTTTCGACCAGTTGCTCCAGGCCGTCGGTCGCGGGATCCTCCATGTTGGGCGGGTAGGAAAAGGTCTTCGCGTAGATGGTGCCGACAGGGCTCTCCCAGCGCGAAGTGTCGTTCGCGTACTGGATCGTGCCGCCCTCGGTCAGGGTGACGAAGCGATGCTTGAGCGCGCCGTCGGTGAACAGCGGTGAGGTGACCTCGTACGGAACGACGCCTTCGGCCGGTGCCTGATTTCGAATGTCGGTGAACAGCCCCCAGTCGGAGAGCAGGACGGGGACGCTGGAGTGGCAGCTGCTGGCGATGCTTCCGCCAGATCCACCTTCGCCGGCCATGCCGCCCATGCCACCTTCGCCGGCCATGCCGCCGATGCCACCAGCGCCTCCCATTCCGGCCTCGCCGCCGCCCCCTCCGGCGGCGCCAGCGCCGGAGGAGGTCTCGCAACCCATGGCTGCGACGAGGAGGGAGGTGGAGACGACTAAGTTAAGTGCGTTCTTCATGTGCGTGCCTGCCATGTTCCGGAGTTGTCGTTAGTTTGATGCGCGGTCGCAGAGGCGGCCGGTCGTGTCGGTCGTGCTGTTGTCGGCCAGACAGGCGGCGTATGCTGGAAGGCTCGCCGGCATCTGGCACTGGTTATCTGTCAGGTCGCGATAGGTTCCGCTGAAGTCTGCGCCGAGGCAGATCTCCGGATCGGTTACGCCTGCTCGGATGTTGCCGTCCCAGAAGACATCTTCTGACGGATTCTCTGGCGTTCCGACATTGAGAATGTCGAAGACCAGGTAGAAGTCGCTGTCCTGATCGGCGTTCGTGCCATTGTTGAGGAAGTAGTTGTCGTGCGCGTAGATATCCTCGGCGTAGGGGTTGTACGCGTACGTGTACGGCGGGCAGTCCTCACCGGCCGCATCACAAGTGAACGAGCTGCTGACGATCGCGAGACCGAGCGAGTCGTTTCCTTGGACGTCGTTGTTGCGAATCTCCACGCCTTGGCCGCCCAGATTGAGCAGGCCGGTGCCCACCGGAATGATCTGCACGACGCCGGTGGTCGCGAAGTTCGTCCCGTTGTTGCAGTAGACTCGGTTGTTCTCCATCACGACGCCCGTATTGGCGGGCCGGTCCGCCGAAATCGGCTGCTGCAGAGGCATGAGTCCGCCGGTGTTGCCGATGACGTAGTTGTCGTGCGCGATGACATCTTTGCAGTTCTCGACCTCGAGCCCCGCCACGTTGTTAGCCGCGATGTTGTAACGAACGACGCCGCCGGTCGTCTCGTCATCCAACCACCCGCACTTGCCGACGTAGATGCCCGCATCGGAAGCGTCGGTGGCCTGGCTGAACTCGACGAGCGTATCTTCGCAGTTCGTCGGGTAGATTCCGTAGGGGCCGTTGTCTTCCTGGTTCTCGTTCTCCCAGCTCACGTGAACTTTGCGGAAGACCGAGCCGCTCGTGCCGTCCTGCTCGATGCCGTTGGCTCCGGTGTTCTTGACCCAGAGGTTTTCGACGGTCACGTCGTCCTTCTGAACGAAGATGCCGATGCCATTGAGGGGGCCACCGAAGTTGAGCACGGTGTCATCGGGCGAGTCGCCAATTCCCTTAATGGTCAGTCCTGCGACGAGCGAGACGTTGATCGGGCGGTCCATCTCGTAGGTGCCCTCTGCCAAGCAGATGACATCGCCTGGGTCCGCGTTCTCGAGGCGGGTGTTCAAGCGCGCTGCGGCGTCGGCACCGGGCATGAAGGTGTCTCCGGTGCAATCGTCGGTCGCCGTCTCGGGAACGTTATCGAAGACCTCCGCGACCGCGTATCCATCCACCGCGGGTAGGGCGTTGCAGTCCACTACAGCGGGAGTGCCGCCCGTGCCGCCGCTGCCAGCTGAGCCGGCCGAGCCGCCTGTGCCCGCGCTGCCGCCGCTGTTACCGCTATCGTCGCTGCAACCTGCGACTGCGATCGTGGACGCAAGAACTGCGCTGATAAGTACCTTGAAATTCATTTACTGGTCTCCTCCTCCAGAGATTTCGCCTTTCTAACACAAAAGCGAAGATTGAAAAGTGAGCAATTCTCACGATTGAGCGTTTTTTGCCAAGGTCTTGAATTCACGCGGTTTTAATCGCGATATGGGCTCGACCCATCCATGTACACGGCGAGGTATCCCTTCAAGAGGGTCTTCATCTCGGTGATGATGCGATTCCTCAATTTCGAGTCGTCTTGGGAGAGCGCCCAGTCCTGCAAAGAATTCGCCGCCTGGATTGCAGCGCGCGTGACGAGCTGAATGCGGTCCGCCGGAATCACCGCTTGCAGCGCCGGGTGAAAGGCCAGCAAGGCGGCGACGCGTTCGTTTGATTCATCCGTGATCGCGCGGAACTCCGGCGTAGGACGAATGCTGAGAAGCAATTGAAGGTAACCGGGCTGCGTGGCGTACCCTTCCATCGTTGCGTCGATGGCTCGGTCAATCGCTTGGTCCCAGGGCAGAACACCGAAATCCTCAGCGATCAAGCTCGCGGTCTTCAAGTCGACTTCTTCCATCACGCGTCGCGCCAGCTCCGCCAGCACGGCGAGCTTGTTGGGGAAGTACTGGTACACCGAACCGATCGGCACGCCTGCTTCCTCGGCAATTGCAGCAGTCGTGATCTTGTCGACGGGCGTGCCGTGCAGAAGGGCAGAGGTCGCGTCCAAAATGCGCTCCACGCGGTCGCGGGAGCGCTCCTGACTGGGCCTCCTGCGCGGAGTGAGTTGATCGGTCTTCTTGCTGGTCATCGCTAGAAAGCGCCTTGCAGCCGGATTTACCGGAAGAACCAAGGAATGACCAGCCCCTGCGCATTCTCGCACCTGGATCGAAGTGACGATCGCAGGCTACACTCGGAATTCACCAAATCTTTTCCATGACCTCTCCTTCCACTAGCAACGGGCATCCAGCAACCGGCGTTTCGACCGCGGCACCAAAGCCGGCGTCCGTCGAAATCGATCTCGACGCGCCCCAGTACTACCTCAACCGAGAGCTGACCTGGCTCGCTTTCGTCAAACGCGTCCTTCACGAAGCTGGCGACAGCCGAACGCCGCTACTGGAGCGGGTGAAGTTTCTCGCGATCACCGGCACGATCCTCGATGAGTTCTTCATGAAGCGCATTGGCGGCCTCAAACAGCAGGTGGCGGCAGGCGTTCACAAGCTCACCGTCGACGGCCGTACTCCGATGCAACAGATCAAGGAGTCGCACGAGCTCATTCGGTCGCTCACCATCGAGCAACAGGGGCTCTGGGGCGAGCTACAGCGCGAGCTCGGGAAGATCGGCGTCAACGTCGCCCTGTATGATTCCCTTTCGGACGAAGACCGGCTCTGGCTTCGAGACGACTACCTCGAGAACATCTTCCCGCTCGTCACCCCCCAGGCCATGGACCCGGCGCATCCGTTTCCGTTCGTGTCCAACCTCTCGCTGAACTTGCTGGTCTCGCTTCACTATCCCGACGATCCCGTGCCGTTGATGGCTCGGGTGAAGGTGCCGCTCGGTGCCGGCGTGCCGCGCTTCATCCAAGTCCGCGATTCGATGATCTTCGTGCGGCTCGAAGACATCATGGCGAACAACCTAGACCTCTTGTTCCCCGGCATGGTCATCGAGCGCACCGAGCTGTTCCGCGTCACCCGGAACGCGGACGTCGAAAGCGACGAAGACAAGGCGGACGACTTGCTTGCGCTGATCGAATCGGAGCTGCAAGAGCGGAAGTTCGCGCCGATCGTTCGGATCCAAGTTGCGCATGGCATGGACTCGACCCACCGTGGGCGCTTGGCGGCGGAGCTTGGACTCGACGAGCAGGCTGACGTTTTCGACATCGACGGTTTCCTGGGGCTCGGTGACTTGTTCCAGCTCGCAGCCCTCGACATCCCCGAGCACCGAGATCCCGATCATAGGCCGGTCGACGCGCCGAGCCTCGTAGGGCGAAGCAACATCTTTCACGCGATCCGCGAGCACGGGGCTCTCCTTTTGCACCATCCCTACGAGGCCTTCGGCACGTCCGTGGAGCGGTTCCTGCGCGAAGCGAGCGAAGATCCGAAAGTCCGCGCGATCAAGATGACGCTCTATCGCACATCTTCGAAGTCGCGCGTAATCCAGCATCTCATCAACGCAGCCCTCAACGGCAAGCAGGTGGCTGTGGCGGTCGAGCTCAAGGCCCGCTTCGACGAAGAGGCCAACATCAACTGGGCGAGCAAGCTCGAGCAGGCGGGCATTCACGTGACCTACGGCGTCGTCGGTCTTAAGACGCACTGCAAGATCATCCTCGTTGTGCGTCGCGACCACGACGGCCTGCGCCGTTACGTGCACCTGGGAACCGGCAACTATCACGAGGAGACGGCCAAGCTCTACTCGGACATCGGGCTTCTCACCTGCGACCCCGGCATCGGCCGTGACGCGACCGAGCTCTTCAATTATCTAACGACTGGCTACAAGCCCAATCGCAGTTACAAGAAGCTCTTGCCGGCGCCCAAGCTTCTCAAGCCCGCGCTTCTGAAGAAGATCCGACGCGAGATCCGTCGGATGAGCGAAGGGGAGAAGGGGCTAATTCAGATCAAGACCAACGCGCTCGAAGACGTCGAGATCACCCGGGCGCTCTACGAAGCATCGCAGGCCGGGGTGAACGTCGATCTGATCGTTCGCGACTCCTGTCGCCTGCGCCCGGGGGTTCCCGGGCTGTCGGACAACGTTCGCGTCGTCAGCGTCGTCGGTCGCTTCCTCGAGCACTCCCGGATCTACTACTTCCGCAACGGAGGCAACGAGGAGTACTACATCGGGTCGGCGGACTGCATGACACGGAACCTGGTGAGCCGCGTCGAGGTGCTCACTCCGGTGGAGCCGCAAGGGCTGCAGATCCAGCTGCGAACGGTCATCGACGTTCTCATGGACGACCAGCGAAGCGCCTGGGACATGCAGCCGGACGGAAGCTACGTGCAGAGGAATGGCGACAAGGACACCGACGGCACGCACCAGCAGATGATCAAATGGGTCGAAGGCCGCTTCGCTGAGGCCAACCGCTTGCGGCGTCGAAGCGCGCGAGGTCCCCGAGGCCTTGCATCGCCCGATGAATAGCGAGATGCTGGGCGGCGGGTCTCGCCATGAACGCTAAGCTGCCGCTGATCGCGCTGACCGTCGCCGCTACCTTTCTCGGAACGGCGTCGGGATCATCGCAGCGAGTTCTCACGGCATCCCCGACCTGCGAGGAGCTCACCATCATGGACTTCCTCGCGCGGCTCGACGAGGAGCGAAGTCGCTACAAGCGAGGCCTCGAAGTCCAGGACCGGCGCGACCTATCGCAGCTCCGACGAGAGGTCTGCGCACCCTATGTTGGCTATCGCGTGACCCGTCAGCCCACGACGACCTATTCCAATGGGCGCATCATCGTGCGCGGCTATCTCGAGCTCAACTACCCGAATGGAAATCGTGCCAAGAGCCGCGGCGGCCAGTGGTTCTACCCGAGCGGCGCAAAGGCAAAGAGCGCGCTTGGGCAGTGGGAGTATCCGAACCGCCAGCTGGCCCGAACCTCCGAAGGCGTCTGGTACACGCGTGACGGCAAGTACCTCGAAGACGTCGATCGGGCTCGCCACGAGGCCTGCGAATACTTGGGCAGGCAGCTCTGCCCGCTCGGCAAGGCGGACGAGGACTTGCTCGCCGTCACGGTCATGGGGCTGATCAACAAGGCGACGCCGCCCAAGGAAGAGCCGAGGGAAGATGAGCCCAAGGGCGCATCCGAGAAAAGCGACTAGGGCCGGGCTGTGGTAGAACCGCGGCCCATGGTTGATCCATCGCTTCGAACTAGTCCATCGTCCCCTGACCGCGAGACCATCCTCCGGACCGCCAAGGCGTCCCCCGAGATCGCGGGGCAGCACGACAAGGAACGCTGGCTCGCATTGTACGCCGACGACGCGGTCCTAGAGGATCCGGTCGGCACTCCAGCCTCGCACAAGGGAAGGCGACCCGGCCGCTTCGGTGACGAGATCGGGCGATTCTATGAAGCCTTCATCGCGGCGAGCGGGATCGAGATGATTACGCGCCAGGACATCGTCTCCGATATGCATGTCTTTCGCGCGGTCGACATTCACACGACCAACTTGAAGACGGGCTTGAAGATGAAGGTTCCGGCAAATCTTCTGTACGAAATCGTTCCGCGCTCGGGCGGCCTCGCGATCCGGCGAATGCAGGCGCACTGGGAGCTCAACCGCATGAGCCGCATCCTGATGGCCGAAGGAGGGCTCGGGATGCGAACGATCGCGGTTATGAACTGGGGCATGTTGCGCGCATTTGGCCCCCGATGGCTCTTGGCGTACTTCAAGTCGTCCCAGCAGGGTGTCGGCCGCGCGGGCAAGGAGCTCGTCGAGCGGCTTGCGCATTTGGCCGGTCACGACGCGGGCGACACGTTTGCACCTGGCGCGACGGTGGACTTGCCGGGTGGTGCGCAGGCTTCACCGACCGAGTTCCTCGTAGGCTGCACCGCGCTCGAGGTGCGCGATCTCCTGGCGTCTGGGCGGACCGTGTCCGGCCTCGCGTCAATCGAATGGGGTGCGCGACGGCGGGAGGCGGGGTTTGTGGCCGAGCTCGATTCCGCTGGCCGCCAGGTGCAGCGTCTTCGCTGGTTCTGGGAGGGATGAGCGTGACGAAGAAAGTCATCGTCTGGCTGGGGGGCGCTCTACTCGTCCTCCTGCTGTACCTCTTCCTCTGGCCCGTGCAGATCGATCCGATTGCCTGGGAACCGCACCCGCTGCCAGCCCTCGAAGGGGACTTCGCGGAGAACCGAGTGCTGCAGGGCATGGAGCTCTTCGCCACACCGAATGGTCACGGCCCCGAAGACGTGGCGCTCGACGCCGAAGGACGGATCTACGTGGGCGTCGAGGAGGGACAGATCATTCGCTTCGCCGCCGACGGTTCCGGCCCTCAGGTCTTTGCCGACACCGGTGGGCGGCCGCTCGGCTTGGACTTCGACAACGACGGCAACCTCATCGTTGCGGACGCCGTCAAGGGCCTACTTTCGGTCAAGCCGACTGGCGCAATCTCGGTTCTTTGCACGGATGCAGGCTATCACCGGCTGGGTTTCACCGACGATGTGGATGTCGATTCGCAGAACGTCGCGTGGTTTTCGGACGCCTCGTACAAGTGGGACCACCACAAGGACATGCACGAGGCGCTCGAGAGCAGACCCAACGGTCGACTGCTCAAGTACGACATCTCGACGGGCGAGTGCGCGGTCGTCTTGGATCGGCTGTTCTTCGCCAACGGGGTCGCCGTGTCACCGGACGACAGCTACGTCTTGGTGAACGAGACGATGCGGTACCGAACCAAGCGCGTCTACGTTCGTGGGCCCCGCACCGGTGAAGTGGAGGTGTTCATCGACAACCTTCCGGGCTTTCCGGACGGCATCTCGACGGGCGCGGATGGTGTCTTCTGGCTCGCGATCTATGCGCCTCGCAACGAGCTCTTGGACTCGGCCGGGCCTAAGCCTTGGCTGCGCAAGCTGATTCACCGAATCCCCTCGGCGCTACAACCGAAGCCGAGGCGTCACCCCTTCGTGTTGGGACTCGATGCAAGCGGCAAGGTCGTCCACAACCTCCAGGACGCGGACGGCGTCGAGTTCTCCAAGTCCACGAGTGCCGAGCAGGTTGGCGATTGGCTCTTCATCGGCAGCCTGACCGAGCCCAAGTGGGGGCGAATCAGCCTCAGCTCGCTTCCCTGAGACCCGCGACCGTCCGCTTGCCCGAGGGCGCAAATCGGCGAAGCATCTGGCGCTACTTAGAAGAGAGGAGCGGCGAGATGGTTCGGCTTTGGCTTGTTGGGATGGGGTTCTTTTGGATGATGGCGGCCTCTGCGTGCAGCAGTAGTTCGGAGAGCTCGTCGGGGAACGTTCAGATTGTCGCCGCAGACGACGGATCGGTCGAAGTCATTGCCGACGGCAGAGCGATCTTTGCCTTGGCGGCCAAGGGGCCGGTCGCTCGCAACTTCACCGAGCGGGTGGTTGGTGTGGGGGCGATCGTCTTTGAGCGCATCGGAGAGACGGCC
>CAVQUI010000013.1:0-32911 GCA_963716775.1 uncultured delta proteobacterium
GAAGGCGAGCTCTACGTCAACGGCCGAAGCTATGGCCCGTTGCGACTCGACCAGGCGATTCTTCTACGGCTGTCACCTGGTTCGTATCATTTCGAGGCCCGTGAAACAGATGGGACTCGAGTCGGCAAAGACGTCTTGGTGCAGCCTGGGCTGCGGACCGAGGTCGAGCTCATTCCGCCTACCGATTGAGATTCGCTCATGATCCGACTCCGCCAAATCAAAGGCGCCGACTCCGGACGAGAGTTCGAGTTCGACCAGGAGCTCATTCGCATCGGCCGCATGCCCGATAGCGATGTGAACTTCGACCCGGAGGTCGACTTGGATGCGTCCGGGCGACATGCCGAGATACGCAACGAAGACGGCCGCTATCTCTTGATCGATACGGGGAGTCGGAACGGCACCTGGTTGAACGGTCAACGCATCAAACACGCCGCCCTCAATTCCGGTGACGAGATCGAGCTCGGCCGCGGGGGGCCGAAGCTGGAGATCGCGTCGGTCCGAAATCGCCCGAGCAGTCGTGCGCCGACGGGGCGCATGTCTACCGGTGCCCCGCCGCGCGATCCCAGGTTCGACCCACTCGCCATGCCCGTGACGACCGCGACCCGGCTCGAAGACCTTGCCGCGCGTCCCGACCTCCTGCCGGAGGGCTTTCGCGCCCTGGCGGTGCCGCAGCCCACGCCGACGCATCGTCGACCACGACGAAGCTCGACCTTTCTGTGGGGTGCGGCCGCGGTGGTTCTCCTCGTCACCATCGCGATCATCGTAGGCGCCTCGCTCCAGTAGGTTTGTTGACCCTGGCACGCGCGGTCCGCGAAAAGTGAGGGAGCCCATGCTTCGCGCTCGACTCGCGGCCTGGCTTCGGCCGGCTTCCCAGACATCCGAACCGCCAGAGGGGCGGCAGGCCTATCACTCCGACATTCGTGAGCTCCGCCCCGATGCTTGGTCGACGGAGTCACCGGCCGCGCGGGGCGGGACGTGCAGCGGGCGATGTGGATGGCGGGTGTCAGCTCACGCGACTTTTCAGAAGTGGTGAACATCAACCTGTCGCCCCATCTGGTGACTCCGGTCGACGACATTGTTACGCTGTGCCGTCGTCAAGCGGAGTTCTGCGAGCGAAAGGCGCGCGGGCTCAGCGACCAGCTTCCGCGGCCCAATCCGTACGGTCGCCCGCCGCTTCCGTGGCATCGCACGAACGCGCGACAGGCGCGTGAGCTATTTCGCGCATCGCAAGCGTGGGACGCCATGGCGCGCGCTCTGCTCAGTAATCGTTGGAACGGGTGAGGTCTCCGATCATGCGCTCGAGCACATCGAGCGCATGCTTCTTCGACTGTTCGAGATCGTCGCTAGACGGGCGGGCGCGGTAGCGTAGAAGTAGTACTTGAGCTTTGGCTCGGTTCCACTGGGGCGCATCATGGCTCGATGCCCGCCGGCGAGCTCGAAGATAATCACGTTGCTCGGTGCGCGCTCGTCAAATGGACTCACCGCGATGGGTGTCCATTGCAACTGACGCTCGAAATCCAGCATTCGAAGGACGGCCTGTCCGCCGATGGCCTGCGGGGGGACTTCGCGGTAGCGATCGACGATGGCGTTCATCCGAGCTTGGGCATCGGCGCCCTCGAAGCGCAGCGAAACCTGGCGGTCCGCGAAGAAGCCGTGCTTGCGCCACAGCGCGTCTCGCGCATCCAGCAGCGTGGCGCCCTGTGCTTTGAGGCGAGACGCCATGTCGACCATGAGTAGCGCAGAGCTGATGCCATCTTTGTCGCGCACCGCAGAGCAGGCCGCATAGCCAAGGGCCTCTTCGTAGCCGAACAGGTAGACATAGCCTTCTTCTTCGAGCTCGAGCGCCCGGTTCTGGATCCACTTGTGGCCGGTGAGGGTTTGCTCCCAACGCGCGCCGTAGCTCGCGGCGACGGGGCCGAGCATCGGACTGCTCACGATCGTGGAAAGGACGACCGGCTGGCCCGAGTCCTGATGCCGTTCGAGCAGGTCGTTCGCCAAGAGCACTCCGATGTCGTTGCCCGATAGCGATTCGAAACCTTGGTCGCCGCGAACCGCAACGGCGACTCGATCGCCATCAGGGTCGTTCGCAATTGCAAGGTCGGCACCGATCTCGTTTCCGAGAGCGAGAACACGGTCCATCGCGCCCGGCTCTTCCGGGTTTGGAAATGCGACAGTTGGAAAGTTGCCGTCCGGGCTGGCTTGCTCCTTCACACTGTGGACATCCTCGAAGCCTGCTCGCGCCAGCACCTTTCGAAACGTGTCTTCGGCGACCCCGTGCAGTGCTGTGTAGGCTATGCGCAGGTCGGCGCCGACCGCCGTACCGCGAACCTCGGTCGCGATCCGTTCGACGTAGGCTTCGCGGAGCTCGTCTGCGTTTCGGAGCAAGCCCCTTTTTCGCGCTTCCTCTAGGGAGAGCCGTGGGATCTTGTCCAGGGCAGGGCAGCGCTCGATTTCGCCAGCGATGCCTTGGTCGTTTGGCGGGATGATTTGGGCGCCGTTCTCCCAGTAGACCTTATAGCCGTTGTATCCCGGCGGGTTGTGGCTCGCTGTGATCATGACGCCGCCCGCTGCGCGAAGCTCGAGCACCGCGAACGCAAGCAGCGGCGTAGGTACCAGGTCGCGGAAGCTCCAGACCGGAATGCCGGAGCCGGCTGCAATTTCAACTACGTCGCGTTCGAAGACGTCGCTATTGGGGCGGGCGTCGCGGCCCACGCAGATGCCCCGGGTTGTCACTTCGGGCACCTCTTGCTTCAACCAGGCGCAGAAGCCCGCGGTGGCCTGGGCGACCGTCACACGATTCATCCGCGCAGGGCCCGCACCCAACAAGCCGCGAAGCCCGGCGGTGCCGAATCGCAGGGGGCCAGCGAAGCGTTCTTGGAGTGAGGCGACGTCGCCCTGGTCGATCAGGGTTTGGAGCTCGCGCCGCGTTTCGGCGTCCGGGTCCATCGCGATCCAGGATCGCGCCTTGTCGATGATGGTCACGCTGCCCCCTCGCTTTGCGCTTCGTCTTGGATGTAGGTCCGTTCCTTGTACCAGACTGCGACCGGAACGAAGAGTATTGCAGTCACCGCCATCGCGGCCGCGAAGAATAGATAGTAAGCGGGCCCAGCGAGCTTGCTCGTGCCGTCCGGGTTCTGAATGAAGAAGTTGACGGCTGTCGTGAAAAGATTTCCGATCGACACGCTCATCAAGAACGCTCCCATCACGAGAGACTTCATTCGTTTCGGTGCCTGAGTGTAGGAGAATTCCAGCGCGGTGATCGAGACCAGAATCTCCGCCGCGGTCATGATGATGTAGCCTCCGAGCTGCCAAACGATGTTGACCGTCTCTCCCGCGTCGATCCGGGCCTCGAGCCAGGCCGGGAGCAGGAACGCCGGGACAGTCAAAAACAGGCCTATCGAGATCTTCCGGAGCGGTGTGAGCGGCCAAAATCGGTCGAAGAAGGGATAGATGACCCGGTTGAAGAGCGGAATGAACAAGAGCACGAGGGCTGGATTGAGCCACTGAGCCTGAGACGGGTCCCAGTTGACGATGAAATTTCGATCCATGCGCTCCGCTTGAAGAACCCAGGCAGAGCCCTGCTGGTCGAACAGAGCCCAGAACATCGCGATGAAGGAGTAGATGATGAAGAGCTTGCCAAGCGCGACGAGACCCTCGCGGCTGAAGACTTCGCGAAGGAACGCCGCACCGCCCGGCGGGATATGCACGAACTTGTCGCGACCCATCCAGAACACGACCGTCGCGAGCGCCATCAAGACACCGGGTACGCCAAACGCCACCGAGCTACCGAAACGGTGAAGGAGAGGCTCCGCGAAAAGAATGGACGCAAGCGCGCCGACGTTGATTGAAAAATAGAACCAGCCGAAAACTTTGGGCAGCAAGTGTGCGTTAGTCTTGCCGAACTGGTCGCCTACGTGCGCCGAAACGCAGGGCTTGATTCCGCCGGAACCGATCGCAATCAGCCCGAGCCCGAGCGCCAAGCCGGCCCGCGTGTCGTCGAGCGCCAGCGTCAGGTGTCCCGCGCAGTACACGACCGAGAGAGCCATGATGGTTCGGTACTTCCCGAGAAACACATCGGAGATCAGCGCGCCGAAGATCGGAAAGAAGTAGACCGCGGTGACGAATGCGTGGAACCAAGTCTTGGCCTGCTCGTCCGTCATGAGGTCGAGCCTGCCCTCCGCGTTCAGCAGGTACTTGGTCATGAAGATGACCAAGATCGCGCGCATGCCGTAGTAGCTGTACCGCTCGGCGGCTTCGTTCCCGACGATGTAGGGAATCCCCGGCGGCATCCCATCGATCGGGGCCGGAGCACTGCGGTAGTCGGCCTCCGAGGACATGGATGTGATCCTAGCGGATTCTTTCTATATCAGCGGCCTCTGGAGCATTCGTTCAGTCACTTTTTCGCCGCTTTTTTTACCCTGCTAATACGAGGGGCAACACTTACGCGGAGATTCGGGGCTTTGGCCTCAGGCACGGATGTGAATGGAGGACGGCGTGATTCAGAGCGATGACCTAAGAGCGTTCAACCGGGGTGGGGTCGCAACGCTGCTAGCGATGGCGGTGGGCCTGCTGGTGCTTGTGTCCGGCAGTTCGGTGCGGGCACAGCAGTACACGACGCAGATCGACTTGAACCAGTTCCGGCCGGCGGAGCTTGCTACCGACGGCTTTGCCACGAGCACAGCCGATGGCCAGGGCCACAAGCGGTTCGGGATCATGGTGTACATCGACTACAACGATGACGCCCTGGTCTTCGAACAATCGGGCAACGGGACGACCTCGTCGGTCGTTCACCGGCAGCTGACCGGTCACATCAATTGGAACTTGGGTCTGTGGGATCACCTCGTGCTCTACATGGACATCCCCTACCACTTCGTCATCGATGCGGGGACTAACGCCGCGGCGGGCTTGCCCGATCCGTCGTACGACTACCTCCTACCGAACGGCGGTCACTTCGGAGACATCTACTTCGGCGCCCGTGGAAACATCCTGGGCACGCGGGACGACGTCTTCGAGCTTGCCTTGCAGGCGACGCTGACGGTCAACACCTCGTCGTTGTCTGACAATCAGCAGAAGTACGCAGGTCAGCTCGATAAGAGCCCGTACATCGGCGGCTGGTTTGAGCTCTTGATGACCTTCAACGCCGGCGACATCGTTCGCATTCCGATTCAAGCTGGCTACAAGCTCGGCAACACGAACGGCCGCGACGTTGCGCAGAACCTCTATGTGGGCAACGAATTCACCTTCGGCGGCGGCCTCCTATTCATGCTCGGCCAGGACAAGTTCATGCTCTCGGCTGAAGCCTTCGGTCGTACCGCAGCGAACAAGGGAGCGAACTTCTGGACCCGAGAACAGACGCCTGTCGAGGTGCTCGGTGGCTTCAAGTACCTTCATCCGAAGGGCTTCGTGGTCGGTGTTTCGGGTAGCGCGGGCGTGACGGCCGGCTACGGCGCGCCCGATTGGCGCGGAGTCGCCATGATCGGCTACACGATGCCGGGGGTCGAGCCGATTCTGGACATCGACGGCGATGGCATCTTGGACGATGTCGACCAGTGTCCGAACGAGCCTGAAGATTTCGATGGCTTCCAGGACGAGGACGGCTGTCCCGATCCGGACAACGATGGAGATGGCGTGCTCGACGTCAACGACGGCTGTCCGAATGACGCCGAAGACATCGATGGCTTCCAGGACGAGGACGGTTGCCCCGATCCGGACAACGATGGCGACGGCATTCTCGATGCCGATGACCAGTGTCCGAACGAGCCGGGAACGGTGGAGAACAACGGCTGTCCGGATCCGGATCGCGACGGCGACGGCGTCCCTGACCGAGTCGACAACTGCCCGGATGTACCCGGCACCGTGGAGAATCACGGCTGTCAGGATGCTCAGCTGGTGGTCATCGGCCTAGGCCAGCTCGAAATCCTCGAGAAGGTCTACTTCAAGACTGGAAGCCACAAGCTTCAGAAGCGCTCCTTCGCGCTCCTGGACAATGTCGCCGAGGTCCTGAACGCACATCCGGAAATCGAGCTCATCCGAGTCGAAGGTCACACGGACTCGCAGGGCAACCTCAAATACAACATGAGGCTCTCGAAGATGCGGGCGACCACAGTGGTTCGCTACCTCGTGGGCAGGGGCAAGGTCTCCAAGGACCGACTGATTCCGGAGGGCTTCGGTCCCACCCGGCCGATAGTTCCAGACGCCAAGACGAGGGACGAGCTCGCGCAGAACCGACGCGTCGAGTTCCACCTAGTCGAGACAGGCCCTGAGGACGCGGCGCAGAACGCGGCCGACGCTGCTCAGTAGCCCTCGCTAGCACCCATCGGGTGCACCCACTGCGCGGCGGGTTCCAGACTTCGGTCTGGGGCCCGCTTCGCGTTTAAGCGTTTCACCTAGCTAGCGATTCGCACGGGCCAGTCCGGGTCTTCGACGCCGAGGTTCAACTCGGCGAGGAACTGGCGGGCTTGGCGAATCGTGATTCGGTCATTCGGGTCGTGCCGCAGGCAGCGGGCCATGAGAGCGCCGAGATCTCGAGTCTCGGGCTGGTCGAGCAGGGCACGCACGGCCTCCGGTTCGCCGTCGTGGGTCATGTGCTGGCTGAGCATCGCCGTTTCGCTGGCCCCATCGAACAAGGGCTTGCCCGTATAGGCTTCGAAGACCAGGCAGCCGAACGCGTACACGTCGGCCGGAATCGCGCGAGACCTGTCTCCCGCGCCCCAGATCTCGGGAGCGCCGTAGTTTGCGGTTCCGCAGCCAGGCCGGAGATGACGGCCGGCGAGGCCGAAGTCGACCAAGACAGGCTTGGGCGGTTTCCCGACACCCGTGTCCGCGCCGGCGTTGCACACGATGATGTTCGAAGGCTTGAGATCTAGGTGGGCGACGCCGACCTGATGCATCGCATCGAGACCCGCGCTGACGCCCAGGAGCAGATTTCGGGCGCGTCGGACGGAGAGGTCACCCATTTCGAGCATGCGTTCGAGACTCGGGCCTTCGACAAGCTCCATGACCAAGATCGGCTTGGGGCGAGCGCCAGCATCGAAGGTGACGAAATGCGCGATGTTGGGATGCTCCGGAAGTGCGAGCAGTGCGCCGGCTTCGTCGCGGAACATCTTGAGGAATTCGTCCTCCGAGAGCGTGCGCGCAGCCGCAGCCGAATAGTCTGGGACCTTCAACGCGAAGAGCGGCGCAGTCTCGTCTTGCCGTTCCTCGACTCGTCGAGCGATGAAGACAGAGCCCACCGTGCCGGTGCCAACGGTTCGCACCAGATAGAATCCGCCGACGATTCGGCTCGGAGGCGCCCATGCAGGCAAGTGTGCGTCCCTGTCGAGCTCGAAGGGGATGAGGCTCGGCATTCGTCTCGGGCCGTCCAGTGGCAGGGCGCGCAGGTGCTCGACGATCGCTCCCGTCAAAGTGGCGAATGCGCCAGGCAGGTCACGGTGGATCGAGTTGAACGCCATCGTGAACGCATGGTCCATCTCCGAGACCGAGGTGCGAAGCGCGCGCTCGACTTCGAGCCCCATAGCCCAAATTGCTGAGGGTGCTGCAGGAGACTCATCGCCGACCGAGCTCCCCATTCGCCGCCGAGATCCGCTAACGAGCTGACTGAGCGCAGCCACACCGTGTTCGAGAGTGGAGAGCGGAGTGCCCGAGGAGCGCTCCTCGACTTCGGCGAGCGAGCTCGATGCGGCCACGGTTCGGAGCCCGCGCGCCAGGAGCGACACCGCCTGGCGAAACGCTTCGATTCGCGCGGAGCGAGCAACGGGAAGCTCGGCGCCCATCGCCTTCATCGCATCGGTCGCGGCAACCAGTCCATGTCCGTCTCGTTGTGCCGCGGCTGTCGCATGTTGGAGCTTGGCGTACGCACGGAGCGCGTCTTCG
The DNA here is from genome assembly GCA_963716775.1 of uncultured delta proteobacterium. GTDB lineage: Bacteria > Myxococcota_A > Polyangia > Polyangiales > Houyiibacteriaceae > SG8-38. The sequence continues at coordinate 7,873 of CAVQUI010000013.1, forward strand.
AGCTCGGGGACCATCGAGGCCTCGGCCATCGCCTTCAGGTCGTCGAGTCGAGAGATATGCTCCGCGGTAGCGATCACGATCTCGGAGACATCCGCGCTGTCCTCGCGCACCAGAGCGTCGAACGCGCGCGCAGTGGCCGCGCAGAGCGTGCGTCGGAGCGATCCCTGCGCATCGCGCTGGACGCGATTGAGCAGCACACGTTGCGTCAAGAGTCGACGCTGTCGGACGAGGTCCTTGCGTGGGTCGACGTCTGGCCCGTCCGCATCGACGAGATGCAGCATCGTTCGCAGTTGGCGTAGGCGCGTCGTGAACGGTGCAATTTGTGCGGTATCTTCGATTGGGTCGCCCTCTCGAATCACGAGCCAGTTGGTGACCTGCTGGAAGAGGTCCCCTAGGCGCTCGTCACGACTGCCGCTTTGGTCGTCGTCCTCGCCCACCAGCAACAGGTCATTGAGGGTTGAGGTCTCGAAGAGCGCAGAGTCCAGCTCTCGAAGCGCGAGGAACGCCGCGACTTCCGTTTCGCGATCGCCCTCCGAGGCACGTTGGAGGAGCTCGGCTTTGCGAGCGGCCGCCTCGAGGATCGGCTCCGCTTCGCTCGCGGCTTCGTAGGCGCCTTCACTCGCGAATGTTTCGAGCGCATCCGACAGCATGTCCCGAAGCGTGGGCTCGCCCTGGCTCGACGTGCCGCAGAGCTCTTCGGCGAGAGCCCTCATGAGGGCCCCGCGTCCGAGGTCTTCGCTGCCGCCTTCCTCAATCGCTTTTCGCAGGTGGGCCTCGGCTCTCTTGGCGGCCTTTTCCGCGAAGCCCGGTCGGATGCGTTCAGCGCGAAGCTCGACCAGTGCCTCCGCGGTGTCCAGGCCCCCGACGCACATCAATTGCTCGAGCAAGGACTCGACGGCCACTGGATGGCTCTCGGCTGCTCGTGGAAGCCCCGCGATCATCGCCGCCGCGATGCCGTGGTCCTGCTCGAAGACCAGGGATTTCAAGAGCTCCCGGCAGGCCCGAAGGCCCTCTTCGGGTTCCACCGCGATGCTTGCAGCAAGTGAAGCCGCGGCGCGGCGCCATTCGGTAACAGTGAACTCCGGGTCGAGATGGTGCTGAATCTCCTGTTCGAAGACCGGCATCGACGAGGCGAGGAGGCCGCGCGCGGATGCGACGTGCCGCCAGACCAGCGTCTCGCGGTCCATCAGCAAGCGGTCCCAGGGCTCGCGAACCGCAGTCGTGCAGAAGACGCGTACACCCGTATCGTCGCCTTCGGCGGCGCGCCGTGCTGCTTCACGGGCGGCTCGCTCCAAGAGCCGAGCGGCCAAGCGGCGGGAAGGAAGCGATCCGGTCGAGGGCGTCAGGAGCCAGTCGCGGCTCGAATCCTGCCGGGACACCAGCGCAAGGGCCAGCGCGTCGACGTTGTTGACGGTGCCAATGGGCAAACTCAGCGCGAGGGCAACGCGTGCGCGGATGAACTGGCCGCCGAGGGCACGCTGCGAGCCGAGCGCGAGCTGGGTTGCCACGGACACGAAGGTCGCTGCGTCGCCCCTGCGAAGACGCTCGACCACCATCCGCCCGAGCAGACGCTTGGTCGGGCTCGAAGGGAGGGCCGCGGCGAGTTCATAGAGCGCTGCCGCGGCGGCCGGGCCCGAGAGCCAGCCGAGCTCCTCGACGAGCCCTGCCTCGACCGCAACCTCCAGACTGTGCAGCAAGGCGTCCGGATCGAGTCCCTCGAGCGGCAAGGGTCGACGCTCGTCGACGACCGCCCGCGCGAGCGTCGCCATACCTCGACGCCATGCCGCTTCGCGCTGCTCAGCGCTGTTCAGTCGGTGCAAGACCGTCAGGCCTTCGAGGCGGTCCCGAGTCGCAGCACGCATCCTCATTGATTCTAGCCTGCCGATCGTCTCTCGGAAAGCGCGGTTGACAAGGATGCGGCAAACCTCTAGCTCGGAGTGGGGTGCTCCAACTTTCCTTCGAGTTTGCCGGTGAGTCGCCGACGATCGCGGAGCGCGGCGAAACCGAACGCCGCCAAGACGATCTGGACCGGGCCTATGCCCGCGCGTCGACTTGGAGCCGCGCCCTGGCGTCGCGCTTGGGTCAGCCGATTCGTCTCGTCGTCACCGACAACCGCAGCACCATGCTGGTTGCCCGCCCCAAAGGCGGCCGTCTCGAACTGCGCCTACATCACATGTTCCTGACGGCCGACGAGAACATCTTGGACGCAGTGGGCGACTACCTGAGTGGCCACGCACCCGAGGCGGCCGCCACGATTGACCGCTTCGTCGAAGAGCATCGCCGCCGTTTCGTCGCCCCCGGGCCGCCGCAGGAGGCCTTGCGCTCCGAAGGGCATCACCACGACCTTCGCGCGATTGCGGACAAGCTCGGGACTCGGCACTTTGGCGCTCGGGTGGATATCCGGATCACCTGGGGAAAACGCGTTCAGCCCAAACGGCGGCAGCGCTCGCTTCAGCTCGGGACGTATCTGCCCGAAGAACAGCTAATTCGAATCCATCCAGTCCTCGACCAGGCCTGGGTTCCTGGATTTTTCGTCGAGGCGGTGGTCTTTCACGAGATGCTTCACCACGACATGCCGGCGGTCGTGCAGAATGGTCGGCGCCACTACCACACCCGAGCGTTTCGAGAGCGAGAGCGAAGCTTCGAGTACCATTGCATTGCGCAGCAATGGGAGAAAGAAAACCTCTGGCGCCTGTTGCGAGGGAAGTAAGCGCATCCTGATTCATGGCACGCCGTCGCAAACTCCGATCCTCGATTTCGATTCCGATCACCTTGGGCTCGATCACCGTTCTGCTGAGCATGGCGCTCCTGGTGGGTTGGTCGTTCCTCCTCGGCCAGAAGATCATGCGCTCCGCGGACATCGTCGGCGACGTCTGGCTTCTGGTGCTCGGCGCTCTGTCATTCGTTCTCATCATCGTCGTCCTGGTGCTGTTCGTGATCTCCTTGGCTCGTGGCATCCTCGAGGTACGCAAGCAGGATATTTTCATCGACTCAGTCACCCATGAGCTCAAGAGCCCGCTCGCGTCGCTGCAACTCTGTTTGGAGACGCTAGGTCGCGAAGGGCTCGAAGAGGTCGCGCGACGAGAAGCTGCGTCACATGATGCTCCAAGACGTCGACCGCCTGCGCGCGTTCATCGACGATGTACTCGAAGCAAACCGACTGTCCTATGCGCGACCGGGCATGCTCAACCTCAGCGATGTGCCCCTGTCGCAGCTCACCGAGCAATGCGCCGAGGCGGTTCGCAGACGGCACAACCTCGGGCCCGGCGAGGTGCGCATTGACGTCGACCCCGAGCTCGTGGTGACCACCGACCGCGCGGCGCTCGAGATCGTCGTCAAGAACCTCATCGACAATGCTGCCAAGTATTCCGGGCGGCCCGCTTGCGTTGAGGTCAGCGCGCGCAGAGATTCGGACAACAAGGTGCTGATTCAGGTGAGCGACAGCGGCATCGGCATCGACCCAAAGAACCTGAAGCGAGTCTTCCACCGATTCTATCGTGTGGAGGATCAGGAGGTTCGCCAACGGCGCGGCACTGGCCTCGGCCTCTTCGTCGTCTGGGCGCTGGTGAAACAGCTCGGAGGTGATGTACAAGCGCTTTCTGAGGGGCAAGGGCAGGGCACCATCATGCGCGTCGAGCTGCCCATGGCCCATGCGGTGAGCGGATGACGACCGAGAACGAAGCGCAGAAGCTCCTCATCGTCGAGGACGAGGACCATTTGGCAGCCGGCCTCAAGCTGAACCTCGAGCTCGAGGGATATCGAGTCGACGTTGCGGCAAACGCCAAGGAAGCGGGCCAGCGCTTGCTCGACCCAAGCGGATACGATGCGATCGTGCTCGACGTCATGTTGCCGGACGTCAACGGCTTCGAGCTCTGCAAGCGGTTCCGGGACGCTGGAAACTTCGTGCCGGTGATCATGCTGACCGCGCGCTCATCGCCGGAAGATCGGGTTCTCGGGCTGGAAGCCGGCGCAGACGACTACTTGGTCAAACCCTTCGAGCTCGGCGAGCTGCTCGCCAGGGTGCGTTCCGTGCTCAGGCGTCAGCGTTGGGAGCAGGTGTCGGGCACGCAGCTCAGCGCCCGCACTCTTTCGTTCGGTCGCGCCCGAATCAACTTCGACACCCACGAAGTACGAGTTGCGGGCGAAGAGGTGCAGCTCACCCAGTTGGAGCTCGACTTGCTTCGCTACTTTGCAGAGAATGCCGGCCGAGTTCTTAGCCGAACAGAGCTTCTCGAGCGGGTTTGGAAGCTCCGCAACTACGGTAACACCCGAACGGTCGACAACTTCATCTCGCGGCTCCGGCGCCGCTTCGAGGAAGATCCGAGCTCCCCCAGCCACTTCCTTTCCGTCCGCGGCGCCGGCTACAAATTCGTCGATTGAGCGACGTTTTACACAACTATGACATAAGGTGGGTGAACCATGACGGTGACTCCCGGGCGCCTGCGATAGCCTCGAAGGCATGGAAACGACGGTTCTGCAGGCCGAGCCCCCCAAGCGATCGCTGAGCCGATCCGAGCAATGGCAACGCTCTACGATATTCGTCCTCTCCCATCTTGCTGTGCTGGGAGCATTCTGGTCTGGGGTGACCTGGCAAGCGCTCGTGCTCTGCTTCGTGCTCCTATTCGTTCGAGTCTGGGGCATCACCGCGGGCTATCACCGGTACTTCGCTCACAGGACGTACAAGACGAGTCGAGCGTTTCAGTTCTTTCTAGCTCTCCTCGCACAGAGCAGCTCCCAAAAGGGGGTGCTCTGGTGGGCGGCCCACCATCGGGTGCACCACAAGCTGTCCGACCAACCTGGTGACGTTCACTCGCCGGTGCAGAACAGCTTCGCGTATGCGCACGTCGGATGGATCTTCGACGACACCGAAGATACGCGTTGGGACAAAATTCGCGACTTCGCGAAGTATCCCGAGCTTCGTTGGCTCAACAAGTACTGGGCCGTTCCTCCGGCCGCCCTCGCTCTGATCTGTTTCCTGATCGCCGGTTGGTCCGGCCTGTTCATCGGCTTCTTCTTGAGCACCGTGCTGCTCTGGCACAACACGTTCCTGATCAACTCAGTCACGCACGTCTGGGGCAAGAAGCGCTTCGACACAGGCGACGAGAGCCGCAACAACATGGTGACGGCCCTGCTCACCCTCGGAGAGGGCTGGCACAACAACCACCACTACTACCAGTCGTCTTGCCGCAACGGCTTCTACTGGTGGGAAATCGACGTGACCTACTATGTGCTCAAGATGCTGAGCTGGGTCGGACTGGTTTGGGACATCCGCGACGTTCCCGCGCGCGTTCTCGAAGAAGGGCGCCGCCGAGACGCCGGCGAGCTAGACGCCAAGGACAAGCGGAGCGAGCCCCCGAAGAAGCTCCGTCTAGCTGCTTAGGTCGAAGGCCCCGTGGCTCAGCTTCACGGACTTGGCTACAGCCACCAACGTAGGATGTGCGCCCACCATGGGGCAGGTTTCCTGTGGGGTTCCCAAGTATGTTCGCTGCTGTGCATGAGGGGGTCTCCGTCGGGCTATCGAATACCGTTCAGCGATTATACAGATGTAAGCCCTGTTGCGAAATTGTTTCGCAAATGGCCATAAGTATTGAAAATCGCAGCTTAATTCTCCACAGCACTCATTTAGGAGCTCAGCCCATGCCCCAACTCCACGTAGTTTCCCCCTCGTCTGACCGGGCCGATGAACACGGCAGCCGCCGTGGCCGGCGCCCTGAGCGCTCATTTCAATACCGGGGCGACCAAATCGCTCTCGTGGCGCCTCTCCCAGCTCGACGCGCTCGAGCACTTCTTGATGGAACGGGAGCAGGACATCCTCGATGCGCTTCATGCCGACCTCGGCAAGCCGGCAATGGAGGCGTTTGGCTCCGAGATCGGGCTTCCGCTTTCGGAGCTTCGCCTCACGCGGAAGAACCTCGCCTCTTGGATGAAGCCGGAGCGCGTTCGAACCTCGCTTCTCGCGATGCCCGGACGTAGCTACGTTTACAGAGAGCCTCTCGGTGTAACGCTGATCATCGCGCCGTGGAACTATCCGTTTCAGTTGATCGTCCTGCCACTCATCGGAGCGATTGCAGCGGGCAACTGCGCCGCGCTCAAGCCCTCGGAGCTCGCACCAAATGTTTCATCGCTCGTCGCGAACTGGCTTCCAAAGTACGTCGATAGGAAAGCCATTCGGGTCGTCGAAGGCGGTGTGCCCGAAACGACTGCGCTGCTGCGCCAGAGCTGGGACCACATCTTCTATACCGGGAACGGCAGGGTAGGCCGCATCGTCATGGAAGCGGCCGCGAAGCACTTGACCCCCGTGACTCTCGAGCTCGGTGGCAAGAGCCCGTGCATCGTCGACGAGACCGCAGACCTAGACTCGGCCGCCAGAAGGATCGTGTACGGAAAGTTCTTCAACACGGGTCAGACTTGCGTCGCTCCGGACTACGTACTGGTTCACGATCATGTTCATGACGCGCTAGTCAATCGCCTGGTCTCGACGATTCGCGAGTTCTACGGAGACGACCCAAAGCGGAGCCCCGACTTCGGCCGCATCGTCAACGAGCGGCATCATGCACGGCTGACCCGCTTGCTCGACGGCATGGATGTCGTCACGGGCGGTGAGACTGACCTGTCCGAGCTTTACGTCGCTCCCACGATTTTGCGAAACGTCAAAGAGGACGACCCTCTGATGAAGGAGGAGATCTTCGGCCCGATTCTGCCCGTGATTTCGGTTTCGAGCATCGGTTCGGCCATCGGCTTCGTCAATCGGCAAGCCAAACCCTTGGCGCTCTATGTCTTCGCGCGCGACGAGGCCGTCCAAGACCGTATCCTCGAAGCCACCAGCGCTGGGGGGACGACCATCAACCACGTCTGGCTCCACGTCGGTGTGCCCGAGTTGCCGTTTGGCGGCGTCGGAGAGAGTGGGATGGGCGCTTATCACGGTCGCCAGTCGTTCGAGACCTTCTCGCACCGGCGGTCGGTCTTGAAGAAGTCCACGCTCCCCGACCCTCCGATCCTCTTCCCGCCGTACACGGCCCGGAAGATGCACTGGTTCAAGAAGCTTTTCAGAGCGCGCCGGTCTTGAGCGCGGCGATCTCGGCCTCGACGTGCCGTTTGAAGTAGAATGGAATTCGAAGGAGGTCCTTGCGGACTGCCGGGCGAATAATCGACACGAAGACACCGTCGCCGATGTCGACGAGCGCACCGAAAGACACCAGCGTCTGACTGTCCTTGTAAGGACGAACTCGCATGAAGCCCCAGCCAGCTCGGATGTCGTGCGCTTGCGAGTGGTCGACTCGGAAGACCATCGACCGGCGGTCGTCCTCGAGAGTCGTTTGGAGCACGTATCGAACATCGATGGGGCCCCACTCCTGGCGAATCGCCAAATCGGCGTCTTCTCCGGCCTGATGCTTGATGTCGCTCTCGGTCACCAGCGGGATGAAGTTCTTGTAGCCCGTTAGGTTCTTCAGGGCCTCCCAGGCCACGTCGACCGGCGACGTCCATGATCTGCCAGCTTTGTCCGCCGATGAGCTTGTACGCGCCTCGCTGCTCGTTCTTGTGCTTGATGACGAGCTCGCCGGCGGCCAGCAGCCTCTTGTCTTCGCTGGTGAGCTGATCGTTGCTGGAGAACGATCGAGAGGGTGCCGCGAAGGACACGAGGACGATAGAGAGCAAGGCGAGAGTGGTGGTCAAAATTGACCAGCCGCTGCGTTCCTGTCTATGTCTGGCTTTGTTCATGCGGGCAGTCCTATTCGGTTTGGTAGTCATCATCGTTTTCGCGTCCGCGCAAGCCGACGCTCATTCTAATGACGATGCCGCTCCGACACTCATTCAAGGTATTTCCTCGAATATTACACCGGGGGCGGCGCTCGAGGAAGCCGGCGGTGCCGAGGCTAGCGGCCTCCCTTCTTGGACGTCGATTCTGCCGCCACTTCTCGCGATCGCCCTCGCGTTGCTGTTTCGTCACGTTTTGGTGGCCCTTGTTCTCGGCGTCTGGCTCGGCGCATTTCTGATTGCGGATCTATCACTCGTCGGCTCGTTCGCACGCTTGCTCGACACGCACATCGTCAATGCGATCGCAGACCGCGGGCACGCTTCGATTTTGGTTTTCAGCCTGCTCCTCGGGGGAATGCTCGGCCTGATGACCCAGAGCGGGGGCGCGAAGGGGCTCGCATCTTGGGTGGGCACCGATGCGACGAGCCGGAGGCGAGGACAGCTAACCACATGGTTTCTCGGGTTGCTCGTGTTCTTCGATGACTATGCCAACTCGCTCCTGGTCGGCTCGTCGATGCGTCCGGTCACCGACCGGCTTCGCATCAGCCGCGAGAAGCTCGCCTTTCTCGTCGACGCCACCGCCGCACCCGTCGCTAGCCTCGCGCTGATCTCGTCGTGGATCGGAGTCGAGGTCGGATACATTGCGGACCAGCTCACACACCTCGGGATCGAGCGTGACGCCTACCTGACCTTCATCGAAACGATTCCGTTTCGCTTCTATCCGATACTGATGCTGATCTTCGTCGCCTGGGTCGCGTTGCGAGGTCGTGATTTCGGACCGATGCTTCGAGCCGAGCGGCGCGCGTTTCACGAAGGTCTTGGCTGTACGGCCCGGCGGACAGCCAGCTTCGGATTTTCACGAGGAGTCCGTCCCCGATGAGCTTCCCGGCCGACCCATGAATGCCTTGATTCCGGTTGTCGTTCTGGTGCTCGTGGCCGCGATTGGGATCTATGTCGACGGACGCGCCAAGGTCTTGGCGGCGGGGATGGAGCTCTCGACGAGGGCGATCGTCGGTCAGGCCAGCTCGAGCGCGGCGATCCTCTGGGCGACCGGGGCTGGCTGCCTGGCAGCTTTGGCGCTTTGCGTTTGGAGTGGGGCCTTGTCGTTCACCAAGTCGATCGAGGCCTGGATGGCGGGCATGCGTTCGATGCTTTTTGCAGCTGTGATTCTCGTCTTGGCCTGGGCGCTCAGTGGCGTTTGTCGCGACCTCGACACTGCGTCGTTTCTCATAGGGGCGGTGGGTGATTGGATCGCGCCGGCTTGGATTCCGGCCACCGTGTTCATCATGGCGGCCTTGGTCAGCTTCGCCACCGGCACCTCCTGGGGCACCATGGCGATTCTCTTTCCGCTCGTCGTCCCGCTCGCGCATCAGATCGCTCCGGGCAACGAGACGATCTTCCTCGGTACCGTCTCGTCGATCCTGGCCGGTTCGGTTTGGGGTGACCACTGCTCGCCGATCTCGGACACGACCGTTCTCAGCTCGATGGCAACCAGCTGTGATCACCTCGATCACGTTCGAACGCAGCTTCCGTATGCGCTGCTCGTCGGCGCAGTGAGCCTGCTCTGCGCAGAGCTTCCGGTCGCCGCAGGCTGGTACGGACCCTGGCTGGGCCTGTTGGTCGGTACGATTGTGATGATTGCAGCGTTCGAGTCACTCAGCCGACCCGTCGCGGGGTAGCGATTCTGCGGCCATTTCACCCGAGGCCAGCTGGTCGCGCAGATGGCGCTTCAGGGTTTTTCCGCTCGGGCCTCGCGGAAGCTCGTTCACAAACGCGTACCAGCGCGGGTGCTTGTACGGGGCGAGTCGCTCTCTTACCCAGGTGTCGAAGCTCCTTTGGGCTGACCTCGGTGCTCGCCACGACGACGGCCACCACTTCTTCGCCGTAGTACTCGTCTGCTCGTCCCACCACTGCGACGTCTCGAACTGCGCTGTGCTGAGCGAGTACGTTCTCGATTTCGGAAGGGTAAATACTGGCGCCGCCGCGCAGAATCAGATCCTTGCTTCGGTCGGCGATGCTGAGCCGGCCTTCTGCATCCACGAAGCCGATGTCGCCCGTGTGAAGCCAGTCGCCGCGCATGACGTGGGCTGTGGCGAGCTTGTCGTCGAGGTAGCCCGACATCAGATTCTGCCCTCGAACCAGCACTTCCCCATGTGCGCCTATTGGCAACTCCGCCCCAGCACGGTCAGCGATTCGAAGCTCGACGCCGGCGACCGGCCTGCCCGATGAGCCCGGGACAGCCTCGTCGGGCGGCGCGTTGACTGCGGTCAGATTGGCCTCGGTGAGCCCGTACGCTTGTCGAACCGGGGCTCCCAGGCGCTCTTCGGCCCGCAGCCGCACCTCTTCCACGAGTGGTGCGCCCGCGCTCATGCACCATCGCAGGGCAGGATGCGTCGCCTGACTGTGATCGTTGGCCCAGGCGACGAACATCGTCGGCACGCCCGGGATCCAGGTGATTCGATGACGCGCGCAGAGCTCGAGCGTACGTGTAGGCGAGAACTTCGGGACGAAGATCGTACTTGCGCCCGCGCAAAAGGGCACGAGCAGCGTGGTGCGAATGCCGTAGGAGTGACTGAGGGGCAGCGTGCCCAGGACTCACGTCGTCCTCGCCTAGCCGGAGGGTATCTTCCACGAGCGCCATGCTGTGTGCCGCAAGCGAGCCATGGCTGACGCACACGGCTTTCGCGGCTCCTGTCGTTCCGGAGGTGTAGAGGAGCATCGCTAGAGAGTCCGGTGAAGCGTCGCAAGGCGGCGCCTCGCTTCCTGGCACGGCCGATCATGTCTTCGACGAGTAGGATCTCCGCAGGACGTGCCCGCACGCGCTTTGCTCGCTTGCGCGACTTCGACTCGGTCGGCGTCGGTGAGGAGCGCCTTGCAGCTCGCGTGTCGCAAACGGAACGCGATCTCGTGACTTGTCGACGAGACCGGGATAGGAAGGGTGGTGCAGCCTGCGTACACCGTGCCAAACCACGCGGCGACGAAGTCCAAGCCGTTTCCTGTGTGGATCGCGACGCGATCACCCGGGCGCAGGTCCCGGTCGATCAGCGCCGCGGCGACGCGCGAGGCCTGGTGGTCGAGCTCCGCATAGCTGAGGGCGAGGTCATCGCGCCCCGAATCGATGATGCCCGTGCGCCCGGGGTCACGCTGCGCCCAGCGGTGCAGGAAGTTCCCAACGTTCGCAGTCATCACGCGGAAGCTAGCATGAGAGACGGAGCTGGACGGTAGCCGCTGGCGCGTTAGGCTTCGCCGCATGAGTAGAAGCCAAAGCGATTCGAATTCGCGAGCCCGGCGGACCCGAGGTGCTCGAGCTCGGCGAAATTGAGCTCCCCGAGCCTGGATCGTCGCAAGTCCTGGTCGAAGTTGCGGCCGCCGGCCTCAACCGCGCAGATTGCCTGCAGCGTCGCGGATTTTACCCAGCGCCTCCTGGGGTGCCGGCGGACGTTCCTGGCCTAGAGTTCGCGGGCCTTGTCGAGTCGGTCGGAGACGCAGTCAGCGAATGGAAGCCCGGAGATAGGGTGATGGGGATTGTAGGCGGGGGCTCCATGGCGACGCGGCTCTTGACCGAAGGCGCCGAGCTCATGCCCGTTCCCTTGGAGCTCTCCTTGGAAGAGGCGGCCGCCGTGCCCGAGGTATTCCTGACGGCCTACGATGCGGTCGTTCTGCAGGGTGGCCTGCGCTCGGGGCAAACGGTCCTCTTGCACGCGGTCGCCAGCGGCGTCGGCACGGCTGCAATCCAAATCGCCAGCGCCCTCGGGGCGTCGTCCGTTGGCACGTCGCGCACAGCAGACAAGCTTCCGCGCTGTACCGCGCTCGGATTGACTCATCCCGTGCTCGTCGAGGACGGACAGTTCGCCGATGCGGTTCTCGCCGCGGTGCCAAAGGGAGTCGAGGTGATTCTCGACACGGTCGGCGCAGCGTACCTCTCGCAAAACGTCAAGGTGATCGCGAAGCAGGGGCGCATCATCGTCATCGGCTTGATGGGCGGCGTGAAGGCTGAGCTTGCGCTCGGTGCGCTCCTGGCCAAACGCGCCTCCATCCACGGCTCAGTCCTGCGCAGTCGCTCCGCAAGCGAGAAAGCTGAGCTAACGAAGTCATTCAGAGAAGAAATGCTAAGCCGATTCGCAAGCGGCGAGCTCAAGCCAATCATAGATGAGGTCTTACCGATGTCCGAGGTGCAGGCCGCGCATCAGCGCATGGACAGCAACGAGACTTTCGGCAAGCTAGTCCTGCGCTGGTAGCCGACGCCGGCCGGAACGCCCAAAGAAGAGATAGCCGGTCGCGAGGGTGGCGAGGGCAAGAGCTCCCAAGACACCGTAGATGAAAAGAACCGGATCCGCGACGACAGCCGACGTGGCTATCTTGGCGAGTAGGTTGTGGTTCATGGCGGCCTGGCTGCTTGTCCAAAACATGCTGGGTTCTCCTATCCCGTTCATCCAGGCCTACGCCGGGCGGCAGCTTTTGGATTAAGGGAAGATCACCCCAGAGCAATCAAGCAGCCGTCCTCCGGTCGTATGGTTGAACGCCGCAGAGTGACGTGTCTTTCCACGTCCCGGAGCTACAGCTTCAGCGCTCGTTTCACGTAGTTGGGCAATGCAAAGATCGCTTGGTGTAGCTCTTCGTTGTATGCCTTCGAGCCCTCAACGATGGCTTCTTGCCGCTCGCGAATCGCTCGCAAGGGCTCTCCGGTGTTCGAGCACCATGTCCAGCTCCAGGTGCCGGTTCCGTAGAGCGGCACCGGGCCCAGGTACGGATGTACTTCCGAGAACAACTCGCGGAGCTTGTGTTGTGTTTCGACGAACAGGTCCATCATCAGTAGTGGAGACTCGCTCTGCAATGCCATGACGCCAGCCGGGGTGAGTATGCGTTTGCAGCCGGCATAGAAGCGTTCGTCGAAAAGGGCTGCGCCCGGGCCGACTGGGTCAGTTCCGTCGAGCAAGATGACATCGTACTTCGCGGCGTTGCTCGTCTTCACGTACTCGATGCCATCGATGAACCGAACATGGAGGCGCGGGTCATCCCATGCGGTGCCGATGCCGGGCAGGTACTCTTTCGACGCGTTGACGACCATCTCGTCGATCTCGATCATCACGCATTCCTTCACGTCCGGATGGCGGAGCACTTCGCGGACGGTGCCACCGTCGCCACCGCCGATGACGAGGACACGTTCGATGCGCGGGGCGGTACACAGGGCCGGCTGTACGAGCATCTCGTGATAGAGGAACTCGTCGTACTCGCTGGTCATGAAGACCCCGTCGATGATCAGCACCCGTCCGAACGCCGCCGTGTCGATCACTTCGACCTTCTGATATTGGACTCTCCCCAGAGAAGAGCGTTTCCTTGACCCTCAATCCGATTCGGGTGTGCTCATCGAAGATTTCGTCGTACCAAAGGCCCATGGCTACCTCGTCAGAGACCTAGTTGCATTTGTGGCTCGCGCAGGGGGTCGAGCTCCAGCGGCTCTTGCTGTCGTGCAATGAGCAGCTCGGTGGCCTGATGTCCGAGCGCGGCCTCGGCGGAGCTCCGCGCCAGGTGAGGTGAGTTGTTGGTCTCTGACAAGTGCATCAGGACGACCTGCTTGGGCACGTGCGCAAGCCCCGCCAACAAGTCCCCCGCCTGGCCGTTCGATAGATGCCCGTGCATTCCACCCACGCGCCTCTTGAGCATTGCGGGGTAGGGGCCTTCGGCCAGCATGTCCGGGTCGTGATTGCTCTCGAGAAGAAGCGTCTCGCAGTCGCCGAGGAAACTCAGGAGCCCTTTGGGAACGTGCCCGAGATCAGTGACGAGGCCTACACTGGTCGTTTTTGTTTCGAAGCGGAGTGCGACCTGCGGGACGTCGTGCGGAATGGATAGAGAGCGAATCGTGATGTCGTCCAGGACAAGACGGCCTGCCCGTCACGAAAGTCTCGGCTCGCGCCGCGGGCCGGAGGCGGATCGAGGGCATCGTCGCTTCGCTCGCGAGAACAGGGCAGTTCAGACGCGTGGCATAGGTCGATGCGTGCGCCGCGTGGTCGCTGTGGCTGTGCGTCACGATGAGGGCCGCTACATTCTTGGGAGCCTCTCTGCCAATCGCCGCGAAGCGCTGAACGAGCTTGCGGTGCGAGAGACCGGCATCGACCAGGACAGCGCTTGTCCTGGACTCCAAGAGAAGCGCGTTCCCCTCGCTACCGCTTCCCAGAATCGTAACCCGCACGGCCAAGCTAGAGCACAGCTGCCATCGCTTGGCAAGACTCTTGGCTTGCCAGGGCGGGTTTTAGGCGCGAGAGTTCCGGCGTGGGCGATACGGATCTCGAGTACGACAGCATTCTCCTGGTGTCTTTCGGAGGGCCGGAGAACCGTGCAGACGTCATGCCGTTCCTCGAGAACGTGGTGCGCGGCAAAAACGTGCCGCCCGAGCGGCTCAAGGAAGTCGCGGTGCACTACAATCACTTCGAGGGCAAGAGCCCGATCAACGACCAGAATCGGGCCTTGATTGCAGCGCTCGAAGCAGAGCTCCGCAAGAGCGAAATCGACCTGCCGGTCTACTGGGGCAATCGGAACTGGAACCCATTCATTCTCGACGCGCTCCGGCAGATGCGTGACGACGGGAAGAAGCGGGCGCTTGCGTTCTTCACGTCAGCGTACAGCAGCTACAGCGGGTGTCGGCAATACCAAGAGGACATCGAGAAGGCTCGCGAAGAGCTTGGTGAGGGCGCGCCGCTGGTTGACAAGCTCCGGGCCTTTTACAATCACCCTGGCTTCATCGAAGCCAATGTCGACTGCTTGCTCGCCGCGCTGGAGACGCTGCCCAAAGAGCGGCGCGAATGTGCCCGCGTTGCCTTCAGCGGGCATAGCATTCCGATTGCGATGGCCGAGACCTGTGACTACGCCGATCAGATCGAAGAAACGGCCCGCCTCGTTGCCGAGGGAGCGCGGCACGATCGCTGGCAGCTAGTCTATCAGAGCCGATCTGGGCCGCCTCACGTCCCCTGGCTCGGTCCTGACATCCTCGAGCATCTCGATGCACTCTCGCAGATCAACGTGAAAGACGTCGTGGTCGCGCCGATAGGCTTCTTGTCCGACCACATGGAGGTGGTCTGGGACCTCGACCACGAGGCGCGAGACTACGCCAACGAGCTCGGGATTACCCTCACGCGAGCGCCGACCGTGGGGACCCATTCAGCCTTTGTGGCCATGATTCGCGAGCTCATCGAAGAGCGGCTCGGCAAGGTCAGCGTGCGTCAGTCGATGGGCAAGCGCGGGCCTGCTCCCGACGTCTGTCCGCCGGATTGCTGCCAGTATCAGCCCCGTGTGTCGCGGCCGCCCGAGCCCGCTTAGTCGCTCGTCCTCATGCTGGGTTCTTGAAATCGGGATCGCGTTTGCTCATGTTGGCCTGCACGGCCTCCATTTGATTGGGGCTACCAAGCAGGGTGACCTGAAGCGCGGTCTCGAGCTTGAGCGCATCGGCGCGCGACATTCCTGGGGCGTCGCGGAGCAGAGTCTTGCCCGCGCGGATTGCGTGGGGGGATTTCGTCGCGATTAGCTTGGCGGTTTGCAGTGCGTCCGCGAGCGGGTCCTCGCTGAGCTTGGTGACCAGGCCAAGCTCGCGCGCTTCGGTGCCTGAGACGATTCGTCCGGTGAACGTCAGCTCCTTCGCGACATCGAGGGGCACGACCGTGAAGAGCGTCTGGGTGATGCTCATGTCGGGGATCAGCCCCCACTTGATCTCCATGACGGAGAACTGAGCATCGGCGGTCGCGTAGCGGATGTCTGCGCCAAGGGCGATTTGAAGGCCGCCGCCGAACGCGACAGCCGTGGATGGCAGCGATGACGGGGACCTGCACCTCTTGCCAAATCCACCCCGCGCGCTGCGCCATGTTGGCTGGGCTCCTATCGCCGCGCGAAAGAAGCTTCTGCATCAAATCGGGCGATCCCATGAACGACGCGAAGTCCAGTCCTGCACAAAACGCCTTGCCCTCGCCGTGGAGCACGACCGCGCGAACGTTCTTGTCGGCGATGATGCGCTCGCCCATTCGGATGAGCCCATCGAACATGTCCGCATCGAGCGCATTGCGTTTTTCGGGGCGCGACATGCGAACTGTCGCGACGTGGTTCTCGATGCTGAGCTGTACTCGTTCAGTCATGGTGGCTCCCTAGTTGAAGACGACGGTCTTGTTGTCGTAGACGAGGATTCGGTCGTCAAGGTGCCAGCGCACGGCGCGCGCCAGCACGACCTTCTCGAGGTCGCGACCCTTGCGGACCAAGTCCTGCACGGAGTCGCGGTGTGAACAGCGGACGACGTCCTGCTCGATGATCGGGCCCTCGTCCAACTCTGCCGTGGCGTAATGTGCGGTTGCGCCGATCAACTTGACGCCCCGCTCGAACGCTCGGTGGTAGGGCTTGCTGCCCATGAAGGCGGGCAAGAAGGAATGGTGGATGTTGATGACCTGGCCGTCGTACGCCTTCAGGAAGTCATCGCTGAGGATCTGCATGTATCGCGCGAGCACCACCAGATCGACGTTTTCGGCTTCGAGCAGCGCAAGAGCCTCGCTCTCTTGCGCTCGCTTGGTCTGCTTGCTGATGGGGAGATGATGGAACGGCACCCCGAACTGCTCGGCTATGGGGCGGAGGTCTTCGTGGTTGCTGATGATGAGTGCGAAGTCGGTGGAGAGCTCCCCGGCGCGTTGACGAAGTAAGAGGTCATACAAGCAGTGGTCGTACTTCGATACGAAGATCGCGGTCTTGCAACGGCTCTTGCCGTCGGCGATCCGCCAGCTCATCGAGAAGCGCGCGGCGACCTCCGAAATCGCGGTCTCCAGGCTTTGCCGATCGGTGTGCAGCTCGGACATGTCGAACTTGATGCGTTGAAAGAACTGGCCTGCAACCGGGTCGGTGTGCTGGTCAGCATCGAGGATGTTGGCCCCGTGCCCATAGAGTAGCTGCGCAAGGGCAGCGACTAGGCCTTTGCGATCGGGGCAGCAGACGAGGAGGGTTGCGGTTTGTTCCACGCCCCAGTGTTTAGCCGTTGAGCGAGCATTCGGCCAGCGCCCAGGCGACTATCGGCTGAGCCGCTCCATGGCATCGCCGAAGATGTAGACGAGCTGCAGGACTCCAGCGAGCGTTCCAAGCACGGCTCCGGCGGCGATCAACTTCCATTCATCCTGCTGGAAAGCCGGCCGGAGCACTCCTTCGTAGCTTTCGCGGTCGAGCGCTTTCATCCGGCGCTCGAGCTCGCCTCGAAGATCCACAGATTCGCCCGCGAATGTGTGGAAGAAGCCGCCGGGCTTCGGCCACTCCGACTGAATGCGTTCGAGGAGCTCGGCCCGGAGCGCGGGTCGCTCCTCTTCGGGCAGAACCAGAGCCGCCATCGGGTGGGCTTCGTACTTCGAGATCAGCTCGCTGATTCGACGCTTGACGATGGCGTTCATGTGCGCCGCACCATCGCTTTCCATCACCGTGGTCACGATGTTGTCGGCATTGAGTACGCGCGTCGCTACGGTTCGTCCAAACGCCTCCGCGACTTCGTTCTGCCGCTTGTGAAACAGGCCCTGCACCGTCATCGGGCCGATCTTCACGGGCTCGCGCGGCGCGAAGACGAGCTTGATCGCGATCCAGTTTGTCAGGTAACCGACAAAGAAGCCGGCTAGAGGAAGGATCCACGGGGCGGGGTAGAGCACCCAGACGGTCATCTGGAAGATGCCGAACAGGAAACCGAAGTAGAGCCCCGATCGCTCGATGAACTTGAATTCCTTGCGGCCGACTTCGTAGAACATCTCACCCATCAGCGCCTTGTGGCGCTCCATGGCTTCGAGAACCGTCTTCTCGATGTCCATGATGTTGTCGATGTCGTCCGCCATATCCATCGCAATCGCACGCGAGACCGCGATGACTTCGGCGCGCACTTGCTCGCGCACCTTGTTCTGCATGAACTCGCCGGCGTTGTCCCACATCGCCTTGGCGTGCTTGTTGGCGACCTCGTCGATCACCTGCTCGGTCACGTCGTCGATGACCGCGCCGAGCTTTCCAGCGAAGGACTCGGCGTTGAAGGTTTCATCGAAAAGTTGCCTGAGCGACAGGAGTTTTTCGGTGATCAGCGCATTCGAGACCTTGGCGAGCCGGAGGGCGTTGGCCGGGATCACACCTTGCCAGCCGAGATAGGGTGGAATGCCGACGAACTCGACCGGATGAAACATCATCTTGATGGCGACCACGTTTGTGAACCAGCCGACCAATGCGCTGATCAGCGGGATCAGCAGGACGATCCAGTTGTCTTGAATGCGGGTTAGCAGCTCCATTGGTATCGATATTCGCTTGGGGGAATCACGGAGAGTGCAGGTGCATCCAGTAGAGCAGCAGGACTATCGTCTTAGCGTCCTCGATGTGTCCGTCCTTGATCATGTCGCGGACCTGCCACTGGGGAATGGGAAACACTTCGATTTCTTCTCCCGGGTCGAGGTTTTGGCTGGTTTGTTCCAGGTCGGTTGCCAAGTAACCGTACATCCGCTCGTTGAGGATGCCCGGGGAGGCGAAGAACTCCGTCAGTGGAACGATCGTTCCGGCCCGATAGCCGGTTTCCTCCTCGAGCTCGCGCGCGGCGCAGACCTCCGGCGACTCTTCGGGGTCGAGGGTGCCGGCTGGAAGCTCCCAGAGAACTTTCCCGACCGTCCGACGCACATTTCGGATCAGCACGACCTGTCCGTCGTCGAGTTGGGGGAGGATCACCGCTGCCCCAGGGTGCTCGACCACGTCACGGATGATTTCGGAGCCGTCCGGGCCCTCGAACCGCAGACGAGCGACGTCGAATTTGGCAGTCTTCAAGAGCAGCTCGCGCGATTTCATGGCGCGCATCATGGCCGACTTCCGTCCGCAATACACGTCAATTTGACTGGATCGCGCCGGATCGCCATTGTGAGGGCGTGCGGCTCGGGAATCTATGGGGTTCGCCCTTGGCGATCGTCTTGTGTGGGGTGGCGTTGGCGAGCGTGTGGACGCTTGGCTATGGGGCGTCGACAAGCTCGGCCGATGCGTCTCCGCGGAGGCCGGCTGCGATCGACGAGACCGGCGTCCTCAAGGCGGTTCGCTCCGCCGAGCGCATGGGACCCAAGCTCCTCGAGCCACCGCCCAACGATCAGCTCGGCCTCGACATCGCAATTGAAGATCGTGACGGGAAGTCGATGGATGCCTTGCATCGGGCGCTCGCGCGTGCGCAGGCAGGCGAAGGGCAGGCCAGGCTCCTGTTCTACGGGGCGTCCCACGTCGCGGGTGACGTATTCACCGGGTACATCCGCCGGGAGCTGCAAACCCGCTACGGCGATGCCGGTCATGGCTTCGTCCTGCCCGTGCATCCATGGCGCACCTATCGGCACCGCGACATCAACATAGAAAGCGACGGCAAGCGTTGGGAGACGCAGCGCATTCGAGTCGGCGACTCGGACGTCGAGCGGCTCGGCCTCGCCGGGATCGCCATGGTGAGCCAGCGCCCGGGTTCGTTTGGCACGGTGCATACTGCCCAGGAGGGCGAGTACGGCCACACCGCGGGCTTCTTCGAGCTGTACTACGAGAAGCACCCTCGTGGCGGCGACATGGATGTGTTCATCGACGGCCGCAAAGCGCGCCGCATCTCGACGCGCGCGTCGAAGGTCTCGACGGGCTACGCGACGTTTCGCGTTCCTGACGCCTCGCATCGTTTCGAAATCCGGACCCTGAGCAAGCGGCCGGTCCGGGTGTACGGCCTGGCGGTGGAACGCGATCAGCCCGGCGTCATCGTGGATACGCTTGGGATCAACGGCTCGCGTGTCCGCTATCAACTGCTCTGGGACGAGGCGGTCTACCAGGAGCACCTTCGCAGGCGGAAGCCCGACCTGGTCGTTTTGGCCTACGGGACCAACGAAAGCGGCGATGAATCGCCGATCGAAGACTACGAGCAGAACCTTCGCGCCGTGCTCCAACGCATGCGGGACACCGCGCCGGAGGCATCCTGTCTATTGATCGGTCCGTCAGACCGTCCCATGCAAGTAGAGGAGCGCGTCTTCGAACACCGCTCGAGGACCGCGAGCTTGATAGCGGTTCAACATCGCGTTGCGCTCGAGCAGGGCTGCGGTTTCTTCGACCTGGTGGCGTTTCAAGGTGGAGCGCTCTCGATGGTGCAGTGGGCTGCGAACGACCCGGCGTACGCATCGCAAGACCACATCCACTACACCCGGGTCGGCTATCAACGCTTGGGGGAGGTCTTGCTCTCGGCCTTGCTCGAAGGGATGCCCGCGTCGGATGAGTCCGAGCCCGCGTCAGGCGCGCTTGCGGGCGAGGAAGTCGCTGACGCTGGCGCAGAAGAAGACTCGCCGGAGAGGTAGTCCGCAAAGCCCGCAAGGAGGGCTTTGTAGAACATGTTGCCGATGATCTCGTAGCCTGCCGGCGTTGCGTGCCGGAAGTCGCCCATCGCGAGCCTTGGACGCGCATGGTACCAGCGTCGCATCGCGTCTTCGCCGCCCATCGCCTGCCAGGTGTCGTAGAAGGCGCAGCCGGAGTCGAATGCCGCCCGCCGTTGCGCCGCTACGATGAGAGGAATCGTCGGCAGGGTGCGAATGCGCCCACGCGTGCGTCGCGCCTGGTCGAGGGGGGCGAACACCAGGCAAGCCAGGTCCTCACGTCCCTGCCGCATTCTGCGTAAGACTTTCATGTAGTCCTCGTAGAACATCTCCTTGGTGCGGTCGTCGCTCGCTTCATTTCCGCCGAAGCCAAGTACGATCAGGTTGGTGCCTCGCAGCTGCAGCTGCCGCCGGATGTGAGCTTCGTCGAAGTTGAGCAATCGATTGGCGCGCGCGCCAACCAGTCCGAGGGAGTCGTACACCACGCCAGGTCCTTCGCGCTCGACTGCCACGCCGTAGAAGGTCACCGGGCCGCCCCTGTGGTAGCGCAGCTCGATGGAATGCGCCCCGTCCGGAACTTCGATCGAATGGACGCCATCCCCGACGGCCTCAGCCTCGGTCGACACGATTTTACGGTCCTGCTTGTCGACCCGCACGGAGAACTTCCCGCCTCGCGGCCGTTGCTCGAAGTAGATGTCGAAGCGCGATGCTCGCGTTCCGACGGCTCCCCGCTTGGCCGTGCCGATTCGAGCCCAGGAGCCGCGCATGGCTCTCGACTGCACTCCGCCGTAGCCATAGCGGCCATCGCGATCCTGACGTCGAACGACTTCACGAAGCTCCCAGGAGTCGGGATTCGATGACTGTTGTACCCCGCGGTGCTTGTACGGGATATATCCCTTGGCGGCGAGGACGAAGCCATGACCTGCGTCCCCGAATCGTGCCTGGAGATTCTCGCGCAAGGTCGAGGTGATCGAGATCGGTTGCAATGCTCGAGTCCCCGTAGTGCCCGACCCGCGTAATCGCGTCCTCGTCCAGCCGCGCCGTCTTTTCGAGGGCCTCGTAAAATGCGCGCATGCCCCGACCAGAGGGGTCTTCGATTCGGATCGAGATGCCATCGTACTCGGCCGGGTCGACTCCGGGACCGCCGTCGGTCTCGTTCGGGGGGGCGATGATCGGCTTGCTGCCGAGGTTGGCCGCCACGGTCGCGCCCACGGCTTCGGCAAGGCGCTCGTTGCCCGCCTCCGTGCTGGTCGTGGGCCGGTAAGAGCCCCCGTGACCGGCGAAGGCAGGAATCTCACTCCATCGTTTGAAGAGCCGCACGATGGGGAAGTCCTCCTCGCCAGGGATCCAAGGCCGTAAGCCTTCCATCGGCGGAACCACATAGGTCAACATGCACGCGGCGAACATGAACAGAACCACCGTGATCAGGTGTTGCAGGGGCGTGAGCTGTTCGTGGATTCGTTTGAGCATCAGAACTGGAAGTAGATGTAAGGAACGACTTCGCTCGTCGCGACGACGCTCAGGACGAAGCCCACGACGGCGAGCGCGATGCCCTGGGCTGGTGCCGGCATGGCCTTGAAGCGCAGCTCGATCGATTCGAACCAGCGTTTCGGCGTGTAGTGGGCGGCGAAGGTCAGGATTAGCATCGCCCAGACACCGAGCGAAATCTGTGCGACCGAGAAGGTGCCGGAGCCCAGCCGCGCCGTCACGTCGGCGGCGTTCTGGAGGCTGGTCGCTCGGAAGAGGATTCGCGAAAAGACCACGAATTGGAGCGCCCAGAACACTTTGAACGCGTGCAGTTGCCAGCTGTCGACCGTGTCACGGCTACGGCCCGATCGCCTGTAGAAAAAGCGATGGGTCACCATCGCCATCGACTGCAGGAGCGCGTAGACCACGAAGGTCCAGGACGCGCCGTGCCAGATGCCGATGAGGAACATGGTGAGCCAGAGGTTCCAGTATGCGCGGACGGGGCCGGTGTGTGAGCCGCCGAGCGGAAAGTACAGATAGTCGCGGAGCCAGGTCGAAAGGGTCATGTGCCAACGGCGCCAGAACTCCGCGGGGCTCGAGGACTGATACGGCCGGTCGAAGTTCCTCGGAAGCTCGAGACCCATGAGCTTCGCAGAGCCGCGCGCGACATCGGTGTAGCCGGAGAAGTCGCAGTAGATCTGCATGGTGAAGCCGTAGAGCGCGATGACGACCTCGGCGCCCGTGTAGAGCTCCGGTTGATCGAACACACGGTCGACGAGGTTCACCGAAAGGTAGTCGGCGATGGCGACCTTCTTCACCATCCCGGTCGCGATGAGGAAGAGACCCCGGGTGACCTGCTCGTCGCGAAGTGTGATCTTGCGCTGGAGCTGTGGGAGGAGCTCGGAGGCGCGGACGATGGGACCGGCGACGAGCTGCGGGAAGTACGTGACGAAGAAGGCGAACTGAAAGAAGTTGCGGGTCGGCTCGAGCTTGCGCCGGTAGATGTCAATCGTGTAGCTGAGCGTCTGGAACGTATAGAAGGAGATGCCGACCGGCAGAAGGACGTCGAGGAAAGGCGGGCTTGGAATCTCGATGCCGAAAAAGAGCCCCAGCACGTCGGCCGTCGCCTGCGAGGCGAAGTTGAAATACTTGAAGACCCCGAGCAGCCCGAGGTTCGAGACCAGGCTGACGATCAACCAGCGCTTGCGGGTCGTCTCGTGGTCGCTCGCGTGGATTCGGAGTCCGACGACATAGTCGATGAGCGTCGAGGCGAGGATCAGGACGATGTAGGCCGGGTGCCATGCCATGTAGAACAGGCAAGACAGCACGAAGACGAAGATGATCCGCGCCTGGGCATGGCGAGCCAGTAGCCAGAAACCCGCGACGGCAACGCCCAGGAACAGAATGTAGTCGAGGCTGTTGAAGAGCACTGGTCCCCTTACCCAGCGTGAGTGCGCCCGGTTCTAGCCGCAGGCGGGCCTGCACGCTAGCTGCTTGACGGGGGTCCCGGTTAGACCAAGCATCTGCGGCCGGAGGTTTCGATGAAGATTGAAGGTTCAGTAGCGTTGGTGACAGGCGGAGCTTCTGGCTTGGGCGAGGCGACGGTGCGCAGGCTGGTCAGCGAGGGGGCCCGCGTGGTCATCGTCGACCTCAACGCAGATCGCGGGAAAAAGCTGGCCGCCGAGCTCGGTGACCTGGCAGCCTATGTGCAGGCCGACGTCAGCAATGCGGACGAAGTTCAAGCCGCAGTCGAGCGGGCATCATCCATTGGCACGCTCCGAGCCGCAATCAACTGTGCGGGCATCGGATTTGGCATGCGGACCATTGGCAAGGACGGCACGCCTCACGATCTTGGCGTCTTCCAGAAAGTGATTTCGGTCAATCTCATTGGAACGTTCAACCTCCTCCGGCTTGCGGCCTCGGCTATGGCCAAAAACGAGCCGGAAGACGGCGAGCGAGGCGTCGTGATCAACACCGCCTCGGTCGCGGCATTTGACGGCCAGATCGGGCAGGTCGCTTACTCGGCTTCGAAGGGCGGCATCGTGGGCATGACCCTCCCGGCAGCGCGCGACCTTGCCAAGGCGCAGATTCGCGTCGTCACAATTGCGCCGGGCACCTTCGACACGCCCTTGCTCGCCTCGCTTCCCGACGAGATGAGGGCAGCCCTGGCTGCCACGATCCCGCACCCGAGCCGGCTCGGCCGCCCCGAGGAATTCGGTGCGCTCGCCTGCCACATCGTCGAGAACAGCTACCTCAATGGCGAGGTCATTCGGCTCGATGGCTCCATTCGCATGGCGCCGCGCTAACTTGCCGCGTCGCGAGACAGTCTTAGAGTCGGGCCGTGGGTGACGGCGCGCAGGTACGGAGGCACGTCCTGGGCGTTCCTGCCGTGCGTCGACGCCGGATCTTGGGTCTCGCCCTTCCCATTATCGGCGGGATGCTCTCGCAGAACGTGCTCAACCTCGTCGACACCGCGATGGTGGGCACCCTTGGCGACGCTGCGCTCGCGGGCGTCGGTCTAGGCGGCTTCGCGAACTTCCTCTTCTCCGCGTTCATCTTGGGCCTATCTGCGGGTGTTCAGGCAATGGCGGCGCGTCGCGTCGGAGAAGGGCGGCTCGGTGAGACCGCCATCCCGCTCAACGGGGGCTTGTTGCTCGCGCTACTCATCGCCGTGCCCTGGTCGGCGGCCCTGGTCACGCTGGCGCCAGACTATTTCCCGGTCCTCACGAGCGATGCGGCGGTCGTCGA
The DNA here is from genome assembly GCA_963716775.1 of uncultured delta proteobacterium. Taxonomy (GTDB): domain Bacteria; phylum Myxococcota_A; class Polyangia; order Polyangiales; family Houyiibacteriaceae; genus SG8-38. The sequence continues at coordinate 32,184 of CAVQUI010000013.1, forward strand.
GCAAGGCGTGCCCTATCTCCGAGCCCGTCTTTTCGCGATGTTTGCCATGGGGATGAACTTCGCCTTCCGTGGGTATTGGAATGCGGTCGACAAGTCGATCCTCTACATGCGGACGCTGATCTCGATGCACGTGCTCAACATCTTCCTCAACTGGGTGTTGATTTTCGGGAATCTCGGCGCTCCGGAGCTCGGTGCGATGGGCGCGGGGGTGGCCTCGGCCATTGCGACCGTGTTCGGAACGGCTTCCTATTTCGTGCTCGGCCGCGGCTACGCGCGGGACGCTGGCTTTCTTCACGGGCTTCCCAGTCGCGAAACCATGAAGACGATAATTCGTCTAGCCGCGCCAGCCGGCCTTCAGCAGTTCTTCTTCGCAGCCGGCATGACGGTGTTTCTGATGTTGTGGGCCCAATGGGGACTCCGGGAGCTGGCGGCGACCAAAGTGATCATCGACCTGATGCTCGTCGCGATCTTGCCCGGGATTGGCTTTGGTTTGGCGGCTGCCTCGCTTGCGGGCCAGGCCCTTGGACGGGGCCATCCCGATGACGCCAAGCTCTGGGGATGGGACGTGACGAAGATCGCCGTCGTCGTCGTCGCCGCCCTCAGTATCCCGGCCTTGCTGGTGCCGGAGTGGATCCTCGGCGGATTCATCTACGAGCCCTCGACGCTCGCGCTCGCCAAGAATCCGTTGCGCGTCGTCGCCGCCTTCCTGTCTCTCGATGCGGTCGGGA
>CAVQUI010000014.1:0-16119 GCA_963716775.1 uncultured delta proteobacterium
GGTCGCGACGTCGAACAGACGATCCTGCAAACCAACCTGGAGGCGGTTCGAGAAATCGCGTATCAGCTCTTATTCCGAAACATCGGTGGCCTGATCGTGCTCGACTTCATCGACATGGAGCGTCACGCGCATCGAGAGAAGGTGTTCAAGGCGCTCCTGACGGCCCTCAAGGATGACAAGTCCAGGACAACGGCGATTCGCATCAGCGAGCTCGGACTGGTCGAAATGACTCGCAAACGCACGCGGCAGTCACTCGGGCGAACGCTCTATGAACCGTGTTTCTTCTGCGATGGGACCGGCCTCCTTCAATCCAAGGAAACCGTGTGCCACGAGATCTTCCGACAGATGCGGCGCGAGCGAGACTCCCTTCCCGGCTACAAGATCGTCATCAGCGCCCACCCGGCCGTCTGCGACATGCTCGATCGCGAGGAAAAAGCGTCGGTCGCCGAAGCCGCGCAGCGTTTTCAGCGACGTATCGAATTGAACCCACGAAACGACTATCATCTGGAGCAGTTCGACCTGACGGGAGACTGACCAAGCGATGAGCAACGACGACGGCCAACGCATCGAGAAGCGGGTCACGATCAACAAGGAGTTCGAGTCGTTCGATGCCTTTGTTCACGAGTACGTGACGAACGTCTCGAGATCTGGGGTCTTCATTCGTTCCAAAGAGCCTCTGCCGATCGGGACGGAGGTGCATCTCACCTTCACCGTGATCATGGACGACGTCGAAACGATTGAAGGCGACGGCCAGGTTGTTCGCGTGCAAGACGACCCACCTGGTATGGGCGTCGCATTCACCAAGCTGACGAAGTACTCCGAAGACCTGCTCGCGCGCTTGTTGACCCTGCATGGAGCCGCTGGCTCGTGACGCGCCTGAGCGACGGGAAATTCGGGCGCTCGGGCAAGAAGCTCGCGAAACTGAGCGATGAGGAGCTCCAGCAGGAGCGTGCAAGGCGCCGTGGCGAAACGCCTGCTGCGGAGACGAAGCTGAGTTGGAAGCGCGTTCAGCAGTACTTGGCGAACCTCGAGCTCAGTCCTGGCGCGACCTGGCCCGAGATCGAACGCGCCTACAAGCGGCTGCAGGAGCGCTACAGCCCCGACAAGCACGAAGGGCATCCCGAACGCCACGAGGCGGCGCGGGAGCTGAACAGCTCGCTGACGAACGCGTATCGCGCTCTACGGCAGTATTTTCGGCAGTAGTCGCCGGGTTGCGGGTTCGCGGCTCTGCGGTCCGCGAGCTCAGTCGCTGACCAGGTAGCCTTTTTCGAGCAGGGCAACGACGACCTCGGCGACTTCCGGGTCGGGCTTGCCGGCGTGATTCATCATCTCGACGAGGGTGTCGTGCCCGAGCGCGAGCTGGATGACGTCGAGCTCTTCAGGTGAGGCGTCGCGAAGCGGCAGCGGCATGGGCGAGGCCACGCTGACAAACGCTTGCAGCGGCGGGAGCGCGTCTCCGAGGCGGCGCATCTCGTCGAGCTGGCGCATGCCCTCCATGAGCAGGCCTTCGATGCTGCTCTTGATCTCCGTGGGGAAGCTGCGCTCCACCTTGGGAAGCAGATCGAAGGTGCCCTTGTCCCAGAGGAGCACGCGGTAGAAAGCTTTCTCGGGCGGCACCGATTCGTCGCCGTTGACGACGGCGAACTGCACCATGCCTTCTTCGAGGTAAATCGAGCCGACGTCGGTCTCGGTCGTGATCTGCAGGACTCCGGTCTTCTTCGAGGCAGAGAAAAGTTGAAGCAGATCCGGAAGAGCCACCTCGGCAATCGAGCCGGTCATGGTGCTGCCCGGCGTTGGGCGCGCGCTCGCTGCGGCAGCATCCATCTTGGCCTTGGCGTCTTGCACCGAAGCAGACCCATCGGAGGCGACGACCTTGATGATGCTCGTGCCGATCAGGATTCGGTCACCCTCGCCTAGCTTGGTCCGAGAAATCTTCTCGCCGTTGACGAAGCTCCCGTTGGTCGAGCCGAGGTCCTCCAGGAAGATGTTCCCGCCCTCGACGGAGATCTTCGCGTGGCGTCGGGAAACCATGTCCTCGACCAAGACCATGTCCAGCTCGCTGGAACGCCCGATTACAATCTCCCCGCCCTCGGGCAGAGGAAACTCCCCGCCCTGGTACTTCCCAGAGATGAAACGCAGCGCCAACGGCAACGTCAGACCTTCGATGACCAACTCCCCTCGCTCAAACCCCATTTTAGCGAAACCCCGCCCTGAATCAGATTTAAGGCTAGGAGCTTGCCATGCATGTGGTCAAGCCTTTCGCTCGGACAGAAGGGCGAACAGGCGGTTGTGGGTTGTGCTGGGCGCCATGCTAGAAAGTCAGGTATGGCCCGCGCGGCGGCTGCGATGGCCTTTCTGCTGGGGCTTTTGGGGGTGATACCGGCGGAGGCTCAGACCAGGGACCTGTCCAGGCGCTGGCGGACGGTCCGAAGCGACCATTTTGAGGTCAGCTACCCCGAGCCCCTGGCTTTGGTGGCCCGACGGGTCCTGGCGATCGCTGAGCGTTCCAACTCGAGCATGGCCCCGCTGCTCGGGCATCAACCGAAAAAGCGTGTGCAAATCGTGCTGACCGACGAGGTCGATACGGCCAACGGCAGTGCCACTCCGTTGAACTACAACGTGATTCGGCTCTACGTGAGTGCGCCGGCCGACCTGTCGGCGCTCGGGGACTTCGATGACTGGATGACGGTGCTCGTGACTCACGAGCACGCACACATCTTGCACACCGACAACATCGGCGGCCTGCCTGCGGTGATCAACAAGATCTTCGGAAAGGTCTGGGCCCCAAACGTCCTTCAGCCCCGCTGGATCATCGAAGGCATTGCGACGTACCTGGAGTCCAGAGAAACGGCAGGCGGGCGCATGCGGTCGACGCAGTACGAGATGTACATGCGGACGGCTGTTCTCGAAGACAACATCTTGCACTTCGACACGCTCAACAACCGAACCGACTACTGGCCGCATGGTGACATTTGGTACCTGTACGGCTCGCGCTTCATCAATTGGCTCGTTCAGCAGTACGGCGAAGACATCCTCGGCGAGATGGCGACCTGGTACGGACGTCGAGCGATTCCGTTCAGCGTCAACCGGATGGGCAAGCGGCTCAGCGGAAAGACCTTCGGGGAGCTCTACCAGCTGTGGATCGAAGACATGCGTCAACAGTACGGCGAGGTGGAAGCCGAAGTCCGTGCAGACGGTGTGACGAAGGCGCGCCGGATCACCTTCCACGGGCAAACCGTGCGCGGCCTGCGCTTCGCGGATGACGAGCGGCTGATCTACTACGCACGGGACGGACGAAGCGATCCGCAAATCCGGACGCTCAACCTTGCGAGCGGCAACCGGGTCGAACGTATCGTGCGAAGCGCCGGCGAGAGCTACCCCGCTTTGCATCCCAATGGCGACCTCTATTTCGAGTCGTTCGACGCGTACAAGACCAACGTCTACAGCTTCTACGACCTCTTTCGATTGGACCCAGACAGGGCCTGGAAGCGCAAGCGGCTGACACGGGGCCTTCGCGCGCGGTACCCCGACATCTCGCCCGACGGGCGCTCGATCGCGTACGTTCGCAATGAAGCGAGCACGCAAAGCCTGTGGATCGCGAGCATCGATGACATCGAAGAGACGCAGGAGCTGCTCGTCGACAGCGCGCGCTTCGAGCAAGTTTACACGCCGCGTTTTTCGCCCGATGGAAGCAAAGTGGCCTACAGCGCGTGGCGAACCGGCGGCTACCGCGACATCGAGGTGATCGACCTCCGCACCCGAGAGATCCACCGGGTCACCCATGACCGGGCCTTGGATACGGGACCGGCCTGGTCCCCCGACGGCCTTCGGCTCTACTTCTCGAGCGACCGAACCGGTATTGCCAACGTCTACGCATGGGAGGCAGCGAGCGGCGAGGTATCACAGATCAGCAACGTCGTCTCCGGCGCATACTCGCCGGCGCCTTCCCCGGACGGGAGCAAGCTCGCGTACATCGGCTACACGAGCCGCGGGTACGACATCTTCATGCTCGAGCTCGACCCCGAGACGGGGCATCCCGCAGCACCGTACATCGACGATCGGCCGCCACCAAGCGATGCGAGTGCACTGATTCCAGATCTCTCGACGCGCTACGTCGGCGCACGAACCCTTTATCCGCGGTTCTGGGGTCTCGACCTGCACGAGGATGCTTTCGGGCAGCAGCTCGGGATCTTCACGCGCGGCGTGGACGCGGCGGAGCTCCATGAGATCTACGCGAGGCTCGGCATCAGCCTGACCGAAGGCTACGTCAACGTGGACCTCAACTACACGCTGCGCCGCATGCCTCCGGACCTTTCGATCTCGTTCTTCCGGCGAGTAACCCCCCGCAACGGGTTTGTCGTCAATGGGCGACAGCGTTCGTACGTCGAGGACGCATACGGCGGGCGGCTCGCGGTTGCTCAAGTCATACCGCGCTCGTTTCATTCGAATCGCATCAGCGCGAGCTACGGGCTCACCTGGGCGCGCTCGCTCACCAGCTTCGAGGGCACCGTCAGCCCCAACTACCCGCCGCCGATCGTTCCGGCGACCGGCCTCAACGCGGACATCGGCCTCTCATGGGTGTACAACGACGCGCGGCAACACCTCTTCGACTACACGCCGTCCGAGGGTCGCACCTTCGGAGCCGGCATTACGTTCGCGCACCCCCGGATCGGCAGTCGCTTCAAGAGCATCCGCGCATCCTGGTTCATTCGACGATTCATCGAGATGCCCTGGGCGCAGCATCATGTCCTCGCGTTTCGCTACGGCGGAGGTGCGGGCGAGGACAGCCGCGGCGAGCGAGGCTTGTTCTCGCTAGGCGGATTCCCCGATACGTCGTTGATCGAGCAGATTCTCAACTTCGAGCAGCTCGGAGGCGTGGCACTTCGCGGCTATCCGGCCTTTTCCATCGTCGGGGACCGCTTTCAGCTACTTCAAACCGAATATCGATTCCCGCTGACGCGCGTGCTGCGCGGGCCAGGCACCGTGCCGGCTTTCTTCGACCGAATGTACGGGTTGCTGTTCTTCGACTTCGGCGACGCGTACTTCGGTCCGCTGGACTTCGACGGATTCCGAAAGGGAGTGGGCGCTGAGGTCCTGATGGACTTCACGCTTGGATACGTGCAGCCGTACTCGCTGCGCATCGGCTTCGCTTATGGCTTGGACCAGGGTGGTGGCGCGCAATTCTACGTCAATTTCGGACGGCCGTTCTAGGGTCGCCCGACACGAGGCCTACACCTCGAGGATGTCGATCTCTTTCTTGGCGACGATCTCGTCGACCTTGCTGCCGCCAGCTTTGACGACGTCTTCGAGCTCCTTGCGAGCGCGATCCGCGTCGTCTTCACCGACTTCGCCCTCCTTCTGCAGGGCGTCGATCATGTCCTTGGCGTCGTGCCGTGCCTTGCGAATGGCGACCTTGCACTCTTCGCCTGCCTTGCGGGCAACCTTGACCAAGTCCTTGCGGCGTTCTTCGGTCAGCGGGGGCATGGGCAGGCGGATGATCTCACCATCGTTGGAGGGGTTGAGGCCGAGCTGCGCCTCCATGATGGCCTTTTCGATCGCCTGCATCTGGCTGCGGTCGAAGGGCTTGAGGACGATCATGCGCGCCTCGGGCACCGAGATCGATGCGAGTTGCTTCAGCGGCGTCGGCGTGCCGTAGTAGTCGACCCGAACGCCGTCGAGGACACCAGGGTTGGCTCGGCCCGCGCGAATCTTCGAGAGGTCGCGCTTGAGCGACTCCTTCGCCTTTTCGATTGCAGTGCCCAGCTCTTGTAGTGTTTCAGCAAGCATCGCTATCCCCGATTCGCGCGGAGCTCAACCGTCCGCCGTGACTAGGCTACCGACGTCTTCGCCCATGACAACCCTTTTAATGTTCCCGGGCTCGGTCAGCTTGAAGACCCGTACAGGCAGATTGTTGTCGCGACACAGAGCGACCGCCGTAGCGTCCATGACCCCGACCCTCTCCATCAGAAAGCGGTCGTAGCTGATCCGGCGCACCATCGTCGCGTCCTCGTGGCGAACCGGATCCTTGTCGTAGATTCCCTTGACCTTGGTGGCCTTGCAAAGCGCGTCGGCGCGGATCTCCATCGCGCGAAGCGCGGCAGCGGTGTCGGTCGAGAAGTAAGGGTTGCCGGTGCCGGCGACGAAAATCACCACTCGCCCTTTCTCCAAGTGGCGCACGGCTCGACGACGGATGTAGGGCTCGGCGACGGCCTTGACCTCGAGAGCGCTCATCACACGCGTATCGACACCAGCCTTCTCGAGCCCATCCTGGAGCGCGATGCCATTGATGACGGTGGCCAGCATCCCCATGTGGTCGGCCGCAGTGCGGTCCATCCCACTGGCGCTGCCCTTGAGGCCGCGGAAGATGTTGCCACCGCCGATGACGATGCCTATCTGGCATCCACTGGAGTGGACTTCGGCCAGCTCCTCGCTGATCGCTTTCAGGGTCTCAGGCTCGATGGCCTTGCCGGTAGGTCCACCGGAAAGCACCTCTCCCGAGAGCTTGAGCAGTACCCGCGTGAGCTTGGCCCCGTTCGTCATGACTCAAGAGCCTTTTAGCGCTTCAGTCACCTCTGCCGCCAGATCCGTCTTCTTTTTTTCGATTCCCTCGCCCAGCTCGTAGCGGGTGAAGCGCCGAATGCTGATCTTTTCGCCGAGTTTGGCCGTGAGGGCCTCGAGGAGATCCCGAATCGTCTTGTCCTCGTGCATGATGGAAATCTGGTCGAGAAGACAGGCCTCCTTCTTCCACTTGGCGAGCTTGCCTTCGATGATCTTCTCGATGGCCGCCGGGGGCTTTTCCTTGCCGGTCGCCTTGGCCTCCTCCTCGAGCTGACCCCGGAAGATCGCCGTTCGGGCGAGGATCTCGTTTTCGGGAATGTCGTCGGCGCTCACGAAGAGCGGGCTCTCGGCGGCCACCTGCATCGCGGTGTCCTGGACGAACTGCCTGAAGTCATCGCCACGCGCGACGAAGTCGGTCTGGCAGTTGATCTCGATGAGCACGCCGACCCGGCCCGCGCCATGGATGTACGCGTGAACCAAACCATCGCCTGCGATGGCGCCTGCCTTCTTGGCAACCTTGCTGAGACCCTTCTTCTGAATGATCTCGATCGCCTTTTCTTCGTCACCTGCGGTTTCACGAAGCGCGTCACGACAGGCCATCATGCCGGCGCCCGTGCGATCGCGAAGTGACTTCACCATGGATGCGCTGATCTCGGACATTATTCTCTTCCTTCGGGGGCTGCGGGAGCGGAGCCGCGCCTGCGGGCGAACTCGACGTGGACCCCGTCACCGCTCGCATCGGGCGCCTGGGCGCCATCGTGCTGCATGAAGTCGCGCCGCTGCTGGCCTCCCTCGATGCAGGCGTCGGCGACACGCGAAGCGATCAGCTTGATCGAGCGAAGTGCGTCGTCGTTGCCGGGGATGACGAAATCGATGAGGTCTGGGTCGCAGTTGGTGTCGGTGAGCGCGACGATCGGGATGTGGAGCTTGCGCGCCTCGTTGACGGCGATGTGCTCGTTTTGCGGGTCGATGACGAAGAGCACCGACGGAAGGCCATTCATCAGCTTGATGCCCCCGAGGTACTTCTCGAGCTTCTCGGCCTCACGGCGAATCGAGAGAGCTTCCTTCTTGCGGAGCAAGTTGATGCTGCCATCTTCGACTTGCTGCTCGATGTTGCGAAGGCGATCGATGCCGCTTTTCATCGTGCGGAAGTTCGTCAACGTGCCGCCAAGCCAACGGCCGGTCACGTAGAACTGGCGAGCCCGTTCCGCCTCTTCGCGGACGATCTCGGCAGCCTGACGCTTGGTACCGACGAAGAGCACGTGCCCGCCGCGTCCGACCGTGTCGGAGATGAAGGCGTACGCGCGCTTGAACAGCTCGGCGGTCTGGTCGAGGTCGATGATGTGAATGCCATTGCGGGCGCCGTAAATGTAGGGGCGCATCCGCGGGTTCCAGCGCTTGGTCTGATGACCAAAGTGAACACCCGCGTCGATGAGGGCTCGGAGGCCAATCGGTAGGTCACCCGACGCGACGTCGGGGGTTCCCAGGGCCGCCAACTCGGGCGCTTCCTGGGTCTCATGTGTAGATTCAGCCATTGCTCATTCTCCTTTCGGTTGAACTGCCATCCCCCCAGACGAACAACCTCCGAAGAGGCACCGGAACGTCTGATCGAGCCGGGGGATGTGAGTGATTTCGGGGGCCAAGGCCTCCGGCTTCGGATGAAGCGGCGCAGCTATACCAGGGGGGGCGGGGGGACGCCAGGCGAGGGGGGGAGCGGGTCTTTGGTGGGGTGCCTGGTATGGTTTAGCTACACCGCCCGCCCACCCCCACCCGTAGTTCTGGTACCACTCTCACGCGAGTGAGCAGCGTGCCTGGCGCGGCGGTCGCTTTGCTCCGCCTTGCCGGCGCCTTTGGCGCCGGGCTTCGCCCTTTGGGCTCGCGGGGGCTGCTGTCCTGGGGGCGGTGGGTGAGCGTCAGTGGATTATGCCCGTAATTTCCACCAAATGGGGGGCTTGTTGGTGCTCGGATCCCTCGCACCTAGCTCGCTTGCCGCTCTCAACACCTTTACAGTCGCCGCCAGGCCGTCTTGTAGATGTGGGGCCCAGGGTGGTTTCTCTGCGCGGGTGGCGCCCCGCCTGGCCGCTGCCGTGGCTGGGTCGGCGTCGTCGGCGAGCGGGTCTTGCGGGAGCTCGTCGTAGTAGCTGCGGAAGTCCGTGGTGGGGGCGAGGGCTTGGCGCAGGTCATGCTTGCCGGTGAGCCAGGCCTGCAGGCGCAGACAGGCGTGCTCTCGGGTGACGTCTCGTTTGCTTTCGTTGTCTAGACCGAAATCTGGAACTTCGAGGCTCTCTTCGCCTTCGACCAAGGAGTGGCAGAGCTCGTGGAGGATCATCTGTGCCAGGCAGTCGTCGGGGTCGAGGGTGCTTGGGTCGCCGATGGTCATGACGCCCTTCCCGTCGGTCGAGGCATAGACCTCGGAGGAGCGTTCGACGCTGAAGCCAATGCGGTCGGCAACCGTGAGCCAGATCCCGTCGAGAGGGTCGAGGTAGATGTGTTGGGGAGTTCGTTCCACGTCAGAGGAGCTTGTGAAAGCGGTAGAAGAAGTCGTCTAGCATTCGCTGGTGCAGGGGGCGACGCTTCCAGTCCTCATGAGAGACCGGCGAGGCAGTCTCGAGGTCCTGGTTGAATCGCTCTTCCATAGCGCCGGCGACCGAGGCGTCCTCGATGGCTGCGACGACCTCTAGATTGAAGCGCAAGGATCGGGAATCCAGGTTGTAGGTGCCGACGGTGCACCAACGACCGTCGATGATAGCGGTTTTGGCGTGCAAAATAGGGCCCTGCCACTCGTAGAGCTGGATTCCCGCTTCTAGCTGCCTGCCGTACAGTTTGCGAGCGGCGTGGCGCACGGCCGGAACGTCGCTCTTGCCGGGCACGATCACGCGCACCTCTGCGCCGCGATCGACCGCTTGTGCAAGCAGGCGCCGGATTTGCCCGTCTGGGACGAAGTAGCTGTTGGTGATGCAGACCGATCGCTGTGCGCTGCGGATCTGGCGCAGATAGGCCTGACGGATGGCGCGACGCTCGAGAAAATAGTGGTTGGCTAGGACGCCGACTCGGCTGCCTTCGCCGTGACCCACATCCACCGGAGGGCGCAGCCGTGGGCGCGCGGAGCTCAGCGGCTCGACGATTCGGCGCCAGCCAAATTCGAAGACGTCGCACATCTGCTCGGCTGCGGGACCTTCAACCCGAATCGTGTCATCGCGCCAGCCTGCCCCACCGGCGCTCTCGGGCGCCCACTCGTTGCCCAAATTCACGCCACCGGTGAAGCCGACTTGTCGATCGACGACGAGCAGCTTTCGGTGATCCCGGTTGTTGACGACGCCAATGCGGAAACGCGTACGCCAAGGAGCGATCGGATTGTACTGCTCGACCTCGCAGCCGGCCTCGCGCATCCGCGCGAACATCCGGTTGTCGCTTTGCAGGCTGCCAACGGCGTCATAGATGACACGAACCCGAACCCCGGCCTCCGCTCTTGCGATGAGGGTATCGGCAAACTGCCACCCCACCTCGTCGGAAGCGAACCAGTACATCTCGAGCAGAATCTCGCGCTTTGCTTCTGCGATCGCTTCGAGCATCGCGGGAAACGCCTGCTCTCCGTCGTGGAGCAGAGTCACGCGATTGCCGGACACCATCGCTTCGAAGCCGGCGGTGTCAGCGAGAATATCGCGAAACTGATCGAGTGTTTCTCGTGATGGACCTGGCCTCACCACGGCTGTTTCTCCTGTGCTATCGTCGACCCGATGAAAACCGTACGCTGTCCGATTTGCAAGAAGGACTTGGCCAAGCGGGACAAGAACTTTCCGTTCTGCTCGGCACGTTGCAAGCTCGTGGATGCTGGGAATTGGTTTGAGGGCACCTACAGCGTCGAAACAGACCACCCTGATTCCAGATGGGGAGACAACTGATGAAGTACATCGCGTTTTTGATCAGCGGGCTGATGTTGCTTGGCACGACCGCATCCGCGCAGGAACCAGCTGACACGGCGGCCGAGTCGAGCCCAGCGGCGACTGCCGCGTCGACGGAACCGGAAGCCGCCGCGTCGGCGCCGGAAGCTCCCAAAGAAGAAGAGGAGAAGCGGAGCCCGTACTACAAGAAGGTACAGGGCTGGCTCTGGATCGAAGGGTTCGTCGGTCCTTCATCATACGACCCCGATCAGTTCGGCAGCCTCGGGGGCGCTCCGAATGCGCCCAAGCTCAAGGGACCCGAAGGCGGCTTCGCGGTCGGCACCGCCTTTGGCGGCCCGTTCTTCCTGGGCTGGTTCTATCGGCAAGCGAACTACGACCAGTACAAGCTGATGAAGACCGGTCTCGACATGCAGGGGACTTTCCGCTTCATCCCGTACGTACACCCGATGATCCGCGTCTCACTCGGCTACGCCAAGATGTTGGACGGCAACCCGTACGGGCTCACCAACGTGGACAACGGCGGCGTCTCTGTGACGCTTGGTGCGGGTCTTCGGATTCCGATCGTCCGCTGGATGTCCTTCCTCGCATCCTTCGATTGGACGTTCGTCGGCCTCTCGATGCGGGGCGACCAATTCAGACGGCAGCCGAGCTCAGTCCTGGATTCTTGGTCAGCAGCTCGGAGGAACCTTGGCGCTGACGTTCCACTTCATCGGCGTTCGGAAAAACTAGCGCTGGCTGGCTTCGTGGACGTGGTCGACGAGGGCACGCGCCTGAGCCGGCGTGGCCTGAGGCATGATCCCGTGGCCGAGATTGAAGATGTGCCCGGGGCGACCGGCTGCGCTTCGGAGCACGTCGGAGGCGCGGGCACACATGACCTCGGTCGTCGCGAGAAGCGCGGCCGGGTCCATGTTTCCCTGCAGGGCGACATCATCGCCGAGCAGGGACCATGCGTCGTTTAGAGAGATGCGCCAGTCGATGCCGATGACGTCACCGCCCGCTTCTTTCATCGCAGGGTAGAGCTCGGGGTTGCCTGTTCCGAAGTGAATCGCAGGCACGTGCTTGGGAAGCTTGTCGAAAATCGCCTTGCTGTGCGGCAGGACGTAACGGCGGTAGTCGGAAGGCGACAAGCAACCGACCCAGCTGTCGAACAGCTGCACCGCTTGGGCGCCGGCGTCGATCTGCGCGATGAGGTAGTCGGCGATGGCGCTCGAGAGCCGGGACATGAAGGCGTTCCAGAGACCCTCGTCGCCGTACATGAGCTTCTTGGCTTCGTAGTAGTTCTTCGAGCCGCCGCCTTCGATGGCGTAGGAGGCCAGGGTGAACGGCGCGCCCGCGAAACCGATGAGCGGCACCTTCAGCTCTTTGCGCGTCGTCCGGATCGCGTTCATCACGTACGAGAGCGAGCCGGCTGCATCGATTTGCTCTGGGATACCATCTACCTGCGCTGCTGTGCGAATCGGATCCATGATCTTCGGGCCATGGTCGTCGGTGAACTCGAAAGCCGATGCGTAGCGGCTCGAGGATCAATAGAATGTCCGCGAAGATGATTCCGGCATCGACGCCGAGCTGGTCGACCGCCCGGACAGTCACCTCGCAGGCAAGATCGGGCGACTTGCAGAGCTCGATGAAGCTGACCTTCTCGCGCAGCGCGCGATACTCGGGCTGATAGCGCCCGGCCTGCCGCATGATCCAAACCGGCGTGTATGAAGTCGGCTCCCGCCGACAAGCCTGCAAAAAGACACTCATCGGCGGAGACATAGCACGGTTGTCGGTGCCGCGACCAAGCGGGCGCCTACATCGCTATCGGAGGGTCGGTGCGGACCTGTCTTGACGAGGGCGCGCACCTCGGAGACTAGAAAAATCGAGCCCGCGACGACTACTAGGCCATCTGGCCCGACTGCTCGCTTGGCCCGGGCGACGGCGTCGCGGACGCTGCGGGCGACCGTTCCTTTTCGGAGACGGGAGAGGCGCTCGGGAGATACGGAGCGATAGACCCCGGAGCTGGCGTAGACGCGTCGGTCCACGCGGCCGTCGAAGGCGGCGAGCATGCGTTGGTGGTCTTTGTCTCTCATCGCGCCGAAGAGGAGCACGACCCGGCCGGAGACATCGAGGCCGTCGAGGTAGCGGGCGAGTGTCTCGCAGCCGGAAGCGTTGTGCGCCGCATCGAAGAGGAAAGAGGGCTTGCCGCGGTGCCATTCGAGGCGTCCAGGCCATTTGGCGCGTTTGAGGCCTGCGCGAACGTCTGCGTCGGACACTTTGAAACCGTGTTCTCCAAGCTCGGTAAGGGTCGCGAGCGCACACGCTGCGTTGTCCCCTTGGTAGTCACCTTGAAGTCCGAGTCGCAGGTCGGTCCAGTTGCGTTCGCCCACGCGCACCGAAAGCGAGCCGTTGTTCCAAGTGCTTTCGAAGTCACGGTCGATCCAACGAAGCGGCGCGCCGACCGCACGTGCGCGAGCAGCGATCGCCCGCCTCACGTCCTTGCCTCGCGCGCCAACGACACAGGGGACGTTGGGCTTGAGCACTCCAGCTTTCTCGCGTGCAATCTTCGCGAGCGTGTCACCGAGAATGCGCTGGTGCTCGAAGCTGATGTTCGTGATGACCGAGACCTCCGGCGTCACGATGTTGGTCGAATCGAGCCGGCCGCCGAGACCGACCTCGAGGACGACGATGTCACAGTGAGCGTCGCGAAACGCCTCGAACGCCAGCAGGGTCGTGTATTCAAAGAAGGAAAGTGGGGGCAGGCGCTTATCGGCGCGAAGCTCTTCGATTCGCCGGGTCGCCTCGCGCTCAGAAATCGGTCGGCCCCCGATGCGCACCCGCTCGACGTATCGCTGCAGGTGCGGGGAGGCGAACTGCCCGGTCCGATAGCCTGCGGCCCTCAGGACTGACTCGACCATGGTTGCGACACTGCCCTTCCCGTTCGTCCCGGCGACGTGGACGTAGCGAGTCTCTTGCTCCGGGTGTTCGCGGAGCTCTGCGGCTTCGGCAATGCGTTCGAGCCCGAGCTTGATGCCGCGCGACTCCAAGCCGTAGAGCCAGCGGAGCGCTTCGCGGTACCGAGTCACCCTGCCAGATACTCGACCATGCGCGCGACATTGCTCCGCATGTCTTGACGCGTGGAGATCATGTCGACCATGCCGTGCTCGAGAAGGAACTCGGCGCGTTGAAAACCTTCCGGAAGCTTCTGCCGGATAGTGTCCTCGATGACGCGCGGCCCGGCAAAGCCAATCAGCGCGCCCGGCTCTGCGATGTTCACGTCGCCCTGGAGCGCGAAGCTCGCGGCCACTCCGCCAGTCGTCGGGTTGAGTAGGATGCTGATGAAAGGCGCGCCGGCCTCGCGAAGCGTGCGACGGGCAGCGACCGTCTTGGCCATCTGCATGAGAGAGAGCGAGCCTTCCTGCATGCGCGCCCCGCCCGAACAAGACAGAAGCACGACCGGCTGCCGCTGCGCGGCGCCGCGCTCCATCATGCGGGTGATGGCCTCACCGACCACGGAGCCCATCGAGCCGCCCATGAACCGAAAGACGAAGACTCCGAGCTGAACTGGGCGGTCGTCGAGCCGGGCTGTGCCGGCGATAATGGCGTCGTTCACACCGGTGGACTCGCGCGCAGCCTCGACACGATCCGGGTAGGCTTTGGAATCGACGAAGCGGAGCGGATCCTCGGAGACCAGGTCCGTATCGAGCGCGGTCCAGGAGCCCTCGTCGGCCAGGAGCTCGATCCAGCGCTCGGCGCTCAGGTGGAAATGAAAACCGCATGCGGGACAGACCTCGAGGTTGCGCTCGAAGTCTTCTTTCTTCACCGCGTCGCCGCAGGCATCACACTTTCGGAAGAGCCCTTCACCGAGGGTTTTCTTCTCGGAGGCGTCCACTCCCGCCTTGGTTTTTGCGAACTCCACCACGGCCTGTGGCTAGCACGAAGGACGATGCCAAGCGACCCCTGCGGAGCAGGCCGAACGAGCTCAGCGAGAGGGCCCTGCGACAATCGCCGAGAGATGACGCCCGGTTTTTCCGTTCTCGCGGCGGTGCGAAAAAAACTGCGCAGCGTCGGCGAATGTGCAACCGCCCAGGTCGTCGATGGATTGGTCCGGCACGCCGGCGTCCCGGAGCTGGAATCGAATGAGCGCGCCGAGGTCGCCGTGAGGTTTCTCGCCCCCGCGGCGGACAACCGGCCGGCCATCGGCGGCTTGTTCCATCTCGCGGGCGACGTCTTCGTCGATCTCGAACGCATCGACACGGATGTGAGGTCCGATGGCCACGATGAGCTCGGCGGGGTTGTGCGAAAGGGCTTTGATGGCGCGGAGCACGACGCCGGCAACGGCGCCACGCCAACCCGCGTGCGCGGCGCCGACGTGCCCGCTCGATGGGTGCGCGATCAGCACTGGCACGCAGTCGCCCGTGCGCGCGGCAATTCCGTAACCGTCGACGCGGGCGATCAGCCCATCGCCCTCTTCATCGGCGACGGCCTGCGCGAGCTCTGACACATCGCGCACACGGGTCCCGTGGACTTGCCGTTGCTCGAAGAGCCGGTCGACATCGAGGCCGAGGCTCGTGGCGAATCGCACGCGGTTCTCGCATACCGCCACATCGTCATCACCGAGGCGGAGGCCGAGATTGAGGGTGTCGTATGGTGCGACGCTCACCCCGCCCACGCGCGTCGAAAACGCATGGCGGAAACCATGCTGACTGAGGAGCTTCGAATGCAGGGAGCGCACTATTTGCTCTGTAGCACGGTGGATTCGCTCCATCCCTGAGGCAAGCCCTGATGATCGAGGACCCAGCGGCGAGGATTCGCTGGGGTTTGCGCTACGGCAACTCGGCCTCTGACGCTTCCGGCTTGACAGGCGGCGGCTCTTGACTACTTTCCGGCCCCTGCATTCCTGCGGAAGTGGCGGAACTGGCAGACGCGCTAGACTAAGGATCTAGTGAGGTAACACTCGTGGAGGTTCGAGTCCTCTCTTCCGCACCCTTTGATTCCGGGTAGTTGCGCGATCAGCTCCGACGTCGTGGGGGCGGCCTCACCGGGACTGGTGAAGAAACTGGTGGGAAATAACACCGCCTGCGCTTCCTCGAGGTTGGAATGGAGGTACTCCTTGGTGGTCGTGACGTGCTTGTGTCCCATCAGGTACGCGATGCCTATGAGGTTGCCGGTCCTGCCCCACTCCGTCCCGCGACCATGACGGAAGTCGTAGATGCTGAGCTTGCTGGCACGATGGGCACTGATGCCCGCGGCAAGCGCTGCCCGCCGTAGCGCGTCACGACACAATTGAACTCCGGGGAAATCATCCCTTCGCAGGGAAACCTCGCGTCGATCGCTTTCCGGGCGCGGTCGGTTATCGGAACGTCGCGACCAAATCTAGCTTTGTCGTTTTCGCCTCGGATGCGGAGCAGACGCGCCCCCGGTTCGTAGTCGTGAGGAGCGCGCAAGCCGAACACGGTGGATGGCCGCAGGCTCGTCTCGCGCACAAAGGTCACAAAGTCGCGGACCGGATAGCCTTTGCGCGTGACCTCCGGAAGATGCGGCGAGGATGGCGTCCATCTCCGCGGGTGACAGCTTGATGATCTTGCGCTTCCCTGATTTGTGCGGCGTGCCTATCGCGCGCTTCGGGACCTTCGGTACCTCGGGCAGCGCGGACAGCAGCTTTCGCTTCTTCATCCAA
>CAVQUI010000015.1:0-176439 GCA_963716775.1 uncultured delta proteobacterium
CGGACGGTTCGGCAAACCCATGGTTTGGCAGCGCTGTCAGCGTCGATGGTGATGCAGTGCTCATCGGCAACTGGCACGCTTCCGATAGCGGGAGCGACTCGGGTGCTGCGTACCTGTTCGTTCGAAGCGGCGGAGTTTGGACACAGCAGGAGAAGATTGTCGCAAGCGATGGGGAGCCAGGAGACCAGTTCGCCTGGTCGGTGAGCCTGTCCGGCGACACCGCCCTTCTCGGTGCAAAAGGAGAGGACGATCGAGGACCCAGTGCTGGCGCCGCGTACGCTTTTGTCTTGATGTTCGAAAACGGCGATTCATGCTCCTTCGACAGCGAATGCCTCAGCGCATTTTGCGATTCAGCGAACCTGGTTTGCGCTTGCGACGACGCGGCGGATTGCTTGATAACTGAGGTCTGCGATACCAGCGAAGACCCCAACGTGTGCGAAGCTGCGAGCAGCTGCGGCAACGGCCTGCTTGAAGGTAGCGAGGTCTGCGACGACGGCAATTCAGCGGCGGGCGACAGCTGTGACCCGCAGTGCCTCTTGGAGCTCGGCGCTGGGCCGTGCACCGACGGCGCGCAGTGTGGGAGCGGGACCTGCAACACGATGGCCGCCGCCCCGGTGTGCGCTGTGCCGGTTGGCTGCGGTAACGGTGTCCTCAACGACGATGAAGTCTGTGACGATGGCAACCTGGCCCGCGGCGATGGCTGCAGCCAGTTCTGCGCGCTCGAAAACGACTGGCGCGGAGGAGGGGGCTGCGCCGTCAGCGCGAGCACCGAGAACGACGGGCCCGGATGGCTCTTCGGCATGATCTTGGTATTGCTGTTTCGTCGACGGCATCTAGCCAACTGAACGCAGCTAGCGGCTTTCTTGTCGCTTCGGCCGGGTGCCGATGAACCGGCCCTGATGTGACCAGGGGGCCGGTCGGACCAAAGCACTTCGTCACGGTCGCCGTTCTCGCGGTGAACGCATTGCTGTTCTGCGCTCCCAGCAATGGGCTCGCCCAGGACGCCCCGGTCGACGAGACGCCGACAGCTCAGACAACGCCCCCCTCAAGGAGTTGGTCACCGAACCGCCGCCCGGGGACCCGATGGATGTCATCGATGAAGGCGTGCCCGACCAGGCCGTCGAGGCCGACGAGGGCGTCGCGGAGGTCGAAAAGGCGATGGAGGACGTGGAGGAGGAAACCGGAAGAGGGTCTGCCAGCGGAGTTCACCGTCAGTTCGGGGACACCTACGACTGGCTTCGACTGACCTCGGGCGAGTGGCTCGAAGGGCGAGCTGCACTGGATGCGCGACAAGGACATCGAGTTCGACAGCGGCGAGCTTGACGCCTGAAGTTCTCCTGGAGCAAAGTCAGCCGGCTTCAGTCTCCCCGGGTCAATACATACGTGTTCGAAGGGAAGATCGACGTGGCAGGGCGGGCCCTCATCACGAAGGACAAGGTTATCATCGAGACGGCGGACGGCGTCGTCAGCTACCCGCGCGATCAACTCCTGGCGATTCTCGAGGGCGAGCAGGAGGGAGCGAAATTGGTGGTCCACGCGGCTCGGTAGGGTTTTCGGCAAATGCCGGCAACACCAATCAAGGCCAGTTGAACATACACTGGGACTTGGCGCGCACCGATCCGCGCACGCGTTCGGCAATCGGTTACGATGGCAACTTTGCCTACTCCAATGGAGAGCAAAACGTGGGTAGGCACCTCGGGACCGTCGACGTGACGGTGTTCTACTGCAAGCGCTTGTTCTTCGCGCCAGCGACCGCAGAGTTCCTCAACGATCGCTTTCAGAACCTCAAGCTTCGTGCCACACCTGCTGCCGGAGTCGGTGTTCACCTCTTCGATACCAAGAAGGTCGCATGGGACATCGGAAGCTCCCTAGGATACCAGTACACGGACTTCCTGAGCACCGCCGCGGGCCTCAACAATGCACAAAGCGATGGCTTCGTCAGTGTTCGCACCTACGCCGATTTCGACTTCACCAAGGATGTCGAGCTCATCGTCGAGTGGCGCACCAACGTGGTCTACACCCAGATCGGCCTCACCAACCACATCGGCCGGGCGAAGTTCAGCGTCGAGGTCACCGACATTTTCGACCTCGAAACCACCTTCAAGTTCTTTCGGACCGAAGACCCGCCGCCCCGATCCGACGGCACCGTCCCCAAGAAGAATGACTTCGAGCTAATCGTCGGCCTCGCCCTCGAGATCGGCTAGACTCCCCCCGTGCCGGGCCGACTACTCCCCTGCCAGTTCTATGAGCGCGACGCCCTCGAGGTTGCCCGCGATCTCCTCGGCCAAGAGATCTGGCACGGCGGTGTGGGTCTCCGCATCACCGAGGTCGAGGCCTATCGCTACCCCGACGACAGCGCGAACCACTGCCGCGCCGGGCTCACCATGCGAAACGCGCCCATGTGGGGCCCTCCGGGACACGCCTATGTGTATCTGTGTTACGGACTCCATCAGATGCTAAATCTCGTGACCAATCGCGACGGGGAGGGCGCTGCCGTTTTGATTCGATCCTGTGAGCCCATCGCGGGGCAGCGTACGATTCGACGCCGGCGTGGTGGCAAGGACGGGCCGGTCCTGCTTACCGGCCCCGGCAAGGTAGGCCAGGCCTTGGGTCTCGACACGAGCTACAGCGGCCATCCGCTGTACCGTCGCGGCGGCCTCGAAGTCCGTGAAGGTGCCCGCGCAAGCGAGATCATCGTCGGTTCCCGAATTGGAATCGGCTACGCAGAGCCCCAACATCAGAATGCCGAATGGCGTTTGGCGATCGCAGGATCGCCCTGGGTGAGTCATTCGCGTCATCTTCGAGGTGCGCCATGATGGGCCCGCCCGCAACGAGCTCCAGCGCAGAAACCAAAGGCGTATTGGTCGAAGTTCAGAGCGTCTATCTCGAAGAGCAGTCGCATCCGGCGCAGCGGCACTTCGTCTTCGCGTACACCATTACGATCACCAACAACGGAGGCGAAGTGGTCCAGCTTCAGACGCGCCACTGGATCATCACCGACGGCCACGGCGACGTCGAAGAGGTGAAGGGGCCCGGGGTGGTGGGCGAGCAGCCCGTTCTCAGCCCGGGAGAGCTTCCGCTACAGCAGTGGCGCGGTGCTGCCGACCGAACGCGGGACGATGCGCGGGACCTATCAGATGCACCGTGCGGACGGCGCGCGGTTCGACGCGGAGATTGCCCCGTTCCTCCTCGAACGGCCTTACTCGCTCAACTAACCTCGCCGACGATGCGCAGCGTCGTCTTGACGGCGCCAGGTTGCCGCTGTCCCAGGCGGTCTTGATCACCTTGTACGTCTCGATGCCGCTTGGGCTCAGATCGAGGGCGCCTTCGCCTACGAGGTGCTGATGGATGTCCTTCGGATCAGACTTCCAACCCTTTGGCACCTCGAGCTTCACGTTGACGGGAACGCCGCCGAGCAAGCCTTGCTCCTCCAGCGTCCAAAGTGCCTCGGCTGCGAGAAACTGGCCGGCGATCTTTCGGTATTCCGGCTTGAGATGGCTCGCCAAGGGAAACACGTCGTAAAGACCGACCGCATCCCCGGGCACGGCCAGCGGCGTTCGAAGAGCCTTAAACACGGGCGCGGCGATCGGAAGCTCGACCAACTCGAGCCCCGCGATTTCCTGCCCTTGGCTCGCATTCAGCGAACGTTCGTAGGCGTCGCCGTGGCTGCGGCTGATGTCGGCAGGGCGTGCCGAGCTGTCTAGAAGCACCGTAATTAGCAGATACGGGCGCGGGTCTCGCTCATCGTTCATTAGCGGGCGACTAGTTAGCGCATTTGCGAGCGCTTGGGTAGTGCTCGTCGCCTTGACGCCATAGGGACCCGTCGCTACCTGGAGCGGCGCAGTATGCGCATCGAGATTCACCCCACACACCCTCAGGCCCGACGGGTCCAGCAGGCGGTGGACATGCTCCGTCGCGGCGGCGTGATCGTGTACCCAACGGGGACTGTCTACGGGCTCGGCTGCGACATCCATCAGAAAAAGGCAATCGAGCGAATCTATCAGATTCGGCAGCTCAAGAAGGACCACCCGCTGAGCTTCGTGTGCCCCGACCTCAGTAAGATCTCCCGCTACGCCAACGTGGACGATTTTGCTTATCGCATCATGAAGCGCCTCGTCCCGGGGCCGTACACCTTCGTGCTTCAGGCTACCCGGGAGGTGCCGAAGCTCCTTGTGCGCAAGCAGAAGACTGTCGGGATTCGCGTGCCCGACGACACGGTTGCATTAGCGCTGCTGAACGAGCTCGGGAGCCCCATCGTCTCGAGCTCGGCAACCCTCGACGGAGAGGTTCTCAACGATCCGGACGAGCTGAACGCTCGGTTCTCGCATGTCGATGCCTTCGTCGACGGAGGCTGGGGTGGGATCGAGCCGTCGACGGTCATCGACCTCAGTGGCGACGAGGCGCTGGTCTTGCGCGAAGGTGCGGGGCCGGTCGACTTCCTCTGACTAAGTCCGAATCGCGGTACCGCGGGCTTCAGCGATCAGGCCGCGAAGAAGCTTTGTCCACTCGGTATATCGAGGCGCCCGGCGCATCTGCTCCACCAGTCGCTCGGGCGTCCAGTCATCGCGCCCATTGTACTGCTTGACCGCAGCCCAGTTGGCGAGGTGCTGATCCCACTGCTCCGCCGTCCACGAGCCCACTTCGCCGGAGCGGAAAATGAACAGGTGATCGTGGGCGAGATCGCTGCCTGCGACCCAGAGGCCGGTGTCGGAAATGAAGGGACCGAGTGCTCGGATGACGAGGTTGCGCTCGGCAGCTCGCCCCAGGGGCTCGAGGGCACGGTCGAACTGCTCCCAGCTTCGCGTCAGAGTCCGGACCCGCTCTTCGGAGATGGGCATGTGCGGCTTGAACGCGCCGGGCGCCACGCGTGCGTCGTGGTCGTCGTAGACTCGAACACCGTGCTTCTCCTCGGCCTCGCGGTACGCTTGAAGCGCGACATCGCGGGACGCGTTGCCGTCTAGGTAGCTGAGGAAGGTGGTGATGAGGGGGCGAGTCAAAGTGCGGTCCAGTCAGTTGGGGGCGCCGCGCTCGGCCTCGTGTCGAGGCTTGTGCGAGGGGTTTTTCAACAGCGTTCGCACGCGGTCGAGAATTTGATCTGCGAGGGCGTTTTTGCTCATTTCGGGGAGCGCGTTGGCCGATGTCGCATCGACGAGGGTGGCGCGGTTGCTGTCGCCACCAAGCCCGGCGCTCGCTTCGTTTGCGACGATCAGGTCGGCAGCCTTTCGCTCGAGTTTGTCTCGCGCCGATTGCTCGAGGTTCTCGGTTTCGAGTGCGAAGCCGACCAGCACGGAAGGTCGTTGAACCCGACTCGTACCCAGGTCCGCCAAGATATCCGGGTTGCGTACGAGCTCGAGTTTCAGGCCGCCGCCCTTTTTGATTTTGTGCGCGGCTGTTTGAGCGGGGCGATAGTCGGCGACCGCGGCAGCCATGATGGCGACGTCGAAGCGATCGAAGCGCGACATGACGGCCTGATGCATCTCCTGGGCAGAGCGCACACGAACCACTTCCGCGCCCGAGGGAACGGCCAGCTCTACCGGACCGCTCACGATCGTCACCTCAGCCCCTCGGCGAAGCGCCTGTGTGGCGATTGCGTAACCCATCCGCCCGGTCGATCGGTTGCCGAGAAAGCGAACCGGGTCGAGGTCCTCGTGGGTGGGACCGGCGGTGATCAAGACCCGTACGCCCTGCAGGTCGTCCGAGTGAGCCAGGCGGGACTCGACCGCTTCGACTATGTCCTCGGGCTCCATCATGCGGCCTTCGCCGACTTCACCGTTCGCGAGCGGGCCAGTCACCGGGCCGAGCACAATCGCGCCGCGGCCGGTCAGTACACGGACGTTTGATTGGGTTGCCGGGTGCGACCACATGCGCTGATGCATCGCCGGCGCGAAGAAGACCTCGCCGCGCGCGCAGGCCAGCGTCGCGAGTACCGCGTCATTGGCCTGTCCGCTGGTCGCACGCGCCATGAGGTTCATCGTGGCCGGTGCAATGATGATCGCGTCCGCCCAGTCGCCGAGCTCGACATGCACTTCGCCGGCGTAGTCCTCGGCCCAAAGATCAGTGACGGGCGGCTTCCCAGTCAGGCCAGCAAATGTAATCGGGCCCACAAATCGGGTTGCCGCCTCGGTCATGACGACCCGGACCTCGCCGCCGCGCCGCATGAGCTCTCGGACGAGCTGCACCGCCTTGAACGCGGCGATTCCGCCTCCCAAGCCTACAACGATGCGCTTACCCTGGAGGGACATCTTCGAGGCAGTCTAGCAGGGGTAGACCTGTTTGGGCGGACCATCTGCAGCTTTCCGGACTGAACGGACTGCCGGTATCGCGCAGCCCGAAGGTTCAGCGTACGGGGACGCCCGGGGCCGGAAACTGGTCGCAAAGCTCTTTGATTTCTCCAGCGACGCGCGAAATGAGCGCTTCGCTTTCGACGTCCTCGACGACGTCGGCCATCCAGTTGCCCAGGCGCCTCATCTCGTCTGCGCCCATGCCGCGGCTGGTGATCGCCGGCGTTCCCAGGCGAACACCGCTTGGGTCGAAGGGCTTGCGCGTGTCGAAGGGAACCGAGTTGTAGTTGGCGACCATGCCGGCGCGGTCGAGCGCCTGTGCGGCGACCTTGCCCGGCACGTCCTTGCCGGAGAGGTCGATCAAGATGAGGTGATTGTCGCTTCCGCCGGTGACGAGATCAAAGCCGCGCGAGACGAGCGTTTCGGCTAGCACGCGGGAGTTGTCGACGATCGCATGGGCGTACGCCTTGAACTCGTCGGTCATCGCAAGTTTGGCCGCGATGGCGATGCCAGCGGTCGTTCCATTGTGCGGGCCGCCCTGTAGGCCTGGGAAAACAGCGCGATCGATCGCCTTCTTGTGCTCGTCGTTGCACATGATCATGCCACCGCGCGGGCCGCGGAACGTCTTGTGTGTGGTGCTGCTGATCACTTCAGCGTGCCCGACCGGGGAAGGGTGCGCGCCGCCGGCGACGAGCCCTGAGATGTGCGCGATGTCGGCCACCAGGATCGCTCCGACCTCTCGAGCGATTTCCGCGAACTTCGCGAAGTCGACGACGCGCGGGTAGGCGGTCGCTCCACAGAAGAGAAGCTTCGGCTTGTGCTCGCGCGCCAGCGAGGCGACCTCGTCGAAGTCGATGAGGTGGTCTTCTCGCCGGACGCCGTACTGAATGGCGTTGAAATACTTGCCCGAGATCGAGACCTTCCAGCCGTGGGTGAGGTGACCGCCGCTTGGCAACCCCATGCCCATGATCGTGTCGCCGGGATTGCAGAAGGCGAAGTAGACGCCGAGGTTCGCAGGCGAGCCGGAGTAGGGCTGCACGTTGGCGTGGTCGACGCCGAACAGAGCCTTGAGGCGTTCGATGGCGAGCTTTTCGACCGTATCGATGTTCTGCTGGCCCTCGTAGTACCGCTTGCCGGCGTAGCCCTCGGAGTACTTGTTGTTCAGGACGCTGCCACAGGCTTCCATCACGGCCGAGCTGGCGTAGTTCTCGCTCGGAATGAGGCGGAGCTTGTCGTGCTGACGCTGCTCTTCGTCGGCGATGCACTGGGCGATTTCGGGGTCGACTTCGGTGAGGGGTAGATCGGCCATGTTCTCTCCAGGTTGTCCTTCGGGCGGGGCCTTAGCACGTTTGTCATATCGGTGTTATTCGGAGTGCCGTGAGCGAGTATTTTCCGAGCGCCAAAGAGTTCGAACGACTCAGCCGTGATGCATCGGTGGTGCCGGTGTACCGGGAGGTGATCGCCGATCGGCTCACTCCGGTTCTAGCGCATGCGACGCTTGGTCAAGACGCGGGCAGTTACTTGCTCGAGAGCGTCACCGGTGGAGAAACCTGGGCTCGCTATAGTTTCGTCGGCTTTGCGCCCAGGCTGATCGTGCGCGGTGTTGCCGACAAGTTCGAGCGTGTCCAGGACGGCGAGGTGCAGCAGGAGCTTGGGCGTCGACCCCTGGCAGCGCCTACGAGAGACGCTTGCCGAGTGGAAGCCGCCGGAGGTCGACTGGCTCCCGCGCTTCTGGGGCGGTGCGGTCGGCTACGCGAGCTACGATTCGGTGCGAACCTTCGAGCCAACGGTAGGCAAGGCGCTCGAGCGCGACGACGACTGGGAGTTCTGCTTCGCGATTGGTGGCACGGTTCTGATCTTCGACAACGTGCGCGGTACGTTGCGCGTCGTCGTTCCTGCGCGCGTGGATGGCGACTCGAGGGGCGCCTACGTTCGAGCTACCGATCGCATCGAGGAAGCACTCACGGCGCTCGACAATCCAATCTTGCCACGAAGGCTGCATCCGCCGAGCTCGAGCGAAGAGCTGGAGCTTCCGTCATCGTCTTTCGATCGACCGGGCTTCTGCACCGCGGTCGAGAAGGCCAAGGAGCACATTCGCGCCGGCGACATCTTCCAAGTCGTGCTCTCGCAGCGGTTTCGAGTTCCGCTCGGCGACACCGACGTGTTCGACGTTTACCGCGCCATGCGGATCATCAACCCGAGCCCGTACATGTACTTCCTGCGATTGCCCGATCGAATCGTCGCCGGCGCGAGCCCCGAGACCCTGGTCCGCCTCGAAGACGAGCAGGTGCACGTGCGCCCAATCGCAGGGACCCGACATCGCGGCCGCACCGAAGAGGAAGACCGCGAAATCGAGGCAGATCTGCTCGCCGACCCCAAGGAGCGAGCAGAGCACGTCATGCTGGTCGACCTCGGCCGCAACGACGTGGGCCGAATCAGCCGGCCCGGCACGGTCAGCGTCACCGATCGAATGATCGTCGAGCGCTACTCCCACGTCATGCACATCGTCTCGAACGTCGTCGGCGACCTGGCGCCCGGCCGCGACGCCCTCGATGTGCTTCGCGCCACCTTCCCGGCCGGCACCCTGAGCGGCGCGCCCAAGGTCCGCGCCATGCAGATCATCGAAGACCTCGAGCCCGAGCGCCGAGGCGTCTACGGCGGCGCCGTCGGCTACATCGGCTTCGACGGCAACATGGACGTCGCGATCGCCATCCGCACCATCGTCGCCCACAAAGACGAAATGTGGCTCCAGGCCGGCGCCGGCATCGTCGAAGCAAGCGATCCGGACAAGGAGTACGAAGAGACGGTCAACAAGGCGCGCGCAGGGCTCGTTGCAGTGAAGGCCGGGCAGAAGCGTTGAACGCAAAAACCCAGCCTCGAAAGGCTGGGTTTTGGCGCGGCGGACGGGACTCGAACCCGCGGCCTCCGGCGTGACAGGCCGGCGTTATAACCAACTTAACTACCGCCGCATTTCCCTAGGGCATAGCCCTTCGGGACCGGCCTTGTAGCCTGGGGGGTGGGGGCTGTCAAAGACCTGATGTGTGTACGCTTTCGGCCAGACTCCGGGCACGTTCTCACTGGCACTGGCACTGGCACCCAGACATGCGCGGTAGCGCGAGCCCGCAGGGCGAAGCCCGGCGCAAAGCGCCGCCAAGGCCAAGCACAGCGAAGGCCGCGCCAGGCACGCTGCTCACTCGCGTGAGAGTGATACCAGGATACGGGGGGGGGGGTGGGTGGGCGGTGTAACCAAACACTGGTCCTCAGACCGCTTGTGCTCCACGAGGGGCGCGGGACGGGGCGATGGCAGAGCTCATCGATGGCTCGCGGGATGACCTCGGAGGCAGGTGGCATCGCTCGGGTGCGCGCACCGAGCTGGTCTCTTGGTTTGTCGAATTCCGCTTCGAAGCGTTGAATGGTTTCCGCCGTGCAGCGATCGACGGCCGCCGCAATTCCGATCCCCGCAGCTTCGACCAGCCGCCCGTTCAACTCGTGTTCAGCGTCGTTTTCGCGGTGAAGTGCCAGCATGGGGATGCCCAGCATGGCGCACTCGGCCGGCAAGTGATTGCCCGCCGAGCCGACGACGGCGCGACAACGGCTGAGCGCCTCGGCAAACAGGCTCACGTCCGGCGCATGCACTTCGACACCCGCTGGTACGCGGCGTGGCTGACCGAACAGCAGCACCCGGTGGCCGCGGCGGGCGAGTTGCTCGAGCGCCATCGCTCCGTTGCCATCTCGGAAGTATGCGAGGATGAAGTCCTCTCGCGCCGAGAGTGGATTGGCTTCGCTGCGGAGATCGGGTCGCGCCACGAGGGTGCCCTTCGTCCGAGGCTCCACCGGTGCGAAGTGGACGGCCACTCGACGGCAAGCGGGCCAAGACGAGCTCGCCACGTTGACGACTTCGCGCAGGTGCCTGTGAAAGGGCAAGGCGGCGGGCAGATGTGTGTGATGCAGAATCAGGCCGTGACCAACCGCAACGACGGGGATCCCCAGTGACTTCGCGGCGTTCACCGAAGGGCCGTCGCCGTCGCTGACCACGAGGTCCGGAGCCCAGCGCCTGAAGCGTTCGCGATCGCCCCGAAATCGGAGCGCAAAAGCCGAAAGCATCCCCTTGCCTGGCATGCACGGCAAAATGGGCTCCGCGCAGGGGAGGTCTTGCAGCACGTCCCAGGCCTCGCCGGCGCCGAACAGCCGCGCCTCGTAGCTCTTGCCCAGCGCCGCGATGACAGCCCGAGTCCGGATGGCGTGCCCCTTGCCTCGACCGTGTACGAAGTATGCGATGCGAATCATTGTGTCTACTCACGCGTACGAGCTTGTACCGGCTTTGTGACGGCCAGAAGTGCTCGGAGGCTAAGTTGATGACAAGACTACAAATTTCTCGTTTCGAGGCCGCAGCCTGTACGGTTGGCCCGGATTTCGCAAGTACAGACAGCGGAGCGGGAGAATGTCTCCGGAAAACCCAAGCAAGGGCTCAAAATCACGGCAAAAATGGCCGTGGAAGGGGGCTGATGTGAGGAGTTGTAGTCATCTGACAACAGCTTTTTTCACAGGGTGTGAATCTGATTCACGGTTGGCAGTCTCATTGGTGACACAGATGGAGGGCCTTGATGTATTCGCATGAGCGACGATGGCTACGCAGATTGGCGATTCTAAATGATTACGTACGCATTCCGTACGCGAACGGCTCGTCCTATGCCTCGCAGTTCCTCTACAGGGAAATGTCGGCGCGCGGTCACGAAGTCACGATCGTCGGCCCCGATGATCCTCATGCCCAGCCAAGCGAGCTGCCCCCGCGGCACATCTCGTTGCCGAGCATCCCGCTGCGCAACCACCCCGGTTTCTACCTGGCGATGCCCTCGCGGTCTTCGCTCGAGTCCCTGAAGGACGCCAACTTCGACATGCTGCTCGCGCAAAGCCCGAGCGGCTTGCTCTACGCCGGTGGCTGGCTTCGTCAGCAGCACGGTGTGCCGTTGGTCTGCGTCAATACGGTTCACATGCCGAGCGTGTACAACGTCGTCCTCCCGGACGCGCTGCACCAGGTGCCCACGGTCAATCGCCTCTTCGAAGAGCGCGTCATGCCCTGGGTCGAGTCGAACACGACCGACGCCTACAACGCTGGCGATGCGCTCGTCTGTCTGAGTCCAGGCCTCAAGCGCTACTGGCAAGAGCGTGGTGTTGAGGTTCCGATCCACGTCATTCCGCGCGCCATCGAGAAGCGCATCTTCGACCAGACCGGCCAGGATGATCCCTTCGCGCCCGAGACCAAGCCAGGCGCCCGCCTTCTCGTCGTCTGCCGTCATGCACGCGAAAAGGAAGTCGATCGTCTCCTGCGTATCTTCGCGCAGTACGTGTATCCGCGCATCGAAGGCGCCACTCTCACACTCGTGGGCGACGGTCCCGAGAGCGAGTCGCTGAAGGAGCTTGCCGAGGAGCTCGGTGTTGACCATCGGACGTACTTCGTGGGCGAGCAGTCCCTTCAGCAGATGCCGGCCTGGTTCCGCCACGCCGACCTTTTCGTCTACACCTCCCTTTCGGAGACGTACGGGCAGGTCATCAGCGAGGCTCTCTGGTGCGGCCTTCCGGTCGTCGCGATGGACGACGGCATGGGCGTCGCCGGTCAAGTAACCGACGGGGAGGACGGCTTCTTGGTCGATCCGAAAGCCGAAGGCGCGGACGGTCAGTTCGGCGGCTATGCCGAGCTTTTGCTGAGCAAGCCCACGCTTCGCAATCAGATGTCGGAGCAGGCTACGCGCAACGCAAAGGATCGCTCCGACCCCGAGGCTTGCGTCCAGCGCTACCTCGAGGTCTTCGAAGTCGCCAAGGACCACGCCAAGCGTAATCCGGGAGGCTCGCAGCTCGTCGCGTACCGCAGCCTTGCCCGCTGGGCGGGGATGCACTCGACGGTCGCCGCGATGGGTCTCATGCGAAAGCCAGTCGAGCTGAACCGCAACCATGCGCCGACGGGCACCTGGACCTTCTCCGCAGCGTCCTAGAGCCAGCCGCGTTCACTCCGCAGTCAGCAGCTCGACCTCCGCGTCGGAGGGTAGATGCTGTTCCGGCGGCGGAATCGTGGGACGCCCGCGTAGTCGCGCGCCGAAGTTACTTCCGAGGCGCCGCGCGTCTTCGAGGATGATGTAGGCGCAGGGCACGATGAGCAGCATGATCATCGTGGCAGCCAAGACGCCAAAGCCGAGGGAGACCGCCATCGGCACGAGGAATCGGGCCTGAACCGAGGTCTCGAGAATCATCGGCGCCAGGCCAAAGAACGTCGTGAGCGAGGTCAGCAGAATCGGACGGAAGCGCCGCGCCGCACCCGCGACGACTGCCTCCCAGGTGCTCATGCCGTCTTCACGAAAGCGGTTGATGGAAACGATGAGAATCAGTGAGTCGTTGACGACGACGCCGGAGAGCGCGACCAAGCCCATCATGCTCATCAGGCTCAACGAGAAGCCCATCACGACGTGACCCCAGACCGCGCCGACCATCCCAAACGGAATTGCCGACATCACGAGTATCGGCTGGGCGTAGCTGCGGAAGGCGACCGCGAGCATCGAGAACATCACTATCAGCGCAAGGACGAAGCCGAGGCCGAGGGCGCCCATGGTTTCGGCCTGACGCTCTTGCTCTCCCCCGAGGCTGTACGAGAGACCCGGGATGTCTGCGAGCAGTTGCGGGAGCTCTCGCTGAACGATCTGCGCGTTGATGTCGTTGGCGTTGGCGTCTTCGTCGGCGACGTCGGCGGTGACGCTGATGTTCCGGCGGCCGTCGGTTCGCTTGATGATGGTGTATGCCTGTCCTCTTGTGAGGAGGGCGGCCTGGGACAAGGGCATCTCTCCGCCCATGGGTGTGCGAATGACGAGCTCTTCGACGTTGTAGAGAGATTGCCTCTCGCCGAGCGGGAGCCTGACGTACACGCGAACTTCGTCGCGTCCTCGCTGCTGACGGACGGCCTCCGCGCCAAAGAACGCGGCGCGCACCTGCCGTGCAAGCTCGAATTCGGTCAGGCCCTGCGCCAAGGCGGCGTCGGTGAGTCGGAAGTCCAGCTGGTCCTTGCCCTTGGTGACGCCGCTGTCGATATCGCGCAGGCCGCTATAGGCTCGGATCTCAGTGGCGAGTCGTTCGGCGGCTGCTTCGAGGGTGGGCACGTCGTCGTGGATCAGTTGAACCTCGATTGGCTTGCCCGGCTCGACGCCCACTTCGAACGAGAACGTCAAGGAGTCCGATCCGGGTATCTCGCCAATCTCGTCCCGCCAGCGCTGCACGAACTGCTGGGTGGTCAGCTCACGGTCACCGGCGTCGATGAGATACATCATCACCGTGGCGTAGTGGCTTCCCTCGGTCGACATGGATCCCTCCGGACCTGATTCGAGCGCGCTCATGGCGCCGACTTCTTCGTACAGGCCTCGGGACATCGTGGGTCCGTCGGAGACGCTGTCCTGCTCATCCACGATTGACTGGGCAACCGATGCGATCCGATCTGCGATTCGCTCGGTTTCCGATACCGGCGTGCCGACTGGCATCTTGAGATGCGCCGTGATCAGATCACCCTCGACCTTCGGAAGAAACGTGAACGGAATCCGTCCTGCGACGTATCCAAGGGTGCCCACCAAGAGCGCTACGCCAGCCGCGATGGTGAAGTACCGCCATCGCAGCGCCTTGTTCAAGATGGGAACATAGGTGTGCTGGATGTGGTGCTGAAGCCGATGCGGCATGTCGATCTTCGCGACTACGCGCATGAACTGGAGGTAGGGCCAGAGCACGATCCTCAGCCAGCCGGGCATCGGGTGCGAGAGGTGCGCCGGCAAAATGAGGAGCGACTCGACCAGTGAAATCAGCAAGACAGCTATGACGACAATCGGCACGACGCGGAAGAATTTCCCCATGGGCCCTGGGACCATCAGCATTGGCGCGAACGCGACGCAGCTCGTCAGAATCGCGAAGATGACCGGTTGTGCGACCTCCTTGGCGCCGCCGATGGCGGCTTCGAGCCGCCCCTTGCCGTCCATCCGTTGTTTGTAGATCGCTTCCCCGACGACGATGGCGTCGTCGACGACCATGCCGAGCGTGATGATGAACGCGAAGAGCGAGATCATGTTGATCGAGACTTCGGCTGCCGGGAAGAAGAGCAGAGAGCCCGCAAATGAAATCGGAATGCCGAGCGTCACCCAAAACGCCAGCCGGGCTTCGAGAAACAATCCAAGCGTCAGAAGAACCAGAAGCAAACCAATTCGAGCATTGCGGACGAGCAGCGAGAGGCGCCCCTCGTACATCTCGGCCGTGTCGAACCAGTTCGCGGCGTAGAGGCCTTCGGGCAAGGTCTCTTGGAGCTCGACGACATACTCCTTCGCGGCGGCGGAGACGGTGAGCGGAGTCTCTGAACCGACGCGGAAGACGTTGATCATCACCGCCGGCTTCCCGTTGTAGGTCGCCTCTTTGTCGATTTCTCGGAAGCCATCACGCACGGTGGCCAGGTCGCGGACCCGGACCTGAGAGCCATCGGGCTGGCTGAGAAGAATGATGTTGCCGAACTCATTGCCCTGGTCGCGCCGCTCGGTCGTCCGAAGGAGGACCTCGCCGGCGGTCGTCTTCACGCCGCCTCCCGGAAGCTCGACGGATGCCGCGCGGACGCGAGCCGCGACCTCGTCGAGGGTCAATCCGTGCCTTCGGAGCTGGGCTTGCGGGACTTCGATGCTGATCTCGAGGGGGCGAATCCCGGAGAGCTCGACATAGGTAATGCGCGGGTCTTGCAGCAGGGCGCGACGGCTGTTTTCCGCCACCGACCGCAAGGTGGATTCATCGACGTCGCCGTAGAGAACGATCGAGATGACCTGCTGACGGTTCGAAAGAAGGCTGACCGTGGGGCGCTCGACGTCTTCTGGAAACGAGGTGATTCGGTCGATTGCGCTCTTCACGTCGTTTAGAGCGCGGTCTTTGTCCGTGTTGAGCAGGAGCTCGACCAAGGTGCTCGCCTGCCCCTCCATGGCCGATGAGGTGACCTTCTTGACCCCATCGATGCCTCGGACCGCTTCTTCGACAGCAAGCACGACGGCCTGTTCGACCTCTGCCGGGCTCGCGCCCGGGTAGATCACGCTGATCGAAACGATATCGAGCTCGACCTCGGGGAAGACCTCTTGTTTGATGCCCGACATCAGCGTCACGATGCCCCCGACGATCAGAATGAGCATCAAGACGTTTGCCGCGACGGTGTTCTTCGCCGCCCAGGCGATGACGCCGCGTTCCTTGGCTGGGTCGAAGTCGCTCGGCTCGGTCATGGTGTTGCTTGTGCCGCGGGCTTGCTTGGTTGGCTGGTCGAGCCCTCGGGCTCTGTCTCCAGGGTTCGCAGAAGCATGTTGGGCACTGGCGTCGGGATGCGGCTGGTGACGACGCGCTCGTTGGCCTCCAGGCCGCCAGTGATCAGCACTGCATCAGGCTCGGTCCATGCGATTTGGACGTCGCGGATTTCGAGCTCGTCTTGGTCGTTCATGACGTACACGCTGCGCCCGTTTCTCAGCGCCACTCTAGGGAGGCGGATCGCGTTGTCGATGGGTTGCGCGCCGACCTCGACGTCTACGAACGAGCCGAGGAGTAGGGGGAGGTCGTCACGTTGACCGAGTGGGTTCTCGATGCGCACCAGGATGCGCGCCATCGCCCCGCCCGGATCGAGATCCGGGAGCTGCCGAATCACTTCGCCGCGTCGCTCGATGGTCTCTTGGCCGATTCGCTGGATGATCTTCGTTTCGGAGCCTGGCGCGTCTTCCGCTCGGGCTCGAACGGTTCGCAGGGAGGCGACCGGGACCGAAACCTGTACATGGTATTCGTCGGTGCCAACCAGCTGGGCCACGGCGGTCTGGGGGCTGATCAGTTGGCCGGTGTCGACGCTTTCGGAGACCACCATCGAGTTGAACGGCGCGCGAAGGGTGGTGCGCGTTAGATCCAGCTGCGCCTTCTTGAGGGCGCTCTGTGCTGCCTTGAGCTCGAGCCTGGTCGATTCGAGCTGAGGCTCGCGCTGGGCGAGCGCGCGCTGCTCCTCAGAGACGTCCATCTCGCCAAAGGCGTTCCATTCTCGCACGGCAACCTCACCACGACGCTTCTCGAGCCTGAGCTCGAGCTTGGCGCGGTTGACCTGGGAGCGGAACGACTCTGCCGCGAGCTGGTAATCGCGCGGGTCGATCCGAACGATGGGCTGGCCCTCCTTGAAGCGGCCGCCGGCGACGAGCTCGGGGCTCTGCCAGATGACCCGCCCACCCAGCTCGGGTTGAAGCACGATTTCTTGGGCGGGCACCACGGTGCCCTTGGCATGCAGCTCGACCTGTTGACGGCTGCTGCTGATCTGAATCACGTCGACCAGGGTCCCTTCGAGCGGCTTCTCGGCGCGCGGAGGCTCTGGCTTCGTGATGACGAGGACGTACGCCGCCGCGGCCGCAACGAGCAGAACGCCAATCGATAGGCCCCATTTCAAGCGACGCTCGCTTCTCTTAGTCATCTTCGGGCTCTCCAAATTCTTCGGGCCAGGCGCCTCCAAGCGCTCGATAGAGCTGGACGCGATAGGAAACCAGTCGTCGGCGTGCGGCGACGAGCTGAAGCTCGGAGAGCTGCCGAGTCGCTAGCGCGGTCAGAACCGGAAGGAAGTCGCTGAGGCCAGCGCGGTAGCGATCGCGGGTCGCTTCCAGCGTGATGTTGGCGAGGCGGAACTCGTCTTCGAGGAACTGAATGCGAAGGCGCTCTTGGCGTTCGAGGACGAGGGTGCTTTCGACTTCGATCAAGCCCGTCAAGAGCACCTGCGCGTAGGTTTCGAGCAGCTCGTCCATGACGGAGCGCTGAGTCTTGATCACGGATACACCACGGATTCCGTCAAACAGCGGAACCGAGAAGCGAGCCCCAGCGTTCCAGGTCAAGCCGTGGTTTCTGTTCCATTCGGGCACAGAGCCGGGGGCGATGGTTTCCGGGAGCTTGATCTCCGATCGCAACCACTTGTACGACGGTTCGAAGGTCAGCACGATCTGGGGGAGCCGTGCTCCAACCGCGGCTGCCACTCGCCGATCGGCAGCCTCGACTCGTTTCTGCACCGCTCGAATGTCAGGGCGGGCTTCGAGCAAGGTCGCTGGAACTTCGATGTCGGGCGTCGGCCCGATGTCCGGTAGCACCCTATCGTCAAGTGGAAATTCTCGGCCCGGCGCTTCACCCAATAGCACCGACAGCCTTTGATCGGTGAGGGAGGTTTGGGCATCGGCCATGGTCAGTAGGGCGTGTTGGCTCGCGACGCGTTGGCGCTGCTGATGGACGTCGACGGCTGAGTTGAGGCCTTCGCGATAGCGGAGCTCGACGAGTTCGAGGAATCGCAGATCAGTCTCGAGCTGTTCTCGCACGACAGCGACTTCGATGCGCGCGTTGATGGAATCGAACCAGGCCTCGGCCACTTCAGCCGAAATTGCAATAGCGAGAGCCTCTTGATCGAGCCGTGCGGCTTCGGCGTCGAGCTTGGCGCCCTGGTGTTCGCGGGCATAGCGCGCGAAGAGATCGACCTCGTATGAGACCGGGATGGAGCCAATAGCGCTCTGGGCGCGCGACGTGCCGATGGGCGAGATGTCCCTGCCCATGCCAGCGTCGCCCAATAGCCCAATTTGGGGCATTTGTGCTGCGCGCACTTGGTTGGCGACGTAGCGTGCCTGGCGCACCCGGGCCCAACCGGCCCTCACGCTCTGGTTGCGAAGCAGGGCCTCTTCAATGAGGGCGGTGAGGGTTGGGTCACCCATGTGCCGCCACCAGCGCGCATCGCGCACGGGCTCTGTCTTAGGCTCCGGCGGCGGAGGGATTTCGGCGCCCTCCGAAAAGGTCGTCGGCACCTCGACTGGCGGAAGCGGATCGGTGTTCTTCCTGTAGTTGCAGCCCAGTGCCAGCACCGAGCTCAGCAAGATGAGAATCAAGCCACGCATCATCAAGTTCCTTCAGTCGAAAGGGCGCGCACCACGCCGTCGAGGTGTAGCGGCACCAGCTGGTCCAAATCCACGGGAGCGGGAATCCTTTGCGCCATCGATTCCTTGTTGAGGCCGACCAGTACGACGCCGAGAAAGCTCGTCCAGAGCTGGAGCGCCTGAGGGAGCGGGTCGATGTCGGGGCGAATGCTTCCGTCTGCTTGTCCACGCTGAAGCGAGCTCACGACCAGCGAGAGCATGTGCCCAACTCGGCCGCGGTAGTCCTGAAACTCCTCGGTCGAGTCATCCATGCGCTCGCCCGCGCTCAGCCAGGCGAGCGCGAAGCGAAAATGGTGCGGGTTCTCTTGTGTGAACTCGTAGTATTTCTGGAGAAGCTTCTGAACCGCCGCGAGACCCGTGCTCGTGTTGTCGAGCGCACCTTCGATCACCGGAAGCAAGGTATCGAGCGCCCGAATGGCCACCGCCGCGCAAAGCGCATCCTTGTTCTCGAAGTAGAGGTACAGCGTCCCCTTGCTGAGCTCGGCGGCCTCGGCGACGCCATCCATGCGCATCCCGTGATAGCCCTGCTCGGCGATCAGCTCCTGCGCCGCATCGAGAATCGATTCCCGACGCGCAGTCCGCTCCCGTTCCCTACGTGCCGCTACAGCCAATGCCTGCCCTCCAGTGAGCTGACCGACAGTCAGTCACTGACTACTAGTTAGCAAGCCTAGGGCCGGAAGTCGTGCGAACCAGAGAAAAAGAGCAGAAGGATGCGATTTGTTGG
The DNA here is from genome assembly GCA_963716775.1 of uncultured delta proteobacterium. Lineage (GTDB taxonomy): Bacteria > Myxococcota_A > Polyangia > Polyangiales > Houyiibacteriaceae > SG8-38. The sequence goes on from CAVQUI010000015.1 coordinate 18,975, forward strand.
AGGAAATGGATGACGGAGACGTCACACCGGCACTGGCGTCGACGCCAAGCCACTGGGGCAAAGCCCCGTGGTCGACGCAAACCCTCGTCTCTACTGGGTGGGAGATCTCGGATTCGAACCGAGGACCGTCGCCGTGTAAAGACGCTGCGCTAACCACTGCGCCAATCTCCCAAAGGCCGAGCGCTTTCTACGGGACACTCTCTACCCTTGCAACCCCAAGAGATTACAGGCGATCTCAGGCGAAGATCGCAGCGCTGGTGGCCGATGTCGCTGCGATCCTTCGCTGAGAAACCCAGTGATCGCAAGGGCTTAGCTACCCGGAGAGTGTCCCCTATTGGCGGGCGCCGGGGGCGTCTACGGTGGGTTCGGGGACGTCTTCTTGGTTGCGCGCGTCGGGGGTGATGAGCTCGCCTTCGCGGTATTCGGCGGGGCGGACGGAGTGGTCGCCGAAGAGGGCGTCGGGGTCGCTTAGAACCAGGGCCTCGCGGAGGACTTGGTCCATGTGCTCGACCAGGACGATGCGCAGTGCGTTCAAGACGCGCCGCGGGATTTCCTTGAGGTCCTTCTGGTTCTCTTTCGGGATCAGAACGACTTCGATCTCGGCACGGTGTGCGGCCAGCAGCTTCTCCTTGAGACCGCCGATGGGCATGATGCGGCCGCGCAGGGTGATCTCACCCGTCATCGCGACGTTCTTACGCACCGGGATCTTGAGTAGGGCGCTGGCGATGCTGGTGGCCATCGTGATGCCGGCGCTCGGGCCGTCCTTGGGGACGAAGCTCGGGAAGTGAACGTGGACGTCATACTTCGAGTGGAAGTCGACCTCGAGGCCGAGGAGCTTCTGTCGCGAGCGGATGTAGCTCATGGCGGCTTGCGCCGACTCCTGCATGCCCTTTTCGAGCAGGCCGGTGATGTTGAGCTTCCCCTTGCCGGGAACGACCGCAACTTCGCATTCGAGGATCGAGCCGCCGTAGGCGTTGACCGCTAGGCCGTTGGTTAGGCCGACGTGGTCCTTCTCGTTGGTCTTGTCGGGCCGGTACTTCGGAACACCCAGGTACTTGGCGATGTCCTTTGCCTCGACGCGGTAGTTCTTCTCTTTGGACTCTTCGCCGTCCTTAAGAACCTGGCGGGCGATCTTGCGGCAGATGCTGCCGATTTCACGCTCGAGGTTACGAACGCCGCTTTCCATCGTGTAGTAGTGGATGACCTGGCGAATCGCGTTCTCGCTGATCTCCAAGTCGATGTCCTGAAGGCCGGCGTTCTTCTTCTGGCGCGGCACCAGGTAGCGCATCGCGATGTTGAGCTTTTCGAACTCGGTGTAGCCGCTGATCTCGAGGATCTCCATGCGGTCGCGCAACGGAAGCGGGATGCCACCCAGGGTGTTCGCCGTCGTGATGAACATTACGTCGGAAAGGTCGTAGTCCAGGTCCAGGTAGTGGTCGTTGAAGTTGTGGTTCTGCTCCGGGTCGAGCACCTCGAGCAGCGCCGAAGCAGGGTCGCCCCTGAAGTCGGCCGACATCTTGTCGATTTCGTCGAGCAGGAAGACCGGGTTGTTTGCCCCGACCTTGCGCAGCGACTGAATCAGGCGGCCGGGAAGGGCGCCGATGTACGTGCGCCGGTGGCCTCGAATTTCGGCCTCGTCTCGCACGCCACCCAGTGACAGGCGCACAAACTCGCGGCCGGTGCAGCGTGCGATGCTCTTCGCCAGCGAAGTCTTGCCCACGCCGGGCGGACCCACCAGACAGAGCACCGGCCCCTTGAGCTTTCTCACGAGCGCCTGCACCGCGAGATACTCGACGATACGTTCCTTGGGCTTCTTGAGGCCGTAGTGATCCTCATCGAGAATCTGTTCGGCGGCGTCGATGTCGTAGTTCTCTTCGCTCTTGTCGGCCCAGGGGAGCGCGAGCACCCAGTCGATGTAGTTGCGGATGACCGTGGCCTCCGCGCTCATCGGCTGCATCATCTTGAGCTTCTTGAGCTCCTTGCGCGCCTTGAGGTGGGCTTCTTTGCTGAGCTTCTTCTGCTTGAGCTGAGCTTCGAGCTCTTGGATCTCGCTCTTGAACTCGTCGCGCTCGCCGAGCTCCTTCTGAATGGCCTGCATCTGCTCATTCAGGTAGTACTCCTTCTGCGTCTTCTCCATTTGCTTCTTGACGCGGGAGCGGATCTTCTTCTCGACCTGCAGGATCTCGATTTCGGCGTTCATCAACTGGAACAAACGCTCGAGACGCTTTGCCGGGTCGATGGTTTCTAGAATTTCTTGCCGGTCGGAGAGCTTGATGCTGGTCAGGTGCACCACGACGGTGTCCGCGAGCTTCGACGGGTCTTCGATCGTTTGCACGGCCATCAGCATCTCAGGCGCGATTCGCTTGTTGAGCTTTGCGTACACGTCGAAGGCAGACTGCACCGAGCGAATCAAGGCTTCGATCTCGACGTTGGCCGAATACAGCTCTTCGACAGGCTCGACGTTGCAGAGAAAGAACTCCTCGTGTGGTACGAACTGCGTAATGCGCGCGCGGCGCTTGCCTTCGACGAGGACTTTCACCGTGCCGTCGGGCAGGCGCAGCAATTGGATGATGGTGCCGATGGTCCCGACCTCGAAGATGTCCTCCGGGGCAGGGTCGTTCGTCTTCGCCTTCTTCTGGGCGGCCAGCAGGATTTCCTTGTGCTGGCTCATCGCCTCTTCGAGCGCGTTGATCGATTTCTCGCGACCTACGAAGAGGGGAACCACCATGTGCGGGAACACGATGATGTCCCGCAGGGGCAGCAAGGGAAAGCTCTCGCCGCTGGGCGTACCAGCGCCAGGATTCTGATCGTCGTTGTCGTTTCGGTGAAAGAACATCAGTCTACTTTGCTCCGCGCGCAGCGGGGATGGATGAAGAGGGCCGCACTAAGCGAGCTCCGCCTCTTCCTTTTCGTAGACGATGAGCGGCTTCTCGCCCGAGACGATGACTTCCTCACTGACGGCCACCTCGCGGATGTCTGACTGCGAGGGGACCTCGTACATGATGTCCAGCATCGACTTTTCCATGATGGCGCGAAGGCCTCGAGCTCCGGCGTTCCGCTTCAGAGCCTCGCGGGCTACGGCATGCAGCGCGCCCTGAGCGAATTTGAGCTTCACACCATCCATCTCGAAAAGCTTTTGGTACTGTTTGACCAGCGCGTTCTTCGGCTTGGTCAGAATGTCGACGAGCGCCGCTTCATTGAGCTCGTGCAGGGTGGCGATGACCGGCAAGCGGCCGATGAACTCGGGAATCAGGCCCGCGCGTAGCAAATCCTCGGGCTCGACTTGCTCGAGAAGCTCGCCGATCTTCTTGTCCTTGCGTGACGGAATGTCGGCGCCAAAGCCGAGCTTCCGCTCGCCGATCCGACGCTCGATGACGTCGTCGAGGCCGACGAATGCGCCACCGCAGATGAACAGGATGTTGCCCGTGTCGATCTGCAGGAAGTCTTGCTGCGGGTGCTTGCGCCCGCCCTTGGGCGGCACGTTGGCGACGGTGCCCTCGATGATCTTCAGGAGGGCTTGCTGCACGCCTTCGCCGCTGACGTCGCGTGTGATGGACGGGTTGTCGCCCTTGCGCGCTACCTTGTCGATTTCGTCGATGTAGACGATGCCGCGCTGCGCGCGCTCGACGTCGTGGTCGGCGTTCTGCAAAAGCTGGACGATGATGTTCTCGACGTCTTCGCCGACGTACCCGGCCTCGGTGAGCGTCGTGGCGTCAGCGATGGCAAATGGCACGTTCAGAATCCGCGCGAGCGTCTGCGCGAGCAGGGTCTTTCCAGAACCGGTGGGACCGAGCAGCAGGATGTTCGACTTCTGGAGCTCGACGTCGTCTGCGCTGACCTTCGAATCGATACGCTTGTAGTGGTTGTGCACAGCGACGGAGAGGATCTTCTTCGCGCGCTCCTGCCCGATGACGTACTCATCGAGGATGTCTTTGATCTCGGCGGGCTTGGGGAGCGGGGTCGTCGTAGTGAGAGACTCTTCGCGCTCGACCTCTTCGGCGATGATGTCGTTACAGAGCCCGATGCACTCGTCGCAGATGTAGACCGTCGGTCCTGCGATGAGCTTCTTTACTTCCTTCTGTGACTTTCCACAGAAGGAACATTGTAGGTTGCCGTGCCCATCATCTCGCCTGCGATCCACCATATACCTGCTTGGGAGAGTCTAGCGTCCCGTATCTTTAACGGCAAGGACTAGGCCGCTCGCGTTCGCAGCGTTTTCTGGTGTCTCAGTCTTCGAGCTTCGGCTTGATGACGTCGTCGATCAGCCCGTACTCCTGGGCTTCCTCAGCCGAGAGGTAGCGATCGCGTTCGGTGTCTTCCTTAATACGGTCGGTCGTCTGGCCTGTATGCTTGGCCAGGATCGTGTTCATTTGTTCACGAAGTTTCAGAATCTCTCGCGCATGGATTTCGATGTCGGTCGCCTGTCCGCGAATCCCGCCGAGCGGCTGGTGAATCATGATGCGGCTATTGGGCAGGCACTTACGCAAACCAGTCGTGCCAGAGGCTAGAATCCACGCGGCCATGGATGCGGCTTGGCCCAGGCAGACCGTCGACACGGGTGATCGAACGTACTGCATCGTGTCGTAAATCGCGAGTCCTGCTGTAATCGAGCCACCCGGGCTGTTGATGTAGAGAGTGATCTCTTTGTCGGGGTCGTCGCTCTCCAAAAAAAGCATCTGAGCGATGATTCCGTTGGCCACGTCGTCATTGACCTCGGTGCCGAGGAAGATGATGCGATCTTTTAGCAGCCGGCTGAAGATGTCCCACTGCCGTTCGCCGCGGTGCGTCGTCTCGACGACCCAGGGCATGTACATTTGCGCGGTCGTGGGCTCGCTCATGACTCTTCCCCTTCGTCTTCGGCCGGCTCGTCCTTCTCGGTCTCAGGCTGGACTTCGGGCGCGGGCCGCTCCCCTTCATTGATTTTGGCACGCTCCGTGAGCAGCGCCATGACCTTCTCTTCGAGGAGCTGAGATTCGAGCTGGTCACGCTGGGCATCTTGATAGTCGGCGCGGACCTTCGCCACGTGCTTGCCCGTCTGCTCGGCGATCTCCTGGAACTTGGCGTCCATGTCGGCCTCGGTGACGTCGATGCCCTCCTGACGGGCCAAGGACCCGAGCAGAATACCCGCCTGGACGCGGCGCTGCGCGCGCGCTTCGATACCGGAGAAGAAGTCCGCACCCGGAGCACCTTGCTGCCCAGCCATCTGCATGAACTGAGCCATCTCGTACATCATCATCTGCTGTTGCTGCTGCACCATGGAAGGCGGGACCGGAATGTCGTTGCGCTGAATCAAGCTCTCGATCAGTTGATCCTTCAGCTGGGCATCGTTTTGCTGCTTGGCGTTGCCTTCCAGCCCTTCGCGAATCTTGAGCCTTAGCTCGAGCAGGGTCTCGTAGTCGCCGCAGTCTTTCGCGAACTCGTCGTCGAGCTCGGGGAGGAGCTTCTCGTGAAGCTGCTTGGCCTTGATGATGAACTGCGCGGTCTTTCCCTGGAGGTCCGGGTTCGGGTGGTCCTCTTCGAAGGCCACTTCGATCGTCTTCTCTTCGTCGGGCTGCATGCCGAGCAGTCCCTCTTTTAGGGCGGGCAGCAGGTGATCGTCGTTGATCTCGACCTGCCGGCCCTCGGCGCCCAAGTCATCCTTGACTTCGCCGTCCACCGAGACGGTGTAGTCGATGGTGATCAGGTCGCCTTCCTTGGCCGCGCGCATCGGGTCCGGAGCCTGAATCTCGGCGTGCTGGTTTCGCAGGCCCTCGATTTCCGCGTCTATATCTTCGTCCGGAATCTCGATAGGCGCCTGCCAGGCTTCGAGCTCGTCGATCGCAACCTTGTCGATCTTCGGTCGCACTTCGACCTTGGCCTTGAACGTGAGTGGCTTACCCTTCTCGAGCTCCGGCGCTTCATCCATCTGCGGCTGCGCTACGATGTGGAGCTCGTGCTCCTGAACCGCCTGCATGAGGCCTTGCTCGACTAGGGTGCCAGTTACCTGAGCAGCGGCCTCTCGACCGTACATCTGCTTCAGCACGTCCCTGGGGACCTTACCGGGACGGAAGCCGCGAACGCGGGCGGTCTTGCCGATCTCTCTATAGGTGTCGTTGAGGTCCTTCTGGATGCGGTCCCACGGCACTTCGACCGTGACCTCCACAAGGACTGGGCTGATCTCGCGAATTTCAGATTGCATTGGATTTTAGGGGGCTAGACAGGCGCGGTTCGTACAGCCGGGGCGGAGAGCCGTCAAGGTGCAGGCTGCGAGGCGGTTTTCTCGCGGTGGAGCTCCACCAGCTCGATGCCCAAGGTCTGTGAGACCTCGAAGATTCGCTCGTCCCGGTAGAACTCTTCGAAGATGATTCGCTTGATACCGACATTGCAGATCGCCTTGAAGCAGTTCCAACATGGGGACGCCGTGACGTAGATCGAGGCGCCGTCGATTCGAGAGCCGTTCTTGGCGGCCTGGATGATCGCGTTCACCTCGGCGTGGATCGTCCGCACGCAGTGCCCGTCGACCATCATGTGGCCGACCTCGTCGCAATGGGGCAGGCCGCGAACCGAGCCGTTGTAGCCGGTGGAAAGGATCGTCTTATCGCGGACGATGACCGAGCCGACGTGCTTGCGGGGGCAGGTCGAGCGCCTGGCCACAACGACGGCGATATCCATGAAGTACTCGTCCCAGGAGGCGCGTCCCATCGGCCTTTCCTAGCTTGGGGGGTCCCGAACGACAACCTCAATAGACGAGGTTGGGGCGTAGCTCGGGGGGCGGCGGCTCGTCCTTGATGGCGCGTGCGAAGGAGGTGAAGTCGCTCCGAACCGAGCGATGCAGCCGGTGCGGTAAGCCCCTGACGATCAGGACGGCGCGTCCTTTGCGCTCGACGGCAGCGCTCGAATCCTTTGGCGAGACCGAGCGCGCCGCGGCAAAGGCCTCCTGTGCGTCCGACTCGCTGTCCCAGCTCGTCCACCAGACGACGGCGGTCTCGGCTTCGTGACGGTAGACGACGAGATGATCGCCGGCCCAGCCGGCCGCCGCCTCTTCGTGGGTGCCCGAGCGTCGCCCCTGGCCGAGGTACACGCTGAGCTCGAGCTCGCCGAGCGTATCTTCCTCGATGCGATTGAAACCGGCAGCACCGAGGGCTTTGTTCTCGGGGATCCGAATCTCTTCGGCCGGCTCGCGAGCGAAGTACTTGTCGGGGTGCAGGACCTGCTCACTCGTCGCCGGAGGACGTCGGTGGGCGTTGTTGACCGCGGGCCATCCACCGCGTCCTTGCACGGCAGCTACGAACTGGAGCCCTTGGAGATACGGCGCGACGAGCGTTACCCTGAGAATCGCCGGTGCGTCGTCGAGCTTCTCTCCGCGCACGAGGGCGTCGAGGTCGACGTAGTCACCCATTTGTTGAATGCCGGCGGTCGCTGCCGACAAAGGAATGCCCTGTTGGCGGAGCGCGTGCGCCAGCATGGCAAGAGTGGCATCGCCTTCGACCACCGCCCGAAACGCGTTGTCGGCATCGGCGGTGCGCTCCTTCTGATAGGATTCGCCGAGTCCGAGGCGTTGATCCTGCAGTGCGTGTACCAGCTCGTGCACGAGCACCAGACTCGCTTCCTGGGTTTGCTCCGGACCAAAGGCTCCGGTCAGGCCTGCCATCACGTCGTCGCGAATGACGAGGCGCCCGGTGTCGGGGTCGTAGTAGCCAATGACCTGCTCGCCGAGGACTCCCGCGAACATGCTCCGCAGGTCTGCGTCGCCATCGAGCAGACCGAGCGCGCCATAGACGAGCCTCGCGCGTTCGATTTCTTCTTCTTCGATTTGCAATCGCAGGCTGTGCGCGATTGCGTCGCCGTCTTCGATTTCAATCGCGACCCTGCGTCGAAGCCTCAGCTGCCGCACGGACTCCGCCGCGTGCAAGAGCTCATCGATCGCAGCGCGCTCTTTCGCGCTCGCCGGTCGCGCAACTCCAACCTGTGCTTGACGCACAGGTTCCGCCGCCGCCGTTCTGGGCGCGGCGCTCGTGGGCTCGGTGGAGGCGGGCGGCGTGCTCGGCTCCGGTTTCGCGTCCCGCTGGCAACTACTCAGAATCAGAGCAGCGACCAGACAGGCGACCCATCGGCTCATGGTTCCCCGTTCACGTCCGCGGTGATCAGCGGCCGCTTTCGGTGATTGTGTACCAAGAAGCGTCTGGCGGCCTCAATTGCGGCTTCTTGGGCCTCTGTGGGGCTGGCAAAGCGCCGTCCCTTGAGCCGATTGCGGACTTGCTCTGCGACTTTGCGTTCGACACGGGCCCTGTCGGCCGCCTCGAAGACTCCCCGGGAAAGCACGCGCGGAAACTCTCGACTCCTTCCGTCCCGGAGCGAAAGCAAGATCGTGAGCATGCCGGCCGAGCCCATGGCGCGGCGCTCGGCGATGAGCTCGGCGCTCAGCGCTTGCTGCGCTTCGATGTACACGCGACCCGTCGGAACCTTATTGACGATCCGAAGCGCATCCTTGGTGACTTCGAGCACAGTTCCGTTTTCGAGCAGCTGTGTCTGCGCAATCCCCTCTTCTTGAGCAAGCTCCAGATGGCGGCGCTGGTGATGGTGCGTGCCATGCACCGGAACGAACGCCCTGGGACGCAGGAGCTGGATCATGCTCCGTTGCTCTTCGCGGCTGCCGTGTCCGCTTGCATGAATCTCGGGATGGCGGTCGCGCGCAATGACCTCGATATCGCGTCGCTCGAATCGGTTGATGACGTCGAAAACGCTGAGCTCATTTCCGGGGATGGCGCGCGAGGAGAGGATCACCGTGTCGCCGGCTTCGAGGTGTACGCGTGCGTGTTCATCCCGCGCCAAGCGAGTGAGCGCCGACGCGGGTTCGCCCTGGGTGCCGCCGGCCAGGATCAGGACCTGGTCGCGGGGCAGGGCGTCGACTTCATCGGGCGCGACCAAGAGATCATCGACTGACGGGATCAAGTTCAACGCTCGGGCGGTTTCGGTGTGCTTGTGGACCGACATCCCGAGCAGGCAAACCTTGCGTCCCCGCTCCCGCGCAATCCTCAGGGCCGCCCTCAGACGAAAGGCGTTCGAGGAGAAGGTCGCAACGACGACGCGGTTCGGGGAGCGGGCGATCCATTCGTCGAGAGCCGCCTCGGCGTTGCGTTCGATTCGGGCGCGCCCCTCGACGTCGGCTCCGGTCGAATCACTGAAGGAGCAGGCGAATCCCCTGGCTGGCCACCTCTTCGAGCCGGGCCCGATCGAAGCGCTGGCCCTCGCAGGGGTCCGATTCGATCTTGAAGTCGCCGGTATGGACGAGGGTGCCCACCGGCGTATCCAGAATGAGCCCTGTCGCATCGGCGATTGAATGGTGCACCGCGAAGCGCTCAACGGAGATCGAGCCGATCTGATGCTGGCTTCCTGCTGGGCTTACGCGCAGGTCGACGTTCTTGAGCCGGTGCTCCTTGAGGCGGTCTTCGATCAGGGCTGCGGCATAGGGCGGAGCGAAGACTGGCACCCGGAGCTCCCTCAGGAAATAGGGAAGCGCGCCGATGTGGTCCTCGTGTCCGTGGGTGATCACGATCGCCTTGAGGGTCTTGCGCTGATGAAAGAGCCAGCTGAAGTCGGCGTGTACCAGCTCGGCACCATCCTCATTGGTGAAACCGATGCCGCAGTCGATGGCGATCGTGGTGTCGCCGCAAACCAGCGCGGCGCAGTTCATTCCGACCTCGTTGAGCCCGCCAAGCGGTATGAAGTGCAATCTATCCGTCACGGAACTCCCGGCTCCGGGGCTTAAGGCCGCCCCGGCTTTGGTCAAGGCAGCGATTGCCCCGTTGACCCGCGTGATCCCGGCGTGCTACGCCCCCGACCGCACGGGTTCAATGCGCCGTTTTCTAGCGATTATTTGGGTAGTTTCCTTGGTGGCAACGTCGGCTGCGGCGCAGGGGTCCTCCCCCGATGCAACCACCCCCGGGGCGAGCCGAGACGCCGCCACGGCCGAGGAAGAGGCGAGCTCCGAAATCGAGGAGGCCTCCCCGGAGCCCAGCCGAGAAGAGGACCTCCCTCCTCAGTTGAGGGCGCCGAGCATCGAAGGCCTCGAGCTCCCGCAGGCACCGGAGAGCGCCAACGAATCCGAAGACGAGTTCGACGAAAGCGCGTTCGACGAAGACGAGATGGCGTCGGACGACGCGAAGCTTCTCGGCATGGCCGAGCCGCCCGCCTCCGATCCGACGCTGGCCACCTGGACCAATCCTCGGCCGGTGTTCTCGCTCAACGGCTATTTCCGGGTGCGCGGCGAGTACATGGACAACTTCGCGTTGGGCCGCGTCCGGGTTGACCGCTTAGGCCCCGGCGATCCTTTTGCGCGCTGGATCCAGCTCGACAACGCCCCTTCCAACGATACCGGTGGGGTGCAGCCCGCCGGTGGTTGCAAGGGCGAGCCCTCGTCCGTGCCGACCAATGAGCAGCGCTGCGACGGCAGCGCGACGACGCGTTTCGCGAACATGCGGCTTCGACTGCAACCGACGCTCTCGCTCAGCGACAACATCCGCGTCCACATGATGATCGACGCGTTCGACAATCTCGTGCTGGGTTCGACACCCGAGGTGAAGTCGGTTGACAGCTTGGGCCAAATCTCAGGGCGCGCTCCGGGAGTTCCCTTCGACACCTTGACGCGAACGCAACCGGCGCCCGAGTCCTTCCGCAACACCGTGGGCGACACCATCCTCGTCCGTCGAGTCTGGGGTGAGGTGACCAACAGTACGATCGGCCAGCTTCGGTTCGGCCGGATGGGCCACCAGTGGGGCCTCGGCATGCTTTGGAACGCGGGCGAGGGGACAAACATCCTCAACACCGCGCTCGATTCGGACTTTCAGTCCGAGGTCGATCGAATACAGCTCATCGGCAAGTTCAAGGGCATCTTTTTCGGAGTTTCGTGGGACTTCGCGAGCAAGGGCTACATCGCCGATCCCGTCTATGACATCCAAGCGATTCCGCGCGACGCTAGCCGCCTCGATGACGCTCGGCAGTGGAGCTTTCTCGTTGCGCGCCGGCTCGATCCGCTTGCCCAGCAGAAGCGTCTTGCGCGTGGCAAATGGGTGATCAACGGCGGCGCTTATTTCATCTATCGCTCGCAGTTTCTTTCTACGGCAGGTGCACCGCTGCTGGGGACCGCTGCCGACATCGAGACCCAGTTCGTGCGGCGAGACGCGAAGACCTACATGCCCGACGGCTGGTTGCAGGTCCTGTGGAAGGAGCTGCGTCTCGAAATCGAGTTCGCCGGGATCTTCGGCAAGGTTCAAAACATCGCGGCCGCGGAGTTTCCCAGCACGTCTGAAGGGGAGAAGTTCAAGCTTCGTCAATGGGGTTTCGCTTTTGAAGGCGAGTACCGCTTCCTCGGCAAGAAGCTCGGCGTCTTTCTCAAAGGCGGCGCTGCTTCGGGCGACCCCGACGTCGTCGGGCTCTCGCAGTACGAGGATCTCGCGACGCAGCCGGTTGGGCAAAAGGTAGTCTCGAACTTTTCGTTCCACCCCGACTACCGGATCGATCTGATTCTTTGGCGCAACATTCTCGGGCGCGTTTCCGGCGCCTACTATTTGGCGCCCGCAATCAGCTACGACATCATTCGTAGCGACTTCGGCCGGGTGCTCGGTGCGCGCTTCGACTTCATCTACAGTCGCGCGATGTACCAGCAACAGACCTACTCGTCGCAGCCGAACTTGGGCGCGGAGCTCGACCTCTCGATCTACTATCGGACCGAGGACGGGCCCAAGGTCAGTGACGGCTTCTTCGCGTCGGCCCAATTCGGTATCTTGTTCCCACTCAACGGCCTGAAGTACTTGGAAGTCGACGGCACGCGAGAGCCGCTTTCGGGCAACGTGGGTGGCATTCGGCGCGCGATGGCATTGCGGCTGATTCTCGGCATCGAGTTCTGAGGCGACGGCCGCCTACTCGTGGAGCAGGGCTTCGGCCTTGGCCGCGAGGCGCCGACGCCTGCAGCCTTCGGCCAATACGATGCCACGGAGCTCCGCAAGGGCGCGCTGCAGCTCATCGTTGACGATCATGTAGTCGAAGAACGGATAGTGACCGATCTCCTCGCGGGCCTTGTCGAAGCGGAGCTGACGTGACTCTGCGTCGTCGGAGCCGCGACCGTCCAAACGGCGGCGAAGCTCTTCCATCGAAGGCGGCAAGATGAAGACGCCGATCGCGTCGGGGAATTTCTCTTTGATTTGGCGGGCGCCCTGGTAGTCGACGTCGAAGAGCACCCCGATCTTTCGTGCGGTTCGTGCGATGTCGATTTCACTCACGCTGGTGCCGTAGAGATTGCCGTGTACCTCAGCCCACTCCGCGAAGCCGTTCTCCTCGATGATCTTGCGAAACGCCGCTTCGGTGACGAAGTGGTAGTCCTGGCCGTCCACTTCGTTTGCACGAGGCCGGCGTGTGGTGTGCGAGACGCTGAATCTCAGCTCGGGAAACTCCTGCAGCAGTCGTCGGGTCAGGGTCGTCTTTCCCGCGCCCGATGGCGAGCTGATGATCAGCAGGATGAGATCCGGATCCGTCGACGCGACGACACTCATTGAACTACCCCTCCGATGGGACCGATAACGCTTCAGCGCGGTCGGTCAAAGCACATTCTGCGCTTGCTCCCTCATTTGCTCGATGCAGGCCTTCAGCGCAATCACGTGCGCGGTTATCGTCCCGTCCTGCACTTTCGATCCAATCGTGTTGGCCTCGCGCGCCATCTCTTGGAGCAGGAAGTCGATGCGCTTCCCGACCGCTGCGCTCGATTTCTCGATCAAATCGAGCATTTGATCTCGGTGGCTATCGAGCCGCACGAGCTCCTCGGCGACGTCGGAGCGGTCCGCCAGCACGGCGATCTCCTGCTCCAGGCGCGAAGGGTCGAGCTCGGCATCGACCCCGGCCAGTAGGGCCTGCAGGCGATCGCGAAGGCGGGTCCTGCGGTCTTCGACGAGCGATGGACGCCGCGACCTTCAAAGCGTCGACGCTCGCGCGGAGCTCCTGGAGTCGCGCACAGAGCTCCGAGGCAAGAGCATTTCCCTCCTTGTCGCGCATGGCTATGACCGCGTCACAAGCCTCCGCCGCAGCTTGCTCGAGCGAACGCTCGAGGGTTTCTTCATCGATGGCGCGATTGATGACGAACAAATCCGGAACCGAAGAGAGCAGGGCGAGCGGCAATGGCTCGTCAGGGTTGAGTGTGTCGCGCAGGGCGGCGAGCTCGGCGTAGACTGCGCGCGCACGATCGAGATCGAGCGTCGGCTGCGGAAGGGTCTGTCCTTCGAAGCGCGCAGTTACGTCCACACGGCCGCGTTCGAGGCGCGCGCGAATCACGCGCTCTACGGTCGGGGTGCGGCTCTGGATTCGAGAGGGGAGTCGCACGCGCACGTCGAGGAAGCGATGGTTCACAGTCCGTACGTCGAGCACCACCTGTCCTTGGCCGAGCACTGCACGCCCGCTTCCGTATCCGGTCATGCTCCGCATGGAGCGCCTACTCGAGCCCGCGCTTGTGCTTGATCTGATCCATCACTTTGGCGTACTCGACCTCGAACGCGGAAGTGCCTTCTTGGAGGTTTTTGATCTTCGAGCGCACCTCGGCGTCGAGCCCCGTCTCCACTTCCATGTGCCGACGCAAGACGGGGGTCATCTTCTTGCGCAACGTCGCGTCGTCCGAGTAGATCTCGAGGACGTTGCTGCTGTGGAAGAGCATGTTGAGCAGCTGATCGATCATGTAGGGAAGGACTTCATCTTGCTGCGGGAAGCCCATCTCCTTGGCGACGCGCTGCCGCATGCGGCCGAGCTTCGAGTAGCCTAGGCCTTCGCGCTCCATGCGGTCTTTCGCTTCGTCGATCATCTGCCGTTCGCGCCGGACGTACTCTTTGAGCACCGCTTCGAGATCGAGCCGGACCTCGGCCACGTCCTCGACTTCAATGTCCTCGCCGGCGGTGAGCTCCCTCAGCAGGTCATCAACAATCGGGCCAATTTTTCCTGAATAAAGTCGCATGTTTATGATGTCGGCCCTGGACCTGGAGCGACTCCCTCCTGAATGCGGCGACACTAGCTAAGGCCGCGCTTTTGGTCAATACGAACGAAAAAATGCCGTCTTTAGTGAATTTGTGAATCTACGCCTTGACGGTAATCCTGTATTCGTGCACCATACCGTTAAGGCTGTAAGTATGGATTCTAACGCTCCCGCACTGCAAAACGGCTCCGGCGCACGACGACTGCGTACGACGGAAGAACGCCGAACGAGGATTCTGTCTCGATGCAGGGTCTTCGAAGCACTGACGCCGTCGCTTCGGGAGCAGATTCTGAGCGGAAGCGCGCTGGTCGATGCCGATCGACGCGAGTCCCTTTGCATGCCTAGCGATCCTGCGATCTTCGCGATCGGCAGCGGTCGAGTTCGGCGCGTGCGCCGCACACCGGAACGAGAATTGACGCTCGGCTACTATGGCCCAGGCGATCTGGTCGGCGAAATGTCGCTGGTCGATCCCGAAGCGCGCCTCGAAACGGTGGTTTTGGATTATGTGGAAGCGCTACGCATTCCGCCGCGGCTCATAAAAATGGTGATGTCCGAGGACCTGGAATTCGCTTCCGCTATGCATCGATTGATGGGGGAACGCCGTCTGCTCGCAGAACGGCGGATCGATGCACTGCTCACGCGAAGCGTAGAATCGCGTGTTGCAGAGTTTCTACTCGATGCATCTTCGAGGCACGGTATTCCTGATTCACGGGGAATCCTGATTGGTGTGAAGTTCACTCATCAGGAGATTGCGAGCTACGTAGGCTCGACTCGGGAAACCGTTACACTGGTGCTCGGCGCCTTCAAAAGGGCTGGGATGATCGATACCGATCATCGCCGCGTCGTCATCAGAGACATCGCAGCACTGCGCAAGAGGGTCTAACAGAAAAAGGGGAGCGTCCGTCGGCGCGGCCTGGGGGGGCCGCTGCCGGACGGACGGTTTTATCTAGGGTAGGACGGGGCGTGGAGAAAAAGCGCGACACGGAAACCCTGCGGACGGGGCGCCTTGCAAAGGCGGCCGGAGGGGCTTGAGGTCTGGGGCCACGCAAGGCGCCCCTCGGTGCTCGCGCCAATCGGAGGTGGTTGCTGTCTTGCCGATTGTCACTGCGCACGCCGCTGGGTTCCCGCATCGCGCTTTTTCTCCACGCCCCTCCATACGGAGACGCGTTGAACCGCGTCCCGCCCTACGGTGCCATCAAGAGAAGTCCTCCACGCCCCCTCAAGACAGCAGCCGAGCCGCGAGCCCGAAGGGCGAAGCCCGGCGCCAAGGGCGCCGGCAAGGCGAAGCGCAGCGCCCGCCGCGCCAGGGAGGATTACGGGTGGGGGTGGGCGGGGCGGTGTAACCAAGCCGTACCACCCAACCCATCCAAGACCCGCGCCCAAACACCCGCGGCAGCACACGCCGTACGCCGCCACCCGCACCCCCGCCCACCGACCGGCAAGACAGCACCCGCGGCAGCGCGAGCCCGAAGGGCGAAGCCCGGCGCCAAGGGCGCCGGCAAGGCGGAGCGCAGCGACCGCCGCGCCAGGGAGGATTACGGGTGGGGGTGGGCGGGGCGGTGTAAACGAGCCGTACCACCCAACCAACCCAACACCCCGCCCCCAGACCCCCGCGGCAGCACAAGCCGTACGTCGCCACCCGCCCGCCCGTCCACCAACCGGCAAGACAGCACCCGCGGCAGCGCGAGCCCGAAGGGCGAAGCCCGGCGCGAATGCGCCGGCAAGGCGGAGCAAAGCGACCGCCGCGCCAGGCACGCTGCTCACTCGCGTGAGAGTGATACCAGAACTACGGGTGGGGGTAGGCGATAGTGTGGGGGCGGTGGGGCGGGACCAACCGACCGCCGGAGGCGTCCGAGCGGGGCGGTGTAATCAAACCCAACCACGCAACCAATCCAAGACCCCGCCCCACCGCACCCGCGGCAGCACAAGCCGAACAGTGAAGCTACTCGCTCAACGCCACGGCCCACGGCCCTCCGGCCACGGCCCCCGCTCTAAATAAGCTCATCCTCTGCGTTCAGCTTCTTTTCCATCCGGCCAATCAAGCCGTTCCAGCCTTCTTCCTTGATCACGCGGCGGAACTGTCGCTTGTAGTTCTTCACTAGGCTCACGTCGTCGGTGAAGATGTCGAAGACTTTCCACTCGTCGCCGGCGGGGCTCATGCTGTAGTCGATGGTGACCGCAGGCTGGCGCTTCTTCTTCATGGACTTCGCCGAGGAGTTCACCTTCACGCCGGTCTCGATCGGTTCGGTGCCGACCCACTTCACTTTGTACTCCAGCGTCGACTCCATGTTCCGTTGGTACTGTCGCTCGACGAGCTGTCGTAGGAGGCTCACGAATTGTTCGCGTTCTTTTGGCGAGCGTTTCGCCCACTCCTTGTCGAGCGAGAGCTTGGCAAGGCGGTCATAGTCTAGGAACTCACCAAGGAGCACGGTGAGCTCTTCGCCGCGTGCCGGGGTATCGGGTTTCCGCAAGACGTCGCGCACCTTGTTGTGCTTGGTGCGGATGAACGCCTCGGCCTTGGCGGCGTCGGCATTGGAGATCGCCACCTGGGCGGCGCTCGCAGCTGCCTCCTCAGCGGCAGCCGGGCCCGCAAGCCAGAATGAAGCGATGAGAAAGCCAGTAACCATGGATAGTCGAGTCATATCTTCCCTGTAGACGAGCCTACTGGACCCTTTATTCCTCGCAGTCGACCGGCCGCCAGCCTTTTTCCGTGACGATGGGCATGTTGGTCGCTTTTTCGAGCCCGGCGATGGCGAGGTTGTATTCGGCGGTAGCCATGAGGCGGTTCGAGCGAGCGCCGAAGTAGGCCGAGATCGCATCGACGAGATCCATCGCAGTGGTCGTGCCCACCTCGTAGCCCTGGCCCGCAGACACGTACCACTGGCGGGTTTCTTTCTCCGCACGCGTCCAACTCGCGACGCGCCGCTTCGCATCTTGGAGCTTCTCGTACAGGTCGGTCACTTCGAGGCCGATCCCAAGCTCCGCTTCCTCGGTCTTGCTCTTGAGTGATTCGATCTCGGCCTTGGCTGCTTTCACCCGTGCATAGGTTCCGCCGAAGTCGAGCTTCCAACGAGCGACCAGGCCGGCGAATGCCCCCGCGAAGTTGCCGCGATCGATCACGTAGGGGTTTTGGATGTCGGTGATGCCAGGGGTGCGGGCGAAGCTCGCGCGCAAGGCGAGGATGATGTCGGGCAGATAGCCGGCTCGCTTCACGACGAGGTTCGCGTCCTTCGCGGAACGCGCCGCTTCGAGTTGATGAACCTCCGGGCGACTTGCAACGGCACGATCGACTTGCTCACTGAGCTCCAAAACTTCGCTTTGCACGGTTTCGAGTGGGCACTCGGGAACGATGGCCGGTTTGATGCCGGAGAGGATCTCGAGCGCGGCGCGCGCCGAGGCTTCCAGACGAAGGGCTTCTGACTCGCGCGACTCGATCTCGGAAAGGGCCGACACTAGACGCCAATAGTCGTTCTGCTTGACCCTTGGGTCGTCGGCATCGAGGCGGGCGCGGAGCTTGTCGACCGCGCTCCGGAGCTTGTCTTTGCCCTCGGAGATCATCGCCTGCAGGTCGAGCGAAAGTTGAGTACCGAAGTAGGCGCGGCGCACGTCGAACACGACGCGCAAGAGCGTCCGGTCCCTTTCGTACTCGGCGGCCGAGATGCCGGCCGTTGCGGCCTTCTTGCCCGCGCGGTACTTGCCAAAGGTGTAGATCGGAATGCCGCCCTCGATGCCGACCTCGCCGCCGGGACCCCAGCGGTTCGCCCAGGGGATCTGAGGGTCAGGACTGAACGTTGACGTTCCCCGGGCGCCGGGCGCCACGAAGAACCTTGCCTGCCCTTCGAACTGCATGAACGGGGAGAGCTTTGCCTCGCGCAGTCGGGCCTGCGCTGCGTCGATGTCGGACGAAGCGGCCTTCAAGCCCGGATAGCGAAGGATGGCCGCCTGCGCGTACTCATCGACATGATGGACGCGAGCAAGCGCGGGCTCGTCGACGGGATGCTCGGGCTCGGCAGCCGTCGCTTCCTGAGCGATCACCTGCGCTGCGACGCCGAGCATCGTCAGCGCCATGACCGCTAGCGCGCAGAACCTGAGCATGCACTTTTGTAGCCGGAAACCTGCGCTAGGGCCACGAAAGGGCAGTTACTTCGGTTTCTTGGCGCCGCCGCCCTGCTTGGTGCCACCGCCGGACTTGGCCTGCTGGTTGTACTTCTGGATCAGAACGTCAGTGAGATCGAGGTTCGACGGAACCCATACGACGCCACCTTCGTTCGCTTCGATGATCATCGTGTAGCCGTCGGTCTGTCCGATGCGGCGGAGGATCGTCTGCATCTTTTCGAGAATCTTCTGGGTGAGCTCGCCCTCCTTGGTGGAGAGCTCCTGCTGGTACTGCACGTACTCGTTCTGCAGCTCCATCAGGTCTGCCTGGTACTTCTCGACCTTCTTCTTGAGCGCATCCTGGCTGAGGACGTCTTGCTGGCGCTCCAGGCTTTCTTTCTGAGCCTTGAGGGATTCCTGTTTCTCGTTGAGTGACTTCTGCCGCTCGTCGAACACCTTCTTCAGGCGGCGCTTGGCCTGGCGGCCGTCTTCGGTTTCGTTGATGGCGCGTTGAAGGTCGACCACGCCGATCTTGGTTTGTGCATCGACGGTGCTTGCCGCACCGGCGAGAACGACGGTGGCCAAAGCGAAAACAACGATTCTACAAAAGCGCATTGGAGCATCCTTTCAGGCCCGGCCTTGCTAGCCGTTCGGCGCGATCCGGTCAAGTGGCAGGGGTTATACGCCGCGGAGGCGAGTTTCATTCGGTCAGAACGACTGTCCGATCGTGAACTCGAAGCGAATTGGGCTGTCCTGGGGGCGCCGGCGAATCGGAATGCCCCATTCGAACCGGAGCGGTCCAAGCGGAGAGAACCACCTGAGGCCGAAGCCCACCGAGTACCGGAGGAAGCCGTTAATGCCGCAAGGCGCCGATGACCGCTCGGCCAAGGGTGCGAGCGGAGCTTGGCAATTTCGGAACTGATCCCTGAATGCGAAGACGTTCCAAGCGTTGCCGCCATCGGTGAAGATCACGCCCTTGATGCCGACCGCTTCGATGATCGGGAACTCGAACTCGATGTTGTAGAAGGCTTGAAAGTCGCCGCCTATGGGGCGGCCTTCGGCGATGATCGGGAGATTCGGATCGCCGGCAGCGGCTACGCCGGCTTGCGGGCCGACCGATTGCAGTCGGTAGCCTCGAATCGTGTAGATACCGCCGAGGTAGAAGCGTTCGAAGACCGGAACGTGCTTGCGCGAGGTGATCAGCCCCAACTCGGCGTTAACCTTGAAGATCACCGGGCCGAACACCTTTCTATAGAAGCGAGTAAAGGCGGTCTGCCGGATGAAGGTGTTGTCGGAGCCGAGGTACTGGTCGGCGACTTGCACCGCGTAGTTCGCGAAGATGCCGCCTGTCGTCGAGATTCGGTTGTCGCGGCTGTCCCAGTTGAGGGTGAAGCGCAGCGAGCTCGTGATGCCGTCGCGGAAGGCGTTGGCGATGAAGATATTCGAGAAGGTGTTTGCCAGCTCGCCGCCGACGCCGAGGAGGTTTCCTCGCGGCTGCGAAATCTTCACGTTTTCGAACTCGTACCGAAGGAAGATTCGGAATCGCGGGTTGAATAGAGGATGGCCGGTTGTGAGGTTGGCGCCGGTCGAGTCCTGCCGGAAGTCCCGGAAGTCACGGATGCGCTTGAAGATGCCAAAGCCAAGGCTCCACTCCGAGCCGAGGAACCAGGGTTCGACGAAGTTCAGGTCGATCTGCTGTCGAATGCCCGAGACCTGCAGGTTCAATCCGAGCGATTGTCCGCGGCCGAAGAGGTTCTGTTGCTGAATCTGCGCGGTGACGATGAAGCTCTCGAGCGAGGAGAAGCCAGCGCCGACCTGGAACGTGCCCGTAGGCTTCTCGGCGACCTCGACGTTGATCACCATCTGGTCGCGGGCCGTTCCCTCTTGCTCGGAGACGTCGACGCGTTCGAAGTAGCCGAGCTGATTCACCAACGCGCGGCCGTCCTCGAGCCTGGTCTGGTTGTAAAGGTCGCCTTCGCTGATTCGGAACTCGCGGCGGATGACGGCGTCGCGGGTTTTGGTGTTGCCGCGGACGTGGAGGCGCTCGATGTAGACGATCGGTCCTCGCTGGATGTTGATCGTGACGTCGACCAAGTGATTGGTCTCGTCGAGGTCCGTCCCGGGGACCATCTCGACCAGGGCGTATCCCGAGTCGCGGTAGGCGCGGCTGATCCCTTCGATCCCCTCGGCGATCCTGCTCCGGCTGAACCAGTCGCCGGACTTGAGCTTGACCATCTCGCGGAGCTCGTCCTTGGGAGCGATGGTCTCCACTTCGTTGCCCGCGCCGTCGGTCTCCATGACGTCGAATTCACGAATCCGGAAGCGCGGACCTTCCTCGACTGGAATCGTGATGTCGACGTAGGCCCGATCTGCGGTGAGCTCTACGGTCGGCCGGCCCGGACGCATCATCAGGTAGCCCTTGTCGTAGTACCAGGCCTGGACACGGGTCAGGTCCTCGTCGAAGGCCGAGCGGCTGAACTTGTTACGGTCGCTCAGAAACGAGAACATGCCGGTCTCGTTGGTTTGCATGATCTTCAGCAACTCCGGGGCGGGGAGCTCCTCGTTGCCGACGAAACTGATGCGCCGGACCTCGACCTCGGCGCCTTCGTCGATCTTGAAGACCACGTCGACCTGGTTGGTGTCTCCAGCAACTCGTCTGAGCTCGTACTCGACATCGGCCAAAAAGAAGCCCTCTTCGGAGTAGAGCTGGCGCATCGCATCGGCTTGTGACTCGACGTCGGGCACCGATAGGATTGTGCCCGGCTCGAGCGAGATGGTCTCATCGATGTCTTCTGTGTCGACTTCGTCGTTGCCATTGTAGATGACGTTGCGAATCGCGGGACGTTCGATGAGTCGGATCGTGAGCTTGATACCCGCACCAAGCGGGTCGGACTCGATCTGGAGGTCGTCGAAGTAGGCCATGTTCCACAGGGCCTTGGCGTCGCGCGTCACGGCTGGGTCGGTGCAGGTCGAGCCTTTTCGGAGCTTCATGGTGACCCGGACGTCATCCGGATCGACGCGGCGCGCGCCAATCACGGCGATGCGGCGGATCTCCTTGCCGTGACAACTCGTCCGCGGAACCCGAATCGCGGCGTCCGGGTCCTCGACCGGTTCGTACTCCTCACCCTCGTCGCCCGCGTCCGGCGCGTCGCCGATCGACGGAGGCGGGCGTGCCGGCTCCGGAGACGTCCTCACGGGCCTGGTCGCCGGGGGCGGAGGGTCCGGCATGTTCTCCTCACTCTGAGCGCCCGCGACGGAAGCGAGCCCTGCGAGCATCAGGGCTATGGCAGAGGCGGAAGGGCGCATTGTAAGGTGTAGCGATCCGGGCGGCTATAGCCGTGCCCTATCGGGGGGTCAAGCTGGTTTTCCTTGGTTTTCAAGGGGTTGAGGCCGGCGCTCGTCCGAATCGATGCGCCCGTCTTTCATCGAGACACGCCTCGGCATCATGTCCGCGAAGTCGCGGCTGTGGGTCACGATCAGGAACGTGATCCCGTGTCTCTGATTCAAGTCGAAGAACAGAGAGTGCACCGAAGCACTGGTCTGACTATCCAAGTTGCCGGTAGGCTCATCGGCTAGCACGAGCTTTGGCTTCATCAGGAGGGCTCTGGCGAGTGCCACGCGTTGCTGTTCTCCGCCCGAAAGCTCGCCGGGACGGTGGGTGATCCGTTCGGAGAGACCGACCTCGTCGAGTAGCTGCTTGGCCCGATCTTCGAAGCGTCTCCGCCCCTGTATCAATCCTGGCATCATCACGTTTTCGAGGGCGGTGAACTCCGGCAGGAGATGGTGAAATTGGAAAACAAAACCGATGCTTCGATTTCTAAACTCGGCCAGCTCTGAGCTTCCGAGGCGGGTGACATCCTGGCCGTCGTAGAGAATCCGGCCCTCTGTCGGTAGATCGAGTGTGCCAATCAGATGCAGCAGCGTGCTCTTGCCCGCGCCCGACGGGCCGACGATCGTGACCATCTCGCCGCTACCGATGTCGAGATCGATACCACGGAGAACCTCGAGCGACCGGCCTTCGTGCTCGAAGGTCTTGGTCACGTTTTGTACGGAGACGAGTGGATCGGGCATCGAGAGCTAGGTTTCAGTCGTAGCGAAGCGCGTCGACAGGCCGCACTCGACTCGCTTGATACGCGGGAAAGAGAGTTGCCGCTAGGCATACCAGCACCGTCGCGGCACCAACCGCCGCGAACTCGGTGGGATCGAGGTGCACAGGGAGCTTGTCGATATAGTAGACCTCGGGATTCATTCGGATTCCAAAGTGTTCTGCAGCGAATGTGAGGACGAAGCCAAGTCCGAGCCCCATCAAGCCGCCTGCCGCCCCGATCAGCAGACCCTCGATCACGAAGATCCGGATCACGCTTTGCGCCGAGGTGCCCATCGCCTTGAGGATGCCAACCTCGCGACGTTTCTCCTGGACCAGGAGGGTGAGGGTGCCGAAAACGGAGAAGCCTGCGATCAGGATTGCGATCCCGAGGGTGATGAACATCGCCAGCTTCTCGAGCGCCAGCGCACCGAAGAGTTGCTGGTTCATCATCTTCCAATCCCGAACGCGCAGGCCCTCGGCGCCAATCGTCGATGCCAGCCCGGCTGCTAGGGCAGGCGCGTCCTCGACCTCTGCCGCCTTGACCTCGATGCCGCTGATGCGGCCCTCGGAGCGGAGGAAGCGCTGGGCAACCTCGAGATCGATGTAGGCGTGCTTCATGTCGTACTCGTACATACCGCTGTAGAAGATCCCCGCGATCCGGAATGGGCGGCTCCTGGGAATCGGGCCTGTGGGGCCGAGGTCGCCACGTGGGGAAACCACCGTGACGCGATCGCCGACGACGAGCCGCAGCGCTCGGGCGAGCTCTTGTCCGACGATGAGGCCGGGCATGCTGTCTTCGTTCGTCTCTTCGGGGAGCCCCTTGGCAGCCGCGCGCTCAGCGCCTTGGATCATCGCGTCGAGCGGGCCGGCCTTGGTCGTGTCGATCGAAGAGTCGAGGATGCGTTCGGGGTGCTGCAGGTAGTCGAGCTTGCCGTGGGTGAGATTGTGGCCGAGGTCGGTGACCTCGGAGACCGTTTCGGGATCGATGCCGCGAAGGATCGCCCCGGCTCGGTTCGAAAGGCTCGACACCATGACTTCGACCTGAAGGAAGGGGGTGGCGCCGACCACGCCCTCGGTTTGCCGTATTCGTGTCAGCAGGGGCTGCCAGTCGTCGAGCTCTTCGTACACCTTGTCGATCACGACGTGGGCGTGGTTGCCGAGGATCTTCTTCTTGAGGTCGGCCCGAAAACCGCCCATCACGCTGAGGACCGAGATCAGCATGCAGGAGGAGACGGCGACCGCGAGGATCGAGAGTGTGCTGCTCGCGGCGAGGAAACCGGTCTTCTTGGCGCGAAGGTGGCGTGCGGCCACCATCGAACGGAAACCAATTCGTTCGAACAGCGAAAGCAGCGGGCCGACAAGGCGAAGCGTGAGCCGCACGCCGAAGATGGTGGTGATACCGACTCGAACAACCGCTCGCAGCAGGCTGGTCTCGTCGCCTTCGGTTGGCGAGATCGGAAACAGAAGGGTGACCAGCAGGAACGCGACGAGGAGCGCGGCGTCGAACCCCCACCAGAATCGCTCTCGGCGAGCGGCCGGGACCAGGAACCAGCAGGTCATGCTCAGCACGACGATCAGCGCCCCGCTCATGGTCTGAAGCGTGGTTGCCGCCTCATAGAGCGTGGGCACCCAGGAGAGGTCGAGGTCGGCATACGCGAGGTGGGTTAGGCCGAAGAGCAGGCTTGCGACGGTGCCGCCGAGGACGTGACCGACGGAAACGCGTGCCGCCCACAGGAGGACTCCGATCGAGGCGCTGCTGATCAAGGTATGGAGCGTGGCGGTGATTCCCAAGGCCAGGGTGCGAGCGCGTCCGCGCGTGCCCCGTGGTAGACGGGCCGCGCGTCGAAGGACGGCCAGGCTGAGCAGCAGCAAGCTGAGTTGCGCCGTTGCCCAGCCGATGGCGAGGCGCAGCCAGAGCAGGTCGTTCGCGACCGCTGCCTGGAACCATTGGCTGCTCGTCGCGCCGAAAACCAGAACGGCCAGGACCTGCAAGACTCCGAAACCGCAGAGGACGGCCGTCCAAAAACCGAGCGGCCGGGCTTGGCTCACTCGGCCTCCGGGCGGAGCAACGGAAAGAGCAAGACGTCTCGAATCGATGGCTGATTGCACAAGAGCATGACTAGACGGTCGACGCCGAGGCCAAAGCCCGCCGCCGGCGGCATGCCGTGGGAGAGAGCTCGGATGTAGTCTGCGTCGAAGTCCATTGCCTCGTCGTCGCCCCGCTCGCGGTTGCGGAGCTGTGACTCGAAGCGCGCGGCCTGATCATCTGGGTCGTTGAGCTCGCTGAATGCGTTGCTCAGCTCGCGGCCCTCGATGAAGAGCTCGAAGCGGTCGACGTAGGCCGGGTCGTCGTCGTTACGGCGCGCGAGCGGCGACACCTCCCAGGGGAACTCGGTGATGAAGACCGGGACCGACTGTGCGCCGTTGGGCGTGCGGTACATGGCGGTGAGGTCGGGCTCGACGAGAAGCTCGAAGACCGCGAACACGCGTTCGCCGTGGGTCTCGCATTGGCGGAGCTGCTTCTGTGCAGCAGGGTCGAGCTTGGACGAAATGGCTTCGCAGGCCGTCGCGAACGCCTTTTCGTCGTCGATCGCATCACGCGAGAGCACGTCGGTCCACGGGGTCTCTGGGACCTCACCCTGGCCGGCCCGCTCGAGCCGGTCGGCGATGGCCTCTCGCATGCGCACGCGCTTCCAATCTACTTGGAGGTCGAACGTTCGCTCTCCGACCAGCCCCGGGAACTTCGCCCTCAGGTCCGCGTCGACGGCGCGAAGCATCTCGACCACGAGATCCATGAGGTCCTCGAAGGTCGCGTATGCCATGTAGAACTCGAGAATGGTGAATTCGGGATTGTGCTTGGTGCTGATGCCCTCGTTGCGAAAGGTGCGGCCGATTTCGTACACGCGGTCGAAGCCGCCGACGAGCAGCCGCTTGAGGTAGAGCTCGGGCGCGATCCGCAGGATCAACTCGAGGTCGAGCGCGCGGTGGTGCGTGTCGAAGGGCTTGGCCGTGGCGCCGCCGCGAATCGCATGGAGCAGTGGTGTTTCAACCTCGAGGAAGCCCAGGCAGTCCAGGAAGCGCCGAAGCGACTGCACGATGACGCTGCGCGCGCGAAACACCTCGGCGACAGCAGGGTTGGCGAACAGGTCGACGTAGCGCTCTCGGTAGCGCTTCTCGACGTCCTTGAGGCCGTGCCACTTGGCCGGCGGCGGCAGGAGGGCTTTGCCGAGATGCTCATAGCGCCGGGCGCTCACCGCGAGTGCGCCAGTCTTGGTGCGGATGGCGGGGCCTTCGACCAGGACGTGGTCGGCCAGGTCGAGAAGCTTGAGCATGGCCGCGTCGCGGGCTTCGAGGCTGTCTGGTCGGACCAGCGCCTGGGCATCGCCGTGGGGGGTACGGATCACGAGGAACGGACCACGCTTGGCGATCACGCGGCCGAAGAGCGGAACGCGCGGTGCGTCGTCACCGAGCTCGTCCTCGAGCGGCAGCTTGGCGCAGGCCTCTTCATCTGCGGCAAGAAGGACGAGGCGGCGGCGTTGGTCCTCGAGCAAAGGATTGCTTCGCCAGGTGTTCGGGTAAGGCAGGACGCCCAGCTCGCGCAGGCGCTCGGCCTTGTTCAACCGCGTTTGTCGCAGCTCGTCTTCGGTCGCCACTTGCTAGTCCCCTTGGGCGTCGCCCGCCTTCTTCTTTTTCTTCTCAGCGTTCATCAAGAGATAGGTTTCAATGAACTCGTCGAGCTCGCCGTCGAGCACCGCGTCTGCGTTGTTGACCTTGTGATCGGTGCGTTCGTCCTTGACCATCGTGTAGGGCTGCAAGGTGTAGGTGCGAACCTGCGAACCAAACGCGATATCGGCGCGATCGTTGAGGAATGCCTCTTCGAACGCCTCTTCGCGTTCGCGTCTGGCCTTCTCGAAGAGCAAGCCGCGAAGCATCTTCAAGGCGGTCTCGCGGTTCTGATGCTGGCTGCGCTCCGCCTCGCATCGGACGGTGAAGCCGGTCGGGATGTGCTTCATTCGGACGGCCGATTCGGTTCGGTTGACGTGCTGGCCGCCGGCGCCGCCCGAGCGCATGGTGCTGATCTCCAGGTCTTCGTCCCGGATCTCGATTTCGCCTTCGGTCAGATCGTCGCCGAGGTCGGGCACGACGCTCACGCCCGCAAACGAGGTGTGCCGGCGCTTGTTGGCGTCGAACGGGCTGATGCGGATCAGCCTGTGGACACCGTTCTCGGCCCGGAGGTATCCGTAGGCGTTGGGGCCGCGAGCCACGAAGGTCGCGTCCTTGATCCCGGCTTCGTCGCCCGGCTGCTTGCTGAGAAGCTCCGTCTTGAAGCCGCGGCGCTCGCACCAGCGCAGGTACATTCGCAGAAGGATGTCCGCCCAGTCCTGGGCCTCGGTTCCGCCGGCGCCCGGATTGATGGTGACGATCGCATCGGTATCGTCGTCCTTGGTGAGCATCCGCTTGAGCTCGAGGCCGCGGACCTCTGCCTCGATGGTGGGGAGCTGCTCGGCCACGTCCGCCACCACGCCTTCGTCGCCCTCGCTCGCCGCCAGGTCCAATAGCTCGAGTAGGTCGTTCGTTTCGCCGTCTACTCTCTCGAAATTCATTGAGGGTTTCCTCGGCGGATGCGCGATCCCGCATCATCTTCTGAGCCCGCTGCTGGTCGTCCCAGAAGCCCTCGGAGCCGCTGAGGTTGGTTAGGCGGTCGACTTCGTGGCGAATGCCATCGAGGTCAAAGATACCTCCCCAGCGCTTGCATGCGCTGTACGAGGTCTTGGAGTTTTTCTCTACATTCGCCCGGAGTCATGACTCTGCGCGCGGACCTACCGCGGTGGCATGGCGCTGTCAAAAGGGCTCCAACGGAACCGGGCCCGGGGGCGGCAGGGTCGCACCCCCGCGGGTGAGCGTGCGGGCGTCACCGTGCGGCTTGCGCTGCCGCCCCCCGGTACGCCGCGAGCACGCCCGTCGCCCGCCGTTTTCCGGTTGCACGCTTCGCACCCTCTTTACGGCACGATTTGGCTTGTGTTTGCAGGGGGTTTCCGGTTCACTTGCCGGCCATGCGCGATTGTAGACGTTTAGGCATAGCTATGTTTGCGGTTGGGCTCGTTGCTCTGACGGGTTGTGATACCGAGAAGCTTGCGGCGGATTCGACCGCGGCGCTCTTTGGGCGTGCGGCTCCGGGGGTCGAGCAGCACTGGGACTACGACCTCGTCGGGAAGTCGTTTCCGGCCAGCATCATTCAGCTGGAGGGACTCTTGCGGGTCGTTCCGGACAACGAGACGATCGGCCTGTCCCTGGTCGGCGCGTACGTCGGCTATGGCACCGGGTGGATTGAGGACCGGGTCGAGGTTGCTGACATCGAGGACGACTGGGAAGAGGCCGACTACCTCCGGCGTCGGGCCTTGGTGATGTACACGCGCGCTTGGGATCTCTCGAAGCACTTCCTGCGCCTCCGGGATCCCGGCTTCGACGAGGCGCTCAAAGGCGGGGTCGACAGCTTGGAATCTTGGCTGAACGCGGTGTTCGTCGAGAAAGAGGACGCGGCCATTTTGCTTTGGGCGGGCGCGTCGCTCGGCGCTCGGATCAACATGGGCATGGAAGACATGGATACGGTGGCCGACCTTCCGCTTGCCAAGGTGATCCTCGGCAAGTCCGTCGAGCTCGACCCCGACTTCATGTTCATGATCGGCAGGATGACCATGGGCGTGCTCGCGGCCTCGGAGTTCCCGCCGGACATGGACCGCGCGAAGCTGATCCTCGACGAGGTGCTCGAGAAGACGGAGCGCAGGAACCTGATGGTTCAGATGAACATGGCACGTCACTACGCGGTGAACATCGGCGACCACAAGCTCTTCAAGGAGCTGTTGCAAGAGGTCGTGGACGCAGGCGACGTCCTTCCCGAAGCGCGACTGTCGAACGCGATTGCGCGTCGCCGTGCGGAGCGTTACCTCGGTCAGATCGAGTTCTTCTTCAGCGACCTGAGCGAGTGATCCACGAGCGGCAGGTAGCCATGCTCATCATCTTGAACACGCTCGTATCGGCCCTCGTCATCGGGGTCGCAGCGTGGCTCTCGCGACGCTACCCTTCGGGCGCTGGGTTTCTCGTCGCACTGCCCTTGGCGACGATGCTCGTGTTGCCGATGGCCTATCTGCAGCACCGGGACCCGGCTAGTGTTTTCCAGCTCGCGCGCAGCATTCTGGTCGCGCTTCCAATTACGCTGCTGTTCTTCGTCCCATTTCTGATCCGGGACCGTCTCTCGTTTTGGGGCGCGTACGCGCTTGGCTGTGCGCTGTTGCCGATCGGCTATTTCGCGCATCGCGCGATCATGCGGGCGCTCGGCTGACTAGAGCGCCGCTCCGCCGTGGACGTCGATCGTCTCGCCGGTGAAGTAGTCGCAGTCGAAGATGAACTTCACGGCGCGCCAGATGTCTTCGGGCTGCCCCATCCGGCCGAGCGGCACCGAAGCGCGAATCATGTCGAGCGCCTTCTGATTCATGTTGGCCGTCATCGATGTCTCGGTGACGCCGGGCGCGACGGCGGCGACGCGGATACCGTAGGGGGCGAACTCCTTCATCCAGGTGCGCGTGTTTGCGGCGAGCGCTGCTTTTGCGGCCACGTAGTTGGTCTGACCACGGTTGCCGTGACGCGCGATGGATGAGATGTTCACGATCACGCCGGGCTCGTCGTGGTCGATCATGTGCGCGACGACTTCTTGCACCATGAAGGCGGCACCGGTGAGGTTGATCGCGATGACCAGGTCCCAGTCCTGCCGGGACATGCGTCGAATCTCGCCGGTCTTGCGGCTCTTGCCGACCCAGAGGCCATCGCGGATGATGCCGGCGTTGTTGATGAGGCCGTTGAGCCCACCCATTTGCTCGGCGGCCCAGGGAACGAAGCTCGCGATGTCGTCCTGGTCGGCGACGTTGAGCTTTCGACGGTGAATGCCGTCGGGGAGGGCGGCGAGGCCTTCTTCGTTGACGTCGCCCACGGCGACCTGTGCGCCTGCGGCGAGAAGTTGTTTGGCGAAGTGCTCTCCGAGCCCGGAGGCGCCGCCGGTGATGATGACTTTGAGTTGGTCGAGCTCCATAGAGGGGCTTCCTACTCGCTCAGGCCGCTCCGGTGCAAGCCGGTCGCGTCTAGAACGTGCCGCCGAAGGACAGGCCGGCCCCTCCCTGGAAACCGACGGGGCGAGCCCCCAGCTGAACTCGTGCCCCGGCATCGGCATCTTGCGCGCTGTTGTACTCTTCCAGGCCTTCTCGCTGGGGGTGTCGCGGAACGAAGACCGAAGGTGCCGATGCCGACCGCGGAGAAAACCGCCCGATGACGTAGCCCGACACGCGGTCCGCTCAGCTCCTGCCGTCGGGAATGGGCGTGAACGCCAGGACTAGGACCCCGGCCAATGCATGGGTGAGGCCGTCCCAACGGACCAGCAGGCGCTCCCCTCACGCAGCTCGTGGGAGGCTTGCAGCTCGCCTTCGAAGTGGGCCAGCTCGACGTCGGTGATGCCGTCTTTCGCGCCCTCTCCCAGCGTTCGAGCCGGTGCGTCTCGTGCGGGATGCGCGTCGCGGCGAAGATACCGGTGGTCAGGTTCGGCCATGCCGAGCGTCATGAACATGACACCCGAGGCCGCGCGAGTATTGGCTCTGGGGCTTGTCTTCGATGAGGCGCCAGCCGACAGACCGAGCATGATCACGCCGCCGGTGATTCCCGCGGCGGCGGCGAACTTCTGCTTCGTGATCGTTTGCTCCGTCGACTCGTCAGTAGCTCGTCCAGAATCTCCGCGTTGTAGGCGAGTGCGTCGCGGTCGAAGAGGTCGGGCTCTTGCGTGAGAACGCCGGCGTCTGCCTCGACATTCGCGCTGGTGTCCTTGATCTCGTCTTGCGCGGCTACCGTCACCGGCAGGGCAGAGCAGAGAAGCAACGGAAGGACTGGATCGAGGCTCGGGTGGTTCGCATGGACGTCGGCCCTGGATAGCAGCGGCGGTCTGCCGCCGCCAACTCAGCGCTTGCCGCGCTTCTGGAGGAACTTCGGTGGGCGCTGCTCAGCGAGTCGTAGAAACGCTGTGGGGACGTTCGCTTGAGGCGCCAGGCCATCCGTCCGTCTCGCATGGGCTGAACGTAGAGCTTGCCATCGCGCACCGAGTCGATGGCGGCTTTTGCGACGTCGGCGGCTTGGACCTTGGAGCGCTCCATCCAGCGGATGACCTGGGCGTCCTCTTTTTCGGTGGTGGCGCCTCGTCCCGATTCGATGATGTTCGTTCGGAAGAACGTCGGGCAAAGGACCGCGACGCGGATGCCCTGGGTCTTGTATTCGGCGAAGAGGGTTTCGCTCAGTGAGACGACGCCTGCCTTGGTGACGTTGTACGCGGACATGGCCGGCGGGGCGATGAGGCCTGCGGCCGATGCGACGTTGACGATGTAGCCGCGTCCCCGGGGGCGCATCTTTGTCGACCGCGGCCTGGCAACCGTAGATCACGCCCCAGAGATTGATGTCGACCGCCCAGCGCCAGTCTTCGATCGAGATCTCGTCGAACGGCCCGCCAACGGCGACGCCAGCGTTGTTGGCGATGAAGTCGATCCCTCCGAGGCGTTTCTCGGACTCGTCGACCAGAGCAAACACCGCGTCGCGATCGGTCACGTCGCAAGCGATCACCTCGGCTTGCGCCTGCAGCGCGCGCACTTGCTCGGCGGTTTGCTCGGCGGAGAGCGGATTGATGTCGGAGATGATGAGGGAGGCGCCGCGCCGGCGAGGTCGAGTGCCATCGCGCGGCCAAGGCCGCTTCCGGCTCCGGTGACTACCGCTCGAAGCGGCTTGGGGAACGACATGCCTGGAGGGAAGCCCCGAACCGAGGCTCCGTCAAGGCGCTTGCAAGAGCGCGGGACGAGAGGGAAGGTGGCCCCATGGACGACACGAGAAAGCGGAGCTTCTGGGGCTGGGGCTGGGAAGACAGGTTCCCGGACGCGGCGTCGCGAAGGCGATCGGGGAGCACGCCGAGCAGATGGTGGGCTTTGCGCCGGAGCGCTGCGACGAGCCGCCGTCGCTCGGGTCGATTCGAGCTCCGGGCCTCGCGACTGAGCGCGCCGGCGAGCCTCGCGGGGATTGTCAGCAATGACCATGAAGCGCGAGTTCGGCATACGTACGGGCGATCCTACCGTGACGTGCTGCGCGGCTTCCGCGGCGATTTCAGTGCGGCGCCGGATCTCGTGGCGACGCCCGGGACTGAGGGAGAGATCAGCGCGCTGCTCGATTGGGCGGCCGATGCCAAAGTCGCGATCATCCCGTTTGGCGGTGGCACGAGCGTGGTCGGCGGCGTCGAAGGCGAAGTCGACGACCGCTACCGCGGGGTGCTGAGCCTGGATCTCGGGCGACTCGATCGCGTGCTCGAAGTCGAACCGAGCTCCATGTCCGCGCGCATCCAAGCGGGTGCGACCGGACCAGTGTTGGAATCGCAGCTCGAGGCGCATGGCCTGACCCTCCGCCACTTCCCGCAGTCATTCGAGTTTTCGACGCTCGGCGGCTGGCTTGCCACGCGGGCCGGCGGTCACTTCGCGACGGTGTACACGCGCATTGACGATTTGGTCCAGTCGACCCGCGCCGTCACGCCCCGCGGCCTATGGGAGTCGCGTCGCTTGCCGGGATCGGCGCCGGACCGAGCCCGGACCGACTCATGCTCGGCTCCGAAGGGATCTTCGGCGTGATCGACCGAGGCGTGATGCGCGTCCGGCCTCGTCCGAGTTTCGGCACGGCCACGCACAGTTCAGTACTCGCGCGCGCTCGCTACTCTGTCGCAGTACTTTCCTTTGGGCCGGGCATGGTGGATGGTCGCCCTCGAATCCGCGGACCATTCGATTCGCGCCTGGATGGAACGGGCGCTCGACCCGTCTCAAGTCATGAACCCGGGCGTCCTGGTCGAAATTGAGCTCAGGGGCTAGGGCGTGTTTTGCGCCCGGAGAGGTTCGTCTTTTCGTACTCGGAAGATTACTCCGATGTCGTCCCCTTTGAGCTTCCACTTGCTCGAGTCGCGACGTCGATTCGGGCCGAAAGAGTAGACGAACACTTTGTCACGCTTCTCATTGCAACTGGTGCGCACCCAGTACGCCGTGCTCCAAGGGTCGATGAAGAACGCAGCGCGCTCTTCGGGCAGGCCGCGACGCGTGAGCGAACGGAATCGGCCCTTCATCAGTCGGTCGCTCTCGGAGAGCTTCGCCATCTGGTTGAGTCGCTCGTGCTGTCCGCAGAGTAGCTTCCCATCCTTGATGAGCTTTCGGAGGTCCTGTTCGATCGCTCGAATCTCAGTCGCCGTGACCTCCGCGACGACCGGCTCGGCTGAGAGCCGGGCGCGTGAGAACAGCGCACTCCCGAATGCGAGAACGACTACGAGGCTCAAAGTCCCAACGATCGCAGGCCATGGCATCGGCCCGATGACCTCGTCTTCGTTCGCCTCGTCGGACTCGTCGCCGATCTGACCAATGTGATCGGTCGCCGCGATCGCCGCGAAGAGAAAGGCGAGCGCCATGCACGCTTCGATGAGCTCGCCAGTGTACCGGAGTGGGTAGAAGATGAGAAGTCCGAGGAGCACCACGAAGATCGGTGCAAGCCCTGCGGGCGGCGCCGCGATCCGTAACTTCGTCAGAAGCTTGTGGCCCGCCGGTATGCGTTCGAGAAGGGGAAGCAGCAGCCCATACACGACGAGAATGGCGCCTAGCAGCTGCTTGCGGAGGCTCGTCGCCATGACGTTGTGGAAGTTGAACTCCTGCTGATAGTTGTTCTCCAGGAAGTAGCGGGGCGGGCTGTAGCCCAGGACGCGTTGCCCCCAGGAGATCTCCTCCATCGCGACCAGAATGCAGAAGGCTGCCAGTCCCGCGAAGAACCAGGGTAGTTGACGCTTCTCTCGTTGCAGGATGGCGGCGCGCATGAAGATGACGGCCGCCACCATGAAGCCCCAGAACGTCGCCCACTCCAGTGGCTGGTCCTCTTGTACGTGCTGGTAATAGACGTCTGGGTTCAGCGCGCTCAGCGCGCTGAACCCAGCGATCAGACCCAAGACACAGACGTTAGCGAGGACTTGCCGCATTCAGTGATACCCGCTGAGCTACTACTTTCTTCTTCTTCTTCTTCTTGGAGCTGCTGCCGCCGGAGTCGCCCTTGTCGGAGCCACCGCCGGAGTCGGCCTTATCGGAGCCACCGCCGGAGTCGCCGCCGCCGGAGTCGCTCTTGTCGGAGCCACCGCCGGAGTCGCCACCGCCGGAGTCGCCACCGCCGGAGTCGCCACCGCCGGAGTCGGCCTTGTCGGAGCCACCGCCGGAGTCGCCGCCGAGTGCCATCCGAGTCGCCGCCGAAGTGGCAGGCTAGATCCCACCAGTCGCAGCCGGAGTCACCACCGGATCCGCCACCGGATGCCACCGCCGGAGTCGCCACCGCCGGAGTCGCCCCCGCCAGAGTCCCCTTTGGCCACCGCCAGAGTCACCCTTGCCGGAGTCAGCCATCGGAGTCCGGAGCCACCGCCGGAGTCGCCCTTGCCAGAGTCACCCTTGTCGGATCCGCC
This sequence comes from uncultured delta proteobacterium, assembly GCA_963716775.1. Classification (GTDB taxonomy): domain Bacteria; phylum Myxococcota_A; class Polyangia; order Polyangiales; family Houyiibacteriaceae; genus SG8-38. Next base: position 52,686 of record CAVQUI010000015.1, read on the forward strand.
ACCGGAGTCACCACCGCCGGAGTCGCCCTTGCCAGAGTCACCCTTGTCGGATCCGCCGCCGGAGTCACCACCGCCGGAGTCGCCACCGCCAGAGTCACCCCAGATCGCCACCGCCAGAGTCGCCACCACCGGAGTCGCCACCGCCGGAGTCGCCGCCACCGGAGTCGCCGCCACCGGAGTCGCCGCCACCGGAGTCGCCACCGCCGGAGTCGCCACCACCGGAGTCGCCGCCGCCGGAGTCGCCGCCACCGGAGTCGCCGCCGCCGGAGTCGCCGCCACCGGAGTCGCCGCCGCCGGAGTCGCCGCCGCCGGAGTCGCCGCCGCCGGAGTCGCCGCCGCCGGAGTCACCGCCGCCGGGATCGCCACCGCCGGAGTCACCGCCGCCAGGATCGCCGCCACCGTCGTCGCCGCCGCCGGAATCTCCGCCACCGGAGTCCCAGTCGCTGGAGTCGGGTACCGTCCCTGACACCCGGTTTCCGATGTCATCCGCCAGAAAATACATAGAAAACGGACTCGCGCCGGCTTCAACGAGCCCCCAAACGCTCACCGATGCGGCGAGTCCGATGCCAAGTGTCCAACGCGAGATTTTCATTTTCAGCACCTCTTTCAAATTCCAGTATAAGAAAATCTTTACAGTCCTCAAGTGGGGTATGTTACCCGCTTGTCGAATTACCGAGGGTTGCTCGCCGCGATCATGTCCTTGAACGGATCCCCATCGATGTCCCCGGAGGCCACGCAGTACCAGGAGCGCGGGCCGTCATCTTGGATGAGGCGGAAATTGTACCGCTGTCCTTGGATCTCCGTTGCGGAGATGCGGGCGCCGCCCTCCACGCGAAAGCCCAGTGCGTCGAACGTTCCGGCGTACTTGCCTCGTGTGAGCAGGTATTCTCGTTGCGCCGCGGCGAGCGCACGGAAGGTCACGACCGCTTCGGGTCGCTTCGCGCGAGCCACGTACTGCGTATAGCGATTGACCCCAATGCTCGCCAACACCGACATGATCACCGTGACGATCATGACGTCGATCAAGGTGTAGCCGCTTCGCCGCGCTCGATTCGATGCTCTATTCCGTGCGCTCATTTTCGCTCTTCCCCATGGAGGCTTCCATAGACGATGATCTTGTCTTCCCAGTGCTGCGCAACGATCGCATCTCCCCGGTGAAGGAAGCCGTCACGAGCGCCCCAACGCTTCTCCGCGGTCGAGAACAAGGTCTCCACTTCTTCGCGACGGCGCTCCTCGGAAAGAAGCTCCCAGGATTCCTCGACCTGGGCGAAAAGCACCGGGGGGTTGGATTCGGAGACCGATGCTTCGCGGATGAAGCTGGAGAGCTCGCCGGCGGCCTCCGGGCTGAGCGTCCGAAGCCCGGAAGTGTTCCCCAGATACTCGCTGGCGAGAAACAAGAGCCCTGCGCATGCCACCGCCAAGCCGATGCCCCGAAACACCCGTTGTGACTGCATCGGGTTGGCGAGGAATATGCTCTTTCGCGCTGGCTTTTTCGGCACTTCCGTCTCGGGTGCCGCCTTCGTCGGTTCTGAATCGAGCGACGCGTCCGGGACCACGCTGAGCAGGCCCGTGTTCCGATCTCGGACGTCCGGATGCTCCATGCCAACGCTGAGGTGCTCGCGGTACTGATTCAAGTCCGAGAGCAGCTCGTCGATGAACTGGTAGCGCAGGTCGGGATCTCGGCAGGTCGCCTTGCGAATGATGCGAACGACTCCCGCCGGGTGGCTCCCCAGCTCCTCGAGCTTCGGGATGTCTCTCGCTTCCCGCGGCGGCTCCTCGCCGGCGACGATGAAGTAGAGAAGTCGTCCGAGTGAGTAGATGTCGGAGCGCGTGTCGATGACTCGCTCGCTTGCGGTTTCCGGCGGGACGTATGCGCCGCTCCGGGGCGCGATGCGAGGCCCCAAGAAGAACGGCTTGAGCTCGTCATCGACGACGATGTACTTGGGCGACAAGGTTCCCACTGGAATGTCGGTCGCGTGGAAGCGGCCCACGATCTGCGCGACCTCGACGAAATGGCGCAGGCGCTCATCGAGACGCCACGAGCCCCACGGCAAGTCCTGGAAGATTCCCTTCGGAGCCGGCGTCGCGAGAAGCACGTAGGGCTCTTGCTTGATGATCTGTGATTCCCGACGCTTCGGCGTAGCGCGGGATGTTCTCGAAGTTGACCTTCTGACCGTCGGTGGTGACGGCCTGGAGGACGATGACCGAGACTTCACGGTCCTCGCGGTCCAGGCCCCCATGCACGACGATTCCAGGCGCGCGGAAGATGGGCTTCCCCACCAGCACACCCGCCACGAAGGCATTGGTTGCAGTTTCTTGCATATATTGCAGCATAGGTAATTAAATACAGCTATGCCATAGCCAGCCATCTCTATCTCGAAACCGTGAGGACATTGTAACTCTGGGGTGAAGGCGTCGTATCCTCCGCGGGTATGCGGGTTGTCATCATCGGGAACGGGGTCGCGGGCATGGAGGCGGCCTTGGCGGTCCGCCGAAGAGAGCCGAGCTGGGACATCAGCCTGATCTCCGAGGAGAGCGATCACTTCTTCTCACGTACTGCGCTGATGTGGGTGTTCAGCGGACAGATGAGCCATCGGGACATCGAACCCCTCGAGCGTGATGCGTACGAAAGGCTCGGGCTTCGACGGGTGCGAGCCCGAGCGATGGGCGTCGATACTGCCAATCGACTCGTCTTGTTGGCCGGCGGTCGCGAGCCGGTCCCGTACGACCGCCTGTTGATCAGCTGCGGATTGCGTCCACGGCCTGGGCCTTGGCCCGGAAGCGATGCGTACGGCGTCGGTCATTTCGTCACCTTGCAGGACCTCGCCTGGTACGAGCGAGAAGTGCACGGTGGCGCTTCTCTTGGGGGTGAGCCACCCAGGCCGGAGGAGCATCTCAGCGCTAGCGCGAGCGATTCCCCCTATCGGTTTCGGCAAGTCGCGGCCGAGCGTCGCGGCCGGCTGGCTCAGCAGCCTGCAATCATTGGCGGGGGACTCATCGGAATCGAAGCGGTGGAGGTTGCGGTGACGGCTGGCCTGCGCCCTCGGTTCTTCATCCGTGAAGAATGGTTCTGGCCGATCGCTCTAGAGCCGCGCGAATCGCGCTGGATTGCCAGCCGGATGAGCCAGCACGGGGTCGACGTGCATCTGGAGTACGAGGTGGAAACGCTCGAGACTGACGACGACGGGAATGTGGCTGCGGTGCGAAGCAATCACGGTCGCTATGAGACCGACTGCGTGGTGATCGCCATAGGAGTGTTGCCCAATACGTCCTGGTTGGCCGAGTCCGGCATCGAGCTCGACGAGCGCGGCGGCATCGTCGTCGACGAGGGCCTGCAGACGAGCGCAGCGGATGTGTTCTCGGCGGGCGACTGTGCATCTGTGCGTTGGTTCGACGGGACTCGGCGTCCCGAGCAACTCTGGTACACAGCGCGCGATCAAGGCCGAGTGGCCGGGCGACGGCTATTGGGCGATTCGCCGCGCTACGAACGGGGCGCCTGGTACAACTCGGCCAAGTTGATGGATATCGAGTACACGACTGCCGGTTTGGTGAATTGGAATCTCGACGGAGAGAAGAGCTGGTTTTTCGAGGAGAAGGGCAAGGTTCGCAGCACGACCCGGGTAGTCGTCCAAGAGGGCCGCGTCGTAGGGTTCAACATGCTTGGCCGGCGATGGGACCACAGCGTGCTCATCCGTTGGATCGAAGAGCAGCGAAGCCTCGACTGGGTTCTCGGTCACCTCAACGCCGCAGCGTTCGACACCGAGCTCGTTCCGCCGCTACAAATTCCGGGAGCATGAAGTGGACCAGCAAGGACAAAACGGCTTACTGACGACCTATCGCGAGGGCTGGCGCAATCGCAGTGTCGTGGGGTTGGCGATCTCCCTGCTGCTAGTCACCTTCTACGTCGTTCTTTACTGGGAGCACAAAGTCGAAGAGCAGCTCGGCGTGGCTCCGCTCACTGCGGTTTCCGAAGCCATGGGCCTTCGCAATCGCTGGTACCTCTATGGCTTCCTCTATTCGGTCGCGATGGTCGCCGGCGCCATCTATTACCTCCGGCGCCACGGCAACAGTCGCTACAACCGGTTTCGAATCACGGTGAACGTCGCGATTCAAATCGCCCTCGGTTTTACGCTTCCGTTCATCATGCCGCTCTTCGGTGGCAAAGAGGTCTACTTCTCGTACTTCTGGCCCCTCAAGTACGACTATCTCTACCCGCAGACCCTCGCTGACCTTCCTCTGTACTTCGCGCTCTACACCGTCGTCGGCTCGCTGATCGCCGCGCCTGTCATGGCCGTGCTCTTCGGGAAGCGCTGGTATTGCTCCTGGGTCTGCGGTTGTGGTGGCCTGGCCAATACTTTTGGCGACCCGTGGAGACATCTGACGAGCAAGTCGACCAAGTCCTGGCGCTTCGAGCAGCTGAGCATTCACCTGGTCTTGTTGATCGCGATCGCGACGACCTTTCTGATCGGTCTCGACTCGCTGATTGGCAGCGAGCATCCGACCTTTCATCGAATCGTTGCAGGCAACGACTGGAAGGACTGGTCGATCAAGAGCTTCTACGGGTTCGCCGTCGGGTCGATCCTAGCCGGCGTGATCGGCACCGGCCTCTATCCGATCTTCGGGCCACGGGTCTGGTGCAGGAACTTCTGCCCGATGGCCGCCATCCTCGGCTGGGTTCAGAAGGTGGGGCGCTATCGAATCAAGGTGAAGCCGGGCATGTGCATCTCCTGCGGCAACTGCAGCACGTATTGCGAGATGGGCATCGACGTTCGCTCCTACGCGCAGGCGGACCAGAGCTTCACGCGCGCGTCTTGTGTGGGCTGCGGGATGTGCGCGCACATGTGTCCGCGGGGTGTGCTGAAGCTCGAGAACAGCTGGGAGCGACCGGAGGACAAGGAGCGTCAACGGCTCTCGGTCGTCGATTTCTGAGCCTCAGTCGAACGCACGGTTCCAGGCCTTGAAGACCGCCTCCGAGAAGAGCACGAAGCGGATTTCTTCCAGATGCCAAGCTTGCGCTTGCACCACCTCGGCTGCTATGGCGGCGGCCTCGTCGACAGGATAGCCGTACACGCCGCAAGAGATGGCGGGAAACGCGATCGAATCGGAGGCCGTGCAGCACAGCCAAGTGGAGCGACGAGCGAAACGCCGAAGCGAGTAGCTCGGCATCGCTCGCGCGTCCCCCGTAGACGGGACCCACGGTGTGGATCACGTAACGCGCAGGGAGATCAAATCCGGGTGTGATTCGCGCCTCGCCTGTGGGACAGCGGACGGCGGGCCGGACTTCGGGAATCCCGCGGCACGCTTCGAGCAGAGCGGGGCCTGCGGCGCGATGGATGGCGCCGTCCACACCGCCGCCGCCGAGCATCTTCCGATTGGCGGCGTTCACAATCGCGTCGACCGATTCTTTGGTGAGGTCGCCCCTTAGAACACGGACCCTGACTGTCACCGGGGAGCATCCTCGGGAGGCTCTTCGGGCGCGGGCCTGCCCATGAGCTTGGCGAAAGCGGCGGGCCCCAGCGATTGAACCATCAGCCGGTCGAGCCGCCTCTTCACGGCCTCCTGTTCAGCGGGCGAGTCATAGACGAAGGCGACACCCATCCCCGCCGGGCGGCCGCTCGGGGCCCCGTCGGCGTCGACGACCCATCGAACGATCCCTCGCAACACCACCGGTTTCTCGAGCTGAGGCGCCCGAATCGTGAAAGAGAGCACAGTTCCGACCTCCAAGGGACGGTCGGTGCGGATGAAGGTCCCACCCTGACTGATGTTCTGGGTGTAGTCCGATAGAAGGGCGTTAAGACGCTCGTATTCTACGGTCAATTCCAGTGCAGCCCGACCCGATTCTCGACGCTCGCGACCTCGCTCAGACATGCCCAGGTCGAGGTTAGGTGGCCTGAGAGCCGACGGCAACAACATGGTCGCTTGACGGCGAATCGGCCACTGCCTAATCTACGAGCCCTTCTAACCCGGACGTTCCGCATCGGCGTTGAGCGTCTTTCGCGCGCGAGGATTGCGCATGACTGATACCGATTCCAAAACAAGTGAGACCTCAACGGGAGAGGTGGCGCCTGTGGAATCGCAAGCCCCCCGTGAACCCGCAAGCGAGTCCGTAACCGAGGCTGGTGCCGAGACCGCAACCGAGGCTGGTGCCGAGACCGCAGCCGAGGCCGGAGCTGGGACCGCAGCCGAGGCCGGAGCTGGGACCGCAGCCGAGACCGCGGCTGAGTCCGTGCCCCCGGCCGAGGCCGATACGGTTTCGGGTGACGTTGCTGCGGTGGAGGCCCAGGCCGACACGGTGAGCGGAGATGCTGCGCCTGATGAAGGTGCAGACAGCTCTGCTGGGGGAGTCGCGGCGGAAGAAGCAGGCAAGAAGAAGCGTCGCCGGCGACGCAAGAAGAAGGGTGCACAGGCGGGGGCAAGTGAAGCACCGCAGGACGCGAAGTCGGCACACCATCACGCCCCGTTCATTCATCTGTTCTCCGGAGGGGTGACACGGAAGCACGCGTTCTCGCCTGGAGAGGAAATCGCCGGACGCGTCGACCGTGTCGAGCACGGCACAGTCATCATCGATGTGTTCGGCAAGGCGACCGCGATCGCCGACGTGGACGAGCCTCGCGACATTCCAGTCATCGCGCACGGAACCGAAGAGCCGAAGCCAGAAGCCGAAGCGACCCCTAAGAAGGATCCGGCTCTCGAATCCCAGGTCGCGGAGACCCCGGTCGGCGAGGCGTCGCCCGTCGCAGAGGTCCCGGCGGCCGAAGTCGCCGCTGTCGAGGCTCCGGTAGCCGAGGTGGCTCGGGCCGTGGAACGCGACACCTCCGAATGGCAGTTCACGTCGACGGACGTCAACGACATCGACGACCTGGGTGAAGCGGACACCGTCGTGGCGGCGCAGGCTTTCGATCCAACTAGCGTCGTCGAAGTGCCGCCGGCTCCGCCAGTGCCGCCGGCTCCGCCAGTGCCGCTGACCGAGGCATTGGCCCAGCCTGATCACGACACCAATGCCGAGGCTGGGCAACAGGCCGGAGCTCTAGCGACGGCAGTGACCGAGCCCCCCGAGGATCCGGCGGATGCCGATCTCACGCTGCTCGAGCCGTTGCCCGAGCTCGAGCCTCCGCAGGTAGGCGCGATTTTCCGCGGCCGCATCAGCGGGGTTGCCGAGAGCGGGCACATCGTGATCGTCAACCGTGTGATCGACAAAGCGGCGGTGCGCAAAGCTCTGCGTGCGGCCCGTGGGCTTCACCATCGAGTGCAGGGGATCGTCTACGGCTACAACCGTGGCGGCTTCGACGTGCTCGTCGGGGGTGTGAGGGCATTCTGTCCGGCGAGCGCCATGTCGCTCACACCGATCGAGGACCCGAACACGTTTGTAGGGCAGCGCTGCGAGTTCTCGTTGCCGCAGGACAAGGGCGGCAAGAAGAGCATCATCGTCAGCCGGCGGAACATCCTCGAAAAGGAAGCCCGGAAGAAGGCCCGCGAGCGTATGGCCGAGCTCCAAGTTGGAGCCAGGCTCGATGGCAAGGTGATCGAGGTGCGCGACTATGGCGTGCTCGTCGATCTCGGCGACGGCCTGGATGGCCTGGTTCACATGAGTGAGGTCTCCTGGGGTCGGGGCGTCCGACCGCAGGACGCTGCCAAGGTGGGTGATGAGGTCGAAGTCGAGGTCTTGAAGGTCCAGCAGGCCACACGCAAGGACCGATTCGGCCGCGTGTCGCTGTCGATGCGTGCATGTCAGCCCGACCCTTTGGAGGCGGCCGCAGACAGCATCCGACCGGGAATGCCGATCAAGGGCAAGGTCGTCCGAACGACGGAGTTTGGCGCATTCGTTCAGCTCCAAGACAACATCGAAGGGCTGCTCCACATTTCGGAGCTGGGCGGAAGTCGGGAGCTCACGCACGCCAAGCAGGCGGTCACCGAAGGCGACGAGATTCACGTCGTCGTGGAGCGCGTCGATCGTCAGCAGAGGCGCATCTCGCTTTCGAAGCTGTCGGAGACAGACGCCGCCGCGATCGAAGCCGGGGAAATCGAAGTCGGCAAGGCTCCGCGCTCGCTCAAGCCGGGCTCGGTGGTCTCGGTGGTGGTCAAGCGCGTCGATCACACCGGTGTTCAAGTTCAGGTCGACGGGATGCTCGGAAAGCGCGGCCGCGGTTTCATCCGTAGCCGTGAGCTACAAGACGCGCACGACGACAAGCGAAAAGGCGTGTCGCAGGGTGACGTCATCGAGGTGAAAGTCATCGGCACGGAGCGCGACGGCTCACTTCGTTGCTCGGTTCGAGCCAGGCTCCTCGACGACGAGCGGAAGGCCGTGCGGGAGTACCGAAAGGAGTCGGCCCAGCAGGGACTGGGGACCTTCGGCGACTTGCTGAAGGCAAAGCTCGGCGGCGGCTCCGACTGAGATCGGCGAACGGCGCGGGACTGGCGTGCCATTCTCCGATTGCACCCCTTGGGAGCCTTCGTCGACTTGTCGCTGGCCTTGTCGTCGTTTAGGCTCCGCGCCGTTCTGAATTGGGCGATTAACTCAGGGGTAGAGTGGTTTCTTCACACGGAACAAGTCGCTGGTTCAAATCCAGCATCGCCCACCCATAAATCCGCGGTTCTTAGAGGGCGGTCCTTGGGGCCGCCCGAGCGCTGAGCGAAGGAGATGCCGTTGTCTGACCTGTCGACGTTCGTACAGGGAATCCAGAGCGGGGCCATGCGGGCCCTCGCGCGGGCATGCCGGCTGATCGACGAGCGGGACCCCCATGCCTTCGAGTTGTTGAAACGGATCTTCACGCACGAACAGCGAGCGTATGTGATCGGCGTGACCGGCACGCCAGGCGCCGGCAAGAGTACCTTGGTCGACGGCTTGATTCGACTCTACCGCGACCAGGGCAAGCGAGTTGCGGTGCTCGCGATCGATCCGACGAGCCCCTATTCAGGTGGAGCGATACTCGGCGACAGAATTCGAATGCAGCAGCATTTCACCGATGAAGGAGTGTTCATTCGTTCGATCGCGACGCGTGGTCACCTCGGTGGGCTTTCGCGCTCGACTGGAGACGTGCTTCACGTCCTGCACGCTTCGACGTTCGATGTGGTGATTTTGGAAACAGTCGGCGTGGGGCAGGACGAGCTCGAAGTGACGCAGCTCGCGGACACGACGCTGGTCGTGATGGCGCCGGGACTGGGTGACGACATCCAGGCGATCAAGGCCGGCATCCTCGAAGTGGCAGACGTGTTTGCCGTGAACAAGTCCGACCGTGTGGGTGCAGACGCCACCGTGCAAGACCTTCAGCAAATGCTCTCGCTTCGGCGCGTGCCGACGGGCGTCAGCAAGATGCAGGGGCACACCGCGGTATCGACCCTGCGAGAAGGGCCTGAAGCCGAGGCGGGCGAGTGGTTGCCTCCCATCCTCAAGACAGTCGCCCATCGAAAGGAAGGGCTGACCGACCTGGTCGATGCTTTCGCTAGGCACCGTGAGTTCCTGACGACGACCGAGGCAGGCAAGGCGATTCAGGCCCAGCGGCAGGTCGCCGAGTTCCGAGCGATCCTGTACCAGGCACTGATCGATGAAGTCGACGCGCGCTTCGCAGAACAAGTCAGCGAGAAGCTTCAGGACGTCGTCGATGGGCGGGCCGATCCCTACTCGAGCGCGGAGGCTCTGGTCCGCGGCGCTATGGGCGACCGGAAGCCTTAGCCCTCTCAGCGCTCGCGCACGATCTGATCGGCGAGCCGGTTTGCGCGATGCTCGGTGAGGGTGTCCTGTCCGCCCCAGATTGGAACCCCCGCGCCGATTCGCGCAAAGCCGTCGTACAAAAGGAAGCGCGCGAGGTCATCTTCTTTCTTGTGCGAGGAGCGAAGCAACTGAATCGGGAAGGCGAAGTTGCCGAGGACCGGGATGACGCCGATGAACAAGGCGGTCCAGGGACGTTCCTTGCCAACGAGCGAGTTCTGAACGATGCGGCTGCCTGTATAGAGCGAACGGGCTGCGGGGCCGGCGGCCAACATGGCGAGCGCCAACCAACCTTCGCTGAGCAAGCCCAATGCGTAGAGAAGCGGGAGGAGCCAGTACTCGACCGTTTTGACGACGGGCTTGATGGCAAGATGCACACCGAAGTCGGTCGCGAAGGTCGCCGAGTCTTCCTGGTCGAGGTGGCTCTTCAGAAAGTGCGCATCGCGCTCGGACATCTGTCGGCGATCGACCCAGGCAGCGATGCGTTGCTCGGTGAAGTCGCGAGCAAGCTCGGCCCTGTATCGCTGGGACACGAAGAAGCGCGCGAAGGAAGAGGGGGCGCTGCGCCATGGCAAGCCGGCCAGCCGGCGAAGGCCCCCTTGGACCCGCCGGGCAACACCACCCGGAAGACCCCGCAGAACCGAGCTACCCTCCCTTAGGTACCAACGAAACGGCCGTGCGCGGAACCAGGCCGCTTCATCTTCGCTCAGGTCGCCGCGGGCGAACCGGTAACCGATGCTTCGGTCAACCCTCGCCTGCGTTTTCCATCGCTCTTGGTGGAAACCGAGCTCCTCGACTTTGGCGAACGCTTCGCGAGGCCAGCCCCGTTGCTCGAGATAGTCAGCAAGTCGGGCGGTGTCGACGTCATCGAACAGTGGGCGCCCGAATCGGAACGAGCGCGGCAGATAGAAACCAAAGAGAGCGAGCGGATTGAGGGCCGCGAGCGCGGGAACGCCCGACTCTAGATCTATCCATGCCCATCGCAGGGTGGCGTCGTTGCCGGCCTCGAGCAGGAAATTGTTCAGCGCGACGGGGTTTCCTTTGCCTGCCTGCCAGACCATCCCATCGAAACCGGATTCGATCAGCAGGCGCTGCAACTTGGGCATGATCTCGGTGCTCAGCGCGTGCATCTGGTCCTGCTCGTTCACGCGAAGCGGGTGACGAAGGTGCGGAGGGCGGCCGTCGACCAGCTCGGCGCGGAGCTCGTACGCACGTGCCTCCTGGTTCCATGCCCATCCATGGGAACGGGCTACGTAGAGCTCGCCATCGAACCAATGCTCGACCAGCTCGGCGAGGATTTCGCGTCGTAGATGAGCACAGCGGATCGCATCCTCGTTCCAAACGTAGGGATTGGGCGCGCCGAGGAACAGCAGCTGCACGAGCTTGGTCAGGCCGTTGGAGCCGAAGACCTTGCGCGCCACAGCCGCACCTTCGAATTCGTGGCTGACGTAGACGACTCCGGAGCGACCACGACCTAGCTCCTGCAGCTCCGCAATCGGGAGGGGCAGCGGTCTAACGGACGCGATGTCCAATGCGGGCGCCGGAATCGAAGTCATCCCCATACAACACGATAAGGGCTGGACGGCCTCGGCCCCAAACGTGGGGAAGCCCACAAATGCGTCCGTCTCGTGGCGGGCCGGACCGCTTGGGCTAGAGTTCGCCCATGACCTCGTTTGTGGAAGTGACGCACGACGGCAACGTCAGCACCCTGACGATCAACCGTCCCGAAAAGCTAAACGCCTTGAGCCAGGAAGTTCTCTCGGACTTGAGCACCGCCATCGAAACGCTGGCTCGCAAGGACGACGTCTGGGCCGCGGTGATCACCGGCACTGGAAAGGCGTTCGTTGCGGGGGCTGACATCGCTGCCATGAAGGACATGAGCGAGGATGAGGGGAGGGCGTTTGGCGCGCTCGGACACGGGGTGTTCACGGCGATCGAGAACTTGCGTTGTCCCATCATTGCTGCGGTCAATGGCTTCGCCTTGGGTGGCGGCTGTGAGCTCGCGTTGGCGTGCGACTTCATTCTCGCGTCGAGCAAGGCCAAGTTCGGTCAGCCTGAGGTAAACCTCGGGATCATTCCCGGCTTCGGTGGCACTCAGCGACTGCCGCGACGTGTCGGTTCCGCTTTCGCGCGTGAGCTCATCTACACCGGCAAGATGATCAACGCCGAAGAGGCGCTTCGGATCGGCTTGGCCAACGCGGTGTTCGAGCCCGACGAGTTGCTCGCGGCGGCGACGAAGATGGCTGGCGAGATCGCAAGCAAGGGCCCGCTGGCCGTCGCAGCGGCCAAGCGTTTGATTCGGGATGGGGTGGATCTGCCCTTGCCCGAGGCAAATCGGCTCGAGCAAGCTGCCTTCGGCGAAGCCTTTGGCACCGAAGATCAAAGCGAAGGCATGGCGGCGTTTCTCGAGAAGAGGTCGCCGGCCTTCAAGGGTCTATAGGCCGCACGCTAGCGGGAGCGAAAGGCCCGCTCTACGCCCGGTCGGTGCAGGCTCACTTTTTCGGCACACAAGGAAATAGCCTCGACGGCGCCGGCAAGGTTGCGCGGTCCGCCTGAACGCTCCGCTACCCTCGGACCGAAGAATGCCTCGACCTCTGCTGCCGCTTCCCTGGTACAGAACGAAGCTGCATGCCAGGGCGATCCCCCGAGCTGCTGGCTGCCGAAGCGCGCGGCTAGCGCATCGAAGTTGCTGGTGAGCCATTGCCACGCTCGCTCGCGCGTTTGCGGGTTATCAAACTGCGTCCGAAGCACGTGACGGATCTCGTTCACACGAAGGCGAGGGTCGAGCGCCAGGTCGAGTGCGCGCTTGGACAGCTCCGGGGCTTCCGCATGTCCGAGCGCCGAGAGAATGCGGTTCCGGTTGGTAGAGTCGCTGCTCGTCTCGAGAAGACCGAGCAAATGGTCAAAGAGCCCCTCGCCACCCATTTGGACCGCGGTATCGAGCGTCAGCCCCGCGAGTTGCGGATCGACGATGCCCGGATTCTCCTTGGCTCGATAGCCGACATAGCTTCTGCCGAGCCGAGCTGCGCGTCGCCGTGCGTCCCGGTCTCGCACGTCCATGACCATGAACCGAATGACTGCCTCGCGCAGAAGCTTCGTGTCACTGGAGTCCCCGGGCCTCGAGCGCCAACCGAGCTGGCGGTATCGCTTGCGGTAGAGTCTGCCGGCGTATTCGGTGACCTTCCGACGAAGCCCAGGCGGTGCGGCGTCGTCGATCATGAATCGAAGCGGCCTCATCGGTGCAAGGACGAGCTGCCTCAGCGGGCTCGAGACGAGGGCGGAGAACCAGGGAAGCAAAGCCCCAACGTCCATGGTGCCGCGGTCGAACGAGGCCTCCACGCTGTCGGCGACCGCCATTCGGCCGCGGTCCGAGAGCTCGGAGAAGCCCTGGGTTCTCAGCTGCGTCCAGTCATCCTCGGACATCGAGAAACGGAAGTAGCCGGCGCCTTCCGCGTTCGGCATCCACCAAGTCGGGCAAGCCGGCAGCTCGATCTGTCCTTCGGCATCGGTCAAGGTGCTGCAGCTCGTTCCGCCGCTATGCCGAACGCAAAGGGGGATCTGCCAAAGCTGGTCCGGGTTGCCGCTCGAACCGACCGGGAGGTAGCGCTCCTGAGAGAGATGCAGCGTGCGCGAGCCGTCCTTACAGGAATCCGCTGCGCTCCCAGTCACCAGCGGAACGCCAGGCTGGCCCAGGAACGTGAGAAAGGCCGGCGTAACCTCGAGGTCGCTCACCTCATCGAGGGCCGAGAGCAGGTCGGCGGACGTGGCGGTGCCACCCTGGTGGCGCCGTAAGTAGAGGCGGATGCCTTCTCGAAATGCCTCCGCGCCCATCCAGCGTTCGAACATCGAGAGAACAGCCCCGCCTTTCTCGTAGGTGATGGCGTCGAAAGCGTTCTTGATGTCGTGATTGCTCTCGATGGGCTGGCGGATGCTGCGCGCGCTGCGGAGGCTATCGAGCCGCATCGCGCGTTGCGAGGAGGAAAGCTCGCCGAGCTCCACTCGGTACTCGGGGCGCAGCCTCTGTACCACCTTGTTGCCCATCCAGGTGGCGAAAGCTTCGTTGAGCCAAATGTCGTCCCACCAGGGCATCGTAACGAGGTTCCCGAACCACTGGTGCGCAAGCTCGTGCGCCAACACGTAGGCAAAGGCGCGTCGCTGATGTTCGGTTGCCCGCTCCTCGTCGAGCAGGAGAAGCCATTCGCGAAAGGTGATCAAACCGACGTTCTCCATGGCGCCGGCCGCGAAGTCAGGAACCGCAACGAGGTCGAGCTTGCGGTAGGGGTAGGGAATGTCGAAGTAGTTTTCGAGTACCAGAACGAACTGTTCGGTTCGTTCGAGCGCGTGCTGCAATCGTTCCCCTTGGCCTTTGGCGGCAATACCGCGGAGCGGAATCGGAAGCGAGCGCCGTTCGCTTGGCGCGATGGTCGGCCCGACCACGACATCTAGCGGGCCCACGGCCCAGGCGACGAGATAGGTCGGCAGCGGCAAGGTCGGCATGAAGCTGATGCGCAATAGGCCGTCGGGAAGCTCGATTGCCCGGTCGACCGGGGTGTTCGCGGCAGCGACTTGACCTTCAGGGACCGTGAGCGTCACATCAAATGGAGTCTTGAATCGCGGCTCGTCGAAGCATGGGAACGCCAGGCGCGCGCTGATCGATTCGAATTGCGTGAAGGCGTAGGCGTTGCCCGCCGACTCGACGCGATACAGACCTCGGAGCGGCGTATCGAAACCGGCCGAGTACTCGATGTGAAGGGTGCTCCTGCCTGCGGGCAGCGGCTCCTGGAAATCGACGCGAACGACGCCATCGGATGTTTGCTGCTTCCAGCTGGCCGGGACCCGGGTCATTGCGTGCGTCGCATGGATCGAGGCCACGGTCAGGTCCTGGCCGTGCATCCAAATCGTGGTGCGGGGCTGGTCGAGCTCGATGCCGATGTCCGCTGTTCCCGAGAAGCCGTCCTGCTCTGGGATGATGGTGAGGCTCAAGCGATAGCCGGTCGGCCGAGTGCCTTCGGGGAGCCGGCCTGTGGGAACCTGCTCGACAAGCGGCGTCGTTTCGAGGGGCTCCTTAGCGCCGCCGCAGCCGATCGACACGAGAAGGAACGAGCAAAGGGCAAGAGCGGCTGGGGTCCGGTGGTTCATTGCGGTGGTCTTCGTCCGGGGTCGTGGCCAAGCGCATACAGGCGATCATAGAGCGCCGGCCCCAGGGGCTTGTGCGAGGTGCGGGGCATCGCTTGGCCGAGGTACGGAGGCAGACTGCGCAGTGACTGGGCAAGCTCTTGCATCGAAGGGCCTTCCGAATCGAGAGAGAGTGACGCCGAGCTGCGCCGATTGGCGATCCAGCCTGCCGTGGCGGTGAAGAATACGGCCAGCGCGGTCGCTGCGACGAGCTTGCGTGGTTCTTCCGCGCCGATGGCGCCGGCCGCGACGAACAGGATGAGGGACAAGCAAACAGCGATGGCCCAGCGCAGCGCGCGCTCCGGCCGCGAGCTCAGTGCTCCCCCCGCCTCGTATCGGACCAGCGTTTGCCAGTGCCGTTCGGGCGCCCGGTTGAACAGGCCGTCACTCACCAATGCGGTTCGCAGCCAGGGTAGCGCGGCCGTGTGCGTCAGAAACGGAGTCGGGGCAGGAAGATGGGCGAGGCGCCAGGAACGGCGGTCGACTTGGATGGGCTGGGGGAACACGGGCCAGATTCCGAGTGTCATCACGATCCAGGGACCGATCACGATCACTGCGGCAACGGAGAGGAGCGCCGCTGAGATCGCCTGTGCAACCATCCCGAACGAAGAAAGGACCTCGACGCCGGTTCGCGCGAGCAAGGCGAGCCCGGTCGCCAAGATCGGCATGGCGGACATCTGTGCCGCGCGCCCTGCAGTTTCGAGGCTGAGACATCGCTTCGGCTTCTTCGGGGGTACGTCGCGCCAGGGCGATGGCGACCCAGGCGGTCATCATGGTCACGCTCGCGAAAAACCAAGCGCCAGTCGTGGGCAAGCGCGTCGACAGCGCCGGGTCCGCGACGAGAGCGCCTGCAACGGCGGACGCCGGGAGCGCGATTGCACTCGTGTAGAGGCAAGCGCGGTGATAGTGCAGCAGCGCCCGTTCTCGCGTCGCCCCTGGGGCAGACCGATGGATCGGAAACGCCGCTCGCAGGGCTGTGCAGGCAATCCAAGGGAGCAGGGCGCACGCGCACAGGACCAGCAGCGAGCTCATGCGAACTCCGCTAGCACGGGCGCGTGGTCGGAGGGCGACTTGCGTCCCCGCTCTTCCCGGTCGACGACGGCTCCAGTCGTGCGTTCCGCAAGCTTCGCGGTGCAATAGATGTGATCGATGCGGAGGCCGTTGCCTCGTTCGAAGCCGCTACCTCGGTAGTCCCACCAGGAGAACACGCCGCCGGCTGGATGAAAGGGGCGGAAAACGTCCTGCAGACCAAAGGATGCGAGCTCGGTCAACGCGTCGCGGACCGGGTCACAGGCGAGCACCGACGAGCGCCACTCGGCAGGTCGACCGATATCGTCGTCGAAGGGAGCGACGTTGAAGTCACCGCAGAGGGCGACCAGATCGGCCGCCGGGTCGAATCGCCTGTCGAGGGCCTCCCGGAGCCGCTTGATCCAGCGAAGTTTGTAGTGGAACTTGTCGGAACCGACCTCGCCTCCGTTCGGAAAGTACGCGCTCAAGATCGTCACGCCGTCGACATCGGCGCTGATCAGCCGCGCCTGCGGGTCGTCTTCGGCATCGCCCAAATCCATGACGACGTTCGACAGCGGCTGGCGGCTCAGGATTGCCACGCCGTTGTAGGTCTTCTGCCCAAACACGGCCGCTTCGTACCCGCAGTCCCGGACTTCCTCGAACGGGAACTTGTCCTCGGGCACCTTCAGCTCCTGGAGACAGAGCACGTCCGGCTGCGCGGAGTCGAGCCAGTCGAGCACGTGCTGCCGGCGTGCCCGGATCGAGTTCACGTTCCACGTGGCGACCTTCATGCCGGTATGAAGTAGCATGGAATCATGACGAACAAACGAATCGAGACCGATCTCGCCCCCGCTGCGATCGGTCCGTACTGCCAGGCGGTTGCGGTTGGGGACTGGGTGTACTGTTCGGGACAGCTCGCGCTCGACCCGGACGACGCCAAGATGCTGGGCGGCGGTGACATCGAAGCGGAGACACGACAGGTGCTGCGGAACCTCGACGCGGTCCTCGAAGAAGCTGGAGCGAGTCGAGGGGACGTCGTGAAAGCCACCGTCTACCTGACAGATATGAATGAATTCTCGAAGATGAATCAGGTTTATGCCGAGTTCTTCGAGGGGCTCGTTCCACCGGCCCGCGCGACCGTGCAGGTCGCTGCCCTGCCCAAGGGCGCCAAGGTCGAAATCGACTTCACCGCCCGGATCGAACGCTAGCGCTCGAACGGATCGCGGAGGTCGGCCGTGTCTTCGCGATCGGGACCGACACTGACCACGCCCACCCGGCAGCCGACCTCTTGCTCGATGCGAGCGAGGTACTCCTGAGCGGTCGCGGGAAGCTCGCCCCGACTGCGGCAGTCGGAGAGGTCTTCATCCCAGCCCTGAAGGGTCTCGTAGATCGGTTGGACCGCTTCGAGTCGATCGTATGGCGGGTAGTCCAGGCGTTCGCCGTCGAGATCGTAGGCCACGCAGATTTTGATGTCGTCGACCGCCGTCAGCACGTCGAGCTTCGTTATGGCAATCTCGCTCAGACCGTTGACCGCCACGGCGTGCCGCAGCGCGACCAAGTCGAGCCAGCCACAGCGGCGCGGGCGCCCAGTCGTCGAGCCATACTCGGCCCCCGCATCCCGCAGCCGCTGGCCGGTCTCGTCCTCGAGCTCGGTCGGGAAGGGGCCGCCGCCGACGCGGGTCGTGTAGGCCTTTGGCGATGCCCACGGCTTGGCGAATGTGGGTAGGGCCGATTCCTGCCCCTGCGCATGCCCCGCCCGCAACCGCGTTCGAGCTGGTCACGAAGGGGTAGGTTCCGTTGTCGATGTCGAGCATCGTGCCCTGGGCGCCTTCGAGGAGGACCCTCTCGTCGCGCTGAATCGATGCGCGCACGACGGCTGCGGCGTCGCCGATGTAGTTCCGAAGCGCCTTGCCGAGCTCCACGTACTGCGCGGTGATCTCCTCGGCGCTTGGCAGGGTGCCGCCGAGGTCCTCTGCCACTGGGCGCCAGCATTCGAGGTTTGCTTCGAGCCTGCTGCGTAGCCTTGCTGCGTCGAGCAGGTCGCCCATGCGAACGCCGCGCCGCGCCACCTTGTCTTCGTAACAAGGGCCGATCCCGCGCTTGGTCGTTCCGATCGCTTCGTTCGACTTCGTTTCGCGAAGCCCGTCGATCAATGTGTGGTGCGGCAGAACAACGTGTGCGCGCTGACTCACGAGCAGCCGGCCTTCGGTGGCGACTCCGCGTTCGGTCAGCGCTTCGATCTCTCTTAGAAACACGGCTGGGTCGATGACCGTGCCTTGGCCGACGACGCAATTCGTCTTCTGGTGGAGAATGCCGGACGGGATCAGGTGGAGAATCAGCTTCTCCCCGTTGACCACGAGCGTGTGTCCCGCGTTCGCACCACCCGCGTATCGAACGACGAGCTCCGCAAACGGCGCGTATAGGTCGACGACCTTACCCTTGCCTTCGTCGCCCCACTGGGCCCCAACCACCACCACTGCACTCATGATTCGTTCCCAACTCGTGCCCAAGAGAACAGCTTGTCGAACAGCTCGTCGCTGGGCTCACCTTTGAGCTCCCGCGTGCGGCCGTCTTGCAAGCGCGTCAAACGCGCGCCGTTCCCTCGTTGCCAGATCAATAGATCGTAGTCCCACGCCCTCGCGTACTGCTTGGCTTCGTCGTCGCTCTTCGCCCCAATAGCGGCAACCCGAGCGCCGCGGGACCGCCAGAGCTCAGCGGTGCGGCGGCGACGCGCGGAATTGCCCCCGGCCACGAGGGCGCGCAGGGGGAGCTTGCCTTGCAAAGAGATGCCCGCCTCGGATAGCGCCCAAAGGACGTTGTCGACGTCGAAGGCGAAACCAGTTGCAGGCGAGGGCGCGTCGTAGCGGCTGAGGAGGTCGTCATAGCGTCCGCCCATGCCGAGCGGTTCGCCTGGCCCCGCAGCCAGAAGCGTCATGCTCACGCCGGTGTAGTAGCTGTGCCGGCGCAGGTCGCTCAGGTCGATGGCCACTCGCTCTGCGAGGCCCGCGATTTCGAGTCGTTCCACCACCTGCTCGAGCTCGTCCAGCGCCTTTCGAGCGGCGCTGTTCTTGAGTCGACGGCGGGCATCGGCGATCACCGAACGGTCTCCGTAGAGATCGCAGAGCATGAGCAAGCGCTTGCGCTCGGCAGCGATGACTCCCGCGCCCTTGAGCAACTTCTCGAGACTGGTAGCGTCCTTGGCGGCAAGCGTTTCGACCACCGCGAGTCGGGCGTTCGCCGGGACGTGTTCGAGCACCTCTGCACCGATCTTGACCTGCGCGAGCTCGACCAGGAAATCTCTGAGACCCACGCGCTCGCAGGCGCGAACGGCGACCTCAATCACTTCGGCGTCGGCGTCAGGACCTCTTAGGCCGACGCACTCGATGCCACACTGAAGAACTTGATGCTGCTTACGCGCGCGTCCGCGACGGCGCCGCACGATCGTTCCTTCGTAGCAGAGCCGCCAGGGTGCGGGCCGGTCTTGAAGTCGCGTCGCGACGATGCGCGCGATCTGCGGTGTGATGTCGGGACGCAGCAGTGCGACCTCTCCGGAATCGGGCTCGATGAAGCGCACCAGGTCGCGGCGGTCGACCGTGCCGAGCCCGCGCTCGATGACTTCCGCGTACTCGACCGGTGGGGTCGTCACACGCTGGTAGCCGTAGAGATCGAAGGTCTCCATCAGCCCCTGCCAAAGGAGAGTCCGCGTCATGGACGCTGGTGGCAGGAGGTCGCGCATTCCGCCGGGAGGAGTCATCGCCAGGCCCGGACCCGAGGATCCGAGCAGCGGCGCGCTCCCGGTTCGTCGCTTTCGCGCCGAAGGGGGCATCTCAGAGCCTCAGGGTATGCACACTGCTGACGTAGTCGATGGCCCGCAGCTCGTCGAGGGCGGCGCCGCCGACCAGCGAATCCACGTTCCAGAGCGCCAAAGCCTGGCCGCCTTGTTCATCGAGCCCGACCTGCATCCGCGAGACGTTGATCCCGCGGTTGCCGAGCAGGGTGCCAACCGACCCGATGACGCCGGGACGGTCCTCGTTGCGCATGATGACCACAGGGCCCTCCATCACGGCGTCGATCTCGTAGCCTTCGAGGCCGACGAGGCGAGGCTCGCCCTTTCGGCCCGGCGTGCCCGTTGCCGTGTGGATCCCCTTTTCGCCGGTGACGGTGACGCGCACCGTGGCGGCGTAGCGGTCGCTCGGTTCTTTGACCTCGGCGAGGCGAATGCCGCGTTCCTTCGCTTCATAGGGAGCGCTGATCGGATTGACCGGCTCTTCGAGGTGATGTTCGAGGAAGCCCGCAAGGGCCGCGCGCG
Source organism: uncultured delta proteobacterium (assembly GCA_963716775.1). GTDB lineage: Bacteria > Myxococcota_A > Polyangia > Polyangiales > Houyiibacteriaceae > SG8-38. The sequence goes on from CAVQUI010000015.1 coordinate 72,884, forward strand.
CAATCGGAGTCACACCGAGCTCACCGGCTTCACCGGTGCAGGTCACCCGCAGCTCGCGTACGTCGATCGGATCGAGCTGACCGACCAAGCTGCCAAGTGCCTTGGCGACGTCGAGGTAGGGCTTGAGTCTCTCTGCGATCTCTTGTGGGAGCGCCGGCACGTTGACGGCGTTCTTGACGATGCCCTGTTGAAGGTAGCCGATCGCTTGCTCTGCGATTTCGACCGCAACGCGCTCCTGGGCCTCCGAGGTCGACGCGCCGAGGTGCGGCGTACACAGGACGTTGTCCAGGCCGAGCAGAGGGCTATCGGTATCGATCGGCTCTTTGCCGAACACGTCGAGCGCTGCGCCAGCGATTTTCCCGTCGGTGATCGCGCGGGCAAGCGCCTCTTCGTCTACGATTCCGCCGCGGGCCGCGTTCACGAGCAGTGCGCTGCTCTTCATTCTTTCGAAGGCATCGTCGCTGATCATGTTCTTGGTTTCGGGTGTGAGCGGCGCGTGAATCGTCAGGAAATCGGCGCGCTTCAAGAGCTCGTCGAGCTCCACCAGCTCGATGCCGAGCTCGGCGGCGCGCTCGCTGCTCATGACCGGGTCGACCCCGATCACCTTCATCTTGAGACCCTGGGCGCGGTCGGCGACGATGCGTCCGATGTTGCCAAGGCCGATGATGCCGAGTGTCTTGAACGCGATCTCGCGTCCTTGAAACTTGTTCTTCTCCCACTTGCCGTCGCGCATCGAGGCCACGGCCTGGGGAATCTTTCTGGCAAGCGAGGCGAGGAGAGCCAGCGCGTGCTCGGCGGTCGTCACCGAGTTGCCGGTCGGGGTGTTCATCACCACGATGCCACGCCGGCTCGCGGCCGGGATGTCCACGTTGTCGACGCCGATTCCCGCGCGGCCGACGACCCTCAGGCGGTGCGCTTGTTCGACGACCCGCGGCGTAACCTGGGTGGCCGAACGGATGATGAGGCCGTCGTACTCCCCGATGATCTCGCAGAGCTCGTCCTCACTCATGCCGGGGCGAAACTCGAGCTCTACACCCGGGGCCTCACGCAGAACCTGAAGGCCCGCCTCGGCGAGCTTGTCGGACACGAGGACACGTACGTTGGCCATGACTGCTCCTATGGAATCGGCTGAAAAAGCCGGGCGCAGAGCTAGCAGCAGGCCATGGGGGGGTCAAGGAGGGAGGGCTCGGTCAAGCCCAGTGGATGGCCCCGAGGCTCAGGAGCATCGCCGCGACTCGGTATCCTCGCTGAGGGTCGCTGTTGCCCGGCTGCTCGGTCACGAATTGCGCGAGCTGCTCGATGCTGTGGGGCGATTCGCAGAGCCGCATCGCGGCGCGAACATCATCGGGCAGGGCTGCGGTGGCCAGTCCGGTCTCGATCCGTGCCGGCTGAACAACCCGATCTTGCCCCCGCTCCAAGATGAGCTTGGTCTCGAAACCGGCAGCGATGCGACGCTTCAAGCCTCGATCGAGGATCTCCCAGGCATCGAGGCGCAAGGGAAAGCCACTGCTGGGTGGATCGACCCCATCATAGAACGTTGCGGTCCCCGACTCCCAAGTGAAGAGGTCGAGAAGCTTTTCGCGGACCTGCTCGGCGATGTGCTGAAAGAGCTCCAAGGGTTCGACCAGCCCGAGAGCGACGAGTGTGTCGCCCAGCTTTCCTTCGAAACGCGGCATGACCGCCAAGGCCATGTCGAGCTCGCTTCGCGTGATGACTCTCTCCTTGACGAGGTACTCGCCGAGAAGCTCACCGGCGAGATTGCTCGTCACGAAGGCCGGGACACCATCCTTGGTATACACCTCTTTGCGGACGCCTCCTTGCTCGCAGAGCCACAGGCCCGTGCGTCGCGCAACCAGGGTGCGCGCCAGCGCTCTGACGAAACCGCCGTCCTCGAAGTTGATGCTTCGGTCGGCGGCCGCCGAGGCATGAACACGCGTCGTGGTCGGCGTCATTCGCGACACCGGAACGTGACGGTAAAGGTCATTGACCGAAGACAGCGGTTGGAAATCGCCCCCAGCGATGCTGATATCGTCGCCGCCGTCGACTTGCCCGGTGGCGACGGCCTCGACGACCTTCGCGTAGGCTAGCGGTCCGACCGTCGCTCCGTTCGGCTTGCGGATCTTGTACTCGAGCGGGGTGACGTTCGTCGTGCTCGGATGCTCGTCTGACAGGACCAGAGGAGTGGGCGGCAGCGTCGCTCTCGGAATCGTGTCGGCAGAGGTCTTTCGCATGCGTGATTCAGCCGCGATCGAACCGACCAGGGCTGCGAGCTCGGCGCGCAACACCTCTTCGGGCCGACTTTGCCAGGGCTCGAGCGCTGCCCAAAAAGCGCGCGCGGTGGGCGGGCGTTCCTCTGGGCTTGCCGCGAGCGCCTTCAGAATCACGGAGCCGAGCCCTTCGGGGAGCTGTGGCAGGAACTCGACGAACGGATGGACTTCTGCATCGCGAATCGCGAGCAGCACAGCGAGCTCGCTGCCACCGGCAAAGAGGGGCCGTCGCATGAAGAGCTCGGCTGCAATGACGCCGGTCGAAAAGAGATCGGCGCGCCGGTCGATCTGACCGCCCGACACCTGCTCCGGCGCGAGGTAGCCGAGCTTTCCATTGGCCCGCACGGCGGTGTTGGCCTCGAACGCGTTGACGTCGGCGCGCGCGATGCCGAAGTCGGCGATCTTCACGTCGCCGTGAATCGAGATGAGCACGTTGGACGGACTGATGTCCCGATGCACGATACCGAGCACGCCACCTGTCGCATCGGTCGCCCGATGCACGGCGTCGAGGCCGTTCAAGATCTGGCGCACCAGGTAGACCACCAAATCGTGCTCGAGCTTCCGGCTGTCGCGCGTCAGTCGGCGGTTGAGCCGCCAGAGATCGCAGCCGGGAACGTATTCGAGCGTGAGGTAGGGCTGCCCCTCGATCTCACCATGGCCGAGCACGTGGACGACGTTCGGGTGTGTGACGTGACTCGCAAGTCGCGCCTCTTCGGCGAACATCTGCTGAGCGTTGGTTTCATCCGCGATATGCGGCAGCATCCGTTTCAGAACGACGACGCGCGGTTCACCAGCAGCGCGCGGCTCGAGAGCACGAAACACTTCCGCCATCCCCCCAACTGCAATACGGTCGACCAAGGTGTAGTCGCCTAGCGGCGTGTTGGGTGGCGGCGCGGGCGGCGGTGACGATGGGCGTGGCACATCTGGATTGTAACGGTGCCAACGGAAAATATCGATGTTAGCGAAACAAAGTTAAGCAGAATTCGGAGAATTCGATGGCTGATCAGAGCTCAAGAGCCGGAGAACGGTATGCCAGTGCACAAATTCTGGACTATGCGGCTCGAACGCACCATCCGGACGACCGGGCGCTAGCGCGCGCTTTCGAAGCGCCAGCGAGGCACGGCATGCCCGAAATACAATTGGGTCCGTCCGAGGGCAGGTTGCTGGAGCTGCTTCTACGGCTCGCGAACGTTCGCAAAGTCGTGGAGATTGGCACCTTGGCCGGTTACTCCGCGCTTTGGATGGCCCGCGCGCTTCCCGCAGGTGGACACCTCTGGACGATCGAGTCCGATCCAAAGCATGCGGGGGTCGCTGCCGAAGTGATCGGGGAGGCGGGTTTCGGCAGTCGCGTGACCATAATTAGAGACGACGCGGCCGAGATCCTTCCGAAGCTCAGTGATTCCGGGCCGTTTTGCGCGGTTTTCCTCGACGCGGACAAGGGCCGCTACGACCTCTACGGTCGCTGGGCCACCGATAATCTGCGGACCGGCGGCCTGCTGATCGGCGACAATGCCTATCTGTTCGGAAGGCTCCTCGAGCAGGGCGATGAGCCCGCGGCAATGCGCCGATTCCACGAGGAGATGGCTCTCCACTACGATTCTGTCTGTGTGCCCACGCCGGACGGTTTGGCCGTTGGGGTGAAGCTCGATCCGAAGGCTTGACCATTTCGCGCTGGGCGGAGATACAGGCTCCGCGTTTGGGCGCGCTCCGGGCTTGACCGAGTTTCGGAGCGGCCCTAGCGGCCCCGCAGGGAGAGGCGAAGTCGAGCCTAGCTTTGGTTGCGTGAGCGCTGCCTGGATCTTGTTCGTCGAAAAATGACGAACCGACTTGTCCGACCCTCGAGCTTCGCCTACATGGCGGCCGGTCATTTAGAGGACTCAAGAGAAAACGCAGCATGCAGATTTTCCCCCGCGAGCTGAACCACTTGCCCCTCGCCCTGGCCGTCGTGGCCGGCGGCCTAGGAGCAGGCGTGTTCGTACTGTTCTGGGTCTACTTCACCCCCCCCAACCTCCAGGTTGGATATACGCCGAAGCAGCCCGTTGACTACAGCCACCGCTTACATGCCGGCGAGCTCGGCTTGGACTGTCGTTATTGCCACTCCCAGGTGGAGCGCTCACACGAGGCGATGGTTCCGCCGACGCAGACCTGCATGGGCTGCCACGCAGTGGTGCACACCGAGTCTGAGAAGCTCGCGCCGGTCCGGGAGAGCTGGGAGACCGACGAGTCGGTGGCTTGGGTTCGCGTTCACCAGCTTCCCGACCATGCGTTCTTCAATCACAGCGCTCACCTCCGCGCCGGAGTCGGCTGCGTTTCGTGCCACGGCCGGGTGGACCAGATGGAGGTCGTCGGGGTAGTCGAGCCGATCGCGATGCAGTGGTGCTTGGAATGCCACCGCGATCCCGAGGAACACATTCGGCCCAAGAGTGAGGTTACGAATATGAAGTGGGAAGCCGACGAGGCCTGGATCGCCCAGCGCTCCGCAGTCGCCGAGGTTCTCAATCCGCCCAAGCATTGTTCGGGGTGCCACCGATGACCCGCAGAAAGTCGTATGAGCTGAGCCCGGGTAAGGGTCCGTCGATGTGGCGGACGCTCGAGGACAAGAACCGCGATTCCAACGAGCTGCACCAGCTTGCCGAGGAAGAGCAGCCGGGTGGTTTCATCACCGACCTCTTGAGCCCAAAGGCGCTCGTCTCACGCCGTTCGTTCGTGCAGGGCTCGTCGATCGCGGCCTTGGCCGCAGGCCTTCAGGGCTGCGTGCGCCGGCCGGAGAACGAAATCCTGCCGTACGCCAAGGCCCCCGAGTATCTGGTCCCGGGTGTCCCATCGCACTTCGCGACGGTGACTTCGCGCGGGCGTGATGCGCTCGGAGTCGTGGTTACGAGCCATGACGGTCGCCCGACCAAGGTCGAGGGCAACGAGCAACATGCGCGGAGCATGGGAGGCACGGACGTTCGGGCTCAGGCCTACGTCTGGGATCTGTACGACCCCGATCGTTCTCAGTCCCCTGCACAGCGTCGCGGCAACGCGCTCGCGAATGCCAGCGATGCAGACTTCGACAAGGCGTTGAAGGCCTTGATCGACAAGCACGGCAAGGACCAGGGCGCGGGTCTGCGCATCCTCTCGCCGATTTCGAACAGCCCTTCTTTTCGCCGAATGCGGGACAAGGTCATCGAGAAGCTTCCGAAGGCGCGTTTCCACACGTACAGCGCAGTCAACGACGACAACGCTCGCGAAGGCGCGCGGATCGCTCTACAAGGGGCGCCGCACACGCCGCTCTACGACTACTCGAAATCGGCGGTCACGCTGTCCCTTGGTTCCGACTTCCTAGGCTCCGAACCAGGAGCTGTGGCTTCCGGGCATCTATTCGGGCAGAGCCGGATGCTTCCGTCGGCGGACGCACCGATGAACCGACTGTACGTCGTCGAGTCGAATTTCACGGTGACCGGCAGCATGGCCGACCACCGGGTGCGTATGCCGCAGGCCGACATCGAATGGGCTGCGCGCATCCTGATGATGGTCTTGGCGGAGCGCGGTGCCAGCGACCTCAAGTCCATCTCCGATGTGGTCAGCAGGATCAAGGGCGCCGTGGACGCCAAGGGCCTGGATTTGGCCTGGATCGACCCCTTGGTCGACGACCTCCTGAAGAATCGAGGCCGCTGTGTCGTCGTCGCCGGGGCCGCTCAGCCTCCACGCGTTCACGCTCTCGCGATTGCGATGAACGGGGCACTCGGCAACTTCGGACGAACCACTTTCTTCGGTCCTGCGATCGATCCGGACGATGTCAGCAGCCGCGCAAGCATTGCCGAGCTGGCCACGGATTCCGCGTCGATCTCCACGCTGTTCATTTTGGGCGGCAACCCAGTTTATGACGCACCCGCAGACTTGAAGTTCGCGGACTTACTTGGCCGGGAAGGGCTTACCTCGGTGCATCTCGCGACGCACCGCAACGAGACCTCGGAACTCTGCACCTGGCACGCGCCCCTCGCCCACGAGCTCGAGGCTTGGGGAGACCAGCAGGCGCTGGACGGCTCCGTCACGGTGCAGCAGCCCTTGATCGCGCCGCTGTACGGTGGACGCAGCGCGATAGAGCTGCTTGCGACCCTTGCTGGCGAAGAAACCAACGGCGGCCACGACATCGTTCGAGAGACGCAAGCTGGACAGATTGACAAGGATACGAAAGCACTCCTGGACTACGGAGTTCCAGCCACGGATTTGAGCAGCGACGTCGTTTGGCGGCGTTCGCTCCACGCCGGGATTCTGCTCAACCCGGCGCCGAGCAAGCCCTCCGTCAGCGTTGCCGCGATTATCGAAGCCTTCATGGTCCCGAACCAGCGCAAGGCGCTGGGCACGGACAACTTCGAGGTCACCTTCGAACCGGATTCCGGCGCTCTGGGACGGCACGCACGCCAACAATCTCTGGGCGCTCGAGTTGCCGAGCCCCATGACGAAGCTCGTGTGGGACAACGCAGCGCTCATCTCTCCGGCCAGCGCTCGGGAGCTCGGCGTCAAGAACGGCCAGATGCTCCGCCTGAGCAAGGGCGAAGCCAAGGTCGAGATTCCCGCTTGGATCGTTCCCGGACACGCCGACAACAGCCTGACCTTGGCGCTCGGTTGGGGACGTACTGCCGCGGGCCGCTACGGCAATGGCAAGGGCTTCGATGTAAGCGCACTTCGCACCACCGATGGCATGGACTTCACCGACGGGGTGACCGTCGAAGGGCTCCGCGAGGCCTACAATCTGGTGCAAACCCAGACGCATGATCGCATGGAGGGCCGCCCGATCGCGATCGACGCGACGCTCGACGAGTACAAGAAGGAGCCCGACTTCGCTTCCTATCGCGCGGTTGACCCCGTGAGCACTCCGCCGCTCTGGAAGCAGCAGGACTACAGCGAGGGTCACAAGTGGGGGATGGCGATCGACCTCAACGGATGCACGGGCTGCAACGCCTGCGTCGTCGCCTGTCAGGCCGAGAACAACATTCCGGTGGTCGGTAAGTTCGAGGTGGAGCGCGGTCGAGAAATGAGCTGGCTTCGCCTCGACCGGTACTTCGTCGGCGACGACGAGAACAACCCCGAGGTCGCGGTGCAGCCGATTGGCTGCCAGCAGTGTGAGGAAGCGCCCTGCGAGAACGTCTGCCCGGTCAACGCGACGACCCATACGCCCGAGGGGCTCAACGACATGGCGTACAACCGCTGCGTCGGCACTCGCTACTGCGCGAACAACTGCCCATACAAGGTTCGCCGCTTCAACTACCTCGACTGGCACGGCCACCTGGACGACAAGTTCGGCTGGTTCGAGGACTTCCCGGAGTCCCGAAAGCTCCAGTTCAATCCGAACGTCACGGTCCGCATGCGCGGCGTGATGGAGAAGTGTACCTACTGCGTGCAGCGCCTCGAAGAGGGCAAGATCGCCGCGAAGCGCAGCGGTCGTCCGCTCCGAGATGGCGATATCAAGAGTGCTTGCCAGCAGGCTTGCCCCACCGGGGCAATCGCGTTCGGCGACCTCAACGACCCGAAGAGCAGAGTGGCGAAGTTGTCCAATGCCGACCGCAACTACAAGCTGCTGGCCGAGATCGGTACGCGTCCGCGTACCTCGTTCCTGGCACGCATTCGAAACCCAAACCCCAAGCTGAAGGGAAATGGGTAAGAACCAATGAGTTACGACGCACCAATCAAAGAACTCGGCGAGACGTCCCTTCTTCCCGTAGGCACGACCGCCAACGACATCACCGAGACAATCGCAGGCGTCACGGAGAACCCAGCCCCGCGCGGTTGGTGGCTCTTGTTTCTGCTTTCGCTTTCCGTGCTCGGCGTGATGACCGCCGCACTCGCGTACTTGTTCATTCAAGGCGTGGGCGCCTGGGGTAACAACGCGCCGATTTACTGGGCCTGGGACATCACCAACTTCGTCTGGTGGATCGGTATCGGCCATGCGGGCACGCTGATCTCAGCCATTCTCTTTTTGTTCCGGCAGAAGTGGCGCACGAGCATCAACCGCTTCGCCGAAGCCATGACGGTCTTCGCGGTGCTTTGTGCGGGCTTGTTCCCCGCGATTCACACCGGTCGCCCCTGGTTCGACTACTACCTCTTTCCCATCCCGAACCAGATGGACATGTGGCCCAACTTCAAGAGCCCGCTGATGTGGGATGTCTTTGCGGTCAGCACCTACCTGACGATCAGCGTCATCTTCTGGTACGTCGGCCTGATTCCGGACTTCGCCACGCTGCGTGACCGTTCAAAGAACCTGACCCGCAAGCGCGTCTACGGCTTCTTCGCCCTGGGCTGGCGCGGCGCCCATCGGCACTGGCAGCACTACGAGCGCGCGTACCTGATCTTCGCCGGCATCTCCACGCCGCTGGTCCTTTCGGTGCACTCGGTCGTTTCGTTCGACTTCGCGACCTCGGTCGTACCGGGCTGGCACACCACGATTTTCCCGCCGTACTTCGTCGCAGGCGCCGTCTTCAGCGGCTTCGCGCTCGTCATGACATTGATGTTGATCTGCCGCTCGATCTTCAAGCTGCACAACATCGTGACCATCCGCCACCTCGACTTGATGAACAAGTTCATGCTCGGCGTGTCGCTTCTGGTTGGCTACGCCTACGCGATGGAGTTCTTCATTGCCTGGTACTCGTCCAACCCGTACGAGCAGTGGGTGTTCTTCCACAACCGGCTCGGATGGGGCCAGCTCGACAGCAAGGGCAACTGGGGTCCGCTCTGGTGGGCGTACTACGCGATGGTGTTCTGCAACGTCATCGTGCCGCAGGTCTTCTGGTTCAAGCGAGCCCGCACGAGCGTTCCGATCATGCTCGTCGCGAGCGTTCTCATCAACATCGGCATGTGGTTCGAGCGCTTCGTCATCATCGTGACGTCGACGTATCAGGACTTCCTGCCGTCCTCCTGGGGCATGTTCCATCCGACCATGATCGACATTCTGACCTACGTCGGGACGTTCGGATTGTTCTTCACGCTCTTCCTGCTCTTCGTTCGCTGGATTCCGATGATCGCCATTGCGGAGGTCAAAGGAAACCTGCCGGGGGCGCATCCCGACCTGCACGCCTTAGAGGCACATGACGAGGAACCGGACGCAGTTGCTGCGCCGGTGCCGGCGGAGTGAGGCGAATCATGGCTAACGAAACAAAAAAGCCCGCCCTTTACCTGGCCGAATACGACACGCCGAACGCCATTGCGAGTGCTGCGATGAAGGTGCGAGACGCTGGCTACAAGAACTGGGACTGCCACACGCCGTACGCCATGCATGGCATGGACGAGGCGATGGGGCTCAAGCCAACCCGGATCGGTGTGCTCTCGTTCATCTTCGGGATGCTCGGGGTCGCAACGGCCGTGTTCATGATGCAATACACCAATGCCTTCGACGTGAACTTGTTGAACGTGGGCGCTGGCTACCCGCTCGTCATCGGTGGCAAGCCGCCCGGAGCCTTCCCCTCGATGGTGCCGATCATGTTCGAGCTCGGCATCCTCCTGTGCGGGTTCGCGACCCTGTTCGGCTTGCTCGGACTCATCAAGCTGCCGATGCACAACCACCCGATCTTCGAGTCGGACCGCTTCGAAGCGGCCAGCGACGACAAGTACTTCATCTCGATCGAGGCAGGCGACCAGAAGTTCGACCTCGAGCGAACCAAGGCGCTCCTGGAGGCCACCAACCCGACTTATCTCGAGCTCATCGAGGAGGAGGTGCAGTGATGCGTGCCCTTCTGATTAGCCTGGCCTTCGCGACGCTCATTGCGGGTTGCATCGGCGGCGAAAGCGGCGAGCCGCCGGTCGTGGGTATCCGCAACATGTATAACCAGCCGCGCTACGACACGCAGGAGCGGCAACCCTTCTTCGCCGATCAGCGCTCGATGCGCCCGCAAGTCGAGGGGACGGTATCGCGGGAGATGGAACGCTCACTCACGACCGCAACGGGGCGAGCGGCAAACGAAGGGTACCTCCTGGAGGTGCCGGCTTTTCTCATCGCAAGGCGCGGTGGCAGCGAGGCTTTCCTCAAGCGCGGCAAGGACCGGTACGATATCTACTGCGCCGCTTGTCACTCCCTATCTGGCGATGGCAAGGGCATGGTTTCTCGCCGGGCCGGTGCGCTCGGGGCAACCGGTCTCGTGGCGCCGAGCTTCCACGATGACCGGCTGCGGCACATACCGGATGGCCAGCTCTTCGCGACCATCACCAACGGAGTGCGAAACATGCCGGCCTACGCTCACAACATCCCGGTCGATGACCGATGGGCCATCGTTCACTACGTCCGCGCGCTGCAGCTGAGTCAGGCACCAGCGACTGCGCCGAAGAACACGGAGCCATCCCAGTGACGAACGCAAACGACAAAGACTATCGAGTCGGAGACGACGGCTTCTGGAAGCGCGCCTGGCTCGCACCCTTGGTGCTCGCCATCGTTGGCGGCGTGCTCGCGGTAGTGACCGCGGATGCCGACAGGCTGGGCTACGCTTACCTGTTCGGCCTTTTCACGACAGCCACCTTCATGCTCGGCGCTCTGTTCTTGGTGTTGGTTCAGTTTCTCACCGCTTCTTACTGGGGCGTATCGTCGCGACGTATCGTCGAGGTCGTCATGTCCGGTGCGCCGATCGTGGCGCTCTTGGCGATTCCCTTCATTGCAGGGGTCGCACTCGGCAAGATCGACATCTACGACGAGTGGCAGAGCGTGTCGGCTCACGGCGAGCACGCTGATGATCACGGGGATTCGGACTCGGATTCCGACAGCGCGGGCGATCACGAGGAGCATGGCGTTCTCGGGCTCGGCTCGGGCGTCGCGCATGCGCAAGATCATGGCGCAGAGCACGCTGACGAGCATGGCGATGCGAGTGCTCATGGCGAAGGGCACGCGCACACCCCGCAGGAGACCGCGCTTCATCACGAGGTCCTCGAGAAGAAGTCAGGCTATCTGAACACCAAGGGCTGGGTCGCTCGCGGCATCGGCTATCTCGTCGTCTGGTGCCTCATCGCCCTGGCGTACTTCGGCTGGTCACGGCGCCAAGACCAGGATCACGACCCTCGGCACACCTTGCGGATGCAGAGCTTGGCCGCTCCTTCGCTCATCCTCTTCGCATGTGCGCTCACGTTTGCGGCGTTCGATTGGCTGATGTCCTTGGAGGCCGCCTGGTTCTCGACCATCTTCGGTGTGGTCATCTTTGCGGGATCGGCGGTGTCCATTCTCGCCCTGACGATCCTCATCGGCCTGAGCCTCTACAAGCGCGGCCTGGTGGGGAACGCGATCAACATCGAGCACTTCCACGACCTCAGCAGGCTGATGTTCGGCTTCGTCTGCTTCTGGACCTACGTCCAGTTCTCGCAGTGGATGCTGATTTGGTACGCGGGCATCCCGGAGGAAGCTACTTGGTTCATGAAGCGCTGGGATGGCGGCTGGAAGTTCGTGTCCTACCTGCTGATCTTCGGCCACTTCGTTGCGCCGTTCCTTCTGCTGATTTCGCGTGTGCAGAAGCGAGCGCTGCCCTGGCTCCAGGTGATGTGCTTCTGGCTGATCCTCATGCACATCGTCGACATCTACTGGTTCGTCTTGCCGCAGGCAGGGGCGTTCCACGTACAGCTTGCGGACGTCGGGGCACTCCTCTTCGTGGGCGGCGTCTTCTTCGCATATGTCTTTTGGCAGCTCGGGAGGGTCCCGTTGCTGCCGGTTGGCGATCCCAGGCTTCAGCGGAGCCTTCACCTCCACCAAATATACTGAGCGTGCACGGATGAGTACGAAGCACAAAACACGATTTGAATCTCTCGGCGTTATCCTTGCCGTCTCCGCTCTGCTGGCGCTCGCTCTGGCTTGCGGCCAAGGCGATTCAGCCAGGGCTCCGGTGAGCGCTGACGAGTACGACATCATCACGCAGCAACAGGAAGAAGCCCTAGAGGCCGGCACGATGCCCCTGGGCCAGGCGATGTCGCAGTACGCTTCGAAGCCCCGCGACCAGTTTGCTGCTCTTGCGCCGCAGCCCTCCGAAGACGAGTCGGCGCTCAACGGCTGGTCGTTCAAAGGCGCGGCTCCGGTCGCACCTGGTGAGGTCACGATGCCGCCTGAGTGTAGTGGCGCTGGCGATCCGATGGCCTGCTGGGGACAGAAGCTCAGCAACAGCAAGGGCTGCATGGCCTGTCATTCCGTCGACGGCGAGAAGCAGCAGCCCTGTCCGAACTGGAAGGGCGTGTTCGGCACGGAGCGCGCGCTCGTTAGCGGAGAAACGGTCCTGGCCGATGAGACGTACTTGACCAACTCGATCACGAACTCCTGGGATCAGGTGGTTCAGGGCTACGGCAAGACGATGCCTCCGTACAGCTTCCCCGAGAAGGAAGTGGAAGCGCTGGTTGCCTACCTCAAGTCGCTAGGGGAGGGAGGATGATGACCGACCTACGCAACGCCAAGCTAATGGGCCTCGTGCTAACGCTGTCGTTTTTGGCGTCGGCCTGTCAGGAACCGAGCCCGGACACGGGAAGCCTGAAGTACAGCCAAGACCTCTACGACGGGTGCACGCAGTGCCACGGCGAGAACGGCGAAGGCAACGTCGAACTGGAAGCTCCGGCGATTGCGGGCCTCGAGCGCTGGTACATCAAGGCGCAACTTCGGAAGTTCAAGAAGAGCCAGCGTGGTTGGCACGCCGACGACATGGCCGGTAAGCGGATGCAGCCGATGGCCCTGGCGATGAACACCGACGAGAAGGTCGACGTGATCGCTTCGTATGTGGCGGGCCTGCCGCCGACGAACCCCGCGGCGACCCTCGAAGGTGGGAACCCGGCGACCGGGAAGATTTACTTCAACACCTGCGTGCAGTGCCACGGTGCGGACGCGCAGGGCAATCTGGACGAGTTTGGTCCGCCCTTGGCCGGCGCCAGTGACTGGTACTTGCTGAAGCAGCTTCAGAACTTCAAGGCCGGGGTGCGCGGCACGCATGCGGACGACGTCACGGGCGCCAAGATGCGGCCGTTCTCCATGACGCTTCCCAACGAACAAGCGATGAAAGACGTCATCGCGTACATTGGCACTCTATCCGAGTAAGCTGCGAGGGTTTGACAGATGGCTGGTAAGACACGGGATCCCGATAGCGAGGCGCAGTTCTGGTGGAAGTGGACCATGATTGGTGCCGCCATCTACATCGGTGTCGTTTTCGCTTTCATTCTGAATTGAGCTTGTAGAGGGTCGAATGCTTCAAGGAATTTACGACTTCGTCAAAAGTGTCTTCGCGCCGCTGGGTGACTACCTGATCGGTCGCGCCGTGCCGGTGGGCTCCTCGTTCGCGGGGGATATCGATTCGTTGATCGCGCTGATCACGGTGCTGGTAGGCTTCTGGGCCATTCTCGCCTATGCGGCCTTTTTCTTCTTGATCTTCCGCTTCCGCGAGCAGAAGGGGCGGCGCGCGCAGTACGTGACCGGCGAAGAGAAGAATCTCAAGCGCTGGATCACCATCCCGCACGCGGCGATCATCGTCTGTGATCTGCTGATCGTCTTCATGGCAATCATGGTTTGGTACAACATCAAGCAGCGCCTTCCGGAGGCGGACAGCACCGTTCGCATCATCTCGCAGCAGTGGGCCTGGAATTTCGTCCACCCGGGCCCTGACAACGAGCTCGACACGGAAGACGACATCAACACCTTCAACGAGCTGCACGTCCAAGAGGGCACGACCTATCACTACGAGCTCCTTTCCAAGGACGTCCTCCACGATTTCTCCGTTCCCGTGTTCCGCTTGAAGCAGGATGCGATCCCGGGCCGCGTCATGAAGGGCTGGTTCAAGCCCACCAGACCCGGCGAGTACGACATTCAATGCGCCGAGATGTGCGGGATTGGGCACGGAATCATGGGCGCGCGCATCATCGTCGAAACCCCTGAAGAACATGCGGCTTGGATGTCGCAGGGCAGCACGGGCAAGCTTGCTTCCCGCTGAATGGAATAGTCATGGCTGAAGCAGGCACAGTAGACACACACGGCGCGCACGCGCACGACGCTCACCACGAGCAGAGCTTCCTGAGCAAGTACATCTTCTCGACCGATCACAAGATCATCGGGATGCAGTACATGTTCACCGGCATCGTGATGGCCCTGATCGGCGGCTACATGTCGTACGCCTTCCGAATGCAGCTCGCGTTCCCGGGCGAAACCGTCCCCGGCTACGGCATGGTCTCGCAGGGCGAGTACAACGCCCTGGTGACCAACCACGGTACGATCATGATCTTCTGGGTCGCGATGCCCGTCCTGATCGCAGCGTTCGGCAACTTTCTCATCCCGTTGATGATCGGGGCCGACGACATGGTGTTTCCGCGCATCAATCGGCTCTCGTATCAAATCTTTTTGATCAGCGCGATCATCCTGATCGCGTCGTTCTTCGTCCCGGGGGGTGGCTTCGGTGGCGCCTGGACGGCCTATCCGCCGCTCTCCTCGAGCGCCGAGTACAGCCTCACGCCCCTGGGCTCGACACTCTGGCTCGTTGCGGTCGCCCTCGAGTTCGTGGCCTTCCTGCTCGGCGGCATCAACTTCATCACGACCCTGATGAACTCGCGCGCGCCCGGCATGAAGATGCACGACATCCCGATGGTTCTCTGGATGATCGTGATCGCAAGCGTCCTGTTCATGGCCTCCGTCGGCCCGCTCATCGCGGGCGCCGTCATGCTCTTCATGGACCAGGTCGTCGGCACCGGTTACTTCGATCCGGACCGCGGTGGCGACCCGATCCTCTGGCAGCACCTTTTCTGGTTCTTCGGTCACCCGGAGGTCTACGTCGTGCTTCTGCCGGCGATGGGCATCGTGGCCGACATCATCACCACCTTCTCACGCAAGAAGCTCTTCAACTACAAGTTGATTCTCTACACCGCCTTCGCAACTGCGATCATCAGCTTCTTCGTCTGGGCACACCATCAGTTCGTCGCCGGTATCGACCCGCGCATGGCGAACGTCTTCACGATTACCACGCTGATCATTTCGATTCCGATCGCGGAAATGATCTTCCTGTACATCGGTACGCTGTACGGCGGCTCGATTCGGCTTGCGACGCCCATGCTTTGGGCCCTGGCTTTCATTGCCGAGTTCATCATCGGCGGTATCACGGGGATCTTCCTCGGGGCGAGCGGTTCGGACATCTACTTCCACGACACCTACTTCGTGCTTGCCCACTTCCACTACACCTTCTTCCCAATCGCGATCATCGGATTCTTCGCAGGGATTACCTATTGGTTCCCGAAAATGTTCGGAAGGATGTTGAACGAGACGCTCGGGAAGATTCACTTCTGGGGCACGATCATCGCGTTCAATTGCATCTTCATTCCGCTCTTCATTCTGGGCGCGGCCGGGCAGCACCGACGGATCTACAACTACCAGAACTTCCCGGACCTGGCGGGCATGCAGGACCTGCGCGTGATCGCCACGACGGCGCTTCTGGTGCTGCTGGCGTTCCAGGCGGTGTTCCTGTTCAACTTCGTGGTGAGCCTCTTCAAGGGCAAGCCCGCTGGAAAGAACCCTTGGAAGGCCAACACGCTCGAGTGGACCACGGACTCGCCGGCGCCGCACGGCAACTGGCCCGAGCTCCCGAACTGCTACCGAGGTCCGTACGAGTACAGCGTGCCGGGCCGCGAAGAAGACTACTGGCCGCAAGACGTCCCACCGGACACAGCCCCCGCCGAATGACGAGGCACCGATGAGCATGACGAAACCCATAGCAACGACCAGAAGCGCCACGGGCATCCCAACCGGCAAGCTCGCCGTTTGGTGGGTCATCGGTTCGGAGATCGTGATTTTCGGAGGCCTGCTCGCTTCCTACATCATGCACCGGCTGGGCCACCCCGAATGGGCAGAATACGCTTCGCACACCAACACCTGGTTTGGCGGCGCCAACACCTTCGTGCTGCTGACTTCATCGCTCTTCGCGGTGCTGGCTCACCATGCAGCCGAGCATGGCGACGGCAAGGCAGCGGCCAAGTGGTTGCTCGGGACCTGCGCCGGCGGCCTGATCTTCCTCTGCATCAAGGCCGTCGAGTGGACCGGCGAGATTCAGCACGGCTACACGATCACGGCCAACGGCTTCTGGCACTTCTACTACACGGCGGCGGGGCTTCACGCGCTGCACGTCATCGCCGGCTGCATCATCATGTTGATCATCGCCAACGACGCGCGGAAGGGCAAAGAGCTCCAGCGCGTGGAGCTGATCGGCATCTACTGGCACTTCGTCGACATCGTGTGGATCTTCCTCTTTCCCCTGCTCTACATCGCCAAGTGAGGACTGACGATCATGGCTGACCATCAAGACCACTCAGACGATCACGGCCAGGCCTTCTACGTGAAGATCTGGGCCATCCTGCTCGTGTTGCTCATCCTCAGCATCCTGGGCCCGATCCTCGCGCCGCATTTGGAATTCGGCTTCTTGAAGGCCTGGATGATCACGCTGATCACCGCCTTCGGCATTGCCGTCGTGAAAGCGTACCTGGTCGCGGCGAACTTCATGCACCTCAACATCGAGAAGAAGTACATCACGTACATGCTCTCGGCGATGATCATGTTCATGCTGCTGTTCTTTGCCGGCACGGCGCCCGACGTCATGAAGCACAAGGGACAGAACTGGGAGAACGTCGCGGCCGAGGCCGAGATCGAGCGAGCGCTCGAGGCCCAAGGCGAAGCTGCCGCCCACGGTGAGCAGGGCGGCGAACACGACAGCGCCGGCCACTGATGAGGGGAGGACTATAGGCAATGCCTGATGATGCACTAGGTCGCCCGTTTGGCGTGCCGGTCAGGCGCGAGCCAGTCCTCCCGAATGGTGTGCTCGGTATGCTGATCTTCGTCGCGACGGAGATCATGTTCTTCTCAGGCTTGATCAGCGCCTTCGTGATCGGCAAGAGCAATGCAGTCGGAGGCTGGCCCCCGCCTGGCCAGCCGCGTTTGCCGGTCGAAGAGACCGCCATCAATACGGTGGCTCTTCTCGCGAGCGGAGTCGCGCTCTATTTCGCAAACCGAGCTTTCCGGAAGGACTCGCCGACGACGAAGCGGCTCCTGGGGCTCGCCATCGCCCTCGGCGGCTTCTTCGTCCTCTTCCAGGGTGCAGAGTGGGTCGCGCTGATCGGGGAGGGCCTGACGGTCACCTCGGGGCAGCTAGGCGGCTTCTTCTACCTGCTGGTCGGGACGCACGCGCTGCACGTCGTCGCAGGCTTCATCATTTTGCTCTACACCTATCAGAAACTCTCGCATCACGACCTCGACCGGTTCACGTTCTGGCCGGCGCAGATCTTCTGGTACTTCGTAGTCGGTGTTTGGCCGATTCTCTACTGGCAGGTGTACCTGTGATGGCTCTGACGACACGCGTGGCACGCGCAACCGTCGCCGCCACCGTGCTTGCCCTGACTTGGGCGGCCGACCTGGCCTATGCCTGTCCTTCCTGCGCATCGCCGCTCGAGGAGAACCGCCAAGCCTTCGTCGACACGACCATCTTCCTCACGCTGGTGCCGCTCATGATGATGGGCGGTTTCGTCTGGTGGCTGCGCCGCAAACTGCGTGCGAGGGACGAGATGCCCGAAATTGCAGTACCCGAGAGCCTGCTGCGCGATGCGGCCCGGTTCTCTAAGGGCCGCTGAAGGCTACCAGAGGCGTTCCCAGACCGGTTGCCGGCCATCCAAGCTCGCTCCCCGATGCTCTTCGCGTTCGGAGACGGCCCGGGCAAAGCCGCGCGCCGCGAAGGCGAGCAGGATACCGGCGGCGACGTCGATGAACCAATGCCAGCGGAGGAACAACGTCGCGATGATGATGTTCACGGTCATGAATGCAAGAATTGGCCAGAGCCAACGGAACGGCTGTGCGTCGCGCTGGGCGAATGCGTGCAAAGTGAAATACGCGGGCCAGGCGGTGTGTAGCGACGGGAAGATGTCGAGCTGCGCGCCGGCCGTGGCGACCGTGACCTCGACCTGTTTCCACCAGAACGCGCCGTGCAAGGGCTCATCGAACGGAATTGTCGCGTAAGGCCCTACGCCGGGAACGATCGTGTACAGGAAGTGTCCTGCCGCCACGACGATCATGCCGCCTGCCATCAGCTCTTGAAGACGCCGTCCCTTGCCGAAGAAGAGCGCCGGAACCAGCATCACAACCAAGATGAAGAAGTGGGTGTAGTAGAAGAAGGACAGCCACTCGACGACCGGTTGGACGTTCCAGGCCTGCATCCAGAGCGATGGCGTCGTGCCAAGGAGCCAAAGGTCGAGGGCGTAGAGCCGGTAGTCCATGAGATCGGGGTGAAGCGCTGGGAGCAAGACCCGCATCTCGAAATAGGAGAGGACCATGGGCAGGAACAAGCCCAGTCGATAGGTCAGCGCGCGCGCGCGCTGGCTGCGAATCACCTCACCGCGGGTGAGCACCAGAGAGCAGGCGGTGATGACGAGTAGGGCTAGAGCGAGCCGGCGAGCAACGGTGGCATCGGGGCCGACGGGCGCGGCAGAGATTCGTAGAAAGAGGTAAGCGTGAAACGCAAGGGCGATCAAATCCTGCACGGCGAGGTTCTGCGCCGTGACCTCTATCGTCGTCCTCGCTCGCTCTGCAACGTTCCGAGTGAGTTCCCGCATTCCAAATCTCGGTGGCCGAAAGTGTGTCGATACCAAGCTGCTGGTGCAAGTATGTATGACCCCAGGGCTGCCTCGAGTGTATCACCCTAAAGGAGGAAGCGCCTCACTGGCAGACGGAAGGGGCAACCTGGGGTACAACGCGCTCCATGGAAGAGGCAACGCCCAAGCGTCCGTCCATCCGGGAGGACGCGATCAATCTCCCGAACCTGCTGACGATGCTCCGGATCGCCCTCATCCCCGGGGTGCTCTGGCTGCTCTGGGATGGGACGCCCAAGGCCAACTTCTGGGCGGCAATTCTCTACATCGGAACCGCGCTCACCGACCTCATCGACGGCTACCTGGCTCGTAGGTGGGGGCAGATCAGCGTGCTCGGGAAGTTCCTCGATCCGCTAGCGGACAAGCTGCTGGTGATGGCGACGCTGATCTTGCTCGCATACTTAGGCAGGATGCCGTTCCTCGGCGTCGTCGCCGTGATCATCATGCTCGGTCGCGAGCTCGCGGTGACGGCACTGCGTACGATCGCGATGAGCGAGGGTGTGGTGATGGCGGCGATGCGAACGGGTAAGGACAAGACCGCCTTGCAAATGGTTGCGATCCTTTTGCTCATCGTGCACCAGCGCTACACGATCTACTTTGGCTTTTACCAGACCGAGTTCGACTTTGCTGAGGTCGGCCTGGTGCTGCTGTACCTGAGCCTGGCTTTGGCTCTGCTGAGCGGTGGCGAATACTTCAAGCTCTTCGTCGATGCAGTCGACGCCAAAGAAGAGCGCCTGACCCAAGCCACATCGTGACCGAGGTGAAGGGAACCGCGTCGGTCGAGACGCGCTTGTCACGCCAAATCGTCGGGCGGGTTTTTCGCGGAACCGGGCTGCAGGACGCGTTTTGCAAACTCGTCGATGAGCACGGACTGCGGACCGCCTGGGTGAGCGCCATCGGTGCTTTCGAGTGGATTGAGCTCACCGAGTACAACCAAGCTGAGCGACGTTACGAGGAGGCGCATCGATTCGAGCGCTGCGAGCTGCTCTCGATGCAAGGCAATCTTTCGGAACGGGATGGCGAACCGTTCTGGCATTTGCACGCGACGGTTTCCTTGCGTGAGGACGGGCAGGACGTGGTCTACGGCGGTCACCTGGTCGACGGCTCGGTGTTCGCACTCGAGTTTCGGATCGACTGCTTCGACGCGCTCGAGCTTCGGCGCGAAAACGACGAGGCGACCGGGCTGCAACTCTGGGCGGATGTCGAGGGACCGGCGGTTGAGCAGACAGGGGTGCACGAAGTTCCGGTCACCGAAGCTGTTGGCGCGGGCGCCGCTTGGGCGATGGCTGCGGAGCTTTCGGCACGCGTCGAAGAGGTGCCCGAAGAGCATCGTCCCGAAAAGGGCGATTGGATCGAGCACCCGAAGTTCGGCCTCTGCAAGATTGAAGGTCTGAGCGGCGCCGGGGTCTGCTTCATCAAACTCCCCGATTCGCGCCGAAAGAAGATCAGCCTCAACGCAATGCTGGTCCTCGCCCCACGCGATGACGGCGAACGAAAGATCTTCCCAGTGCGGCCAAAACCCAAGAAGTGACCCGAGCTGCTTGTTACACCGCCCACCCGGATGCCTTCGGCGCTTGCTTGGTCCCGCCCCACCACCCCCACACTATCGCCTACCCCCACCCGTAGTCTTGGTATCACTCTCACGCGAGTGAGCAGCGTGCCTGGCACGGCCTTCGCTGCGCTTGGCCTTGGCGGCGCGTTCGCGCCGGGCTTCGCCCTTCGGGCTCGCGCTGCCGCGGGTGACGGTTAAGCTAGTCGAATGCGGGGGTCGAGGGCGGCGACTGCGATGTCAGCGAGGAGATTGCCGACTTGAACCGCGATGCCGAACATCAGTACGACGGCCATGATCACCGGCGCGTCGAGCGATTCGATGGACTCGATCGTGAGAAGTCCGAGGCCCGGCCAGGCGAAGATCTTTTCGGTGATGATCGCGCCGCCTACCAGGAACGGCAGGCTCAAGCCGATCAGGGTTGCGATTGGGAGTAGGGCGTTTCGGATGGCGTGCTTGATGACGACCTGGGTCATCGGCATGCCCTTGGCCCTGGCGGTGCGCACGTGATCGTGACGCAAGGTCTCGATGAGCTCGCCACGCATGACGCGCGCATAGGTTGCCGCGCCCGCGATCGCGAGAATCAGCGCGGGCAGCAGCGCGTGGTAGACGTGATCGAGGGGGTCGACTCCGTAGCCGCCGAAGGGGAACCAGCCCAAGAGGAACGCGAAGAGCAGCAATGCGATCGGGCCGGTTACATAGGTGGGCAAGCTGATCCCGACGAAGGTCGCGAACATGATCGCAGTGTCCGACCAGCGATTGCGTCGTAGCGCTGCGACGATTCCTGCCGTGAGTCCGATGAACAGCTCGAACAGGACGGCAAGCGAGGCGAGCAGCAGGGTACGTGGAAGACGATGGCCGATGACATTGGCAACCGACTCGTGGTGCGAGTACGACTCGCCGAGATCTCCTTGAAGGATGCCGCAAAAGCCGCGGGAGCCATCGTCGCGAAGGTACTTCGGGGAATCCTTGCGGATGCAGGGCATCAGGCCGAGGTAGCTCATGAACTGCTCGGGCACGGGCCGGTCTAAGCCCTTTTTGGCCTTGAAGTCCGCGATCTGCTCGGCTCGGGCCTGCGGGCCGAGGATGGTCACAGCGGGGTCCCCCGCAACGAAGATCAAGAAGAAGACCAGGGTCACCACCGACATGACGATCAGCACGCCCCAGGCTGCGCGTTGCGCGATGAAACGCATCATGGCGCTTGCTCCTGTTCGTAGATCAATTGGCTGACCCGCCTCCTCGGGAGGTCGAGCCATACGTTTCTGTACTCGTTGAGCCAGACCGGGTGCGGGCGGAAGCCCTTCACATAAGGCTGCCAGGCAAACATGTCGACGGCGTACGAGAGAAAGGCCCAGGGCGCGTCATGGGCCAAGATGGCGTTGGCCTCAGCATAGAGGGCGAGCCGCTTCTCGCGGTCGACTTCGGCGCGCGCGGAGTCGAGAATCGCGTCCAGTTTTGGGTTTCGGTAGAAAGACCGGTTCTCCGAGTTCTCCGGATGGATCGAGCGACTGTGGAACAGGATGTCCATGAAGTTCGATG
The DNA here is from genome assembly GCA_963716775.1 of uncultured delta proteobacterium. Classification (GTDB taxonomy): domain Bacteria; phylum Myxococcota_A; class Polyangia; order Polyangiales; family Houyiibacteriaceae; genus SG8-38. Next base: position 94,826 of record CAVQUI010000015.1, read on the forward strand.
GGTCCGGGAAGTCCTGATGCCAGCCAGTGAAGGCGGCCTGCGCAACGCGCGGCTTTCCGGTTTCCTTGAGATAGGTGGCGAACGAGACCATCTTGAGCTCGATCTGGATGCCGATCTCCTTCAGGTCCTGTTGGAAGAGCTGAGCTCCACGTACGTCCCCTTCGCCTCGCACCCAGAGCGTGATCGGTTCGCTCAAGCCGTCGGCAAACCCTGCCAGTCGCATTTCTTCCTTGGCGCGCGCCAAGTCGAAAACCTGCTTCGTCGGCAGCTCAGGATCGTACGGCGCGAGCATCGGCGGCAAGATCTGGCCCGCCGCGATGACTTCGCCGGGGTTGAGGCGTTCGAGCTTGGAGCGATCGATCGCAAAGGCTACGGCGCGTCGCACGTGAACGTTGTCGAAGGGAGGCAGCTCGCAGTTCAGCCCGATCGCGTACACCGATGGGCTCGGAACTTCTGCGCGATAGGGAGCCCAGGCGGGAGACTCGCGTAGGAATAGGCGGTTCACTTTGCTAGGCCGGTGAATCACGTCGAGGTCACCGTTGCGGAAGCGCGCGCTTGCGACGTCCGGCGAGATGTTCTCTAAGAAGATCATTCGATCGACGCGCGCGCGGGGAGCCCAGTACGCCTCGAATCGCTCCAGCTCGACCTGCACGCCGCGCTCCCAGCGGGTGAAGGCGAACGGGCCTGCGCCAACCGGGTGACGTCCGACTGCGTCGGGGCCTTCTTCCGCCTCGATCTTTTCGACGTGCTCTCTGGCGAGCGGATAGGCGAACGGCATGGCGAGCGCGTTGAGGAAGGTCTGGTCGGCTTCATCGAGACGGAACTCGATCGTCTTTGCATCGAGCACGACGATGCCTTCGATGCGCTCGGCTTCTCCCCGGTGGTACGCGGGCGCTCCAACGATCGACTTGTAGAACGGGTAACCCGGCGAACCGGTCTGCTTCGAGAGTAGTCGGTGCAGCGACCAGGAAATGTCCTCGGCGGTGATCTCCCGGCCGTTGTGGAACTTGATGCCGTCGCGAAGGGTGAAACGAAAGACCTGACCCGCCTCGGACACCGCGGGCAGCACCGCGGCTAGGCTCGGTATCATCGTGCCTTCGTAGTCGTAGTCGAGCAGGCCATCGTACAGCAGACGGCAGGCGGCGGTTGAAAGCGTATCGTACGCAAAGTGCGGATCCAGGGTGTGGATGTTGCTGCCGGCCGAAAAGAGGAGCGTTCCGCCAGCCTGCGGCGAGGCGTGTCCGGCGCCCAGGTAGCGCGGGCCGATGGGTGCCTTTGGAAACACCGCGACGATCCAAGCGATGAGCAGCGCCGTGGTCACGAGCGCCGCCGCGCCGGCGACCAAGCGGCTAGGGCTTCGGCGTTCAGTCTTTGGGATCGAACGCATCGCGCAGCCCTTCTCCAAAGAGGTTGAAGCCGAACACCGCCATGCTGATCAGCGCGGCCGGGTAGAGTGTCAGTCGAGGAACACCGAGGAGCAGCGACTGGCTCTCGCTGAGCATCGAGCCCCAGCTTGCGGTCGGGGGCCGGACTCCGAGGTTCAAGAACGAGAGCGCGCTTTCCGCGATGATCATCCGCGCGACCATGATTGTCGCGATGGCGATGATCGGCCCGATGACATTGGGCAGTACGTGTCGAGCAAGGATTCGGAAGTGGCGCAGGCCAAGCGCGCGCGCCGCCTGGATGTAGTCTAGCTCCCGCGCCTCCATGGTTTTTGCGCGCGTGATGCGAGCCAGGGTGGTCCAGGAGAGAACCCCGAGCACGATACAGATCGTCCATATCCCCGGCGCATCGAAGACGCGCTGCATCACGATGGCAATCAAGAGGAAAGGCATCGAGAGGACGACATCGACCAGCCGCATCAGGAAGTTGTCGAGTCGACCGCCGACGTAGCCCGAGACCAGGCCCAGCGTGACACCGATCAGGACGGCAAGCGCCGTGGCGAGATAGGCGACCAGCATTGAGACACGGGCGCCGCTCAGGAGTCGACTCAGCTCGTCGCGGGCCAGCAGATCGCCGCCAAGCCAGTGGCCCGGCACGACCCCCGGGCCCGCCGGCAGCCCGTTGGGAAGCAGAAGGCTCTCGGTCAACTGCTCCGCGGGGTCGAACGGGGCTAGCCAGGGGCCGAACACCCCCAGGCCAGTCACCGCCACGACCAGGACCAGGCCGACGAAAGCCCCCTTGTTCCGCCGAAATCGTCGAAACACCCGTGAATCCATGCGCTTGCAGGGAGGTACTGGGTTCGGGGGATCCAGTCAATTTCCGCCCCTCGATCCGATCCAGAGCTTGATCAACAGATCCCGAATCTCGGCGCAAATCGACCCAGGTTGGGTTTTGTTGGACTAAAAGCTTTGTGATTCTCAGTATTTAGGAATTCATGCATTTTAGTGTTGACCTAATTATTTTGAATGGAATACATTCGCTATAAGTTATTCAAATGACTCTACCTAGCGGACAGCAACGGAGACATCGGGAATTGGAGGCCAGGACCTGGTCTGACCAGGAGCTCGAGACGATTGAGCGGGCGCACGCCGAGGGGATGAGCGTCCAGCAGATCGTCGAGACCTTCACCGCCCATGGCGCGCGGCTCACCGAAGCCACCTTCCGCAAGTACGTGCAGCTCGGCCTATTGCCGCGAAGCGTGCGCGTCGGCCGCAAGGGCAAGCACCGTGGCTCGCAGGGCCTCTATCCGGCGACCGCCGTTCGCCAAATCGATCACATCCGCCGCTTGATGCACCAGGGGTTCACGATGGAGGAAATCCAGAAGGAGTTCCTCTTCGTTCGTGGCGATATCAATGCACTGAGGCGGCAACTCAAGCGCGTGTACGAGGCGATCGAGAACGCCGTGCACGAGCAACAGCGCGAAGGGGCCGACGACCTGGCTGTAGGCGAGGCGCTCAACGATGTTCGCGAGCTCGGTTCCGAGCTCGTTCAGAAGCTCGAAGCCATCGAGCGGCGCCTGACGATGCGGGCCCGCATGGCGCGGGCGGCCGTCTAAGAGGTTTGAGGGGGAGAGGTGTCATGAAGGACGCAGCAAGCGCAGAACTGGTCGACGGGGAATCCAATCCGGAAGAGGAGCGCGAGTCACTCGTAGACGCGCTCGAGGAGCCCGATTCTGAGGAGCGCGGTGGTCGCAGGAAGCGCCGTTCGCGCGCGCGTGCCCGCACGATCTCGATTCGACGTTTGAGCAAGGCGGAGCTCAATCGCGGTCGCGAGCTCTATCCCGAATCTGACTACTGGAAGCCGAGGAGTCGCTCGGAGTGCAAGGACATGGAGCGGCCTTGTCCGTTCGTTTCGTGCAAGTACCACCTGTACATCGACGTCCATCCAGTGCGCGGATCGATCAAGCTCAACTTCCCGGACATCGAGATTTGGGAAATGACCGACACGTGCGCGCTCGACGTCGCAGACCGGGGTGGCATCACGCTCGAGGAGGTCGGTGAAATCATGAACCTCACGCGCGAGCGCGTCCGGCAGGTCGAGACCGCAGGACTCGCTCGACTCCAGGAGTATCGCGACGTCGATCGACTCAAGGACTACGTGACCTAAGGGCCACTCCAAGGGCAGCAGGGGGAGGGTGTCGCCGATGGGCGGCACCCTTTTTAATTGAGTGAATGCTTGCCCGGCTTCTTTTTCGCCCAGATCGACTCCCAGCCTTCGCGGTACCGATCGGTGGCAACCTTGGCCGGGCGGCCGGCGGCCGGTCGCGCATCGTGCTGAACCTCGACGTCGAAGAGCAGAGGCGAATCCTCGCGCGAGCTGAGGCGAACGACTTCGCCGTGGATGGGCCTGCCTTGTTCGAGCTCCCTCATCGTTCCTGTTTCGACTCGCGAGCCGCGCTGGCGAAGGACCTCGTATTGCTGTCCGTCGTCAGACTTGCCGTAAATCAGGACGACGTCATTCGGCTTCGCCGGCGCGGGGGCCTTTTTGGAAGACTCTGAGCCCATCAACGTATCAGTAAGTCCGATGGGGCCCGAAGTCTAGGGGTGGCAGGGCGGTGAGCTTCGAGCCTGGATTTGATCCCCGAACCTCCACCGTCCGGCCCGCCGAGGGCCGGCTCTACGCGATCTACAGCGACATCACCAAGGCGCTCACGGGGCTCACGCCGGTGGCCCCGTTCCGGATTTACGAGGTCGATCTCGAGTCCTTTGAATAAGTGGCTGGGCACTTGTCAGCAGGGACTCCGTTGCGTACGGTGCGCGCGGTCGTGAATCGAATCGCCCTCCTTTGCTTGCTTTGCCTGGCCAGCTCCGCTTCCGCGGCGGCTCAGGACGTCGCCTGCCCCTCAGGCAATCTTCTTGCCGGCAAGACGCCGATGGCCCGGCCGGGCGTGACTCACGCCGAGCGGCTGACCGATGGCGTCGTCGCCGGGGAAGGCGATCCTTGGCAGAGCGAGCTCACCTCGGAATTTGCGAACGTCCAAAGTCACGTCATCTATGACCTCGGCGTCCCGACCGCTGTGACCGCGGTCGACCTGCAGGGCGACAACAACGACGATTACATCGTCGAGATCTCGGACGACGGGCGAAGCTTCAACCCGCTCTGGGTCGCTGACCCTGCATCTGGTGCGGGCATGCGACGGCGGGGCAGCCGGGGCCTGAGCGGACAGGGCCGATACCTCCGCGTGCGCGCGCAGGGCGGCGACACCTTCTACAGCCTGGCTGAGGTGCTCGCCTTTTGCGAGACGCCCTCGGCCTGGCCGCCTGCGGTCCAGGTGAAGAGCACGTCGAGTTGGTGGTGGAAGAAGATCCTCGAGAAGCGCGACCATCGCTATCGCCTCGCGGTCGTCGTGCTCGGCTTGTTGTTCTTCATCGCGCTCTTTCGGATCGAAGAAAACAAGAAGGCTCTCTGGGCCGGATCTGCGCTTTCCGTCGCAATGCTCGCGATATCGTCATACCGGCTATACGGCGCAAGGCTGGCGCCTTGGTTCGCGGACTGGGGCATCTACCTGTTGGGAGCCTCGGTGCTCGCGTGGGCGGCACGCGGTATCTGGCTGGTCGGCCAAAATCAGGAGGCCCGCCAATGGTTGGAGCGCGGTGCGCTCATCTGGGTGATCCTGTCGAGTACCACGGCCTGGGTGAACTTCGGCGTCTTTCACACCGCGAGAATCGTCCACTACTGGGATACGTTTCACTACTACGTCGGCTCCAAGTACTTCGAAGAGAACGAGTACGAGCGGCTCTACGAGTGCGTGCTCGCGGCGGACTACGAGGAACGCGGCGAGGCCGACCTGGGGAAGAGAAAGATCCGCGACCTGGTCGACAACCGCCTGCACTATGTGAGCAAGGACGACGCGCTTCGCTATCAGAAGACATGCGCGGAGCATTTTTCCGCCGAGCGCTGGGAGGCGTTTCGATACGACACGCGTTCGTTCCGGACGGTCATGGGGTCGGCCTGGTGGAAAGACATGGTGATGGATCACGGCTACAACGCGAGCCCGATATCCAACATGGTGGCTGCGTTTCTCACCAACATCGGCTGGGAGGACCAAGTTCCCAAGGTCTCCTCCACGAAGGTGGATCCGAAAGAGCACAAGAACTTCCGCAAGCGGATCCTCCGCTACACCCTGATCGACCTGTCGCTCTATGCCGGCGCGTTCCTGATGATCTTCTGGGCGTTCGGCCTGCGCGCTACCGCGCTCGCCGTGCTGATCTGGGGGACTGGCTACCCCTGGGCCTATTTCTGGACCGGGGGGAGCTTCGCGCGCGTGCCCTGGCTCTTCATGGCAGTCGCCGCGGTGGCGCTTTTGAAGCGCGGCTACCCGTTGTTGTCCGGCTTCACACTCTCCTGGAGCGCGCTCTTACGACTGTTTCCCGCAGCGCTTGCCGGTGGTCCGATCGCGGCCGTCGTCGACCGCTTCATCCGTCGAAAGAAGATCGATCGCCCCTGGCTCGACCCGAGCGACAAGCGATTCATCGTCGGCGGCCTGTTGGGTTTGGCGGTGCTGTGCACGGCGAGCATCGCGGTGAACGGCTTCGACGCCCACCCACAGTTCCTCACCAACACCTTGAAGCACAGCGAAACCCCGCTGACCAACCACATGGGGCTCCCGACGATTCTCTCCTACAAGCCGAGTAAGGTCGGTCGTTTCACCAAGGACTCGAGCCTCGAAGACCCTTGGGCGAAGTGGAAACAAGCGCGCAAGGAGACCAAACACGACAGGCGCTGGCTTCACGCGCTCCTCTTGCTCAGCATGTTCGTGCTGCTCGCGCTCGCGGGACGGCGACTTGCCGGATGGGCGGTGCTCAGTTTGAGCACGATTCTGATCATCGGCTTCTTCGAGCTGACCTGCTACTACTACAGCTTCGTGATCCTCGTGGCGCCGCTGGCGATCGAGCGCATGCGCTATTCGGTGGCGCTGATCTCAATGGTGATCGTCGGGCTCATTCTGCAGTTCTTCATAGGCTGGTATGACGAGCAGTACATTTGGGAAACGGTCGCGGTGCTCCTCGGCCTGGGCTACATCCTCGTCGACGTCGTACAGCACCCGCTCCCCGAGTCCTCGCCAGCGTCTGCAGCCGATCCATCGGCGTAGTTGCAAGCCCCGCCGACCGGCCTTACCCTCAGTCGGTTAGACAGGTTCACGTGATCGCTGGTGTGCATCTGCACACGGGAGGAAAGTCCGAGCTTCATAGGGCAGGATGCCAGGTAACGCCTGGTGGGGGCGACCCCGAGGAAAGTGCCACAGAAAGCAAACCGCCTCGCCGTCGAAAGGCCGCGCGGTAAGGGTGAAAGGGTGAGGTAAGAGCTCACCGGGCCGGCGGTAACGTCGGTCGCATGGCAAACCCCATCCGAAGCAAGACGAAATAGGGAGGCGTTGAGGGCGGTCCCGCCCGAGTCTCCGGGTAGCGTCGCTCGAGGCCGATGGCGACATCGGCCCTAGAAGAATGATCACGACCCGGCGCTCGGCGACGAGCCCGGGCTACAAAACTCGGCTTACGAACCCTCTAACCACGGCGCCTCGCTTTTTGCGGGGCGCCGTGCTGTTTTGAGGTCGAACGCGTCATTGCAATTGACCGAGGCGGCCTCGCGGGGATACTCGTCCGACATGACAATTTCCCATCGCTCCTGGGCTTTCGCCGCTGTTCTTCTCTGTCTTTCCGCTGGCTGCAGCAGCGAAGCCGGGACCGAGGTGACGGACGACGACGCGTTCTACCTTCCGCCCGATCCGCTTCCCTCGGAGGTGCCTGGAACCTTGATTCGGGCGGAGGAGATCGAACCGTTCGCCGAAGGCAGCAAGGCTTGGCGCGTGCTCTACGTTTCGACAGCAGTGGACGGCAGCCCCGTCGCGGTGTCCGGGATGGTTGCAGCCCCTGGGGGCTCTGCACCAGAAGCTGGGTATGACGTCGTGACTTGGGCCCACGGCACCAAAGGTGTTTCGGACCGTTGCGCGCCCTCGAAGGGGTACCGCAGCGGCTTTCACGACTTCTACGACATTGCGCCCGAGCTCGTTGCCGCGGGCTACGTCGGGGTGATGAGCGACTACGAGGGACTCGGGACGCCTGGTATCCATCCGTACCTCGTCGGCCCAAGTGAAGGCCGGGGCGTGCTCGACATCATCAAGGCCGCCCAGCAAATCGAGGAGTCCGGCGCAGGGAGCCGGGTCGTGATCTGGGGCCGCTCTCAGGGCGGACATGCCGCGCTCTTCGCCGGAGAAATCGCGCCGACTTGGGCGCCCGAGCTCGAAGTGACGGGAGTGATCTCTGCCGCGCCTGGAAGCGAGTTTCAGGGGGTTATCACCTCCGGTGTCTTACTGCCTGGTGCGAGAGGTTTCATTTGGCAACTCAGCCTCGGGTTCGAGGCTGCCTACTCGGAGCTTTCGATCGAAGATGTCTACACCGATGAGGCGCTGAGCGCGATCGAGACGCTTCTCGAGGAAGAGGCTTGCGGCGAGGAGGTTGGCCAAGTTGCTGCTGGCTTCGAAGGAGCCGGATTTCAGACGAGCCCACTGAACCTCCCCGCGTGGGTGAGGCGCTTGGATGAGAACTCGCCAGGCAATGTGCCGACCGAGGTGCCGATCCTATTGATTCAGGGCCAGGCCGACATGGTCGTGCCCATCTTGCTCACGAACGTTCTCAACCGGCGTCTTTGCGCGATTGGAAACGAGCTCGAGTACCTGGTCTTCGACGGGTACGGACACAACGACTCGACCCAGAAGAACATGCCGCTCATGCTCGACTGGACCCGAGCTCGTTTCGCAGGCGAGCCGGCGGCTACGTCTTGCGAAGAGTAGGCTCGAAGACGATGCCGCGTTCTCTGGCGCGCGCGAGCGCTTCGGCGCGGGGCTTCTGATAGTGGACCGAGCCTAGGTAGGCGAAGAGACGATCACTTGCGGGGATGACCATGTCCTCGGGAATCCATTCGATGCGCTCTCCATCGGACCAGCTCACCTCTCCGCGTTCCATCTTCCAGGCGGCTTCGGAGAGATCCATGGGAGCGAGCACGTCGCGGATCGCTTCGAATCGGCCTTGGATCTCCGGATCGAGAAAGAACGACTGCCCGCCGCCGATGAAGGCGATGTGGTAGCGCGACGGATGGTGCGCCACGCCGTCGAGCCCGAGGCGCTGCGCGCCCCGAAAGAGCATGTGCATGGCCTCTTCGCCGACGCCGAGGCCCGGATGGTCCTGCCCCGGCCATTGGGGGTGCCGTAGAGAGAAGCTCTCGGTGGGGTTCTGGAGCATCATCCACTCGATGTAGAGGAGGCGGATTTCGTCGGGCGGCTCGATGCCCTCTGGTGCCGGGCGCGTGACACGGCGCAGCACCTGGTCGACCAGTAGGTACTTCTCGCCCTTCTTGGTCCCGTGCAGCGTGAGGTGCTGCCGTTCGGGATCGGTCGGGTTCACCTTCAGCTCCAGGTCGCTGAAGCCAAGGCTTCGAACCTGGTCCGCCAAGCCGTATTTCTCGAGCGCGAACTCGATGCCATGCCTGGAGTAGTAGTCGAGCAGGCGCGTGGACTTGTATCGGGGGCCTGCCAGGTCGCCCATCAGATCGGCTTCGGTGAGCTGCCACTGCCCACTCGGACGTTGTAGGTCGTAAGGGTCGAGCTCCTGGGCAATCTGGGCGTACTGTTCGTAGAGGCTCCTCGGCGGCTCACCGCTGACGATCGCCTCGTCGATCAGGAGCCAGCGAATGAAGTCCGTCGAGGAACGCCAGGCGTCGTCGCTATAGCCGCCGCCCAGAGTGACCACCACCGGGCAATCGAGCTTGCGCGCCAGCTCGATGACGAAGCAGTCCCGCTCGAGCACCCCCTTGCGGCTGAGCATGAAGTCACCCAGGCGATCGCCTTGCAGGACGTCGTTGCCGGAGATGTAGAAGATAAGGCGCGGCTTGATCTTTTCGAGCGACACAGGAAGCGTTTCGCGGAGCTTGGTCAGGTACGCTTCGTCGTCGACCTTGGACGGGAGAAGGAACTGCTGGTCCGAGGCTGCCTCGACATGGCTCCAGACGGAGCCGTGAATCGAGTACGTGAAGACCGTCTTGTCGTGCTCGAAGGCGACGATGTTTCCATTGCCTTGGTGGTAGTCCAAGTCGACGATGGCGATCGGCTCTTCGAACCCATCGGCGCGGAGCGACGCGATCGCCACGGCGATGTCGTTGTAAACACAGAACCCAGATCCGGACTCCGGTTCGGCGTGATGAAACCCGCCCCCGATGTTGAAGGCTACGCGATCGTTGCGCCGAATGGCCCAACTGGCGGCCTCGACGCTGCCTCCGACCTGGCGCCGCTGCCCGATGAGCACGGGATCCACATCGATGTCGTGTGCCTCGAGGCCGAAGATGCGTCCCAGGTTTTCAGGGCGCGCAGTGCGTTCGAGGTACGATTCGGAGTGGGCTCTGGCGAGCTCCGCCAGAGCGACCAGGGGTGCGGAACGCACCTGCTTGGGACGGATGAGGCCCTCGGCGCCAAGCGAGCCGAGGATCTTCTCGCCGCGCGCTACCTCGATGCCGGGCACACGTGCGGTCTCGACGAGCACGTCGACCTTGTACTGCGGGTGGTACCAGAGGCCGACCTGATCCCTGAGTCTGCGGTGAGCCTTTCTGCGTTGGAGCCACTTGGCCATCGCGTCTATACCGAAATGGAGCCCTTGCGGAAGTCCGTGCCCGCGATGTGCACGTTGATCACCACTGGCTTTCCGGACGCGGCGATCGCCTTGGCGTCGTTCAAGGTCTCGTCGAGGCGCGCTGGGTCGTTCAACAGAAGGCCGACCGCACCGTAGCCTTGACCGACTTCGTGGTACGGGCTTCGGCGGAGCACCGTCGCGACATCCGTGCCGAGCATGGGGACCTGCTCGCGGGCAATTTGCGCCCAGGAGCCATCGGTTCCGATGACCGCGATGGGCGCTAGTCCGTGCCGTGCGCACGTATCCATCTCGGCGAGACTGTAGGCGCTCGATCCGTCGCCGTAGATCAACCACACCTCTTTGCCGGGGCGCACCAAGCTGGCCCCGACTGCAAAGCCGCCGCCGACGCCGAGCGTTCCGAAGACCCCGGGGTCGAGCCAGGAGAGAGGCTTGCGTGGACGCAAGATGTACGACGCCGTCGCTACGAAATCCCCACCGTCGACGACGAGTACCGCGTCATCGGCCATCTTCTCTTCGATGCGCTGAAAGAGTTGGAGCGGGTTGACCAGCTCCGAGGGGGCTTTGGCTTGCTTCCCGATCTCTTCGTCACGGGCGACCTCGCGACCTCGGAGCGTGTCGAACCAGTTGGACCAGGGGCCGAGCCCGCCGCCCACCGTGTTTGCAAGCTCTCGCAGAAACTCGCCGGCGTGCATGTGTACCGGAACTTCGGGTCGCCGGTTCTTGCGCATCTCACTCGAGCTGAGGTTCGCCGCAACGACGGTTGCCCGGCTCGAAATGCTTCTCCCGTACCCCATGCGGAAATCGAAAGGGAAGCCTGCGACGATGACGAGGTCGGCTTCCTTGAGCGCCGCGGTTCGCTTGTGCCGGAACTGAATGTCGCTGTGCCGGCCGAGCAGGCCGCGCGCCATGCCTCCGAGCCAGGTCGGGACGCCCAGGGCGTTGACTGCGTCTGCGATCGGATCGGCGTCGCGGCAGTTGACGAGAGCCTGACTGCCAATGACCAACGCCGGCCGCTCGGCCTTGCGAAGAAGTGACGCGACTTTCTCGATGAGTGGGCTGCGGTTGCTCGGCTTCGGAGGGAGCGACTCGCGTGTAGGCGGAATGAGACTCACGTGGGGCTGGTGGAACTGGCGGTACAGGTGGCCCCGCATGAAGAGCTCCAGCGCCTTGGAGCTGAGGTTCTTGCCCTCTTTGACCCCGCTCTCCTTCATGAACATCTCCCGAACCATCTCTTCGGGGTAGAGCACGTCGATGGGGACTTCGATGAAGACCGGGCCCGGAACGCCGTCCTGCGTCAAGTCCAGCGCCTTTTCGAGCGTTGGGCCGATGCTACTGACCTTCTTGATCGACACGGCCCACTTGGTGATCGGCTCCATCAGCGAAATCTGGTCGATGTCTTGAAGCGCGCCGCGCCCCTTGAGCAAGGTCGCTGCAGCGCCGCCGAAAATCAGCACTGGGGACTGGGCGAGTTGCGCGTTCTTCACCGCGGTGATCGTGTTGGTCACGCCCGGCCCGGCCGTGACCGCAGCAACCCCGGGAAGGCCGGTCATCCGCGCTACAGCGTCGGCCGCAAAAACGGCACTGACCTCGTCTCGCACATCGACCACTTGGATGCCGTGGGATTGGGCGCCAACGAGAATGGGTGAGATGTGGCCACCGCAAAGGGTGAACAGCTGTTTCACACCACGAGATGCCAGAATCCGCCCAATGATCGCGCCGCCGTCCTCTGCCATCACTTGCCCCCAACTCCCTCGAGAACGTGTCGCTCGAGTACGAAACAGGTAAACGTTCCTTCGAACACCTTCTCGGAATTCACGCTCGCTTCCACGCGCACCTTGTGCTTTCGGCCATGCGAGTCAAGCATTTGTGCGCTTGCGACGATCCGATCGCCCATGCGAACCGGCTTGAGAAAGCGGGCCTCGGCCGCGCCCAAGACCACGTTCGGGTCGTTCACCGCCAGCATGGCCGCGTAGTCGGCGAGTCCGAACACGAAGCCGCCGTGCACCAGGCCTTGGGCATCGACGGCCATCGAAGCCGTGGTGTCCAGGGCAACGCGCGCCGAGTCTTCGTCGAGCGCGAGCAAGGTGCCACAGAGACCGGGATCCGCCTGAAGATGGGTTCTCGGGTCCATGGCCGGGCACGATTACACGAGCCTGGGGTCGAGAAAAGCAGGCTAGGGCTGCGAGAGGGCCTTTATTGCTTGCCGATTCGGCGATCGGGTGTCTAAGTAGGTGACTGAATCACAGTGAGACGGAGGGTCATGTGAACGAGCTTGCGCGTTACCTCATGGAAAACGCATACATCGACTTCCAGGGCGGAATCACCATCGAGGAAGTCCGGAAATTCCTGCGCGACGAGGACAGCCGCGAGTCCCGGGCCCTCCTGTCCCGGCTGATCGAAGAGAACGGATTGGATGACCTCATGGTGACCATTGCGGATTGTCTTAAGGAATACATCCGAACGGGAATCAACGAGGACATCGTTCGGGCGCAACTCACCACGTACAGCGAGTCGTAAGGCCAGGGCATCGGCCCGCAATCTCTGCTAGGATCCGCTTCCCTATGCGCTCGATGTTACTGTGCGTTTCGCTGGTTTTCGCGTTGCTCGGCTGTGAGCGCTCGACCGAAGCCGACAGCGGCCCCAAGGAAGGCGCTGCAACGGTCAAGCCCGCGCCGGGTGCTTCGAAGGAGAAGATTCGGAGTCTGCCGCAGGTCGACACCAGCTCGCTCGACGAGTTCACCGAGAGCATTTGGATCGACATGGTCAACGAGCTCCTCTCGCCCTGCGGCGAGCCGGTGAGCGTGGCCCGCTGCATCGCCGAAAGCCGTAAGTGCAAGAGGTGCGTGCCCGCCGCCCGCTACGTCGCCCGACTCGTGAACGACGGCTACTCACGCGACGAGCTCCGCGACATTTACCGCATTCGCTACGGTGACGACACGAAGATCCAGAAGCTCAAGGCCCACGACTCGCCGCTACGGGGCAGCCCGATGGCCGAGGTTACGCTGTTCGAGTTCAGTGACTTCCAGTGTCCGCACTGCAAGACGACCGCGCCGTACCTCAAGAAGATCGTCGAAGAGTCCAACGGCAAGGTGAAGTTGGTGTTCAAGCAGTATCCATTGCCCGGCCATCCTAAGGCACGCGACGCTTCCAGAGCGACCATCGCGGCTGAAAAGCAGGGTAAGTTTTGGGAAATGCACGACCTGCTCTTCAAGAATCAGGATGAGCTACAGACGGCCAACCTCGAGGACTACGCCAAGCAGCTCGGCCTCGACGTGAAGCGGTTCAAGGCCGACATGCAGTCCAAAGAGACCGAGCAGAAGATCGAAGCGGACATCGCCGAAGGACACGCAGTCGGCGTCGACTCGACCCCGTCGATCTACGTAAACGATCGTCGCTATATCTTCCCGCCTGACCAGCTGGGCGCATATGTTCGCGAAGAGCTCGATCAGTGAATCGCCGTCACCGCGTTTGCGTCGAAGCCGGATGAAGACGCTTCTCTACGGGCTTCTCACCGCCGTCCTCCTCGTCGGTTCGAGCGCCAGCGCGCTCGAACCCGGTGACACGCCGCCCGCGATCGACGCGCCCGACCAGCTCGGGAAGACGGTCGAGCTGAGCGCGCTCCGAGGGAAGGTCGTGCTGATCGATTTCTGGGCGTCCTGGTGCGGGCCCTGCAAACAGGAGATGCCCGTCCTCGAAGCGCTCCACAAGAAGTACGCCGAGCAGGGCCTGGTCATCGTCGGGATCAACATCGACAACAATCCCAAGAAGATGAACAACTTCTTGAAAGGGACTCCAGTGAGCTTCCGCATCGTGCACGATCGCAAGCTCGCCGTGGCGAGCAAGTACGAACCTGGAACCATGCCCACTTCTTATTTCGTTGGACGGGATGGAAAGGTTCGGTACGTGCACGAAGGGTTTCGGAAGAAGGATGCTGGGGAGATCGAGGAGCGGGTGAAGGGCTTGCTCGGCGAGGGGCAGTAGGGGCAGTGTCAGCGGCAGCGGCAGCGGCAGCGGCAGCGGCAGCGGCAGCGGCAGCGGCAGCGGCAGTGCCAGTGTCAGCGGCAGGGCCGGCGACTGGGCTCTTGTGACGTGACTTTGTCATCGTGATCTCCTTTTTCGCGAGTGAGTGGGGCCGGGCTGGCGCCCTTTCGGGGAACCCCACTCACTCGCGAAAAAGGAGATCACTCATGGGACTTATCATTCAGCAAAGGGCGCTTCAGGCGGCAGGGGGGCTGCGGCAAGTTCTTCCGGTCGTTCGGAAGCAGGACAAGTCGCTCTTCGACCAAATCCATCGGGCGATGAATAGCGTCGTGCTCAATATTGCGGGAGCCGACGGAAACGATCCCGGAACCGCGAAGGCGCGGTTCGCAACGGCGTGCGGCTCGGCGAAGGAAGTGCGCGCAGGGCTTCAGCTCGCGGTCGCGTACGGATACTTCTCAGGAACCACGGTTGCAGAGGTCGACATCGCCCTCGATGAAGTGTGCGCAATGTCCTGGAAACTCTCCGGCCGCTAGCCCCCAACCCCCCAAGTCACCCGCGGCAGCGCGAGCCCGCAGGGCGAAGCCCGGCGCGCAGCGCCGGCAAGGCAGAGCGAAGCGAATGCCGCGCCAGGGAGGACTACGGGCGGGGGTGGGCGGGCGGTGTAACCAAGCCGTACCACTCACCCAACCCAAGACCGCCCCCCCAAACATCCGCGGCAGCCCAAGCTGCACCTCGACGCCCGCACCCAAACACCAGCGTCAGTGCCGGCGTCAGCGACGGCGTCAACCTCCGTGCACCGAGGTCTAGCGGCGGTCGGTAGTAAGCGCCTGGGCCTCGGGCATCGATGCGCCTCGCGCCACAAACGCGCTCAGCTGCTGTGTGATGTAGTCGACGACTTCGCAGTCGGCTTCGGTGAACATGCCGCGCAGGGAGCCGTTGGCGAGTTGTAAGACACCGAACATGCGACCGCGGTGGACTAGGGGGCGGTACAGGAGCGCGCGGACGTCTAGACCGGGGACGCCGTCGATGTTCTCGTTGAAGCGTGGGTCGGCGGCCGCGTCGGCGAGCACGAGGACGGCGTGCTCCGCGAGCTCGCTTGCTGCGGCAAGGAGACCGGAGGCGGTGGGGAGTCCCTGGCCGTGTCGCTCCCTGGCGCCGGTGCCTCGGGCGGCTACGACGCGAAACTGATCGGTGTTGATGTCGAGAAGGAAGGCGGCCGTCGCCTCCGAGGGGACCAGCTCTTCGAGCAGGTGCACCGCGAAGTCGAGCGCTTCGGCGCGGTTCTTCATGAACAGCAGGTCGTGGCAGGCCTCGAAGGCGGCTGCGAGTCGATCTTCTGTTGGCGGGGGGGGCACGCTGCTCAATCGCGGCACCTCCGAATGACGGACTTCGTCTTCGAGCGGGAACTCGATGTCGATGCTGTCGTTCCAATCTTTCCACTCCAGGCGCACGACCGGAGGGTGCTCCGGCTCGCGTTTCCAGATGTGGTCGAAGAGCTCGATGCGAACGAACTTGGCCCCGCGTTCCTGGGTGATCTCCTCTTGGACGTGACGCAGCAGCTTGGTGGCGAGCTTCTCGCCGGTCCCGGTTTCGAAGGGCACGGGCACGGCGTACATGCGCTCGCGGAAATGAATCGGACTCGAGCTCGTGGGCTTCTCGTTGCGCGAGGACAAGAGGATCAGCTTGTTCTCGACGGTGCCGGGTGGCGGGCTCGTCGGCATGGGCGCGCTCGGTCGGCGCGAGCGGATGGGCTCGGGCGCGGCTGGAGGGCTCTTCTTGAGCAAGGGGTCGTAGCCAGTCCTGGGCTGGAGCGGGATGGGATCACCGGATGCCGAGCGGGGCCGCTTCGCTGCAGCGGCAGCGGCCGCGTCGGCGAGGCTGGGAGCCGCATCGGGAGCGCTGACCGGAAGGACTTGATAGCGTCTGCGTTCGCGCGCGTCCTGGATCGTGACAGCCCCGTTCGGGTTCACGTTGCAGCTCGCTCCGGCCGGAACGCCGCCTGATTCACCGATCTTGGCGCGGCCAAGCTGCAACGCGCCGGGCCAGGTTGGTGCCTGGACGGTTCCGAGAAATAGCGGCTCCGACGCGCCAAGCCGGCTGATTTCGACTTTCCAATATCTCGTAGCCACGTGGTCCCGTTGTTGCGCCGTCATGATAGCCGGGATCGCGCGCGAAGTCGCATCTCCGGCTGGCGCCGCCCAGGCCCCCGGAGTACGACTCGCCAGTGTGGATTCTCGTCATCGGCCGCGAGGGCCTCGAAGAACGCGAAGGCGGGGCGGTTGCTTGCCTCCACGAGCTGGGCTGCGAGGTCCAAACAGCCAACCTTTGGGATCGCTTGGATACCGAGGAGCTGGTGAAGAACCCGCCCACGGTAGTCTTGATCGAAGCCGGGGATGAAGGGGATGCGGGCCGCGCAGCACTCGTTCGGGTGCGGGCCGCAGAGCCGCTTCAGGAAGTGCCCGTCCTCATCGGGGTGACCACGAACGCGATTTCGCGCCTCGACGCGGGGGATGGGTTCGACGACTTCGTGCTGATGCCCTACGTGCCAGCCGAGCTCTACATGCGGATCCGGCGTGTGGAGTGGAACCGCAGCGATTTCGCGCAGCAGGAGCGGATCAAGATGGGGCCGCTCTGCATCGATCTCGCCGCCCACGAAGTCACCGTCGACGGCCGCAATCGCCAACTCACCCATCAGGAGTTCGCGCTCCTGAGCTTCCTTTGCCAGAACCGCGGCAGGGTGTTCTCCCGGCGACAGCTCCTCGAGAGGGTCTGGGGTGTCGACTACTACGGAAGCAGCCGCACCGTCGACATTCACGTGCGGCGCCTTCGTATGAAGCTCGGGCACTGCGTCAACAGCCTCGAGACGGTTCGCGGCGTCGGCTACAAGATGAAGGAGCCCTGATGCTTCCGCCGCTAGCGATATCGACAGGTGATCCGGCAGGCGTCGGCCCTGTGGTGACAGCGTCGGCCATAGCGCAGTGCTTGGGTAGCGATCGCGCGCTGGTCTATGGCGACGCGGCCTGGATGGAGCGAGCGTTTCATCGATACGGCTTCGAGGCATTGAAGCGAATCGCGCCGGCCGAGGCGAAGCGCTTGAACCCGGGCGAGGTAGGGCTGGTACACGTGGCCGATTGGCCGGTCACGATGGTGCAAGCCAGGGCGCCCACGATCGACGGTGGGGGTGTGCAGCGCGAAGCGCTCGAAAGGGCTTGTGATGCCTGCATCGACGGCACGGCGCGGGCCATCGTGACGGGGCCGGTGAGCAAAGAAGCCGTGAGCCTCTCGGGCGTATCGTTTCGCGGCCAAACCGAGCATCTCGCACGGCGTGCCGGGGTTCACGCCGATAACGTGACCATGATGTTCCTCGGGCCGCGCCTCAAGGTCGCGCTCGTCGCGACGCACTGGGCGATCAAGCGTGTGCCCTCGACCGTGACGCGCCAGCACATCGAGCGGACCGTCCGGCATCTGACCGACGCGCTGTCGCGCTGGTCGCCGGATCTGAAGCCCTTGCGCATCGAGGTCTCGGGGCTCAATCCGCATGCGGGGGAGGGCGGTCTTCTCGGGACTGAAGAAGAGGCGATCATTGGACCTGCACTCGATGCGCTTCGCGAAGAAGCTCTCTATTCAAGCGGCGAAGTGGAGCTCATCGGACCTACGCCGGCCGAAGCCGCATTCCGCTACGCAGCAGACGGGCGCGCCCACGGCGTGGTGGCGATGTTTCACGACCAGGCGACGATTCCGTCCAAGCTTCTCGACTGGGGCGAAGCGGTGAACGTGACCTGGGGACTGCCGTTCGTGCGGACCAGCGTTGACCACGGCGTCGCCTACGACGCAGCCGCGGAGGGCAACGCCTCCGAGAGCGGGATGATCGCCGCGGTTCGGGCTGCACAACGCCTGACCGGCGGGCCGCAAGAATGACGGCCGACATCGTCATTCGAGGAGCCCGCGAACACAACCTGAAGAACATCACGCTGAGCCTCCCCAGGGGGCGACTGTCCGTCGTCACCGGGCCGAGCGGGAGCGGCAAGTCCAGCTTGGTGTTCGATACGCTGTACGCCGAAGGTCAGCGGCGATACGTCGAGTCGCTCAGCGGTCATGCGAGGCGCGTGCTCACCCAGCTACGGCGCCCGGACGTCGACGTCATCGAGGGGCTGTGTCCGGCCATCGCGGTGCGCGAACGAGCCCCCTCGCGCAATCCGCGCTCGACGGTGGGGACGCTGACGGACGTCAACGACTACATGCGCGTCTTGTTTGCCACGATTGGGGAAGTGCATTGCCCCGTATGCGGTGAGCTGCTGAGCGCGCATTCGGTCGCCCGGGTCGTCCAGGAAGTGTCGCGTTTTGCGGAAGGCACGCGTTTCGCGGTGCAGGCGCCGATCGTGCGCGCCGGCGCGGCCTTACCGAAAGAGCTCGTCCCCGATCTACGCTCGAAGGGTTTCGTGCGATTGCGTGTGAACGATGCGCTCGTCGACGTCGAGGACCTGGGCACGCTGCCGGCTGGGGTCTCGGTCGACGTGGTGATCGACCGCCTCTCGGTTCGAGAGGGGATCGCCTCGCGACTCGCCGAAGCGGTGGAGCTGGCTTACCAGTTGAGCGGCGGCGTCGTCGAGCTTCGCGAGCAGGAGGGCAGGCGGCATCGCTACTCGGAAGGCTATGCTTGCTTCGAAGGGCACGCTTCGATCCCGAAGGTCAGCCCGCAGCTGTTTTCGTTCAACACGCCGGCCGGCGCCTGCCCGACCTGTGACGGTCTCGGCCTGACGCGCAGCTTCACCGAGGAGCTGGCGGTCACCGAGCCGAGCCTTTCGCTCCGGCGAGGAGCCGTGACCGCCTGGGGGAAACCGAACCTTGCGTACTACCGCTCGATGTTGGAGAAGATCGGAGGCGCAGGGGTCGACCTCGACAAGCCCTTCGCCAAGCTTCCGAAGAAGCAACGCAAGCTCGCGCTCGAGGGCGGCGCGGGTTTTGAGGGTATCCTGCCGGGCCTCGAGCGACGGGCGCAGGAGTACGCGCGTCGGAAGCTCGCCGAGGGCGGGGACGAGGAACGCGTTCTCGAGTTTCTCGACGAGGAGCTCGGGCAGTTCGCGCGCATGGAGATCTGTCCCGAATGCGAAGGCTCACGGCTGAATCTGAACGCTCGCTCGGTTCGAATCGAGGGCCGGGCGATCAGCGAGCTCAGCGCGCTCGACATCGGCGCCCTCCAAGATTGGACCGGCCGGGTCCCGGTGTCTCCGCAGCGGGAGACCGCAGTGCGTCCCTTGTTGCAGTCGATCGCGGACCGCCTCGCGTTCCTTCAGCGAGTCGGCCTCGGGTACCTGAGCCTCGACCGGAGCTCGGGGAGCCTGTCCGCAGGCGAATCGCAGCGCGTTCATCTGGCGACCCAGCTCGGTGCGCGTCTATCGGGAGTCCTGTACGTGCTCGATGAGCCCACAGCAGGCCTTCACCCGGCCGATGCCAAACGCCTGCTGAGCACGCTCGACGAGCTACGGGACCTCGGAAACACCTTGGTCGTCGTCGAGCACGACGAGCAGACGATGCGAGCGGCCGATCACCTCGTCGAGATGGGGCCGGGCGCCGGCGAGCTCGGAGGAGAGCTGGTGGCCGAGGGAGACCTCGATGCGATCGAGGCCAACGATGTCTCGTTGACCGGCGCGTATCTATCCGGGCGTCGAAGCGTCGAAGTGCCGGAACGTCGCCGGCCCGGCGCAGGCACCTTGACTGTTCGCGTCACCGAGCTTCACAACCTTCGCGACGTCCACGCCGAGCTTCCGCTGCGTTCGCTTTGCTGTGTGACGGGGGTGAGCGGCAGTGGCAAGAGCTCGCTGGTCGTCGATGCGCTCCTGCCCGCGATTCGCGCGAAGCTGGGCCTGACGGCGGACCTGCCCTCGGGTGTTTGGGTCGAAGGAGGCAAAGGCCTCGAGCGTGTGTCCTTCGTCGACGCGACGCCGATCGGTCGCAGCGCCCGCTCCAACCCGGCAACGTACCTCGGCTTGCTCGGCCCTCTTCGTGAGCTGTTTTCCGGACTCCCCGAGGCGCGCGCGCGCGGCTACCAGGCGGGGCGGTTCAGCTTCAACGTCAAGGGCGGGCGCTGCGAGGCGTGCAAAGGCGAGGGCATTCAGCGCATTGCGATGCAACTGCTGCCGGACGCGGAGGTGGAGTGCGAAGTCTGCGGCGGAAACCGTTACAACGACGAGACGCTGCAGATCCGATATCGCGGACTCAGCATCGCCGAGGTCCTGTCACTGCCGGTCGAAGCAGCGTACAGCCTATTCGAAGCGGTGCCGGCCGTGCGCTCTCGCCTCGAAGCCCTGCGCCGGGTTGGCCTCGGCTACCTGGAGCTCGGCCGCCGTTCGACCACCTTGAGCAGCGGAGAGGCTCAGCGCATCAAACTAGCCCGCGACCTAGCTCAGCCCGCACGCAAGCCGACGCTCTACATTTTCGATGAACCCACCCGCGGCTTGCACTTCGTCGACGTCGAGCAGTTGATCCGAATCCTTCATCAGCTCGTCGAAGACGGCCACACGGTCATCGCCGTCGAGCATCAACTCGATGTGATCCGAAACGCGGACTTCGTTCTCGACCTGGGGCCGGGATCGGGCCCGGATGGGGGGCGGGTGGTCGCCGCGGGGACGCCGGAGGAGGTGAGGGGGAGTGGGTCAGTGACTGGGTGGTTCATTTAGGCAGTGTTTGGTTACACCGCCCCGCTCGGACGCCTCCGGCGGCCGGTTCGGCCCGCCCCACCGCCCCCACACTATCGCCTACCCCCACCCGTAATCCTCCCTGCCGCGGCTTCGCCCTTCGGGCTCGCAGTGTCAGTTTCAGTGTCAGTGTCAGTGTCAGTGCCAGGGGCGTCGGCGTCGGCGTTTCTGTCCCGGCGACAAGCCTAGGTAACCGAGCGCTGGGGCCTTCGCGCCGGGCGGCCGGATTTCTTGTCGAGGTGATAGGTGAGGGCGAGGGAAACGCAGTGGCTTAGCTCGCGTGCCGGGATTTCGTCGTCCTCTGTGAACACGATGGCCCGCTTGCCTTCGTACGTGAACTTGTGTGGGTACAGGCGTTGAAAGGTCGAAACCAGGCTGGTTTGGCAGTGGAAGTACATCGCGTATTGCTCGGGCTGCGACTCGCTCCAGTGAATCCGAATCGTGCTTCCGCTCTTGGTCTGCGGCGTGAGGTAACTCGGCATTCCCCAGCGTAGGGCTTCCTCGAGCTTGCCGACGCCTTCGGTATTCGCCGCGGTGTCGAAGACCAGTCGCCGTAGCGCCATCAACCTCGTGCGCATCGGCTTCGGATAGTTGCGGAAGACCGCCTCGACGTCCGGGTTCGCGAAGGGGCGATGTCGAGGGTTGGATGGGTTGCTCGTCAGGGCTCTGGCCAAGGTGGCAGGGAGCATATCACGCGCCGACCGGGCTAGCCGGCGTAGGCGGTCCGTTTCCTCAAGGGTAGATCAAGTCGATCGACAGCGACTTCGTGCCGCCCTCGTACTTGAACTTCGCGGCGTCGTATTTCGGTGGGCCGAACCTCTCGGCAGGTGCGTTGTTGGACACTCCCCATCCTTCGGCGGGGCGACCGAAGGATTTGGTGTTCATCTTGCCGTTCTTGTCCTCGTCGTGAAGCACCGAGATCGCGTAAGTCCCGGGCTTGACGTTTTCGAACGTGCAGAGCGCCTTGCCGGATTTGATGTTGGTCCACAAACTCCCGTCGGCGCTGTTGCTGTCGTTCGGAAACGCGTCGGGCTTCGAGAAAAGGCTGCAGCCGACCTGGCCGTTGCCGTTTCGGACCTTCGAAACCCTGACGACGATCGTGTTTTCGGGCGCTGCTTCTTTGTCTTCAGCGGAAAGATGCGCGGGCCCGACCAGGAGGAGCGACGCGAGCACAGCAAGCGCTGCCGCGGAGGTTCGGAGTGTATGCATGGTTTCTTAGTACCGGAATCGGGCATCGCTCACCAGGGGCCTACGACCAACTCCAGTCCGTACGGGCGCTCGGTTCGCCCGACGGTCCGACCAACCCCGAGTTCATTCGCCTCGCGTGGGACGCAGAGCGGTTCGGGTTCGAGTTGGAGAAACGCTTCGGCACCCTCTGAGTCACCGGCGTATTCGCTGCGCCCCCGCGCCCCAAGACGCAAAACCTGCGTGGCATAGTCTGAGATTTCCTGTAGAACCGGGCTTCCACTTCGCACGCCTGGTGCAGCAACGTAGCCGCAGCCACGGGCGCACTGCGCTGCAACCGGAGAGGTCCCCATGCGATACTTACTTGGCTTTGTTTGCGTGCTGGCTCTCGTCGCACGCATCGAAGAACTCGCACCCTAGGTTGGACGAGCATCGCAGCATGGGTCGGACACCGACCCTCGTGAACGATATAGCGCCGACCTCGGTCGAGGCGTTTGCACAACAGAAGAAGCCCCGCCGCGCCCGGGCTTCTGACGTCGCCGCATACAAGAAGGCCTTGCGACTATTGCTGATCTCGGGGCCGGCGTCCCCAATGATGCCGAGTTGGAACCAAGTGGTGGGGTTTCTCACGGAGTGGGAGGGGCTACGCTGCCGGACGTCTTCCGTGCCAGCGTGAGTGCTTCTCCAAGCGCGGTGGCAACTCGTGCCGAAAGAGGTCGCGCGCTCTGTGGTACGCTTGGCGACTTCAGCATGCAGCACCTGAGCGCGAAACACCTTATGCACGAGTACATCGGTGACCGCCTCAACGAGTTGGTCTTCTGTCCTCTCGTGACGATGAGAAGGACGGCCTGATGGGCTTCTTCTCGACGAGGACCGCACGCTTGGTTTTCGTCCTTTTCGCGGCGGTGGTCTTGGGGTGCGGCAGCGACGGTGGTGGTGACGCCCCCAGCGGATACGTTTGTTCCGAGCTCGGGTCGGGCGGCGACAGTTGTCACGCATTTTCGGCTCTGCTTGTCCAGCTCGATACACGCGGGGCGGACCCACTACCTTCGACCCGCATGGTTGAGGAACGGTTACCCATCGAACTGTTCGAGGCGACAGGCGGGCTGATTGGTCTACAGTTTGACCGAGTGAAGTATCACGCCACTCCGGCACGTGACTACAGCGAGTTGGCAGCTGGCTATCCGAACCTTCTTGAGGCTGATCTGCCACGCATCTGGTACTACTACGATGACGAGATTCCTTTTGACCCAGACAGCTACAGCGAACTCGGTGCGCGCGACCGCTTGCTCGGTGACCTCGGCGCCGCGCTCGATCTCGGGTCGCAGCAGTTTGACCTCGTCGTGGTGCTTTCCGACGCTCTGCCGAGTCTCGGCCTTGCCGTCGATGACACCGTTTCTATGACTCTCGTACACTCAGTCGGAGGCTGGGGGAGAGGGGGAGCCTACACCAGCGAACCGCAACCCGACGCCGTCATCTTGGACGTTGCGGTCCACGAAATCGGTCACAACTTTGGCCTTGTGCACCAGTGTGCATCGTGCCGGGTGCCCATTTCACAGGAGTGCTGCGACGCGTGCCCGAGCCGCGATGATGTCATGTCCATCTGTCGCGATCGGGGTGCAAGAGTGCATTCATTTGGGCCATGCACACGGAGCCCGCTTGAAGCCTCGGTCCGAGAGCGGTCAGGTGAGATCGACCATGTCAGGCAGCCCGGCCAAGATTGCGACCCTGTACAGGTGCCAGCTGAGCAAGAGGAACCTCACCCAGGTTGAGCAGAACGTTGAATTGTCAGGCAACCGTGTGTGGCGAGTGCCCGATAAGCGGACCCGCGAACTTGCACCGCGGAAGCCCCCAGGCATCGTCCCGCTGACGCTGACGCTGACGCTGACGCTGACGCTGACGCTGACGCTGCGGACCAGCGCACCGTGCTCGGGGGTCTGCTCTCGTCCACGGCGGAGTGGACGCAGTTCACGCAGCTGGACGGTCTTGCGTGGCGTACCCAATGATGCCGAGTTTGAACCAAGTGGTGGGGGTCGTCACAGATTGGGAGGGCCTTCCGAGGATGGTGGCGTGAGGCGTGCGTTGAGCCCCGCCGCGAACCTACTTGGTGCACCGGCTAGATGGCGTGCTGCACGACCAGAACCGTCATCCACAACATGCAGATCAGCTGAACGAAGAAGAAGCCAAAGCGCAGATAGGCGAGGAGGTTCGTCTGCTCCCACGAAACGTGAATCAACGTCTGCGCGATTCGAGCCCCGAGCAACGTGAGCGCCAACACGTCCAGCGCAGAGCTGTGCGCGCCGCTGACGACGACAACAAGGACGATCGCGCCGTAGATCGGCAGATTTTCGAGGCAGTTCAGGTGGGCGCGCATCGCGCGACGGTACCGATCTGAACCTTCGACCCGATCTGCGCGGAACTCATTTGCTTGAACCCGACCGGCGAAGATCAGCCCCCAGCGGTAGATGCCGACGGTCAACATCAGAACCAGCATCGACCAGACCGCGAAGGCGAGCAGGACCCAGACCGGAATAGACATCGCCATGTTGCACTCTTATCACAGGCGCAGTCGCGAGAGTTGAGCAGAAAGCGCGGATCGACCGAAACAAGAGACCCAACCCGGGGAAGGCGCTCCCAAAGAAAAAGCCCGGCCGAAGCCGGGCTTGGTGCAGCCGCACAATAGAAAGGCCCCGAGACCATTCCTGATCTCGGGGCCAGCGTACCCAACGGGGTTTGAACCAGCTTCACCTACGTGAGGGCGTCCGGGTTCGCGCTTGGCTCAGCCGCTGGCGTTTAGCGAGCGGCTGAAGGCGTCGCCTACGGTGACGCAGGCTTCCCGGATCTCGAGCTCGCCGCCGACCAGGATTGCCAAGGGGTTGACCTCGACGGCTTCGATTTCGGTTCGCCACTGGTGGATGAAGGCGGCTAGGCGCATGAGGACGTCGCCGATGGCGCTGACCGCTTGGGTTCTCTCTTGCGGGGTGCCCGAAAGGAGCAACGAGCTTCCTTGGAGTCTGAGGAGAACGCGTTCGAGGGCCTTGGCTGTGGCGGGGAGGACGGTGAGCGTCGTGTCTGCCGATGCCCGGCCGTGGGGATCCGCGAAGCCGATCTCGGCGAGGATTGGACCGGCGGCGAGGGGCGCCATGCGAACACGGAGTAGGGTGCGTGCCATGGTCGAGGCGCTGACGGTGACGCCGAGTAGCCTGGCGTCCGGCGAGCGGGTCTTGGCGACGGCCATGATCTGGCGAAACGCATCGCGTGCTTGGCCGGCCGAATAGACCTCTGCGGCCAGGTCCGGGTGGTCCCAGAGTCGGAGATCGGGTGACGCTAGAGCGACACGCACGGGGAAGCCGATGCGTGCGGCTTCCGAGGCTGCACGCGAAGGTGTGGCGCAGAGCTCTTCGATGGGCAGCGGAACGTCGTATGGACCGAGGGCTGCCTTGCTCGCCGGATCGGAGAGGGCGCGCTTGGGGCCGAGGATCACGTCGAGCACCGAGTCGGCTTCGACTCCTTGGACGGTCGGGACTCTGGGCCGCGACGGATCCTGGGAAGCTCGCATCGCCCTCAGCGCTGCCGCCACATCCCGGGGCGAGCCGATCGGCTTGCTCGTCGCGCCATCCGCCTCGTGCGCGATGAGCCCGTCGTCGATGCGGACGAACTTGCCGTCGCTTCGGTGGCTGACGCTTTCGCCGAGTCGGACTCGATCGACTGCCGGGAGCTCCTTGGTGGTGGCCGCCCAGGGGCGTTCGGTGTCGAGCTCGAGTAGGGCCGCGACGGCCAGCAAGGGGCCGGTTTCGTGAACAGCGGGCAATCCAAGGTCGTGAAGCAGACCGAGCGGCTGTGGGCCGATGATCGCCACCGGGATGCGCTGCTTACCGGCGCGCATGGCCTCGGCCAGGTTCACCACGACATCCGGGGCCAGCGGGGCTTCGACCGCGAGCCCGACCAGGCCGCCGCCGTTCGACGCATCGATGGCGGCCTCCCAGGGGCGATCGCGGACCTCCGGCTCCAAGGACAGACCAATCCGTTCGGCGCCGCGCGCCAGGTCGACTGCCAGCTCGGGGCAATCGCAGAATATTCTCCAGGCTTCTGGCATCGCCGTGAGCTGAATGATAACGCCGACGCGCCGCCACGCCCACTTCCTCGAATCCGGACCCTATCTAGAATTCCCCTGCGTAGTCTTGAGACTTGATCCCAAACATCGGATCAGCTGTAGCTTTGACGTGACGCGAGCTTGACGCCTCGAACAGCACGGTGATAATCCGGGCTCGGTCGGTCTAACCCCGCTTATCAAAAGGGGGAATCGGCCGGTGGGGGTCATTCTGAGGAGAGTCGCGACATGCGCCTGAAGCTGATTGCGGGCAACCTCGTCATCGTTCTGCTGGTTGGGTTGGGATCGTACCTGGTGGTGCGGACTCAGCTGCGTTCTGAGCTCTCGAGTCGGCTCGAGGACAGTATCGGCGACGATTCCGAGCTATTCGCGAGGTCGTGGCGGGCCGACGGTGCGCGCCTGGCCGAAGGGGTGGGGAGCCGCGCCACGAGCAACTCCGTGCGGAACGTCTTCACGGCGCTCGGGGAAGCCCAGCAGCGGGGGCGGGCTTTCGAGGCCGCGCAGGAAGTTTCGAAGTGGTTCCAAGATCCGGCGCGCGGGCGCGGCGAGCGGCCGCACATCGTGGCGGTGATCGACGAGACTGGCCGTGTCATCGCACGGGACACCGACCGAAATCGGATGTTCGGCGAGCCCTTGCTCAACCGAGTTCCTGTCTTGCGCCGGGTCCTGCAACGGGGTGCAGCACGGTATGGGGTTTGGGAGCTCGACGACAAACTACTTCAAGTCGGCGTCGCTGCGGTGCGCAACGACCGAGGAGGGGTCGTCGGCGCGCTGCTCGTGGGGTACGACCTATCAAACGGATTCGCTCAGCAAGAAGCGCGCCTGATCGGACACGACCTGCTCTTCGTCTTGGGCGATCGGATCTACAGCACCTCGACCGCCGTCGATGTCCGCGATGCGCTGCAAGACGCGCTCTATTTGCCACCGCTCGACAACGGGACGATGGCTGCGTTGCAAGGGAAGCCGACGCAACCGTGGACGGCAACGCTTGCCGGTGACGAGTACGTGGGCGTCACCGCTGCATTGCCGATGGCGCGCGGCGTGGAAGCCGCGTACGTCGTCTTGGCCGATCAGGGCAAGCACACCGCGCTTGCAGGTGTGGCCAACATGATCCTCTGGCTGACTCTTCTGGGGCTCATCGGGGCGGCGATCTACGGCTACATCATCGCCAACAACCTGATGGATCCGATCGAGCAGATGGAAGACGACATCCTCGCTGTCATCAACGGCCGGGGCGATGTTCGGCTCGAGGTCGAGACGCCCGAGCTCGGCGGGCTTGCCTATCGAGTGAATCAGCTGATCAACTTGTTCACTGGCGTCGCGGAGGAAGATGAGGAAGGGCGGGCGGTGACGAGCAGCGGCGGATGGGAGTCGGTGAGCATTTCCAGTCCTGGATTTGCTACGCGATCGAGCTCCGCGGATCCGGCTCAAGCCGACGATCCGGAGGCTGCAGCCCTCGCGGCGATCCCCGAGGGCCAGTACTACGCCCAGCTCTACCGAGACTACCTCGCCGCGAAGCAATCGGCGGGGGAGGATGTCTCGAACATCCCCGAGCAGCGTTTCATCGAGCGAATCAAAGGCAACGCAGCGCACCTGATGAAGAAGCACGGGGCGCAAATGGTTCGCTTTAAGGTCGAGACCATCGGCAGCCAGGTGAATCTGAAGCCGGTGGTCATCCACTAGGCCGGCCTGGTTGCTTTCGCGACCTGATCTCGTTGCATCGACGGCCGGTTCGGCCTAGTTGTTGTCGCGTCATGGGGCTTTTTGATGTGTTCAAGGGTGGTGGCGGCGGGCTCAAGAAGCACGTCGCGCGCGTGGCGAACAAGCGCGCTCAGAAGCACGAGCGCTGGGAGTCGATTCAGGTGCTGGCAGCCGATGGCTCCGACGAAGCGCTCCGGGCGCTGCTGACGCGGTTCACGGTGCGGGTCGACCCCAGCATCACCGATGGCGAGGAGAAGAACGAGGCGTTTCACGGCATCGCCCAGCACGGTGAAGCCGCGCTCGAGCCGGTTCGTGATTTCCTCGACTCAGCGGAGAACCTGGCCTGGCCGCTGAAGCTGCTCCGTGAAATCCAGACCGAGGAGCAGGTCACCACGATCCTGCTCGAGCTGCTTTCGAGGATGGACACCGAGTACGAGCGCGACCCTCAGAAGAAGATCGACCTCATCGCGAGCTTCGAGGAGCACAAGGACCCACGCATCGTCGGGGCTGTGATTCGCTTCCTCGACGACATGAACGAAACGGTCCGATTCCACGCCGCGGGCGCAATCCTCGCCCAAGACGAAGCCGAAGCGGCGCTCGACGCGTTGACCAAGGCATTTCTGGCCGAAGAAAGCGTTCGCGTGAGAATGCGCATGCTCGACGGCTACGTCGAACGCGGCTGGAAGCTCGCCGACGTGAAAGAAGAAGCTACGAAGAAGATGCCTACTGGGTACTCGCTCGGGAAGAAGGGCGAGGTTAGGAAGAAGTAGGCGCGAAGACGGGGCGCGGAAAAAGGCGCGACACGGGGCTGCGTCGACTCCGCCCCGTGTCGCGCCTTTTTTCGCGCCCCGGTCAGTCCGTCGTCTTCATCTTCGGTGGCAACACGAAGATCAACCCAACGGTGAACATGTTGTTGAACTGCTTGAGCCGGTCGTTGCTGTCGATTTGACCGTCGTTGTTGTTGTCGGTGCCGCCGGTGTTGTACTTGAATGGGATGCCTCGCCAGCGCAGGGCGATGCCCAGGAAGTCGTGGAAGAAGGCGTTGAACGAGATGCCGAAGGACGGCGCGATGACCGTGCGCTTGGAGCGAGCGAGCTGACTCCCGAGGCAACCCGGGTCCTGAGGCATCGTCTCTCCGATGGGCGTGCAGTACTGAGGCGTCGTGACCGAGTCACGTTGAATCTCGGTGTTGGCTCGTTCTTCGACGCCCACGAAGGCCGCGCCCACAAAGACGTCGAGGTCCGCATCGAAGAAGACCTTCTGGAACATTGCGAGCTTGCCGCGGAAGGGTGTGAAGTGAACCTCGACGCCGGACCACCAATTCAGTCGACCGACCTGATCGGGGTAGTTTTCACGGCTCGGCAGGTCCAAGCGGTTCGGGTCTCGGGTGACGCCCTTGTCCCGGATCTCTCTGGTCAAATTCGTGTTGAGCTTTCCGACCGTGTAGCCGCCCCAGCCGCCAATGCCGAACCAATCCACGAAGTGGAAACGAAGCTCTCCGCCGACAATCAGTGAGCGAGCGTATTCGTCGCCGATCGTGAAGGCGAAGAACGGTTCGACGTGCAGACGCGTGTCGCGCCAGAGGCGGAGCTTCTTCACTGAAGTTGCGCCGGCTAGTGGTCCGCGCACATGTACGTCTTGAGCGCTTGCCGTCGCTGCGCCTTCACGCAAGCCGTCGCCCAAGACCAGGCAAAGGGCCAGAGCCGCCAAGATGTTGATTCGCAAAAGCGTCTGTCGTGCGCGCTTCATCATTTGGGCAACCGGTACTCGAATTTAATCGGTAGGAAGAGGGTGAAGCCGATCTGAATCGAAGTGTTCGCTACGAACGAAGAGCCCGACTGAAGCCAGGTCGACGAATCGAAGCG
Organism: uncultured delta proteobacterium; assembly: GCA_963716775.1. Lineage (GTDB taxonomy): Bacteria > Myxococcota_A > Polyangia > Polyangiales > Houyiibacteriaceae > SG8-38. The sequence continues at coordinate 124,446 of CAVQUI010000015.1, forward strand.
CGCGTCTCCCGGCGCCACTTGGTTGTTTTCGAATTGATCGGGCCACATGTAGGCTCTGAACTCGGTGAAGAAAGTCAGGTAGCGCGTGAGGAAGATGCGTAGGCCTGCGCCGACGTTGAACGCGACGTTGGTTTGCCAGCCGAAGCTTCGAATCTCGGCATCGAACACTGGGATGGGCTGGCTTCGCATCATGCCGACGCCGCCGATGAGATACGCGTCCCATTGGAAGATCTTCTTGCGAACCTTGAACTTTCCGTAGAACGGAACGTAGGTGAAGTTGACCCAGAGGCCGAACTGCCAGTCGTTGATGGGAACGCTCAGCCGAAACTGATCCTGAATCCGCGGCACGAAGCTCGTGTTTCGTTCGAGTGGGTTGTTGCCCCAGTCGTACCAAATGAAATTCGCACCGACCGCCAGGACGTTGGTGAACCAGTAATTGACCGCGAAGCCCAAGCCATAGTGCTTGAGGTACGGATCGTTCAGCGTGAACGCGGCCGACGGCGCAAGCTCCAGGCGCTTCAGGCGCAGCGCGTAAATCTGCTGAACCGCATAGATCTCCTCGGCGATCTCCTCACGCTGCGGCGCAGGTTCGGTCGGTCCCGAATTGCTGTCGTCGCCGGCAGCGAGCTCTTCGATGAGATCGCCTTCGGTCTTCGACTGCTTGGCCGGTTCCGGAGCCTCTTCGTCGACTTCGTCGAGGGAGAACTCCATCTGGGCCTGGACCGCCGTCGGAAACGCCGTCAGAAGCGCCGCCATCAGTAGCGCAATCCCCCCAAATTCTCGCATCGGCCTTTGGCCTTCCCCCCTGAGCGCCCCGGCCCCCACCGTGGCAACTCTGTGAAATCACGTAACAACTGTCCGTTTTCAACCGGACGACAAGACTATATCATGGTGAATATCGCACTACCAAATCCGCTAGCGATTTTCGACGGATTTCGGCCGAGTCGCTCGGGCCTAGTGAAGGCTTAGGGCCTCATCGGCCGCGTCGAGGGCCTCCGGAGACTCAAAAAGCGCCTGGAGGAAGGCTTCGGCGTCGAATCGCTTCAGATCTTCGACCTTCTCGCCGATTCCGATGAATTCGATCGGCACCTGGTGCTGGTCGACGATTCCGAGGATCACGCCGCCCTTGGCCGTGCCGTCGAGCTTGGTGAGCACGATGCCGCTCAGTGGCAGGGCTTCTTTGAAGAGCTGGGCCTGTTGGATCGCGTTCTGGCCGGTGGTGGCGTCGAGGACGAGCAGGACGTGATCGGCCGGACGACCGAGGGCCTTCTCCACCGTGCGCCCGAGCTTTTTGAGCTCATCCATGAGCGGGACCTTCGTGTGAAGGCGGCCGGCGGTGTCGGCGATGACGAGATCGATGTTGTTGTCTTTCGCGTTTTGTATCGCGTCGAAGATCACCGAACCGGGATCGGCGCGATCCTTGCCCTTGATGACTTCACAGCCGACCCGTCGACCCCAAACTTCGAGCTGGGTGACCGCGGCGGCGCGGAAGGTGTCCCCTGCTGCAAGCAACAAGCTCTTGCCTTGTCGGTCGAATCGACTTGCAAGCTTGCCGATGGTGGTGGTCTTCCCGACGCCGTTGACGCCAACGACCAAGATCACGGTGGGTGTGGCGTCGATCGCAAGGCCCTTGCCGCTGGTCTCGAGGATTTGTCGAGCCTCCTCGCGAATCGCATTCCAGGCATCGTCTGCGGTCGAAAGCTGGCCGCTGTTCATCTGGGTGCGAAGCGCTTCGAGCACTCGCTCGGTGGTGTGCACGCCAACGTCCGCGGTGATCAGTACTTCTTCCACCTCCTCGAGGATCGACGTGTCGAGCTCGCGGCCGCGTCGAAACACGCCGGCGAGGCGTGAAATGAGATTGCCCCGGGTCGATTTGAGGCCGGTTCGGAATGCTCCGAGATCGGCCGGAGGGGTCGGTGGGGGGCTGGGCTTCACCTCGCGGGCGGGCGCGGGAGCAACCGGGGCCTTGGGCGGGCCCGGCACGAGGTCTTCGATTCGGAACGGCTCAGTCGGTTCGGAGTCCTCTTCAAGCTCCTCCTCGAGGCTGATCTTCGGGCGCTCGTCCTCGAGTGCCTCCGGGGCTGGCGTGGGCGGCGGCTCCTCCGGAATTGCGCGCTTCTTTCGGGCACGCACAAAGCCGATGATGATGCCAATGAGGATCAACCCTGCCACTGCGGCAATCGCTGCCAGCGTGGTGGGGTCGTTCAAATCTAGTTGTAGTGACTCCATTCGACCTCTGTGAGCCCCCCGATGGTCGTTGGGACCGCCGCAATATAGAGACGCCAGCACGGGGCAGTCAACGCGGCCGCGCCGACGAATCCGTTGCCGCCGTCCTGCTGCAGCTGTGATACTGAAAACGCAGGGGAAGGGCGAGGGCTGTTGAAGGGGCACATGGGCCGATGGGATCTATGGCGCGCATTGGCGCTGGTTGCGCTCATTTCCGGGGGCAACGCGCAGGCGGACGGCCGCGACGACTATCTGGTTCGCCTGCTTCGTGATTCGCCTGCGTTTCGTGTTCGGGCCCAGGCTGCCTTGTCGCTCGGACAATTGGAGTCGAGCGATCGATCGATCGCCGCGCTCGAGCGCGCGGTGCGGGATAAGCACCCGGCAGTACGCGTATCGGCGATCTCGTCTCTGCGACGACTGGAGTCGAAGGATTCCCTTCCGGTCGTCGAGAAGGCGATGCGGGATGGGAACAAGTCCGTGCGACGGGCGGCCGTCGAAGCGGCGGCGGCTCTGAGCGCGGTGGGCGAACGGGAGCGCGGCCCGGGCCGTACCGAGTTCTTGGTGTCCGTCGGGACGCCGGGTGCCAAGGCGGAACGGGTTTCCCGTCAGATGCTCTTTGATGCGCGGATCTATTTGTCGGAGCAATTGCTGGAGCTCAACGGTGTCGAGCTCGCTCCGGACGACCTGACGCCGGCCGACGCGAAGCGAGAGATCGCCCAGCGTAGGTTGCACGGCTTCCATCTGGAGAGCTCGATCGTGACCCTCGAGCCGAAGGGGGGCGGAGTGCGTGCCGTCGTTTCGATCGTCGTGCTGACTTACCCGGGGCGCGACATGCGCGGAATGTTGCGCGGCGCAGCGACGGCTTCGGGGCGGTACAGCGATGAAACCGCGGAGCAAGCAGTTCACGGCGCGTTCGTCAGCGCGCTCCGCCGACTACCGAGCTTGCTCGATGCGACGAAATCGAAGGGAAGCCTTTGACCGGTGAAGACTGATGGGCATAGGAAGAGAGAACCGCGATGAGCGATAAGAAACAACGCAAGCTGCGAAACTACCTGCTCGATCGGCGCTTTCAGCTGAAGTACACGGGCATGGTCCTGCTCGTCACGGTGTCGGTCGCGAGTGGGCTTGGCTTCATGGCGTACCGGTTCTCGCAGCGACAAACCGAAGCGCTGACGGCGCAGATCGCCGCGCAGCCCGATCTCGATGCGCAGACAGCGAGCGACCTCGAGGAGTTCGCCAAACAAGAGGATCGAGAGATTCGCAATGCCATCATCGCGGGGGTGTTGTTTCTGACGCTGGTCCTGGGGCTCACGGGCATCGTCGTGACCCACCGGGTTGTCGGGCCGACCTACCGAATGAAGCGGCTCTTCGCGCATGTGGGCGAGGGCCGATTCGAGCTCAGCACCGGCATTCGGAAGGGCGACGAGCTTCAGGAGCTGTACCACTCGTTTGCGGAAATGGTGGAGTCGCTTCGCGACCAGCGCAGCGAAGAGATTGAGCAGCTCGAAGAGACGCTGATCAAGATGGAAGCGGCGGGGGTGCAGTCGGCGTACATCACCGAGCTTCGGGCGGTGCTCGAGCGGATTCGGAAGACGGTCGACTAGCGCGGCCAAGGGAACAGAAGATCGAGAAGATCCGACCGACGGTGGGCTAGACGTAGCGAGCTTGGCCGAATTGCGGCGTGGTTTCGTGATGTGGCGGCCGCCGGCGGCAGTTGCGAAAGCGTCAGTTCGATGCAGTCAACTTGCTGAGAACACGTAGGCGCGGGTCGGCACGGCGTTTGCTCCCAGTAAGGCACATGACCCGCCCCTCTATCGTGGATCCGGGCGCTACGCTGGCGCTCTCTAGGCGCACGACCCGACGCTACTTCCTTCTGCATCCCGATGAGGCGCGGCAGATAGAGCAGATGTATTGGTATTGCCTAGCGTACGCGGCGAAGCTGCACGGAGTCCTAGTCCACGCGGCATGTCTCATGTCGACCCACACCCACGAGGTCATCACCGATGTGCGTGGCGAGTATCCGAAGTTCTTGCACACCTTGCATCGTCACCTCGCTTTGTGCACCAAGGCCTACCGTGGGTGGCCCGGGGAAGTCTTCGACAAGAGGAGCACTGGTGTCCACAGCTTGTTGACGCCGGAAGCGATCGTGGACTCGATCGCTTACCTCATCGTGAACCCAGTCGAGGCAGGGACCGTGCGGTACGCCAAAGACTGGCCCGGGGGTCATACACTGCCTGGGCATGTCGGGACGCGAGTCATCAGGGTCAAGCGGCCCAAGCACTACTTCGACCCAACCAACGCCCAGTGGCCCGAAGAACTTGAGCTTCGTCTGGAGATGCCTGTGGTGCTCGAGCTCGACTACGGACCGGAGCTTTCCCGCGAGCGGATCGCCGAGCGGGTGCGGGACAAACAACACCAAGCCTGGAACGAGGCCAGGCGCAGCGGCCGTTCGTTCATCGGGCCTAGGCGTGTCCTGAAAGTTCCGCACACCAAGCGCGCTAGGAGCTATGAAGTGTTTGGAAGCCTCAATCCGCAGTTTGCTGCCGCCGGGAATCGAGCCGTGGCGGCCGAAGCGGTGAGGCGGCTTCGAGCATTCAAGGCGCAGTACGCCCGAGCACTGGCGGCGTGGACGGCTGGAGACCGGAATGCGTGCTTCCCCCAGGGCACCTGGTGGATGCGGGTGTGTCACGGCGCGCGCTGCGGGCCTGGGCCGTAGAGCTTGGCGACGGCCCTTGTGGACTTCGCGGCTGTCCCGATGAGGGCGGTGGAGCGCAGCTGCATCCGCTGGGGCCTGATGTGCGGTGTATGGCTGCGGCGTGCGAGCGCGCAACGGTGAATTGCGGAGTGTCCTGCCGGTGGGCACTCGGATTCCCGGACTAGGGGCCTCCACTATGTGTCCTTCTACCGCCTTGTGCGGCCTTCGGTCACCGCCAACCACGGTCGGGTCTTGCCCGGTCGGGTCTTGCGGTCGGGTCTTGGGGGATTGGTTGGGGTCGGGTAGGGTTGCTTGGCGGAGGTGGGTATGCGTGCTTTGAAACTGGCTGGCTTGGTGCTTCTGGCTGTGCTGGTCCTGGTGATGGGGATCGGGGCGTTTCTTTCGAAGGACTTTCGGGTGGAGCGGTCGATTGAGATTGGGGCTTCGCCTGAGCTGGTGTTCGACCAGGTGAGCTCGTTGCGCAAATGGGATGCCTGGTCGCCCTGGATTGCACGGGACCCCTCGATCCGGAATGAGTTCTCGGGGCCTGAAGCGGGCGTCGGCGCGACGGTGACCTGGACCAGTGAGAAGTCGGGCGATGGTACGCAGACGATCACACTGAGCGAGCGCCCGACTCGAATCGAGACGAAGCTCGACTTCGGCGACATGGGACAGCCCAATGCGGATTGGACCTTCGTGCCGGTCGGCGACGGTGTTCGGGTGACCTGGGGTTTGAGCGGGACCGCGGCCGGTCCGCTTGGGGGCTACTTCGCCAAGATGATGGATGGCTGGGTCGGCGCCGACTACGAGGACGGCCTTGCTCGCCTGAAGCAAGTGGTCGAATCACTTCCGGCCGATGAGTAGCTTCGCGCGATGATTCGAATCGCGTTGATTGCGGCAGCTCTGGTTGCGCTGGGGGCCTGCCATACGATTCCCGATCCGTACGACCCGGAACGACAGAAGCGGATGGACGATTGCTTGAGGCAATGCGGCGCGGGAACCCCCGAACGGGACAATACCGCGTACCCGCCAGCTCCAAGCGAGCAGAGCGATACTCGCACCCCCTGCGAACGCCGGTGCTACGGGATTCCTTGAGGCCGGCGAACGGATCAAACGTGGCGGAATGGGAAGGAGATGTTTTCGTAGTACTCGATTCGCGGTTCTCCGGCTGCGCCGTCGAAGACGACCGCTGCGGCATCGATGCGCGCGTGGACACGCCCCAGCTTCTGTTGCCTTAGCCAGAGGGCTGTCGCGCGCCTGACGCGATCGAGCTTCTTTCCGCTGATCGTCTCTGCGGGGAACACGGGGCGCGCGCTGCGACGGGATCGAACTTCGCACACGACCAGGAGCGAGCCTCGCCGTGCGATGATGTCTAGCTCCAGTCGGCCGACCCGTACGTTGCGGCTGCAGATTTCGAAACCGCGCTCTTCGAGCAAGGACGCGATGAGCTCTTCGGCGCGGCGCGCGAGCTCTGATCTATTCGACGTCGAGGAGCGGGTCGCGGACGCAGTAGCTTCCTCGCAGCCCGTCGCCACCGGTCTCGAGGACCTCTTCGCAGATGAAGCCGCCTGGACACTCGCAGGTCGGTACGTTGCTTTCTGCGGGGGCGCCGCAGCGGCACGAGCAGTAGACGTCGCGTTCGACTTCGCTTGCCGGGACGCAAGTCTCTTCGCCACGTGGGCAGTCGTCTTCTTGGAGGTTGTTCGGGTCACCCATCAGTCCTCGGACGAGACAGACGCGCGTTGCGCACTGCACCGAGCTCGTCTCGAGATAGGTCTCCGAGGCCAAAAAGCCTCCTTCCGGCACTTGCTCTGGCGAGCACGGAGCACCCACGGCGCTATTCGAGCAGCCCGACCCGGCCAAGCCGAGTAGCGAGATCGCCACAAACCCCATCCAATTAAGCAATCTTCCTCGCATCATGTCCCCCTAAGAAGCCCCCGGTCATCCACAGCATAACGGCAATAAGAGATCGGACCCAAACTTCCCCTGCCGTCAGGGGTCAGAAAGGGGAGACGCGGCCTAAGACCTGCGCCTCTACCTGAATTTGTCAGCTCCATGAGCAGGATTCCAGCGTCAATTGCAGTCAGCCCACCAAAAGCTCAATGGCGCTATACCTTGACGACCCCTTCGGCTGCTTTCTATGATGGTACGCGAGCGTGCCGGAAGGGGTCGGTTTCGTTCGAATTTTTGGGGGTCAGGGGGAAACTTGGAAAACCAAGGTCCCGCGCGAAGGAGCGCTTTATGAAGGGGATCCGCTTTTGGGCGGTGCCTGTGTTGCTGTGCGGTCTGGCATTGCCGATGACCGTGGGGGCGCAGGACATGAGCTTCGGGCTCGAAGAAACCGGGCAGAGTCGCGCGCCCGTGAAGTTGGGCGAGCCGTCGAAGCAGCTCGCCGATGCGCTGAGCGCGTTCGAGGCCAAGAAGTACGAAACCGCTGCCATCGGTTTCGAGCGAGTGGCGTCCGGCAAGTCAAAGGACGGACGAGGCAACCGTCAGCGCGCGCAGTTCCTATTGGGGCAGTCGCTCTACCAGATGGGCTACTACCAGTCGGCGCTCACCGTGTTCGATGAGATCAGCGCGCAAGGTCCGGCTCATCTCAACTTTGCGGAGACGCTCGAGTGGCTCGGGCTCTTGGCGTCGAAGCTTCCGGAGTCATCCGGGATCATCGAGAAGGTCGGTCGTTACGGCATCGGCGCGCTCGATGAGTTCAAGGAGAGAGATCCGGGGCGCTATAACCAGCTTCTCTATTTGATGGGTCGTCACCTGTATGCACAGGCCTCGTTTCGGCAGGCGATCGACGTCTTTCAAGAGGTTGACGAAACGTCGGCGCAGTACACCTACGCGAAGTTCTTCGAGGGCATTTCGTTCATCCGCATGCGCAAGTCGCGTCCGGCCATTGCCTCGTTCCGCGCGATTCTAGATGCGATCGATGCCGGTGACGTCGAAGGGGTCGACGAAGACCGCATGCGAAACCTCGCCTGGATTTCTCTTGCGCGCGTTTACTACACCGCTGCGAATCAGGGGAAGGGCGGCCAAATCGACGGCACCCTGCTCGGCCAGTCGGTCGAGTCCTGGACCAAGATCGACCAGTCGAGCGAGTACTGGCTCGATTCGCTGTTCGAGTCGGCCTGGGCGTTCTTCTTGGCGGATGAGTACTCCCGCGCACTCGGCAATGTGCACACCTTGTACTCGCCTTACTTCGAGGAAGGGTTCTACCCAGAAGCGCTCGTGTTGAAGGCCGTGACGTTCTTCGTGAACTGTCAGGTCGACAACGCGGAAGCCACGGTGGCGAAGTTTCATGACCGCTACGACCCGGTCAAAGAAGAGCTCGACTCGGTCCTGGCCAAGCATCAGGACAATGCCGACTTCTTCGAGTTCTTGAGGAAGGTGCAAAGCGGCGACGCGGACCTTTCTCCTCGCGTCCGTCCGATTGTCTCGACCGCCTTGAGCGATCGCACGGTGCTTCAGCATTTGGAGTACGTAGCCTTGCTCGACAAGGAGCAAGCGCGGCTCAACAAGTCCGGTGAGGCCTTCGCGGGCTCGCCCGTCGGCGAGAGGATTCTCGAGGACGTGTCACTGGCCAAGGCGTTCGCCGTGGACCAGGCAGGTGACCTGGCGCGCGGCCGGTACAAGCGCCTGATTCGCGAGCTTCGAGACCTGAGCAACCAGGTCGACACGGTGGAGCTCGAGATCGCGACCTTCCGCCGCGGTCAAATCGACCAGGAGCTCCAACAGCAGATGTCGCTCGCCAAGCAATCGAAGGGCGGCGACGTGAATGTGGACGAGGAACATCAGCTCTGGCCGTTCAACGGGGAATGGTGGCGGGACGAGCTTGGCTTCTATCGACAGCAGGTGACCAACCTATGCACGCGCTAACGAAATCGAAGTACGCGGCGAGCTTCCTTTGCGGGTTGCTGGCCATGATGATCGGGGGCGAGGCTGCGGCGGAGCAAGCGCCGATGAGCACGGCCCCGATGTGCATTCCGGAGAGCACGCAGCGGGAGATCGCAGCCTGTCCGGATGGAGCCACGAAGTCAGCGGCGAAAGAGGGTGGAACTGCGCCCGTTTCGCGGATGAAGGCGACGGAGCCGAAGAGGAGTGCGAAGCAGGGGGCGACCGGCCCGTCGCTCCAGATCGACATGAGCACACGACTCGGTCGAGAGCAGACACGCGCCAGGGAAGAAAGCCTGCTTGAGCGCGAAATCGCGATTCTTCAGCGTCTCGTCAAGAACAGCGCCGAAGACGATCCGCGACGGCCGGAAGTTCTTCTGCGTCTCGCCGAGACGCAGTTCGAGATGCAAATCGCCAAGAACGCCAAGGTGCGTTCGTTCGATGACCCGGTCTATGAGGCCTGCACGCGTGATGGCGACAAGGCGCGTTGCAAGCAGGCGCGCGACGGGCAGAAAGCCGCCGAAGCCGAGCTCGACAAGATTCGCGAGGACAGCATCCGAACCTATGCGACGCTCGTTCGCGACCATCCGAACTTCAAGCGGATGGACGAGGTTCTGTTCTCGCTGGCGTTTGCGCTCCAGGAGCTCGACCAGTTCGACAAGGCGCGCTCGGTCTACCGAAGGCTCATCAAGGACTTCCCGCGGAGCCGTTTCGTGCCGAACGCCTATCTGTCGTTCGCGGAGTACTACTTCAACGACAGTGACATGGAGGCTGCGGGGAAGTTCTACCGCAAGGTGCTCGAGTTCCCGCCCAAGGAGAACTCGGTGTATGGCTACGCGCTGTACAAGGTCGCCTGGGTCGAATACAACCGCGAGCGCTACAGGCAGTCCCTGCAGGGCTTTGTCGACATCCTCGAGTTCGCCCGCACGAGCAAGTACGCCAGCGACGCGAAGAATCTTGCCCGCCAGGCCCGCAAGGACCTAGTCCTGCCGTACTCGAGGTACGGCTCGCCGGGTAAGGCGCTGGAGTTCTTTCGGCGGTACGCAAAGGACGATGCCCAAGCGCACGAGATGCTCGAGCACCTCGCCAATTTGTATTTCGACACGGGCCAGTGGCCTCAGGCGATCACCGTCTACCACAAGCTCATGGCCGATGCGCCGCGAAGCAACTCGCTTTGTGAATGGCAGACCAAGGTCACCGGTGCGGTGATTTCCTCGCAGGGCAAGGACGAGCAAATCGTCGAGCTCAAGCGCCTTGTCGACATCTATCGAACCTTCAACAAGGGCGGAAAGCCAGCCGACAAGGTCGAGGAGTGCAAGGTCGAGACGGCCACCACGATGCTTTGGCTCGGGACTTCCTGGCACCGCGAGGCGATCGGGACGGACGCATCTCCGGGCACCAAGAACAAGAAGACCATGTCGCAGGCAGCGGTGCTCTATCGGACGCTGCTCAAAGAGTTCCCCGACATGGAGCAAATGGAGTTCGCGAACATCGACGCGCGCGATTGGCCGACCAAGTACAAGATTTCGTACTTCTACGCGGAGCTGCTCTGGAAGATGGAAGAGTGGGGCCAGTGTGGGCCGGCGTTCGACCATGTCGTCGAGCTGAACCCGCAAGGCGACTTCACCAGTGACGCCGCCTACGCCGCCGTGCTCTGCTACAATAACCTCTACCAGCAGCAGTACGTTCCGCGCGAGACCGAGACCCAGTTCGTCAGCAAGAGCGACCAGCGTGCGGCGAAGAACGCCAAGGCCAAGCCGGCCAACGAGTTTGCCAAAAAGAAGCTCACTCCGCTGCAGGAGGGCATGCTCGAGGCCTTCAACCGCTACGTTTGCTACGTCGACAAGGCAGAAGACCTATCGACGATCAAGTACCGCCGCGCTCGCATCTACTACGAGGCCAATCGCTTCGAAGAGGCTGCGGTGCTCTTCCGCGATATCGCGTTCAATCACAAGGACAGCGAGCTCGCCGAGTACGCCGCGAACCTGTATCTCGACTGCCTCAACGTGCTCGGGACGCAGATTCCGGAGCCGCGGATTGCTTGCGTGCAGGAGCTGAGCGCCTCGATCGACCCGATGTCAGCCTCGTACTGCGGCACCGAGCAGCTCAGCGAGGAGCACCCGGACCTCTGCGGCACGCTCGGCAGCTTGCAGTGCCAGGTCCGACGCAAGGAAGCGGAGACCTACCAGAAGACAGGGCAGTTCAAGAAGGCGGCTTCGACCTACGTCCGCATCTTCCGGCGCCACGAAGAGTGCGGAGAGATGGATGAGATGCTCTACAACGCGGCGATTAACTTCGAGGCTGCGCACTTGCTCGGCCGTGCCATCCAGGTGCGAACCGTGCTGATCGAACGCTACCCGGAGAGCAAGCTCTCGAAGCAGGCGGTGTACCTGATCGGGCAGAACTTCCAGGCGCTCGCCTATTATGAGCAGGCCGCGAAGTACTACGAGCAGTTCGCCAGGAAGTTCCCGGGCGAAGATGGCACGAAGTGCAGCGCCGAGGAGAAGGAGAACGGCACCTGTCCGAACGCCATCGAAGGCCTGGAGCAGGCGACCTTCTTCCGGATCGGCCTCGGGGACGACAAGACCGCGATGGAGGACTCGGACCTGTTTGCGCGCAACTACAAGCGCAAGCTGCCGCGCCAGACCTCCCAGGTACTGTTCTCGATTGGCTCGATCTACGAGCGGCAGAGCCGATGGCCCCAGGTCATTTCGCACTACAAGGACTACCTGGCCAAGTACGGCAAGGTCGGCATGCCCCATCAGCTGGTTCAGGCCAACACGGCCATCGGACGGGCGTACTGGGAGATGAACAGGAAGGCCGAAGCGAGGAAGTACTTCCAAGAGGCGGTCAAGGGCTGGACCTCGGGTGCGCCGAAACGAATCCGCGCGCTCAAGGACACCTCCAAGGAGAACAAGGTTCTCTATCTCCGAGAAGCGCTCGACAGCGCCGCAGAGTCTCAGTTCTATCTGTCGGAGTTCGGATTCGCCGATTTCCAGAAGGTTGCGTTCCCACAGTATCGCGGCGGCAAGAGCATGGCCAAGGTGAAGAAGTGGTCGGACAGCGAGTTCAAGAAGTGGGTGACCCGAAAGCAGGCCGCGCTTCGAGCGGCCGAGGCCGACTACGCAAAGGTTGCCAAGATGACCGCGACCGTCAACGGTGTTGAGATGAAGTCGGCGCCCTGGCAGATCGCGGCTGCGTCGCGAACGGGCGAGATGTACAGGAGCTTCGTGGACGAGTTCCGCGATGCGCCGATTCCGCGCGAGATCGAGGCCGATCCAGGGCTGTTCGACATCTACGTGGGCGCCTTGGACGACGTCTCGGAGCCGCTGCAGCGCCAAGCGATAGACAAGTTCGAGTTCTGCTTGAAGACCGCGACGCAGGTTCGCTGGTTCAACAAGTGGTCGCGCAGCTGTGAGCAGGAGCTCAACGGGCTCAACCCATCGAAGTACCCGGTCGCGGCCGAGCTTCGAGGGGAACCCAACTACGTCAAGGCCACCGTCGGAGACCCCGGCGCTGTGGACCTCGGAGCGATCAACCAGCAACGGCTGGATTCCAAGGATGCGGTCGCCAAGAGGGAGGAACTCTGATGCGGAACCAGAAGCTAACGTTCATCGTCTTCGCGCTTCTCGTGGGCTGCGGCGGAGAGAGCACGAGCTCGAAGCAGGCCACGATTCCGGCAGCGGACGTGGCGCGGACGGCGGGTGGCGAAGCGATCAAGACAGCGGACGGCAATGCCGTGAGCAAGAAGGCGCACAGCAAGTGGGAGTCGGCCCTCGAGGAGTTCGATGCCAACGAGAAGAGCGGCTGGACCTCGGCCAAGTGCAGTTCTTCGTCGAAGTCGTTCGACAACGCAGCCGACGCGCAGGGCGGGGGCTTTGCGGAGGCGCACTACATGGCAGGGCTGGCTCTGTCGCGCTGTGGGGATTCGGGCGCCTACAGCCACTATGAATCGGCTCTCGATGTCGATTCGAAGTTCTGCAAGGCCAGGGTGGCGCTGGGCCTTCGAGACCTCGAAAGCGGCCGTACCTCTCAGGCGAAGTCCGCATTCGAGCAGTCGATCAAGGACGACCCGCAGTGCACATCAGGGTACACCAACCTGGCTGTCGTCCAGCGTTCGCAAGGGCAAAGCGATGAGGCGCTCAAGAACCTCCGCCGCGCCCTGGCGATCGAGTCCGACTACTTGTCGGCGTTCAACCAGATGGCGCTCCTGCACTACGATCGTGGCCGCAAGGGCAACACGGCCGAGCTCGACCTCGCCGAGGTCGTCTGCCGTCAGGCGCAGATGCTCGATGCGGACTACGCGCCCATCTACAACACCTGGGGGCTGATCAAGGTCTACAAGGGCGACGTCATTTCGGCGCTTCGTTTCTTCCAGAAGGCTATCACCCTCGATCCGGACCTCTTCGAGGCGCAGATGAATTTCGGCGAGGTCACCATTTCGTTCCGTGGATACGAGGACGGACGCAAGGCCTTCGCTCGCGCGGTCGAGCTTCAGCCCGAGAACTACGATGCCGTCATCGGCCTGGGGACTGCGCTTCGCGGGCTCGAGCGCTTCGCCGAAGCGGAGACGCAGTACGAGCGGGCCAAGCAACTCGATGCGAATCGCCCCGAAGCGTTCTTCAACCTGGGTGTGCTCTATCAGGACTACATGTCGGGCTCCGTCGCCGACCTCAAGAAGGCCAAGGGCTACTTCAGCGACTTCCTGAAGCGCGCGGGCAAGCAAGCCGAATTCCGTTCGAGCGTGCAGGACGTCAACAATCATTGCGCGCCGAAGTCGGGCAAGAGCCGCGGCGCGCCCAAGTGCCGACCGGGGCGCATGCAGAACATCGACATCTCGGTCGAGGCCATGCAGATCGCGGGTTAAGGACGAATCATGGAACAGATAATTTCGAAGTTCATCGCGCAAGCCGCCGTTATTGCTGCATTACTTGCGGGGCCTTCCCTCTGGGCGACCGAGGCTCGAGCGCAGGATATGCCGGGCTCGGAGACGACCTACGACTTCGAGGATGACCTGGTGACGGGCGACCTGGTGCGGCCCGATGGCGAGCAATTGATCGTGCGTCGCCGCGGGCGTCGCGCGTCCCTGATTCAGATTCGTGAGCATTTTATTCCCGAGATGCTGAAATCTGTGGAAGATTTGTAATGGGGGATCCGGGTGAGTGAGTCGAGCCACAATACGTCGGTCGCGTTTTCCGTCTACGACGGGGACGAGTTGCTCAGCACGGAAACGCTGAGCCAAGAGATCATCAAGATCGGTCGTCTGCAGACGAGCGATGTTCGCCTCGATGACGACAAGGTCAGCCGCATGCATGCGGTCATCGAGGTCACGGGCCCAGGGGAGGTGTTCATCATCGACCTCGGTTCCGCGTCGGGCACGCTCGTCAATGGCGAGAAGATCAACAAACGCAAGCTGCAGACTGGTGACGAGATCCAGGTCGGCAAGAAGCGGCTGCACGTCGACATCATCACCGGAACGGTGGCGGTGGCTTCGCGCCCGCCCGTTGCAATGGCCGCGGGCGGCGGGCGTGCGACGCCGGTTGTCGATGAACACGCCATGAGCGCGATGATCAAAGAGGAGTCGGAGCCGCGGGCCAAGGTGCCGTCAGCGCCTCCGAGCAAGCAGGACGAGTCCGGTCCGAAGTTCAATCCCTTCGAGGTCGGGGCGACTCGCGTCTCGAAGACGCCGTTCGCGAGGGCGGGCGGGGAAGATGGGCCCGAGTATGGCCTGGTAGCGACGACGGCGGCGCTCCCGGCGCACGAGATCGAAACCGACGAGCGTTCGATCGAGGTCTCCGTGCTTTGGGGTGATACTAGCGTCTTGAACGTCGACTACCTGACGCCCCCTCGCGACTACTACGTGGGCGAGCCTGATGTCGACAAGGTCGACTTCGTGCTCGGTCACGACGCCATCGGCGTGGACCGGATGCCACTTTGTATCGCCGAAGGCGCTGGCGTCACGGCGATTGTCCCCGCGGAGGCCAAGGGCGAGGCGACGATCGGCGATCAGACCCGCTCGTTCGACCTGATGCGCGGTCAGGGCGACTTCCGGCCGAGCTCGACGGTCTCTGGAGCCCTGGAGTTCCCCGTGCCCGAGGGCGGCACGGTTCGTATGAAGCATCGAAATTTCACCTTCATCATCAAAGACGTGAAGGCCGGCAAGAAGGTTGCCGGTCACGCGAAGATGGACATCCGTCCGATGATCTACGTCGCGGGCGCGGCGCTCTTCGCGAGCCTCGTCTTGACGATGTTCTACTTCCAGCCTCCGCGTCCGCGCGGGCTTTCCTCGGACTTGCTCGCGACCGACTCGCGCTTGATTCAGTTCCTCATGGAGCCCGAAGAGCTCGAAGAGCCGGAGCCCGAGTGGCTCAATGGCGATGACTCGCAAGGTGGCGGCACCGGCAAGGCGCACGAGGGCGAGCAAGGTCAGATGGGCGACGAGAAAGCCGAGAAGACCAAGAACAAGTACGGCATTCAGGGACCGGAGGACAATCCGGACCCGGTGATGGCGCGCCAGCAGGCCGAAGAGAGCGCGCGCACCGCCGGTATCATCGGAACGCTTGCGTCGATGCAGGGCTCGTTCAACGCGCCTACGTCTCCGTACGGCGCTGACTTCGCGCTCGGTAACGATCCGACTAGCGCGCTCGGCGCGATGACCGGCAACGACATTGGTCAGAACTTCGGCTTCGGCGGCCTCGGCCTGCGTGGCACCGGTCGCGGTGGCGGCGGGCTCGGGCAGGGCACCATCGGCATGGGCAACTTCGGAACGATCGGCCGCGGTGGCGGGCGAGGCGAAGGCGAGGGCGGCTACGGTCGCGGCGTCGGCGGTTTCCGCGGACGCGCAGCAGGTGTGCCGCAGGTTCGAAGCGGCGGCGCCGAGGTCCGGGGCTCTCTGTCGAAGGAAGTCATCCGGCGCGTGGTGCGACGCCACATCAACGAGGTGAAGTTCTGCTACGAGCAACAGCTCAACGCGCGGCCCGATCTCTCCGGCCGAGTGACGACGCGCTTCGTGATTTCGCCGACCGGCTCGGTGCAGTCCGCGATGATCGGAAGCTCGAGCCTTCGGAATGAAGCGGTCGAGAGCTGCATCGTCCAGGCGGTTCGCCGCTGGACCTTCCCAGCGCCCGACGGCGGCGGCGTGGTGGTCGTGAACTATCCGTTCCTGCTCGACGCAGCGGGCCAGTGATCTTCCGGCCAGCGACCGAAAAGCGAGATTTGGCTCGGATATCCCTGCTTTCCAGGGCCTGCCCTCACGTTCTGGGCAGTGCGCCTGGTCTGAAACTGGCCAAAAAGGGTGAAACAGCTGAAAAAGAGCTGTGTTTGCTGTTGTTGGCTGCGAGACAAATGCTGTAGGATTGAAGTGCTTGTGAATTTCCAAGCGTAGGAGGCAAGCATGCGGGCTCAGATGTTCGGGTTTGTGTTGATGGGTCTAATCCTGATGGGCGGCAATTGTTCGCGTGCCCGCGTAGAGTCGATGAACGAGATGAATGCGGGGGTCGAGCTCGCGCAGATGAAGCGGTTCAGTGAAGCCGCGCAGAGCCTGCAGAAGGCGTCCGTGCTCGATCCGACCAATCACCAGGCGTATTTCAACCTGGCGATCGTTCAGATCGAGCTGCGCTCGTTCTCTGCGGCGCGAGAGGCGCTCGAGCGAGCCATCGTCGCGAAACCCGATTCTGCCGGCTACCACGAGAAGCTCGGCTCGGTGCTCATCGAGCTCGAAGACTGGAAGGGCGCCCAGACGGCGCTCAAGAAGTCGCTCGAGCTAGACCCGACGCTGTTCAAGGCGCACTTCAAGCTCGGGCGCTGCGCCGAGGAGCTCGAGGACCCGCAGGACGCGCTCCAGCAGTACAGCGATGCGATTATGACCGGTCCACGGTTTCTGCCCTCGTACTCGGCGCTCGGCCGCCTGTACGCCGACCTCCGTTACCCGGAGCAGGCGGCACAGGTCTTGAACGAGGCGCTCAAGGTTGCGACGCCTGGAACCGAAGAGGAAGCGAACGTTCATCACCTGCTCGGCACCGTTTACCAGCAGCAGCGCAAGTACGACGCGGCGATCGCGGAGTTTCAATCGGCGCTGGGGATCGTCCCCGGCATGAGCGATGCATTGTTCTCGCTTGGTTGGACGTACGCGCTTCAGGGCAACGACGAGGAAGCGAAACGCTACCTGGACAAGTACGTGATGATGGCGGGTGCTGATGCGCCCGAGCACTACGTGAAGGCTGCGCGGGACCGTCTCGCAGAACTTAGAACCGAATCGCCGTAGGGGGGCTTAGGCAAGATGTCGGAAGAACAATCGGGGGATGAGGTTCGGGAGCTGACGGCGGCGGAAGAGGCTGAGCTCGAAAAGCTCGGTGACGCGATCGCGAAGTTCGAGGAACAGAAACGATGGTCGGACATGATCCGCTCCATCCTGAAGAAGGCCGAGCTGGTTCAAGCGCCGGCGCAGAAGGTAGAGCTGTTCCGTCAGGCGGGTACTCTCTACCTCGAACGGTCGAGCAATCAGGCCGAGGCGATCAAGTGCTTCGAGCATCTTCTGGAGCTGGAACCGCAGGACACGGATGCGATCGAGCGCCTCAAGCAGATGTACGAGAAGCGTCGCGACTGGGAGAAGCTCATTCGCACCATGCAGCGCGAGGTCGAGCTCCTGTCCGAGGATGACCAGTTGCTTCGCTACGGCGAGATGGCCGAGCTCGCGACGCAGCGCCTGCGCAAGCCCGAGGTCTGCATCGAGCTCTGGCAGAAGGTCCTAGAGAGCGACCCGGAGAATCCGAACGCGCTCAGCAATCTGGCACAGCTCTACGAGCGCGCGCGAGAGTGGGAGCCTCTTGCCGAGGTCTTGGAGACTCTGGTTGCCAGCGACACCGACGTCGCCTCGATGAAGCAGCAGCTTCAGAAGCTCGGGATGATTTACGCCGACAAGATCGGCGACGACGAGGGGGCCATCGGCGCCTTCAAGAAGCTGCTCGATCTCGATCCCTCCGATCGGCGAGCGCAGGAGCAGCTCAAGCGACGCTACGTTTCGCTCGGCGCCTGGGATGAGCTCGAGGCCTTCTACGCCGCCAACGAGAAGTGGGACGAGCTGATTCGCATCGTCGAGCGGCAGGCAGAAGCGCAGGAAACCAGCGCCGAGGAGCGCGTCCTGCTGCTGTTCAGGGCGGCGCGGCTCTGGGAAGAGAAGAAGGGCAAGGCCGATCGGGCCGCCCGCGTGTACGAGAAGATTCTGGGTACCGACCCGGACAATGTGCAGGCCGCCGAGGCCTTGACGCCGATTTACGAGGAGGCGCACGACGCGCGCAAATTGGTTTCGGTGCTCGAGGTGCGCTTTGCACATGCCGAAGGGGACGATGCGAAGATCGAGCTTCTGCGGAAGATCGGCCATGTGTTCGAGGAGCGCCTGAGGCAGCCCGAGGTTGCGTTCGAACGCTACCTGGAGGCGTTCTCGCTTTCACCGACCCACGACGAGGCGCGCGTCGACGTCGAGCGTCTGGCCGAAGAGGTGAACGGCTGGGATCGTTTGGTGTCCGGCTTCGAGTCGGCGATCGACGGGGTTTCCGATCCGAATCAGGCGGTGCCGATTCGGCTCAGCTATGGGCAGACTTTGGCGCAGCTCGATCGAATCGACGAAGCCATCGACCAGTACGAGCTCGTCTACGAGGCGGAGAGCGACAATCGCGACGCGATCGACGCGCTCGGTGACTTGTACGTCCGGACGGAGCGCTTCCGCGATCTGCTGGACATCTACGCGCGGCGGATGGAGCTCGAAGAGGATCCGGATGCCCGGCTCGGAATCGCCTATCGTCGCGCCCGGCTGTTTGCCGAGGCGCTCAATGACCGTGAGCATGCGATCGAAGCCTTCGAAGGCATCGTCGATGAATACGGCGTCGAGCAGAGCGAGGCCTGTGCCTCGCTCGAGCAGCTCTATGAAGTGGAGACGCGCTGGCAAGATCTCGGTCAGCTTCTGGAGCGACGCATCGAAGCGGGCCCCGAGAGCTCCGAAGAGCTGGCGGCGCTCAAGTTTCGCTTGGGTCGCGTTTGCGAATCGCAGCTAGACGACAAGGCGCGCTCGGTGGAGCTCTACCGCGAGGTGCTTTCACTGCTTGCCGAGCACGAGGGGGCTAAGACCCGGCTCGAGCAGCTGCTCGATGATGAAGAAGTGGCAGCGGAGGCTTCGCGAGTCCTCGAGCCCGTCTACGAGATGAGCGAGGACTGGGGGCCGTACGTTCACGCGCTTCGGGTTCAGCATGGTTTCAGCAGCGTGCCTCGCGAGAGGTTGCAGCTGCTGACCCGCGTTGCGGACACCTACTTTCAGCACATCGGAGACCCGGATCGAGGGTTCGCCTCGCTGAGCGAGGCGTTCCGCGAAGTGCCGTCGGACACGGCGACCTTGCAGCGTCTCGAGATGCTCGCGAGCGAGCACGAGTTGTTCGAGTCTGTGTCAGAGCTCACGGGCGACTTGGCGGCCAGCGTGGAGGACCCATCGCTCAGCCGCTCGCTTTGGATCAAGACCGCGCAGATTCACGATACACAGCTGCAGAACACGGAAGCCGCCGTGTCGGCGTACCGAAAGGTGCTCGAGTCCGACCCCGGCGACTTCGAAGTGCTCGACCTGCTCGATGCGGTCTACCGGAGCGCGCAGCGCTGGCCGGAGCTCGTGGGTGTCCTGCGTGCCCGCGCCGAAGCGCACGCCGATCCCGACGAGAAGATCGGAGTCCTCACCGAGATGTCTCGCATTCATGGTGACCTTCTCGAGGAGAACGAACAGGCGATCGCGCTTCAAAACGAAATCCTCGAGCTCGATCCCAGCAGCCGCGAGGCGCTGGTCGCGCTCGACGCCTTGCTCGCGCGCGAGGGCCTCTGGAGCGATCTCGCCGACAACGTCGAGCGTCAGCTCTCGATGACCGACGAGCCGAGCGACCAGACGGTTCTACTTCTCCGTCTGGCCGACATTCGCGAGGAGCGAATGGGGTCGACCGATTCGGCCATCGAGATTTACCGTGACGTGCTGGCCAACGACGCCAGCAATCCGTCCGCCCTCGGCGCACTCGAACGCCTGTTGGAGTCCGCGGAGCACCAGGCGACCGTCGCTGACATCCTCGAGCCGATCTACAGGGACGCCGGGACATCAGCTCGGCTCGTCGAGGTGTACGAAATTCAAGCGCACCATGCGACCTCCCCGGAGCGACGCATCGAGCTCTTCCACGAGATCGCCAAACTCAAGGAGTTCTCACTGAGCGACCTGCATGGGGCGTTCGAAAGTTACGCACGAGCGTTCCGCGAAGACGCGGGAGAGCCGAAGTCCAGAGCGGAGCTCGAGCGTCTCAGCGCTGCCGTGGGTGCGTCCGATGCGCTTGCTGGCGTCTACGAGGAGGTCATCGCCTCCTTGGATGATCCGGAGCTCGCCATCGGGCTCCTGCTCCGCGCCGCCGAGATCCGGGAGGAAGACCTCGGCCAGATCGAGCGTGCCGTCGAACACTACGAGTCGGTGCTCGAGCTCGACCAGGAGCATCAGCAATCGGCAGACGCATTGGAGCGCTTGTTCCAGCAGTCCGAACGCTACGAAGACCTCGCTCGGATCTACAGGCGCAAGGCCCGGATGCTGCCATCGCCGGCCGAGCAACGAGAGCAGCTCGTCAAGGCTGCGGCGATCTATGAGGACATTCTGGAGCGGCCCGCCGAAGCGATTGCGGTTCACCAGCAGGTGCTCGAAGTCGAACCGGGCGATATCGGTTCACTCGACCGTTTGATCGAGCTGCAGATGCAGCTCGGCAAGTGGCCGTCGCTGCTCGAGACCTACGAGAGCAAGGCCGAGGTCGTCTCCGACCCCGATGCCCGCAAGGAGCTCTTCCTCGCCATGGGCCAGGTCTACGAGGGGCAGCTCGACGACTCGGACAGGGCGATCGACGCCTACCAGCGTGTCCTCGACATCGACCCGGACGACCTGGCTGCGCTCGGTCACCTCGACGGTCTGTTCGAAAGCACGGCGCAGTGGAGAGACCTGCTGCAGGTTCTCGAGCGCCAATCGGAGCTCACGGCGGATGACGATGCCCGGAACGAGCTTCGCTTCCGAATCGGCGAGCTCTGGCGAACCCAGCTCGAGGACCCGACCCAAGCGATCGAAATCTATCGGGACATTCTGGCCGAGGCGCCGGATCATCAGCCGACGCTCGATGCGCTGACCACGATGACCAAGGACGCGATCGAGCCCTTGGCTGCGGCCGAGGCGCTCGAGCAGGTGTACCTGCAGCTCGGCGAGTACCGCAAGCTTGCCGAGGTGCGCGAGGCTCAGATCCGCTTCACCGAAGACCCTGCGGAGCGTGTGGAGATGCTGCAACAGTTGGCGGAGATCTACGAGCTTCAGCTCGACGATCCGCCTTCGGCATTCAATGCCTTCGTGCGTGCGCTCCCGCTCGACCGCGGGAACGAGCTCACGCTTTCCTCGCTGGAGCGCCTCGCCGAGCAGACGGGCAGCTGGCATGAAGCGGCTTCGCGTTATGACGCCGAAGTGCAGAAGATGAAAGACGAATTCCCGGAAGAAGTCGTTCATCTCGCGAAGCGCTCCGCCGTGATCAACGAGGTTCAACTGGATGACGTCGATGCGGCGATCTCCCGTTACCAGTTCGTGGTCGATATCGACTCCGCAGACCTTGCGTCGATTGAAGCACTCGATCGGCTCTACGAGCAAACCGAGCGCTGGGACGAGCTCGCCGCGACGCTTCAAAGGGAAGCTGCGGTCGCCACGACGCCGGACGACGTCCTGAACCTGCAGTTCCGGACCGGGCAGGTGTTCCAAAATCGGCTTGGGAACATGAACTCGGCCATCGAGCAGTACCGCGAGATCATCGCGGCCGCGCCGGAGTACTCGCCCGCCGTCTCGGCGCTCGAAGACCTGTTCTCGCAGGGCGTGCAGCCCATGGCGATCGGCGAGGTGCTCGAGCCGCTGTACCGAATGCAGGGCAACTGGAATCAGCTGCTCAACGTGCAGGAAGTGCAAGTTCAGCAGCAGAGCGATCCGATCGAGCGTGTCGTCATGATGCATCGGCTCGCAGAGATCGCCGAGGACAAGGCCGATGACCACGGTCGCGCATTCGAGTGGATGCAAAAGGCCCTGCTCGAGGATCCGAGTCACGACCATTCACTTGGGGAGGCCGAGCGCCTTTCGTCCATCGTCGATGGCTGGACCCAACTGGCTACCACCTATGCCAACGGCATTCAGCACACCGGGGACCCGCTCAACAAGGCGGAGCTCGGTCGCCGGCTCGCCAAGGTCTACGAGGAGCAGCTCCACGACATGGAGCGCGCCGAAGAGACGTATCGATTCGTGCTCGGAGTGGACGACCACGACGAGGACGCGCTCGTGGCGCTCGACCGGATCTACACCGAACACGGGGCCCATCGGGCGCTCGCGCAGGTGCTCCGCAAGCGAATCGAGGGGTCGAACAACGGCTCGGAGCTGATCGACCTGCACTTCCGCCTGGGCACCGTGCTCGACCATCGACTCGGCTGCACCGATGAGGCGATCGAGGTCTTCAACAAGCTCCTCGACGACCACGACTCGGAGCACTCCGACACGATTCAGGCGCTCGAGGGCATCTACGCCAAGCTCGAGCGTTGGCCCGAGCTCTTCGCCACGTTCGAAAAGGAGCTGAGCATTGCGCTCGGCGACGCGCAGCAGGCCGACGTCTTTGCGCGTATGGCCAAGCTCTCGTCGAACCGGCTCTGCGATCCGGAAAAGGCCATCGGCCTGTGGCATCGGGTTCTGGACCTGCGCGGGGAGGACCCCGAGGCGCTCAATGCGCTCGGTGACATCTACGCCTCGCAGGGTAATTGGCGCGATCTCGTCGACGTGCTCGAACGCGAGGCGGCGGTTGCCGAAGATGATGCCTTCCGTGTGCAGGTCTACTCCGACCTGGCGAGGGTCTGGTACGAGAAGCTCGAGCGCGAGCGCAACGCGATCGAGAACTGGGAGCGTGTCCTCGACATCGACCAGGGCAACACCTACGCGCTGTTCAGCATCGCCGAGATTCATCGGGCGGGCGGCCAGTCGCGCGAGCGCGCCGACACCTTGCAGCGCATCATCGACGTGGGCGCGGCGACTCTCGAGGACGCCGACCTGGTCACCGTCTACATGCAGCTCGGTCACATCTACGGGAACGAGCTCGAGCAACCGAGCGATGCCGTCGACGCGTATCAGAACGTTCTGACCATCGACCCGGCGTTTTTCGAGGCCTTGGACTCCCTCGAGCTCATTCATCGCAATGAGAATCAGTGGGAGCAGGCCATCGGCGTCATGGAGCAGCGAGCGCAGGCGCTCGTCGAGCCCAAGGACAAGGTTCGCCAGCTGATCGCGGTCACCGAGATCTGGGAAAACGAGGTCGGCAACAAGGATGGCGCGACCGGCGCCTTCGGCCGCATTCTCGAGATCGACCCGATGCACGAGTATGCGTTCTCGGAGCTCCAGTCCCTGCACAGGGATGCGGAACGCTGGGACGAGCTGATCGACCTCTACGTGACGCGCATCGAAGCGACCGAGGACCGCGACGAGCGCATCGAGCTCTTGCGCGCGGCAGCACGGGTGTACGAGGAGCAGCTCGATAATCAGGAGCAGGCGTACCACACGCTCTACATCGCCTGGACCGAGGACTTCTCGAACACGAACACCGCGGTCGACCTGGAGCGGGTCACCGCTGCGAGCGACCGCTGGAACGAGCTTCTGACATCGGCGAACGCCGTCTTGCAGGAGGGGCAGGAGCCCGCGACGCAAATCGCGATCTGTCTGTGCTGCGCGAAGTGGTACGGCCAGGACCTCGGGCACCCCGAGTATGCGATTCCTTACTACGAGCAGATTCGAGCGCTCGACCCGAGCAACGCCAAGGCATGGTGGCAGCTCGGTGACCTCTACGAGACGACCCAGCAGTGGGATAAGCTCGCCCAGGCGCTTGCCAAGCTCGTCGAGCTCACCGGCGACGACTCGGTCAAGGCCGACACCTATGTTCGCATGGGCGACCTGGCCGACGACCGCTTTGCGATGCGCCAAGAGGCGGAGGACTACTACCGGCGGGCGCTGCACCTTCAGGAACGGCACGTCGGGGCGCTGGAGGCGCTCGAGCGCATCTACCGCGAGGAGGGACGCTCCAACAAGCTGCTGAACATTCTCGAGCGCAAGGCCGAGGCCGTCGAGGATGTCGACAGCATCGTCTCGGCGCTCTTGCAGGTCGCCGAAGCGTATGAGGAGCGTTTCGACGACCCCAAGGCTGCCATCGAGAACTTCGAGAAGGCGGCGGAGCTCTCGCCTTCGGATCTCAGCGCGCTTCGAGGTTTGAAGCGTTTGTATGCGCAAGAGGGCCGCTATCAGGCGCTGATCGGCATTCTCGAGCGGGAGTACGAGGTCGTCGCTACCGAGCGCGAGCGCATCGAGATTCTCATGCGGCTCGCCGAGATGTGGCAGCAGGAGTTCCGCAAGCCCGAGAACGCGGCGGAGCGCCTCGAGCAGGTCTTGGACATCGACCCGCTTCACGACGAGGCACTTTACAAGCTCGAAGAGCTGTACCGGACGATGCAGCGCTGGGACGACCTGGTGCGCACCTACGACCGTCACGCGGGCGCGACGACGGACACCGACGCGCGGATTCGCATCTTCCGGGACCTTGGGCAGGTGTACGCCGCGCACAAGGACGACATCGAGATGGCGATCGACAGCTATCTCAACGCGCTCAACCTCGACGAGCAGGACCTGATCAGCCTTCAGGCGCTGACCAAGCTATTCGAGCGCAAGGGTGACTACGCCGCTGCGCTCGACATGATGGGCCAGCTTGCCGCGGTCGTGGACGAGCCGACCGAGCAGGTCGCGCTCAAGCACCGCATGGGCCGGATTCTCGACCAGGAGCTCGGAGATCGGGTCTCGGCGCTGGAGCAGTTCCAAGCGGCGGTCGACTTGGACCCGGCGCACCTCGAGTCGCTCGAAGCGATGCGAGGCATTCACGTGGACTCGGGCGACTGGGTCGCGGCCGCCAAGACCCTGGGGCTGGAGGTCGAGCACACCGAGAAGGACCGCGTTCGGGCGGCACGGCTCGTCGAGCTGGGCCGGATTCGTGCCGAGAGGCTCGACGATGAGCCGGGCGCGGTGCAGGCCTTCGAGGCGGCGCTCGCAGCCGACCCGGACAACCAGGACGCGATGTTGCCCCTGGTCGACGCCTATGTGGCCCACGAACGCCACGAAGATGCGTTCCCGCTGCTCCAGACCCTGGTCCAGCGTTGCGACGGGTGCGACGAGATCGAGAAGCACCGCCTGGCATCGATGCTCGGCGAAACGGCCACCGAGCTCGGCAAGGCCGACGAGGCGGTCCGGGCATACGAGCGGGCTCACCAGCTCGACAGCGACGATTCGGTCACGCTCAAGGGACTGGCCGGGGCGTATTTCCGGGCCGAGCGCTGGGACGACGCGTTCAAGTACCACCAGCTGATTCTGGTCCAGCAGCGCGACACGCTCGGCCGAGACGAGATCACCGAGGTCTTCTACCGGCTTGGTGTCGTCAAGCGAGAGCAGGGCGAGGACAAGAAGGCGCGCAACATGTTCGACAAGGCGCTCGAGGAGGACACGCACTACGTGCCCGCGCTCGAGGCGATGGTCGACCTGCAAGCGGCCGAGGGCGACTGGAGCTCCGTCGTCGAATACAAGAAGCGCATTCTCGATGTGTCGGACGAGCCGTCGGTTCGGGCCGCGCTTCTCATCGAGGTGGGCGACCTCTGGCAGGAGAAGCTCGGGGACTCCGATGCGGCTGCAGAGGCGTACACCGAGTCGCTCGACCTGGAGCCCCAAAATCACGTCGTGCTCCACAAGCTTCTGGTCGCTTACCAGGGCGCCGAGCGTTGGTCGGAGGCCATCGACGTCATCGAGCGTGTCTCCGAGCTCGAGGAGCGTGACGAGGCCAAGGCCAAGTACATGTACACGATCGGCGTCATCCTGCGTGACAAGCTGGAGGACGAGGACGCTGCGCTCGAGCGATTCAACGAGGCGCTCGACCTGGACAGCAAGCAGCTCAAGCCCTTCGAAGCGGTCAACAAGCTGCTCAATCAGCGCAAGGACTGGAAGGCGCTCGAGCGGGCATACCGCAAGATGCTCCACCGCATCATCAACGAGGGCAACACGGACCTCGAGCACAATCTCTGGCATACGCTCGGGATCATCTATCGCGACCGTCAGCGTAACTTCGACGCTGCGGCAGAGTCGTTCAGGATGGCGGCCGGGCTCAAGCCGGACGACGCGGTCGAGCACGAGATTTTGGCCGAGCTCTACGCGACGATGCCGGACAAGACCACGGAGGCGATTGCAGAGCATCAGTGGCTGCTCGCGTCCGACCCGAATCGACTCGATTCGTACAGGGCTCTGTACAAGCTCTACTTCGATGCGCGCGCCTACGACAAGGCCTGGTGTATCGCTCGCACGCTGACGCACTTCAAGAAGGCGGACGAGGAGCAGCAGAAGTTCTACCAGCAGTACAAGCAGGATCGCGAGATCCAGCCGACGACGCGGCTCAGCAACGAGAACTGGGTCAAGGACCTGATGCACGTCAACCAGGACATCTACATTTCCAAGATCATGGAGGTGATTGCCCCGGTGGTTCGCGCTTCGCTGGCCGTGACCGACAAGAAGCTGAATCTGAACAAGCGCAAGCCTGAAGACCTGGCCAACCCGAGCCTCGCGCTCGCGCGGCAGTTCAAGTTGGCGCAGGACGTGCTCAACGTGACCATTCCGGTTCGGCTCTTCATTCAGAAGGAGCTTGCGGGCGCCCTTCGAGACGAGGCGCGGAGCAACCCGCCGGCGATTGTCACGGGCTACACGCTCCTGTCTGGCTACCGTCCGATCGACCTGGCTTTCGTTTGCGGTCGTCACCTCACCTATTACCGCGGCGAGCACTTCATCCGCACGATGTATCAGTCGCACACCGAGCTCAGAACGCTCCTGCTGGCGGCCATGCGCGTGGTCGGCATGGGGGGCGGCGATGCGGCGGTCGAGTCCACGGCGAAGCAACTGGCCAAGTACATGGACCAGCCGCACCTCGACGTGCTCAAGCAGGTGGTTCGCAAGTTCGTCGATGCCGGCGGCCATGCGGACATCAAGCGCTGGATGCAGGCGGTGGAAATCACCTCGCTTCGTGCGGGCCTGCTCCTGTGCGACGACGTAGACACGGCCGTGCACATGACGCAGCAAATCGCGTCGGATTCCACGGCTGACCTGGCGCCGCGGGACAAGGTCAAAGAGATCGTGCTCTACAGCATCTCGGAGAGCTACTTCCGGCTTCGCGAGCAACTGGGTATCCAAATCAAGGTCTGAGCCGGGCGAGCGTGCGCCGGGCCCTGTCATGTGACAGGGCTTCGGCATGCTGGAGCTCGAGCTCGACAGTGAAGCTGATACGCTTGCCTTGGCGCGCGCGCTTGCCGCTGCGCTCCAAGGCGGCGACGTGATTGGGCTCGAAGGTGGGCTCGGCGCCGGGAAGACGACCTTCACGCGAGCCGCGGTCTACGGACTCGGCGTGCCCGGGGAGACGGCCGTGACCAGCCCGACCTTCGCCTTGCTGCATCAGTATCAGGGTCGCCTGCCCATCGCCCATGCAGACTTCTACAGGCTCGCCGAGGAGGTCGAGCTGGAAGAGCTGGGGGTCGACGAGCTGCTCGAAGAGGGAAGCGTCCTCTTTGTCGAGTGGGGCCGGAAGTTTCCCGGGATGGCGGGGCGCACGGTTCTCTGGGTCGAGCTGGAGATCGTCTCGGACCTCGCTCGGCGGGCTCGATTGCGTCCGCAGGGAGCGCGCGGCGATGCAATCATCAGCGCAGTTCGCAAGCGACTTCGGAGCTGAGTGATTCCCGGTTGCGGGGTGCAGGGGGCTCTGGTAAGCCCGCGCGAACGTCAAGGTTGAAAAGACTCCATGCCCCGCCGCGATGATATTGAAAGCATCCTTCTGATTGGGTCGGGGCCGATCGTCATCGGACAGGCCTGCGAGTTCGATTACTCCGGCACCCAGGGCGCCAAGGCGCTCAAAGAAGAGGGTTACCGGATCATTCTGGTCAACTCCAATCCGGCGACCATCATGACCGACCCGGAGTTCGCGGATCGGACCTACGTCGAACCGCTGACGCCCGAGATCCTCGAGGCGATCATCGAGCGGGAAAAGCCTGACGCGGTCCTCCCGACGCTGGGCGGACAGACGGCGCTCAACCTCGCCTTGGCGCTCGCGGACCGCGGCATTCTGCAGAAGCATGGCGTCGAGTTGATCGGCGCGAACGTCGAGGCCATTCGCAAGGCCGAGGAGCGCGAGCTGTTCAAGGCCGCGATGGACAAGATTGGGCTCGGCAGCGCGCGCGCAGAAGTGGCCCGCACCGTCGAGGGCGCCCACGCGGCAGCCGAGCGGATCGGTTTTCCGATCATCCTACGACCCTCGTTGACGATGGGCGGCTCTGGCGGCGGCGTGGCCTACAACAAGGCCGAGTTCGACGAGGCGATTCGCTGGGCCTTCCAGTGCAGCCCGATTCACGAGTGCCTGATCGAGGAGAGCTTGATCGGCTGGAAGGAATACGAGCTCGAGGTCATCCGTGACAACGCCGACAACTTCGGCGTCATTTGCACGATCGAAAACTTCGACCCGATGGGGGTGCACACCGGTGACTCGATTACCGTGGCGCCGGCCATGACGCTCACCGACCGGGAGTATCAGCGCCTTCGGAACGCGGCGCGCGCCATCATCACCGAGATTGGGGTGGACACCGGCGGCTCGAATATCCAGTTCTCGGTCAATCCCGCGGACGGCCGCGTGATCGTCATCGAAATGAATCCGCGTGTCTCGCGCTCGAGCGCGCTCGCCTCGAAGGCCACGGGCTATCCGATCGCCAAAATCGCGGCCAAGCTCGCTGTGGGCTACCGGCTCGACGAGCTTCAAAACGACATCACCGGGACGAGCGCGGCCTTCGAGCCGACCATCGATTACGTCGTCACCAAGATTCCGCGTTTTGCTTTCGAGAAGTTCGCGGGCGCCGACCCGCGGCTCACCACGCAGATGAAGTCGGTGGGCGAGGCGATGGCGATCGGCCGGACCTTCAAAGAGTCGCTTCAGAAGGCGGCGCGCTCCCTGGAGACGGGAAGGGATGGGCTGACCTCGCTTCTGAGCAAGGTCGACTATCGCGACATCGCCGCGCAGGTGCGACGCCTGATCGAGAACGGAACCGCTATCAACACGGCCAAACCGATGTTGGGCGATTTGCCGGACCCCACCGAGGCCGAGCTCCGGGAAGCGATTCTGGACCTGGTTCGGACGCCCTTGGCCGAGCGCCTCTGGTACGTCGCCGACGGTCTTCGAGTCGGACTCAGCGTCGAAGAGCTTCACGGGGCCACGCAAATCGATGTCTGGTTCCTGGAGCAAATGCGCCAAATCATCGCCTTCGAGCAGAGCCTGAAAGCCTCGGCTGCTGAGCCGCTGAACGAAGCCGTGCTGCGCCGGGCCAAGGAGCTCGGCTTCAGCGACGGCCAAATCGCGGCGCTCCGAGGCGAGACAGCCAAAGAAGTTCGCGCGGAGCGAGCATCGCATGGAGTCGAGCCGGTGTACTCGCGTGTCGACACCTGCGCCGCCGAGTTCCCCGCGCTCACGCCGTACATGTATTCGACTTGGGGCCGGGACAGCGAGGCCCGAGCCGACGGCGACAAGAAAAAGGTGATGATCCTCGGTGGCGGGCCCAACCGCATCGGCCAGGGGATCGAGTTCGACTACTGCTGCGTTCACGCCTCGTTTGCCCTCAAGGAGATGGGCTTCGAGACGATCATGGTGAACTGCAACCCCGAGACGGTGTCCACCGACTACGACACCTCGGACAAGCTCTACTTCGAGCCGCTGACCTTCGAGGACGTGATGCACATCGTCGAGGTCGAGAAGCCCGACGGCGTCATCGTGCAGTTTGGGGGCCAGACGCCCTTGAAGCTCGCCGTGCCGCTGTCTCGCGAGGGGGTGCCAATTCTCGGGAACCTCGGCCGATGCGATCGACCGCGCCGAGGACCGGGAGCGCTTCGAAGAGTTGCTCACCAAGCTGAGCCTCGACCGACCACGCGGCGGCATTGCCAATGGCACCAAGGACGCCTTCGCAGTCGCCGAGAGAATCGGTTTTCCGGTCGTCGTTCGGCCGAGCTATGTGCTGGGCGGGCGGGCGATGGAAATCGTCTACTCCCAGGAAGAGTTGGCGCGCTACATGACCGTCGCGCTCGAAGCCGTGGCCGACGCAGAGACTCAGACGATTCTCGTCGACGAGTTCTTGAAGGACGCGATCGAGGTCGACGTGGACTGCGTCTCCGATGGCAAGGACGTGGTCATAGGCGGCCTGCTGCAGCACATCGAAGAGGCGGGCATTCATTCCGGTGATTCCTCGATGGCGCTACCTGCGCACGCGCTTCCGCCCGACGTGCTAGCCACGCTTCGCTCTTCGACGCGCGCGCTTGCGCTCGAGCTCGGTGTCGTCGGCCTGATGAACGTTCAGTTCGCGGTTCGTGGAAGCGCGGTGTACGTCATCGAGGTCAACCCGCGCGCTTCGCGCACGATTCCGTTCATCAGCAAGGCCATCGGGGTGCCGCTTGCCAAGGTCGCGGCCAAGGTGATGGCAGGTGCGACGCTTCGCGAGCTCGGCTACACGCGTGAGGTCGTGCCTCAGCACATCGCCGTCAAGGAGTCGGTCTTTCCGTTCACCAAGTTCCCAGGTGTCGATACGATTCTCAGCCCGGAGATGCGCTCGACCGGCGAGGTCATGGGCATTGCCGACAACTTCCCAGACGCCTTCTATAAGGCGCTTCTCTCCGCGTACACCGAGCTTCCCGACAAGGGAAAGGTGTTCATCAGCGTGAAGGAGCACGACAAGCCCGCCGCCGCCGAAGTCGCGCGCCGCCTAAAGGAGCTGGGCTTCGACATCGTGGCGACCAAGGGCACCCGTGAGGTGCTCGAGCGCGCCGGGGTCGAGGCAGAGAACGTTTTCAAGGTGGGCGAGGGCAGACCGCACAGCGTGGACCTGCTCCAAAATGGCGACATCGCGCTGGTGGTCAACACCACCGAAGGCGCCAGAGCGATTCGAGACAGCCGTTCGATGCGGCGGCAGACGGTCCTGAGCGACGTTCCGTATTTCACCACGATCGCCGCTGCCGTCGCGGCGGTGGATGCCATCGAAGCGCGGCGCTACCGGCCGCTGTCGGTTTGCTCGCTGCAGGAGTACCACGCGAAGAACCGTGAGCTGCCGACGCTTCCGCCATCCCGAAGCTAGCTTTGGGTTGCCTTATTTCGGGGCAGACATTACGAGGATGGGATGGACCGGGTTCCGATGACTCCCGAAGGGCACGCCGCCCTGAGCGCTGAGCTCGCTGCGCTCAAAGCCGAACGGCCCAAGATCTCCCAAGAGATCGGGATCGCCCGCGACCACGGCGACCTCAAAGAGAACGCCGAGTACCACGCCGCCAAGGACAAGCAGGGCATGGTCGAGGCGCGCATCAACGAAATCGAAGACAAGCTCTCGCGGGCCGAGGTCATCGACCCGTCGACGCTCGGCGGCGACAAGGTGAAATTCGGCGCTTTCGTCGAGCTCGAAGACATGGACAACGGCAAGGTCGTGACCTACCGCTTGGTCGGCGCCGACGAGTCCGACCTCAAGCTGGGCAAGATCTCGATCACCTCTCCTGTGGCGCGTGCGCTCGTTGGCAAAGAAGTCGGCGACGAGGTGGCGGTCCAGACTCCGGGCGGCGTTCGCAATTACGAAATCAGCGACGTTCGCTGGGACTGAGGGAGCCTCGGTTCGAGGTAACGCGCGCGGGTGCCTACACTGCTCGACCATCCTGTCGAATCCCTGCCCGGTATCGGGCCGACGACGGGCGCACACTTGCGGGAGCGTGGGTACGAATCGCTGGGCGACCTCTTGTGGCTTCTTCCGCGGGCGTACGATGACCAGCGAGAGCCCGTGCCGATTCATCGGCTTCAGGATGGCGACTACGCCGTGGTCGAGGGCCGGGTGCGGAGGGCGCGCTCCTATCCGCGCGGTGGGCGCATGGGATTCGAGGCGCGGATCGAGCCGGAGGATGGTCCCTCGGAGGACGGCGGCTACAGCGAGCTGAAGCTCGTGTGGTTTCGCGCGATTCCGGGGCTTGGTCGGCGCTTTGCTGAAGGGGAGACGGTTCGCGTCGCGGGAAAGGTCCAGGACTATCGGGGCGCGGCGACCATGGCGCACCCCGAGTCGCTCGCGGCCGATGCGCCGGGCGCCATCGAGCCGCGCTATCCGGAGATTCCGGGTGTCCGTCGCAAGATGCTTCGGCGTGCGATCCGTGCGGCTGTCGCCCGTGCAGCGGCGGAGGTTCCCGATTTGATTCCGGCGGCCTTGCGGGCCGAGCTCGGCGTTTGCACCGTCGGAGAGGCGCTTGCGGCGATTCACATTCCCGATCCGGCGACCTTCGATGCGGAGCCTGACACGGCAAGCCCTGCGCAGCGGCGACTGGCGCTCGAGGAGCTCGTGCTTTGGGAGCTCGCGCTTCGGCTGAGGCGTGCGTCGGAGCGGGGTGGCGTGGCGCAGCGCTTCGAGATCGAGCCGTCGGTGTCGACGGCGTCGGCGGCGTTTCCCTTCGAGTTGACGGCGGCGCAACAGTCGGCCGTTGCGGAGGTCAGCGAGGCGCTGCGGAGCGAGACGCCGATGCGCCGCTTGCTGCAGGGAGACGTCGGCTGCGGAAAGACGGCGGTGGCGATGGTCGCCTGTGCACAGGTCCATGCTGGGGGCGCCCAGGCGGTCTTCTTGGCGCCGACCGAGCTCTTGGCCGACCAGCACGCCGAGACCCTGCGGCCGACTGCCGAGAAGCTGGGGCTTCGCTTGGGGGTGCTGACCGGCGCGCTCAGCAAGGACCAGCGGCGCTCGATGCTCGACCGCCTGGCGACGGGCGCGGTCGACCTGGTCGTAGGCACGCACGCGCTTCTCAGCGGCGAGGTGCGATTCTCGAACCTCGGCCTGGTCATTGTCGATGAGCAGCATCGCTTTGGCGTCGCGCAGCGGCTTCGCCTCGGCGATAGGGGCTCGACCGGGCGGCCGCATCTGCTCGTCATGACGGCGACGCCGATCCCTCGAAGCCTTGCCCTGGTGCTCTATGCGGGGCTCGAGCTGACGAGCATCGATGCCAAGCCGCCCGGTCGCATTCCAGTGACGACCAAGATGCTTTCGCGCTCGAAACGCGACACGGTGTTTCGGCAAATCGACCGAGCGCTCGAAGCCGGGGGGCGTGCGTTCGTGGTTTGCCCGGCGATCTCGGCGTCGGACGACTTGGTCGGAGTCGACCGGACCGCTGCCGAAATGACGGCGCGGTTTGGGGAAGGGCGCGTCGGACAAATCCATGGGCGTCTTTCGGGCGAGGAGCGACGCGACTTGATGCGAGCGTTCACGGAGGGCGAGCTTCAAGTGCTGGTGGGGACGACGGTGCTCGAAGTCGGTGTCGACGTGCCGGCAGCCAACATCATGGTCATCGAGCAAGCGGAGCGCTTCGGCATGGCGCAGCTGCACCAGCTTCGAGGGCGTGTCGGGAGGGCCGGGCAGCGAAGCGCCTGTCTGCTGACCTTTGTCGCATCCTTGTCCGAGGAAGCCGAGGCGAGGCTGCAGGCGCTCTGCGACACCGACGACGGCTTCGAGCTCGCCGAGCGTGACCTCGGGATACGGGGCCCGGGTCACCTTTTCGGGTACCGCCAGTCGGGGGCGAGCGGGCTGCAGTTCACGAGCTTGGCCAAGGACCAGAGCCTGCTCCGGCGCGCTGCGGATGTGGCTGAACGCATCATTGTGAGCGATCCGGACCTGTCGGCGCCCGAGCACGCCAGCGCTCGCGCGGCAGTGGCGCGCTGGGAACGCAACGCGGCGGTTCGGGAGGACGCTGGATGACGGTGGATCACGAATGCTTCCCCTGATGCTGGCTTCTTGACGCGTTGCAGGGACCCAGGTAGTTCCGAGCTATGCCGCTGGTTCACCACGCGCAGCGCGAAGTCACGCTCAAGGTCGTTTACTACGGCGTTGGGCTCGGGGGAAAGACCACCAACCTCGAAACCATTCACGCGCAAACTCGCCCCGACCGTCGCGGTAAGCTCGTGACGGTGAACACCGAGGCGGAGCGGACGCTCTTCCTCGATTTTCTGCCGCTGCAGCTCGGTACCTTCCGTGGGTACAAAGTGCGATTGCATTTGATTTCGGTCCCAGGGCAAATCGCCCAGGACTCCACGCGTCAAATGGTGCTTCGTCACGTCGACGGTGTGGTGCTCGTCATCGACAGTCAGGCCGAGGCCATCGAGGGCAACAACTACGCGACGCGCAACCTCGACTACAACTTGCGGCAGCAGGGCATCGACCCGGATCGAATTCCAATGGTCGTTCAGTACAACAAGCGCGACCTCCCCGGCGTCCTCGATGTGGACGAGCTGGGCGAGCGGCTTGGCGTGCCTGAAGGCATTCCCGAGCTCGTTGCGAGCGCCCGCGATGGCTGGGGTGTTTTCGAAACCGTGAAGTCGATTGTTCGCATCTGCATGCACCAGCTCGGCGACCCGAGCCTGCGAGCGGACGGCCGCGTCGAGTGCTTGCTCGATGAGCCACGCGCGCGCTTCTACCCGAGCGGCCCGGTCTCGATGATCCACGCCATTGCGCCCGAGCAAGAACAAGAGCTCGAGCTCGACCTCGAAGACATCGAGATCGTCAGCGCCTAGGCCATGAAGGCGCCCGGCCCACAGTCCGTCGCCAATCGCGTTCGGAACGTCGCGCCGACCATCGACATGCTACCGGTGCGCACCCCGACTTTGCCGCCGGCAACGCACACCAATACATTCTTGATCGGCACTGGAGAGGCTGTGCTGATCGAGCCCGCGACCCCGTACCGCGAGGAGCAGGACTTGATGGCCGAGTGGGTTCAGTCGGCGCGACTTCGGGGCGTCGAGCCGGTGGCGATTCTGGCTACGCATCATCACCCCGACCACGTCGGCGGAGCGATGGCGCTTCGGGAACGCTTGGGATTGCCGCTTTGGGCGCACGCGATGACCGCGCAGCGACTGGACGGGATCGTCGAAATCGACCGTTTGATTCAGGATGGCGAACGCATTGGGCTGGACGGCCCTACGCCCACGGCGCTGACGGCGCTGCACACGCCAGGGCATGCGCCAGGGCATCTGTGCTTCACCGACGAGGCGACCGGGATCATGGTTGCGGGAGACATGGTCGCTTCGGTGGGGACCATCATCGTCGAGCCGACGGATGGGGACATGCTGTTGTACCTGGAGTCGCTTCGAAAGATGGCGGCGCTCGAGCCGGTGGGCCTGCTCCCCGCGCATGGTGACTTGATTCAGCAGCCGCAGGCGATTCTGAGCTTCTACATCGAGCATCGCTTGATGCGTGAGCGCAAGGTGCTGGACGCGCTGCAGGCGCGCGGCAAGGCGTCGAGGCCGAGGCACTTGGTGGCAAGCGCATACGCCGACACGCCGAAGCCCTTGTGGCCATTGGCGCTTCAGTCGATTGAAGCGCACTTGATTAAGCTGGAGCGCGAAGGCCGAGTGCTAAAGGAAGGCGACCGGTGGGCGCCCGTTGCAGCCAGCTAACGCTCCCACCACACCCGCGGCAGCACAAGCCGCACGTCGCCATCCGCTCCCCCGTCCACCAACCCGCGAGACAGCATCCGCGGCAGCGCGAGCCCGCAGGGCGAAGCCCGGCGCGAAGCGCCGGCAAGGCGGAGCAAAGCGACCGCCGCGCCAGGGAGGATTACGGGTGGGGGTGGGCGGGGCGGTGTAACCAAGCCGTACCACGCAACCCACCCAATACCCGCTCCTCCAAGCACCCGCGGCAGCACAAGCCGCACGTCGCCACCCGCTCCCCGCAATCCCCCTACCACTCCCGCTCCCCTTCAGATACAACCCCCCGCATGCCCCGCTTCCGATTCGAGCACGCCCAAAACGTCGACACCGTCTTCAACCTCATCACCAGCCCTGAGGAGCTCGCGGCACGCTGCGAGGCGCTTGGCGAGCGGAACGTGAAGGTTGAAGTGAGCGAGAGCGGTGGCGTCACGAAGACCCAAATCGCCCGTGAGGTCGAGCAAGAGCTTCCCGGATTTGCCAAGAGGCTCTTCAAGCCCACGAACACCTTAGTCGAGCGAGAAGAATGGCGCAGCGTCAACGGCGGCTACGAAGCCAAAGGGCAGCTCAAGATCGTCGGCACCGGAGCTACCATCGACTCGACGATCCAGCTCTCGCCACACGGTGCAGGATGCGTGTACGAGATCGACTTGCAGGTGACCGCGAAGGCGCCCCTCATTCGCAAGAAGCTCGAATCGTTCATCGGCGACACGGCACTCGAGAACCTTCGCAAGCAGCACGAGTACTATGCGCGGAGGCTCGGGGACTTGGCGTAGGGGGTGACAGTGTCGCGTGCTGTGCGCTGAAAGCGCAGGGAAAAGAACAGGCCGCGTGGCCGCCTCGGGTGCGCTTCGCTGTTGGGCGTCGCTAGGGCGAGGGCTCGGCCGGACAATACGGGCGGCTCTCATCACAGCTTCCAAGGTACGGATCTTCGCATGGCGCAGAAAACCATGTGCCCATGTCGTACTCGAGGCACGTGCCACCCGCGCGCCAGCTCGCCGATACAAAGCCGAAACGTTCACCGACTCCCGAGATGATGAGCTCGCCTTCGAGTGACCCCGCGACGACCTCGAGCTGCTCGTATACGTCCTGCGGGAAGCTCCCCGAGTCGGCGAGGAAAATGGGCCAGACGAAACTGGTAGCCTTGCCGGTGGGGGCCAACACGAGCCGACCATTGGAAGCCCGCCACCGTCCTCCGTCGCCTTCGTAGGGCGAGTCGAACCCGCCGCCGCCCCAGCGAAACGTCCCGTTGGGGTCGAGCTCGAGGTTGCCTACGAGGTCGACTGCCCGTTCAAAGTGCAGGTGATAGACCCCCGGCGCGATCCCCGGCGGTAGCATCGAGGAAGCATCATCGCCGCAACCGAACGCGCAAAGGAGCAGCGCCAATAGGGCGAGCCGGGCGACGAAGGCGTGCGCGGTTACCATCGTCTGATGGTACGCAGGTTCGATGCTTTCGCAAGCGTTGCGTGCCGAACGATGGCGCAAACACCTTGGTCGGCTTGACGCCGGACGAGGCGCTCATTTCATTTGCGATTGCCGAGTAGCTGGGATGCGGGGTGCCTTGGGCCCCAACCCGTGCTTACGCGAAGGCCTTGAGCAGGCCCTCATCGCTGCGCCGATGGAGTAGGCGCGACACCTCACACCAGCTTCGCAAACCCCTTGTCCACCAGCTCCTGATACAAATGCCGCCTCTTCAGGAATGTCTGTTCGATGCCTTGCTTGTTGAAGGCGTAGAAGAGGTGGGCCAGGTAGCGGCGGCCCTCACTCAAGCCATCGAATTCAACGACCAGTCATAGTGATGGTAGTCAAGCTCGTAGCCGGCCTCGAACGCGGTCTCCAAGGCCTCCCGTTGCTCGCCGCGCGCGTACTTCAGCAAGAAGATCCGCACGCCTGCAATCCGCCCGAAGTCGCTCTGGTAGTACCGAAACGTAATCGGGACGCGAACCACGCACTGCGCGTCGTCGACCTCGACGTCCGAGGCCACGTAGTTGAGCGTCGCCAGCTCGAGCTGCTCGTCGAGCTTGGACGCTTCGTAGAAGGCCACAGGGGGACAGCTCGTCGATGCGCAGACCAGCGCCGCGTGAATCCGCGGCTCTACCCGGGACGGGCACAAATCGAGCCTCGGGTCGTCGAGGTCGAACAGCCGCGAGCCGCGAGCGGGGTGCGGCGCATTGCGGCGAAGCACGCCGTTCTCGATTTCGTCGAGGGTCAGCACGAAGTCGCCGACTCGATACGCCACGATGCCGAAGAACGACGGAATCTCCATGACCGATTCGCGGATACCGAGCGCCAGCACGCCGTGGATGGCCAACACGTTGTAGAGGTTGATCCAAAAGGCAGTGCTCGTGGCGTCGTCCTGCATCTGCAGCGGGTCGATGTTCCGCAGCAAGGCGCTGGTCGCCTGCATTTCGGCGAAGGTCGCTGAGCCTCGAAGCTTCGCGTAGTCGACTTGCCCCAGCTCATCGAGTGCCTCGACCTTCAACTGATTTCGAAGTTTGCGCAGGGCCTCCGCGACTTCGCTCGCAGAGGCGCTCGAAGCCGCCGCGGGCTCGCTGTTGAGCACCTTTCGCGCGAGCCAGTGATTGGGCAGCAGCGCCCGTGCGAGCTCGGCGGGATTGCGCGCCCGCCTCAAAATGTCGCCCGCGTCTCGAATGTTCCTGATCCAGGACTCGCCCATCGCATCCGAGCGTACGGCGCAGAAGGATTTTCGTCACTCCTCTACCGAGCCCGGGAGGCGAACGAACGCGCCCGGGGAAGTTTCGAGCGGCCGAACCGTGATCGGGTCCGTGCTGAAATTCTCGCCTGCTTCGGGGTGGCGCGCTGTGATCCAGGCCGAGCCCGCAGGGACGCCCCCTAGCCGAAAGACGCCCTTGGCATCGCTGCGGGTTGCCCGGTGCCATCGCGGCGGGTCGCCCCAGGTGACCTCGGCGCCCGACACCGGCTCGTTGACCGCGTCCAAGACCTCGCCCTCTACCGAGCCCCCCGGCTCCAGACGAATTCGGTCGAGCTCCTGCGGCTGGTCGACATAGCGCGGGGGCTCGAGCACCACTCTGCGCGTCTGCGTTCCGTAGTCCGGATGCGAGAACGAAACTTCGTAGGTTCCGGTCGGCGCGCGCCGAATCACGAAGGTCCCGTCGCTTCGGGTGTTGCTGTCTCGCTTGACCGGACCATCGAGCGCGACTCGCACGCCCGCGAGCCCGTCGCTGGTCCAGTCGTCGACGACTTCGCCGAGGAGGGTGACGCCTGCCGACATGACGACCCGCACGTCTTCGATGCTGTCGATATCCGAGAGCTGCGCCGAGCTAAACGCCGGGTGCTCCGCGCTGAGCTCGAACGGTGGCTCGGGGAGGGCGGGCACGGAAAACGTCCCATCTTCGTCGGACTTGGCGTTCCGCCGAAGCGGAACATCCAGGCTCTTCGAAGAGACGGTGAGCAGCGCGCCGCCCACGCCGAAGCCGCGCTCGTCGACCACGCGCCCCCGCAAGGTGTAGAGCGTGCTCGACAGAGCCAGCTCGACGGTGACCAGCGCATCGTCTCCCATTTCGACGTTCGCGCGCGCCGGCGGAACGTCATAAGGGAGAGCGGTCACGCTCACTTCGCCGCGAACGCCGCGAAACGAAAAGGAGCCATCGGTCGCCGTCACCGACATGCGTGGAAGGCGTTCGGTGACACCACGAAGCTCGACCGGGATACCCTCGAGGCCGTTGCCCCGTTCATCGACGACCCGGCCCGCGAGCTCGGCGCCCGGCTGCATCACCAGCTCTACGCTCGAACGCGCAGCGCCGGCCGCCAGTTGGAGGCGCTCGGACTCGTTGCGCGCGAAGTCGTCGTGGCTGGCCACGATTCGGTACGGCCCGGGCCGGAGATTGCTCAAGCGAAAGCCGCCATCGGGGCCCGTGCTGACCTGGCGGACGAACGCGAGCGCTCCACTGACGCCAGCCGAAATCGGCGGCACCGCGCCAGAGGTCACACCGAGCGAGTCGCCCGCGCCGAGCTCCGCGGCGCGTAGCTGTCCTTCACCAAACGCCCGCACCATCGCGCCGCTGATGGGAAAGCCCCTCTCGTCGACGACGCGACCTTCGAGGGCAGCGGCCCGCGCGAGCCGAACCGTCATCGGAGGGTCGGTCGAGCCCTGACGCAAGGGTCC
Organism: uncultured delta proteobacterium; assembly: GCA_963716775.1. Lineage (GTDB taxonomy): Bacteria > Myxococcota_A > Polyangia > Polyangiales > Houyiibacteriaceae > SG8-38. The sequence continues at coordinate 164,044 of CAVQUI010000015.1, forward strand.
GGCCGCCACGTATCCCTCGGCTTCGATGTACAGGCTCTGCTCGTCGCCCACGACTCCGGCGAGCGTGAATCGTCCGCGCCGGTTGCTTTGCGCGCGCCGCGTGTGCAGCCCGAGCACGCCCGCGGCGACCGTGATCTCGGCGTCCACGATGGCCCGGCCCGTCTGTGCGTCGATGACCTCCCCAGCAAGCGTCCAACCCGGGGCGAGTTGCATCCCGAAGGCGCGCCTGGCGCCGGCATCCAAAATCAGCCCTTCGACGGGCGGAGCCACCAGCGCACCCTTGGAGACCCGAAGCTCGTAGATCCCCGCCGGGATACCAGGCCAATCAAACCGCCCATCGGCTCTGCTCAGAACCGAGCGCGCCGGCCAAAAGCCACTGCCTCCGAGCGAGACCACCGCCCCTTCGAGCGGAGCTCCTCGCTCGTCGTAAATCCTGCCGGACAGCGAGGCCGATCCCCGGTCGAGCTCCGCGGAGGACAGCGTCCGTGGTACCCCCGCCTTTCGCCCATCTGAGGCGATCTCCGTTTTTGGCCCGTAGGTGCTCGGAATTACAAAAGTCCCGAGCACCAAAAGCCCAGTGATTGCGCCCGCCGCTCGCATTCTGCTTGGTTTTATCTTCGATCCGCGTCCGGCGCGAGGCCGCGTTGTTGCGACCCCCTTGCAGCGATGCTACATCGCGGCTCCCTAAGGACTCGGAAACCGACCATGGCACAGACATGTGATTTCTGCGGTAAGAACCGCCACAAAGCTCACAAGGTGAGTCACTCGAACATCAAGACCAGGAAGTGGCAGCAGCCCAACCTGCAGTCGATTCGGGCGCTCATCGACGGCGAAGTTCGCCGCGTCTCGGCCTGCACGCGCTGCATTCGCTCGGGTAAGGTTGTCAAGGCCGCCTAGACGTTCAACTAGGCGTCCGCGGGCTCCGCTCCCACCCGGATGCGATCCGGCTTCCATTGTCCTCACGTTTCCCGTCGCACCCGAACATGCGGGACAGCGCCTGGACCGGTTCATCCAGCATCGAATCCCTCGGCTCTCGCGCACGCGGGCCCAAGAGGTCGTCCGCTCCTGTGCCTATCGGGCCGATGGAACGCGCCGCCGCGCAAGTGAGCGGGTGCGCACCGGCGAGCTCGTCGTCCTCGTGCGCCCTCCCTTTGCCGAACCCAACGTCCCCCTCTACTTCGACGTCGTCTATGAAGACGATGCGGTTCTTGCGGTCGACAAGCCATCGGGCCTCCCGGTGCATCCCTCGGCCACCTATTACAAGAACACGCTCACCCATCTTCTCAGGCAGCGCTTCGGCGAGGACGCCCCGCAAATCGCCCATCGGCTCGATCGCGAGACCAGCGGCCTCCTGCTATGCGGCAGCACCCGAGCCTCCGAGCGCACGCTCAAGATGGCGTTCGAGAATCGACACGTCCGCAAGCGCTACCTCGCCATCGTGCGCGGGATGATGCCGGACGACGAAGGCCGCATCGAGCTTCCGATGGACCGAGCCAAAGAGGGGCTGCACATCTTGATGGAAGTGACGCCCCAAGGAGAGGGCTATCCCTCGGTCACGCGCTATCGAGTCATCGCGCGCAACGACGAGGCCACGCTGGTGTCGCTCGCGCCGCAAAGCGGCCGGCAGCACCAGCTCCGGGTTCACCTGAGCGCCATCGGCTTTCCCATCATCGGCGACAAGCTCTACGGCCCCGAGGGCTCGCGGCCCTTCCTCGAGTACATCGAAACCGGCATGACCGACGAGCTGCTGCAGCGGCTCGGTCACGAACGTCAGGCGCTTCACGCCTATGAGCTCGAGTTCGCGCACCCGAGCACCGGCGAGCCGACAACCCTGAGGGCGCCCTTGCCAGAGGACCTGCTCAGGCTATGGGGCGCGCCCTTGGAGGAGTCGGCGTTCGCTTCTGCCGGGGCGTGCTAGGGTTCCTCTCGTGCGTGTGCTGATTGCGGCTATCGCTTGCTTGGGGATCGGATGCGCTGGGGCGGCGCCCAGCATGCCGGTGCCAGACTTCCGTCCTTCGGATGCGCCGCTGTTCGACAACGCCGTCGACCTCGTCGAAGCGCCCGTCATCGTAGAGGGCGACTGGACTGGGGTCTTCGAACAACGTGTGGGCCGCGCCGATTTGATTGCCGTGGTCCGCGTGGACTCGCTGTCGTCGGACTTCGTCAGTCGACGATCTGCCTATCGACTGACCGTCCGAGTGAAGAACCGGCTCAAGGGCAGCTCCTCGAAGGAAATCGTCCTGCGTGTCGATGACGACGAGCCCGGATACGAAACGGTTCGCGTCAACGAGGACCGGCTCCTGCACAATCCGTTCGTGGTCTTTCTCAAATGGGCCGCCGACCCGGAGTCCGCCGAGCCCATCCCACGCTGGCACCTCTCGCCGGACTCGGATGCAGTCCGCGAGAAGGTCGACTTTATCCTTCGTCATCCGATGAAGGACGTTCGCACCGAGGTCGAGGTCGTCGAGCAGTAGCTCGGAGCTCGACCCAACCACGGCCTCGGTCGTAGACTAAACACGGAGTAATGCACATGCGTATTGGTTTTCTGGTTTCCATTCTCACATTGCTCGTGGTGGCGCTCGTCGGTTGCGAGCGAGGCGCGCCGGCTCCGAAGGCCGCCGAGCACGACCACTCCAAGCACGACCACTCCCAGCACCAGCTCGCCGCCGAGCCGCAGGCCGCCGAGAAGTCGAACGAGCCGGCCGGCCCCAGCATCGAGACGGGCTCCTTCTTGCTTGCGGTGGCTCCCTCCGAGGGCGGGTACAAAATTGGCAAGGCAGGCCAGGTCGAGATCGCGCTCGAAGGCCGCGGCGAATGGCACGTCAACCAGGAATACCCGATTCGCATCGATCTGAAGGCCGCCCCGGGGGTGGCTCTGGCGAAGAACGAGCTCGTGAAAGACGATGCAAAGGAGTTCGGCGAGACCAAGGTCCGCTTCCTTGCCGGGGTAGAGCCCTCGGCCGCAGGCGAGCACGAAGTCAGCTGTGACGTTTCCTTTGCCATGTGCACCGAAGAAAACTGTATCCTCGAGAAGCGAACGGTGGCGATGCAACTCAAGGTGGAGTGAGATGAGCGAGGGGGGACTCAAGGCTGCGTTGGAGACGATTCGTGGGGAGGTCAAAACGCGGTTCGAGGCCCAGAAGCGAGTCCTCTCGTTTCGTGAGTACCTGGAGCTCGTAGAAGCCAAGCCCCGCCGATACACCCGCGACGCGAGCCGATACCTCAAAGACTGCCTCGACTTCTTCGGCTCCTACGAAGTCGAGCGTCCGACCGGGAATCTCCGGCGCTGGAAGGTGTTTGACCTCGAGTTCGGGCAAGCCAACAGCGGCCACCAAGCCGAGCTCAGGCTCCGAGATCGCCTCGCCGGTCAGGAAGTCGCGCAGGAGTCGTTCTACCGAATCCTCGACGGCTTCGAGCGGGAAGGGCGCGCCAACCGGCTGGTCTTGCTCCACGGGCCCAACGGCAGCGCAAAGTCGACCTTCGCCGCCTGCCTGATGCGCGGGCTCGAAGCCTACTCCGACACCGACGAGGGAGCGCTCTATCGCTTCTCCTGGATCTTCCCCCGCACGCGCGAAGGGTCGGGCATCGGCTTCACGACCTCCTCGGACGAGCTCGGCCAGGGCGAATCTTTCGCACACCTCCCCGACGAGCGCATCATCGCCAAGCTCCAAAGCTCGGTGCGCGAGCATCCTCTCCTTCTGCTGCCCCGCGATGTGCGACAGCGCATCATCGCCCAAGTCTATGAGTCGGCAGGTCTCAGTGAAGCAGCGCCCGACTGGGTGTGGACCGGCCAGCTTGCGCGGAAGAACCAGCAAATCTTTCAGGCGCTACTGACGGCGTATCGCGGCGACCTGGAGCGAGTCCTCGCGCACATACAAGTTGAGCGTTTCTACATCTCGGGGCGCTACCGAGTGGGCGCAGTCACGATCGGCCCGCAGATGTCGGTCGACGCCTCGGAGCGTCAAATCACCGCAGACCGCTCCATCGATTCGCTGCCCGCTTCCTTGAGCGCGCTCACCTTGTTCGAGCCCTTTGGCGAGCTCGTCGACGCGTCCGGCGGCATCGTCGAGTTCAGCGACCTGCTCAAGCGTCCGCTCGAAGCCTGGAAGTATCTGCTCCTGGCCATCGAGACCGGCGAGGTGTCCCTGCAGATGTCCAATCTGCCCATCAACGCCGTCATGATAGCGAGCTCGAACGAGCTTCACCTGAGCGCGTTTCGTCAACACCCCGAGTTCAACTCCTTCCGCGGCCGCATCGTGCGCATCCGTATGTCGTACCTTCTCGACGTGCATCGAGAGCGCCAAATCTACGATGGTCAGATCGTCCCGCAGATCCCCAAGCACGTTGCGCCTCACACCACGTACGTCGCGGCGCTTTGGGCTGTTCTCACGCGCCTTCGGAGGCCGGACGCCTCTCAATTCAGCGACAGTGAGCTCGGCACCATCGCCACCACGCTGACGCCCTTAGAGAAGGCGGACCTCCTCGCAGACGGCGTCACGCCTGCGCGCCTCGAGTCCGACCAGTCGAACATCCTCGCCGGCGGCATCGCCGAGGTCGAAGCCCAGGGCGCCATGTCCTCGGACTACGAAGGCATCAATGGGGCGTCCCCGCGAGAGATACGCATGCTCCTGCTCGACGCCGCAGCGGGCTTTGAAGAGCCTTGCGTTTCGCCAACTAGCTTCCTGAACCGCCTTGCCGAGTTCTGCGAGCGCGACGACTACGAGTTCCTCAAAGAACAGGTAGACGGCCTCTATCGAGATCCTCGCGCCTTCGTCGACCTGGTCAAAGAGCGATGGCTCGACATCGTCGAGGGCGAGCTTCGCGCGGCCAGCGGCCTCATCGACGAGCACAGCCACCTCGGGCTGTTCGACCGCTACGTGACCCAGGTTTCGCAATGGGTGAAAAAGGAGCGGGTCTTCAACCCGGTCACCGGCAAGGACGAAGAAGCCGACCTGGACTTGATGGCGAGCGTCGAAAAGAAACTCGCCGCCGACGACGCGCAGGCGTTCCGCAACGAGCTCTTGAGCGCGGTCGCTGCTTGGGCAATCGACCACCCAGATCAAGACGTCGAATACGCAACCTTGTTCCCGCGCTACATCGAGCAGTTGCGCCAAGCGTACTTCGACGAGCGGCACGAACAGATCGGCGACATCGGGCAGGCCATCGTCGCTCTCATGGAAGACGACGACACCCTCGATGAAGAGCAACGGGAAGCCGCACAACAAGCGCTTCAGGTCCTGGTCGGCGTCTACGGTTACGAGCGCTCCAGCGCCAAGGTTGCCCTCGGCGCGCTGGTCGACGCGCGCTACCGCGACTGAGGCCCATGGGTCGACTCGGAACGGGGGCAGGCCGTCTCGCCAAGCTTGCTGCAGCAGCTTACGCGACGCTCCTAGTGGCCGCCGTCGCGGTGGTCTTGCTCCGCTCGCCGCATCCGATCACGCCCGCCTATGAGGCGACGCCAGGATGCTCTCCGACGGACTTGGCCCACTACTGTCGCGGTGTGCGGGCCCGCGTGTCGAGCTATCACGTCTTCGCGAACCACCAGCCGATCTACGCAATCGATGGCCGGCGTTCCCGAGACCTGCTCGAGAAGTGGGTTTCGGCTCCGCAAGACCGGGCCCCGTGGATCGAGTTGCTCTTTGTGGAGCCCGTGAATTTTTCATCGGTTCGATTGACTCACGCAGGCCAGGTCGAGCTCGCTGAGTACACCATGCGTTCCTACCATTTGTCTTGCAGCGCCGGCGACGAGCTGCGCGCAACGTTGCGCGTCGAAGGCAACGCAGCCTCACGAGCCGAGCACGCCCTGAGCTGCCTTCAGGTGGATCGCCTCCGGATCGAGCTCGACATCGAGCCGGGCTCCGCGCGCGACGTAGTGAGGCTCTACGAAATCGAGGTGCTGCCGTGAGCCGTCGCAGTGCGCGCCTGCTCTGGCTGCTCGTGGCTCTGGGGCTCGTTGCCCGCGTGACGGCCTGGTGGTTCAAAGGCGGCTTTCACTACCCCGACGAGATCTTCCAACAGGTCGAGCCCGCGAACTACCTGCGCACAGGCCTGGCCTGGCTCCCCTGGGAGTTCGTTCGAGGCGTGCGATCCTGGGTTCTTCCCGGCATCTATGCGGGGCTTCTCGAGATTCTGAGCTGGGTCGGCGTGACAGGCTTGTCGGCGTTCCGGCTGCTCACCTTGCAGAACGCCGTCCTGAGCCTCGTCATGGTTCCGGCCGGCTATCGGATTGGGGTAGCCCTTTGGCCGCAGGGCGACCCGGACGCCGAGAACGCTGGTCTCTCGGTTGCGGCCTTCACGGCCTTGTTGCCGGCTCTGGTCTACTACACACCCCACACGCTGATCGGCACGCCGTGCATGGTCGCGCTGAGCTGGGCCTACGCTCATTGGCTCGAAGCCCGCCGAAGCGACGAGCCGGACCAGCGCTCGCTGCTGCTCTGCGGTCTCTTCTTTGGAATCGCGGGCGCGCTGCGTTTCACCTGCGGTCTTCACATGCTGGTTCCGCTTGCCGACTTGCTGCTGCGCTACCGCTCCCGCGCACTCAAGCCCTTGCTGACGGGGGCCGCGCTCCCGGTCGCCATCGTCGGGCTCGTGGACCTCTTCACTTGGGGCGCGCCGTTTCACTCCACCGTGGAGCACCTGCGCTACAACTTCTTCGAACATGGCGCGAGCGACCACGGCACGAGTCCCTGGCACTACTATGCGGCCGAAAGCATCTGGGGGCGCCTGGGGCCGCTCGCGGGGCTGACACTCTTGGTTGCCTTGACCGGCTGGCGGCGAACCTGGCTCCTTTGGCTCACTCTTCTGTTGCCTACGGTGCTGCTCTCGCTCGAGCCTCACAAAGAGGATCGCTTTTTGATGTACAACTGGCCCCTCCTCGCCAGCGCTCTTGGCCTGGGCTGGTGGATGTGGGTCCGCTGGCTGAAGGGGCGTGCGCCCGTGCTCGGTCCGATGGCAGCCCTGTTGATACTTGTCGCGATGCTGGCATCGAACCTCGAGGGAACCTCGAAGCTTCCCTGGACTGCAAGACGCGGCATGTTCCAGGCGCAAGCTTTCGTTGGCAAGCAGAACGACGCAACAGGTCTCCTCTACCACGAACGAAGACACATGAACGGCGGCTATCTCGTATTCCAGAAGACCGTGCCTCAAGTACAGTTCAAGCGAGGCCTGCTCGCGAATCCGGTTTACAACTATGCCGCGCTCCTTGGGCAGGGGAGCGACGCGCAGCGTTTGCGGCGCATGGGCTGGAGCGAAGTGTCGCGCTTCGACGAGATCGTCGTTCTAAGGCGTCCGAACTAGACTTCTATCCCAGAGTACGAACCCTGAAGGGGTATCTCGACGGGGGTCCAACGGCACGATGAGCCGCACGACGTCTCGCTGCCCTGGGGGCTCATTCCGCTGCGTGGGCGGCCCATCGCTCGATGGATTCGTCGATGACGATCTCGGCCTCCGTGACCGAACGCCATCCGAATGTTGCGGTCTTCTTGTCCTCGAGATCCTTGTAGACCGCAAAGAAGTGCTCGAGTTCGCGCAGCAGGTGGGCGGGCACGTCGCCAGTGTTAGCGGGCTGTGGCCCACAGGGGATCGCCGTCGGGCACACAGAGGACCTTGTGATCCGAGCGGCCCTGGTCCTCAATGAGGAACGCACCAACCGGACGAACGCGGATCCGGCACCCTGGAAACGTTGGCTCGGTGACGAGCGCGAGTGCGTCGAGCGGGTCGCCGTCTTCGGCGAGGGTCTCGGGGATGAACCCGTAAGTAGGCCGGGTAACACGTTGCTGTGAACAGCATCCGATCGAGGAACAGCTCACCGGTGGCATGGTCCATCTCGTATTTGTTGCCGCGAACCCTTCGGGATCTCGACAATCATGGTGAGCAGCATGCGCAGACAGTACCCGACGAGCTGGCGGTCCAGTGATGGACCGGACCATTCGAGCCTTCCTCATTACACGTCGTCGGCGCCGTATCTTCACCGCATCGTGACCCACCAGTGAGCGACACCCGTCCCGAGGGACGGCGGTACGTCTTGCTCATGTCGCTCGGGGCGCTCGGGATCGTCTACGGGGATATCGGGACCAGCCCGCTCTATGCCTTCCGGGAGTCGTTCGTTGCAGCGGATGGGCTCGGGGTGAGCCAAGACAGCGTCTTCGGCATTCTGAGTCTGATGTTTTGGGCGTTGGTCCTGGTCGTGTCGCTCAAATACCTGGTGTTTGTGATGCGGGCCGACAACCATGGCGAGGGAGGGATTCTCGCTCTGACTGCCCTCCTCAACCCGGTCTCCGGAGTCCGGCAACACAAGGTCAAGTGGGCTCTCATCTTGATGGGGTTGTTCGGGACCGCCCTGCTGTATGGCGATGGGATGATCACACCCGCTATCTCTGTCCTCGCCGCCGTCGAAGGACTCGAGATCGCGGCGCCGGCCTCGAGCCCTACGTGATCCCGATCGCGGTAGGCATCCTCATCGGCTTGTTCAGCATCCAACGCGCGGCACGTCGACGGTCGGGGCCATCTTCGGCCCGGTGATGATCCTGTGGTTCGCGGTGCTGGCCGCACTTGGGCTCAGCTATGTGATCGGCCATCCGTCGATATTCGGAGCGACCAACCCCTGGTATGCGATTCAGTTCCTGACTGACAGCCCCGGGTACGCCTTCGAAGCTCTCGGCGCGGTTTTTCTGGTCGTCACCGGAAGCGAGGCCCTCTACGCCGATATGGGCCACTTCGGGAAACGGCCGATCCGGATCGGGTGGGTCGGTGTCGTCTTCCCGGCGCTGCTACTCAACTATTTCGGGCAGGGGGCGATGCTGATCGCCGATCCGTCGACCATCAACAACCCCTTCTTCAGAATGCCCCCGAGTGGGCGGTGTTGCCGTTGGTGATCCTGGCCACGATGGCGACGGTGATCGCCTCACAGGCCCTGATCTCGGGCGCTTACTCGTTGACGATGCAAGCGGTTCAGTTGGGCTACCTGCCCCGAATGAAGATCGACCACACCTCGCCTCGGGAGATCGGGCAGATCTACATCTCCTCGGTCAACTGGGCTCTGATGGTGGCGTGCGTGGGTCTGGTGGTGGCCTTCCGATCGTCGACCAACCTGGCAGCGGCTTACGGGGTTGCGGTCACGACGACGATGGTCATCACCACCATCCTCCTGTTCGTGGTGATGCGGGAGCGGTGGAATTGGTCCCGGGTGATCCTCGCTCACCACGGTGTTCCTGTCGTCGACGTCGCCTTCTTCGCTGCCAACATCGTCAAGGTCCCGGCCGGCGGTGGGTTCGCTCGTCGTCGGGCTCATCGTGTTCACCGTGATGACGACGTGGAAGACCGGACGTGGGCTGCTTAATGAGCGGCCACCCAGCACCGGTCACGGACTCCCCATCGAACGCCTCATCGGGTCGATCACCGGACCCACGGTTCCGAGGGTCGGGCACCACGGTGTATCTGATCGCCTATCCCGGCTCCACACCACCGGCATTGCTCGCCAACCTGCGGCACAACGAGGTGCTCCACGACACGGTCGTCGTGGTGACGGTGCAGACCGCGTCCATCCCGGGTGTTCCCTAGGGCGCGACGGGCTACGGTGCACCCGCTGCGACAGGGGTTCCACGAGGTCGTCCTCCGTTTCGGGTTTTTCGAGCCGCCCAACGTACCGAGGCGTTCGCCAACATCGTTCGTCGGATTTCGGTTTCGATCCCACCGATGCCACCTTCGTGCTCGGACGTGAGACGGTGGTCCGTCTCGTCGCCGCCGGGATGGCCCTCTGGCGCGACCGGCTCTTCGCCGTCATGCACCGCAACGCGTCGAGCGCCGTCGAGCACTTCCGGCTCCCGCTCGGACAAGTGGTCGAGATCGGAACCCAGGTCGAGATCTGACAACACGGATGGCTCCTCACGGGCCGTTGGGGTCGATCCAAGCCATTCCCGGCGCCAGCAGGCGATCGGTGGGCGGCCCCCATGAACCCGCCTCGTACGTGTCGGGCGGTTCCTGATCGATGAGCACCGGGCCGACGATCTTCCACGCCGCCTCCACGCTGTCCTCGCACGCGAACAGCCGGCGCTCGCCGTCGATGGCGTCGGCGAGCAGTCGTTGGTACCGCGCCGGGTCCGCTGGTGTAGCCCAGCCTGTACCGACCGAGAGATCGATCGGCGCCAGGTCACTCGTGTCGCCCGGAGCCTTCCCCTGGAGGTGCAGCTCGATGCCATTGTCGGGGCCGATGTGGAACGTGAGCCGGTTGTTGCCGGGCGCAACGTCCGGCCCAGCCGAGGAACGGGATGTCGGGCTGTGCGGCAAAGACGACTTCGGCGACTGTTGCCCGCACCGGCAGCATCTTTCCCGCTCTGATGTAGATGGGCACACCACTCCATCGTTGCGAAGCGATTTCGAGAGCGACGGCCGCATACGTCTCGGTGACCGACCCGGTGGCCACGCCATCTTCTGCGAGAAAGCCGTCATACCGGCCTCGGACGATCCGGCTGGATTCGAGCGGCTTCACCTGGTGGAGGAGCGCAGCGACTTCGTCCTGGTGAGCGTCTGCAGATGCGTCCGACGGCGCCTCCATCGTGAGGAGCGCGACCAGTTGAAGAAGGTGGTTCTGGATGACATCACGAACTGTGCCCAGCTCGTCATAGAGGCTTCCACGACCCGCCACGCCGAAGTATTCCGCCATCGTGATCTGGATGTGATCGATGTAGCGCCGATTCCAGATGGGGTCGAGGACCGAATTGGCGTACCGGAACGTCAGGATGTTTTGGAGCGCCTCCTTGCCCAGGAAGTGGTCGATCCGATAGATCGACCGCTCCGTGAACGACTTGTGGAGCGTTCGATTCAACGCCTTGGCCGAGGCGAGATCTCTCCGAACGGCTTTTCGACCGCAACGCGGCCGTGCGCCAGGCCTGCCGAATTGAGGCCCTGTACGACGGTCGAGAACAGTACCGGCGGGATGGCCAGATACGAGACCGGGAGGCTGATACCCGGCAGGGCGTCGGCCAGATCATCGAAGGTCGTCCGATCGGCATACGTGCCGGAGACGAACGCCAGGCGATCGGACATTCGCAACAGGATTTCAGGCTGCACATCCGCAACGGCGGCGGTGACGGCGCCGCGGGCGTGTGCCCGGAAATCGTCGGTGGTCCAGTCCGCCATCGACACGCCAACCACGTGCCTGGGGAGTACGCCACTCGCCTCGAGGTGGTACAACGCAGGGAGGAGCATCTTGTGGGCCAGGTCGCCGCTCGCCCCGAACAGGATCGACGCGTCTGCCGTGCTCATTCGTTGCCTCCGTCGATGACCCGTATTCGATAGTTGGTGCCCTCCCAGTGATCCGGCCACCGCATGGTGAAGTCCACTCCGGGGGCGCTCGGCTGGAGGTCGGCATACCAGAGGCCGTGCCCGGCATCGATCGCCATCGTCGTCCGTGTCGTACGCCAGTCGTCAACCGACCAGACGATCTCTGCGGGCGCGGGTACCTCGATGCGAAGGGTCCGTTCTGATCCGATGGTGTCCAGCTGAAGGTCGCGTCTCCACACGGCCGGCGCATGGGTCTGCGGTTCGGCACCGTAGCGCCGGACGGTCTGAGGTGGCAGGTCGAACGGTCCCGGTTGCGAGTGATCGCCTCAGCTTGAGGTATTCGGCATGCGCCCACACCAACGGCATCGCCGATCCCGTCGGTCCTCCGGTGGTGAGCTCGCGTTCGATGTTGTCCGATCCATCCCACACCTGCTCTGGGAGGAACAGCCACGCGGCGAACGACGCCATGGTCGCGGCGAGCCGCTCGGCGGTGCTGTGGTCGCCACGTGCCAGCTCGTAGTGGGCGCGTTCGCCGGTGAGGAGCGGCCACGGCCGACCAACTCCGGTGCCGTCGTATGGGCTACCGTCGGCGTGTTCGCCGTAGCCGTCGTCCGTGTATCTGCGCCACGCCGGGCCCTGCGGTAGCTCGGTGCGTAGCGTCCGGTCGATGACCTCGACGGTGTCGAGGATCCGTTGATCGTGTGGTGAGCGCAACCCGAAGCGAACCAACGCCAGGGCGTCCGGGCTCACGATATGGGAAGCCTGGGCTCGAGACTCTGCCGCCGGACGATTCTTGATCGCGACCCATCCCGCAGTTGGTGAGGAAGTTCCTCTCGGGTCGAATGCGCCGATGCGCACGTAGTAGCCATCGACGGCGACGTCGGCTGCGACGTCCATCCCCGAGACGTAGAGCCACCGCTCGATGTTCTCGTTCCACCAATCTGCAGTATCTCTCCAGAGTGGGGCGCTCGATCCTTCTGCCGCGCCATCGACCATATCGGCTGCCACGAGGAGTGCGGCGATCGACGCCGCGATCGAGAACGGGGCGTATCCGGCATCTTCCTCCCACCGATCCTGGGCGGTGACAGGTACCGAGCGTGCGATGAATCCGGCAGC
>CAVQUI010000016.1:0-105695 GCA_963716775.1 uncultured delta proteobacterium
TGGCAAGGTCGACGGCGTGACGGATTGGCACAGTCTGTGGCGCCCGGGCCACTCAGCGCGCGAGCAGCTCGCCGAGCGTGCGGATTCCGCGGTGCTGTGCCTTCTTGAGCAACCTTTGAAACAGGAGCGCAGTGGCGAGGGCGTCTCCGGCGGCGGTGTGCCGCTCGGCGACTTCGATGCCGTAGCGTTTGACCAGGCTGTCGAGCTGGTACGACGTTCGCTGATCTGCCCCGCTGGCTTGATTCGACGTCATGGGCCCAACCTCCACGCGCTGCGCGAGCTGTGCCGTGTCGACCGAGGAGTTCCAGACCTTCGCTCCGCGGTGCAACGAGATCGCCTTCTGCAGCATGCGCATGTCGAATGCAGCATGGTGCGCGACCAGCACCGAGTCGCTCGCGTAGTCCAGAAACCGGGAAGCCGCTTCGTCCTCAGGAAGCCCACCGGCGAGGTCGTTTGAAATCAGGCCGTGAATCACGGCAGCGTCCGCTCCCCCGACGTCGGTTTGGGCGACCTTGGCCTCGAAGGTGTCGTGGAGCCGCACTTCGGGCCCAGCCATCGCCACGCCCGCAATGGTGAGGAGCCGGTTCTTCGCCAGATCGAGGCCCGAAGTCTCGCTGTCGAACACGACGAAGCGGACCTCGCTGAGCGGCGTGTTCCTGGGTAGCCGGCGCTTGTTCGCCATGTAGCTGCGCAAGGACTCGGGCCAAGACCTGGCCGCGGCCGGAAGAGAGCGGCCGGGGATTAGATCTTTCAGGAATCGCGGGAGCACTCACACCTCAGCGCAAGAAATCGGTTCGGTACCTCGACGTCAACATCAACTGAACGTCTTTGACAACCGAAAACGTATTTCGAAGCGTTTGGCGCTCGAGCTTGTTGAGCTCCTTGATGTGGACGTATCGGCCCGAAGTGCCCCGGCTTAGGCCTTCGAGCGCCCGAATGCGCATCAGAATCTCGTATGCCATCCCCGCTTCGCTCGCGAGGCGCGCCAAGTTCTCGTGGGTCTCGCCTATCCGCTGCCAGCGCTCCGCCGTGCTTCCGTAGATGTCGATCCCGAGGTCGTACACCAGGACCCGGGCCGCGTCGGCCAAAGGCATCATCGCGCGGGCCTTGATGTCGAACGCATCGCGATGCTCGCCGCTGCGCTCGACGACCATGTTGCGAAAGAAGCTCAGCGGCGGCGGGTTACGGGTGGCGTTCAACGCAAAGAACGACAGGAACGCGCGGTCGACCTGGATGCGGTCGAAGATGTGACCCTTGAGCTCGGCGGTCAGCGCTTTCTCTCCGTACACGGGGCGGAAGTCGAAGAAGATGTTGGTGTGCATCACCGCGATGTTTTCCGGCTCGTGAATCCAGCTCGAGAAGCAGCGCTTCCACTCCGTCAGCGATTGATTCCACTTCGGGTTGCTGGCCATGATGTCGCCGGGGCAGCGCTCGAAGCCCGCTTCGACGAGGATGTCGACCACCATCTGACCGAGCTCGAGAAAGAAGCGCCCTGCGGCTCCGTCGTCTTCGCCAGGGTCGGCGTAGAGGATCGCGTTGTCCTGATCGGTGCGCAGAAGCTGCTCTTCGCGCCCTTCGCTGCCGAGCGCCAGCCAGCAAAACGGTACGGGCGGCTCCATGCCCCGACTTGCAAGCTCGTCGAGCGAGAGCCGAATCGCGCGCCGGATGAGCGTGTCGTTGATTTCCGAAATCATGTTCGAGAGGAACGCCATCCCGACCTCGTCTTGGAGGTACTGGCGCAAGAGCTCCTCGGCCTGGTCACGAAGCGCGCGCAGCCGTTCTCGTGTCTTGGCCCGGCCGATTTCCGTGAGAATCACGGTGGGGTGACTGCCCTGGGTCTTCAAGATGTCGTGTTCGGAGACGATGCCGGTCACCTGGGTGTGGGGAGTTCCATCCTCGGTGACCGCGAAGTGGTGAAGGTGCTTCTTCATCACCGTCGCGATCAGCATCGACAAAGTGGTCTGCTCGTCGACGGTGAGGACCGGCGAGCTCATGATTTCGGAAATGAGACCGGAAACGTCTCGGCCTTGGCCGACGACCTTCGTGCGAAGATCGGAGTCCGTCACGATGCCAATCGGGCGCCGCTCCTCGTCGACGATCAGAATCGAGCCGACATTGCGCTCGCTCATCATCGAGGCGGCGTGGCGGATGGTCGTTCCTGTGTCGCAGGTAAGGACATCGCGCACGGGGTCCACGCGGCGCACGTCGTCGCCGGTCGCCGAGGCCCTTTCGTGGCGCCTCGCGTCACGCACGGCGACGAGCCGGTTCGTGTCCCCCAGCTGCGGCACGTCGGCCGCGAAGTTGGCGGCAAAGAACATCGCGACCCGCGGCGCCTCGGCTACCAACTCGTCGAGCTGATCCTTCGAGAGCACGTAGAGAAGGGTGTCGTCCTTGGCCTGCGTCGTCGCACCGTACTCCCGGTCTCCGAGGAGCGCTCGCACGCCGAAGATATCACCGTCGTCGCAGACGTCGACGAGGACGTCCACGCCATCGACGCGCTGACTGACCTCGATTTCGCCCTTCACCAGAACGTAGAACTCGGGGTTGGCCATGTTGCCCTGCTCGAAGACGACCTCCCCGGGCTCCAGGTACCGAATGCGAATCCCCTTGGCGATGCGTTCGAGCAGCTCGCGATCGAGCCGGTCGAAAGGGGGGTGCTTGGCCAGGCGGTTCGCCACGGTCAGAATCATGGAATCGGACGACATGCGCGCTATCTCTCCAAGGCTCGTTCGACGATCTCGGAGACATCTTTCGAGATTCCGGGTTGGCACGCAATCCGCTCGAGCTCGGCTTGCATCAGGGCGCTGCGGCCCGGTTCGTAGCGCCTCCACTGATTGAAGCTCGAAACGACGCGGGAGGCCACTTGCGGGTTGATCGCGTCGAGCTCCGTGATGCGGTCGGCGACGAAGCGGTACGCTCGGCCGTCGGCTCGGTGAAACGCGACCGGGTTCCCCGCTGCGAAGGCAAACAGCAGCGAGCGGGCCCGATTGGGGTTGGCCAGGTTGAAGTCCGGATGCTTGGATAGCTCGACTACGCGTTCGAAGGCTCCGGGTGAGCTGGACACGGCCTGCATTCGGAACCACTTGTCCAAGACCAATGGCTCGCCACGCCATCGTTGGTAGAACGACGCGATGGCGCGGCGCGTCTCGGCTGACTCGAGGTCGACTAGACAGAGGAACGCGGCCTCGTAGTCGGTCATGCCCGTCGCGGCGCCGAATTGCTCGGCCGCGAGTGCGATGGTCTCGGGCTCTTCGAGCGCGACCAGGTAGCGGAGCGCGCGATTCTTGATGCGCCGGCGGTCCATCTGCGCCTTGTCAATCGTGTCGAGGCCTAGCGCGTGTTGGCTGTAGGTGCTCATCCATTCCTCGCGAAGCGCAGCCCCGAGCTGGCGCACGAGGAAGCTGCGTGCGCGATGCACTGCGTCCGGATCCACGGCGCTCAGCTCTTGCGAGATCAACTCCTCGGACGGCAGCGTCAGCGTCAGCGCCTTGATCGAGCCGTCCAGGCTCGTATCGGACAAGACTTCCCGAAAGGCGGACAGCAGGGAGTCGTCGAGCTCGAGCGCCTGGCCTTCGAGCGCTCGCTCCACCAGGCCGAGCAGGACGCGCTTGGCCAGAGTCTGGCCCGCTTCCCAGCGGTTGAAGGGATCGGAATCGTGCGCCATCAGAAAGGCGAGGTCAGCAGGGCTCCGCTCGAATTCGAGCTTGATCGGCGCAGAAAAGCCCCGAGCCATCGAGGGGATCGGTCGCTCCGAAACGTTCTCGAAGGTGAAGGTCTGCTCCGCTTCCCCGAGCTCGAGGGTCCGGACGGTTCCGGGGATGTCCTGGCCGTCCGCGCCCAAGAGGCCGACCCGTATCGGTATTGGCAGCGCCAGGGGCTCTGGCTCTCCGGCGAAGACACGTTGCGACTGCGTGAGCCTGAGCGCGTAGGAGCCTGCCGTTGGATCCCAAGTGCCCGTCGCGCGAACGACCGGTGTGCCCGCCTGCGAGTACCAGCGCTCGAACGTGCTCAGGTCTGCGCCGTTGGCCTCCGCCATCGCTTGGCGGAAGTCGTCGCAGGTGACCGCGCAGCCATCGTGCACTTCGAGATAACGCCGAAGCCCCTTTCGAAACCCGTCCCGGCCGAGGAGCGTCTGGTAGAGGCGCACCACTTCTGCACCTTTTTCGTAAACTGTCGCGGTGTAGAAGTTGTTCATCTCGATGTACGACTCGGGACGAATCGGATGGGCGAGCGGGCCGGCGTCCTCGGCGAACTGGGCGGTTCGCAGGCGATTCACTGCTTTGATGCGCTGCACGGGCCGCGAAGTCATGTCCGCCGAAAACTCCTGATCGCGAAAGACGGTCAGCCCTTCCTTGAGGGTCAGCTGGAACCAATCGCGGCAGGTGACCCGGTTCCCCGTCCAATTGTGGAAGTACTCGTGCGCGATGACGCTTTCGATCCCTTCGTAGTCGTCGTCGGTCGCGGTCGAAGGCTTCGCGAGCACGTACTTCGAGTTGAAGACGTTCAGGCCCTTGTTCTCCATCGCGCCCATGTTGAAATCGTCGACCGCGACGATCATGTAGATGTCGAGGTCGTACTGCAGGCCGTAGGTGTCCTCGTCCCAGCGCATGGCCGCCTGAAGCGATGCGAGCGCATGCTCGCACTTGTCGGCGTTTGCAGGCTCCACCCAGATCTCGAGCGCGACCTCCCGCCCCGAGGCGGTCGTGAAGGTCCCCTGCTTGGAGACCAAATCGCCGGCCACCAGGGCGAAGAGATAGCTGGGCTTGGGGAAGGGATCCTCCCACTGAACCCAGTGGCGCCCGTTTGGAAGCTCGCCCTGTGAGACCCGATTCCCATTGGACAGCAGGACGGGGTACTTCGCCCGTTCGGCTTCGATGCGCGTGCTGAATCGCGCCATCACGTCGGGCCGGTCCAGATAATAGGTGATCCGGCGAAAGCCCTCCGCCTCGCACTGGGTGCAGAAGGTCCCGCTAGAGGTGTAGAGCCCCATGAGCTTGCTGTTCTCGGCCGGATGAATCGCCACCTCCGTCGCGAGCTCGAAGCGCTCGGGGACATCGTCGATTCGCAAGCCCTGCGAATCCGCTTCGAAGCGGCTGGGGTCGAGCTCGGCGCCATCGAGTAAGAGCGATCGGAGCTGAAGTCCGTCGCCGTGCAGCAGCAGGTGCCCGCTCCCGCCGGGAGCGTCGGGGTTTTGGCGAAGCTGCATCTTCGCTTTGACGAGGGTCTCGGCCGGGTCCAACTCGAAAACGAGATCAACCGTGTCGACCAGGAACTCGGAAGCCCGGTAGTCCTTTCGAAAGATCCGCTCGTGCATGTCTGTTAAACCAGCGCGTACGCGACCGCCGCGAGCATACCGAGCACAGCCACGAGCCCCAAGGTGAAGACTGGCAGACGGTACTTCACGATGTTGGCCCCAGTGTGGATGTACGCATGAACGAGGCGGCTCAGGACAAACAGCCAGGCCAAGGCGAGCGTCACCGGATTGACTGCGCCGAGCACGAAGATGATGATCGTGACCACGTAGAACAGCACCGGAGCTTCGAACTGGTTGCGAAGGTTGTTGTTGACCTTGATGACGGAATCAGGCCATGCATCCGGATGGAGCGCCGTCTTTTGCCGGTCGACCCCCCCCGCAGCGACTGCCGCGACCTTGACGTTCTTGAGTCGAATGTAGATGAAGGCGGTCAGCGCGATCTGCACGACCACGGGCCAGAAAATGAGCTTTGGATCCATGATGCTCCCGCGAACCTAGGGTAAGACCCTGCCGATGTAAATCGCCTCTCCCCTTGCCTCTCGCCGCCGCGTATTGGAGGGTACGCGGGAAATGACGCTCGACTCTCTACTCCCGCTGCCGCCCCGGGGCTTCGACATCACGAGCCAGTATCGTCTCAAGCCCCGGCCCAAGAGGGCCTTCCACACGATTCTCGACGCCAACAAGCTGCTCGTTGCGGGCTCCAAGGGCAGCTTGACGTTTCGCAATGTCGACGAGGGCCGGATCGAGCTCGCGACCAAGTACGAAGTCGCCGCGGGTACCATCGAAGAGAGCTTCACGATGCGCAAGACGGCCTCTGGTCTGCAGAGCGAACGGCTCGAGCGCCGGATGCACGACACCGAGGGGCAGCAGGGTCGACACGAACTGGTGAGCTTCGACACCAATCTCGGAGTTGCGCCGAACACGTACCCGGAAGTCTTGTTGCCCTTGATGTTGGGCTGGCCGTCCAATCAACGGACGCGTGCATTCTACTCCTGGATCAACGACCGTTTCGTCTCACGGGTATACGTCGAGACGAAGGGTGACAGCACGGTGGACCTTCCCGGGGGATCGCGGAAAGCGACCGAGCTGGTTCTGTACCCGGACCTCAACGACTTCGTTCGTGTCGGCTCGACGCTTGCCCGACTGGCCAAGCCGCTGATGCCTCAGTACCACCTATGGTTCGAGCGTGAGTCGCCCAATCGGATTCTGCGCTTCGAGGGCCCGTACGGACCGCCAGGGGCGCCCGAGCTCATCATGGAGCTCGTCGAGTAGCGGAGCGCGGATGCTTCGCGAGCCTCTGTTGCACTTCGTGATCTTGGGGGGGCTTGCCTTTCTCGTGCACCATTTCGTGTTTGGGGCGTCGCCGGCGACGCCGATCTCCCGCGCGGACGCTCCAGTCGAGCAGCTTCGCGAGGACTGGCTCTCTGCACGGGGCGCCCTGCCCTCCGAGGAGCAAGAAGCGGCCCTGGTTCAGGACTGGGTCGACGAAGAGATTCTGTATCGACGCGCGGTGGAGCTCGGGCTCGACCAGAACGATACGATCGTGCGGCGGCGCTTGGTGCAGCGGATGCGATTCCTGCTGGAAGACACCCGTAGAATCGACCCTCCAAGCGACGCTGAGCTTCAGCGATGGCTCGAGCAGCATCGAGACGAGCTTGCAGAGCCAGCGAAAACCAGCTTCACGCAGCTGTTCTTCAGTCGCGGAAAGCGCGGCACGGAGCTCGCGACGGATGCCCGGGCTGCCTTGGATGCGCTCGAGGAGGATCCGAACGCCGCCGTAGACAGCGACCCGTTCTTCCGCGGCCGCAGCTTCGAGGGCGCGACGCCGGCCGAGATCGAACGCGCGTTCGGCGCAGAGCTCGCGGAGAGTCTGGCAGACCTTCCTCTCGGGCGCTGGTCGGGTCCGGTGCGGTCCTCTTACGGGCTGCACCTGCTGCTGGTCCGCGATCGAATCGAGGCTGCCGCTCCCAAGCTCGACGAGGTGCGCAAAAAGATCGAAGGCGATTGGATGGACGCCGAGCGCACCCGTCTGAACGAAGATGCGATGGCGAAGCTGCGCGCCCGCTACTCTACGGACGCTCCGAAATGAAGCGGGGGTGCGGCGCGTTTGCTGCCATGCTGGTCTTGTCGGCGGGCGCCGGGGTCCGAGCGCACGGTCTGGCAGCAGCGTTTGTCAGCGTGGAAACCAGCGACGGCTACCAGGCCGATGTGTTGGTCAAGCTCCCGAAAACCGAGGGCAAGACCCCAAGCCTGAGCGTGCACTTTGCCGAGGGATGCCAGGAGATTTCGGCGCCGACGAGGTTCAAGCGCGGTGACGGCCTGGTCGAGCGCTGGGGGATTCGCTGCACCGAGCCGCTCCTCGGCATGGAGATCGAGCTACGGGGATTGAATGCGGTCCTCGGCGAGGTCCTGGTCGAGCTCCGCTCTCCCGATGCTCCCGAATGGAACACCATCGTGCGTCGAGGCTCCGCGACGACGAGACTCGGGGCCCAAGCGCGCGGAGGCTTCGAGAACCAGGCGAGCTACTTTCCCCTCGGCGTCGAGCACATCCTCTCGGGCTTCGATCATCTGCTCTTCGTGCTCGCCTTGCTCCTGCTCGTCTTGCGCACTCGCGGCCGAGACGGCGACCGAGCCGTGGCCAAGAGGATGCTCGCGACAATTACCGCGTTCACGGTCGGTCACAGCCTCACGCTCGCGGCGGCGACCCTGGACTTGTTTCGGCTTCCCTCGGCTCCGACCGAGCTTGCCATTGCCCTGAGCGTCCTGCTCTTGGCCGTCGAGCTCGCCCGCGACGACCGGTCCACAGTGACGATGCGCTTCCCCTGGCTGATAGCCTTTGCGTTTGGACTGCTGCACGGGTTTGGTTTTGCCGGCGCGCTCGCGGAGATCGGTCTTCCGCCCGAGAGCATCGCGATGCCTCTGTTGCTGTTCAACCTGGGTGTCGAAGCCGGACAGCTGCTCATCGTGCTCGGGGCCGCTCTTGCTCTGTTCGCCGCGCGTTCGGTCGCAAGGAAGCGCCTTGGCGCAGACGGGCCGCACCCGGTCTTCAACCAGGCCCTGATCTATGGTATCGGCATCTTGACTGCATATTGGTGCTTCGAACGAAGCTTGGGATGGGCCTTGGGATGAAACAGCTGTGGACGGTGGCCCGCGCCCTTGCGCTCCTTTCGCTCGGATGCAGCGGCAACTCGAACGGCGATGGAGGTGGTGGCACCGGCGGAACCGCCCCGCTGGTGTGCGACGACTTCGACCAGGGCATGCGGGTGCTCTGGGGAGAAACACACGTGCATACGCGGCTCTCCCTCGACGCGTTCTGGTTCAACTCGCTCTCTGGGACGCGCGAGGCCCTTCAGTTCGCGAAAGGTGGAACGGTCGGTGTTGCCTGCGATGATCGCAACGTGGCCTGTGAGACGCGCCAGCTCGATCGAGCGCTCGACTTCGCCGCGATCAGCGACCACGCCGAGTTCCTCGGCTTGTTCGACGAGCAGTGCCGGCGAGATGACCCTGCGGCGAGCTGCAGCGTGGTCGAGCAGTTCATCTTGAACAACATCGAGGACTTGCTGAACGGCAACAACATGAACATCGTCGACTTGTTGCTGACGCTCTTTCCGGACCTAGCGCCGACGGTGGACACCTGGCAGCAGATCATCGCGGACTCCGAGGCCGAGAACGAGCCATGCGAGTTCACCAGCTTCGCGGCCTACGAGTTCAGCCCGCTGTACAACGGATCCACCGTGCACCGAAACGTCCTGTTCCTCGGCACCGAGCTGCCCGAAGACGTCTTTCAGTACACCGGCACCGAAAACGAATGGGATTTCTTCGACCAGCTCGAAGCGCAATGCGGAAGCTCGGAGAGCTGCGAGTACGTCACGATTCCCCACAACCCGAACCTCGGGGCGGGCCGGATGTTTCTGCCCGTGGGCACGGAGGGCGTTTTTGCAGGTCGCGACAATCAGCCGCTCACGCCCGAAGACGCCGCGCTCCGCGCCAAGAGCGACGTCGTCGTCGAAGTCCAACAGCTCAAGGGGCAGTCCGAGTGCATGCCGGGCTTCGGCTTCGATGGCCTTGGCAACGACGAGATGGACATGGACTGCTTCTTTGAAAACAACAAGCCGTACTGCACCGGTCTTCCGCAGGACAGCCCTCGCTGCCTGCCGCCCGAAGACACCATCTGCAGCAGCATCACGAGCGACCCGACGCAAGAGGCGGTGCCCTTCTCCTGCTCGGCACCGAACGACTTCATGCGCGGCGCGCTCGCCGAAGGCCTCAAGGCGCGCGAGCTCGTAGGGGTCAACCCGTACCAGTTCGGTGTGATCGGGGCCACGGACCAGCACAACGCAAACCCCGGGGACGTCGGCGAGGACGGCTACATCGGCGCTGCCGGAGTGCTCGACAATTCCCCGGAGGTGCAGCTCGGCCGATGGACCTGTGAGCTCGGGGACCCTGACTGTGAAGACCGCGAGTTCGAGCGAACCGTGGCCTTCTCGAACAATCCGGGAGGCCTGGCGGCGGTCTGGGCCACACAGAACACACGCGAGGCGATCTTCGAAGCGCTGAGGGCCAAGCGGGTCTACTCGACCAGCGGGCCGAGAATCGAGGTTCGCAGCTACGGCCGCTTCGGGGAGTTCCCATCGGATTTCTGCGAGAAGCTGTCGGCTGGCGGGACCCCCGTGGAAGGTGGTGAGGTCGACGCAGTGATGATGGGCTCCGTCTTGCCTAGAGCTGGCGCGGCGGCGCCGAGCTTTGCAATCTGGGCCGCGCAGGACCCAAGCGGCGCGCCGCTCGAGCGCATTCAGATCATCAAGGGCAAGCTCAGCGCGGCGGGCGAGGTGGAGACCAAAGTGTTTACCGTCGCAGGCGCGGCGGACGGCCCTGCGCCGAATGGCGACTGCACGATCAACACGGTCGCGCGGCCCGAGACGCTCTGCGCCGTCTGGGAGGATTTGCAATTCGATCCAAGCGAAGACGCGTACTACTACGCCCGCGTGCTGGAACAGCCGACCTGCCGATGGAACACCCGCCGCTGCGTGACGCAAGGAGTGAGCTGCGCCGAGCTCGACGCGGCCGATGGCACCTTTTCGGAGCAGTCCGGCGATGCGGGCTTCGAGGGCTGCTGTGACATCACGGGCTCGCCGGGCAGCTTCGCGGGTGCAAACCGTTTCGATGTCATTCGCGAACGGGCTTGGACCTCGCCGATCTGGCACGAAACACAGCTCGACCTCTAGAGGAGGCGCACCCTGAGGTACACGATCTGGGGCTCGGTTCTCTCACCCTTCTCGCTCCCTGATTGACGACCAGTTCGACGCGCTCGGACCCTACGTCGCGCACCATCATCGCTGGGTGACCTCGGCGAAGGACAACGACGTCCGCAACGCCTTTGACGAGGCGATCACTTCCCGATGACGGACCAGAACGTGGTGCCAGCCCAGAGGCGTGCCGCCAGGTCGACTCCGGATCGCCCGCGGCCGAAGCCGATGCCCGGCCCGACCTCCATCAGGACGAAGGGCGCAGTCCTGTTGCCGGCCTTGATCTCGACCCCCAAGCGCACCAGCAGAGGTATCACTCCGCCAAAACCGCTTCGCTTGACCCATCCGAGGTCGATGGGAATCGCGCCACCGGTGACCACGCTCAGCTTGGGATTGACGTCCACGCTGACAGGAACAGCAAGCTCGATCCGCGAGACGACGGTCGGGGTCTTGTAAGAGGCAGACCCCGCCATGAGCCCAGGCGTGACCCGGAACCCTAGGTCGGTCTTGGAATTGGGCCGCTGGCGGTCCCAAAGGTGGAAACGCAGGGGGGCGTAGACGGCAAACCCGATCCGCGGGTCGTCCCAGGCACCCGACCATGGGCCGTACACGAGCTCACCGCCCAAGGCCCAGTCGAGCTTCTTCTTCCCCTTGTTCCACCACTCATAGGCGGTGCTCGGCCAGCCCGAGGCGACCTTGTGAGCCATGTCGGTCTCGAGGCGCGCTCCGCCGATTGTCGACTGCGGGCCTGCTAGCGCAGTGCTGGCCATGCCAAGCACCAACAACAGCATGAGGATGAATCTCATATCGACCTCCTTTTCAGCTCTCGGGTCCAGGGCATCCTAGTGAGGGCGAACGAGCGCGCAAATCAACGTCTTTGGATGGTCCGAGTCGATCGATACGACTATCATCGGCCGTTGCGATGACGCCACCCTAGTCGTCCGAGGAAACCATGACCGAGCGAAACTTCGAAACGACCGCTGCTTTCCGTGAGCTGATCGACGCCATGCGCGAGCTGGAAGACACATTCTTGTTTGGCGATCGTGCGGTGGAGCAGGACGTCTCGGTGATCGAAGGCTACCGCTGGATCTTCTCGCTCACGCAGGTGGCGTTCGACTGCTATGTCTGGGCCGACAAGGATCGGCCTCATTTCGTCGACATCGTCGGCCGCTACAAGAAGTGGGGCGGAGACAACGCGGACGCGTACTACCAATTCGCCGCGCTCGACCCGGCGCGGACTTATCGCGTGCACCTCGATGCGGGGGACGCAGTCTATCTTTCGCTGAGCGTGTACGAAGGGCCCGATGACGGCCGACCGGCAGAGGGCATCGTGGATTGCCTTCGCATCGGCGACATGCAGGCCAACGCGGACGGGACCTACGACATCGTCCTGAGCGCCAAGGAACACCCCGGAAACTGGCTTCGGCTCTCGCCGCAGACAAATGCGGCGATCACCCGTGACTACCTCGCCGACCCTTCCGAGGACAAGCGGGCCATCTGGACGATCGAATCCGACGACCCACCCTCGACGACCCGCGTCAGCGATGAAGACATGGCGCGACGCTTCCGGGCCGCGACGACCTGGATCAAGGAGCAATGCCAGATCACGCCGATCCCCACGATCGGCGACCCGAATACCATGCAAGAGCCGCTTCCGATGGGGGCGATCACCTACGGCTGGGGAGCGAGCGACGCCTCGTACGGGATGGGCAACTACGCCCTCGAAGACGACGAGGCGCTCATCATCGAAGGAGCGGACCCCAAGTGCCCGTTCTGGAACTTGTGCATCTGGAACGAGTTCCTACACACCTACAACTACGACTACGAGCGCGTTTCGATCAACGGACACCAGATCGAGTACAAGGACGACGGCTCTTGGACGCTGGTGATCTCGGCGCAGGATCCGGGGCACCCAAACTGGATTCGAACGCAGGGTCACAAGAGCGGTGTTCTTTGGGCGCGTTGGTTTCTGCCGGAGGAGACGCCTGCCCAGCCGACCACGCGGGTCGTCAAGGTTGGCGACGTCGCCAAAGTGACCTGAGGGTTCGCCGAGTTGGCGTTCGCCATAAGCGACCCCCCGGTCGACTTGTCGCCGGGGGGCGCTCGGGCAGTCGGTTCTCCGTAGCCCTGGTATGATGCGGCTAGTCGAGGTCGACCTTGATGTGTCCCGTCAGACCGCTGTTAAACGTGCGCGCATCCGCTTTCCAGGTGCCGCTCGCATTCTTGTATCGCCCCGTGCCTCCGGTGATGGCGCCGACCAACGTCGGCGGCGAACAGCGACGCCATCCGAGCAGAGGAAACTGCCGGAATCGGTACTACCGGTCAGAAGCGAACCGTCGTTGTAGGTCTGTCGCACCCAGGTTTGGCTGATGATCTCCGCGCCGAAGGGGAGCTCGGGGGGCAGCGGTCATCGGGACCCGCCGGCCCGAACTCGATTAGTGAGGCGAGCTGAAGCGGTTCCCGGCTGCCCTTTGCAAAGCCCATTCAACAACGAAGTTTGGCTTCCCGGTGACGGCCGCGTCCGTGTCGACGACAAATGTACTGCCGGAGAACCGCTGGTTGACGTCCGGACCGTGGTGCCCGCCCCGCCTGGCTTGTGCCGGGTTGTCTGGCACCGCGAAGAGGGCCATGCCTAGCGCGGCCATCGCAATAATGATTCCCGTTTTCATGATGAGTCTCCTTTTTCGCGTGGAACGAGGTGACTCGCTTGTCACCCCACTCGAACCGTTACGGGGGTCCCAATCGTGCTTTGCTTGTCAGAGAGCTCTGCTAAGAATCCGGGCCGAGCGGCTTATCGATTGCGCATCGGGAACGATGAAGATCTCGCGCTTGCGCAATCTCGTCTATACGTAATTGTTCTTCGGGATAACATGAGGCTACACTCCCCATCCGGGGGCGATTCCTAGTCGGCAC
Source organism: uncultured delta proteobacterium (assembly GCA_963716775.1). Lineage (GTDB taxonomy): Bacteria > Myxococcota_A > Polyangia > Polyangiales > Houyiibacteriaceae > SG8-38. The sequence continues at coordinate 13,414 of CAVQUI010000016.1, forward strand.
GGTGTCGACAACTGATGCTTTTTCCTATGCTGTTTCTCACGGCGGTTGGGGCCCTCAGCGGCCTCACATTCATCCTCGCTACAGCCTTGGTTCTGGCCAACAAGAAGCTGTACGTATACGAGGATCCGCGAATCGACGTCGTCGAGGAGATGCTGCCGCACGCGAACTGCGGGGCCTGTGGCTTTCCCGGCTGCCGCCCGTTCGCCGAAGCGCTGACCAAGGGCGAGGCCTTGCCGGGCAAATGCACGGTGAGCTCCGGCGAGGAGAGAGCGGAGATCGCAAGCTTCCTGGGCGTCGACGTCGGAGCCGAAGAGAAGCTGGTCGCTCGACTGGCCTGCGCGGGCGGCACCAACGTGGCCCGCAACCACGCTAGATATCACGGAGAGCAGACCTGCCGCTCGGCAGCTCGGGTCGCCGGCGGCGGCAAGGGCTGCTTCTGGGGCTGCCTCGGTCTAGGGGATTGCGACGAAGCCTGCGACTTCGACGCCATTCACATGAACGAGCACAAGCTACCGGTGGTGAACGAAGCCCTGTGCACCGCCTGTGGGGACTGTGTCGAGGTCTGCCCCAAGGACCTGTTCTCGCTGCACAAGGAGAGCCACCGCCTCTGGGTTGCTTGCAGCTCCCAGCAGGCCGGCGACGAAGTCCTGGAGGACTGCGAGGTCGCCTGCACCGGCTGCGCTCGCTGCGAGATGGACGCGCCAAGAGGCCTCATCACCATGAAGATGAGCCTGCCGGTAGTGGACTACAGCAGAGCACACAAGACGCAGACTCCGATTGAACGGTGCCCCACAGGGGCTATCGTCTGGATCGATCCCAAGGCCGGGCCGGTGAAGGGGCCGGCAGCCAAAAAGATCATTCGTAAGGGCACGCTCCGCGACGCCCCGACCTAGAAACAAGGGCCAAAGCCCGACAGGTGGTTTCGATGTCCGCGCGATTCTTCGGTAAAAAGAACAAGGGCCAAGGCAACGACGGGGACGGCAAGTTCAAGTATCCCGGTTCCCGTGCTGCACTGGACGGCAACACCGCCGTCATCATGTGTGAGCGCGAGTCTACGGACGCCGCTGGCGCTTATCCGATCACGCCCTCGACTCAGATGGGCGAGTACTGGGCTGAGGCCACGGCGGCGGGACACATCAACGTCTCGGGGCGGCCGCTGATCTTCGTCGAGCCCGAGGGCGAGCACGCCGCGGCGGCCGTCACCGCTGGCATGTCGATGACCGGCATGCGTTCGGCGAACTTCTCCTCCGGCCAGGGCATCGCCTACATGCACGAGTCGCTCTACGCGGCGGTGGGCAAGAGGCTGACCTACGTCTTGAACGTCGGGGCGCGTGCCATGACCAAGTCCACCCTCAACGTGCACGCCGGACACGACGACTACCACTGCGTCGACGACACGGGCTTCTTCCAGATGTTCGCCAAGAACGCTCAGGCGGCTGCGGACCTGAACATCATTTCGCACAGGATCGCGGAGCTCTCGCTCACCCCAGGCATCATCGCCCAGGACGGGTTCCTCACCACGCACCTCATCGAGTCGTTGATGGTGCCCGAGCGGGAGCTCATCGCCGAGTACCTGGGGCAACCCGATGACATCATCGAGACCCCTACCCCGGCGCAGAAGATCATCTACGGCGAAACCCGCCGGCGCATCCCCTTGCTCTGGGACGTCGACAACCCGGTGATGGCCGGCCTGGTCGAGAACCAGGACTCGTACATGCAAAGCGTGGCGGCGCAGCGGCCGTTCTTCTTCGATCACATCCAGGCTTTGACCGATCAAGCGTTTGAAGAATTCTACGCGCTCACGGGTCGACACTACAGCCGCGTGATGACGTACCGAGCCGACGATGCGGACTACCTCATCGTTGGGCAGGGCAGCATGATCCCCTCTGCGGAGGCGGTGGTGGACTACCTTCGGGAGTCGCGCGGTCTCAAGGTGGGCGTCGTAGACATGCTCATGTTCCGTCCGTTCCCGAGCGATCTCATCGGGCAGATCATTCAGGGCAAGAAGGGCGTCACGGTCCTGGAGCGGCTGGACCAGCCGCTGGCCGTGGACTTGCCGCTGATGCGGGAGATCCGCGCCACGGTGAGCAAGTGTCTCGAGAACGGCAAGGACCTCAAGCACCCGGCCTACCCGGAGCTGGCCGCGTACAAGTCATTGAACGACGCACCCTCGCTCTACTCCGGCTCTTTCGGCATGGGCAGCCGAGACCTGCAGCCCGAGGGCCTCGTGGGCGCGGTCGAAAACATGCTGGAGAACGGGCCTCGGAAGAAGCTCTTCTACCTCTCGATCGACTTCTTGCGCGACGAGGCGATGACGCCAAAGCAGGACATCTATCAGCAGACGATCGCGGAGGCCTACCCCGACGTCAAAGAGCTTGCGATTCGTGGATCGGAGAACCCCAACTTGATGCCCAAGGACAGCATCACGGTTCGGTTTCATTCGATCGGCGGCTGGGGCGCGATCACGACAGGCAAGAACCTGGCGATGACGCTGTTCGACCTCTTGGGTTACCACATGAAGGCCAACCCCAAGTACGGCTCGGAGAAGAAGGGCCAGCCGACGACGTACTATCTATCGGCGGCGCCGGAGCCGATCAAGATCAACTGCGAGTACTTCTACGTCGACGTGGTGCTGTCGCCGGACCCGAACGTCTTCGGGCACACCAACGCGCTGGCCGGCCTCAAAGAAGGCGGCGTCTTCATCATTCAGAGCGACAAGGCATCGAATGAGGAAATGTGGGAGAGCATTCCGCCCACGTATCAGAAGATCATCATCGACAAGAAGATCAAGGTCTATTACCTGGACGCGTTCCAGATCGCGCGCGACGAGGCCACCGATTCCGAGCTTCAGCTCCGCATGCAGGGCATCGCGTTCCAGGGCGCGTTCTTCGCGGCCTCACCGGTGATGAAGCAAGCCGGGTTCACCGAGGAGAAGCTCCTCGACGCCATTCACGATCAGCTGCAGGGCAAGTTCGGCTCCAAGGGACGCCGAGTCGTCGAGGACAACGTGCGGGTGGTCAAGCGCGGCTTCGAGGAGCTACGCCAGCTGGTCCCCGGCCCCATCAGCGAAGTCGACCGCAAGGCCGAAGCCGGCAAACGCAAGCTCCCGATGATGGTGAAGCCGCTGCCTCAGAGCAAGGCACCCATGAGCGACATCCACCGCTTCTGGGAGCAGACGGGAAGCTTCTACGCGCGAGGCGTGGGCAACGACAACCTCACCGATCCGTTCATTGGACTCGGCGTCATGCCGCCCTCGACGGCGCTGTTCCGGGACATGACCGGCATTCGCTTCGACCACCCTGAATGGATACCCGAAAACTGCACCGCCTGTGGCAGCTGTTACACCGTCTGCCCCGACACCGCGATCCCTGGGCTGGTGAACGAGGTCGGGCAAGTCTTCGACACCATCGTGAACCGGGTGCGCAAGAACGGCCACGGCGCGCAGATCGAACACCTGCCCAAGGCCGCCAAAGTCATGGAACGCAACCTGCACAGCCTGTTCAAGGAGTCGAAAGAGACCGACTCGGTGGCGCGGCTCATGGACGAGGCCATGGCGCAAACGGTGAAGCAGAGCGAGCTCAAGGGCAGCGAGAAGGAGAAGCTCGAGAAGGAGCTCGGCCTTTTCAAAGAAGAGCTGAACGGATTCCAGTTTGCGCTGACGCGGCCGCACTACACGCTGCCTGAGCAGGACCAGCCCGGCAGCGGCGGCCTGCTCTCGATCACCGTCAATCCGTACACCTGCAAGGGCTGCATGGAGTGTGTGGAGGTCTGCAACGACGACGCGCTCCGCCCCATGAAGCAGACCGCCGAGTCGGTGCAGCTGCTGCGCGACAACTGGGACTTCTGGACCGACCTGCCAAGCACCCCGAAGAAGTACATCCGGGTGGACGACTTGGAAGAGGGCATCGGCGCGCTCGAAACGATCCTCCTCGACAAGTCGAACTACCTGCCGTTCACCAGCGGTGATGGCGCCTGCCTCGGTTGCTCGGAGAAGACCTCGCTTCACATCTTCATCGCCACCGTGGAAGCCCTGATGCAACCGCGGATCGCCAAGCACCTCGAGCACGTCAGCGAGCTCATCGCCCGGCTGAAGAAGCACATCCAGCTCCGGCTAGCTGGCGAGATCAACGTGAGCGACCCCGAAGTCATGGCCAAGATCGTGGACGACATCGGCGATCAGGACGTGACGCTGGCCGCCATCGCCGCGCGCATGGAGACAATCGAGGGAAGTCACCCGATCGACCAGGCTTGGCTCCGGCGGATGACCGGGCTGGTGGCCAAGTTGGAACAGCTCAAGTGGAAGTACGTCGAGGGCACCACCGGCCGCGGCCGGACCAGCATGGGGATCATCAACAGCACCGGCTGCACCTCGGTTTGGGGCAGCACCTACCCCTTCAACCCTTATCCGTTCCCCTGGGCCAATCACCTCTTCCAGGACAGCCCGTCCATCGCGATGGGCATCTTCGAGGGCCACATGGCCAAGATGGCGGAAGGCTTCAAGGCCATCCGCACCGCCGAGCTCGAGCTCGAGGACAAGTACAAGCCCGCCGAGCACGATGAATTCCTCACGTACTTCGACTGGCGACAGTTCAGCGACGAGGAATGGGAGCTTTGCCCGCCCGTGGTCGCCGTTGGCGGCGACGGTGCGATGTACGACATCGGCTTCCAAAACCTCTCCCGGGTCATGGCCTCAGGCACACCGATCAAGGTCTTGGTGGTGGACACGCAGGTCTACTCGAACACCGGCGGACAGGCCTGCACCTCGGGTTTCATCGGCCAGGTCTCGGACATGGCGCAGTACGGCAAGTCCATCAAGGGCAAGCAAGAGCCGCGCAAGGAGATCGGCCTCATCGGCATGGCGCACCGCACGACCTATGTGATGCAGAGCAGCATCTCGCATCCGAATCACATGATCGAAGGCTTCATCCAGGGCCTCAAGACCCGGCGACCAGCGCTCTTCAACCTGTACAGCACCTGTCAGCCGGAGCACGGCATCGGCGACGACATGAGCTCGGCCCAGTCGAAGCTGGCGGTCGAGTCCAGAGCGTATCCCCTCTTCCGTTACAATCCCGACGCGGGGAAGACGCCCAAGGAGTGTTTCGATCTAGAGGGCAACCCGCAGCAGGATCAGGACTGGCCCAGCTACACGATCAAGTACCAGGAAGACGGTGTCGACAAGGAGATGGAGCTGCCGCTGACCTTTGCGGACTTCGCCATCACCGAGGGTAGATTTCGCAAGCAGTTCCGGGTCGCGCCGCGGGACACCTGGAACGAGAACATGATGCCGCTCGGGGAGTTCCTGGACTTGGACGAGGACGACCGCGAGGGCGTCTTCCCGTACGTGTGGATGGTCGACAAGGATCAGCAGCTCAGCCGGCTGCTGGTCGCCCAGCCCATCGTGGAGTCGTGCGAAGATCGGCGTGATTTCTGGACCATGCTGCGGGCGCTGGCTGGCGAGGATCAGCCCTCCACCGAAGTGATTGTCGAACAGGCACGCCAGGACGTCGTCGGCAGGATCATGTCCGGGCTGATGCAGCTGACGGGTGGATCGGGTGAAGGATTGGCCGCGCTGGCAGCGGGCGACATCGCTCCCGGAGTAGCGTCGGCGACCGGCGAAACGGCTTCGGCGGCAGCGCCTGTTGCGACGGCCGCGGGTGAGTACCTGGCACCGTGGATCGATACCCCGAACTGCACCGCTTGCGATGAGTGCACCCAGCTCAATTCCAAGATCTTCGTTTACAACGCGGACAAGAAAGCCATCATCAAGAACGCCGAGGGGGGACCCTACAAGGATCTGGTGAAGGCGGCGGAGAAATGCACCGCTCGGGTGATCCACCCTGGCTTGCCCAGGAACCGAAACGAAAAGGGCATCGACAAGTGGATCAAGCGCGGCGAGAAGTACAACTGATGAACGACTTGGGATGAAACCGATGAGGCTTCTGGGGCTCAAGACATTCCGGCATGGCGTGCACCCGCCGGAGTCGAAGGACGAAACGAGTGGGCTAGCCATTCGTCAGTTCCCGTTTGCGCCGCTACTCATCGTTCCGCTCGTTCAGCACATGGGAGCTCCCTCGCTACCTCGTGGTGGAGGAAGGGGAGGAAGTTCAGAGAGGTCAGCGGATCGCGCGCGCCGACGGCTTCATGTCGGTCTCGATGCACGCCCCCGCTTCGGGTCTGATCCGCAGGATTGCCCTGGCCCCCAGCATCAGCGGCCGCATGGTGCCGGCGGTGTACCTGGAGCCGTTTGCGGGCGACACCCAGGAGGTCGAGGACGGCACACCCTGTCCGCTCGACAGCGCAACTCCGGACGAGATCATCGCCGCCATCCAGGATGCCGGTGTCGTAGGGCTCGGGGGCGCGGCGTTCCCGACGCACGTGAAGCTCAAGATCCCCGAGGGCAAGTACGTCGACACCCTGATCATCAACGGGATCGAGTGCGAGCCGTTCCTCACCACCGATCATCGGGTGATGCTGGAGCAGAGCAAGGACATCTTCGTGGGGATTCGTTACCTGTTGAAGGTCACGGGGGCGAAGAAGGTCATCATCGCCATCGAGGCCAACAAGCCCGACGCCGCGGAGCTCTTGCGCCAGGAGTTCCCCGGCGACTTGGACGGCTCGGTGGAGGTGCTGCAGGTGAAGTACCCACAGGGCGCCGAGAAGATGTTGTTCTCGGCGCTTCTCGGACGCGAGGTGCCGTCCCGGGGACTGCCTCTCGATATCCACGCCCTGTGCTGCAACGTCGCCACCGCCGCACAGATCGGTCACCTGCTTCCTCTCGGACAGGGGATTCACGAACGGGTGATCACGGTGACGGGGCCTGCGGTGAAGCGTAAGGGCAACTATCGCATCCCGATCGGCACGCCGCTTCGCTTCTTGCTGGAGCTACGTGGGCGTGGAAGACGACGTGAATCGCGTCTTCCTAGGCGGGCCGATGATGGGCGCGGCAGCGTCGAGCCTGGACATCTCGATCACCAAGGGCACATCGGGCGTCACGGCATTTACCGATTCGGCAGCGGAGAGAACCCACAGCCAAGTCTATCCCTGCATTCGATGCGGCTACTGCGTCGATGCCTGCCCCATCTTCCTCAACCCGTCCTCGCTCGGAAGACTGGCCGCCACCGAGCAGTTCTCGGCCATGGCGGAGGAGCACAACCTCATGGACTGCTTCGAGTGCGGCTCCTGCTCGTTCGTCTGTCCGTCGCACATCCCACTGGTGCAGCAGTTCCGCGCGGCCAAGGCGCAGGTGCGCAAAGCAGGAGCTGCTTGATGGCGAAGGCGGGCAAGACTCTGGAGATCCGCACCTCGCCGCACATTCTGAGCGGCTACAGCGTGGACACCATCATGTTCAACGTGGTGCTGGCCCTGCTGCCGATCACGGCGTTCGCGGTGTTCGCCTTCGGGCTGGCCGGCTTGCTGACCCTTTCCATGGCCGTCGTGTCCTGTGTCCTCACCGAGCACCTGATCTGCCGCGCCTCGGGCAAGCCCAGCACCGTCGGGGACTGGTCGGTGACCATCACCGGCCTTCTCTATGGCCTCACGCTCCCGCCGAGCTTGCCGCTTTGGATGGTGGCGGTGGGCGGCGTCATTGGCGTGGCCTTGGGCAAGGCGCTGTTCGGCGGCCTCGGATACAACACGTTCAATCCGGCGCTGGTGGGCCGGGCCGTACTTCAGGCCGCTTTTCCAGTCGCGATGACGAGCTGGATCCCGGGCTTCGGGGCGGGGCGTTTCTCGTCCTTGCCCTTGTCCACGCTGACCTTGCCCTTCACCGACGCCGGAGTACGACGCGCTCACCAGCGCCACCCCCTTGGCGCTCTGGAAGTTCAGCCGGGAGGCCACCGGGACCAGCGACCTGGCCATGGGCTTCGTCAGCGGCTCGGCGGGGGAGACCTCTGCCGTGCTGATTCTCGTAGGCGGCATCTATCTCATCGCCCGGAACATGATGAACTGGCGCATCCCGGTGTCGATCTTCGTGACGGTGGCGGTGTTCAGCGGCGCCCTCTATCTAGCCGACCCGACGCGCTACGCCTCCCCGGTCTTCATGCTCTTGTCCGGAGGGCTCATGCTCGGTGCGATGTTCATGGCCACCGACATGGTTGGCTCGCCGATGACCTCGCGCGGCTGCTACCTCTACGGCGCGCTCATCGGTCTGGTCACGGTGGTGATTCGAACCTGGGGCGGACTGCCCGAAGGCGTCATGTACGCCATCCTCCTCGGCAACGCGGTGACCCCACACCTCGATCGCTGGACTCGGCCGCGCGTGTACGGCGCCCGGGGTAAGGAGGCTGCCACGTGAGCCAGACCGAGCTGGCGAGCCGCCCTGCCCCACCGAGCATCTGGCACATGTACCGGGCCATGGTGGGCGTCGGTGTGTTCTGCGGGCTGCTCATCGTCAGCGTGTTCCAGGTGACGCTCCCGATCATCGAACGCAACAAGGCCGAGGCCTTGCAAGAGGCGATCTTCCACGTCCTTCCCAAGGCGAGCAGGAGCAGCACGTTTCGCTTGGACGATGCAGGCGAGTTCAAGGCTCTCGATGGCGACGGTGCGGGCGAGCGGCTCGTCTATGCGGGCTACGACGACTCCCAAGAGCTGGTGGGCCTGGCGGTGGAAGCCCAGGGCATGGGCTACCAAGACGTCATTCGACTGATCTACGGCTACTCGTTCGCCGAGGAGGCGATCATCGGGATCCAAGTCCTCGACAGCAAAGAGACCCCCGGCCTTGGCGACAAGATCGAGACGGACCCCGCGTTCCTACAGAACTTCGAAAGCCTGGATGTGTCGCTGAGGGACGATCGCACGGAGCTGGCCAACCCCATCGTGCCGGTCAAGCACGGCGCGAAGACCAATGCCTGGGAAGTCGATGGGATCACCGGCGCCACGATCTCGTCCGTCGCCATCGCCAACATCCTCAACGGCAGCGCACAGACCTGGATGCCACGCATTCAGAACAACCTGACCGACTTCAAGGGAGGGGAATAGGACATGGCAACCCTGCCCAAGAGCGGCACGGACGAGTTCATCAAGGGCCTCTGGAAGGAGAACCCGGTGTTCGTGCAGGTGCTGGGCATGTGCCCGGTGTTGGCGGTGTCGAACACGGCGATGAACGCGCTCGCCATGGGCCTGGCGACGGCGTTCGTGCTGGTCATGTCCAACATCGTGGTCTCGTCGCTGCGTAGCTTCATCCCCAAGCAGGTTCGTATCGCCACGTACATCCTGATCATCGCGACCTTCGTGACGGTCGTGGACTACTTGATTCAGGCGGTCAGCCTCGACCTCTACAAGGCGCTGGGCGCCTTCATCTCGCTCATCGTGGTCAACTGCCTGATCCTCGGGCGGGCCGAAGCCTTTGCCTCCAAGAACACGGTCGCTCGATCGACCATGGACGGCCTGGGCATGGGAATTGGATTCGCCTTCGCTCTGTTCTGCCTCGGAGCGGTCCGGGAGATTCTAGGCAACGGAACCCTGTTCGGAGCGCAGCTCTTCCACGACTCGTTTCAGAACTGGGTCGTGATGATCCTTCCGAGCGGCGGCTTCTTCACTCTGGCGGGCTGGTTGCTGCTGTTCAACTGGCTCAAGCAGCGCAAGGCCCGGCGCGAGCACGCATCCGCGCTCGAGCTCAGCAAGGAGACCGCGTGATGCACGACGAATCTCTTTGGACGATCTTCATCAACGCTAGCCTGGTGAACAACTTCGTGCTCGCGTACTTCCTGGGCATCTGCCCGTTCCTGGGTGTGTCGTCGAAGCTCGAGACCGCCTCGCGCATGGGCGCTGCGGTGACGTTCGTCATGCTGGTGAGCTCGATCTGCGCCTTTGGAATCCAGGCGCTTCTGGTGGCGATCAACGCGCCCTACCTCAAGCTGATCTCGTTCATCGCCGTCATCGCCTCGACCGTCCAACTCGTGGAGATGTTCATCAAGAAGGTCAGCCCCGCGCTCTTCCGATCGCTGGGGATCTTCTTGCCGCTGATCACCACCAACTGCGCCATCCTGGGCTTGGCGCTTTTTCAGACCAACAAGGGTTACAGCTTCGTGCAGTGCATCGTGTACGCGCTGGGCGCCGGGGCTGGATTCACACTGGCGCTCGTGCTCATGGCCGGCTTACGCGAGAAGCTCGAGCTGGCCGAGGTGCCGGATGTCACGAGGGGAACGGCCATGGCCCTGATGATCGCCGGACTGCTTTCGGTGGCGTTCATGGGTTTCGGCGGATTGGGAAGTTAGGACCATGATGCACGACTACATCATCGGCGTTGGGGCTATCCTGCTCATGTCCACGGCCTGGGTCGCGGTTCAGCGCGCCTGGCGCAGATCGTTCCCCGACGCTGGAGCGGACCCCGACGCCTTGGCCGGGCGAGCGGGATGCCAGGGCTGTAACGATTCGAAAGATTGCCACCGAAGGCCCGAGAGCGGAGCCTGCAAGGGCCAGGAGGAGAAGCCATGAACAGTGCGGTTACCCACCTTGAGGATTACGACGCCGAACATCGGTTCGAGGCGGTCGTCGTCCAAAGCGAGAGGATCACGTCGGAGGCGTCCGACGCAGAGGTCCGGGAGCTCACCTTGGAGATCCAGCAGCGGGACTTCGAGCTGCAACTTGGACAAAGCGTCGGGGTGCTCTCCCCGGGCACCAAAGAGTTCGGGCAGGAGCACCACTTTCGTCTCTACAGCGTCGCCGACCTTCCGGAGCGTGGGAGCAACGGGCTTGCGCGGATCAAGATCGCGGTGCGCCGTGTCAGCTACGTGGACCCGTACAGCGGCGAGCAGTATCCGGGCGTCTCGTCGAACTATCTGTGCGACCTGGTAGCGGGCGACCGCGTCACGATGGCGGGGCCGTACGGCCTGGCGTTCGAGGTGCCCGAAGAGATGGACGCCAACTTGATTCTCATCGGGACCGGCACCGGAATCGCTCCGTTCCGGGCGTTCGTGAAGCACCTCTACAAGAACGTCCCGGACTGGAAGGGCACCATCACGCTCTTCCATGGCGCACGAAGTGGGCTCGAGCTTCTCTACATGAACGACGAGCGAGACGATTTCGCTCAGTACTACGACAGCGACACCTTCCAAGCGTTCAAGGCGCTCAGTCCGCGGCCGAGCTGGGCCACACCCATCAACTGGGACGGCGCCCTCGCCGAGCTCGGCGAGCGAGCTTTGGAGCCTTCTTGGAAAGCCCAACACCTACGTCTATGTGGCCGGCCTAGAGAAGATGCGGGACGAGCTCGACAAGGCGTTCAGCGAAATCGCCGGCTCCGAGAAGAAGTGGGCCCGCCGAAGGGCCGAGCTGATGGCCGGCGGCCGCTGGGTAGAGCTGCTGTACTAACGCGACGCTTTTGCGCGCTTCACTCGTCCCAGAGGGTTTGGGGCGAGTAGGTTTCGCCGAGGAACCAGAAGCTGCCGTCGACCATGCGCCGGTGCTCGTCGAGGGCGGCGATGGCGCTCATGTCGGCGGGGCTGAGCTCGAGCTCTCCTGCGGCGAAGTTCTCGGCGATGCGCCCGGGGTTCACGGACTTGGGGATGACGCTCGTGTCGCGGGCGAGAGCCCAGGCGATCAGGACCTGCCCCGGTGTGGCCCCGTGTGAGTTGGCGATTTCGACGATGGTCGGATGGCCGATCAGCGGGACTTCATCACGGCGGCCCATCATGGCGGCCGAGTCGGGTGAGCCCAGCGGGGAATAGGCGGTGACCGCTACGCCCAGCATTTTGCAGGCGGCGACGAGGGCATCTTGCTGAAGGTAGGGGTGCAGCTCGACCTGGTTGACCGCCGGCGTGTGACCCGTTGCCTCGCTGACCTGCTTAATCATCTGCTTACTGAAGTTCGAGACGCCGACTTCTCGCGCGAGGCCTTGCTCGGACGCTTTGAGCATGGCTTCCCAGGTCGTCGCCAGAGGGATCTCCGAGAGCGGAATGAAGTCTTCGGGTCCGGTCGGCAGGAGGACACCCTGCCGCAAGGCCACGGGCCAGTGGATGAGATAAAGGTCAAGGTAGTCGAGCTGGAGCTTGCGCAGGCTCGTCTCGAGCGCCGGCCGTACTTGCCCCGACGCGTGCGAGTCGTTCCAGAGCTTGCTGGTGATCCATAGTTCTTCGCGCTTGGCGTCGCCCGCTTGGAAGGCATCGGTCAAAGCCCGGCCGACTTCTTCTTCGTTCTGATAGATCGCTGCGCAGTCGATGTGCCGGTAGCCGACCTCGATCGCCGCGCGCACGGCGGCGTACACCTGCTCGGGTTCGGATTTCCAGGTCCCGAGGCCCAGGGCCGGCATCCTCGTTCCGCTTTGCAACTCCAGCGTCTTCATCGGCAACTCTCCTGGCGATTTCGTATGCGTGTGACATTTGGCCCCGAGATCGATAACGTCAAGCGCAAGCGGAGGCGGATGGAGATGAAGACGAGGAGAAACGGGGTGCTCGTGATGGCCCTGCTGTGGATCGGCTGTGCCCCGACGGAGCCGCGGCCATCTCCCGACGACAGCCCCGTAGACGGTGGCGAGGCGATGGCGACGTTGGAAAGCTTGAACGAGGAGTTCGAGCGCAAGGTCTACACCGTGACTGAAGGGGTCTACCAGGCGGTCGGCTTCGGGATCGCCAACTCGATCATGGTCGAGGGCGATGACTGCGTGTTCATCGTCGACGTGATGGGCTCGTTGCAAACCGCTCAGGAAGTGAAGGCGGAGTTCGACAAGATCACCGAGAAACCGATTCAGGCGCTGATCTACACGCACAACCATGCCGACCACGTGATGGGCGGGCTCGCCTTTGCGCCGGACGGGAAGATCGACGTCTACGCGCACGAGAGCACCAACTACTACATCAATCGAATGGCGAACGTCCTGCGACCCATTCTCCGCAAGCGGGGCGCCCGTATGTTTGGAAGCCATCTGACGCGGCCCGGTCCGGACCGCAGGGAGAACGTCGGACTGGGTCCGTTCGTGGAGACGCTAGATCCAGACATGACGCTGGGGCTCATTCGGCCCAACATGACGTTCTCGGACGAGCTCGAGACCGAGATTTGCGGCGTGCAAGTGAGGCTCGTCCACGCACCCGGCGAAACCAACGATCAGCTCTTCGTCTGGCTCCCCGAGCGGGGCGTGCTGATGCCCGGTGACAACATCTACAAGGCGTTCCCCAATCTCTACTCGATTCGCGGAACGCTCTACCGGGACGTGCTCCGCTGGGCGCAGAGCATCGACAAGATGCGCGCGCTCCGACCCAGTCATCTGGTCCCGAGTCACACCCGCTCGATAGCGGGGCAAGACGAGGTGTACGAAACGCTCACCGCCTATCGGGACGCCATTCAGTTCGTGCACGACCAGACGATTCGCGGCATCAACCGGGGTCTCACGCCCGATGAGCTCGTCGACGCGGTGAAGCTGCCGCCCCATTTGGCAGCGCACCCGTATCTCCAGGAGTACTATGGCAAGGTCGAATGGTCGGTGCGCGGGATTTTCAACGGTTACCTCGGATGGTTCGACGGTGACGCGGCGACATTGGAGCCGGTGAGCCCGGAACAACGGGCGAACGGGCTCGCATCACTCGCGGGCGGCCCGGACGGTCTGTTGACAGCGGCGCGCAATGCGGTGGCGCAGGAACAGTACGCCTGGGCAGCAGAGCTCGCGACCCACTCGCTTCGGATCGAACCGGGCTCTTCGGAGGCCAAGCAAGTCAAAGCGGACGCGCTTCGCGCACTCGGGCGAAGTCAGGTCAACGCCAACGCCCGCAACTACTACATCACGCAGGCGCTCGAGCTCGAAGGCAAGGTGGAGATCCGCGACGAGCTCCGGCCCGAGAACGCCCTCTCATTCGTGAGCACGGTTCCCATCGGCAGGTTCGTGGCGGCGATGCCCGCAAAGCTGATCTACGAGAAGAGCGCCGACAAGGAGATGCTCGTCGGCTTCCGTTTCCCCGACGTCGGTGAGGGCTACGGCATCCAGATCCGCCGAGGGGTCGCCGAGTTCATCGAGGGCCTCCCCGACGATGCGGACCTAACCATCACGGCGGATTCTCAGGTCTGGCGCGAGCTCGTGCTCGGACTGCGCAGCCCGGCCAAAGCGTTTGCGATCGGTGACGTGAAGTTCGACGGAAGCGCGATCGAGCTCGTTCGGTTCCTCCGCCTGTTCGAGAAGGCCGGCGGCTAGTCATCAGCCGGTCATTGGGAACGCGCGGAGTTTTTCGACGAGTTGCGCGCGTGTTTGTACTCCGAGCTTGCGCATGGCCGATCGGAGCGTGGTCGAGACCTTCGACTGGCTGATGCCGAGGCGATAGCTGATGAGCTTGTTGGTCTCGCCAAGGGCGGCGTAGGTGCAGACCTGGTTCTCGCGCTCGGTCAGGCCGCGCGGATCTTTGAGCCGTGGAGCATTGGGCTTGGCTAAAACGAATCGCCGGCCGTCGGTATCGAACCAGTCGACCAGGGACCAGCGACCTTCGACCAGGCCCTTCCAGATGCCGAGGGCCTCCTCCGGCTCGTCCTTGCGGAGTCGTCCGCGAGCACGGTCGACGTGAATGGCGGCCTCCCGCAGGAACTCCCCGGCGCCTTCGCGCGCGGGTCCGACCGCTTCGATGACCGCAAAGGCTTTGGGATCAATGACAGCCTCGGCATTGCGCGGCAGCGCGCCGTCCTTGCCGAGCGAGTCCTGCGCCTCGAGGACGCCCCGCCGCAGACGAAAACCAGATACGAGGTGGGCGCCGATCATCTGCCAGAGCTCGCGTTCGCGGCCGGAGAGCTTGGTGCGCTCCGGAAGCGGCGCGCTGAGACTGAGGCCGATGCCATTTGGGTCGACGGCCGTCAGCGCGAGCATGTCTTTGGCGCCGTCGAGATGTTGGTAGAACTCCTCGAGCGGCGGTACCTCGTCGGCAAAGCGGGCGACGGTCTCCGAAAGCGTGGTCACGACGCCCGAGCGATTGATCTCTCTCAGCACGCCTTCACTTTTCGCCAAGGCCGAGCCGGCCAGAATCCGTTGACTCAAGTCGGCTGTTCCCCCAGCCTGGCAGAACTTGGTTGGAAACGGCATGCCGCTCTCGTTGGGGCGCACGTAGCTCGCGCCCACGACCCCGTAACCGTGATCAAACAGCGGCAGCCCGACCTCGAGCAGCGATGGAACCCAGTGGTCCTCGTTCACGTCGAGGTCGTAGACGAACTCGACCAAGTCGATGGCCTGGGATTTGATGGGATTCACTTTGGAGCTACCAAACTGTCCGCTTCGGTGGTCTAGAACACGTCTCCCGAAGCGTTGTCTGCGTACGTGACGTTGGTCAAGGTCGGCGAAGCGCTTTGCCGGTACACGCCCCAGGCGGAGGACTGGCTGAGCGCTGCGTCGCTCACGCTGCCATCGCAGCTCGCGAACAAGAGGTTGCCGAAGCCGTTGGCCCCGCCAAAGGCGACGTCGACATGGGCGAGGCGCACATTGGAGTCGACGCAGGAACCGCTGAATCGGAGCCCAGCCCAGTCGCCCGGGCTCGGTGGGGCGAGCGCCGAGGTGAATGTGATGCGGTCGGGGGCCGTGCCCTCGGCGACGAGCCCGCCGGGAGCCGTCCGGGCGACTTCGAGGCCGGCGCCCGGGTCGAATAGTACTGTGACGCCGGGCTGCACGGTTACGACGGGGGCCGCAGGACCGTTGATCGTGACGTCGTCGGTCACCCAAAAGGGAACATCGAGCAGATGCCAAGTCGCAAAGCGCTCCACAGCGCCGCCTCGGATCTCGACGCGATCCAGGCCGTTGCCCGATAGCGAATTGGAGCCGTCGACCTGCCCGACCGACTCCGCTTGGGTCGAGAGCGGGAGGCCACCGTTGCCGGTAATCGTGTTGTTCACAAAGGTCGGGCCCGCCGTCGAGTCGAGGTTACCGTTGAGCGCTAGATGCACGCCGTCTTCTTCGTTGTTCGATACCATGCTGTCGCTCAGGGCAAGCTCGCCACCAGAGACGACGTAGATGCCGTGTTCGAGGTTGTCTTCGATGGTGCAGGCGTGAACTTCTAGGTTGGAGCGCGAGACCGCGACGCCGCCGAGGCCGTTACCGCCGGCGTGCCGGACCGTGAGGCCGTCGAGCACCGAGCCCGAGGCGTAGAACTCGAATTGCAGACCCTGCCAGTCGCCGGGGGCGCCGCTCGCGCCGCGCTCCGACTCCAGAACGACGCCGCGCCCCTGGTCGCCTTCGACCATGAGGCGACCCGGACTGCCTAAACCGACGCTGAGGCTCGTCCCGAGGGCCATCTGCACGGTGATACCGTCCTCCCAGACGAGAAGCGGATCGAGAGCACCACCCACGGACGAATCGTCGTCGATGTACAGGGGAACGTCGAGCGCCTGCCAGACGCCGTCCGCGCCGAGAGCGCCGCCAACGACTCTCACTTGATCGATGCCGTTGCCGGCAAAGCTCGAAGTCGCGTCGAGCTGCGTCACGTCCGCGATGTGCACGACCGCCGGATACTCTCCGTTGCCCGTGAGGGTATTTCCGACGAACGAGGGCGCGCCCGTCGTGCTGAGGGCCGCAAAGGGCCCAACGAACAGGCCGCTCTTGGCGTTGTCTCGGAACTGACTTTGGGAAACCTCGGCAGTAGCGCTGGTGCCAATGTAGAGCCCGTGGGCTTCGCTGTTTTGGATGATGGACCCCCGGAGCGCGATATCGGCTTGTCGAAGATCCACTGCAGCCAGGCTGCCGTCGCCGCCTGCGTGTCGGAGCAGGAGCCCTTCGAGCACGGAGCCGTCGTCTTGGGAGCGAAACTCGAGCCCCTTCCAATCGCCCGCCTGCGGCAAGGCTACAGATGACCTGAAGATCACGCCGGTCGAACCACCCGTCACGTCGAGCCGCCCCGGAGCGCCATCTCCGACTGTGAGCCGTGTGCCCGCATCGAAGACGACGTGAGCGCCCTCGCTGACCGTCAGAACCGGGGAGCCCGCCCCCCGCACGTGAACGTCGCAAGTCACGCGGTGCGCGGGCCCGGCCGCCCAGGTTTCGTCGGAGCTGACCACGCCGCAATGTTCGACCGGACAGTTGGCGTCGGCCACGCCGTCGCAGTCGTCGTCGACCGAGTTGTTGCAGTTCTCGACCATGTCGGGATGAATCGCGGAGTCGAGATCGTTGCAATCGCCGCCGCTGGTACTGAGCCAGCTGGTCGCCTCGCAGCCCTCGACTAGGAGCATCCGGTCGCCGTAGCCATCGCCATCGCGATCGACATAGAACGGCAAGGTCACGCCTTCGTCGACCTCGCCATCGCAGTCATTGTCGACGTCGTCGCAGACCTCCGACGCCTCGGGACTGACGGCGGCGGACCCATCGTCACAGTCGGTGCCGTCCTTCACGAGGCCGCCACTGGCCTCGCAGCCGAGCATGACGGTCAGCGGGTCGCCGTAGCCATCGAGGTCCGCATCGATGAAGAACGTGGTGCTGACTCCTTCGTCCACCTCGCCGTTGCAGTCGTTGTCCATGCCGTCACAGACCTCGATCGCAGCGGGGTTGACGTTGGCGCTTCCGTCATTGCAGTCGTCCTCGAAGGCAAAGCCGTCCCCATCACGGTCGACAACTTCGGTTGAACCGGAATCGCAGCCTGTGAAGGCCAGCACCAGGAGAATGAAGATCCGCAACCCGCCGACTATACCGCAGCACAGGGCTTGGAATCCCTAGGCTTTCCGGGCTAGTTTGGGGGTCTGCGAAATTAAACCGCTAGGGTGAGCTTCACGTTCACTTCCGGGGGGTGGAAGGATGTTCAGGCGAACTAGCAAGCCAATCAATCTTCGCGCGGAGCTCAGCGCGGCGCTCAAAGCCGAACGGCTTCACGAAGCGCTCGATCTCTACGAGCTGATGGAGAAGCAACTCAAGGACGAGCCTCGCTGGTCGCACCGAAGGGGCGACTTGCTGCAGCGCATGGGGCGCAAGGCGGACGCAGTGCTCGCTTACGAGCGGGCCGTTGACCTCTATGCAGCCAAGGGCTTCATCGCTCGGGCCGCGGCCTTGGCGAAAGTCATCCTGGCCATCGACCCGAGCAAGGGCGAGATTCTCGCGCGGGTGGATCCCGAGGCCGCGCGCCGGCTCCATCGCGAGAACCGCAAGATGATCGTCACCGCGGCGGAACCTCCGCGGCCGGATTGGGACGGACCCGAAACCGATACGCAGAGCCTCATCACCGATGCGCTGCCCTTGATCAGCGACAAGCGGGCGCCTGCCGCAGAGAGCCGATTCACGAAGCCGGAGAAGACAACCGACGTTCGGATCGACATGACCAGCGTGGAGCTTCTTCAAAGGCCGCTGACTCCGGAGTCGCCGGTGAGTCTGCGCCCGAGCGCTGGCGCCCTTGCGCAGCTTCCCTCGATGCCGCTGTTCGCGGAGGTTCCTCGAGAGGTTCTCGATGCGCTGCTCAGGGGATCGACACTGGTCGACGTAGAAGACGGACGGCGCCTGGTTACCGCAGGCACCGCCGCCGACGCCCTGTACGTGATCGTGGAGGGATCTGTCGTCGGACAACGTGGGACCGATTTGAACAGCATGCTTCTCGGTGAGGGGGACGTGGCGGGCGTATCCTGCTTGCTCTCTCACGTGAGCTACGGTGAGGACATCGTCGCCTGCGGCCGAGTGCGAACGCTTCGAATCGACAAGATGCTTCTCGACCAGCTGGTTGAACGGCACCCGCCGTTCGGGGATGTGCTTCTCGAGATCCTTTGCCGGCGTCTCATCGCTTCCCTACTCCGCACCAATCCGATTTTCACGGCGTTTGCAGAAAGCACCCGTCGGCAGATTGCTGCGTTGTTCGAGGTGCGCCGCGCGTTTGCAGGCACGAAGATTCTCGAAGCCAACAAGCGAGCCGACGGCCTCTACATTCCGCTGCACGGCCGCATCGTCAGCAGGAGAGCGGATGGAGCGCGAATCGCGGAGATGGAGCTCGGGCACGCGATCGGCGAGGAGTCGCTGCTGCTGCGCGCCCCGTCGCTGATCACCGTGCAAGCGGCGAGCGACGTCCTGGTCTTGCGCATGCCGGTTGCCCAGTTTGGCGACTTGCTGCTCCATCGCCCGGACTTCGTTCAGCACATTCAGATCTTGAAGCGGCGAAGCGTCGGTCAGGGGTACTAGGTTTTGTTGGGGCGCGACTCAGGCTAGCGGCGGGTCGCAGCCAGCGCTTCGTGAATACGCTCCCGGAGCCACTGGTGGGCGGGGTCTGCGTCGAAGCGAGGGTGCCACCATAGGGAGTCGACGAGATCGGGGAGCTCGCGTGGCGCCTCGAGGGTGACGACGCCCGCGAAGTCGACCGGTGCGGACAGGAGCCGCCTTGGCACCGTGGCGACGAGGTCGGTGCTTCGCACGATCTCTGGGAGCGCGAGTAGGTACGGGACCGACGCGCGGATGCCGGAGGTGGAGGCGAAGCCGGGAACGGCCTCCGAGATCGAAGGCGGGACGAAGCCGACCGGGGTGTAGGCGAGGTGACCGTGGGCGGCGTAGTCTTCGATGCGGACTCGCTTGCGGCGCGCCAAGGGATGTCCGCGGCGAACGAGACATACGTAATCGTCGGTCAGAGCTGTTTCGCGGCGAAGGCCTTGGGATGAGCCGAGATGCACGGCGAGCACCAGGTCGATTGCACCCGAGGCGAGCTTGCCGGAGAGCCTGCTGATCGAAAGCGGCTCTACTTGAACGCGGACGCCAGGAGCCTCTTCGGCAATGAGGCGCAGAAGCGGTCCGAGCACGACCGTGGCGCTCAGAATCCGGGAGTGCCAGGTTGAAGATGCGCGTCGCGGTGGCCGCCTCGAAACCCATCCCGAGCTGGACGGCGCGTTCCACCGAAAGCAGGGCATCGGAGAGTGGCAGCAGCATCGCCTCGGCGCGTGGGGTTAGCACCATGACCCGCCCCCGACGCACCAGAAGCGGATCGGCGAAGAGCTCGCGCAGCCGAGAGAGGGTCTGGCTCATGGCTGGTTGCGTGATGCCGATGCGGCGCGCCGCTCGGGTGACGTTGCGCTCCGACAGGAGCGCGTCCAAGGCCACCAGGAGGTTGAGATTCAGGCCGGTCAGCCGCGTCGACTCCATCAGGAACTATAATTCCAGCTAATGCCGCAGGAATCAATGCCCCGTGGCGCCGAGCGCGCTCTTCGTCAGATTCGAGGCCGCAGCATCGATGTCATCGGCCAGGGCTTCGGCTTTCCGCATCTTCCTCAGAATTTGCCGCCATTAGCCCAGTCTTCGCGGGGAGGAATCGCTTCTGCGTTGCTCCAATGCTCGACGATTTGCCCGTCGGCCAGCCGCCAAATGTTGAACACCGCCACTGAATCGTCATCGAGGACGGACTTCGAGTAGCTCACGACGAAGTTCCCCTGACCGATCAACTTGAAGACGAACTCGTACTGCACGCCGGCGTCCAGCGCTTCCTCGATTCGTTCCCTGAAGGCAGCCCGGCCGTTGTCGAGATGAAGCGCGTGCTGAATCAAGTCCTCGGCGACATAGTCATCGAAGCGGCTGAAGTCGCCGTTCTGCAGGACCTCCGTCATGAACAGCCGGACCTTGGCCTTGTTGGCCTCGGTTTGGTCCAAGTCTCGGATCTCGGTCTCGCCGTCTACTTGGCTGTGTCCGG
The DNA here is from genome assembly GCA_963716775.1 of uncultured delta proteobacterium. Lineage (GTDB taxonomy): Bacteria > Myxococcota_A > Polyangia > Polyangiales > Houyiibacteriaceae > SG8-38. Next base: position 33,939 of record CAVQUI010000016.1, read on the forward strand.
ACGGCCCGGGCCCCTCGAACGCAGTGATGACATCCCAGTGCTCGATGATCTTGTCGTTGGCGTCGGTGTCGAAGAGGTCGGTCGTGACCCATCGATGCTCGCCCTCGTTCAGCGACTGATAGGCGTGCACGAAGACGTATCGATCATCCTCGACCGCGCGGACGATCTCGATGTCGCGTTTCGGGTTGCGCTCCAGAAACGGTCCGAAGAAGTCCACGAAGCCCTCGACCCCGTCCGCTACCCCGGTGCTGTGCTGGGTATAGCGAGCCCCGGAATATTTGGTCACCGCTTCTCGAACCCGGCCATCCCGGATTCCCTCCATGTACAGTGCTTTGGCGTTCTCGAGCTTTGCCGACATGGGCGAGAGGATGCCCCGGCTCGGCCGAGTGTTCCAGCGAAGCCTTACGGATCTTGGCGGATCTGGCGCATCCGTTGGAGCGCCTCGAATTTCGCCGGGTCGACCGGGTGCACCGTGACCCGTCCGGTCGCGAAAACCCGTTTGAACGTGGCGTCGACCAGCACGACCGGAACACGAGCCGTGCCGTAGGCCTGGCCCTTGATCTGCACCGGCGCTGTCTCCGAGGTCCGGTCCTCTTCGACTCTGGTTCGGTCGGCGAGACAGAGCAGATGCGTCTCGGCAGGAATCTGCCCCGTGGCGAATTGAATTTCGATGTGCTTGGTGAAATGCGGGTGCCGCATCAGCGAGCCACGCGCAGTCGCGCCCACGGTGTCGAGCTGGGTGCTGATGAAGGAGGGGCCCAGCATCCCGCTGGGGTCTACGAGGGCCGCGTGCTGGCTGTCAGGAAGCGTGCTCTTGGGGTCGCGCGACTCGAGCCAAACTATGTTCTTCGACAAGTGAATGGTGAAGCCGAACATCTGGAAGCTGTCGTCGTCTGGGCTCGTTTCTGCGTACAGCGCGCGCCAGTGCTCGAGCTCGTCAGGGTCGAGGAGCGGCACGTTGGGAATCGAATGGGCCTGGGCGACGAGGCGGTCAGTGCCCCGGAACCGGGTGCTGAGCTGCCAAGACTCGCCGTCCGACCGATAGCTTGCCTCGAAGGGAACGCTCTGTTCGAGCTGAAGCCCCTGTTGCAAGGAGACATCGATCGAGCAGGGAAAGGTCCGCGCGTGCTCGTGCGCTGTGACGCGCTCGACGATCGGAAGCGTCCGCACGAACGCGTGGTGACCTCCGTGCAGGCGTCCCGGTGGGCCTTCGAGCGCGGCGCCAAAGCGCATGACGCCGTGGGCGCGCACCTCTCCCGAGGCCTCAGCGGACTCGTCGAACTCGATGATCAGGCGGTTCAGTGCATCGTGGATGGGCATTTCAACTATAAGTGCAGCGAATAGTTAGGTTCTGATTCACAATGAGTCCGGCGCTAGAAGCGCGCCTATGCTTGGGGGATGCAAGACTCGCTCGCGCCCAGTGCTGGGGCCCCGGCGGCGTTCGCCAGAGGCTGGTACCTCGTCAGTTGGAGCGCCGAGCTCGAGCCCGGCGGAGTGAAGCCGCTTCGCTACTTTGGGAAGGACTACGTCCTGTTCCGTGGCGAGGACGGCAAGGCAACCCTGCTCGATGCGCACTGCCCGCACCTGGGCGCCCACCTGGGCTACGGAGGGCGCGTGGAGGGCAACGAGATCCGCTGCCCTTTCCATGCGTGGCGCTTTGGGGCCTCGGGGCGTTGCACCGAGGTACCCTACGCATCTCGGATACCTCCTCGAGCCGCCGTCCGCGCGTATCGGGTTCAGGAACACAGCGGGATGATCCTAGCGTACTTCGGCGCCAAAGGCTCTGAGCCGGACTACGAAGTGCCACCGATCGAGGAGCTCGGCGACGAGGCCTGGACGCCGCTTGAGCGAGCCGAGATCGAAATCGCCACCCATCCGCGCGAAGTCATCGAGAACGTCGCCGACCTCGCGCACTTCCTGCCGGTGCACAACACGCTCATCGACGAGTTCAAGGTCATCATCGACGGCCCACGCGCCACGCAGCGCTCGCTCGGCCGAGGCCACAACCTCAAGGGCGAACCGATCCCGGTCGTCTCGGTCGCCACCTATCATGGCCCGGCCATTCAGTTCACTCGATTGCAGTGGGCCTACGACATGCTGCTGATCAACGCGCACACCCCGGTCGAGGAGAACAAGCTTCTGTTGCGATTTGGGGTGACCCTCAAGGCCGGCAAAGGCGTGACCTTGCCACCCGCGGTGCTCGAAGCGCACGTCGCTGCCGCCCGCAATGGCTACTTCGAGGACGTGGCGATCTGGGAGAACAAGCGCTGGCGGGATCAGCCGATTTTCGCGGACGGCGACGGCCCGATCGGCGAGGTCCGAAAGTGGTACAGTTCGTTCTACAGCGACGCGCCCGCACCCTGAGCTCAGAGCCATGCCCAAGCCTGCCGAAGACCGCTATCTGATCGTCTCGACCGACGGTCACGCCGGCCTCTTGCCGGAGAAATACCGGGCCTATGTCGAACCGCGGCACAGGGACGCCTTTGACGAGCATGTGGCCGAAGAGATCGCGATGCGCGCGGCGCGGGAAAAAGACTTCCTCATCCAAGACTACAACGAGAAATGGCGGAGCGGCAACGAGCACAAGCTCGCTGCCGCATGGGACTCCGACCTTCGCATCGAGGTGATCGATGAGGATGGCGTCGCGGCCGAAGTCTTGTTCCCCGACGGCATTACAGAGCGAAACGCGCCGCCCTTCGGTGCAGGCCTCGGCCTCAAGCCCTGGGGTGTCGACCCGGAATTGCAGTGGGCAGGGGCGCGGGCGCACAACCGCTGGATCGCAGAGTTCTGTCAGATGCTTCCGTTGCGCCGAATCGGCTTGGCGATCGTTCCGATGCTCTACGACGTCGAGCAAGCGGTGAAGGAAGTCGACTGGGCGCACCGAAATGGGCTGCGGGGGATTCTCATCCCGGCGCTCATGGGCGAGTACGATGCATACAACCACCCGAAGTACCATCCGGTCTGGCAAGCCTGCGAAGAGCGGGGCATGGTCGTGCACAATCATTCGGGGCCCGCGCCGGACTACGACTTCGAGCTACCGGGTGCGATGGGCGTCTTCCTGGTCGAGTTCGCCTGGTGGGCCGCGCGGCCGCTCTGGCACATGATTTTCGGCGGCGTCTTCGAGAAGTTCCCCAAGCTCAAGTACTGCCTCACCGAGGTGAGCGAGTTCTGGGTGCCTTCCATGCTCGAGATGATGGACGTTCGCGCCTCGGTGAAGCACACCAGCGGCAAGCTCGGAGATTTTCGATCCAATCTGACGATGAAGCCGAGCGAATACTTCGACCGGAACTGCTGGCTGAGCGCCTCGGCTCTTTTTGATGAGGGCAGCACGGCGGTCCGCCACCAGATCGGGATGGACAACATCATGTGGGGCACCGACTTCCCGCACCCGGAGGGATCGTGGCCGCACACCCGGGAGAAGATGTTGCAGTACATGACGGGCATTCCCGAGGACGAGCTCAACAAGATGCTGGGAAGCAACGCCGTCGCCTGTTACGACCTGGACGCGGCGGCGCTGAGCGAGATTGCGAACCGAGTCGGCCCCGACAAGAGCCTCTTCGTCGGCGAGGCGAGCTAGGAGCTAGGAGCAAGGAGCAAGGAGCAAGGAAGATGGCACGCTTACGCTACGTGAATCACAGCTCGGGGGCAGGCGCGGCCAAGGCCGGCGGTTCCAAGATTCGCCATACGGTACAGTCGATTCGGGCGCTCTACGAAACCGAGCCGGAGATCGCCAAGGCGCTCCTGCCGCGGCCGCTACAAGCCGCTGCGGCCCCCGAGATCTTCGTGCAGTTTGCAAACGTGGCGATGCATTTGTCCGAAGAGCGAACCGTCCGGATCGGCGCTGCGACCGTGGGCGTGGCCTGCTCCTACGAAGGCCGCCCCGGCTACTACGTGCTCGCCATGCCGATGGAAGGCGAGTTCGTCGTGATTGGCGGCCGCGAGAAGTACGGCGAGCCGAAGAAGATCGCCGAGACGGAGTTCTCGATCGAAGGCGGCCGCGTGAACGCCAAGGTGACGCGGCACGGGGTCGCGTTTCTCGAGCTGGATGGAAGGATTGGCGAGGCCGCGGATGGTCCGAAAGAGCTCACCGAGTACTTCTACTGCTACAAGGCGCTCCCGGCGGCCGTCCCCGAATCGAACGACAACGGCGGATTTGATGGCGACGTACTGCTGACGCTGCTCACCTGGGAGCGACAATACGACTCGCTGAGGCGCATCGAGGACGGCCGGATCATTCTGAGAGAGTCTGCCCGCGACCCGCTCATCGACGTGCCGGTCAAACGGCTGCTGCGCATGGAATTCGCGGAAGGAGCTTCGAGGACGAGCGGCGAGGTGCTTCGCTCGGTGCCAGGCGAATGGCTGCAGCCCTTCCTCGGCCAGCGGTACGACGAGCCGCAGGAAGGCATCGAGGTAATCCTCGGGTCCCAGGAGCCGCAGTAAGATGCGCGACTTCGCTGAGAAGGTGGCGGTCATCACCGGAGGCGCGAGCGGTGTCGGCCGCGCGATTGCCGCGAAGCTGGCGGGCGAAGGCGCCAAGGTGGTCATCGCGGACGTCGACGCGGAGTCGATCGCCAGAACACGCGACGAGCTTGCAGGTCAGGGCCTCGCGATCGACGGCATGGAGGTCGACGTCACCCGCGCGGAGTCCGTCGACGCTCTGGCCCGACGTGTATTCGACGACTATGGCAACGTTCACTTGCTCTTCAACAACGCGGGCGTCGGCATTAAGGAAGCAAAGCGCCGCGTCTGGACGATTCCCGAAAACGACTGGCATTGGGCCTACGCGGTGAACGTCATCGGAGTGACCAACGGGATTCGCGCCTTCGTGCCCAGCATGTTGGAACGTGGAGAGGAGGGGCACGTGATCAATACCTCGTCGGGGAACGGGGGGATCGCCTCCTTGCCGACGACCCCGGTCTATGCGTCCTCGAAGGCGGCGGTCACGAGCCTCAGCGAGGTCTTGCACTATCAGTTCTTGATGGACGAGGCGAAGCTGCAGGCTCACGTTCTGTTTCCGGGGCCGTACCTGGTCAACACCAACATCCTGAACTCCGATCGCGTCCGGCCCGACGAGTTTCGCATCGAGGGTCAGGCGCCCGCGACGTATGTGAACATGAAAGCGCTCGCGCAAAGCGCTGGGGTCGAGCTCAGGCTCACGGAGCCAGAGGAGGTGGCGGACATGGCGCTCAAAGGCATTCGCGACGGCCGCTTTTGGATCCTATCGAAGCTAGGCAAGAGCGACGCGCGATTGAGCGCGCGCACAGAGAGCATCTTGGCACGCAAAAACCCCGAGCCGCCCCAGTGATGAGAGCGCTGCTCGCAAAACAGAGAGCGGCCTTCATGGCGGACGGCTTTGCCAGCGCCGAGACGCGCCTCGATCGCCTGGATCGGGCGCTTGCGCTCATCCACGACCATCAGGCTGAGATTGCCGACACGATCGATCAGGACTTCGGTAATCGCTCGCGTCACCAGTCGCTCATGAGCGACGTCTACGCAACCATGGAGGGCTTCAAGGACGCCAAGAAGCATCTGCGGCATTGGATGAAGGGCGAGAAGCGGCGCGCGGGTATGCCTCAGCGGCTGTTCGGCGCCAAGGCCCGGGTCGAGTATCGGCCAAAGGGTGTCGTTGGCATTCTCGGCACCTGGAACTTCCCGGTGTACACGCTCTTCTCGCCGCTGGCGGGTGTACTCGCAGCCGGGAACCGGGCGATGCTCAAGTTCTCGGAGGTGTCGCCCGCGACCGCTGCACTGATGGAGCGCCTGGTCGCGAGCAGCTTCGATGAGACCGAGGTTGCCTGCGTGCCGGGTGGACCGGAGCTTGCGGCGGCGTTCTGCTCGCTACCGTTCGACCACCTTTGTTTCACCGGCTCGGCGAATATCGGCAAGCTCGTCATGCGAGCCGCCGCGGACAACCTCACCCCGGTCACGCTCGAGCTCGGAGGCAAGTCTCCGGTCATCATTGCCCGTGACGCGGACCTCGAAGACGCCGCGGTGCGCATCATGACGGGCAAGGCCCTCAACTCCGGGCAGGCCTGTCTCGGCCCGGACTACATCATGGTCGCCGAGGAGCAGCTCGAGGACTTGATTCGGCACGCGACGGCTTGGACGAGCCAGATGTTCCCGACCCTGCGCGACAACCCGGATTGCTGCTCGGTGATTCATGAGCGCCACTACCGCCGCTTGTGTTCCTACATAGAGGAAGCGGAGTCCGCTGGCGTAGACGTGCGGGCGATCAACCCGGCGGGGGAAGACTTCAGCGGGCAACAAGGCGCCTACAAGATTCCCTTCACATTCGTCATCAACCCGAGTGACGAGCTGCAGATCATGCAGGAGGAGATCTTCGGCCCATTGCTCCCGGTCAAGACTTACGAGTCGCTGCAAGAGTGCACGGCCTATGTCAATGCGCATCCTCGCCCCCTCGGCCTCTACATTTTCAGCAAGAACGAGGCGACCCAGCGGCAGTTGCTCGACCGCACGCTGTCCGGAGGCGCCTGCATCAACGATGTGATGGTGCACGCGAGCAACGAGGACCTGCCCTTCGGGGGGGTGGGCATGTCGGGCATCGGCGCATACCGCGGATTTGACGGCTTCAAGACCTTCAGCCATCCGCGCGCGGTCTACAAGCAGGGCTGGCTCAACCTTCAGCGCCTCTCGGGAATGGTGCCCCCCTACGGGGAGCGTGCGGATAAGGTTTTGGAACGCATCACGCGGAAGTGAGCCGCGCCCGGTAAGCTGCAGAGCGCTGCAAGCAGACCAAAGCGCCGGCCGAGGAACCGCCGGGCGAACGGGTCCTCGAAGAGCCGGCGCTTGGCCGGAAGCGAGGACTCGATCGCCCGAAACAGCGCCACGTATTCCGCGGTTCGGCTGGCCTGGCCTTCTTTCACAACAAGGAGATACCAGATTTGCCGCGGTCTAAGCGTCAGATCGTGAGCTGGCCGGAACGCAGCAAGTACGCGAGGCGCTTGCGTTGCTCCGTATCCAACATCTCATGCGTCTTTTGTAAGGTCGTCAGGACTTCCTCTTTGAGACGCTCGGCTGCTTCGACGCGTGCGCTCAGCGCCTCGGCTGCCGCCGTGGCGTTGAACTCATCTGCTTCCACCGCATCGGCAATGCCTGCGATGCTGCGTTGCTCGTCGAGCCGGGCTTGCGCGCGCTCGGTTTTGAGCAGGTTGAGGATGCCGGCCAACTTGTCGACCTGCTCGTCGTCGAGGTCGAGGCGGTGCGCCATGTAGCGAAGAGGCCGCCGAACACCAAAGCCCGACGCCTGGACGCCGGAATGCTCGTGCGAACGCCGATGGCGTCGCCAGCCCTCGCGCCCGCAAGCGGAAATGCGCTCTTCGCCTCCGCGATCTTCTTGAGATCGCTTCCATCGATAATAGAAACCTGGATGCATTCTGTACTCCTAACGGCCCGGGGCTCATCGCTCCCGAGCGGGTTCAAAGGGCGGGCAAAGCGCCACGCCCCGTTAGCGCGAATGTAGGGACCTGCACTCGACCTGGCAAGGGATGAGCGCACAGTTTGGGCCGGCCGCTTTTGGGGATGCCTCGGCCGAGCGCTACAATGAAGCATGGGCGTGCCTGTGCTGAGGGCAGGCCGCGGGGGGATCGATGCTTGCCTGGGGTCGTATGAGGGGCGTCGCGCTACTCGTTTCGCTGCTCGGATCGGTGTCGTGCAGCAATGGAATCGACGACGATGGTCCGGGTACCGGGGGGAGCAGCACTGGCGGGGAGCGCAACGCGATCTGCGCCACTGGGGATTCTGCTGGCGACGTTCGAGAGCCGGTGTTTGTGGGCAACCTTCGCGGCCAAACGAGTTGGTACGCGTCACCACTGGTCGCCGACCTCGACGGGGACGGCAGCAACGAGCTGATCGCTGCGTACTACTCGGTGTACATATTCGACGAGGAGCGACAGCTGCTAGCCGACTCCAATGATGGCGACGAGGGGCGCGTCTATGCGCCGCATGTCGTCGTGGACCTCGAAGGGGACGGCTCCCAAGAGATCATCGTCGGACGCGGGCATCAAGTGGTCGCCTACGCCTGGTCGGGAAACTCCTCGGCTCTCGATCGGCGCTGGGTTGCCGACACGACCAGCGCCGACAATCAAGCTGAGGTCCGGGGCCTCGCTGCTGCGGACCTCGACGGGGACGGGCTGATCGAAGTCGTGGCGACGACGACACAAACCGCGAGCACCGCGAACGGTGGCGCACAAGTGTTCGTCTTCGACGTCGACGGCCGCAGCTACCAACCAGCTGGCGGCCATCAACCGGCCTGGCCGCGATACAACAATCGCTCGGGCGAAGGCAACGACGCAGACCGGAACCTCCAGGGGCACAGCGGATTCGGTTGTTACGGTCTCAACGTGGCGATTGGGAACATCGATGACGATCCCGAGCTGGAGATCATCGCGACGTACGACAACCATCACATTCAGGCCTTCAACCACGACGGAGTCGCGATCGACAGCGCGCCATGGTTCACCAACCGTGCCTCGGAGTTTGCCGGCCAACGCCTGACCTGGGGGCAATTCATTCGATGGGCGGACCCGCAGGTCGAAGCCGACCACTACCATGAACATCGTGGTGACTGGCCTCACCCGAGCTGGGCAGAGTGGCTGCAGTGGACGGCCTCTCCACCGAACATCGTCGACCTCGACGGAGACGGCGACAACGAGGTGCTCGGCATTCCCAACGTCGAGATGCACGAGCCCTATGAGACGCAAGCGTACGCGCTCATGGCGCTCGAGGGAGCGCACGGCGACGGTGCACGATCCGCGATGCGTCTGGCCGGATGGGAGAATCTGCCGCGCGGCGAACGCCCGATTCTAGTCGAGGGCTGGTACCCTCCTCGCGGGGTTCCGGCGGCGGCGACGGTCAATCTGCAGGGCAACGATCGGCCCGAGATCCTCGTATCGCTCAATGACGGATTCCTTTACGCATTCGACTCGAACGCTCAGCTCCTGTGGCGGTTCAACTACACCCACGGACACCAAGTCATGTACGCGTCGGAGCCGGTGGTCGCAGACCTGAACCAAGACGGATCGCCCGAAGTGCTCTTTGCCACGTACGGGGCACCCAATGTGACGAGCTCGGGCAACTTGGTCGTGCTCGCCGCGGACGGAACGCTGCTGCACGACATCGCCTTGCCGAACCCGGGCAGCAACGGCAACGGAAATGGAGCGCCCGCCGCGCCCAGCGTGGGAGACCTCGATGGCGACGGCGAGCTCGAGATCTTCGTGCAAACCTTCGACCACGGGCTGGACGTGTTCACCGTCCCCGGATCAGGCACTGCGTGCCTCCCATGGCCCACTGCGCGCGGGGGTCCGCTGCGGATGGGGCAGCCGAACGGAGGCTGAGCGCAACGTCGAACGCTCGCTCAGCGAACCAGGTCGAGGTGATCGGCGATGAGGGCTCGCACCCCGAGGCTGTACGGCGAGCAGTCGCTCGACAAGGCTTGATACTGCTCGACGACCGAATCGAGCACGCTGTTGCGATAGCGAATCTCACGGCGCTCGTCTGGGCTGAGGCCGCCCGTGCCGGGAGGCATGAAGCTACCGAAGATCGCGTCGAACACGTCTAGTGGACGCAGGAGCTCATCGTTGGGCTGGTTGACGCCTCGCCAGCTGTGGAACCAACGTGTCGCGGGGGAGCCTTCGAGCGAAACCCCCGGCTATTCCAGTTCAGCGGGCGGGGCGATTTTCCCCATCAAGGCGGGCTCCGGCGCGTACTCGATATCGCCCATGAGCGCTTCTCCCATCTTCGTGATGTCTTCGAGAGAGGAGGAGCCGCAGGCCGAGAGCGAAGCCATGCTTGTCGAAATCGCGGCCAAGGCCAGGGCCGTCCCGGCACCGGTGCGAAGAAACGAACGCTTCTGAGCGACCGGGCAGTCGGAGGTGAGCACCGTCCCGTCTCGCCGCTGATAGAAACGGACGCAGAGCCGCCCTTCCCGCTCGGACACAACGCGGCGTGCCTCCGCGTCGGTCATCGCCGACAGGTTGTAGACGTTTCGATTGCACTCGCGACAGAACCGAACGCGCTCGTCGCCGTCCATGTTCTCCCAGGGGGCTTTGCATGGGGTGGCGATACGGAGGTGGAGCTTGGAATTCGTAGGCATGTTTGTTCTGACGCGCGGCCGCTCGAAAGGATCTAACGGGCGGAACAAGGGTGCTGACGGGCCGAAAGAGGCGTGGCATTCTCGGGCCTGCTACGAGAGGCACCACGATGACCGACAAGAGATCATTCTGGACGAGTGTGCCAGCGACCCTCACAGGCACGGCGGCGCTCGTCACCGCCATCGTCGGTCTGCTGAATCGGACCGATAGAATCGAGTCGAAGGCCGCGACCCCGACTGTGAACCCTGCGCCCGTGCACGTGGTAGAATATCGAACCGAGCCAACGCCGTCAGTCGATCCAAAACCGCAACCTCGCGGGAACGCGCCGATCAAAGCAAAGGGCGCTGAAGAGCGACGCCAAGAAGAGCTCGCCGACCCGCAGAGAGAGCGGACTCCGCTGCCGGACATCAGCGGAATGTGGCGCGACACCGAGGGCACCTCCTATGTGATCTCGCAGAGCGGAGTCCGATTCACCGTGCAGGAGATCACGCCGTACGTGGGGGTGACCGCCCAGGGAGAAGGGGTCCTCGGCGACCCGATCACGTTCACCGCGCTGACCTCCGAGGGGGTAACCGTTGCCGGCGAGCTTCAGCTCAGCGCCAATGGCAGTCAGTTGAGCGGGCAGTACACCGACGCAGCGACCGGCGATTCGTTGCCGCTGGTCTTGCGCCGGTAAGCGAGCGGATGCTAGGCGACCAGCTTCACATGCTCAGCGCTGCACTCACCGCGCGCGGAGCCGTCCTCTGGGTCCGGCGCCGCAACTAGCGCTGCCCTACGGCCGCCGCGGGTGCTAGAAGCAAGACAAGATGTCAGGCAGAATTCTCGTTTACGGTTCGTATGGATACACCGGTGATTTAATCGCGCGCTTCGCGAAGGAAGATGGTATCGACGTCATTCTTTGCGGGCGCAACGCGCAGCGGCTTGCTGAACAAGCGGAGCGCTACGGCTTTGCCTGGGTGCCCGCCGACCTTGCGGACCCGCAGTCGCTGCGAGACGCCCTTGGCGACGTCGACGTGGTGATTCATTGCGCGGGTCCGTTTGCGCGCACGTATGAACCCATGGCGCGCGCCTGTGTCGATGCGGGCACGCACTACACCGACATCACTGGCGAGGCCGAGGTGTACGAAGGCCTCTGGGCGATGGACGAAGCCGCACAGCGCGCTTCGATCATGCTGCTTCCAGGGACGGGGTTCGATGTCGTGCCCTCGGATTGTCTGGCTGCGCATCTCAAGTCGCGCTGCCCGGATGCCACGCACTTGGAGCTTGCGTTTCGCGGGCGCGGCGGTGGCGTCTCGCACGGCACTGCGAAAACGATGGCCGAGAACTTCCACCTCGGGGGGACGGTTCGCCAGGACGGTCAGCTGAAGCGGGTCCCCGTGGCCTACAAGACGCGTATGATCGACTTTGGCGACGGCCGGCCGACCCATTGCATGTCGATTCCCTGGGGTGACGTCGTCACGGCCTATCGGAGCACGGGGATTCCGAACATCATGGTCTACACGGGCGTTCCGAAGGGACCGGCACGCATTCTGCGGCTTGCGCGACCCGTGCTCCCGTTGTTCGGAACGCGCCCGATTCAGAAACTGATCAAGAAGCGGATAGAAGCCGCCCCCGCGGGCCCCGACGATGACGCGCGCGCGACGGCTTACAACGAGCTCTGGGGGGAAGCGAGAACGGTGGACGGCCGGAAGGTGGTCTCCCACCTGCGAACGCCCGAGGGTTACACGCTAACGGCACGCATGGCTCTGAGCATCGCCCAGAAGATCTGCAACGGCGAGCATCAGCCCGGGTTCCAAACGCCGTCGACGGCGTATGGCAAGGACTTGATTCTAGAGCTGCCGGGCACCAAGCGATTCGACGACTGATCGATCGGCGCAAAGCCCCCTAGCCCGACGGCTCCAACAGCACCTTGATCGAGCCGGACTCCCGACGGTTCGCAGCCGCGGAAAGCGCTTCGCGGTAGCCGGCCAGTGGAAAGATGTGCGTCACCATCGCCTCCACCGGCGCTCTGGTTTCGATGAGCATGTCGTGTGTGATCTGGAACGTGTGCGCGCGTGCGCCGCGCCAATCTTCGAGGCCGTAGCAGAGGAAGCCTTTGACATCGAGCTCGCGGGCCCAGAGGAGGCTCAGGTCGAGCTTTGGGATCTCGGCAGCACAGCCGAGCATGACGATGCGGGCGCGGGGTGCGGCGTACTTCAGGCACTGCGTGAGCGACTGGCCGCTGCCGACGCAGTCGAAAATCAGAGGGAAGCCGCCACCGGCGTAGACTTCTTCGCCGACGATGGGCTTGTAGCCCCTGGCCCCGGTGTCGATCAGAGCCTGTCGGGCTTCGTCGCCTGGCGAGACGACCTGGCTCGCGCCGAGGCTTCGGGCGATGTCGGCCTCGTGTGTGCGTTTGACCTGTGCGACCAGCTCGCCTTGGAAACCGGCGGCACGCAGGGACCAGATCACGCCCAGCGCGATGGGACCGCTTCCGATGACGAGCGCCGGTCCATCTGCGAACGGGCGCATGTTCAAGGCCGCATGCATGCCTATCGAGAGGGGCTCGATGAGCGCGGCGGTGCGATTCGAAAGCGAGTCGTCCACGACGAAGAGCTGGCTTTCGTGCGCGATCATGCGCTCGCCCCAACCGCCGGGAAAGGTGCAGTTGTAGCCGACCGTCATGCCCGGCTGAACGGCTTTGCCCGAGACCCGAAGCCGCCCCTCGTCGCCCACGCGCGCGCAGGTGTTGTCATGACCAGTCGCGCAGGACCTGCACTGAGCTTCGCCTGAGAAGCCGCGCATCGTGCAGGAGATCAAGGGATTGACGGCCACGCGTTGGCCTGGCTCGACGCGACGGACGGCTGGACCCACCTCGCGGACTCGCGCGAGAACCTCGTGCCCCAAGACAGCCGGGAACGAGCCGAAGGGTTCCAGGATCGGGCTCGATTTGAATGTGAGGGTGCCGATGTCGGTGCCGCAGATGCCCGCTTCGAGCACGTCTAGGCGTACCCAGTCGTCGCCTGGAAGCGCCGGCTCCTCGACGTTCCGGTAGCGAACACGGCTGAGGCCGCCAAAGACGGCGGACTCGGTGTAGCCGCCCAGCGCTTTGCCGATCAAGAAGCTCGGGATGGTGACATCGAAGGTGACAGCTTGCATATCGGCAAATCTCTCATCGTGGAGCGTGCGCGTCGAGCCAGTCTGCGATGCGCGGCCAAACCTCGACGCGCGCCGCTTTGCCAATGACCATTTCGACGTGGCCGTAGTCTTTGCTGAAGCCTTGCTCGGTGCCCAGCAGGACCCAGTCCTTGTTCTCGCTCCCCACCGCGTCGAACAGAAAGCGGCAGCCTGGCACGGGGTCCATCGCGTCGTTGGCTGCAGCGAAGTCGAGTAGCGGCACCGTGGTGCGTCCAATGCCCTCCCAGTAGTCGCGTCCGTCCACGGTGCGCCAGGCTGCGCTTGGACCCTTCCATCGAAAGAAGTCGAGCATATAGGCGCGTGACTCGGGCTCGGGTCCGAGGCGAAACAGGGCCGCTGGGACGCGGCCGAGCGCGGTGAGGAGCAACCAGGCCGCGGCGCGCGGCAGCTTCTGCTTCAGCCAGGCGTCTCCCTCGGTGATGTTTGCGCCAAGCACGACCGCGGAGCGCATCTGGTCTTCGGCCAGCCAGCCAGCGCCGATCGAGCCAAGGATCGCGACGCCGCCCCAGGAGTGCCCGACCCAATGCGCAGCCCCACCCGTCTCCGTCGCGACCAAGCGTTGGACTGCTGGGAGGTCAAATCGCATCTGATCCTCCGCGCTCCAGCCGCGAAACCTCTGGTCGCGTGGCGAGCGCCCGTGCCCACGCGCTTCTGGAATCCAAACGTCATACCCGCGTTCGAGAAGATACGGCCCAAGACCGAGCCCCTTGTCGGATACCCAGAAGCTTCGCTGACAGAAAGTCCCATGCACCAGGACCACCGCCCCAGCAGTCCCCCGATCGCTGCCACTGCCACTGCCGCTGTCACTGCCGCTGCCACTGCCGCTGTCCCTGCCACTGCCACTGCCACTGCCACTGCCACTGCCACTGCCACTGCCACTGCCACTGCTGAGGCGCGTGACTGCGATCTCGACATCGTCCTCGGTCTTCACACGATAGACTCGTGCAGCGAGCGGGCCGATGCGATCCGATTCGAAGGACTGCGTCATGGTCGGTTTGGGTGCTGCAGTCAGCGAATGAAGTACCCCGACACGCGGTAAACGCCATCGGGATCGCGCATGGGTGTCACCGTCTCGACGGCACTGGCCTTATTCTGGAACTTCGTCCGGTACTGGATGACGACATACTCGCCGTCAGGGGCTCCGGGAAGCTGCTTGGTGTACTCGGCGGACGAAACTTCGCGGCTCAGCACCGGACCGAGCGGACCCCGAACACCAGCGACTTGTGTGACCCACTGCTCTTTGGGAACCACGCCCCGGAAAAAGGCGCAGGCCCGCTCCCAGCTCTGCTCGTACTGCTCGGCGTCGACGACTGCCAGCCAGCTGTCGCCTGCCGCGATCGCTTCCTCGGTGCCCCCGCCACTCGGCTGTTCTTTCTTGCTGCAGCCCGCTGCAATGAGCCCGAGCACCGCGACTATGATGATGATTTGGTGTGTGTAGCAGTTCATGTCAGCTCCCATCAGTTGCTGAGATCAAGCTCTGGATAGTGCCGGAAGACGCCGTGCTCATTGAATGCAAGGCGGCGATCGGACTCGAGGTATGCAGCGATTCGTGGGCGCCTGGCGACGCGGTCTCGATGGGCAAGCACCAATGGCGTCGACGCCGCGACCTGGGCGAAGCCCTTCGGAAACGCGTAGGCGAGCCCCTCCACGAGCTGAAACAGTGACAAGTCCGGATAGGTCAGCGAAGACCCCATGAGCCACTCGCCATCGCTTCGTTCGAGGACACGCTCGAAGTACGGAACAAAGCGCGGTAAACGCTGGCCCACGAAGCTCTTGGACGCTTCGAGTGCCGCGTCTTTCTGGTCTTCGTAGTAACACGCCACGTTGATGGGATGATGGGTGTTGTGTGCTTCGTCGCTGACGTCGGCGATGGTGAGCTGCAGCTGTAGGGCCTGCATGCGCTTGCCGGGCTCATCAGGCGCGAGGCCATGCCGTTCGCCGAGATAGGCGCAGATCGCTGCAGTTTGCGCGAGGACCAAGTCGTCGTTCACCAAAATCGGGGGCGCGTACGCGGGTTGACCAGGAGGCACACCTTGCACGAACTCTAGGAGTGGCTTGAAACCCCCGCCCGCTTCTTCGGGAAGGCGGGCCACGTCGACGTACGGCGCCCCCGCCTCTTCGAGCACCAGCCGTACGAACTCTCCGCGACCGGGAAGGACGGGCCAGTAGTAGAGTTCGTAGGGCTTCGTCATGTTGCCTACTCGTCCATCCGTACGGCGAGCTTGCCGCGCACGCGGCCGGAATCGAGCGCCGAGAGCGCGGTGCGGATGTCGGAAAGTGGGAACGCCTCTTCCACCGAAGCCTTCAGTTTGCCCTCGACCATCCAGGCGGCGATTTGCTCGAGGTCGGCCGCGCGTGACTGCACCGTGACGAAACCGCAGCGCTTGCTCGAGAACAGACTCAGCAGCATCGCTCCGACGAGAGACGCAGACGGCAGCAGGGTGACGTATGACCCGCCGCGATTGAGCAGCGTTCTCGCCTCTCCAAACGAAGACATCGAAGCGGCGTCGAAGAACAGGTCGAAGCTTTGGTTCAGCGACGAGAGCGGAGTCTGCCGGTAGTCGATGACCTCCTCGACTCCGAGGCTGCGCACGAAGCCGGCCTTGGCCGCGCTTGCCGTCCCCACGACTTCGGCGCCTAGCGCTTGGGCGATCTGGACCGCGTAGCTTCCGACGCCACCAGACGCGCCGTTCACCAGAACGCTCTGACCGGACTTCAATCGCCCTCGGTCGCGGAGACCCTGAAGCGCGGTGCAGCCCGCAGTGGCGGCGGCCGCGGCGTGCTCGTGGCTGACGCTCGGCGGCTTGATCCCCACCGAGTCGGGCTTCACCGAAACGAGCTCGGCAAAGCTCCCCTGCTTGGTCCAAGGCGAATACGCGAGATGACCGAAGACCTCGTCGCCGATGCCGCGCCCCTGGGCGTTCGCGCCCAGTTGCACGACGACTCCACTGAAGTCGAAACCGATTGCGGTAGGGAAGTTCTTTGCGTGGAGAAAACCGCCGCCGTCTTTGCCGCTGATGAACTTGAGGTCGGCTGGATTGATCGATGCTGCATGGACGCGAACCAGAATCGTGTCCGCCGTGAGCTTAGGCGGGTCGATTTCGCCAATCCGTAGGCCGTCGATCGACCCGTGCCTGTCGAGGATAACTGCCCGCATCCTGCCCCTCCGTTCCGTTCGAGAGTTAGGTGTACCACAGCCGCAGCGTAAGCTCACCCGCGTCGTCGGCTAACCGTGCTTCTGTTGGTGCGCTTTCAGGGTCCGGCTCGTCTTGTCGAGCGCCTCCAAGATGCGGTCATGGATCGAGGCGCCTCGATTGTTCTCTGCGGTCAGGGCGGCGGTGTGGGCGGCGCAGAGGTTCCGAGCGTCGCTCCAGCCCTCGGCTAGCCCTTCGGCCCAGCTCCGGAAATCGCGCGCGGCCCCCGTTCGTTTTTCGAGGGCCTTTGCGAGAGTCGGGTGGAAGGTCATCGAGTCGGTGCGTCCGAGCAAGCGCGCGACCTTGGGCAAACGGAGGTACATGAGCGTGTCGTCGACATGAATCGTCTTGGAGGCGCGATGCAGGACGAGGACCGACGAGAAGTGGACGTTCTCGTTGGACGAAATGAAATCGACGCCGCGGGGTACCGAGAAGTCGAAGTCGTCTGCGAACATGGCTTGGAGCTCGGGGTCCTCGGTGCGCTGGGCTTCCCAGGGAAGCTCAGGGAGCTTGGACAGGTGCCGCGCGGTGCCATAGAGCTTGGCGTTCGGAAACCGTGCGTGCATCTTGCGCGCGTGGACCGTGTGGAAGGGGTGCACGTTGATGATGGCCTCGATGTCCTTGCCCGCATTGGTCCGCTCGAGGACCTCGCGCTCGACGTCCCCGCTGAGCGCGTACGAATCGAGAAAGACGAAACGGCCGTTGCCCCGCCTGACGAGGGACGCTTGCGTACCGATGTCGATGAGGCCGCCAATCTTGAACGAGCCGCGAATGTTCCAGAAATCGTCTGCGACTTCGATGATGTGGGGATGCATGGTCTTCGATTCCCGTGGACGCGAGGGTATCGGTTGGTGCGCGGCGGCGCTATACTGCTCGTATGCTCCAGCGCGGCCCCACACTCTTTCTCGGCATCATTGGCATGTTCGTTGGCCTGGCGGGCTGTGGTGACAGCGGCGGCAATCAGTCGGCCGCCTCGGCAGCGTCCAACCTCTGCCCCAACGTCACCGGCACCGAGGCCATTCTCTGGGACCTGTACAACGGCGTGATTCGAACGGACGTCAGCGTGCTCCCACCACCTGTCCCGGCACCCGGTGGTTCGTACTCGCACCCGGCGCTTCCTCTGCTTGGTTTCATCTATCCGGGCGGCTGGGCTCCGACCACGACGAGCGGCGGTTTTCAGCAGGTTGGCGTCAATCTGATTCGCCAAGACCAGCAGGCAATCTGGCGACAGGACACGCAGGTAATAAACGGGGTGATCCCCGCCCGTGATCTTCGCAACATCGAGATCGACCAGCTCCTCGCGTTCCTAGGCCAGCCAGGGGCGCAAGCGCAGACGGTCTGTGTGAACGAAGGTTCGGGCGATGCCGGCGGCGGCATCATCGTTTCATTCTCGAACATCATGCTCCGCTTCGGCAATCACACCGCCGTGATCGCGGCGTCGGTCACACCCCTGCCCGGCCTGCCGACCTCGAGCGTGCGGTCGAAGGTGCTCGCGTCGCCTACGGCCGAGTTCCCGGACCGTGCGATCGATACCTTCCTCGCAATCGACTGGCAGATGCTCATCGGGGACAGCAGAAACCTGTTCGACCGCGACGGCGACGGATGGTTGGACGGCGTCGACGAGTTCCCAGACGACCCGAACCGGCACTAGGAAATCTTTCGCTCGGCTACGTCCGTGGCGGCAAGCCATGCACGAGCGTGAGGAACTCCATGCTGGTGCCTGCGCGACGGTACTCGGAAAGGGCCTGATAGTCGGGGTCGGCCCACCAGGCGCGTGCGTTCTCTTCCGAGGGGAACTTGAACATCACGATGCGGCCGGGCCGGGGGGAGGAGCCCTCGAGCGTGTCGCTCTCGTCGTCGTAGGTGAAGAACTCGCCGCCATGGCGCTTCAGGATTGGGAAGAATCCCTTCTCGTACTTCCTGTAGGTGTCGGCATCGTGGACGACGAAATTAGCGATCATGAAGCAAGGCGCATCGGACATCGATCATCTCCTCTTCGCCGAAGATTCACTCAGGAAGACCCTTCCCTGAATGCGGCGAGGCGGGGAGCCTATCAGACTCTTGCCGCAGCGGCCGCTGCTAGTAGTTCAGTTCGAAGGCGCCGCGGCTCTGGCGTTCGGCCCTGCGCGCGGCTCGCGCCTCCACTCGGTCGAGCAGCGCGCCCTTGCTCGAGTCGATTCGCAATACCAGCCGCGCCGTCGCAGCGGCGCGAGCGTCGAAGCCCTTTTCGGAATAGAGCTGCACAGCGCGCTCGTAGGCAAGCACCGCGTCGGCACTGCGTCCCATCCGACGCAAGAGGTCGCCCTTGCGATGCGCCCATCGAGGCTCTTCGGGCTTGCGCTTTTCGATGAGCTCGTAGACGTCGAGCGCCTGCTCGAAACGCTTAGCCTTGAGCGCCCTGCTGAGCTCGGCACGAAGGTCGGTGGTTGCGCTGTCGCATTTCCGCGGCTGTTTGGCGGGGAGGAGCTGCTGGAACAAATGCGCCGGAACAATCATGGGGAAGAGTCAAAGAAGACACCCATTTGCCGACCATGTCCATACGTAATTGTTTACTCGTGCGGGCGGCTGAACAGACCTTCAAGCGGCCGTCGTTCCCCTTTCGGGCGCAAGATGTGAGCGAGCATGCAAAACGACGAGGCGCGAGAGCCGCGCGTAGACCGCGCAAACCCGAGGTGCTCTCACCTTCTGAATTGTGTCTGATTTGAACGCTTCTGGTCGGACGCGCTCGGAGCCTGTAGTCTCAGCGAGACAGATGGCCCCCGTCGAGAGCACGAATCCTTGGCCGCGCATGCGGGAAATCGTGTCCGCTGTCGTGACGGGGCTGCACGGCGGTCGTTTCATCGAGGAGACGCTCGAGGCACTCTGTGTTCAGATTGGCGCGTCTTCCGCGTGGAGTACCCTCGAGACCAAGGGCGGAGGCCCGATGCATCGCTCTCGCACGGCGAGCTTCCGCGGCGTGTCCCCGGCGGTCCTAGCTCAGCACGTGACCGACTCGCTCGCCCGGGTGCAAGCCGAGGTCGAGACCATCGCGGGACCTGTTCCGTATGCTCCGGAAGGGTCGTTTGCTGCCGTTCCGCTCTGGTCGCACCCGACGGCGTCCGGACGCGGTCGCACCTTGATCGGCGCCATGTACCTAGAGTTCCCAGATGACCAGGGCACGAAGACCGACGTATTGGAGTTCGTCGAATGCGTCGGGTCGCTCCTCGGCGGCGTCATCGCACAGCAAACGCTGATCGAGGCCACGCGGGAAGACCTTCGCGTGGAGCGTGCGAAAGACCGAAACGAACACTACTTGAGCCTCGACGAGTTGCTCAGCCCCGAGAGCATGGCCGGCATTCGCGAGGAGCTCCGAGGCGCGTCCGCCGGGCAAGCGTCGATCATGTTCTTGGGCGAGTCAGGCACCGGCAAGACCCAGCTCGCCACCGCCTTTGCCCGCGCGAGCAATCAAGAGCCCATCGTTCGCGCCACCCTCGGGATGGCTGACGACCTCAACACCATCACCTCAGAGCTCTTCGGACACGAGCGCGGCTCGTTCTCGGGCGCCATCTCCAAACGCAAGGGACTCGTGGAGTACGCGGACGGCGGAACCTTGATCCTGGACGAGGTTTTGAACCTGCCGCCGCATGCGCAGCAGCTTCTGCTCGATTTCACTCAGTTCGGTACTTACCGGCCTCTCGGATACCAAGGTCGGGAGCCCAAGTCCGCCCAGCTCCGGCTCATCTCGGTGACCAACGGCGACATCGAACAGGCGATCGCGGGCAAGCGCTTTCGTCAGGACCTCTACTACCGCCTCGCCACCGTGCCAATCGTCTTGCCGCCTCTGCGCGAGCGGCGGTTCGATATTCCCAAGATCGCTGTCCGCTACCTGAACCGGACGGATGGGCAGAGCGACTGGGAGCTCGACGGAAGTGCGGTGGAGCTGCTGACGTCGCGACAGTTTGCCTGGCCCGGTAACATCCGCGAGCTGGAGGCGGTCTTGGAACGCGCGAGAAACCGCGCCCGAGCGAACAATCCGAAAGACGCGATCATCGAGGCTCCGCACCTGGGCCTCGGAAGCGGCGGAGTGGTCGACAGCGGGCAGACGCGCGCATCCAAGTTGACGCCCAATCCGGGTGACCAAGACGGAATCCAGGGCCGCTGGCAGCAGCTCGCCGAGCAGAAGTTAGACCTCGACAGCCTTCGAAAAAGCGATCATCGAAGACGCGCTCGCGGCCTGCTACGGCATCGTCGCGAGAACCGCACGCATGCTTTCGGTGCCGCGCACCGGGCTCATCAGCCGCATGGCGACCCTCGACATCGACCCGGAGCGGTTCAAGAGCCGCCCAGCGTCGGACTAGGCGAAGTTCACCTCGTCGGCTCGAAATGTCGACGAGAGTCGTCAGAACCTGACGTTCATCGTCGATGTCGGCGCATCTGGGGCGAACCACGACACGAGATCAGCGTGTTTTCGACTTGGCACAGTAAGTGCTGCTGATGCGGTGCACGTTCGCCAGAACCCGAACGGGACCATCCACGAGGAGTCACACCATGACCGACCACGAAAACATCCACCGAATCATCGAACAAGCAAAGCAGCAGCGTGCAGAGCTCATCGGCACGTCGGTCCGCAAGCATCCGGTGATCGCCCTCCTTCTCGTCTCGATTCCAGTCCTGCTGACGCAGGTTCCGTGGAGTCCTTCGGCGCCGATAGCCGCGGGGATCGATTCAAACGCCCCGCCCACGCTCGAACGGCGGGCAGTCGCGAGCTACCCTAGCCGCGATGGGAAAGAAGACGAAGAAGGGCGAACGGCCGACAGCGACACCCACGAGCGAGCCCTTTCACTCGGCGTTCTCCGGCCTGGCCTCGCTTCGTGACGCGCTTCCGTCCTCGGACTCGCCAGACCGGGAGTTGAAGTCCGGGCCCGACGCGACGTCGACCACCAACAAGCCTACCGGCTCGACGAAGCTCGTCTTGCAGCGGGAAAAGAAGGGTCGCGCGGGCAAGACGGTCACTCGGCTCAAGGGTTTGCCGTCGCCTGAGGATCGGACGACCTGGGCCAAGAGGCTCAAAAAAGAGCTGGGCTGCGGCGCGACAATCGAGGGGGACGATGTGATTCTCCTCGGTGACGTGGGGGAGCGAGCGAAGGCTCGCCTCGAGGCAGGCGGCTTGCGCCGGGTGGTGCTCGGCAACTAGGAGCGGCTTGCTAACCTTGCCTGCCCTCTGCTCACCTGCCTGGGTGCTGGCGCCCCTGCGGCCCCTCCAAGTCATCGTACTCGTCGTCGGCGCTACGGAAAACACGTAGCCGCTGGGCGACGCCCGACAGCGGTGGGATGCGCTCTGCCAGAGCGACGAGTCGCTTGATTGTGTCGTTGCCGCTGCGCACGCCCTTGGCCTCGACCGGCATCTCTGCGATGCGTGCGCTGACCTCGGCTCGAGTCCTGGCGAGCCGTTCCGGGTCGGCTGTGAGCTCGGCCGCGAGCCGGCGCTTTTCGGTGAAGTCCGCTTCGCTGAGCACTTTGCCGAACGAGCGCAGGCCGGCGATTTGGAAGTCGTGCTTCTTGAACAGCCGGTAGATCTCTTTGACTCGATCCATGTCGATTTCGCGGCCCAGGGTGTAGCTCTCGAAGCGGCCCTCCATCGCGAGCAGGGCGGTCTCGGCCAGGCAAGCGTACGCAGTGCCCTTGGGCAAGCCGATGTCATAGCCGATGTCGATGTCGCCCGGGATGAGCACCTCGCCGCTCTCGATGACCGCTACGTCGGGGCGCAAGGCGGCTTCCTTCGCTCCGATGTCCGGCGGGCGAGCGACGTCGCAGATCACCGCGCCGGGCTTGCACGTACTGATGTCGAGGATGCGCTGGCCGAAGGCGGAGGTTGCGGTGACGACCAGGTCGCAGTCGGCGGCAAGCTCGCCCGGTCGGAGCGCAATGGTCACCTTGGTACCCGGTGTCTCTCTTTCCATCGTACGCTTGAGGTCGATGAGCTTCTCGGGCTCGATCGAGACCAGCACTACGTCGTGAATCGCCTGAGCCAGGAGTCGCGAGCAGACCGCGCCGATCGATCCGGTCGCGCCGATGATCATGGCCCGGCCCTTGGTGAGCGTTGTGGCGCCCATGTTGACCACGGCCTGCTTGGCGGCCTCGAGCGTGGCCGCGACGGTGAGGCTGTTCCCGCTTGTAATCGCGATCGACGCTTCGTGCGCGACCGTCGCGCCGGCGTCGCCGACCACGCTGGTGAATGCCCCCAGACCCATCAATCGACAGCCATGGCGCTCGGCCATCTTCGCTGCTTCGTTGAGGCGATTGTAGGTGAAGCGCGGGTTGCGACGCATCATCTGACGCGGGGTGGTGCCGAGGGCGTAGAGGTAGCCCTCGATGCGTTGGCCCGTGGTCGGTGAGCGCCCGCCGGCAATGCGTCCAACATACATCGGCTTGAGGTATGCAGCCGTCTCTTCGACGACGCGGTCAGGGAGGTACTTGGTCCACTTGAAGTCCGGGTGCTTGTGCACGAAGCGAATGTCGAGGGGGTGGATGACGAAGGCGAAGCGGTTGATGCCCTCCTCTTCCGCCTGCAGGTAACGGATGGCCGGACTCCACGATATTTCGGCCATGAGGTTGAGGTAGGTGTCCTCGGTCAGCTCTGCACTGGGGTCGTCACGCAGCGCCACCAGCACCGCCTCAATCACCGCCGCCGAGTGACGCGCGATGGCGACGCCGTCCTCGAGCGATGGCATCAGGGTGACCAGGATGGTGGCCCCACGTTTGCGGAAGTCGGCTACGTCCTCGTCGCTCGCACAGGGCACCACGACCGTCTTCTTGCTCAGGTCGTTTGGAGCAAATCGGCGAATGAGCGTGGCGTCGCCCGCGACGACGTCGGCCCAGCGAAAATGCGTCGTGCTGTGACGAGTGAGCGCACCCAAGGGCGGCGAGATCTTGTCGAGAGGCGCATCTTTGAGCGACTCGAGGGTCGGAGCGTCAGCGGTCCCGAGGGTTTC
Source organism: uncultured delta proteobacterium (assembly GCA_963716775.1). Lineage (GTDB taxonomy): Bacteria > Myxococcota_A > Polyangia > Polyangiales > Houyiibacteriaceae > SG8-38. The sequence goes on from CAVQUI010000016.1 coordinate 57,390, forward strand.
TGGGCTGCCGACGCCGGGCACGTCGGGCACGCCAAAGAAGATCTCCGGATCGTAGTAGTCGACCCGCGGCGTCAAGCGGCCTAGGGCGTGCGCGAGACCGACGTGATTGAGACCCGGCACCATGAGCACGCGTTTCTGACTGAAGATGCCCGGCTCGGCGCGGTTGGCCAGCACGACGCTCCAGCGCTCGAGACCAGGGCGCACGCCTCCGCCGTCTACGACCGGTGTCCGAGTCGCAGCGGTCGCAAGCTCTCGTCCGTTCCGATAGCGACGGTGTGCCTCGCCGAGCTCGAGGTTCAGCGGAATCCCGTCGAGGGCGATGGCGTCGACCATGCCATCATGGTCCCGCACCAACGCCCGCGCGCGGCCGAGGTCGCGGCCACAGCCACGCCAGAGGACCTCTGCGCGACGGTCACCGAGCTCAGCGGTGAAGTTCTCGCTCCCCTCTCCTAGGTGAATGACGAGACAGCGCTTCATGTGAATCCCCTCCGGCTAGTGAGGTCTCAGGCAGAGCTTAGTACCGCCCGCCGCCGCTCGACCAGCCCCAAGTTTCGGCCGGCCCTTTTCGGCGGGGAAAGGGTGCATCGGCGGACGGTGAAGATCCGGCTTGAACTCGGGATGGTTGCCTAGCAAGGAGACCATTGATGAATCCAGGAAGAATGCTGGCTCCACTAACGCTGGCGGCTCTGGCAGTCGCGACCGCGGCCTGTGGCTCGGAAACGCCCGAGGAGCGTTCGTCCGATGCCTTGGCGACCGCACTGACGCCGCAGCAGTCGCCAGCGTACTACGTGGAGCAAGCCCACAAGTACTTCGACACGCTCGACACGAGCGCGGACCGGGATAGCGTTCCCAATTACTCGCCGCTCGTTGCGAGATGGGAGCTGCCACCCTGGCTCTGGCTGACGGGGTACGGGAGTGAAAACATGATCGTGACCACGGACCTCGCTTTGGGTTTCACTCCCTCGACGGTTCCGACGCGTGATTGCCGCGCGTTCTCCGTTCAACCCTTCGCACGCTGCTACGTATCGTTCGAGTACGAGGAGGGCGCCTGCCCTATCTATGAAGAGTTCGTATTCAACGACCAGGGTGAGATGACCTTCATCGAGGCATGGTCGGATCAGCCTGGCTACCTGCCAATGCCGGATGAGAACGACCGCTGGGCCGAGGGGCCCGACGTGCAGCGACTGTCCACCAAGGTTCCTGGTCTCGGAAACGAGACCGGGCTCATCGATCTCGATTCCGAAGCGATGCAACTCGCTGCGAGCGAGGACCCGGAGGTCGCCGACTTCGTCAGTCGCGCCAAAGACTTCTGGCCCGCTTGGCGGCAAGCCGTCGAGGATGCGGAACCCGACTACTTCGCGCGCGGCTGCGGCTGGGCGAGGTGAGCCGCGGCGATGCGCTTGCCGTCGAGCGCGGCGCTCACGATGCCGCCTGCGTAACCGGCACCTTCGCCTGAGGGATAGAGACCTCGCACGTCGGGGGATTGCAGCGTGTCTTCGTTGCGAGGAACGCGCACCGGGGAGCTCGTTCGCGATTCGACGCCGACCAGGACCGCGTCCTCGCCAACAAATCCGGGCATCCGGCGGGCGAAGCGCTCGAGGCCCGCGCGCAAGGGCGCCGAAATGCGAACGCCGGCGGAGTCGAGCACTTCAGCGAGGCCTGTGGCGGTCAGGCCCGGCCGGTAGCTGCTCTTTGGAGCACGGCTCGAGCCTCGCCCCGCAATGAAGTCCGTCAGCATCGTGGCGGGTGCGCGCAGCTCGCCGCCGCCCGCTTCATATGCAGCGCGTTCGATCTGCTCTTGGAAGCGCACGCCCCCGAGAGGCCCGTCGAAGCCCTGGGCTTGCCAATCTGCAGGCTCGAGCGCGACGACGATTCCGGAGTTCGCAAACGGAGAGTCTCGCTTGGACAGGCTCATGCCATTGACGACCTGTGCGCCAGGCTCGGTCGTTGCGGGGACGATCCAACCGCCCGGACACATGCAGAACGAGAAGACACCGCGGTCCTCGACAGTTGCGGCGAGACGATAGTAGGCGCTTGGAAGCGCGGCGTGGCCTGCATCGGCGCCGTATTGAATGCGGTTGATGAGGGCCTGTGGGTGCTCGACCCGAACGCCCAGTGCAAATCCCTTCGGCTCCAAGGTGACCTGCATCTCCTCGAGCATCTGGAACACGTCTCGTGCGGAATGCCCGGTCGCGAGCACGACCGCGTCCGCCTCGAATGAGCGACCATCGGCGAGCTCGACACCGCAAACCCGGCGCTCAGCGCCTTGGCCCTCGACGAGGACGCGGGTGAGCCTCGACTCGAAATGGAACTCTACGCCGACGTCTTCGAGCCGTTCGCGCAGGGCCGTGACGACTTTGGGTAGCCGGTTGCTTCCGATGTGCGGACGGGCGTCGACCAAAATCTCCGGAGGCGCCCCGTGCAGCGCTAGGATTTCGAGCACATCGCGCACCGAGCCCCGCTTGTGCGCGCGCGTGTAGAGCTTGCCGTCACTGTATGTCCCCGCCCCGCCCTCGCCGAAGCAGTAGTTGCTGTCGGAGTCGACCCGGCCCCCACGATTGAGAAGCGCGATGTCGCGTCGCCTTGGCTGAACCCGCTTCCCGCGCTCGATGATGCGGCTGGCCACTCCGTGACGCGCCAGCTCGTAAGCGCAGAAGAGGCCGGCGGGGCCTGAGCCCACGATGACCACGCGTGCGGGGGAACGAACTTCTCGTGGATGAGGCAGCGCCCAGTCTTCATTGGAGGGCTCGGGGCCGACGCCCAGCAGGACGTGAAAGCGGGTGTGCTTGCCGCGTGCGTCGATTGCGCGCCGGAGGACGCGAAGCTCGGGCAGGTCCTCGACGGGCACGGCCAGCTTCTTCGCCGCAGCCGCGCGCATCGCATCCAAGTCCTGCGCTTGGTCTAGAGAGAGGTAGATCTCGATGGGATCGCTTGCGAACGCTTCGCTCATGATTTCGCGCGCCCCTTGGGTGGCCCTGCCCGCTTCTCCTTGCTCCTTTCCGGGAGCTCGATCAAGGCCCGGTTGCGAAGGTCGACCGGAACGCGAAGCAGCCTATGCTCTGGGCATGACCTCGCCCTCCTTGAATGCGCCTATCCGTCACGCCGCCAAGCTCGCGGAGGGTACGCAAATCGCGCTCGACGCGTTTCAGGTGCGGGCGCTTCGCCAGCGGGAAGTCAACGAGAAGGAGGCCTTCACCATCGTGGACCGCGATGGTGACTTCTTTCGTGCCTCGCTCAAGGCGATGAAGAAAAGCGGCGGCGATGCCCTCGTCTACGAACGGATGGCTGGGTCCACCGAGTCGCCCGCGGACATCACCCTGCTTTGCGCCGTGCTCGCGAGGCAGCGCATGCTCATCGTGGTCCAGAAGGCCACCGAGCTCGGTGTGATGCGAATCGTACCGGTGATTTCGGAGCGCTCGGTGCCGCGAGAGGGTTTGGCTCACGAGAAGGCGCACGCCTGGCCGAAGCAGGCCTTGCGCGCTGCCCGGCAATGCCGACGCGCCAGCCTGCCCGAAGTGCGCGAGGCCGTCGAGCTCGCGTCCATCGTGGAGGATGACTGCTTCACCAAAGCCGACCTTCGCGTCTACCTCGACGATCGGGCATCGAGTCGGCGCGCTCTCGATGACCCAGCCCTGGGCGCAGACCGCGGGGGACGTCGCATCGTCTTCGCAGTGGGCCCCGAAGGAGGCTGGACCGACGAAGAGCGCGCTATGCTCCAAACGCGCAGGGCTGTCCCACTCGTGCTCGGCGGCCGGGTCCTGCGGGCCGAGACCGCGGTGTTCGCGGGGCTCACGCTCCTTCAGCACGCGTACGGCGATATGTGAAAACGGTGCCGGTGCCGGCACTGCTAGTGACATCAAAGCGAGATTCGCCCTGGCAGGAGCGCGCAACGCCCTGAAGCGCCTCGATGGTTCCCGACAGGTCGGACTGGCTCGCCCGTGCGACTCCCGCGCTCCCAGCTCCTTTAGGTCCGAATCTGGCTAATCTCGGCCACTGTGGCCGAAATCCAACATCCAGTCCGGCGAGGCCTCGCATTTCCGCAAAAGGCCGTACTCGTCGCGCTCGACGCGGACTGCAAGCCCGCAGCCCAGCATGCAAACCCGGCGCGTAGCGAACCGCGAACGCTAAGCTAACCTCGCGCCTCGCACCTCAAGGGAGAGAGCAGACGATGAAGACGAAAATCACCGAGATGTTTGGTATCGAGCACCCGATTATCCAGGGCGGAATGCACTACGTGGGCTTCGCAGAGCTTGCAGCCGCCGTCTCCAACGCGGGCGGCCTCGGCATCATCACCGGCCTCACCCAGCCCAGCGCAAAAGACTTGGCCAAGGAGATTGCCCGCTGCAAGGACATGACCGACAAGCCCTTCGGCGTGAACCTGACCTTCCTCCCGATTGTGAGCACCCCCGACTACCCGGGATACATCGACGCCATCATCGACGGCGGTGTGCGCATCGTCGAAACCGCCGGGCGAAACCCGCAACAATATCTGCCCAAGCTAAAAGACGCGGGCATCCGCGTCATTCACAAGTGCACCTCCGTGCGGCACTCCTTGAAGGCCCAGGCCATCGGCTGTGACGCCGTCTCGGTCGACGGCTTCGAGTGCGGCGGACATCCGGGCGAGGACGACATCCCGAACATGATTCTGCTGCCGCGCGCCGCCGACGAGCTCGAGATCCCATTCGTCGCCTCAGGTGGCATGGCTGACGGCCGCTCGCTCGTGGCCGCGCTCGCCATGGGCGCCGAGGGCATGAACATGGGCACCCGTTTCATCGCCACGCAGGAAGCGCCGGTCCACGAGAACGTCAAAAAGGCCATCGTCGCTGCCTCGGAGCTCGACACGCGCCTCGTCATGCGCCCATTGAGAAACACCGAGCGCGTCATGCACAACGCGGCCGTCGACCGATTGCTCGCAAAGGAAAAAGAGCTCGGCGACGAGCTGAAGTTCGAGCACATCATCGGCGAAGTCGCCGGTGTCTACCCGCGGATCATGTCCGAAGGGGACATGGACGCCGGCGCCTGGTCCTGCGGCATGGTCGCCGGCCTGATTCACGACATCCCCACCTGCAAAGAGCTCATCGACCGAATCATGGAGCAGGCCAATCAATTGATTCACGGCCGGCTGCAGGGCCTGGCATAGGCAACGCCAAGGTCATCAAGGCGGCGCCGTCACGAATCGAGCAAGCTCCGCAACTGCCCCTTCCAGCGGTTCAGCAGATGCGTGTAGTGCGCCTCGTTCTGCCTGAAGATGCGCTCCATCGCCAAGCCGCGCATGAAGTAGAGCGTCATCTCGAGGGATGCCTTGGCCTCGCGGCCCTGCCGGCCGGTCTGCTCCTTGAAGGCGGCGTAGATGCGGCCGCCGAGGCTTCGCTCGAACCTCTCCAGCTTCTCGAGAAGCTCGGAGTCGGTGCGCGCGGCCACCATCAGCTCGATGGTCGCCCAGTAGATCGGATCGGAGAACATGACCCAAAGCAAGTCGACCATCGCATCGACCGGGTCGTCGCCTTGCTCGAACCGCGCCTCGAGCGCCGCCTCGAACTCCTTCGAACGCTCGTCCGCAAGGTGCTCGATCGCGGCCACGAGCAGGTCCACCTTGCTCGGGAAGTGATGAAGCTGAGTGCCGCGCGAAAGGCCGGTCCGCTCGCCGACTGCCACGGTCGTCGTCCGCGCGTAGCCGAGGTCGATGAGGCTGTCGATGGTCGCATCGAGGAGCTTGCCCCGGGTGACCCGGCGCCGCTCCGCCTGCGGAATGCGTTCCCGTTTCGCAGCGGCGCCGTTTCCCGTCTTCTTCACGCGGCGACGCTCCTCAGTCGCGACGGTACATCGTCACGACCGCGGCGCCTCCGAGTCCGAGGTTGTGCTGAAGCGCAATGCGCGCGCCCTCGACCTGACGGTCACCGGCCTCACCCCGGAGGTGCCAGACCAGCTCCGTGCACTGTGCAAGGCCCGTCGCACCGAGCGGGTGCCCCTTCGAAAGAAGACCGCCGCTCGGGTTCGTCACGAACTTGCCGCCGTAGGTGTTGTCGCCCTCGTCGATGAACTTCTCGGCCTCGCCTTCCTTACAGAGCCCGAGCGCCTCGTAGGTGAGCACTTCGTTGGTGGTGAAGCAGTCGTGAAGCTCGACGACGTCGACGTCCTCCGGCCCGATGCCGGCTTCTTCGTACACCGCCTGGGCCGCGTTCTTGGCCATGTCGAAGCCGACCATCTTAATCATCGAGTCACCAAAGCTCGACTCGTAGTCGGTGCGCATCGTTTGGCCCGCGATGTAGACCGGATTGCTGATACCCTTCTTCTTCGCGAAGTCGTCCGAGCACACAATCGCCGCCGCCGCGCCGCAGGTCGGCGGGCAACACTGGTACCGAGTGAGCGGGTCGAACACCTCGGGCGAGGCGAGAATCTCTTCAACCGTGAGCGTGTCACGGAAAAGCGCATACGGGTTCTTGGCCGCATGCTGACGCGCCTTGGCGTTCACCTTGGCGAAGGTCTCGCGCTTCGTGCCGTACTTCCAACGGTACTCACGCCCTGCCCCGCCAAACATCTGCGCCGCCGGGGGCGCCGAGGTGAAGCCCTGGCTTTCGTTCATCACGTTGACGTGAAGCCCGAGCGGGTTCGGCCGGTCGTTCCACGCCGCAGCGAGCGCACCCTTTTGCATTTGCTCGAAGCCGACCGCCAACGCGCACTCGACGATGCCGCCCTCGACCATCTGCTTGGCCAGCATCAAGGCGCTCGACCCGGTCGAGCAGTTGTTGTTGACGTTGTAGACCGGAATCCCGGTGAGCCCGACATCGTAGACCGCGCGCTGCCCACAGGTGCTGTCGCCGAACACGTAGCCCGCGACCGCCTGCTCGACCTCGCCGAACTCGACGCCGCCGTCGGCCAGCGCAGCCTTGATGGCCTTGGCGGCCATCACGTTGTAGTCCTCGCTCTGCCCCGGCTTGGCAAAAGGCACCATGCCGACTCCGATTACGTTTACCTTGCGTCCCATCGTTGCTCCTTCGCGTTTCCGTCCGCGAGTCTAGATCAGGCCCTTGAGAAAGTTGAGCCGCTGTGCAGGCCGCACTTCGCCGTCCACGCGAAGCTTGCCCGTCTGAAAGAGTGTTTGCGGCGTCGCCTCGCCACTCGACAGCGCCGCGAGATCCGCGTCCGCAATCGTAATCGTCGTGGTTGCGCCGTCCGTTTCGCCGGCCTTCAGGGCTGGCGGCTGGTTCTTGAGGTCGACGACCCAGTTCGAATCCGGATCGCGAACGTAGAACTGAAGGACCGCGCCGACCTCATCCGCGAGGCTAGGCTGCTCCTCCAGTCGCTTGCCGAGAGCCTCGAAGAGCTTCGGCGCAAGCGGCTCGTAGCTCTGCGGCGCCGACGCGGGCGGAGCGGCCAAGGCGCCTCCGCGCACGCGGGCTTCGGCCTTCTGCTGCACCAAGGCAAACGGCATCTTCAAGAGCCCTTCGAGCTTGTTCACACTCATCATGTCGCCGGCTACTTTGAGCTTCCCGCTCGAGAACAGCTTGATCGGGTCGGCCTCGCCCTTCTGCAGCGCAACGTAATCGGCATCCGCAAGCGTCAGGGTGGCGTCCGGCTTGCTGGACGACTCGCCGGGGCCGGCCGTCCCGGCCTTGAGGTCAATCGTCCACGCGCTGCTTGGGTTGGTCAGCTTGAGCTGGAACACCGCCTGCGCTTTCTCAGCGATGCTCGGGTTCTCGGCGAGGTAGTCGCTCGCCGCCGCGATGACATCGGCGGCAGTCGGCTCCACCGGACCGGCCGCAGCTGCCGGAGCTGCGTCCGCGCGGGGCTTCTTCTTCTCCTTCGGCTTCGGCAGCTCCTCGAAGAGCTCGATGGCCGCATTCGAAATCACGACCTTGCCACGCTCCTTGACCTTGCACTGGAAGACGATCCGCTGCTCGGACTCCTTCCACATCTCGGTGATGAGCGTGTCGCCAGGGTAGACATTGTCGGCAAAGCGAACCTTGATGCTCTTGAAATAGTCGGGATTGCCCTGTGGCGCGTAGCGCTCGAGCACTCGCCGGCCTGCGTAGCCAAACGTGCAAAGGCCGTGCAAGATCGGGCGCTCGAAGCCGAACGCCTGCGCCATGTCGGGGTCGGCGTGCAGCGGGTTCCAATCGCCGCTCAATCGATACAGAAGCGCCTGGTTCAACGGAATCGCGTCTTCGACGACGGTGTCCGGCTGCCGCGCAGGGGGAACGTTGACGTCGGCCGTCGGTCCGCGGTCTCCTCCCCAGCCGCCAGCACCGCGAACGAACGCGGTCATCTCGCTCTTGATCGAGCAGATCGCCGTCTTCGTCAAACGAGTCGAACGAAGTGACGACCAGCGCACCCTTCCCTTTGTCCCAGATGTCCTTCACGACGCCCTTGGTCGTCAGCGTCGCCTTCAAAGGCAGCGGCCGAACCAGCTCGACGAACTGCTCGCCATGAAGCAGCCGGTCGAGGCCGTAGCTCAGACCCGGCGCCGTGATGCCCTCCTTGGCGAAAGCCGAGCACCGCATTGGTTCCTGGAATGACGGCGTAGGTCGGCAAGGCCTTCATCCCTTCGCTCGAGCCTTCGTACACCAAACGGAGCTCCTGCGGCTCCCTGGGATCGGTCGCGGCACCAACGCCGAGCGCGTAGAGCGCCAAGTCGTTTTCATCGTAACTAGAAACGCGGTCCGGATACTTCGCACCGAGCGCCGCGTCCACGTCGATGAGCTCGTTGCCGCCCTTGCTCGGGCCCGCCTCGACGTTCTCGATGACAGGGCCAAGCGACTCCATGATGCTGTGGACGACCTCGGTCTCGCTGAAGTCGTTGATCTGCTCCCAGCTCGCCTGAAGCGCCTCGGGCGTCACCTCCCGGCCGAGCCGGAAGACCTTGCCCTTGGTTCGCTCCCAGCGAAGGCTCGTGTAGAGCCCTCCGCCCACTTCGTAGAGCGCACCCGTCGTATCGCTCTCCTCGCTACAAAGATACGCAACGAGCGGAGACACGTACTCGGGCTTCAAGGCGTCGAAGACCGCCGGCGGCAGCAACCCCTCGGTGAGCCGCGACGCCGCCACCGGTGCAATCGTGTTGACCAGGATGTTCTTACGCTGACCTTCGAGCGCCAAGCGTGTTGGCAAAGCCGACGAGGCTCAGCTTCGCCGAGCTGTAGTTGGTCTGACCGAAGTTCCCGTAGATGCCCGCCGCAGAGGTCGTGAAGATCACGCGGCCGTAGCCCTGTTCGTTCATGATCGGCCAGGCCGCCTTGGTGACCTTGTACGCGCCGTAGTTGTGAACGCGGAAGATGATGTCCCAGTCCGCGTCGGTCATGTTCTTGAACGACTTGTCGCGAAGAATGCCCGCGTTGTTCACCACGATGTCGACTCGGCCCCAGGCGTCCATCGCGGTCTTCACGATGGCCTCGCCGTCTTCGACCGAGTCGTAGTTGGCGACCGCCTCGCCGTCGGCCTTCTTGATTTCCTCGACGACCTCGGTCGGCAGCCGCAGGACGACTTCCCCTCACCCGAGGTCGACCCCCCCAGGTCATTGACGACAACCTTGGCCCCGCGCGACGCCAGAAGAAGCGCGTGACAACGCCCCAAGCCCTGCCCCGCCCCAGTCACAATGGCGACGCGCCCGTCAAACTTCACTTCGTTGCCCATGGTCCCTCGCTTCGGAAACAATCAGAGCTGACGGTTTATTGGAAATCGAGCCGCTGTCAATACCGTAGTGGCTGTGGGCATCGAAACCTGCTCCAGGCGGACGACCACCTCTTCTTAGACGAACGGTGGCGCTCGAAAAAAGTGGACGTCAACCCTTTCATGCGGCGCGCTGCTGTGGTTAAGTCAAGCCATCGTGCGGACTTGGCTGATTCTCGTTGCGTTGACTGCTGGCCTGCTCCTCGTGGCCGGCTGCGACCGGGTGGGCGACTCGTGTGATACCCCGGGCTCCACGGGAGAGTGTGCGTCTGGGCTCATCTGCACCTTCACCGGCAGCCCCGAGCCCCTCAATCCTGGTGACTTCGTGACACCGAATCAAGTCTGCCTTCGGCTGTGCGACACGGCAACGGACTGCGGCGACGGCGAGAAGTGCCAGCTCGCAACCTGCTCCAACCAAAAGAGTTGCCAGACCAATCCCATACCGGACGCGACGGGCGACCTTTGCGGGGGAGGCACGGGGGCATGGGAGGCACCGGAGGCATGGGCGGGACCGGTGGCACGGGCGGTAGCGGTGGCACGGCGGGTAGCGGTGGCACGGCGGTACCGGAGGCACGGCGGGTAGCGGTGGCACGGCGGGTAGCGGTGGCACGGCGGGTAGCGGTGGCACGGCGGGTAGCGGTGGCACGGCCGGAGAGCTGGTGTACGAACAGGACTTCGATCAGCTGGACATCAGCGGCCAGTTCATCGGTGACGGCTGGCAATACTTCATCAATGCGTTCGCTACCCCGCCGTACGGCTACAGCGGCGAGGCGCCCAACGGCCCGCAGATCTGCGCCTTGGTGGACGACCAAGGTGGGACGGAGCAGGCGCCGCAACAATTCAGCGTCTACAGCGACTACGAGAACCAAGACCACGGCGCGGGGCTCGGATCGAGACCAACGTGTTCCAAGAGCCATTCGATTTCAACAATCGGATTCCAGCGAGCGAGGTCGGCAGGACGTACACGTTCAGCTTCCAAGCCAAAGGCGGCAACCTCGGGGGAGCAGCACGGCCAACGCGTTCATCAAGACGCTGGACCCCGACGCCGGTTTCTCCGAGAGCGCGGTAGACAGCGTGGTCACGACGAACCTTCCGGATACCTGGGCGACTTCATCGCTGTCGCTCGAGATCACGCCCGACCTCGAAGGCCATATCCTGCAGTTCGGCTTCCAGACGAACGCGACGAACTTCGAGCCTTCCGGCAACTTCTACGACAACGTCGTGGTGACCAAGTCGGTCGATGACGGCACCGGCGGCACCGGCGGTTCATGACGAAGGGTGGCGCTAGCGCTGCGCTGTTTCCGTCGATCTAGTCGGAAAACAACTGGCCTCGTCCCACGAGGAGCTCGATCTGACGAACACGCCCGCTTCGCAGAAACAGCTCGGCGCTCAGCTCCGTGGGGAGCGCGAGATCTGCAAAACTCGAACGACTGCCGTCGGCCCTGATCACGGTCACCGTGGATTCAGCCGCGTCATCGAGCCGATAGACGAATGGCACCTGGCACCAGGTGAACGCCAGGCCTGACTGAGGCACGGTGAGCTCCTGCCACGCACCGTCCACGTCGAGAAAACGATACGTTCGTGCGCTCTGAACGAATTCGCGAGCCCGGAGCAGACCGACCTCGAGCTTCACCCTACCCTCGCTCACCCGCACCCCCAGCTCACCAAACCGCGTCAGGATTTCTTCTTTGACCTGGCCCGTCATGCCCGGCTGCTGGGCGCCGGCGTGCTTGGGCGTATGGGAATAGGGGTCGGTCGGAAAGGCACCGTACTCGCTGGGGGCCTTGTTGAACCCAAGGCCCTCGCGGATCCGGTAATACAATCGACCCAGCTGCTGTCGGATTTCCGCGTCCGCACCCTCGTCGGGTGCCGCGAAGAACCTCTCCTGGACCGCAAGCAAGAGCTTGGAAACCATGTGCCAGTAGACGCATCCCAACCCCTCGAAACCAAACATCGTACCCGGAGCGCCCCGTGAACGCTTTGTGGTTGAAGACCTGCTCGAAGAGCTCGATTACGGATTGGCGTGCTCGTCGCGCGAGCTCTCCGTACGCGGAGGTCGCCTCATCGAGCCGCGCGACCAGATCGCTCGCGTTGGAGAGGTCCGCGTGGAAGCGGTAGCAGCCGTCGTCGTCGCGCAGCACGATGGCCTCATTGCCCTCTTCCAGCATCCTCCGCAGCAACGGGATCGACTGGAGCGCTTCGGGCGGAATGCGATTCTTGTCGAGGAACGAAGGCAGGTCACGATCCGGATACAACATGAAGGTATCCACGTCGGCTCGATACATCTCGCTATCGAACAACGCCTCCAGCAGCGCGATGGCTCGATCCGAGTGCGACCGCCCCGGAGCTGAGCGCGGCCACCTGCCCTTCGAGCATCGCGTAAAGCGGCTCGACGCCGGCAGCTCCCCGCTCCAAGTGGAGCAAGTTGTACGCGTGGTACATGCCATCAGGCCGCTCGTTGTGCTGGATGCTGTGGTCGATCGCGGCGAGCGCATCGTCGAGCATGTCGCTGACCTCGGAAACGGGTTGCTGCATCGCTTCGGAAAACATCCCTTGGCGGTAGACGGTTTCCCGGTAGCGAGACGCTGCCTGCCCGAGTCTCGATAGCAGCGCGTAGCGTTCCTCGGCGCTCGCCGGTGCGTCCCGGAGGCTCGGCCGCACATCTCTCAGCGCCGCGGCAGCCTCGCGAAGCCACTCAGACACTTCCTGTGACATACCCACGGAACCAGACGCCTGGGCGAGCAAACGCCGGAAGAAAACGACGTATCGACGCATGTAGTACACGGTCACCATGGAGAGCCCGTGCCCGACGAGAGCGTTGTTTGCGTCGTTCCACTCCGGGCGCTGGGTATTCAGCCAGATGCCACCATCGAGAACGAGATTCCCAAGCTTGCTCAGCAACGTGACGAGCAGCTTCTCCACCAGGTTGACCTGGTACACTTCGCCAGCGTCATCGAGAACCAACTTGCCATCGGCGCCTTTGTCGGCGACCCGCTGATCGATCCGCTCCGCTGCTTCCCCGTCGTACACGACGGTGCTCTTTGCGTCCTCGAGCAGGCTCTCAAACGGCTTGATGCGATACGGAACGTTGGCGTAACTGAAGATAGGCTGGTTCAACAAGGCGACGAGGCGCTGGGGATGGAAGCGTTTGGAAAGCTCCAAGAGCTTGAGGAGATAGATGATCTGGTGATCACCCCAATAGCCGATGTAGCTCCAGGGGTCGTCCGGGTCCTCGACCTCCCAGTCGATGCCTTCCTTGCCGATCCGGTAAGGGTTGTACCCATCGATGGTCGAGGCATTGAGGAACTTGGCAATCACGCCTTCGACGAACTCCGGATAGCTGAAGGTCAGGGCCTCCCAGTTCTGAAAGATGTCGCGCCAGTTCCCTTGATAGGAGAGCAGCTTGTCTCCCGCATCGTCTTTCAAGTTGATGGCGAATTGGTTCCATGGTCGGCTCGGATCCCCGTGCCGGCGCCCGAAGGTGATGGGCAAATATTCGCGGCACAGCCGCTCCAACTGCAGGTCGCCGAGATCCTGGATCGTCGAGAGCAGCTGCGCGTAGTCGACCTCGGCGGGCAAGGCGTCGAGCACAGCCCGGTGACGCTCGAACACCGCACGGTTGAACATCTCGATGGTCCTGCGGAAGTCCCGCGAGTGCACCTCGTACTGGTCGTCGAAGGTGCCACCACGCAAAATGTTGTAGAGCACGTTTGCATAGTGGTGAGCCGAGACGTTTTCCTCGGCGGTCCGCTGGAACGCATCTCCGCCCGCCATGATTCGCGCCAGCTCGTCCGAGCCCTCGTCGACAGATTCGTCGATCGCTGCGGCAAGCGCTTGAGGGTCGCCGAGCTCCTGGCGCAGGCTCACGATCTCCGCCTGGCTCAGCTCGAGGTCGGCCACCAGCTCCCAGTGCTCGGATGCCTGCGCCTGGAGCCGGAGGGACGCGTGGACCAGGTATGCCCCACGGATGCCTCGTGTATGGACCTCCGGCGTCAGCGACTCGCCGAGGCCGAAGCGCTCCAGCTGCCTAGCGGAAAGCAGCACCTCGTGTCCCTCGAGTCCAAGGCAGAAGACGCTCGTGGCCCTGAGGGACTCGGAAGGCTCGGCCCTGTCGGTGATTCCCGCATAGAGCGCGAACAAGCCGAGCCCTGTGTCCTCGAGCAGCTCGGTCCACTTGTAGGCGTCCACCAGGTTGCTGGTGTTCGTCTGAGCAAACGGAGGAGTCCCGGCCGGCAGGACATTCAGCAGGCCATCGATGAGCTCCACATCGCGGCTTTGCGTGCCCGTATTGGCCAATTCGCAGCGACGAACGAACCCATACCGGTCGCTGGTGAGCCAGCAGTAGCGGAACGCCAGCTGCAGGTCGTGGTTGATCTCCTCGAAGCAGAGCTTGTTCCCCAAGAGGTTCTTGTAGAGGTTACGGCTGGTCGAATATCGGTGGTCGTGGGCTCGATTGAAGGGCTCCCATACGTGCCGCGCATCGTTCACCCAGGTCCGGATCAGCGTCTTGCTACCGGTGTGTGGACTACTCTCGTGGATCTTGTCGACCGTGACGTACGGGAAGAGCGCGGTCTTGGGGGAGACCCTGCCCGCCGTGAGCCCGCCGCTCGACGAGATGAAAAGCCAGTGGTCGCTGTTGGAAACCAGGCTTACGAAGAAAGGGGCCATCCGGTCGACGTCGCGGATCGCATAGTATCGCTCGCCCGCCAGAGTCAGAAACTCGCCAGACACCTCATCGTTGGGTTGGAAGGTCGATTCATGTCCCGATGACTTCCAAGGCCGACGGGGACGGGGGCCGACGGCTCAAAGAGCCGCCGACAAGCCCATGACCGGGAGACAGCTCAGGGAGTCGCCGTGCTGACGAGGCATCGTTGTCGTAGAACACGCCAGAAGGTTCGTTGTTCGACGCTCTGGCGGGAAACCCGAACTGTATCATCTGACCTACGAGGCCCGAGTCGATCGCCAAGTGAGAATCTCGTAGCGCTCCAGGTTACCGGAAATCGCGTCGTGCCTCTGATTTCGAAATTGGTCGTCGCGAAACCGTGGCCTGGATCAAGCGTCTTGATGAACGCAAGGGCCGAACTGTCGCACGGGGGGTTCGGTGATACCCGGAACAGCCTGAATGCACTTGGATCGGTCGAGTTGATACTGCCGCGCTTTGCGTCGAAGCTGAACGTCATCGTCTTACCGACATCGTCGGCTCCGATGTCGCGTTCGCGGAACACGATGGCTTCGACTCGATTCTCGGCCGTCGTCGGTTCGGTTGTTGTAGTCGCTGAAGATCGACATCTGTTGCGTGCCCTGTGACGCGCCGCCTTCCCCTACAGCGACTTCAGAGAAGCGCTGGATCCACCATGCTCGGAGCAGGGAACGCGAGTAGCCGTAATGAAGGTCGTGCCGTCTGGTTGCGAAACGTTGCGCGCAACCACCCATCCATCGTCGGCCAACGAGGTCGGCCGAACTGGGGCGGTTCCTCGGGGCGAGCGACTCGAAGTCCTGTTCGTACTCCACGTGGCCAGCATACCGCCCGTGCCGCCGCCGCCGCCCGTGCCGCCGTCGCCGCCCACGCCACCGCCGCCCGTGCCGCCGTCGCCGCCCGTGCCGCCGTCGCCGCCCATGCCGCCGTCGCCGCCCACGCCACCGCCGCCCGTGCCGCCGTCGCCGCCCACGCCGCCACTGCCGCCCACGCCACCGCCGCCCATGCCGCCGGTGCCTGCCGTGCCGCCGGTGCCTGCCGTGCCGCCGGTGCCTGCGGTGCCGCCGGTGCCCGCGGTGCCGCCCGTGCCTGCCGTGCCGCCCGTGCCGCCACCATCCCCGCCGTCGCTTTCGCACCCATAGGCCGCGAGCGCGGCGAACAGAACTATTGTCAGAGTCTTCTTCATGTTTTCGCTCCTAATTTTCTTTACTCAAGCATTGAATCAGAACTCACGGGGAGAAAAAGCCCGCGCCCTCGTACACAGGGTCGTTGCAGACGGAGCCCGCCGGGGTGCCGCAGAGCGCATAGTTCGGCTGCCGGTCCTCGTCCCAGAAGCCCCAACCATCGTCCGTTTCCTTCCAGGCCTCGTCGAAGGATACGAAATCCATCAGGGTCAAGGGCCCGCCGGGCGACCGTTCCCAGGTTTGCATCAGGTCTTTGTACCACTTGGCATTCACCGGATTTGCGGCGTAGGTCTCGATTTCCTGGGTGGGAGCCGTCTGTCGCCATTTCCAGCCGGTTTCGCCGACTACGATCGGCAACGACTCCCCTATCGTCACGGCCGTCCCCGACGCATCCATGTACTCATAGTCGTAGACCGCCTGGTAGTTCGCCTGCGCTTCGGCGAGCGCCTCGTTCATCATGGCGCTCGCTCGCAGAAGGCCAGCCGGCACCCCTTCCTGCTTCCAGTCCCACTGCCGGTAGTTCGTGATCGGGTACATGTGGATGGACACGAAGTCGAGCAACCGCAGGACGGTGTCCGGCTTTCTGCTGCCGCCGAGCGTTTCGCCGGCGTAGAAGGTGTAGTCGTCGTCGGCCGTGATCGGCTGCGTCACGTTGTTTCGCGTCTCGGTGATGTACCCCTCGAGGCAGTTCAACGGCATGAACGCCGGGAAGAACGAAGTCTCGTTGCCGACGCTGACCGTGACGACGTTGGAATACGTGTTGGCCAGGCGGATGGCGGTTGCGACCTGAGCGTCGTTGAGGGTGCTGTCGCAGTTCTCCTGAGCGGGGCCTGGGGCGAGACCCTCCAAAAACAGCCCCTGCTGAAACTGCATGTCGGGGTAGTTTGCCTCTGCGAGCTGCAGGATCTTCTCGGAGACCGCGTCTCCGCCGAAGAGGCGCAGGAGGTCGTAGCCAACGGAGTCCAAAAGAGCGAGATCCTCGAGGACCTCGGCGTCACTGGGGATTTCACCGAGCGCCGGCCCGCCGGCCCGGAACGCGCTGTAGTTGATCGCCTGGCCGGTGGTGTAAATCTCCGGGAGGGGCCGAAGCTCGATGGCAGCGCCACCGGTGCCGCCCATGCCACCCGCACCCCCCGTGCCACCGGCACCACCGGTGCCGCCGGTGCCGTCGTCGACCGACTTGGTCACCACGACGTTGTCGTAGAAGTTGCCGGAAGGCTCGAAGTTCGTCGCGTTCGTCTGGAAGCCGAACTGCAGGATATGGCCTTCGAGGTCGGGCGTGATCTCGAGCGACAGCATGAAGTCGCCCCAGGTATCCGGAAGGTTCGTCGTGACCACGCTGTCTACCGCGCTCTCGGAGAAACCGGCGTCGGGGTCCAGCGTCTTGATGAACGCGTTGGCCGTGCTGCTCCCCCCGAGGTTGCCGCCTTTGGCTTGGAAGCTGAACGTGTACGTCCTGCCGACCTCGCTCGCTGGAATCCGATTGTTGAAATCGAATGGCTCTTGGAACACGTTGGTCTCGATCAGAGCCCCCGCGCCGTGGTCTTGGTTCTCGTAGTCGCTGTAGACGCTGAATTGTTGCGGCGCCTGCTCCGTCCCACCTTGGTCGTCCACCAAGGCGCAGATCTGCGGGCCGTTGGGCGCCTCGCCGCTGTAGCCGTACGGCGGGGTAGCGAACGCATTGATGAAGTATTGCCAGCCGTCACCGATGAACTGGCCGCTGATGTCCAGCTGATCGAAGTCCTGTTCGTACACCAGCTCTCCGGCCGTGCCACCGCTACCCGCCGTGCCACCGCTACCGGCCGTGCCACCGCTACCCGCCGTGCCAGCGCTGCCGCGCCGTGCCACCGCTGCCACCCCCACCTGAGCTATCTTCTTTCGTGAAATACAGGTTGTCGATCAGCATCCGGTCTCCGGCTTGACGAGTCGGCGCGCTGATGATGAACGGCGAGCGAGCGTTACTCGGATCCCAGCCGAGATCGATGGCATCCTGAAGCGGGATCCGCAGGAAATGCCATTCCCCGTCATTGACGTAGCCGTAGTCCCGCGGATCGAGGACGACGCTTCTGGGGTCCGGGGGCGGCACGTTCGGTACGGTCGCCGCAGACTGAAGCGTGAGCTCAAAACTTTCGAAAGATCCGTCGCTCGACTTGAAACCGACGTACATCGTCGTCCATTCCGACAGGTCGATGGCCTCCCTCCAAAGGATGCCAGCGCCCCAAAACGGCTGCTCCGCGGTCGTGAACTCGATGGACTCGAGCCCTTCGAGCCGATCCCTCGATGGGAACTGAGAACCCGTCAAGGTTTGGCCCGCCCGGTTCACATCGACGACGAAGATGAAGTAATTGGTGGTTACGTTGTTGATCGGAATCGTCTCCGAACGGCCGCCTTCGTAGAAATAGCCCACCGACAGCCGCTCCTCGCCAGGCTGGTAGGGGTCGGGCGGGACGGGCGGAAAGCGGAAAAACGGCCCTTGAATGCGATCTCGAAGGCCGACCTGACCCGAGTAGTCGGGCGTTCCGAGGTCAGTCGTGCAGCCGCCGACGAGGCTCGAGGGCAAGCAGCAGGGCGGTCCAAACGAGGTGTCTCCGTGTTAGCGACATTTGAAATCTCGATCCAGGGGATCGACCCCCGTGCTCCGTACCGCAGTGGGATTTCCCAAACTGTCCTCCACCACGACCCAGTCGCCCTGAACCACCCCACCGAGGTCCAGAATTTGCCCATACGCGAGCGTCGCGAACCTTTGCGGGACCGTTCCTGAGGCATCGAACAACAACGATTCGGGAAAGCAGTCCAGCACGGCCTGAAACCCATCGACGGCCATTCGTCGGACCGTCTCTCGGTCTTCCTCGGCAAGCTCGTTGGACTCGTAGAGATCACGGAGCTTGACCGCCGTGAAGAACTGGTTTTCTCCGATCGGGATTTTCGCCAGCACCGTCGCCCAGGCGTAGAAGGCTCCCGCGTTGCCCCCATCACCCAGGATGGCGAACTTCGTGTCGTCGCTGACGCCGAACTCGCGGAACGGGTTGCGCGGGTTATTGAGGGTGACCTTGGACGGGTGAACGCCCTCCGTCGGGTCGAAAAGCTCGAACTCGATGCCGGTGGTGTTGAAGCCGAATTCATATGTGGGGTCATCTCCGCACGCAACGGCGACCAGCACGAGCCCGATCAACGAGAACTTAATAGACGAACTGAACATAAGTCTTAATCTCCCATTCGCGACCCTTGCGGCCGGGATCTTGAGGATCGATGAGGTATCGACCTGAGAATCTATCGAGATTCCGGAACTGCCCGCGCACTCCGAATCTCGTGGAGGCGGGGGCATACATCCCGGGCGGTTCTAACGCGTAGGAGAAATCGAGCATGGCTTGCAGCGGGAACGTGAGGTTGAAGTCCTTGTAGTAGTCGTACGGCCCCCAATCGTTGAACTTCAGGTGATAATTGATGTTGAACGTGCCGTACTTGTACCAGCCGTAGGTGCCAAAGCGCGTCACCGTGCGAGGGCTGTCGCCGTTGGCTTGCCCTTGCCCGGCGTAGATCCAGTTCACCAAGCGCATCTTGTAGGTGAAGTTGGTGACGGTCCGCAGGCTGACGTCCCAAAGGTTTCTGGCCGGCGCGCTGGTCGCGAACGCAAACAGAATCAAGTCCTGGTTGATGGCCACGGCGGAGTCCTGGGCCGTGGGGAAAATCTTGTAGACGAAATCGAGCACCGCGCTGAACTTCGCGTCCTCGCGCTCCAGGTTGTCCCAAGCCCACAGCTGGGTCGCCGGCGTCGGGTCGAAGCCCGAGCAGCAGCTCGAACCCATACGTCTCCCGGTTCGAGCGAACCCAGAACGGATCGTCGAGCTGGTTTCTGCCGTTGACCCCTGGATAGTACGTGCCGGTGTCCGAGTCGAAGAGATCGGGGATGAACGGAAGGGGGCCTTCGAGGGGCCTTTGTACCAAGAAATTCGGGCCCAACACGAACTTGCCCGCGTAGTACCCGAGCCCCGTCGACACCGCCCAATGGTTGCCTTGGCCGCTTTCCTGGAGCGACCAAGCGGTAATCGTCATGGTCTGGTCCGCACCGGCATCGCTGACGAGTCCTCGGTAGCCTCCCTGCACGTACCAAAAGAACGGCGCCGCGTTCAGCGTGAGCTTGGCCTTGCCGCCGAGCGTATCGGCGAAGCTCACGGTGTTGTTGCGGATGTAGTAGCCCGAGTCCAGATACGTCGGCCCGTCAGCTTGGCGCGCGGTTTGGTACGGGTCGCCGATGAAGTTCGAACGCGACGTGATGCCGCCGAGCTCCAAGGTGATCCGACGGCTCGCGTAGCCAAAGTACAAGGTGCTCTTGCGGCTCTTCGGCTGCGGAATCACCGAGCTCGCGATCCCCGTCGCCTGCTGGGCAATGTCTTCCTGGTGCATCACCGCGAACTTGAAGTCCCCGAAGACCCGGTAGTACTTGGCCATGACGGTTGGGTTCGCACCCCACCAGAGCTGGGGACCATACGCGACCTTGAGGCCATCGACTTTGTCCTTGCCGGAGAACACGAAGCCGAGCGGGGCGTTCGCGTTGTAGGTGTCGATATCGTATTGCTGATGCACCTCCGGGTAGAGACCAAAGAAGTCTCCCTCATAGCCCCAGTGGTAGTGCCCCTCGCCGCGAAAGAAGCTCTCGAGCAAGAAGTACTTGCTGTCCCAGTCGAAGGAGGCTTCGTAGACCTGGAAGCGGTTGAATCCACTGAGGTCGCGAACCTCACCCGACTCGTCTACGATTCCAACTGGAATGCCCCGATTTTCGTAGAAGATCTCGTTGATCGGGTTCAACGCTACGTTTCCGAGTCCGTTGACCACCACCTCCGCTCGCACCCCGGCAAACGGCTTCACCTCGACGCCAAAATAGAACGATTCGGTGTGGTCGAAGCGAGTCTCCTCCCTAAGCGGGTCATTGAGTTGGCGGCCGCCCGTCGTATAGGTCTCGAAGTCAACTCGCAGCGTGCTGACGCGCGCCCAGCCGAGCTCCATGAGCTTGGACTCCGTGTCGTCGTATGACCTCGGCCCAAGCCTCCCGAAGTGCAGCCGAATTTTCTCGATGCTGGTGTCCGAGGCGTAGGGATCGAGCGTGAAGGCGTCCTGCAAGAGATAGTACGCGGCGCGCGGATACACCGTGTAGATCCCATCGACATTGGGCTTCCCCTTAGCCGCGATCCCGAACCACTCCTCGTTCATGTTGTTTTGGCCCTCGACCCAGTCCGATAGGTACGCTTGGTTCGACCACGATGCGGTGGTGTCGTGCTTGTCGAGGTTGATGTCTTGCTTGTACTTCCACCAGCCATCGCTCCACTGAAAAATCATGCCGCCGATGGCGTTCCCGACCCTGCCCTTGTCGTAACTCTGCTCGTAAATCTCCTGCCAAAGGGATCGCAGATACTGCGCCTGGGCAACCTGGTCTTCCCGCCCGGTTTTCGCATTGAACGCATCGGCGCCGAACTCGGTGTACATGAGCGGACGGCCGAGCTCCTTGTCCACGCGCTCGAAAAGGTCCCCCGACGACATACCGCGATACACGTTGGTGCCGAACACGTCGATGTTCGGGCATTCCTTCTTGATGACCTCGAGAAATCCGAGGTCGCCGTTGGCCATCGACACCGGGTGGTTCTCGTCGAGGGAGTGAATGAGATCGGTGACCTCCCCGAACAACGAGTACAAGAAGGCCGCGCGAGCATCCCCCTGGTTGGCCTCGGGCAGGTCTTCGATCTCGTTGGACTTCCAGTAGAGCCCGTAGTTGTTCTCGTTGCCGAGCAGCCACATCAACAGGCCGGGCGTGTCTTTGTACTGCCGCACCAGCTCGGTGATCTGCTCTTTCACCAACTCGCGGAACCGCTCGTTCGAATAGTCGACCGGGTTGACCCACACGTCGTCGATCCGCATCCCGTAGCGGCCCATGTCGTGGTTGATGACCGTATAGATCCCGTATTTCTCGTAGATGTAGGTGATCCATCGGGGAGGAATGCCCAGGTACTGCCGAATGACATTGACGTGCATGTCCTTCAGCCAGCTCATCTCTGCGTCGAGCGCTTTGATGATCACCTCATCTGGCTTGCCCCAGAAGTCGTAGGTGTAGTTCTGGCCGATCGGCATGTATCCCCAGTTCATCCCGAACACCATCGTGGGCTTGCCGTCGATGAGGAGCTGGTACCCGCGTTCGTCCTTGTGGACCTTGACGATATTGGGGCCGTCGGTCTTGCGAATGGTCGGTGCCGATCCCGGCGGGGGTGTTTCTGGCCGTGCGGACGCTGGTGGCGGTGCGAAGTCGTCGGTCGGTCGCGTGGGTGCCCCAGGCGGCGGGGGTGCACCGGGCGGTGGTGGCATGCCGGGCGCGATGGGGCCACCAGACGGTGTCGGCACCACCGTTTCCTCTTCGTACTGCTGCGCCGCGGCAACAGCGGACCACAGCAAGACAAAGACGAGCGCACTGGCGATTCTCATGCTGCCTGCTCCTTCGGAATCCTGTTGTCTCGGACGATGCGGCCGTACAGGTGCCCCGACGCCTTGATGATTCGTTGCTGGGTTTCGAAATCGACCCAAACGATGCCAAAGCGCTTTGCGAACCCAAACGCCCACTCGAAATTGTCGAGCAGCGACCACAGGAAATAGCCGTGCAGAGGGACGCCTGCGTCGATCGCAGCAAGGCATGCCTGCAAGTGCCTCTTCACGTAATCGCAGCGGCGAGCGTCCTGCACGGACGCTGTCAGGTCCCGGCCCCGTCGCATAGGCCGCGCCGTTTTCGGTCACGACCACTGAGCCAGGCCGGTAGTCGGCGTTCAATCGCACGAGCACCTGAGTCAGTCCCTCCGGATAGACTTCCCAGCCCATGTCAGTCAGCTCGGCAGCGTCGGGAACCGCAATGGTTCTCGGCTCGTTGTCGGCCTCGGGAATCATTGCGCTCCGCACGACGGCCCGACTGTAATAGTTGACGCCCAGAAAGTCGATGGGGGTCTTGATCTCCTCGAGGTCACCTGGCTGCACGAAGTGCATCCCGTCGCGCAGTCGACCTTCGCGCTCATGGTACTCGATCACGTCTTTCGGGTAATGGCCGAAATAAATCGGATCGAGGAACCAACGGTTGAGCTCGCCGTCGAACTGCCGAGCCGAAATCCGGTCGGCCTCGCTCGGCGAAGCCGGTTCGCATTCGGCCACCAACATCGTGATGCCGACTTTGGATCGGGCGGCGTTGCGACGAATCACCGGCACGGCGCGCCCATGGCTCAGCAGCATGTGGTGCGATGCAATCAAGGCGTCGGGCCAGCTCTTCTTTGCCAGGAGCGTGCACCCCTTGGGCATGTCCGAGCACGCTCGCACACCAGGGTTCGTTGTGCGTGATCCAGTGCTCGACGCGATCGCCAAGACGCGCGCTCACGGCGTCGGCGAGCTCCACGAACGCGTCCACCGTCGAGCGGTTGGTCCAG
The DNA here is from genome assembly GCA_963716775.1 of uncultured delta proteobacterium. Taxonomy (GTDB): domain Bacteria; phylum Myxococcota_A; class Polyangia; order Polyangiales; family Houyiibacteriaceae; genus SG8-38. Next base: position 80,381 of record CAVQUI010000016.1, read on the forward strand.
CCGCCCTCGTCTTCGAGCGCCTGCGGAAGGTCCCAGTGGTAGAGCGTCGCCCACGGCGCAATTCCGGCTGCAAGCAGCCCATCGACCAGTCGGTCGTAGAAATCGAGCCCGGCCACGTTGACGGCACCGCGACCGGTCGGAAGAATTCGCGGCCATGCGATGCTGAATCGGTACGCGTCCAGCGCCGAGGGACTCCATCAATCGCGATGTCCTCTGCGTAACGATGGTAGTGGTCGCACGCGACATGGGCGTTGCTGCCGTCTTCGATGAGCCCAGGTTGCGCCGCATAGGTGTCCCAGATCGATGGACCCCTGCCATCGACATCGTGGGCACCTTCGATTTGGAAGGCCGAAGTGGCGACACCCCAAACAAAGCCGTTGGGAAAAACCTCATCCACCGCTGTCGGATCTCCAGCGAAAACACCCGTCGAAGCGACGAATCGTCCGTTTGTTCGACCAGCGAACCAAGTATCAATCCGAGCAAATCGTGTCAAGACATGCCGGGGAAGACAGGGTCACGGATCTGGCGACGAACGGGTGAGTTTAGGGCTGAGCTTCGAACGCACCCACGTCGCAGGTTGCGTTTGCGCCCGCCGGACGGGCCTCGCCGCGTTGGTCTGCGGTCAAGGGTTCGCCGGCTCCGTCGACGCAATCGGGCTCTGGGATTCGGTCGATGGCAGCGCTGTTTTCTTGCAGCTCATGGGTCTGGGTGGGTCCGTCGTTGTCCTGGAGCGGACCGAGGTTCAGCTGATCTTCGGCAGGCTGATCGGTAGCCTCGTTGAAACCGCAGGTGTTGCCAGGGCTTTCGATATTGTAGCCGCCGGAGTCTAGCGGCGAACCCGCACAGTCACCCTCCACCGCTGTATTCATGATCGAGCGCAGGGCATCGCCGGGCGCTCCCGGGTCGAAGATAGCGCTACCCCTCAGCGCGTCGTTGGCGGCAATCGTGCTGCTGATCAACAACAACGCCCCGCCGGTGTAGATGCCACCCCCCTCGCGGTCCGCAGTGTTGGTCGACACGGTCGTGTTCACGAGATTGGCTGCGGCCTCCGCCGCATTCAACAGGCCTCCGCCCGACGCAACTGCGCTGTTGCCCGACAGCGTGCTGTTGGTCACCTCGAGCGTACCATCTCGTTCGTTGGCAATCCCACCGCCGCTCTGGCCGGCCACGTTGTCGGCCACGGTGCTATCGATCAGCGTGAGCGTCTCGAAGTTCAAGAGGCCGCCGCCGTCGAAGCCCGCGGAGTTTCCGGAGATGGTGCTGTTCCGAATCGTCGGCTCGCGCACTCCGCGGTTGAAGATACCTCCACCCCAATTCGAGGCGTTGCCGGAAACGGTGCTGTTCTCGACCGTCAGCATCCCAGAATTCCATAGGCCTCCGCCAAAGCTACAAAAGGCGTCCCCGACTCGGCATCCGTCCGCGGAGTTCATCCGGATGACGCTATCGATCACGGTCAGGCTACCGTCGCGGTTCGAAATGCCGCCGCCGAACGGCGCCGTATTTCCAGACACCGTGCTGTTCATCAGGGTTAGCGTCCCAGCGTTCCAAATCCCGCCGCCTTCGGAACAGAGCAGATTTGGGTCGGTGGTCCTGCATCCAGTGTCACGGCCCGCGGAGCTCCCGGAGACCGTGCTGTTCGTGAGTGTCAGCGTCCCTTCATTCAGAATGCCTCCCCCGTGCTCGGCGGTTTCGTTGCCGTTGGCCACCGTCAAACCGATGAGCTCCGCTGCCACACCGTCGGACACCGAGAACACACGGTGTGCTCCGTTCCCGTCCACCGTGAGATTGCCCCCGCCGTCCAGCGTGACATCGGCATCGATGACGATCTCGCGGCCAGTGATGATCGTGGTAGCGACCACCGCAGTCGAAGGTGTACGGTCCGAGGCCTTCGCGAATGGCCGCCCGAATGCCGCCCTCGCTACAGGGGCACACGCTTTGCGCGCATTCGATTTCAGGATTGCTCCCAGCGTCTCCGCAACCTGCAGCGAAGAGAATGCCAAACGACGCGATGTACCCAAATCCAACGAAGCAACGCACTCACAGTCTCCTAGTCCAAGAACCACTCGACGCACTGCACACGATGACAGGCACACCCGTGTCTTGCCAAGCCGCTTGGTCCAGCACCCACAAAAAGCCTCATTCGGCTGCGCCTGGCCGTTTGTGACGAGCAAGTTGGCACTTTTCGGACATGCCGCCGCGGACTCGGGCAATGCTGCAATGCGCAACGTTCATCGTCCGAGGTCCTTGTCACGACAGCAGCCTCTGATCCCTTTCAACGAGTTCACCCAATTACCGCTCATTCGTGTAGGCAAGATTACACAGGATGCCCGGCCTAAAGAGGGTTGCCTTCCTGGACTGACCGTTTTTTCAGGATAGTGCAGTCCTCACCGGCGCGAGGCGACAACCACACCGATCTGTGCGCTCTTCAAGCTTGGGAGGCGTTCGCATGCCCGTGAGGCGTCTCACAAATCAGGGGCACTCTCACGACACTCGCAACGTACTCAATTTTGGGGGTTGATCTCCGGAATCGTGTCGGGTTATCCCTGTCGCCTTCTCTGGTTTGTTCGATGTCCGAACAAACGTTGCGAACAAAACAGATCCCGTGAAAAGCTCACAAGGAGAAATCAGGATGTCATTTACACGATTCGCGAGCTCAGTCGCGCTGACGTGTGCGGCCTTGGCCGTCGCACTTCCAGGCTGTAGCTCTGACCAACCCGAACCAGGCATCGGCAATCTAGACATGGCCGTCACGCTTGCAACCCCCCCGGCGGGTCCCAACGAGCAGATCGACACCGTCAACGTGGCGTTGTACTGCGATGGGACTCGACCCGGTTTTGGGCGTCCCGCGGCCTCCGATGAGCAACCCCGAGACGTTCTCGATCAACGTGTCCACCTCTCAAGGACCGGAGCCGAAGAACACCATCGGCCTCCTCGAGAAGCAGGGCCTGCCCGCTGGCAATTGCTACCTGGCGTTCACCGCCGTCTCGAATACCGGAAACACCGAGTGCACGGGCGAGATCACGGTTGCGATCGTGACCGACCAGACCACGCCGAGTGAAGTCGTCCTGGCCTGCATTCACACACCGCGATATGGCGGCATCCGCACGGACGGCACCTTCAACCAGTGCGCCGAATACAGGCAGATCCTCGTCACCCCGACGACGCAGTCGATCGGCAATCTCGTCGACATCCAGACCGAGGTCTACGATCCAGACGGCGATCGCGTGACGGTCGATGTGACAACCACGGGTGCGTGCGGCAACGTCGTCGGCAACCTCGGAAGCGCGGCGAGCTGCGAGACGGTCAGCGGCTGCGAGACTGTGGTCAACACGGTCGAGTGCACCGGCGTGGGACTCTGCCAAATCATCGTCGCCCTCTCCGATGACGGGTTCGATAGCTGCACCGGCCTTCTCCCCGACGGCAGCAACAATAATGCGGCCCGCAGGACGATCGACGTCGACTGCACGGTGGCCTCAGGATGCGGCAACGGAATCCTCGAGCCCGGCGAAGACTGCGACCCGCCCGACGGCGTCTTCTGCGACGCCAACTGTCAGGACATCGACAACTGTGCGCCGGACCCCTGCAACCAGAGCGACGTGTGCAGCCCCGAGGTGTGCACCGCCGATCCGAACGACAACTCCGCGATCTGCACGCCTGACCCAGGCTCTGCAGCGGGCGATGCCTGCTCACCGCCCTCAGGCGGGACCTGCGATGGCCAGGGCAACTGCGTCGCGTGTACGCGTGGACGCCGACTGCGAAGACAACAACGAGTGCACCGACAACGCCTGTGTCGCCGGCGCATGTGAATTCACCAACAACGACGCCAACAGCTGCTCCGTGGGCGGCCTCCCCGGCTCCTGCAACGCGGGCGTCTGCGAAGGCCTTTGCACCGGCGTGACCTGCCCCGACGCTGGGGAGTGTGTGACCAACGTCTGTGATCCGGCCGATGGCTCCTGCAACCCGCAGAACGACGGCATCAACACGGGCTGTGACCTCGGTGGCAGCGCGGGCGTCTGTGACGGCGCGGGTGCTTGCGTCGAGTGCAACATCGATGCGCAGTGCGCGAGCGGCGAGACCTGCGTCAACAACGTATGTGAGGGAGCGGGTCTCGTATGCGAGTACGACCAGGACTTCGAGTTGATGGTCCCCGGGGACCCACCCCAGCCTGTGCCGAACTCGTTGTCCGAAGATGGATGGCTGGTCGGCGCGAACGTGTTCGACACGGACGGCACGACGTTCCTGTACGACTACTTCGCGTTCCCGGCTCCGAACGGTGGCGCCGGATTCTCTGCAGTCGCTGTAGGGGAAGGTGGTCCCGAACAAGGTGCGCAACAGCTGTCGATCTACAACGACTACAACAACGCGGATCACGCGCTCGGTCGCGTCATCGAAGCCATCGTGTTCCGTGAGCGCACGATCGTAGCCAGCGATGTCGGGACGACCCTCACGTTCAAGTTCGATGCGAAGGCAGGCAACATCGAGGGCGCGTCGACCGCGTTGGCGTTCGTCAAGACACTCGATCCAAGCGCTGGCTTTGCGACGACCAACAACATCACTCAAGATACGACGAATCTGCCCGCAAGCTGGGGCACCTTCACGATCAGCTTGCTGGTCGATGCGAGCCTGGTCGGCCAGATCTTGCAGTACGGCTTCCAGACCAGGGCGTCGAACTTCGAGGGCTCGGGCAACTTCTACGACAACGTATCCCTCTGCACGTCGGGAGGCGGCGGTGGCGAGTGCGTGGTCGATGCGGACTGCCCGGACGATGGCAACGATTGTACCGCTGCAGCGTGCAACGCTGGAACCTGCGAAACCTCGAACGTCGCGGACGGAACCGCCTGTGACGGCGGCGCCGGCACCTGCAACGCAGGCGTCTGCGACCAGGCGCCCATTGCCTGCGAGTACGGACAGGACTTCGAATCGGCCGTTCCAGGGGACCCGCCCCAGCCCGTGCCGAACTCGTTGTCCGAAGATGGATGGCTGGTCGGCGCGAACGTGTTTGCGCCAGACGGCACGACGTTCCTGTACGACTACTTCGCGTTCCCTGCTCCGAACGGTGGCGCCGGGTTCTCTGCAGTCGCTGTAGGGGAAGGTGGTCCCGAACAAGGCGCGCAGCAGCTGTCGATCTACAACGACTACAACAACGCGGACCACGCGGCGGGCAACATCATCGAAGCCATCGTGTTCCGTGAGCGAACGATCGTAGCGAGCGATGTCGGGACGACGATCTCGTTTACGTTCGATGCGAAGGCAGGCAACATCGAGGGCGCGTCGACCGCGTTGGCGTTCATCAAGACCCTCGATCCAGGCGCTGGTTTTGCGACGATCGACAACATCACGCAAGACACGACCAACCTTCCGGCATCCTGGGGCACCTTCACGCTCAGCTTGGTGGTCGATGCAAGCAAGGTCGGCTACATCTTGCAGTACGGCTACCAGACCAGGGCGTCGAACTTCGAAGGCTCGGGCAACTTCTACGACAACATCACCGTCGGTCCCACCGGCTGTGTTGTCGACAACGGTGGCGGTGGTGGTCCCAGTGGCGACATCGCAATAAACGGCGGTTTTGAAACCGGTGCTTTCAACGACGGCAGCCCTGATGCCAGTTGGCAGCAGTTCCCGAACGGTGGGGTTCAAACGATCGTTACCGACAATCCCTCGGAAGGCACCTTTGCGGCGAACCTCGTCGTGCCGTGTACGCGTTGCGGGAGATGGCCCTGTCGACAACCTGATAAAGAATGCCAACCTGGAAGCCGGAAACCTCACACCGGGCCAGCCAATCACCGTTACTTGGGACATGCGCGGTTCGCTTGAAGGCGCCGGTGGCGTTGTTTTCGTCGAGCTGTTCTCTGAGTTCAGCGGTGGCGGAGCGACCGGAGAGATCTATACCGGCGCGCCCGATATTCCCAACCGCCAGGCTGGCAGTCCTTCACCTGGAACACCAACCTGGGAGGTGATGTCAGCGGCGGCGTGACGCTGCAGCTGAAGGTCAGTTGCGGACCCGTGGTGGGCTGTGGCGCCGATGTCTACTTCGACAACGTTACGATCACCCTTCCCTAAGCCGTGAGGCACGACGGAGCCCCCCTCCGATCATCGATCGGAGGGGGTGGGCTCCACACCTCTTACACTAGCAGCACCATCAACAGACTAGACTAAGCGCCCCCGGGCGACCCCATTCACTTCCTTTAGATCCGCGTACTGATGACAGAGGCGATGCGATGCGAACTCTCTCGGGTAGAACAACCACAACGGTCATGCTCTTGGCCGCCGCGGCCTTTGCCGTAGCACTTCCAGGCTGCAGCTCGGACCAAACCCAGAGCCCAGAAGGCATCGGCAGTGTCGGCATGACCGTCACGCTCGCGACTCCTCCGTCAGGCCCCAACGAGCAAATCGACACTGTGGATGTCTCGTTGTTCTGCGAGGGGATCGATCCAGTTTTAGGTGTCCCACGGCCTGCGCAAAGCTCACCGGAAACCTTCACGATTAACGTGTCCACGTCCCAAGGTCCGGAGCCGTACAACACCATCGGCCTCTTTGAGAAGCAGGGCCTGCCGGCTGGACCTTGCCACTTCGAGTTCTTTGCGGTGTCGAATACCGGAAACACCGAGTGCACCGGCAATCTCTCGGTCGTGATCAACACCGATTCGACGACTCAGGGCGAAGTCATCCTGGCCTGCATCCACACACCGCGATACGGCGGCGTCCGCGGCGACGGCACCTTCAACCAGTGTGCGGAATACAGGCAGATCCTCGTCACCCCGACGACGCAATCGATCGGCAATCTCGTCGACGTCCAGACCGAGGTCTACGATCCGGACGGCGATCCCGTCACGGTCTCCGTGGAAGCGGCAGGCGCCTGTGGCAATGTCGCAACGGTTGGCTCCGCCACAGCCGCAAGCTGCGAGACGGTCAGCGGCTGCGAGGCCGTGCTCAACACAGTCGAGTGCACCGACGTGGGTTGGTGCCAAATCATCGTCGCCGTCTCCGATGACGGCTTCGATAGCTGCACCGGCCTTCTCCCCGATGGCAGCAACAACAACGCGGCTCGCAGGGCGATCAACGTCGACTGCACGGTGGCGCAGGGATGCGGCAACGGGCAGATCGATCCGGGCGAAGACTGCGACCCGCCCGACGGCGTCTTCTGTGACGAGAACTGCCAAGCGATCGACCCCTGTGCGGCGGACCCCTGCAACCAGTCTGACGCGTGCAGCCCCGAGGTGTGCACCGCGGACCCGAACGACAACTCGGCGATCTGCACGCCTGACCCCGGCTCTGCCGCGGGCGACGCCTGCTCCCCGCCCACAGGCGGGACCTGCGACGGACAGGGCAACTGCGTCGCGTGCACGCAGAACAGCGACTGTGAAGACAACAACGAGTGCACCGACAACGCATGCGTCGCCGGCGCCTGTGAGTTCACCAACAACGACAGCAACCAGTGCACGACGGGCGGCTTCCCCGGCACCTGCAGCGCGGGTGACTGCGTAGGCCTTTGCACCGGCGTCACCTGCCCCGACCCAGGCGAATGTGTGACCGGTGTCTGCGATCCAGCCGACGGCTCCTGCAACCCGCAGAACGACGGCATCAACACGGGCTGCGACCTGGGTGGCAGCGCGGGCGTCTGTGACGGCGCGGGTGCTTGCGTCGAGTGCAACATCGATGCCCAGTGCGGAAGCGGTGAGACCTGCGTCAACAACGCCTGCGAGTCGACCCTCGTCTGCGAGTACGGACAGGACTTCGAAGCGCTCACCCCAGGGGACCCGCCCCAGCCCGTGCCGAACTCGTTGTCTGACGATGGATGGCTGGTCGGCGCGAACGTGTTTGCGCCAGACGGCACGACGTTCCTGTACGACTACTTCGCGTTCCCTGCTCCGAACGGGGGGCCCGCATTCTCGGCGGTCGCTGTCGGCGAAGGTGGCGCAGAACAAGGCGCGCAGCAGCTGTCGATCTACAACGACTACAACAACGGGGATCATGCGCTCGGTCGTATCATCGAAGCCATCGTGTTCCGTGAGCGCACGATCGCAGCCAGCGATGTCGGGACGACCATCTCGTTCACGTTCGATGCGAAGGCGGGCAACATCGAGGGCGCGTCGACCGCGTTGGCGTTCATCAAGACCCTCGATCCAGGCGCTGGCTTTGCGACGATCGACAACATCACGCAAGACACGACCAACCTTCCGGCAACCTGGGGCACCTTCACGCTCAGCCTGGTGGTCGATGCGAGCAAGGTCGGCTACGTCTTGCAGTACGGCTTCCAGACCAGGGCGTCGAACTTCGAGGGCTCGGGCAACTTCTACGACAACATCACCGTTGGTCCCACCGGCTGCGGTGGCGGCGGCGGCCCTGGTATCGAGCTGCGGCCCCTGCCGGAGATCTACACGACCGGCAACGCGATCAACTACGGCCCGTACCGGGCAGGGGGACCGGGTAGCGGGGAATTCCCCAGTGACGCCGACCTCCTCGAGGACCTCTCCCTGATGGACACCGCTGGCTACAACCTGATTCGCCTGTTCGGCGCAGACCCGGTGCACGAGAGGATCCTGCAGCTCGCCGAGGCGAATTTCCCCGAGATGCAGTTCCAGCAGGGGCTCTTTCTCGGGGGGCTCGCCCCGGGCCCCGAAGCCGACAACTGCGATAGCGCGATCAACGACTCCCAGGTCGCAACCGCCATCCGGCTGGCCAACACCTATCCCAGCGTCGTGACGGTCAGCGTCGGCAACGAGACCTCGTTCTTCCCGGCGTTCATGCCGTTGAACTGCCTCGAGGGGTACATCACCGAGACGCGAAACAACGTGACGCAGCCGATCACGGCGGACGACGACTACACGTTCTACGCAAACTTCTTTGGCAGAAGCCCAGACGGGGTCCTGCGACTCATCGACTTCGTGTCCATTCACACCTACCCATTCCTCAACTACCAGCAATGGGACTGGCAGCAGCTCGGGGTTCCGGCCGGCCCTCTACGGGCAGAGGCCATGATGAACGCCTCACTCGTCAAAGCCCAGGACAACTACCAGGCCGTGTACGACTACCGGTACCGCAATGCGTCGGGCGTGACCGTCACAGTCGGTGCGACGCGGCCGATCGTGATCGGCGAGACCGGCTGGAAGTGGCGGCAGACCACGCCCACCCAAGAAATCGAGGTGTATGCGGCGAATCCCGTGAACGCCAAGTGGTATACCGACCTGCTCCAAATCTGGGAAGGATCGCCCGGCGGGCCTGAGACCATCTTCCCTTTCGCGGCCTTCGACGAGGCCTGGAAGACGACGGACGATGGTTGGGGCTTCTGGGACGAGCTCCGGCAGCCGAACTACGCACTGTGCGGCACGCCTGCGGGCTCCCCCTGCAACGTCCCCCTCTATCAGGGCGCGGGCTATTACACCCCTTGAACCAACCCGATCGCCCGATGAAGGGTCTTGACATCGACTAGCCCCACGCGTACTTCGTTCGATGACTGTATCAAGTATATTGCGGCATGGCGTCCGCCCAACCCTACGGTGATTGGCGCGCCTGTCAGTAGAGTTGAGGACGCGCACGATCACCTATGGAAAATGCCCGTCAAGCGACCCACGAAGTTCTAGGAGCGTCCGCAGTTCGGGCGCAGCACAGCCGACTGATCCTGAACCTGCTCTGGAAGCACCAGGAGATTTCCCGCGCAGATTTGGCTCGGCGTACGAGCTTGAGTCGTTCGACGGTCTCGGCCATCGTGAGCGACCTGCTGAGCAAGGGCTTGGCAAAGGAAGCCTACGCTGGGGTTTCGAGCGGCGGACGCCGCCCCATCATCCTCGAGTTCCAAGACCAATCGAGCTTCATCGTTGGCATCGAGCTCGGTGCAACCCACATTTCATGTGTTCTGACGGACCTTCGCTGTAAGGTCAGAGCTTCTTGGTCTGCACCCGCTCCGGTGCGCGATGAGCCCGAAGTCGCGCTTGGAAAGATGAGGATGGCGGTGCGCTCGGTCCTCGAGGCAGACGGCGTGCAGCCCTCCCAGGTGCTGGGGATCGGTGTGGCTGTGCCTAGTCCAGTCGACCGCGAACGACCGGGGGAGCTCCTGCCGCTCGTCGTCCCCAAGTGGCAGGGCTACAACATTGCCAGCTATCTCGAAGGCAACTTCAATCGACCCGTGTTTGTCGACAACGACGCCAACCTCGGTGCCTTGGCAGAGCTTTGGTGGGGCTCCGGCTCCTCCGCTAGGGACCTCGTGTACATCAAGGTCGCTACCGGAGTCGGTGCTGGCATGATCATCAACGGCCGCATCTTTCGAGGCAGCGGCGGGATTGCAGGTGAAATCGGCCACACCTCGATCGATCCGAACGGGCCCCCGTGCATCTGTGGCCTCCAAGGGTGTCTGACTACCTTTATCGGAACGCCTGCCCTGCTGGAACGTGCCAGAAACGAACTGCGCCGAAGCGGCTCCGACCGCCTGCCTCCTACGAGTATTGACGAGCTGGTCAACGCCGCGCTGGATGGCGATCCGATGTCGGTCGATTTGATTCACTACGCCGGCGACAAGCTCGGCGTTGGGATCGCCAACATGCTCAACCTGCTCAACCCGCAGGCCGTGGTGCTCGGAGGAGGTATTGCACGCTCGGGTGACATGTTGCTCGACGGCGTACGTCGGACCATTCAGGCGCTGTCTTTACCCGCGTCGATCTGCAACACCGAGATTCGAACCACGGGATTAAACGAATGGGGCATTGCTGTGGGTGCAGCGACGCTGGTGCTGCAAGTCGCACTCGACACACCGACCCTGTTCCTTACGGAATTGCGAGAAGCCCTATGAACCGAAACGCCGCTACGCTCTGTGCGCTCACCGTCGTCCTTGCCGTCGGCCCGCTCGACACGGGTTGCGACTCGTCCGACGACATCGTCAGCCCACCGGAACAATGGGTCCTCACCATGGCCGACGAGTTCGATTCAGGCACATCCCCTTCGACTGAGCTCTGGACGATCGAGACCGGTTACGGCGGCGAAGACAATGGATGGGGCAACGATGAATGGCAGCTCTATACGGATTCCCCGGACAATGTTCGAGTAGAGGGCGGCAATCTGGTGATCACGGCACAGTGCCCCGTCAAGCCGTGTGGGAAGCGGGACGGTTCGATCACCTCCGCCCGCCTCAAGACCCAGGATCGTTTCGAACAGGAGCACGGCCGATTCGAGGCGCGTATCAAACTACCGGAGGGCCAGGGCCTGTGGCCCGCGTTTTGGATGCTCGGCGCCAACATAGAGGAGGTGCCTTGGCCCGGCTGCGGTGAGATCGACATCATGGAATATCAGGGTCAACGGCCCAAGCGGATATTCGGCAGCCTGCACGGGCCGGGCTACTCCGGCGGTGGAGCGATCTCGGGCGACTTCGAGCTCCCGGACGCAACCTTCGACGCGACGACAGAGCAGGCCAAAACCGGTGACTGGTCGGGTAACGTGCTTGCCCCCGGTCCATCGACATCCCCAGTCATCCAGCAAGCCAACATGGGCGTTGGGATTGTGGCCCCAAACAGTAAGGTGACCATTTCGTTCGCCCTGCTCGGCGAGTTGACGGGCGAGAGCGGCGCCGTGTTTGCCGAGCTCTTCTCTGAGGTCAGCGGTGGTGGCGGCAAGAGTGAAATACTCCGTGTTGGCCCGCTCGTTCCAACCGGTCAATGGAACACCTATTCCTACACGGTGACCACAGGCGATGACGTCAGCGGCGGGTTGACACTTGAGCTGAAGGCCGAGTGCGGTGCAGTCCCAGGCTGCGCAGCCAATGCTTATTTTGACGACGTCACAATCACCACTGGCGCCGTTGAGCTGGCCGCCAACGGCGGTTTCGAAACCGGCAACACCGACGGTTGGACGTTTTTCGACAACAGCGGTACCTTCGCGGACGACTTTCATGTCTTTGCCGTGGACTGGGATCCAGGCCGAATCACAATCTCTGTGGATGACGAGGTTTACAACATCGTCAGGAGCGCTGACGTGAGCAGTCGAGGCGACTGGGTCTTCAATAGCGAGTTCTTCGCGCTCCTGAATCTCGCGGTCGGGGGTACCCTGGGCGGTTCGGTGGTGGACCCGGATGCCTTCCCTGCCGAGGTGCTCATCGACTACGTCCGAATCTTCGAGCGTGCCCAGTGACGGCCTCTGCGCCGAAACACTACGAGACCGCCCCCGAAGACCGCATCTCGGTGCCGCACAAGCTGATCTACGGCTTGGGCGGCTTCGTCAACAACCTGCTTGCAGCCGCGAGTGGCGGCATGATCATCGTATTGAATCTGGGACTCGGGATGAGCCCGTGGCTCGTCGGCCTACTCGGCGCGCTGCCACGGCTCACCGATGCCTTGACCGACCCCTTGATGGGCTACATCTCCGACCACACGCGGTCGAAGTGGGGACGGCGACGGCCGTATATTTTCGTCGGCGCCATCACGGCAGGCCTGATGTTCGCCCTGCTCTGGCAGCTGCCCGAAGGACGAAGCGAGGCCTTCTATTTCTGGTTCTTTCTAGCTGTCTCGGTGATTTTCTACTTGGCGTACACGGTCTTTGCGACGCCTTGGGTCGCACTCGGGTTCGAGCTGACCCCCGACTATCACGAACGCACCCGGCTGATGGGTGTGCAGAACTTCTTCAGTCAACTCGCCTACGTGATCTCTCCTTGGTTCCTGCTCTTCATGCAGTACGAGCTGTTTTTCGACGACATGGTGAGCGGGGCAAAGGGGCTGGCCATCCTGATCGGCGTGCTGACGGCGGCCGTCGGCATCCTGCCGGCGATCTTTTTGAAGGAGCCCTACCGGGCCGACGCCGTGGCCCACCTCTACGAAACGGAGCGAGCCGACAGACGGAAACGCAGAACCGAGCAAAACCCCCTGGTTGCCAGCATGCTCGACTTCTTCAAAGGCTTCGTCGCAACCCTCCGCTTCCGGCCGTTCTTGAAGCTCTGCGCCGCGACCTTCCTGGTGTTCAACGGCTTCATGCTGATCTCCTCGTTTCAGTTCTACGTCATCATCTACTACGTGTTCGGCGGCGATAAGGTCTTGGGCGCAGAGTACGTCGGTTACTCGGGCACCCTATCGGCGGCCGGCACCTTCGTTGTCATCGTGTTCATCACTTGGCTCGCCACCAAGATCGGCAAACGCCGTGCGTTCTACGTGGCGACCGGGGTTTCCATCGTCGGCTACGGTCTCAAGTGGTGGTGCTACAACCCAGAGGTTCCATGGCTTCTCCTTGTGCCTGCGCCCTTGATGGCGTTTGGCCTCGGCGGACTCTTCACCTTGATGGGGTCCATGATCGCGGACGTCGTCGACCTCGATGAGCTGGAAACGAACGAGCGTCGAGAAGGTATGTTCGGGTCGATTTACTGGTGGGTGGTCAAGCTCGGAATGGCCGCGGCCCTCGCCGGCGGCGGCTTGCTTCTCGAGGCAACCGGCTTCGAGGTAGAGCTCGACGGGGCCCAGACCGACGCGACACTTCTGTGGATGCGTTTGTTCGATATCTTCGTGCCGATGATGACCTCCGCCGTCGCCATCTGGATCGTCGCCTCCTACGAAATCACGGAAGAGAAGGCTCATGAGGTCCGGGCTGAGCTCGAGCGGCGTCGCGGTGCCGTTTCAAGCAGCGACGTCGATCGCGCGTCGACTTACCCATAAAACCCGAAGACAGGGCGACCGCGCATTTTTCCTGGCTGAGTGGAAACGGCGCCCAGAGATTCTGCTTGATTTTTTCGAGAGATTTCGGCATTTCTGCTATCAGAAGGTACTTTGTTCACTGCTCGAACGAACTTTTCGCGACTTCGCTCGCGACCCTTTCAACGGCCGCAGCGAATCACAAACCAGGCGCCACTGGTGATCGATATGAAACCAACCGAAGGAATCGCCGCCCTCGCGATAACCGTTGTCGGATGCACCGCAGCGTCCAGCAAGGCACCATTCGCCAATCGCTGCGGAGCTCGGTCAGCAGTCGCCAAACGTTTTGATCGAAGGAGAAGTCATGGCGGTTGCCTACTCGGGGTTTCGGGAAGGTCAGTATCCAGATCGCGGCGACGGCGCCGTGAATCCGAGCGCCGATGAGATTCTCGAAGACCTCGAAATTCTCGTCGCGCACGATTTCAATCTGATTCGCCTCTACGATTCCGGCCAAAACTCCTCGCTCACCCTCGAGCTGATTCGACGGCACAAGCTCCCGATCAAAGTCATGCTGGGAATATGGCTAGACGCCGAGTTCAGCAATCATGAGGGCTGTCCCTGGTTAGACGAGCCGATACCGGAGAGCAGTTTGGCCGCCAACGCCTGGAGAAACGCCGGCGAGCTGCGCCGTGGGATCAAGCTCGCTCAGGAGTTCGAAGATGTCGTGGTTGCCGTCAACGTCGGCAATGAAGCGCTCGTCGATTGGAACGATCACATGGTGCCCGTGAAAAAGGTGATCGCCTACGTTCGGCTCGTAAAGGCTGCCATCGACCAGCCGGTCACCGTTGCCGAGAACTACGCATGGTGGATACGGGACGGCGCCGCGCTCGCGGCCGAAGTCGATTTCATTGGCGTCCATACCTACGCTGAGTGGGAAGGAAAGACGATCGACGAGGCCCTCGCGTACACGATTGAGAACATCGAGGGCGTGCGTGCTGCGCTGCCCGACAAGCCCATTGCTATTTTGGAAGCGGGTTGGGCGACCGTCGCGGACGAGTTTGGCGAGCGAGCCAATGAGGAAAACCAGGCACGTCATTATGTCGAGCTCCAGAATTGGGCGCGCGCCACGAATACGACGGTGTTCTTCTTCGAAGCGTTCGACGAGCCATGGAAAGGCGATCCGAATGCTCCGCTCGCCGCCGAAAAACACTGGGGATTATTCAACGTCGATCGAACCCCGAAGCGCTTGATGCAGGAGCGTCCGGACGTGAATGCTCAACCTCAGTGATAGCCGATCAGCGCCCCAGCCTTCACTTGACGAGCCGCAGCGAGCCAAAGATCCCGGCGTCGATCCAACCGCGGTCTTTGTGCTCCCCCGGCGCCGACTCCGAGCCGATGAAATTCTCTCGAAGCTCGCTGCCATCGTTGTCACACCAGGCGATCATCAGCCCCATCACTTTGCCGGCTGAGAGCTTGACGGGCACGTTCTTGTCTGAGCCGTCCACGTAGTCGTCCGCATAGACGTCGATCGCCAGCTCCCACACAACCCTATTGCCGTGCTGCCGCCAACGGCTCTGCACGTGATGGGAGTAGCTGTGCGGTAGCTTATCGGTACCGATGTCGATGGCTTGGTTGTCCAGCGAGATATGGTAGGCGAACGCATTGTGGTTGTACTGGTGATTGCCGCCCGAATAGTCTTCGTCGAGGAAGATCTCGAGACAGTCGTCATCCCAATACTGAACCAGCGGGTCGCGGTGACTATCGAACAAAATGTCATCGACGAGCTCTGCTAGAACGTAAATTCGTTCCGCGGTCCAGACCACCTTGAAGCGACCTCGGAAATCCTCCGTCGAATACTCGGGACCCAGCCAGCGATGGCTGAGCTTCTGCCAGCGAGCCCGCTGCCAGACGGCCTCAGCGGCGACGCCGTCGATCGTGGGCGCACGCTGCGCTTTGGGAGCTCGATACTCGCTGCGTCCCGGGTCGTGGCTGGGGCGTTTGGCCAGAGCGGTCGCGGGCGCAGACAGCAACGCGACTGCGATTAGCAAACCCAAGATGGCTCTTATGCTAGATGAATTTTGGATTTCCATCCTTGTCCCAAAGCCCCCAGTACGCGCCGACATCGCCCTCGTCGCCGACTTTCCAGGCTTCGTCGAACGACGAGAAGTAGAACATCTCGATACCCTCTTCGTGCGCCCACTGGTATGCCCGGATGAAGTACTCCAGCGCATGGTCGTACGAGGGTACCGCGGTACCGAAAGGAGACCCGACGCTCGGCCAACCCGTCTCGCTGATGATGACTTTCTTGCCATCCGCAACGTTTTGCGCGCGTCGATACATCTCCTTCATGTACAAGAGGGCATACTCCGCGGGGCAGCTTTCCCAGAACGGATAACAATTCACCAGCAGCATATCGCAGGCCGCGGCCACGCGAGGATGGTTCTCAAAGAGAAAATAGGCGTCGACAGTGCCCACCGGAACACCGGGCACCGCGGCCTTCGCGCGCTCGATGTAATCGATCAATTGGGCTTCGGTCAGGTCTTCGCGCAGCATGACTTCGTTGCCGACCGCAAGGATGTCGGCATGCCCGGCACGGGCGACCTCGATGCCATTGCGGAGCTCGATTTCGTTTTTGTCGAGCTCCTCCGATAGCCCGACCCCGACCATCGTCTTCAAACCGTTCTCATGTGCGATGCGGGGCGTTTCCTGGTTGCCCTCCGTGCACGAGAAGCTTCGAATCCATTGCGTGTACGGAGCAATGATCTGGAGCCGCTCGCGAATCTGACGCTCGCTGATTTCGACCCCTGGAGATTGCCCCTCGATGTAGGGGCTGAACGAAAGGCCGTGAATCTTTCGTCGCAGGATTGTCCAGAGCAGCTCGACTTTGTCCTCGCGCGACATCTGCGAGAGATCCATGCCGAGAAGCCCCGGGAATCCCGGTACTTTGTAACCCGATCGTCTGAGCGAGACGGCGGCGCTCGACCGCGAGCTGACAGAAAAATCCCTATCGAACGCTTTGGACACAAACGCTCCAGGTGGGCGCAAAGAGAACGACCATGCGAGAGCTTAGCACGAGCGACCACTGGCCGAGCGGTCGACAATTCGGGGTCCCGAGGCAGCCAAAGACAGTCTAGGGCGCTATGAACCCCACGTGGACGACCGCAACTCTTCGAATCCACCCGCCGAGCCCGATGAGGCGCTCCGCGTCGACGTCCGGGTTCTCGGAGACCTCCTCGGCGAGGTGCTGAGGCAGCAGGGAGGGCCGGACGTCTACGAGACCGTCGAGCGCATCCGGGAGCAGGGCAAAGCGCTGAGGGAACCGGATGCCAGCGATCGGGACCCGGCCCTCGCCGAGCTCTACGAGATCGTCGAGGCGCTCCCGCTCGAAAAGGTGGGCGAGGTCGTCCGGGCCTTCTCCCTGTTCCTCACACTCGCGAACATCGCAGAGCAACGACACAAGGTGCGCGAGCGGCGAACGGCCCAGATGCGCGCCGCTCGAGGGGTCGTCGTGGAACCTCGACTCGATTCCTGCAGCGACGCGATTTCAAAAATGATCGCTGCGGGCATCGACCCGGCGCGCGTGCACGAAGCTGCCAGCACGCAGTATGTCGAGTTCGTGCTCACCGCGCATCCGACGCAGGTGGTCCGGCGCACGCTCCTTCAGCGATACAATCGCATCGCGGAGTCGCTTCGCAACGGCGATCGAAAAGACCTCACCCCGGACGAGCAGGACGCCGTGCGATCGCAGCTTCGACGGGACATCTCGACGGTGTGGCACACCGACGAGCTGCATCGGAGCCGACCGACGCCGACCGACGAAGTGCGCGGCGGGCTCGCGGTTTTGGAACAGTCCCTCTGGCATGCCGTGCCCAGGTTCCTGCGGCGTTTCGACTCCGCGCTTCGGTCGCAGACGGGGCGCGGACTGCCCATCGACGCGAGCCCTATTCGGTTTGGCTCCTGGATGGGTGGCGATCGCGACGGGAACCCCAACGTGACGGCGAAGGTCACCCGTGAAGCCGTCTTTTTGTGCCGTTGGACCGCGGCCAAGCTCCTCCACGATGAGGTCGACGCTCTGTGCCAGGAGCTGTCGATGGACACCGCGACCGATGCCCTCCGCGAACGGGCGGGGATGGACCGGGAGCCCTACCGTGCGCTCCTGCGGCGGGAGCGCGCTCAGCTTGCCGCAGCGCTTCGCCAGATCGAGGACCAGCTCGACGCCCTGCAGTCGGCTAGCGCCAAGCCGACCCTGCTTGATTCGTCCGCCCCGACCGCCGAGTCGCTGCTCGACGCACTAATGCTGACACGTAGCTCCCTCATCGAGACCGGGCAGCAGATCATCGCAGAGGGCCGACTTCTCGATCTGATTCGCCGAGTCCACTGCTTCGGCCTGCACATGGTGCGGATCGACATTCGCCAGGAGTCCGCCCGTCATACGGACGTCCTCGACGAGCTGACTCGACATCTCGAGCTCGGAGCGTACCGCGACTGGGACGAAGCCAAGCGTCAGAAATTTCTCATCGCCGAGCTGGGCTCGAAGCGACCCCTCATTCCCGAGGACATACCCGCCTCGCAGGAGGTCCAAGAGGTCCTGGACACGTTCCGCGTGCTCACCACCCTGCCCCGGGATTCGCTCGGCGCGTACGTGATTTCGATGGCCCATCAGCCAAGCGACGTGCTGGCCGTCGAGCTCCTGCAGAAGGAGGCACGAGTCGCCGAACCGCTGCGCGTCGTTCCGCTTTTCGAAACGATATCGGACCTGCAGGCATCTCAGGAAGTCATGTCCAGTCTGCTCGACCTGCCCTGGTACCGCGCGCGCATCGGCGGCCGCCTCGAGATCATGATCGGCTACTCGGACTCATCGAAGGACGGAGGCAGGCTCGCCGCAGCTTGGGAGCTGTACCAAGCACAAGAGCGCCTCGTCGAGCTTTGTCGTTCGCGAAACGTCCACCTCACGCTGTTTCACGGGCGCGGCGGAAGCATCGGACGAGGAGGCGGGCCAACTCACATCGCCATCCGCTCGCAGCCAGCCGGATCGATCGACGGAGCCCTCCGCGTGACCGAGCAGGGAGAGATGATCCAGTGGAAGTTCGGAACCCCCGACATCGCCGTGCGCAGCCTCGAACTCTACTCGACGGCCACCTTGGAGGCGACCCTCACTCCACCCGCCGCGCCGAGCCCTGCGTTTCGGGCTCGAATGGCCGCGCTGGCCGAGCGCGCGATGGCGGCCTACCGCGAGGTGACGCGTGGAAGTCGGTTCGTCCCCTACTTCCATGTCGCGACGCCGGGCATCGAGCTCGGTTCGCTTCAAATCGGGTCGCGCCCCGCTCGCCGCAAGTCGGGCGAAGGGCTGTCCAGCCTTCGGGCGATCCCCTGGATCTTCGCCTGGACCCAAACCCGGCTGCTTCTCCCCGCCTGGCTGGGCATCGAAACCGCACTGCAGGAGGCGCTCGACCACGACGGGCTCGCGGAGCTGCGCGAGATGGCCGCCAGCTGGCCCTTCTTTCAGTCGACGCTCTCCCTTTTGGAGCTCGCGCTCGCCAAGGCCGACGAGCGGATCGCGGCGCGATACGACGCCTTGCTCACTCCCCCGGAGCTGCTTGACGTCGGTGAGGGACTTCGCGCGCGCCTCAAGCAAATGAGGTCCGTCTTGCTCCAGGTCCTCGACGAAGACGAGCTGCTCGAAACCGACCCCACGCTTCGGCGCTCCCTTCAGCTTCGACGCGCGTATCTCGATCCCATCAACCTGATTCAGGCGGAGCTGCTGCGGCGTCAGAGAGAGGCCGACGACGCAGAGCTTCAGGACGCTCTTCTCGCGACGGTCAACGGCATCGCGGCGGGTCTCAAGAACACGGGCTGAGACGATGTCCTTGCGGAAAAAGACGACGCACGCGCTTGTTCTGACCTTCGCCTGCCTCGGACTGTGGCAGTCGGCGGCAGCGGCGAAGGCGATCCCGGTGGAGCTGCGCCAAACCAAGCAGGGCTGGGAGCTGCTCCGTGGCGGTGAGCCGTATCTGATCCGCGGGGCAGGCGGGGATGGCTCGCTCGAGCAATTGAAGGCGGCGGGCGCGAACTCGGTGCGTACCTGGGGGGCCGATGACATCGACGCACGCCTCGACGCCGCGCACGCCCTGGGCCTTTCGGTGACCGTAGGCATCTGGCTCGGCCACGAGCGACACGGCTTCGACTACAGCGACGAGGCCCAGGTCCGCAAGCAGTTGGAGGCGGCCCGCCAGACGGTGCTCCGTTACAAGGATCATCCGGCGGTCCTCCTTTGGGGCATCGGCAACGAGATGGAGGGCTTTGGCGAAGGCGATAATCCTGCCATCTGGAAGGCGGTCAACGACATCGCCACCATGGTGAAGAAGCTCGACCCCCTTCACCCGACCATGACCGTCACCGCCGAGCTCGGCGGTGGGCGTATCGACGGCGTGCAAGAGCGCTGCCCGTCGATCGACATTCATGGCATCAACTCCTACGGGGGCGCACCGTCGGTGGCCGAGCGCTACCGCGTCGGGGGCGCGACCAAACCCTACGTGCTCACCGAGTTTGGGCCGCTTGGGGTGTGGGAGATCCCGAAGAACGCCTGGGGCGCCCCGAGTGAGCCGACGAGCACCGAGAAGGCAGCGTTTTACCGGCGCAGCTACGAGAGCGGCGTAATCGGCGCTCAGGGTCTCGCCCTTGGTTCGTACGTGTTCACCTGGGGCTTCAAGATGGAGGCTACCCCGACTTGGTACGGCATGTTCCTGCCGGATGGCGCCCCGCTCGCGGCAGTCGACGTGATGACCGAACTCTGGTCCGGTCGCCCGCCGACGAACCTCGCGCCGACGGTGGAGCCATTGGTCATCGAAGGTGGGTCTCGCTTGGATCCGGGTGACGAGGTACGCGTGCGTGCTGTCATTGCCGATCCTGAAGGTGCCGCGATCCGAGTGCGTTGGGTGCTACGCCGAGAGTCCCGTGAGTATGCGACCGGCGGCGACTTTCGGCCCGTTCCGCCCGAGGTGCAGGGCGCGGTCCTCGAGGGTCGCGCCGATGGCGCACGGCTGCGCATGCCGAGGGATCCCGGGCCGTACCGTCTGTTCCTCTACGCCTACGATGCCGCGGGCCGCGCTGCTACGGCGAACGTGCCGCTGCTGGTGAAAGGCACGGTGCGCACGCCCATGCCGTTTTACGTCTACCGCGACGGTTTCGAAGGCATGCCCTGGGCCCCCTCGGGTTGGATGGGCGCTATCGAGTCGCTGACCCTCGACGGCGATCATGCCGGCAACCCCCATGAAGGCAAAGCCTGCATCGAGATGCGCTTCGTCGGCGAGGTCGGCACCTGGGTGGGCGTCGCCTGGCAGCACCCCGCCAACAACTGGGGCGACCAGGAAGGCGGCTACGATCTGACGGGCGCCAGGTACCTCGAGCTCTGGGCGCGTGGCCGTTACAGCAGCGAGAAGATCAGCATCGCGGTCGGTCTCCTCGGCGAGGACAAGGCGCACCCCGATTCGGGCAAAACCACGGCCGAGGACATCGTTCTGACGTACGAGTGGAAGCGCTACCGCATTCGCTTGAAGAAGCTCGACCTCTCGAGCATCAAGACCGGCTTCGTCGTGGTCCTCAGCGGGCAGGGCTCACCGGTCACCGTCTACCTCGACAGCATTCGTTTCGTTCGGAAGTAGCGGCTCCGAGCACTTCGCTCAGCGGCCGACCAGCTGCGCTTCGAGCTCCTCGAGGCTCTTGCCCTTGGTCTCCGGCAACAGACGCATCACAACGATGAGGCCGAGAATCGCAAACAGCCCGTAGATCAGGAAAGTGACGCTGTTCCCGAAATTCTCGAGCTCCCAGGGAAAGACGAGCTGCACGAGAAAGCTAAACGCCGAGTTGATGAGGCCGACGAAAGAGATCGCGAGCCCACGAACCCGATTCGGAAAAAGCTCCGAGAACAGCACCCACATCACCGGACCCAGAGACATGGCGAAGCTCGCGACGAACCCCAGGATACCGACGAGGATGATCTTCGGATTGATGTCGGCAGAAGCGAACCCGTAGGACAGAAGCAGCATGCAGACCGCGACGCCCGCTAGCCCGGCGCCTAGTAGTGGACGCCTGCCGAGACGATCGATGAAGAGAATCGCGAGCACGGTGAATACCAGATTCACGAGCCCGACGAGCACGGCCTGCATGAAGGACGCGTCGGTGCCGATGCCCGACTTCTCGAAGATCATGGGCGCATAGAAGAACACCGAGTTGATTCCAGTAATCTGCTGCAGAATCGCAACCAAGACACCGATGACGAGAACCCGCCTCATCGCAGGTCGGAACAGATCACGCAGTGCGGCACGTTCGGTGCTCTTCTCGGCCTGCAGCGACGCCTTCACGGCCCCGATATCCGCCTCCGCCTGAACGCTGTCCGTCACCTTTTCGAGCACGCGCCGCGCGTCCTCGTCTTTGCCGTTCATCACCAGCCAGCGAGGGCTCTCGGGCACCGCGAACAAAGCGAGGAAATAGAAGACAGCCGGCAGCGCCTCGACGCCGAGCATCCAGCGCCAGTTCCATTCACCGAGGCGAAGTGCTTCGGCCCAGGCGAGGCCCGACTGCCCCAGGCGGAGAATCAGATAATTCGTGAAGAAGGCTGCGGATATGCCTACGACTATGTTGAGCTGGTTGAACGACACCATGCGGCCACGCATCGCGGCCGGCGCAATCTCTGCGATATACATCGGCGCGATGATCAGTGCCGCACCAACCCCAAATCCACCGAGCATGCGGGCGGCGACCAAGGTGATGAAACTGGGCGCGACCGCGGACGCCGCCGCCGAGATCGCAAACAGCATAGCCGCAATCTTGAGGACCGGGCGCCGGCCCAGGCGATCGCTGAGCGGACCGGACACCATCATCGCTAGGGTGGCGGTCAGCGTCAGCGACGCGACGGACCAGCCTAGCTCGATCTTGCTGAGATGGAACTCGGGCTCGATGAAGGTCACCACGCCGGAAATCACGGACGCATCGAAGCCCATCAAGAATCCGCCGAGCGCGACCGTGAGAGCGACTCTGATCGCGTAACGCATGCTGCTCATGCACCGCCTCTGCGCCGGGGCTGCCGATGCAGATGAGTGCGCTCTAACCCTAACCCACCAGCCGGTGCCCTACGTCCTTATGGAACGGTGACCACCGAGCAAACGTCCATGTTGTCGTAGAAGATCCCGGAACCCTCGAAGTTCGTCGCCCTGCTCTGGGCGCCGATCTGCAAGATCTGGCCGACCAGGCTCGCATCGATCGGCAAGCTGAGCGTGAAGGTGCTCCAGGTTGCCGGAAGGTTCGTCGTATCTTGAGTGATGAAGTTGGTCGTCGCAAAGCTAGCAGCTGGATTGAGTGTCTTGACAAACGCCAACGCGGTCGTCGAGCCCTCGATGTTACCTGCCTTCGCGTCGAACGTGAACGAGAGCGTCGTCCCGACATCGCTGGCTGCGATCGTGCGCTCACGGAACACGATGGCTTCGATGATGCGACCGACCCCGTGATCGGCGTTGTTGTAGTCGTTGTAGATCGACAGCTGCTGCGCTCCTTGAGTCGCACCACCTTCCCCTGCAGCGACTGCAGAGAATGCGGGCCCACCGTTCGGAGCAGGGAACGCGAAGTAGTCGTAGGCGAACGTCGTGCCGTCTGACTCGAACACGTTCGCGCCAACCAGCCATCCATCGGTGGCCAACGAGGTCGGCTGAGCCTGGGGCGGGTCCCCTGAGACGAGTGACTCGAAGTCCTGCGTATACTCGCAGCTGGCGTTTGGCTCGCAGACGCCTGCGTTGCAGGTGCCGGCGCCGCCGTTGCACGCGTTGCTGTTGTTCGAGGTCTCGCAGGTGCCGGCGTTGCACACCGCGTCGATGCACTCGTTGCCCGTGTCCGGGCAGTCCACGTCCACCACGCATTCTGGGTTCGGCACGCAAACACCTGCGTTGCAGGTGCCGGTGTCATCTTCACACGCGTTAGTGTTGTTCGAGGTCCCACAGGTGCCGGCGTTGCACACCGCGTCGATGCACTCGTTGCCCGTGTCCGGGCAGTCCACGTCCACCACGCATTCTGGGTTCGGCACGCAAACACCATCTTGGCAGGTGCCGGCACCGCCGCCGTTGCACTCGGCGCCGTTCTGAACGTTCGAGGTTTCGCAAAGGCCGGTACTCGAGTTGCACGCCGCAGCAGTGCAATCGTTTCCCGTGTCGTCGCAGACAACGCCCTCGCAAAGGTCCGGGGTGATCAGCGCCACCACGGTGTCTGCATCGACGAGGGCCCAGACCTGCGGTGCAAGTCCTTCGCCGACGTCCTCGTCCACTGCGACGAGGACCGTAGTCACCGCTTCAGTCACAGGAGCGCTGAACGGCACTTCAGCCGCGCAGTCGCCCGGGTTGAGGTCGAAGCCGAGGTTGTAGGTCGTCGCAGGCAGGTCGAGGCCGCCCTCTACCCTTGTCTCTCCGAAAGCGAGGTCGTCGAGAAGCGGTGGCGGACATGCGCTCTCGTCCGTGACGATGATATCCACCGGGTTGAGTGCCTCGTCATTGGCGCCGTGACTCACGAACACCCGGCCGCTGCCTCCCTCGAGCCCACTGGTCGATAGGTTGTATGCGAAGAGGGCTACCGGCAGCTCGTCATTCGTGCGGTACGCGGCGGCTGCAATGTCGTCGCCATCGTTGAGCTCGACTCCGCTGAGCTGGAGCAGCGGGCCATCACCACCGGGCAAACCAACTCCGATATCATAGGTTGCAGGCGCTGGGAGCTCGACGCGACCGGTCGTCTGACCGTATTCGATGGTGCCGAGCGCGGTCACCTCGTCGCCGTTCACGTAGATCGCGACAGCGGTGTCTTCTGCCGTGGGCACCTCCGGTGCGAAGTGGGCCGCAGTGACGGTCGCCGTGCCCGTCGGGGCACCGCCCATGCCGCCAGCGCCGCCGGAGCCGCCCGTCCCACCGTCGCCACCGACGCAGGTCACGCGTACGGTCCACATGCTCATGCAATATGCGCCACCGTCGTCGCTCACCAAGATGGTGATGTCGTCGTCACCGACCTCCGTGCAGGTATAGCTGGTCGACGCGGCCGTCGGGTCGGCCAGCGAGCCGCTGTGCGAGCTCCACATGTAAGAGATGGGGTCGCCCTCTTCGTCCACCGCGGCCGAAAGGAGGCTGATGTCGCTGCCGACCGAAGTCTGAAGCGGCGAGACCACCACTTTGGTGAGCTCCGAGCAGATATTGAACTTACCGTTGACCCGGACGGCACCGAGCTGCTCCTGCCGCTTGCAATTGAGCATCACCATCACCTGGGTCGAGACGCCCACCTCGACATCGAACTCGGCCGAGCCCCTACAGGTCACTTCCTGGTCGACAGAGACGGCGCTCAACTCGACCACATAAGGCTCTGCACCTACTGGAAGCCCGTACACCTCGACCGAGGCCGTCGATCCAGGCGCACTGACGTCGATCGCACCGCCCATGCTCATGTCGTTCCCCGTGATCTGCCAACCGACCACGTCGATCTCGACACCGCCCGCGAGAACGAGGTCGAGCGAAAGAGAACCGCTCTCTTCTTGCTGGGTCTCGGTACTGGCGCAGCCGTACCCGGCAAGCCCAAGGCAAAGAAGAACGAGGATCCAACGCAATGGATGAGAACTAGGCATGGAAGTCTCCAGAAATGAAGGGGGGCGAAGTCCCCAAGCTACCACCGTTTCGGGCTGCTTCTCAAGCGTCTTG
>CAVQUI010000017.1:0-34100 GCA_963716775.1 uncultured delta proteobacterium
CGAGTCGCTGATCGAACGGCACGGGCTTCGCGAGATGGTGACCATCACCGGCTGGGCCTCGGGCGAGGACGTTAGAAACTACCTGGTCGGCGCGCGCGCGATGGTACTGCCGAGCTTCGCCGAAGGGCTGCCGGTGGTGATCATGGAAGCGCTCGCTCTGGGCCGCCCGGTCGTGTCCACCTACATCGCTGGTATTCCAGAGTTGGTTGTGCCCGGCGAGTCCGGCTGGCTCATTCCGGCCGGTTCCGTCGACGCGCTGGTCGAGGCAATGCGCGAAGTCTTGCAGACACCGACCGCGAGGCTCGAGGAGCTTGGCCGAGAGGGCCGGCGCCGGGTTCTGGCCGCCCACGATGCGAGCATCTCGACCAAACCCTTGTTCGACCGCTTCAGCCAGGGCCAGCGATGAGTCTGGTGTGCGCTGACCAAACGTTCCAGTTATGCTGATTCACGAGGCCGAAAGCAGTCGATGAAGATCATTGTCACCGGTGGCGCCGGCTTCATAGGCGCCAACTTCCTGAATGGTTTGGTGCCCGGGCTCCAAGAGCACCAGTTCATCAACCTGGACAAGCTCACCTATGCGGCCAACCTCGGCAGCTTGGCGGCGATCGACTCTCTGCCGAACTACGCGCTTCGCCGGGTGGACATCACCGACATGGACGCTGTCGACTCGGTGTTCGAGGAGTTCGACCCCGATCTGCTGGTGCACTTTGCAGCCGAAAGCCACGTGGATCGAAGCATCCTCGGCCCACGCGAGTTCGTCCGCACCAACATCGAAGGCACATTCAACCTTCTCGAAGCTTGCCGAAAGCACTGGTCACGCGATGACAACCGGCTCTTTCATCACGTGAGCACCGATGAGGTCTACGGCTCGCTCGGTGACACGGGGCTATTCGAAGAAACGACGGCGTACGACCCGTCGAGCCCCTACTCCGCATCGAAGGCGGCTAGCGACCACATCGTTCGCGCTTACCACCGGACCTACGGGCTTCCAATCAAGATCACGAACTGCTCGAACAACTACGGGCCGATGCAGTTTCCCGAAAAACTGATTCCTCTGATGATCCTGAATGCGGTCGAGCGGAAGCCTCTGCCGATTTACGGTGCAGGGCTCAACGTACGGGACTGGCTCTACGTCACCGATCACTGCGAAGCGATTTGGACTGTGATTCAGAAGGGCAGCGTTGGACGCACCTACAACATCGGCGGCAACAACGAGATGCGGAACATCGACGTGGTCGACACCCTTTGTCAGATCGTCGCCGAAGAAACCGGCACGGATGTCGCGGAGCTACTTTCGCTCAAGGAGTTCGTCACCGATCGTCCCGGGCACGACTTGCGGTACGCCATCGATGCGACGCGAATCCGAGAAGAGTGCGGCTGGGAACCAAAGGAAACCTTCGACACCGGCATTCGCAAGACAGTGCAATGGTACTTGTCGAATCAGGACTGGATTCAGGACGTGCGCTCGGGCGAGTACCGCAAGTGGATGGACCTGAATTACGGCGACCGAGCGGGATAGAGGGCAGGCATGATCAGCAAGGGCATCATCTTGGCGGGAGGGACGGGCACCAGGCTGCATCCGCTCACCAAAGGCTTGAGCAAGCAGCTCATGCCGATCTACGACAAGCCGATGATCTACTACCCCCTGTCGACGCTGATGCTCGCCGGAATTCGCGAAATTTTGATCATCACCACACCGCATGAGCAGGCCTTGTTTCAGGGCCTCCTCGGTGACGGCAAGAGCTGGGGCATGCGAATCGAGTACGCGGTGCAACCGAGCCCGGATGGCTTGGCTCAAGCCTTCTTGATCGGCGAGGATTTCATCGATGGCGACGCCTGCGCGCTCGTCCTCGGCGACAACATCTTCTACGGTCACGGGCTGCAGGGATTGCTGGAAGAGAGCGCCAAGCAAACCGGAGGGGCGACGGTGTTTGGCTACTACGTGAGCGACCCGACGGCGTACGGCGTTGCCGAGTTCGATGCTGACGGCATGGTCATTGGGCTCGAGGAGAAACCTGCGAATCCCAAGTCCAACTACGCGGTTGCCGGTCTCTACTTCTACGATGAGGACGTCGTGGCCCATGCCAAGGCTCTCAAGCCCTCTGCGCGAGGCGAGCTCGAAATCACCGACCTCAATCGGAGGTATCTCGCCGCTGGCAAGCTTCACCTGCAGAAGTTCGGACGCGGAGTTGCTTGGCTCGACACGGGGACGCCAGTCGCATTGCTTCAAGCCGCCAACTTCGTTCAAACGATTCAGGAGCGCCAGGGTTTGCGCGCATCATGCCCCGAAGAGATCTCGTTCCGAATGGGCTGGATCGACACCGAGCAGTTAGCGCAGCTCGCCAAGCCACTCGAGAAGACCGAGTACGGGCAGTATTTGCAGGCGCTGGCCGCGGGACTCGACATCTGATGAAGGTCGAGTCGACGACAATTCCCGGTCCATTGATCATTGAACCGGCAGTTCACGGCGACGAACGCGGCTTCTTCATGGAAACCTATTCACGCGACCGCTACGCAGAAGCCGGACTTCCAAGCAGCTTCGTTCAGGACAACCTGTCTTTGTCGGCAAAGGGAATCTTGCGCGGCCTCCACCTTCAGCATCCAAACGACCAGGGCAAGCTCTGCAGCGTGCTCGAGGGCGAGGTGTTCGACGTTGCGGTCGACGTCCGCGTCGGCTCGCCGAGCTTCGGAAAATGGGTAGGCGTGACACTTTCCTCCGAGAACAAGCGGCAGTTCTACATTCCGCCCGGCTTCGCCCATGGCTTCTGCGTGCTCAGCGAGCGGGCGATGTTCTCGTACAAGTGCACGGACTTCTACTCGGCGCCGAACGAGCTCGGGGTTGCCTGGGACGATCCGGAGATTGGCATCGACTGGCCATTACAATCGCCTCAGCTGTCGGGCAAAGACCAACTAAACCTTCGGCTCCGAGACATCCCGTCCGAGAAGCTGCCGCGATATGAGTGAGATGCTCGTCATTGGAGCGGACGGCATGCTGGGCCGCTGCTGGACCGAGCTCCTCGAGGCCCGAGGCATCGAGCACCGTGCAACGATGCTCGCCGACCTCGACGTCTGCGATCGGGCCGCTCTGAATCGCTTCATCACGCCGGGAACGCGCTGGGTCGTCAACTGCGCGGCGTACACCCTGGTCGATGCAGCCGAAGAGAACGAGGAGCTCGCAAACGAGGTCAACGGCTATGCAGTGGGCCGGATGGCAGAGCAGTGCAAAGAAGTGGGGGCAGCTCTTCTCCACTACAGCACCGACTACGTCTTCGATGGAACGGCCCGGGAACCCTACCCGACCGACCATCCCCGAAGCCCCGTCAACGCCTATGGACGAAGCAAGGCCATCGCGGAAGAGTTAATCGAGCGCTCGGGCGTGGAGCACTTGCTCGTGCGCAGCAGCTGGCTCTACGCACCCTGGGCGAAGAACTTCGTGCTCACGATTCGCGAGCTCGCGAAGACCCGGTCGAGCCTTCGTGTCGTTGACGATCAGCGAGGCCGACCCACCGATAGCCGAAAGCTCGCCGAGGTGAGCTTAGCGCTGGCCGAGCACGGCAGCCGGGGCACATTTCACGTGACCGACAGCGGCGAATGTAGCTGGTTCGAGCTTGCGGCGCTGATCGCCGAACTGGTAAATCCCGACTGCCAGGTGGAGCCCTGCACGAGTGACGAGTTCCCCCGCCCCGCGCCCCGTCCGAGCTATAGCGTCTTGGATATTTCGGCCACGGAACAGGTCGTCGGGCCGTTGATTCCATGGGAAGCTCGCGTCCGTGACGTGTTGGGTCTCCTCGAGCCTTAGGCTACTTGCCTCTACGACTCTCGTATTCGCCACCCTAAGCACGGCTAGCGTCGCACCGGATCGCGCTGGGGCCCAAGCTCTCTACTATCGCTCGATTCCACTGGGCGATCGGGCGATGGGTTTGGGCGGCGCGTTCACCGGGATCGCGAGCGACCCTTCGGCCACGTACTACAACCCGGCTGGTCTCATGATCGGCGGGCGCTTCCAGCTCATGGGCAGCCTCACGTCCCTGGTGTTCAACCGGAAAACAATCGACAACGGCTTCAGGTTTCAGAACTCTAGCGAAGATTTCCAGTCAAAGAGTACGACGTCACTGCCCTCTTTTGTCGGGACCGTCGTGAAGTTCGGGCGCAAGCGCTTCGGCGACCATCAGTTCGCGCTGGCGTACAGCACGTTCGAAGTCAGTCGCGAAGCCTTCGGCGCGGGTGCTTCGGAGTTCAACGAGAACAGCGGTCTCGACGTCCGTCTAGGCGAGAGCTTCAGAGATCGCTGGTACGGAGTCTCGTTCGCCGCGCAGACGACCAAGAAGGTCGCGCTCGGCCTCACCGGCTTCCTCTCGCAACAGCGGGGCAACTACGACGAGGACATCGGTATCGCGTTGGGCGGCACGATCGATGATAACGGGCAGCGCGTGGACGGCAGCTTCGCGACGACCAGCACCTCGCTCTCGACACGGGCGTACCAGCTAGTGTTCAGGCTTGGCGCGCTCTATCGAATCAACCCCCGCTGGCAGATCGGCTTCATGTTCCAACCGCCGGGCATTCCGCTGAGCCAGAAGGGCAGCATCTTTCGGCGGACGAACTCAGCCACGAGCGACGGCAGCACCACCTACTCACTCATCGACCGGGGCGACCTCTCAACGAGGATGCCGATCCCATTCGAGCTTCGGTCCGGGTTCGAGTTCAAGGCCAACACCCTGACGATCCTATCCGTGGACGCCGCTGTGAGCGGCCCGATTCCTGATCGAAACATCTTCGACCTCCCCGCGGAGCTCGACGGTCTTTCGGACGGTCTGGGGGCCTATTACGCCAATTCGACCGAGCGGCGTTGGACCCCGAACGTTGCGATTGGCGCAGAGCACATGTTCGGCAAGGCCGTCGTTGCTGGTGGCCTGTTCACCAACATCACCGCCGCACCGGACGTGCCCGCAATGGCAACCGAGTACAGCCCTGAGCAGGTTTCGATGTTCGGCGCGTCGGTCTCGGTGGGCATCGACACGAAAGGCTACCGCCTGGGCCTGGGGGCGACCGGATACTTCGGCATAGGTGACGCCCTCTCGTTCACCATCGATCGCGACACGCAGATCGTTGGCTATCGTCGTACGAGGGCCACCACCTCGGCCCTGGTCCTCTACATCTCCGGCGCCGTGTCCGTCGCGTCCAAAGGCGCAAAAGACGTCCAGGGCAAGATCAAGGACAAGAAGGAGAAGAAAGAGAACGGCGAGAACGCGAGGACGAGTCCGAGAACGCGGACGAGACCGAGAGACGCGTCCGAGCCCTCCGACTAGCGCTCGCGCTCAGTCCAGCAGGTACACCTTCGTCGGCGCAAGCCCAATGCCGGGCGCAATCGTGGTCGAACCCAGCTCGACGAAGCCGCCCTCGTCCGCTGCGAACTCCACGACCGCGTTCTGTGAAGCATCCGGCACGTAGAGCATCTCGCGTCCGGGATCATAGGCCGAGAGGCCGATGACAAACGAACTCGAGGATTCGTGAACTAGCTCCTGCGCGCCGGACGCGAGGTCAATCAGGTACAAGCTGTCGTTGCTGGCTGCGAAATCTCCGCTCGCAACGCCGACGACTCGTGCGCGGTCGATCGCGGACCACGGAGTTGACGGCAATCTCCGATGTCGGATGCTCGGACACACGCCAAACCTCCTCAATCCTGACCCCAGTCTCCGCGACGTCGAGCAGGACAATTCCCGACGAAGCACGAACCTGCGGCTCTCACCGAACGGTTGGGCGAAGCCGACACAGGCGACGACGACCTTCGTCGGAGCCCCAGCGACGGGTACGGGGCGCCCGCAGCTCTTCAGCCCGGGAAGCTCTATGCCCTCGACAGACTCGTCGTCGAGGTCGACGACCGCCACCATCCCCGGACCGGCCGCATTGAAGCTCGCGCTGACCCGGTCGAGCCCGACCACGATGGTCGAGCCGACGAGCACGCCGCGGCTCGGACGCGCGAACACCTCCACCTCGACGGCGTCCGTTTCCGGTAACCGCGGTCGCGGTGGTGTTCAGAGATGAGAGGTCGATTCGAGCCCCCGTTGCGCTCATGTCAGCGGGATTGATTTCGAAGAGGTCGTTCCCTTGGATATCCGGGTTCGCCGAAGGATTGAGGTTGGACTCATAGCGCGGCACCCAAGCGCTCTCTTCGTCGACGAAAACGAAGTCCTGTGGGTTCGAAGAGAAGCCCGAATCTCCGATGTCGCCGTGGGTGCGCACTTGCCCGTGGAGATTCCCACTGGGCACGAAGAAACGAGTCACCACGTCCGTAAAGAAGCGATCGATCACCACGATCGTATCGTCGCCTGCCCGGTTGGCAAGACCACGTCGCCGGACAGTGTCGCGACCAGGCCCGGATAGGTGGTTCCGGAGTTGAGCCAGCTCTCGTTGATGGCGGCGAAATCGGCGTCGAGCATTGCGATCGAGGAGCTGCTGAAGTCAGTGCTGACGACCGCATAGCGCGGGGTCGACGAAAGTGGGTCGAGCGCCGGACTGCCAGGCGCGCTGCCAGTGCCTGCAGATCCGAAGGGCGATTGCCAGCGCTGCCAGCGGAGCCGCCGCGCCGCGCGGAGGCCCTCCCCACAGCCGAAGGCGGCGAGCAATAGAACAGTGAGAAGAGTGTATTTGAGATCCCGTTCCATCTGCTTCCTCCAGCTTCGGAGGAGGAGGGACAGGAACAAGGTACGTTCAATGTGGAATTGAAAACCATGCTGCTACCCGCCATCCCCGAGGCGATTGGGGTAAGCTCACGATGGGTAGGTCTCCGGGCTCGTAACCCTAGGCTCTGCCGCCTTCCCAGGTTTCACCCAGTGGCATCGTGGCAGCGCATTCAGTTACATACCGTGGCGGGTCCGCGTCGGCCTCTCACCGACTTCCCTGTTCAACCGGCGGTATGTCTCTCCGTCGGTCTATCTCCAACGGCTTCGATGAAGCCGCCTTCGACCCTCGCAAGGACGGGAACCGTACTTCTGAGATCGGCGAAGTCAACCTACCAGCTGTGCTGATAGCTTAGCCGTCCGGTGTATTGGCGTCCCGGAAGCGGATAGCCCACCAAATCGTACCCACGTACATCGAGCAGGTCGTCGATGCGAAAACTCAAACCGAGCCGTCCTTCGAAAAAGAGCGCGCCCACACCGGTGGCGAGCACGGTGCGGGCGGGGAGCACGATGAGATTCGCAGGGTCATCATAGGTCTTGCCGAGGTAGGCAACCTGAAAGAACGCCGAAATGTCGGAGACCCATTTCGACAGCGTTCTCGAGTGCACCTCCGGCTGAATGAAAGTGTCCCACTGCGGCTGTCCTGGTAGCCATTTGTCGAGCTCGACGTCGATAGCCTGGGTCCAGGTCAATTCGCGGTGAGAAAGAAGTGATGGGTAATACCTCCTCGAAGCTCGAGCTCTACGCCACGGCTTCGACCCGATCCGATATTCTCGTAGACGATCTGCGACTGAGCGTTGCGACGAAACCGAATCATGTTGTCGACGTAGTTCACGAACGCACCGACCGTTGCATAACCGCTGACCAGCTCGCGGTGACCACGCGCAGTGACGGCCCCATCCACTGAGATCGAGCTTTCCGGGATGAGCCCGGGGTTCGCGGCCACGATCGAACGGTTCCCGAAGAGCTGCAGCAAAGACGGCAGCTTGTAACCGTTGCTCACCGAGCCGCGAAACGCTAGCCACTCCAACGGAGAAATCGCAGCGCCGAGTCGATAGGTAGGCTGGAATTCGGAGGATGGCTCTGGCAAGGGCTCGCCTGGACCGCTCGTCTGACGAATCGCCACGCGGCTCCAGCCCAAACGAATGCTGGGGCGCAGCTCCAGTCCCACCTTTCCGGCGTCGCCGAAGAACCGCGTTTCGACGGTGCCCGCCGCGGACAGGCGGTCCGAAGCTGACTCCTGGAAGAGCGCCAGCTCGTCCTCCGGATCGAAGGCCTGATAGCGAGCGGAAGCGACGGTCGTGATCTCGAGCCAAGGGACAGCGAACACCGAGGCGGCCATCCTGCCGGAAATCGCATGTGTCTGGTCGTCGGTTCGTCGAGCAATGCCGTTTCCGATTTCGCCTAGCTCGTCGATGAAACGGTTTCTGCCGTAGTCGTAGTTGGTGGCGAGCTGGACGCGGTACGGGTGCGCCCCCTCGTCTTCCTGGAGCCAGGCTGCCGAGCCAATCAGGCGCGTTGTCTTCGCTCGAGCATGCAACGCCGGGCTCGCGCCGGGCCCCGGCTCACCGCGGTCCCGGCCGACACCCACGAACACGAAATCCAACCGGCTCTTGTCACTGGTTTCGACCGCCAGATTCGAGAAACCGAAGCCCTCGAGGAAGTCGTCATTCTGGCGCAGACGCTCCACGTCGTCGCTCGGGTCGAATCGGGTTCCGCCGTCGTCGAGGTACGGGAAGTCGTTGCGCCCGCCGGCGGCGCCGGCAGTGCCGAAGAACTCGACCTTCTCGCCCGACGTCGCGCCAAAGAGATTCGTTCTCCAGTTGCCAAAACTACCCCCGGTCACCCGCGCGCCGACCTCGTTTTCCTCGTAGGTTCGGGGTAGCAAGCGCAGCACTCCACCCACCGCGCCGTCGTTGAGCCAGGCCGGGGTTCCACCGCGAAACACCTCGAAGCCGCCGATGGCCTCGAGCGGCACCAGGCTCAAATCAAAGCTCCCCGTATCGGGGCCACTGATCGGGATGTCGCCGAGCATGACCGTCACCTGATCGCAGGACGCACCACGGACCCGAAGGCAGAACGGCGTGCCTTCCGCTCCCGCGGCCACCACCCGCGTGCCCGCCACCTCTTTGAGCAACTGCCTCGCCGTCTGAGCCACGATCCGGCTCTTGATATTGACCTGACTGCCGGCTGCGGTTGAATCGAGCGAGTTGGTGGACGGGATCGGGCGGGTCACCGTGGCAGTTGCACCGAACTGAGCGGCGGCTGGAGCAGGCAACGACTGGAGCGCGAGCACCAGGAGGCCGGCTCGCCAGCTCCATCTTGCTCGCACCTTCCGCCGCTGCGCAATCTCGTCCAATTCCGGTTCCCGACTGGGGAACGGTCGATCGAACGGAACGGAAATCCCGACGCGCGACTCTCACCATCCCCGAGGTGATCAGCACAAAAACACGTACGCAGGTTTCCGGGCTCGTGACCCCAGGTCCTGTCACCTTCCCAGGCTCTTGGCCCAGTGGCATCACGACAGAACGTTCAGTCACATACCGTGGCGGGTCCGCGCCGGCTTTTCACCGACTTCCCTGCTTGAGCCGACGATGACCGATCCCCCTTTGAGGGTCAATCACCTGCGATGTGCATCGATCAGGCTCGGAGCGCATGGTAAGGACGCGCCGTGCGGCTATATCCGTTGCTGTTTCTGCTCTTGCTCATCGCCGCGGTGCTCGCCGTGCTAGTGGGCTCGGGTGATCTCGGCGATCCCGAGCTCCGCGACACCTTTCTGAAGCTGCGCGGCTATCGACTGGCCGCTGCGTTTCTTGCCGGCGCGGCCCTGGCAGTGGGCGGTGTCGTCGTGCAGGGCCTGTTTCGCAATCCGCTGGCAAGTCCGTCCGTGCTCGGGACGACGGCGGGCGCGAGCTTCGGCGGGCAAGTCGCCTTACTCGCCTACGGACTCGCCGGCGCTGGGAGCAGCCTCATCGTTCCTGAAATGCTCGTGCCGATCGGCTGCTTCGTCGGCGCGCTTGGTGCGCTGGCTGTTCTGTTGCTCTTCCTGCGAATCACGCAGGACCTGCTCGCGCTCTTGCTCACTGGCTTCGTGCTGAGCGCGCTCTTTTTGAGTTTGAGCGCTTTCGTGACGAGCGTCGCGCAGGAAACCTGGGAGCTCGGCCGTGCGGTGGTTTCATTTTCACTCGGCTCGGTGAGCGGGACCGGGCCGCGTCAACTCGCGTTCGCGCTTCCCGTCATCGTGGTGGCGCTACTGGCTTCATGGTTTTGGGGGCGCTCACTCGACCTTCTACTGAGCGGCGAGGAAGAGGCGCAGTCGATGGGCGCGAACGTCGGCGCGGCTCGCTGGTGGTCCGCGATCTGGGTGAGTGTCCTGGTGGCGGGCGCCGTGTCCGTGGGCGGCAACGTGGGCTTCGTGGGCCTGGTGGTACCGCACATGCTGCGCCCTTTTGCCGGGACCAAGCATCAGCGGCTGATCCCAGCGGCCGCCCTGGCAGGCGGTGTCTTTCTGGTCGCCTGCGACGTCCTCGCGCGTCTCATTCCTTCGCGAAGCGAAATCCCGCTGGGCGTCGTCACTGGTCTCATCGGCGCCCCGCTCTTCTTGCTGCTTCTCATCCGGCTTCGGCGGGAGCGCGCCTATGCGTAACGGCGACGGTCAGCTCTCGCTCCGAACCAGCGGGCTAAGCGTCAAGCTCGGCGGGCGCACCGTGCTCCACGAGGTGGATCTGGAGGCTCACCCGGGCGAAGTGCTCGCGCTGCTCGGTCCGAACGGAGCGGGCAAGAGCACGCTTCTCAAAGCACTAGCCGGTCTGCTGCCGTACGAAGGTCGCGTCGAAATCGCCGACACAGACCTCGCCTCGCTGTCGCCGGGCAAGCGAGCGAAGCAGATTTCCTACGTGCCGCAACGAAGCCTTCTCCGATCCGCGCTATCGGTGGAAGAGGTCGTGGCGCTGGGTCGCTACGTTCACGGTGGAAGCTTCGGTGGCATGTCGGTGAACGACAAAGAAGCCATCGACCATGCGCTGCGAACCGCACATGCCGAAATGCTCCGGGACCGAATCTTCACCCAACTCTCGGTTGGGGAGCAGCAAAGGGTCTTGCTGGCCCGCGCCCTCGCGTCCGACGCTCCGATCCTGCTGCTGGACGAACCGACCGCCGCGCTCGATGTGGGCGAAGGGATGGCTGTCCTGCGCTTGATCAGAAAGCTCGCCGGCCGCAAGCACACGCTCATCGTCGTGCTCCACGACCTTGCGGACGCGCGGAGCACCACCGATCGTGCTCTATTGCTCAAAGACGGGCGCGTCGTCGAACAGGGCGAGACGCGAGACGTGATCAGCGCCGAACCCATCCGCGCCGTCTACGGCGTGAAGCTGATCGAGAACGCGCGCATCGGTTTCGAACCCGACTCAGAAGACCGTAAGCCCGGAGCAACGTGAAGGGGGTCAACGGCATCAATGCGGCGCTCCTGCTCGCCGCGGTCCTGACGAGCGCGGTCCTGACGGCCGCTATCTCGAGGAGGACGCCCCCCGAGGAGCAGCGCGCTGGGGTCCGAACCGTGGAAGACGCAAGCGGCGAGCTCGTTTCGGTGCACGACTACGCTCGAATCGTCAGCACGAGTACCATCGCAGACCAGGTCCTCATCGAAATCATCGAGGCCGAGCGTTTGCTCGCGGTCAGCGC
This sequence comes from uncultured delta proteobacterium, assembly GCA_963716775.1. Classification (GTDB taxonomy): domain Bacteria; phylum Myxococcota_A; class Polyangia; order Polyangiales; family Houyiibacteriaceae; genus SG8-38. Next base: position 11,358 of record CAVQUI010000017.1, read on the forward strand.
CCATACGCTGCGCTCGGAGGCCTCTCGTGCCTACGCAGACAAGATCGGCGTCGAGCACGCGCGCGACGTCGAAACGATCATCGAGCTCCGGCCCGACATCGTCTTCATCAACAACTTCATCGACCGACGCCAAGTCGAACGCCTCAAAGAAGCCGGCCTCAACGTCTTCGACCTGGGTCCGATGCGCGGGCTCGAAACCTTGCTGCCCAACATCCGGCAACTCGCATCGGTTCTCGATGTACCGGACCGCGGCCAGGCGCTCGCCGAGGAGCTGCTGCGCGGGCTCGATGCGCTCTCCGCCGACATCCCCGAAGACCGGAGGCATCGCGGGCTCTACGTCGGAATCCACGGCGACCGGCTCTACGGGGGAACCGCCGGAACCAGCTTCCACGACGTCCTGACGGCAGCCGGCTTGGTAGACATCGCCGCCGAAGCAGGGTTCAAGGGCTGGCCCGCGTTCACCAACGAACAGCTGCTCAGTCTCGACCCGCCATGGATCATCACCAACCCGGGTACCGAGAGCTCACTCTGTCGCCATCCGGGTTTCCAATCACTCGCCGCCTGCAAGGCAGGCCAAGTCCGCAGCATCGAAACGCATCTGCTCACCGATCCTGGGCTTGGGATGTTGCAGGCCGCCGAAGCGGTGCACGCCGCGGTCTACGGTGACGACGCCTAGTCTAGCAAGGCAGGCAGAAGCTCGCTGTACGCGTCGGTCCGCTGGAACTGCGGGAACTCCTCCGCGACGTTGTCGGGACATCGGAACAAGATGCCCCGATCCGCCTCCTTCAACATCGTGGTGTCGTTGTAGCTGTCGCCGGCGGCGTGCACCTGAAACCCGATGCTCTTGAGCGCGGCGACGGCCTTGCGCTTGCCGTCGGGCAAGCGCAGCCGATAGCCGGTGACGCGGTCGCTCGGGTCGGTCAGGAGCTCGTGGCAGAAGAGCGTCGGCTGCCCGAGCTGGCGCATGAACGGCGCGGCGAACTGATAGAACGTGTCACTGAGGATGATCAGCTGAGTCCGGTCGCGGAGCTCGTCGAGAAACGCTTTGGCGCCGGGCATGGGCTCCATGGTGCCGATGACGTCCTGGATGTCCGAGAGTTTGAAGCCATGCTCGTTCAGGATTTCGAGGCGCCCGCGCATGAGCACGTCGTAGTCGGGTTCGTCCCGGGTGGTGCGCCGAAGGGCGTCGATTCCGGTCTTCTCGGCGAAGGCGATCCACACCTCGGGGATGAGGACTCCTTCGAGATCGAGGCAGACGACGAGTGGCGGCATGAGCAGTACTCCCGGGCCCGAGATCGGGCAGCTGTGCGAGGGCGCTTCGTCTACCCGATTTTCCCGCCCAGGCAACCGGCTTTGGCTCGACAGACACCCCTGCGCGGATCAACAATGGCGGGCTCATGCGGTTTCGGAATGCGATCTTTGCCGGTGGAGGCAGCCGCTGCTTTTGGCAGCTCGGCTTCTGGGAAGGCGCCAAGGAGTCGGGGCTCGATCTCCAAAGCTCGGTGAAGTTCGTCGGCTCGACGAGCGCCGGCTGCGCGATGGCCAGCGCGGCAGTTCTCGACCGCTCTTGGGACGCGCTGAGCCTCTTCAAAGGCTTTACGGAAAAGAACCCGAAGAACATCCACTGGCAGAACCTCAATCCGTTCCGGCCAGGCGCCTTGCTGCCACATGGTCGCATGTACCGCGACGCCCTGCGCGAGTTCATCGGACCCGCCGACTTCGAAACCATCCGAAAGACTTCCGTGCACTTCCTGATGAGCGACTACCCAAGATGGCTTGGCGGTGCGATCGGCGCAGCCACCGCTCTGTGCATCTACGGCCTCGAGAAAACGCTCCGCAAAGATCCAATACACCCGAAATGGCCGGCCAAGGCAGGCTTCAGGCCGCTCGTTGGTCGCGCCGCGGACTGCCGTAGCGCGCAGGACTACATCGACATGGTCTTGGCCTCGTCCTGCGTACCCCCAGTGCTACCGGACGGTCGCCTCGGGAATCGAAAAGTCCTCGACGGCGGCTTGATTGAGAACATCCCGGTTCGCCTCGCCGAGAACGAGCCCGGCGAGACCCTGGTCTTGCTCAGCCGCAAATACGAGCGCGAGCTTCCGTCGACGAAACGGGTCACCTGGGTGCAACCTTCGAGGCCCATCACGATCGACAAATTCGACTACGCGAATCCCGAGGGCCTGCAGGAGACCTTCGAGATCGGCCTCGACGACGGCCGCAAGTTTGGCCGCAGTTGTGTTCCGAGCGACGACGCCTATAGTCCCGCGCGGTGACGCGATCAGTCCTTACACTTGCCGTTGCACTCGGGTTCGCGTCTGCGGCGGTTTGGGTCGCACGAGGCCTTCAGCTCGACACCGGGCTCGAGGCGCTCCTGCCGAATGATTCGGTTTCGGTCCTCTCGATTCAGGAGACCCGGGAGAAGCTTGGCTTGGAAGAGCCGTTCACCGTTCTCGTCGAGACTGACGATCCGAGCCGGAGCAGGGCTCTCTCGGCTCAGCTCGCCGAGGCCTTCGCACAATGGCCCGAAACCGTCTGGGTGATGACGGGCTACGGACTGGACGCGCTCGCGGAGCGCGCCCTCTACTACGTCGACGCCGAGACCCTCTACGAGTGGAGCGAGCTCGCCGAAGAGGCGCTCGACTGGGAGGTCTGCAAGGCCTCCCCCCTTTGCGTGACCATCGCCGACCCCCCGGAGCTGCCCGATGGCGACGAGATTCGCGAAGCGATCGACCGCTCCCCTGCCGGCACCGTGCTCCAAGAGCTCACCGGCCAGTCGGCCAAGCAGGCCGGCGCGAGCGCTGAGGGCGACGGTGAAGAAGAAGAGCAAGCGCTTTGCAACGACGACGGCAAGGTCTGCGCGGTGCAAGTGATGCTGAGCGGCTCGCCCGGCGACCTTGGCTTTGCCCGGATGATCAAGACCCGGGCCGAAGCGATCACCGTTCCGTTGGTGCAATCGCAGCCCGAGGGCACACGAATCGAGGTCATTGGCCGTTACCGTGTAGCCCCCCTCGAGCACGGCATCATCCTCAACGACCTGCGCCTGGTTTCGATCCTCGCCGCTCTAGGCTCACTTCTGATGGTCCTGATCTTCTTCCGTGACCTGACTGCGGTTGTGCAGCTCATGGTACCCATGCTGAGCGGTCTGGCGGTCGCGGTCGGTCTGATCGCCCTCATCGAGCCCAAGATCAACATCATCAGCGCTTCGGCGCTCGCGATCCTCGCGGGCATGGCGATCGATTTCGGCATCCATCTGCTGATGCACTACAAGTCTGCGCGCGCCGAAGGCTTGAATGCGGCGGCAGCGGCCAAGGCCAGCGTCCAGGAGCTCTGGGTTTCTCTCCTGGTTGCCGGCGTGACCACGGCTTGCGGCTTCGGTGCGCTCTCGATGACGGATTTCCAAGGCTTCTCCCAGATGGGTTGGATGGCTTCACTCGGGATCATCGTCACGCTTCTTTGGACGCTCGCGGTGTTCCCGAGCATGGTCCGTCTGCTCCCAGGCAGCGCCAAGAGCGATCGGCAACCAGCAGCCAAGGATCGCAGCGCTCGCGGATTCGCCTGGGCCGTTCTCGTGCTTGGGCTTCTGGCGATCCCCTTCGCCCTGCAAGTCGGTTTCGAACCCAACCTCGGAAAGCTGCAACCGAAGGGCGTCAGCCACGGTATCGACGCTTCGATGATGCGCGCTCGCGGCCACATCAACACGCTGTACGTCGGCAAGTCGCCCGAAGCGGTCAGCGCAGCGATCAGCGACGAGCTGATGACGGTCGGCGGCATGGAAGCCCTTGGCGTCGAGCCGGTCGTGGTCTCTGCTCAGGTCATCTTTCCTGGCGATTCCGACGAGAAGACCGAGATCCTCTCAGATCTGAGGGCGACGCTCGAGCGGGCGCGCGAGAAGGCGATCGAGCGCGAAGACAGCGAGCTTCTCGAAGAGCTCGACGAGCTCGAACCCTGGGTCGACGTCGATGGCCCACCGCAACCCGATCAGATCCCCGAATGGCTCGCTGCAACCCTGGTGCTCAAGGACGGCTCCATCGGCAAGAGCGGCATCATCTACGTGCCTTTGAGGGGTTCGAACGCCGAAGCGATGGAGCGGCTCGCCGCCTGGCTCGATCAGCTGCGCGAAGCCCATCCTGACGTGACCTTCGCCTCGGCCGCGGCGCTCCTAGGCGAGGTAACGCCAGCATTGATCGCGGACTCCCCATGGATTCTTGCGCTGGTGTTCACCGGCTTGATTGCCGCGACGGCCATCGCGAGCCGATCCTTCGTGGTCACCCGAGACGTGTTCCTGGCGACCGCGCTGGCGACCATCCTCTTTGCGGCCACCCTAACGCTCTTCGGAATCGACCTTCATCTCTACAACCTGCTCGCGGTGCCCGTCGTGGTCGGCCTGGCGGTCGACGGTGCCGTACATGTCCGCTGGGCCCACGACTACGACAGCCCAAGGCAGCAGTACGCGACCTACAAGGCCGTCGCGGCATCGACATTGACCTCGATGGTCGCATTCGGCGCCCTGATGACCGCAGACAGCCCCGGCCTTCGGTCGCTCGGGCAAGTCGGCGTGACCGGCCTTGGGATTTCGCTCGCCGTGAACCTGATCTGGCTTCGCGCCTGGTGCACCCCCAAGCAGCCAAAGGAAGCCTGACGCCGTGTGCGGGATCGCAGGCATGCTGGCCGCGAACCCCGAGGCCGTGCCCGACGCTGAAGCGGTTCGGCGCATGTGCGACGCGATGGTGCATCGCGGCCCCGACGATCAGGGCTACCTTCGCGACGGCCCCTGCGCCCTTGGTCACCGTCGCCTGTCGATCATCGATCTGCGCCCGGAAGGCGCCCAGCCGATGACCAACGAAGACGGCTCGATCGCGGTCGTCGTCAACGGTGAGATCTACAACTTCCAGGACCTTCGCTGCGAGCTCGAAACCAAGGGGCACCGCTTCAAGTCGCGATCCGACTCCGAAGTGATCGTGCACCTCTACGAGGAAGAGGGTGTGGACTTCCTCGATCGCTTGCGCGGCATGTTCGCACTCGCGCTCTGGGACGGCTCACGGAGGAGGCTGCTCCTCGCGCGCGATCGCTTCGGCAAGAAGCCGCTCTTCTATCACGCCGGCCCCGAGGGTTTGCTGTTCGCTTCCGAGCTCGCCGCGCTCGCCGCGTCGAATCACTTCGACCGCCGTCCGAACATCGACGCGATCGACTCGTTCCTGTGCCTGCAATACGTGCCCTCCCCTTCGACGGCGTTTGAAGATGTACACAAGCTGCCGCCGGGCTGCCGGCTCGTTTGCGAAAACGGACGCATCGGCGAGCCAGAGCGCTACTTCGAGCTTCGCTTCGACCAGCCTACGAGCGGCTCGCTGCCCGAGCTGACCGAGCGGCTGCACGCGCAGATCGAAGATGCGGTTCGGGTTCGCATGGTCTCGGACGTTCCGCTCGGAGCCTTCCTCTCGGGGGGCGTGGACTCTTCGCTGATCGTCGCCATGATGGCGAAGCAGTCCTCGCAGCCGGTCAAAACGTTCTCGGTCGGCTTCGCCGGCAAGGACTTCAGCGAGCTTCCCTATGCGAAGATGGTGGCAGAGCGATACAGCACCGACCACCACGAGATCGTCGTCCAACCCGACATGGCCTCGGTCATCCCCGAGCTCGTTCGGCACTATGGCGAGCCCTTCGCAGACAGCTCGGCGTTGCCGACCTGGTATCTCTGCCAGTACACCCGCACTGGCGTCACGGTCTCCCTGAGCGGCGACGGCGGCGACGAAGCGTTCTGCGGTTACCGCCGCTACACCCATTCACGCACGGCCCGCGCGCTGCGGAGGCTTCCCGGGCCCCTGCCCTCGCTGCTCGCAAAGGCGATTGGAAGCATCCCGATTCCCGCGGCACGGCAGGTCCGCGACTTCGGCCGCCGGCTCATGGAACCCGAGCACGTGCGATTCCTCGGCCTCGCCGCGCACATTCCGCGCGCAGACCGGCTTGCCCTCTACGGCCCAGCCATGCGCGCGCGTTTCGCCGACGACCCGGTGGCTCGGCGATTCGGCGAGCTCTACGCCGGCTCGACCGCGTTGGACCCGGTCAATCGTCTGCTCGACCTCGACATCCAGACTTACCTGACCGACGACATCCTCACCAAGGTCGACATCGCCTCGATGGCGCATTCCCTCGAAGTGCGCTGCCCCCTGGTCGATCAGGACCTGATGGTGTTCGCTGCTTCGCTCCCCGGTGGAATGAAGCTGCGAGGGCCCACCACCAAGTTCATCCTGCGCGAGGTCGCCAAGCCCTTGCTTCCCGAGCAGATCTTGACCCGCTCCAAGCGAGGCTTTGGCCTTCCCGTCGATCGCTGGATGCGGGAAGACCTCGAACCGATGTCGCGCGACGTCTTGCTCGACCAGACCGCGCGAGAGCGGGGCATCTTCGATCCTCCGTCCATCGAAGCCCTGCTCCGCCAGCACCAAGGGGGCGAGCCCAGGGGCGATCAGATCTGGGCTCTGATGATGCTCGAGCTTTGGTACCGGGAGTTCATCGATCGATGAGCTCGAGGTGCACAGATCTGTGCTAGACAGGCCGGCGTGATCTCCGTCGTCGTCCCAACCTTTCGAGAGGCCGGCAATCTCGCCTTGCTCGCCGAGGCCGTAGACGAGGCGCTTTCGGGGCCCGGATACGAGTACGAGCTCCTGTTCATCGATGACGACTCGCAGGACGGCTCCGAGGAGATCTGCGCAGAGCTTTCCGAGAGCTTTCCCGTCCGCATCGTGGTGCGAAAGGCAGAGCGCGGTCTGGCGACCGCCGTCATTCACGGCATCTCGGAGGCCTCGGGCAACATCGTCGTCGTGATGGATGCCGACCTGTCCCACCCGGCGAGCGCCATCCCCGCCATGGTGGAGCGCCTGCAGAGCGGCGAAAGCGATTTCGTGCTCGGCTCCCGCTACGTCGAAGGCGGCTCGATCCACGACGAGTGGAGCGCCTTTCGCCAGCTCAACTCGATCATCCCTTCGCTTCTGGCCAAGCCCCTTTGTCCGCTCAAGGATCCCATGAGCGGCTTCTTTGCGATTCGGCGCGCTGAGATGCCCGACCGGGGTTGTCTCTCGCCAGTCGGATACAAGATCGCGCTCGAGGTTTTCGTCAAAGGCAAGTTCAAGCGCGCTAGCGAAGTGCCGATTCACTTTTCGGACCGGCAACATGGCGAGAGCAAACTGTCGCTGAAGGAGCAGCTCAACTTTCTTCGCCACCTCGGGCGCCTCTACGCGTACAAGCTCCGCGCCGGCGCAGAGACGTGAAGCTCTGGAGGGAAGATCGGACGGTCGCCTGGATCATCGCCGTCTTTGCTCTCTCGCAGCTCGTCGCGATTGGCTGGGACTTGCCGGGCTCGTATGGCTGGGAGAACGACGGCATCGCACCGCGTGACTTCTTCGCGGGAATCGCGATCAACCTGACGCCGGGCCAAGGACATCGGTATCCGATGCTCCACAATCTGTTGATCGGCCTCCTCTCCATCCCCATCCTTCTGCCAGCGGCGCTCTCGGCCGAGAGCTGGACCCTCCCCACGCTGATGGAGCAGATCCTCACCGTGCCGACGATGACGGGCGTCTCCATCGTTTCGAAGCTGGTCGGCCTGCTCATGGCCTGCGTCGCGCTGCTCGTCATCGCCCGGATCGGCAGGCGAACGGTGAGCGTCGAAGCAGGCCGCTGGGCTGCCGTGTGGGCAGCCACTTGCCTGTCGTTCGCGTATTACGGACGGGTCAGCAATCTCGATGGTCCGTACTTGATGTGGACCGCCCTGGCGATTGACCGGCTGCTGAGCCTCGCCGAGACACGCGCGCGCCGCGACTACATCTGGTTCGGCCTACTGGCTGGCGCCGCAGTGGCGACCAAGGACCAGGCCTACGCCGGCCTGGCCCTGCCGGGCTTGCTCTACCTTCTACTGTTGCCGCTTCGAGGAGATCGTCCATTCGGACCGCGAGCCGCACACTACAAGAACACCGCCTTCGCTACCTTGGCGGGCGCTCTGTCACTCGGAGTCTTGGGCGGCGGCCTCTTCAATCCGACTGGCTTCGTCGCACGCATTCGCGAGCTCACCGGAGGTGCCAGCCAAGATTGGATGAGCTACGCGCGAACCCCGAAGGGCGTTCTCAGGAACGTCGCGGATATCCTTCTCGGACAGGAAACGTTCTACTGGCCCTGGCTGGTGGTGGCACTTTGCTGGGTCGGTGTGGGCCTGGTCGTCTTCCGTCGCGGAGGTGACGGGATTCGCTCGCGCACGTTCCGTCTGCTGCCCCTGACCGCAGGCATCAGCAGCATCCTCTTCTTCACGCTGGTCGTTGCGCGTTGCGAGCATCGTTTCGTCCTGCCGCTTGGATTCTCACTTGCGTACTACGGCGGGGTTGCGTCCGCGGCCTTGCTCGCACGCGTGTCGACCAAGGGCACCCTGGCGCTACGCGGTGCGCAAGTTGCGCTCGGCGCGCTGGTCCTTTGGGCTGCCGGTCACAGCTTCGAGGTGCAACTCACCCAACGCGGCGATGCGCGAAACCAGGTGCATGCATACCTGGCTTCGCTACCAGAGGGCACCCTGGTCGAGACCTACGGCTGGCTCGTTCATCTACCGCACTTCGACGTGTCCGACGCTTCGCCGTACCGGCTTCAGCGCGTCAGCCGCCGCCCGATCAAGACACGCAACCCGCTCGTGGGTTCCGAAGAGATCGACGAGCCGTACGGCAACATCGCGACTCGCCGGCCCGACGTGCTGGTCGTTCCCGAATCCACCGCGCTCGAGTTCATTCCGCGCGAGCTCGCTGAGGGCCAGGCGCAGGCAGTCGTGGGGACACGCCATCAAGCGGACACCGACGCTCAGACGTTCTTCCGTTCAGCCCTGAACAACTCGCTGCAAGGATACGAGCTCGTTTTCGTCGCCGGGCCGCAGCTCCCTGTCTGGGCCGAAATGCTGGGCGCGGAGCCGGTGCAAGTGCATGCGAGCGTCGGAAATCGACAGTGGATTCTGCGCCGTTCCGATCCTTGATCGTGACTTCGGACGACCGAAAACGGCGAAGCCGCGCAGATTGTGCGCAAGGATCGAGCGCGAAATAGAGCTTATGTGGTCGATTGCTTCGAGCGAGGACGGGGAGCCTGTTCAGCATCGGGCGGTGCGTGATCGGCGCCACCGTCGCGGTCGAAACGCGGCGCGTGATTCCAATTCGACGCGGAAAGTCAAAAAAAGGGGGTAGACAGAACGTCGCGCAGTTGTGCATTCTCCGCTGCACCGGGGTCCACACAGACTCCGGAGCCCGCATTCGGTGCGCTCTCGTATGAGAAGGTGGAGGTGCGACGTGAAGTATGGATGGATCGCGGTAGTCGCCATGATGGCGGCCTTGTTTTCAACGGCTCAGGTAGCCGCCCAGGCCAAATACGGACCGGAAGAGATCGGGGCCGAAGAATCTCCGATACCCGATCCGGATACGGTCAGCGACGACTCCATGTCCGAGCTCGAGAAGCTCAAGGCAATGGATGCCGAAACGGAGACACGAACGGTGACCGGCGCCCGCCCTCCGAGCACGACCTCAGGTTCCGCGGTCGGAGAGGCCGGCATGGGTACCGAGGCTTCCGAGCGCGAACGAGCGCGCCGAAGCATCGGCGATGTGGGTAAGCAGCGTCCGTGAAAAGGAAGAAGACGCCATCCCGCTGAGGTTCAACTTCCACGGCTACTACCGCGCTCGCTACAACTGGATCGGCAACGCGCCAATGCCCAAGGGGCAGCATCCCCGGCGCCCAATCGGGTTTCCCGAGCAAGAACGCCTCGTTCGGTGAAATGCGACTGCGTCTCGATCCGGAGGTGACCTACGGCCCGAACCCCGACCTTCCGATTGCGCGTCTTCGCTTCACGATCGACGGCTTGGACAACGTGGTATTCGGCGACAACGCCCGCGTCTTCGGAGTCCCGCTCTTCGCGGTCGACCAATCGAAGACCGACCGCAACGGATTCGATCTCACCGAGTCGCTCAAGCTCGAGCGCGCCTGGATCGAATTCCTCGTTCCCATTGGTCAGGTCCGAGTCGGCCGAATGGAATCACACTGGGGCATGGGCGCTCTGACCCACGCCGGCAACGGCCTCGCCGAGTGGGGCGAGTTCTACCGCGGCGAGACCTTCGACCGTATCCTTTTCGCCACGCGTCCGATTACACTGGCTCGCGGCATTAGCAAGGGCGACACCCGGCAGACGCCTCTTATCTACGCGTTCCTGTACGATCGGCTCTCGCAGGATCCGGTCGCCGACAACAGCATCAACTCGGCCTACGATGGCAGTAGCGGGGTCGCGACCAATCCAAACTTCAAGCCGTTCTATACGACCTTCCCGGAACGCTCCACGTTCCCCTTGGCCTACCTGACCAACCTCGATCGGCGAACGAACGAGATCGCCAACGTCATCGCATGGTTCGACGAGGACTTCGGCCGCTCGGCGACCGATGAGCTCTTCGCCGGCGCCTACGTGGTCTATCGGTGGCAGCAGGCGACCGAGAGCCGGATCATCATCCCGGACGTGTCTTGGAGAATGAAGTACACCCTCAAGAAGAAGCGCAATCTGGCGATCACGACAGAGGGCGAATACTTCACGATTCTCGGTCATAGCGGCGCCCTTGCCTTCACGGGAGGCTGTCCGCCCGAGCCCTGCAACCGAGGCGAGGCGGGCATCCACAACATCCTCGCCCGGATTGGTGTCATGGACGAAGGCAGCTGGGCCTTTTCGACAGAGGGCGGCTGGGCCAGGGGCGATGCCGACACGCTCTCCTTCACCGAGAACCCGAAGAAGCTCACGACCCGAGGCTTCAACGAGAACGTCAAGGTGGGCCTCCTGATGTACCAGGTTGCGCTCAAGGCCCTCTCTTTTCAGCAGCTCGCTCCCCTCGGTGCGATCGAGCTCGGCGCCAACGGCAGCGTCTACAACTCGAAGTACCTGATGCCGAGCTTCCGCTTCACGGTCGTCCCGGGTCTCGAGGTGCACACCCAGTTCCTCGTAGGCTGGGTGGATAAGCTCGACCAGCTCATCTACCAGGCGAGCAATGACAAGTGCGGCTTCACAGCCGAGTGCTTCATGGGCTGGGAGGCGGACCTCGCCCTCCGCGCCAGGATGGGCTCCAAGGACATCGTTTGGATCGACCTCGAGACCGGCATGATGCAACCAAAGCAGGCGTTCACGAACGCCGGCTTCAACGATGCTTGGCTCTGGACCGTGCAGCTCCGCGCTGCCATGATCTTCTAACCGGGTGTGGCCATGAGAAAGGAACCAACCATGAAACTATTCAATCTTATATGGGTTCTCGCATTGGCTGGCGCGGTAGCGGCATGCAACAGCGGATCACCAATCACGGGCGAGATCGCCGCCACCCATGGCCGGAAGCGGCGGTAACGGCGGCAGGCACCGGCGGCAGCGGCGGCGCGATAGAAGGCAAGTGCACCACCGAGGAGAACGAGGCTGTCTATGCCGAGCTCGAGTTCACCAACGGCAAGGGCGAGATGTCGACCGGCACCGATGCCTCCTCGGCGATCGGCAGCGAATGCGTCCGTGGGTCGGTGAGCTCCGTGCCACCAGTCGGCGGCTGTGGCACAGAAACCTTTGCGGTCATCGCCTGCTTCCCCGACTGCCCCGATCCCGTCGTTCAAGCGCTGGCCGACTGCGTGGCGCAGTGCACGGGTGACACCATCGAAGAGATCACGGGCATGAGGCTCTCAGAGGACTGTCTGGAGTGCACCGGAGCTACCGTCGCCTGTGGCGCGGTGTTCTGCACGTCTCAGTGCGTTGCAGATACCACCGCCCAGATCTGCATCGACTGCCGTTGCGACAACAACTGCACGCCGGAATTCGTCATCTGCTCGGGCATCCCAAGCGACGACTGCTAGCTCCGCAGGAGCACAGCGACTCGAACTGAAGAAGGGTACCCACGACGTGGGTGCCCTTTTTCGTTTGACTCTTCGACTAGAGCCCCGGGCAGGCGGCGTCGACTAGCTGCACCGACGAGCGGCAAGGGTAGGAATCGAGCGGGACGCGATCCCGCCAGTCGTATACGCCCTGGCAGTCGAGCTCGGTGGCGCACTGGAACACCGAGTCGATCGCGGCCTCGCAGGCTGCCGACAGTTCCCTGCCTTCTGCCAAGCCCGCTTCGCAGCCTTGCCTGCAAGCCGCTTCATTGCCCGCGAAGGCCTCGCATTCGCCAATCACCTTCGCGCAGAAGGCAATGCAAGTCGGCCCGGGCTCGAGCATGATGGTGCCCCCAGTCCCCCCGGTGCCGCCGGTGCCGCCGGTGTCCGTTGCCCCGCCACAGCCCGAGGCGCCGATGCTCAAGCAGAGCCATGCGCCAAAAATCAATCTAAGCATCGTGTACTTCAGTAGTTCTTCCCGACAATCTCTTGGACTCGAGTCATCAGGGACTTCGAGTAGAGCCGGCCGGCCAGTGAATTGCGAGCTTCTCGCTGAACCGCTTCCCAAGCGTCCTTGTTGCGCCAAATGTTTACGGACTTGAGTCGGCCGGCGAGAGCCTCGCTGGCTTCCTTGTCCATTCGCCGTCCGCCGTCGCGGAACTCCACGGCGTGGTCTTTCGCGCTCTGCCGAATGTGGTCCTGGGCTGCCTTTGGGAGCGCGGCGATCCGGTCCTTCTTGATCACATAGGCGCCGACGACGATGCCACCGCCGGGCTTGGTCATGGTCTTGAGCTTGGTGTGCCACTGAAAAGCGAGGACGCCGATCGAGGAGGCGATGACCGTATCGACCATCCCCGTTTGAAGGCCGGAGAAGACCTCTGGCAGGCCCATCGTCACGCCATTGGCGCCGGCGGCTTCGATGAACGCTCTCATCGTCGGCGAACCGCGCCAGACCCAGGGTCGAACGTTCTTCAAGTCATTGGGATGCTGGATCTTGTGCTGGGAGAAGATCCTGATCTGCCCGGAGTCTCCCCAGGAGATCAGCTCGTAGCCGGCCTTGTCGAAGAGCGCGACCAGGTCTGGGCCGAGCTTCTCGCGCACATCGTCGAGCGCCGGGTAGCTGGTAATCAGTCCTGGCGCCTGGAGCACCAGCACCTGCGGCACCAGCGCGCCAAGGCCTGTCGAGGTCAACAGAGCACCGTCCAACTGACCGACGCGCATCTTGCGAACGACCGTCATCTCGTCGCCGGCGACGCCGCCGTCGTACATCTTGAGGTTCACCTCTCCGTTGGTGACCTCTTTCAGCTCTTTGCGGAGCCGCTGAAATGCCTTTCCGATCCCGGACTGCCTGGGCGCCAAGGTGGCGATTCGAAGCTGGTGGGTCGGTTCCGCCGGCGGGTCGATCTCGGCGACGGCTGGTTTGGCGCTCGAGGCGGGGGCCTCTTCGGCTCTGGCCTCAGCTGCGGAACGAATCGCCGCTGACCAGGAACCCAACGAGAAGTAAAGACGACAAGAACAGAACGCGATGCATCCTGAAGCAAAGCACGAAGCCGCTGCGACCTCAAGAGCCCGCGCCGGTTGCGCGCATGACCCCACTGTTGCGCAGATCCAGGCCGTCGAGACAGCCCGAGATGTCTTCGAGTAGCTGCGGGACGGCCGATGGGTCGGCGATGGGGTTCACCACGCAGACGTCGACGCCTGCCTCGGCGTAGGCGCGAATGCGAGCGCGCACGGTTTCGCGATTGCCCACGACGGCCATCGCCTCGCAGAGCCGGTCGGTGACCCCTTTGGCCACGCCTGCCCTGTCGCCCTTAGCAAAGGCTTCGCGAATCTGTTGCGCTTCGTCTGCGTAGCCGATCCACTCGAAGCACTTGTTGTAGCCGGGCGTGGCTGCGTAGGCGCCGAACACCGTGCGTATGAGATTCCGCCCCATATCGTGGTCGTCGGCCATCACGACGTGAAGCCGGGCAACGACTTCGATCGCGTTCGGGTCACGCCCTGCCTCCTCGGCGCCGGCGCGAACCTCGCCGAGCACCTGCGGAAGCGCCGATTCGGGAACCATGTTGAGACAAACCCCATCGCACAGTGCGCCAGTGAGGCGGAGCATTCCCTTGTTGAGCGCCCCGAGATAGATCGGAACCTCGCCAACGGCCGCGCCTCCGAGCCGAAAGCCCTTCACCGAGAGAGTCTTGCCCTCGTAGCTGGTCTTCTTCCCGCTCATCATCTGGCGCAGGACCTCGACGTGCTCGCGCATGCGCGTAAGCGGCTTGTCGAAGGGCAGGCCAGCCCAGTCGTGAACGATGTTCGGAGACGAGAGACCGATGCCCAGAATGAAGTTCCCCTTGGTCATCTGGCTCAGGGTCATCGCCGCCATGGCGTGCACCATGGGAGCTCGCGTCTGCGCTGGAACCACCGCCGTCCCGATGCGCGTTCCCGGCAAACCCTGCGCAACCGCGCCGGCTAGCGCGTAGGAATCACCGCCATTGACCTCGGCCATCCAGATCTCTTCGTAGCCCCGATCGACGGCCGCCTTCGCCAGCTCGACCGCTTTGTCCGCCCCCCCAAGCGGCAGGGTCATGCCCAGCCGTACGTTCTTTTCTGCGCGCTCCATCCTCGAACCTTAGTCCAAGACCTCGATTCCAGGTCCCGAATTTTTTGCTCATTTGGTTCTCAGAAGCTGCTAACACCGAGCAATGAGCGACACCTTCGAGGTTCGTGCGCCGATGCAGGCTCTGGTCATCACGGTTCGCGCCGAAGTCGGCGAGACGGTCGCTCCGGGCCAGCCGCTCGTGATCCTCGAGGCGATGAAAATGGAGCACATCATCGCTGCGGAGCGAAGCGGAGTCGTTCGCAAGGTGCTGGTCGAAGGCGACGCGATGGTGGCGGCGGGGGACTTGCTCGTGCTTCTCGAACAGGCGGAGCACGCCGAGCTTGCGACGGACGCCGTAGAGGAGACTTCGCTCGACGCGATTGGGCCGGACCTTGCCGAAGTCATTCAGCGACACGCCTTTGGGCTCGACGAGAACCGCCCGGAGGCCGTCGCGAAACGCCGCAAGACCGGCCAGCGAACCGCTCGTGAGAACATCGCGAACCTCGTCGACGAGGGGACCTTGGTCGAATACGGCGCGCTCGTCATCGCAGCTCAGCGACGGCGACGGCCGATCGACGAGTTGATCCGGCGAACGCCCGCGGACGGCATGGTCGCCGGTATCGGCCGCGTGAACGGGGAGTCCTTCGGGGAGGCGCGTACGCTCTGCGTCGTCATGTCCTACGACTACACGGTCCTCGCTGGCACGCAGGGCACGATGAATCACCTCAAGAAGGACCGGATGTTCGAGCTCGCCGAAGAGCGAAGCCTGCCCGTGGTGCTCTTCTCGGAGGGCGGAGGCGGCCGTCCGGGCGATACGGATCACGCCATCGTGGCGGGCCTCGATTGCCGAGCGTTTCAGTACTTCGCTGAGCTATCGGGCAGGGTTCCGCTCGTCGGCGTTAACTCCGGCCGATGCTTCGCCGGGAACGCCGCGCTGCTGGGCTGCTGTGATGTGGTGATCGCCACCAAGGCTTCGAACATCGGCATGGGCGGCCCTGCCATGATCGAAGGCGGAGGGCTCGGCGTATTTGCGCCCGAAGAGGTGGGACCCTCGGCTTCTCAATATCGCAACGGCGTAATCGATGTGCTGGTCGAGGACGACGACGAGGCGGTTGAAGCGGCGAAGAAATACCTCTCGTACTTCCAGGGCACCCTCCCCGACTGGACCTGCGCGGACCAGCGCCTACTGCGCTCGGCAATTCCGGAGAACCGCCTTCGCGTTTACGAGGTTCGCAAGGTGATCGAGATTTTGGCGGACGAGGGCACCGTCCTCGAGCTCCGCGGCGGCTTCGGCGCCGGCATGGTGACCGCTCTCGCGCGGGTCGAAGGCAGGCCTGTCGGCATCATCGCCAACAACCCGATGCAGCTCGGGGGCGCAATCGACGCGGAGGCAGCCGACAAGGCGAGCGGCTTCATGAAGCTCTGCAGCACCTTCGGTGTTCCACTGGTCTTTCTCTGCGACACGCCGGGTTTCATGGTCGGGCCGGAAGCTGAAGAGACCGGGCTCGTGAAACGCGCGGCGAAGCTCTTCACGACGAGCGCAGCGCTCGAGGTTCCCTTTTGCACGATCGTCTTGCGCAAGGGCTACGGGCTTGGGGCGCAGTCGATGGCAGGAGGCAGCTTCAAGGCGCCCGCGTTCACGATCTCCTGGCCGACCGGCGAGTTCGGAGGCATGGGGCTCGAAGGCGCGGTGAAGCTCGGCTTTCGAAAAGAGCTGGCGGCGGTCGAAGATCCCGAAGCTCGGGAACGGATGTTCCAGCAGATGGTGGACAAGCTCTACGAGCGCGGGAAAGCGGTCAACATGGCGGCGCACTTCGAGATCGACGCCGTGATCGACCCCGTCGAGAGCCGCCGCTGGATCCTCAGTGCCATCGCCGAGTCCTAGCCTTTGAGCGACGCATGGACCTCGCCGGCTGCCCGGGCCCCTGCGGAGATGGCGCCGTCCATGTAGCCGCACCAGCGCTTGGCGCTCTCGGTACCCGCCCAGTAGATGCGGCCGCTCGGCTTTCGCAGATGCTCGCCGCCGGCGGTCAGCACGCCGGGGGTCAGCGGGGTGATGCAGCCCGTGCTCCAAGGGTCTGCGGCCCAGTCCTTTTCGACATAGCCGGTCGCATCGAGGGCCTTGGAACCGAAGTAGCGGGCGAGCTCTTGCTTCAATCCCTCTTCGCGCGCCTTTCGGCCGGCCAGGTGTGGACACTCCACGACCGAAAGGAAACAACTGAGTACGCCAAGCGATCCGTCTTCGGGAGAATTGTCGAAGACCAGTTGGATCGGGCTCCGGTCGCTTTGCATCGCGCCGTTGAGACCGTCGACGCGCCAGAAGGGGCGCTCGTACAACATGGCGGCTTTGACCAGGGGCAGTCGCGGCAGGCGCGCCCAGCCGCTCGCCAAGTCCTGGCGCGGCTTGGGCAGCGCTGGTGCGAACTCGATGCGGGTGGTGTCGGCCGGGGCCATGGCGACGATGACGCGGTCGGCGGTGAAGATCTCGGCTGTGGTCACGACGCGCATGCGTTCGGGAGCCTGGTCCTCGATCCGAAGAACGGGCCGTCCGAGCAGAACGCGATCGCCGAGCTCGGCCGCCATCCGCTCCGAGATCACTTGCGAGCCGCCGTCGATACGCTGGTCCTGGGCGCCTCCGTCGTTGAGGATCACCGGCAAGAGACCTCCGGCGGAGCGCAGATAGTGAAGGACCCAGAGCAGCGAGATGCGCTCGGGGTAGCCCGACCAGACCGCGCGGCTGATCAAGCGAAACACCGAGGGCGTGAAGCTCGTGGCGGCGTGTTGGCGCAGCCAGTCCCCAAGAGTGATCTGGTCGAGCGCCGAGGCATCGTTCATGCGCCAGGGCTCGCCAACCGGCATCTTCTTGCAGAGCCGATCGAGCTTCCAGGCCACCTTGCCGAAATCAGCCGCTTCCGAGAGGCTGACGTCCGGCAAAAATCCGCGCGAGATCAGGCCTTCGATGTCGTAAGTCGTGTCTCCCTCGTAGTACTGATCGAAGGCGCCGATCCCGAGCTCAGCGATCAGGGCGACGATGGCGTTCTGGCCCGGTCCGATCCACTCCCCACCGACCTCGACGACGTGCCCGTTTCCGATGGGCATGTTGAGGGTGCGGCCGCCGACGCGCTCACGCGCCTCGAGGAGGAGAAACGAGTCGACCCCGCGCTTGTGGAGCTCGCGGCCGGCCATCAGCCCCGAAAGCCCTCCGCCGACGACGATCACATTCACGTGCCGCGCCACCGTCCGCGACTCATCGGACGTGGCGGCTCGCACGAGCCCGGGCGCTCCAATCGACGCCGCCGCCGCCGCGCCTCCGGTCAAGCGGACAAACCGCCTGCGGTCGAGTCGATTCGTCATGGTGATAGACACCCCTCCCCGGCTGCGAGCCAGGCGACGATCGGACGAAGGTCGTCGGCCGGCACCGTCTTCACCACGCCCTGCATGATCGCGTCCGCGGTTCCGCGCGTCCCCGCGACCGCTTCTTCGAGACGACGCTCGAGGTAGCCTGCGTGCTGGCCGCAGAGCCGAGACGCGAACAAGCCATCGTTCCCCTCGGCGTTTGCTCCGTGACACGAGACGCAGTGCTGCGCGTAGAGGTTGGCGCCCTGGGCTCGTTCCTCTTCACTGGCCTCGCTAGGAACGACCTCGAGCAGTGGTAGCTCCGAAAGGTACTTGGCGATGTCGCTGATCTCTTCAGGCGGCAAGGTGCGAGCGTAGGGATCCATGACAGGAAGACGCATCATCCCGGCCCTCAATCGGTAGAGCTTGTTCTCCAAGACCGCGCGCCTCTGACCGGTCAAGCTCGGGATCGAGCCGTCGGGCCTGCCACTGCCATCGTGCAGATGACACGACACGCAGTGCTTGTATGCGGCAGGCTCTCCGGCTGGTGTTGGGTCTTGGAGCACGTCCGAGATCCGCGCGGCCTGCGCCGGACTGGGCCCGCGCGACATGAGCCAGGTCAGTGCCGCAAGACCGAGCACGACGAGGACCAACACGATCATGATGAGATTGCGCACTGCGGACGCGAGCATACCAGAGGATTCCGCTCAGCGGCGGGCCCTGATGTGGTAATGAAGGACCGCTCATGGAAACCGTCGACCAGGTCCAGCTCAACTTCGACCCAGCGATTTGCCCGGAGCTGTCATGAGCGAGAAGAAACCCATCATCGTTCGTCGTGAAGGCGCGGTCGCCACCGTCGAGCTCAACGACCCGCCGTATAATCGCCTGAGCATGGCCCTGATCGACGCGCTAGAGACGGCGGTCGACGAAATCGAACGAGACCCGAGCGTTCGTGCGGTCGTCTTGCGAGGCGAAGGCGGAGAGAACTTCTCGGTGGGGGCCGACATCCGCGAGTTCGGCGCTGCGGCGGGGGGCCGTGGCGTCCAGGCGTTCATCGAGCAGCGCCTGCACGTGATTCGGAGCATCGAAACCATGAGCAAGCCCGTCGTCTGCGCGATTCGTGGCGCTTGCCTCGGCGGCGGTTTCGAGATCGCCCTCGCCTGTCACTTCCGAATCGGTGCACGCGGGGCGAAGATCGGCCTGCCCGAAGTCGAGCTGGGCGTCGTTCCTGCTTGGGGAGGCACGCAACGGCTGACCCGCGCCGTTGGGCGCGCACGCGCGCTCGAAATCATGCTCCTCGCAAAGAAGCTGAGCGCCGACGAGGCCTTCGAGGCTGGTGTGCTCACGGCCGTCTGCGAGCCCGATGAGCTCGACACTCGAGCCGACGAGCTTGCGCGCGAGCTCGCGTCGAAAGCTCCGCTCGCCGTGGCCGGGATTCTGGACGCCGTCATCCAAGGCGGACCGAAGTCTCTCCCGGAGGGTCTCGCACACGAGTACGCTGCACTCGAACGGGTCATGACCTCCGAAGATCTGCAAGAAGGAGTAATGGCCTTCTTCCAGAAGCGGCCCCCCAAATTCAAAGGGAAGTGAGCGATTACTTCTTAGCCAGCTTGGCCCAGGAGTCCTTGAGCTGGATGGTCCGGTTGTAGACCGGTCGCTCGGGACTGCTATCCGGGTCGACGACGAAGTACCCAAGCCGCTCGAACTGCACGCGCTCACCGGGGCCGCGGACGGCCAGGTTGGGCTCGAGCTTGGCGTGCTCCAGCACCTCGTGCGACTCCGGGTTGATGCGCGAGGTGAAGTCGCTTTCGAGCGAGTCGTCGAGGGGGTTCTCGTCCTTGAAGAGCCGGTCGTAGAGGCGCACCTCGGCGTCCACGGCATGCTTGGCGCTCACCCAGTGAATCGTGCCCCGCACCTTGCGTCCGTCCGGCGCATTGCCGCCCTTGGACTCCGGATCCCAAGTGCAGCGAAGCTCCACGACGTTTCCGGCCTCGTCTTTGATCACCTCTTTGCAAGTGACCAGTGCGCCGTAGCGAAGCCGCACTTCCTTCCCAGGCGCCAGGCGGAACCACTTCTTCATGGGCTCTTCCATGAAATCGTCCCGCTCGATGAAGACCTCGCGGCTGAGGTGCAGGCGCCGTGACCCGAAGCTCTCGTCGTTCGGGCTGAAGGGAGCCTCGAGCTCGATGTCCTCATCTTCGGGGAAGTTCTCGATCACGAGCTTCAGGGGGCGAAGCACCGCCATGGTCCGGGGCGAGGTCGCGTTGAGGTCCTCGCGAAGGGCGTGCTCGAGGAGGCCTACATCGACGATGCTGTCCCGGCGTGAGACCCCGATCCGCTCGGCAAAGCGTCGAATCGCGGCAGGCGTGTACCCCCGGCGGCGCATTCCGGCGATGGTGGGCATCCGCGGATCATCCCAGCCCTTCACGTGCCCTTCTTCGACCAGCCTCTTGAGCAGTCGCTTGCTCATGACGGTGTAGGTCAGGTTCAGTCGGGCGAACTCGTACTGCCAGGGCATCGGTTCGAAATCGAAGTGCGTGACGAACCACTGGTAGAGCGGGTTGTGGTGCGCGAACTCCAGGGTGCAGACCGAGTGCGTGATCCCCTCGAAGGCGTCCGACATCGGATGCGCGTAGTCGTACATCGGGTAGATGCACCAGTCATCGCCCGTCCGGTGATGAGTCACCTTGCGAATCCGGTACATCAAGGGGTCGCGGAGGTTCACGTCCTTCGACGCCATGTCGATCTTCGCGCGCAGCACGTGCGCGCCCTCTTCGAACTTCCCGGCGCGCATGCCGGCGAAGAGCTCCAGGCTCTCTTCGACGCTTCGGTCGCGGTACGGGCTGTTCTCACCTGGCTTGTAGAAGTCGCCGCGCCCCTCGCGAATCCCTTCGAGGGTTTGGCTGTCCACGTACGCGAAGCCACGCTTGATCAAGTCGACTGCGCAGTCGTAGAGCTTCTCGAAGTAGTCGGATGCGAAGTACTCGTGGCTCCCCCAATCGAAGCCCAGCCAGCGCACATCTTCACGAATCGACTCGACGTACTCGGTATCCTCGGCTTCGGGGTTTGTATCGTCGAAGCGCAGATGGCAGCGACCATCTTCAGCGAGGCCGGCCGTGGTGAAGTTCAAGCAGATGGACTTCGCGTGCCCGATGTGCAGATAGCCGTTGGGCTCCGGAGGAAACCGCGTCACGACCCGACCGCCGTGCTTGCCGGTTCGGATATCTTCCCGCACCAAATCGTGGACGAAATTTGGCGCGTTCTCTCGACCCTCGGCCTTGCCCTTCGGCTCGCTCATCCGGCAGGTCTAGCGCGCTTTTCGCCCCCATGCCGCATTTGCGTCACTCCCGTCCCGGCTGTGGCGCTTGCGGCTCGCGGGACTATCCTTGGGCCCATGATTTCGAAGATCATCCTCGGCGTCTTGGCCGCCATCGTCGTATTCGTGCTCTACCAGAAACTCACCGCGGTTCGGGTTTCCGGAACCGACGCGCGCTCTCTGGTTGCGAACGGGGCGATGCTCGTCGATGTCCGGAGCACGGGGGAGTTCTCCGCTGGGCACATCGAAGGCGCCCTCAACATTCCCATCCAGGAGCTTTCGGGGCGCGTGGGCGAGCTCGGAGACAAGAGCGGTCAGATCGTCGTCTACTGCCAAAGCGGCGGCCGAAGCGCCATGGCCAAGCGGCTCCTCGAAAAGAACGGCTTCACGGACGTCCACGATATGGGCGGGATGAGTCGCTGGTAGACAGCATGGCAGACAGTTACCGATGCGCCGACTGTGATCTGGAGTTCGTCCCCGAAGATGCGGGGGACGATCCGCGCTGTCCAAGGTGCACTCGCACCGAAGCCGTCGAGCCCGCCGACGAGTCCGCGCTCCAGAGCGACATCTGGCACCAGTGGCTGGTGGTGTTCGCCCTTCTATTCATCGCCGGCATCGCCTACGTGATCTTCGAATGACCATCCAAATCTCCTATGTATCGGACGTCTTGTGCATCTGGGCCTATGTGGCCGAGGCCCGTCTGGATCAGCTCCGCAAGGAGTTCGGATCATCCATCGAGCTCGACTATCGCTTCATCCCGATCTTTGGCGCCACGCGAAATCGAATCGCCGAGGGCTGGAAGAAGCGGGGGGGCTATGCGGGCTTTGGCGAGCACGTCCTGAAGGTCGCCGAGGGATTCCCTCACGTTTCGGTGAACGAGCGGGTGTGGAGCGAAGTCGCGCCGACGACCTCATCAGCCGCCCATGAAATGCTCTGTGCAGCGCGACTGCTGGAAGCAGAAGGACTGGTGGATTCGGCGCGACGCGACGAGCTGGGCGGACGCACCCTTTTCGAAGAGGCGGTCTGGCAGATCCGCTTGGGCTTCTTCGAGCAGGCCCGTGACATTTCGGACCGAAACGTGCTCCTCGACGTGCTCGAGCAGCTGGGCCTCCCCACGCCCGCCATCGAAGGGAAGCTCAGCTCCGGGCGAAGCCATGGCCGAGCTGTGCCGAGACATCGAGCTCCGAGACGAGCTCAAGATCGAGGGCAGCCCGACCTATTACCTGAACCAAGGACGGCAGAAGCTCTACGGCAACGTCGGCTATCGTGTCGTGTCCGCCAACCTGCGCGAGCTTCTAGAGCAGCCGGGTCACCAGGCTTCCTGGTGCTAATCTCGCCTGCCCCGAGCCCGCGCGGTCGACTCAGTGGATTCGAGTCTCGCGCCTCGGCGCCATTTACGCTGGCGGGCCCGCGGCCGAGCAGCCGCATGATGCCCAGCACCAGGCCACCACCCGCAAGGGCAGCGACGTGAAGCGCGACGATAGACATGATGACGAGTAGTAGTTGCGTATCCATGGGTAACCCCCAATCGGTTCGGCGGAGCACTCACTGGGGCTCATGACCCGCTTTCCTTAGGTACCAGTCTGGGTACAGCGACGCACTGCGTCAAGTATTA
>CAVQUI010000018.1:0-254445 GCA_963716775.1 uncultured delta proteobacterium
GAGCAGGAACGCTCACTTCCGCCAGTAGCGAAGATCCTCGAGCTCTCCGACGACCTCTGGAGCAAGTCGGTCGAGCGCCTCCTGGTTCTCGTTGAGAATCCCGTCGAAGAAGTTCAGCGATAGGTAGTTGATGAGGTCGTGCCCGTGTTTCCACGGCAGGTGCCACGGCTGGCAGCCTTCGTTGGCACCGCCTATGAGGTCGAGGATGTCGCTCTGCAGCTCGCAGAGGTCGGTGAAGGTGTTGTGACCGCCACCGAGCACTTCGGCGAGGCCTACGTACTTCGCCCCGATAGGGAGCGCATTGAATGCTCGCTGGGCGTCGACGAAGAACGGGTCGGTCATGTCGAGCTCGCTTCCGATGATGAGCGTGGGGACCGTCACCGTGGAAAAGAAGCCAGTGCCGAGGGTGACCGCATCGACGCGACGCATCGTACGCGGTGCCATGGGGAGGATCGCCTTGATGCGCGGATCGGTGAATGTGCCGAGCGTCACTGTCGTGTCGTCGATGGCCGACCCTCGAACTTCGCCGCCGGTGAGAATGAACGCCTCGTAGCCACCGTACGAGTGACCCGACATGCCGATCTTCTCCGGGTCGACGGACGCGGCAAACTCGGCGCCCGAGGGTGAGCCGCCATCGAGGAGCTGATCCATCAAGAACTTCATGTCGAACGCGCGGTTCACAGCGGTCGCCTCATCCACGACGTCCATGAGATCGTCGGGGATGGTGTTTCCGTGGTGATCCGGGCTCACGACCACGAATCCGTGGCTCGCCAGGTGCGCGAGATGAAAGAGCGACTGGAAGCGGATGCCCACGTAGCCATGCGAGAACAGCACGAGGGGATACACGCCCTCAGCGAGATCGACGTCTCGGTACACTGGAGCGGGCAGGATTTCGAGCCCGAGAAGCGCGACGAGCTCGCGGGGTAGACCCTCCACTGCGCCATCGGTCGACGGGTAGTAGACGTCGAAGGTCACGGGGCGCGGACCGCCGCCCGGCACGTTGGGCCGAGACGCGTCGACGGCTTCGTACGTTCGAACGCCGACCGGGTAGGGCCCGAGCTCGGCCGTGGGTCCGATGTTGTTCGGGGGAAACGCGAACAGCGCGAGGTTGCGAGACCTGTTGACGATCTCGTCGACGAGGCTGGCCACACGTTCCTCCACGTTCGCTCCGAAAGAGGCCAGGCTCAGGGCATCGAACGAGTCACTGCAGCCGTCGATGATGCCGCTTCTTGCAGACTGAATCGCGTCGTCCACGGACGCATCCCTCGCGCCTCGGTCACACCCGTCGCGGTCGAAGTCCAGCACGGAGCAGCCGGGGCCGATGGCATCGACCACCGACGCTCGGAGCTCGGCGAGCGCGTCGGAGACCACACGTTGGCATGCCCTTTCCTCGGGGCTCGCCGCTTCGTCGGGCGAAAACGAGAGCGAGAAGAGCTCTTCTCCGAAACGAGTGCACGCCGTGGCGGCTTTCTCGCCGAGGTCCTCGGCGCCCCCGAAGTGGCCGATTGCAAAGGCCTCGTCGTCCGAGCAAGCCGCGGCGGTACGCTCGCGGGCGTTTCGGGTCAGCGTGCTCAGCGCACCGCCTGCCTCGCGCGCCGCCGCCTCACACTCGGCATCGTCGTCCAGGCGGCACGAGGCAAGCGCCGCAACGTAGTCGTCGACACACCCGGCCATCGCCGCCCCCGAGTCCACGACGCACTGGGTGAGCTGGCCTTTCTCAAACTCTGTGCGCTCGTCGCCGCCGCCACTGGAGCTGCAGCCGAAGGCGACAAGCGAAACAATCAACGAGAACCACCGCATCCGAAACTCCATTCCTCCTGGCATCCGGCGCACTGTACGCGTGGCGAAAACCGCTTTCAAGGATTGGCTGGCGACGAAGTAATGCTCGGTGCTCGCTAGCTTGTCCCAGTCTTCGACGAAAGCGGAAAATTGGTTCCAACCTCGCGTTGCCAGCGGCCCATCGATACCGGCTACGGAACGGCGGCTTCGCTGCTGAGCGCCATGCCTCGGCCCTGCGCCTTTTCCCACATGCGCAGATAGCCCTCGGCCGACTTGAACAGCGGCTCGAGCTCCTCGTCGGTCGCGCCATCACGGCGGACATCTTCGATCAGCTCGGCGACGAGCCCAAGGTGCGCCATGCCCTCCGTGTTGAAGTCGAAGCTGCGGTTGCCTGCCTTGGGCGCTTCGAAGCTGATGTCGCCTGCGTACGATGTGAAGGGGTACGTGATGCGGTCCTCTTGGGGCGTATCGCAGTTCGCGCCGTCGCCGAAGCGCGGTCCGGGCGCGCCGGCGAAACCGTTGAAGTCGAAGCCGAATCCTTCCGCCGGGAAGGCCCCCATGTCGCGCATGAGCTGGATCCGCGCTTGGAAGCCGTCGTCCATGGTGCCGGGCTCCTCGGAACGGCAGCGGCCGAAATCGGACTTGGAGACGCCGCCGAGCTCGTAGAGCCGCCCGAGGTTGTTGTTCCCGTGCGTGCCCGTCGCGGGGTAGTCGTTCTCTTCCAGCAGCTCGAAAGTGCGAAGATACGCGCGCCTCGGAAGATGGTCGATCTCGATCACCATGCCTCGCTTCATGAGCTCGTCGATCAAGAATTCTCCGAGCGGCGTGAGGCCAGCGTTCTGACAGAACTCCCCGTCGCGAGGGCCCTCGGAGCTGATCTGCGGCAGGTAGGCCGCCAGCGTTCTGATCGGGTCGTCGCTGAAGCCGAGGACGTTCTCGAGCTCCGACGGCGGTGAGTCGAACTCGTCGCGGGGCATGTTGATCCCCGGAAACGACAGGCCGCCGTCGTCGAACACGGTCGGGGTCGCAGCGAGCTCCTCCGAGCATTCGACGAAGTTCGACCAATGGCCGGTCAAGATGAAGTTCCCGAGATCGATGAAGCGCTTGTCCCCATCGCCGGGCGCGAACGCATTGTCGAACTTGTGGTTCGGGAAGATCACGCGAACGCCCTTGTCGTAGTACTCGTCCAGCTTCTCGATCACCGTCGCCTCGTCGCACTTCTCGAAGCCCTCCCGAGGGACGAGGAAGCAATCGAAGAGGAACGCCGTCTCGATCCCGAGGACGACGGCGAGCTTGCCTTCGCGAATGACCTCACGCGCTTCGGTGGGGCTCGTTACGATTCGAAACCAGCCCTTTGCTGGCCCGCCTGCTTGCGCGTCGATGTACCGCTCGAGCGCGTAGGTCTCCTCGATGATCCGGTCGACGGACACCATGTCGTTGCATCCGAAGCGGTTCGGCTCGTTGCCGAGCTCGATGAAGAGGTCACAAAGGAACCTCATCGTCATGGCGTGCTGCACGATGAGTCGCATGCCAGCGAGATACGCCCGCTCGATCCACTTGTAGTACTGAGTCTGATGCGTGGCGCTTTCGCGGGCATTCGGCCAGAACGTGAAGTCCGGATACCCAGCCGTCGCATGATTGAACTCGGAGGTCTCCCCGGCCGCAATCGGGAACAGAACGTCGGCCACCGAGAGGCTTCGGTTGTCGAACGAAAAGCCGAGCAAATCTTTGCGACCTTCCTCGCCATGCGGAATGTCACAGTCGGGGAGGGCGTGCTCCACCCCGAGCCGATGGAACGCCGAGCCGTGGTAGAGGCCGCCTCCGCCGAATCCGAAGTTCGTGAGCAGATGCGAGTGGGTCTCGACGAAGCCAAACACCGACCCGTCGTCGAACTCGATCGGGGTGACTTCGCCTTCGGCGTCGACCGTGAGCTCCGGAAAGCGCGCACAACCCGACTGTTCCACGAGCTCGATCGCATTGGCATCGACGCGCTCGGCCATGATGCCGGACTCCGAGAGGTAGCCGCCGGACTTCAAGTGGCGCAGCCAGAGTCGACCGCCTTCGCCCTCGGGCGAAACGAGCTCCCACTCGCCCTCCGATTGGAAGTCATCATCGATTTCGATGACGTCGCCGACCTTGTTCGTATCGGACTCGAGGACCGAGACTCGCTGAAGGCGACTCCCATCCGAGACGAGGTACTGCTCGTCCTCGTCGAACAACAAGTACGTCCCGAGGTCGGCCGCCCGCATTCGGAACCGCGACGCTGCTTCGAGCTCCGTCGCGGATGCTTCGAAGCTGCTTCCGGAGGCCGCCGGAGCGATGAATCGCGCACCTTCCTCGACCCCGATCGAAACGCAGCCGTTCGCGAACGCAAACACGTCCGCCCCCGGAGTGCCGTCCGGCATCTCGGTCGAAGATTTGTCGTTGCCGCAAGCGCCAACCAGACTGGCGAGCATGAGCACCGAAAACGTAAGGGTTCGTCGCGGAAGCATGCCCGCGACCTAGCACGCAACGCTCATGCAAAGCAATGCACGTCGAGATGCGCCGCGCGTTGTCGCAGTGCACCACCACCTCCGTGACGGCCGAGATCTCGTAGCTTCCCCGAGCCCATCCAACAGATCCAACAGATCCGACCGAGGTTGAGCGGAAAGTCCAAATATCACGCAACCCGCGGCGGCTTCGAGCGATAAGCGCGGTTCGATCCTCGTTGGCTCGCGAGTCCGTTGCGCGCGACAAACCTTCTCAGGTTCGATGTCGACGAAGCAGGGCGTCGATTCTCAACCTGGGAAAGTTCGCTCCGCGCTCACTCCTCGGTCAGCGTTTCCAAGCAGCCCTCGAGGATACCCAAGCCCTCCTCGATCGTTTCATCGGAGGCTGTGATGGGGACGAGGATGCGGATGACGTTTCGCTCCGCGCCGCAGGACAGCAGGATCAAACCGCGCTCGGCCGCGAGTCCGACGAGCTCCTTGGTCAGCTCCGGGTCTGGGACTCGCTTGCCGTCGTCGCTTCGGAATAGCTCCATCGCCACCATCGAACCGAGTCCGCGCACGTCGCCGATGGCGCTCGTCCGTCCCGCCATCTCGCTGAGGCGCTTCATCATGTGCTCACCTAGCGTGAGGCTCCGCGCGAGGATGCCCTCTTCCTCGAAGACGTCGAGCACTGCGAGCGCAGCGGCACAACCGAGCGGACTGCCCGCGTAGGTGCCGCCGAGGCCGCCTGGGGCCACACTGTCCATCACGTCCGCGCGTCCGACCACCGCCGATATCGGAAAACCACCCGCGATGCTCTTCGCGAGCGTGATCAGATCAGGGACGACGCCACTGTGCTCGATCGCAAAGACCTTGCCGGTACGCCCCGCCCCGGCTTGCACCTCGTCGGCGATCAACAAAATGCCGTGTGCATCGCAGACGGCCCGAAGCTCGCGCAAGAAATCAAACGGCGCGACGTAAAAGCCGCCTTCCCCCTGCACCGGTTCGATGATGATGGCGGCGACCCTGCTCGCATCCACGTCACACCGGAAAATGCCGCGCAGCGCAGCCAGCGACTGCTCTGCCGTGATGCCGTGCAGCGGGATCGGAAAAGGAGCGTGGAAGATCTCTGCGGGCAAAGGACCAAAGGCCGCCTTGTAAGGCTGTACCTTTCCGGTGAGCCCGAGGGTCATCATGGTGCGTCCATGGTAACCGCCATGAAACGCGATCAGCGCCGAGCGACCCGTGTGCGCGCGCGCGATCTTCACCGCGTTCTCCACCGCCTCGGCACCGGAGGTGAGGAACAAGGACTTCTTCGGGTGCTCGCCTGGAGCCAATGCGTTGAGCCGCTCGGCAAGCGCGACGTAGGGCTCGTACGGCATCACTTGAAAACACGTGTGCGTGAATCGCTCCATCTGCGCTCTGACGGCAGCCATCACCTTCGGATGCCGGTGCCCGGTGTTGAGGACGCCGATGCCGCCGGCGAAGTCGATGTAGCGTTTGCCCTCGACGTCCCAGACCTCGGCGTTCTCGGCACGCAGGGCGAAACGTTGATGAATGCTCGCCACACCTTGGGCCACTGCCTGGTTTCGCCGCGAGAGAAGTTCGGAGTTTGTCGCCATTGCCGTCGGGCTCCTTCAGCTACGGAAGTATCGTTGGCTTCAAGGTCTGATGCCCCCGATGCAGAGGTACTTGATCTCGAGGTACTCCTCGATTCCGTACTTCGATCCTTCGCGGCCGATGCCGGATGCTTTCACCCCACCGAACGGCGCATTGGCGGTCGAGATGAGTCCGGTGTTGATGCCGACCATCCCGTACTCCAAGGCCTCAGCCACGCGCCAGACACGGGAGAGCCCGCCGCCGTAAACGTAAGACGCAAGGCCGAATTCGGTGTCGTTGGCCATGCGCACCGCCTCCTCTTCGGTCTCGAAGCGAAAGAGTGGGGCGACGGGGCCAAAGGTTTCCTCCTGCGCCACGAGCATGGTCTCGGTGACGTCGGTGAGCACCGTCGGCTGAAAGAACGTGCCGCCGAGCTCATGCCGGGCGCCGCCGGTGGCGATCTTGGCTCCCTTGCCGACGGCGTCGGCGATCTGCGACACGACCTTCTCGACCGCCGCCTCGTTGATCAACGGACCCTGGGCCACACCGTCCTCGAGACCGTTGCCGACTCTGAGCTGCTCTCGAACCGCCTTGGTGAGCCTTCGGGCAAAGTCGTCGTAGATGCCATCTTGCACCAGAAACCGGTTGGTGCAGACGCAGGTCTGACCGGTGTTGCGGTATTTCGACGCGATCGCACCCTCGACGGCGGCATCCAGATCGGCGTCGTCGAAGACGAGGAAAGGCGCATTACCGCCGAGCTCGAGTGAGACTTTCTTCACCGTGCTCGCGCACTGCTCCATCAGCAGCTTTCCAACGGCCGTCGATCCGGTGAAGCTCAGCTTCCCGACGATCGGGCTCGACGTCATCTCGCCACCGATGGCCTTTGCATCCCCGGTCACGACGCTCAGCACACCGGGCGGGATTCCGGCGCGCTCCGCGAGCTCGCAGAGGGCGAGGGCCGAATACGGCGTCTCGAGGGCCGGCTTGACCACCATCGTGCACCCGGCGGCCAGGGCGGCGGCGGCCTTGCGCGTGATCATCGCCGCCGGGAAATTCCACGGCGTAATCGCGACGCAGACGCCGATTGGCTGTTTGATGACCACGATCCTCTTGTCGGCCTGGTGCGGGGGAATCACATCGCCGTATGCGCGCCTTCCTTCTTCGGCGAACCATTCGATGAACGAGGCCGCATACGCGATCTCGCCACGCGACTCGGCGAGCGGCTTGCCCTGCTCGGTCGTCATGATCAGCGCGAGGTCATTCTCATTCGCCATCACCAGGTCGAACCAGGCCCGCATCCTCGCGCCGCGCTCCCTCGCTGGCAGCGCGCGCCAGCCAGGAAGCGCCGCCTCGGCAGCCTGCAGTGCCTTGCGCGTCTCGATCGCGCCGCAATCGGGGACGCTTCCAATGAACTCGCCGTCGACAGGGTTGGTCACCGCCACGGTGCGGCCGTCCTCCGCCTCCGTCCATGCCCCATTCACATAGCAACGCTCGCGAAAGAGCCGTCGATCACTCAGATTCATCACGTTTCTTCATGCAAGGCTACCGCAACTCTTGCACCGCGCTACCGAACCGCGTGGCAGCGCACGCTCGACTCTCAACCTGGGAAGAAGATCGAAGATCTGACCGAGGTTGGCCAGAAAGCCGAAACGTCACACAACACGCCCAGCTCTTCGGCCGATAAGCGCGCGGCCGCCCGTTGTCGTTCCTCAAGACCTCGTTCGTTGCGAGATGTGAGCTGTGATGATCGCGAAGGCGACCAAAGCGACGGAGCGCGAGCCCAACGTTTACGCCCGACGCCGTGTGGGGGGGACCGAAAGATCCCGAATGAGATACCTCGGCGCCGAGTTGTAAGGGAAGGCGTTCACCAATTGCTGACCTGTCCATCGGGCGGACGGAACATCTGTGACGTTGAAGTGCAGGATGTGTTGGCGCCCGTGCTGAAGCACGAGGAGCACATATAGGACGCGAAACGTCGCCGTGGGCACGACAAAGAAGTCGATAGAAACGAGGTCATTGGCGTGGTTCCGCAGGAACGAACGCCAGTTCTGTGACGGCCGCTTTCGCCGACGCGGCATGTACCGCGACACGGTGGCTTCTGAGACGTCGAAGCCGAGCACGAGCAACTCCCCGTGGATGCGAGGCGCTCCCCAAGTCGGGTTCTCGCGCGCCATTCGACGGACGAGTGTTCGGATCTCCGCATCGATCCGGGGACGACCCCTTCGGTTTCGGCTCTTCCAGGTCCAATAGAGCTTGAAGCCCTGACGATGCCAACCGATCACTGTCTGGGGCTTCACGAGGATCGGGGCGTGTTGCCAGCCTGGCCACAGACACAATAGCGCAACCCAGAATACGCGGTCCGCGTAGGTCAGCTTGGGGCGTTTGGTCGTGCGCCTCAGGACGGCCAGCTGTTGTCGCGAGGCGAGGTTTTCGAGAGCAAGCTCTCGCTGCGACTTCAGGCTCGAGCGGACAGTTGCGAGTAGGGCGCACAAGAGGGACAGGTCATCGCTGGACCGACGGCGAACAGACAATGATTTACTTCTCACCCTAAAGGGGTGAGATATTGCGCCTTTCGGGTCATTTCTCCGCAATAGAACAACCCTTTAGGGTTGGTAAAGGACGAGGATCTGTCGCAATACTGATCCCGTACAAGTCATTGGGGGGAGCTTATGGGCAATCGGGGGACGCTTGGATCATTCTCGAAACTCGCGCTGGCGAGCGGGTTGGCACTGTTGGCCGCGTGTAACGGCGACTACGTCTTCGGCGAAGGCGGGGAACGCTCGTTCGCCGGGTCAGACATCTGCAATCCGGACTGTGCGGGCAGAGTGTGCGGGGATGATGGCTGCGGTGGCAGCTGCGGCGACTGCACGGGAGCAGACCTCTGCAACGGACAAGGGACCTGCTTCGACCCGGCCAATTGCACGCCGGACTGCGCAGACAGAGAGTGCGGCGACGACGGCTGCGGCGGCGATTGCGCACCGAATAGCTGCACCGTCGACGAAACCTGCAATGCGACCGGCCAATGCGTTGCCAATCCGGTTTCCCCTGTTACCAATCGATCTTCCCCTGCGGCCAATGGAGATCCCCCTGTCGTCAGCGGAGATCCCCCCGACGGGCTGTTCCTAGACGGCTTCTTCCCGATTGGTGACTTCATCATCTATCCGCCAGACGTAGACGAGCGTGTCGCCAGGGGCATCAACACTGCGTTTGGCATCGGCAACTACAGCGGAGCGTTCACTGACCAAGAATGGGATGACGCGATGGCAGCGGCGGGACTCAAGGTGGTCCGCAAGCCCCTTGGCGACCTGGCGACGGATGCGGCGAAGCCTCACCTGTTGGCATGGGAGCACCGGGACGAGCCGGACATCGGGACCGGCTCCCCGCCTTACTACGACGAGACGTTGGTCCACACCACCATCCCGAATGACTACGCGACATGGAAAGCGGCAGCCCCTGATCAGGAGGTGTTTGTAAACCTCGCAGGCATCGACGTGGAGAGCGGAGGCCCTTACGGCTGCAATGGTCCTGGCGACATTCCGTCGAGGGAGTCGCCTCCCCAGGGTCGGCTGGACTGCTACCCGACGCTCATTGCCGCAGCCGATTGGATTGGAAACGACTTCTATCCAATCGGATTCAACAACTTGTATGGCAATGGAGACATCCGACAAGCCGGATGGATACTCGACAAATTCAACGGGATACCCAACGGGTTCAACCCCAACTGGTCGGATGACTGGGTCAACGGGAAACCGTTGTTCGGGTTCATTGAAAACAACTTCTTCGACTCGAACACGGGAACGAGAGGAGCAACGCCCGCGGAGATGAGGGCGGAGATTTGGCACCTCATCATCCACGGCGCTCGTGGCTACGTCTACTTTGGCGTTCGAGTGGGGCCACCAGGTTTCTCATGGGACAACGTGGACGCAGCGCACCGCGCGGAGATGATTCGCACGAACCGCCAAGTCACGGCCCTGGCCTACGTGCTCCAAGATGTCATCAATCCTGTCTCCGTTCGCGCAACGATGTCCGCCGCGCAGCTGGAGGCTGGTTGGCGCGATACGCCATCAGGCAAGTACTTCTTTGTCTTGAACACGCAGGCGACACCAGTCACCGGCGCAACGATTACGCTAACTGGGATCGGCGCGGAGACGAGTGCGACCGTGTATGGAGAGTCGCGAACCGAGGCGATTACGGACGGCAACATCACGGACGACTTCGGCGAGTTCGAGCTTCATATCTACCGGGTGGCTCCGTAGGTCGTCTGTGATGCTAGGAATCAAGTCGGACGTTCTTCACTGGGACGCCACGCTCGGTCGGATTTCCGATTTGTTCTAGGCCGAACACGAGCTCGGTGCCTGGGTCTTCTTCGTTGCGCCTCGGGACATCGGCTCGTGAGGGTCTAGGGTTGTGCCATGAGCAGACCGGTGTGTGCGGTGATTGGAATCGGCCCAAAAACGGCAGGGCGTTTGCGACCCGCTACGCCAAGGACTGGCCGGGCGCCCACACCCTCCCCCGCGACATCGGCGCGCGTATGGTGGAGGTCGAGCGTCCCGCCCACTACACAGACCCTGGGTGCTGCCGAGTCGCCAGCTGGTGGAGATCTCCCCAAGAAACCGCCTAAAGGCGTATTTCTTTGTAATAATCCCTGGGCGCGCCTACTGCGACACACCCCTAAGGAGTAATGTTTCTTTAGGGGGGATCTTCGAGATGGTGACAAGCAAGGGTGTGGTGTTTGCGGCTCTGATGGCCGCGGGAGTTACCGCCAGCGCATGCGGCGACATAGGAAATCCGGGTGATCAAGCGACGAGCGGGGCGAGAGCCGGCGAATGTCCCTTGGCCGTCGATTGCGAGCTGGATGCCGACCCGAGCTCGAGCCCCGAGCAAGCACCTGGAAATTCGCCGGTGGCTGATCCCGGCGTTTCCGACGGTGGGGTCGAAGACCCTCCTCCCGCTTCGAATTGCGACCCGTGCGAGCCTGCGGCGCCGCAACCTGTGCCTCCGCAACCGGAGCCCCCGCAACCTGTGCCTCCGCAACCGGAGCCCCCGCAACCTGTGCCTCCGCAACCGGAGCCCCCGCAGCCTGTGCCTCCGCAACCGGAGCCCCCGCAGCCTGTGCCTCCGCAACCGGAGCCCCCGGACGATGGAGGACCCGCCGGCCCGACTATGCACACATCAGGACGCCATTTATACGACGCCTGTGGTGAGCGGGTCGTCCTGTTGGGGGTCAATCATCCCACCCTCTATGTCGACCGCGCGGGCGCGGCCATGAGCGAGATCGCTCGCAGCGGAGCGAACGCAGTGAGACTCTTCTGGTACGCGCAGAACGGAGTGCCGATCACGGAAGCGGAAAGTGCGGTCGCGGAAGCCATTGCCAACGGGATGTTTCCCATGCTCGAGATGCACGACGCGACGGGCCCGGGCAGCTGGGGAAACATGGACGCTATCGTCGACTACTGGACGAGCCCAGAAGCCGTGTCGTTCATTGCAAGGCACGAACAGTATCTGATGGTGAATATCGCCAACGAGGCAGGACCATCTCAAGGACAAGGCTACGACGACTTCGAGAGCGTCTACCGAAACGCCATCACGAGAATGCGAAACGCGGGCATTCGCGTGCCGCTCGTCATCGATGCAAGCGGTTGGGGCAGAGATTACCAAGTACTGTTCGACAAGGGCGCCGCGCTGATCGAATCCGATCCGGAGCACAACCTGGTGTTTTCCGCTCACCTCTATGACCCAATGAATCGCTCGGAAATCGCGGGCGTCCTGCAAACGGCTGTCGACATGAACCTCCCGTTCATCATCGGTGAGTTTGCCAACAGGTCCCCGAACGGATCTTGCGGCCCTGATATCGACTATCGCGGGTTGATCGCAGAGGCGAATGCGAGGGACATTGGCTGGTTAGCCTGGTCCTGGGGAGACAATATCGCGAGCTCGTGGTGGAACGGCGATTGCTGGGAGTTCGACATGACCCGCACCCTGTCCTTCGACACCTTGGAGCGTTGGGGTTTGGAAGTCGCTGTCACCGATCCCGAAAGCATCCAGAACAACGCGGTACGCTCGCGGTTCTTGGTCGAGGGATACTGCCAGTAGCCACTCTCAGCGGGAAGATCGGAAGAAGATCCAGCCCAAGAACCGAGGAAGGACACCTCGTACGTCGGTGACGACTTCATGGGACTGGGTACTCATCAGGCAACCGGCGTGCACGACGACACCGAAACGCTGAGCCGCCAGACCGAGGCAGTACCAGTAGCAACGCTCGAGCTGACGGGCTTGGTCCGGATTGAGGAGGAAGTAGCGTCGGGTGGTGCGGCGGGAGAGCGCCCAAGTCGTACCGGGCTCGATGATGCGTCGTCGGGTCACGCTCGAGGTCGAAGCGAAAAGCGTGCCGATGGTCCAGGGCGTGTTCTCGCGGGAATGGCGCCCATGGAAGGTCGGCGGGGTGGCGGAATGCCAATCGCCGCCAGCGGGCGCCGGCTCGCAACAACACAGAGGAATCGCCGAGCGCTTGCTCCATCTGGGGAAACGTCGGTAGGATCTTCTTCCACGCGCGGTGCCGCGCGGGGTCGGGTAACCTTGCCGCTGCGGCCGTGCAATACAGGCGCGAAAGGGAAGCTCAGACCTTGGGTCTGGGGCTTGGGTATCGGCGATGAAGGCTTCATTTCGGCTCACGATCGATGATCTCATCGCGGTGGACGAGCTTCCGGCCGCGTGGACGAGCGAGCAGTATCGGGAGGTCCTTTTGCGTCTCGAGCTTCCCGATGCAGAAAGCGTGCCCGAGGAAGAGCTACTCGAGATGAGCGTCATGGCGCTTCAGGATCTTGAGCCGCTCGAAGCAGCCGAGCTCACGCTAGACGTCTGTTTGCACGGCATCCTCAAGGAGGGCCAGATCCGCAACGCAGCCCATGATCTTCGCGACGAAGCGCTGTGGGAGAACTACCCGGACCTGCGAGCGCATGAACCGCTCTTTCGGGGCGCTTGGCTCATCTCGCAAGCCTTCCCCCGAGAGTTCACCGTGCCGAGAATCGCTCGGGTCGATCTTCACGTCCAGCCGCTCAACGAGGCGGGGCGCAAACGAATGGAGGAGCCGCTGGGGGAGGCGACTTTGCTGCGCCTACTCGCCCGGGTCATGGACTCGGGGAGCATCCTGCTGCGAATGTTCGGCGAGCAAGTTCGAAGCGGAGCGTTTCCTGAGGCCGAGTATCTTCTTTGGACTCTCGATCAGGTTCGAAAGGACGAAGACGGACTGGCCCTCCGGATTCATACGAGCCGGTACATGCTCCGGGGGCTGCCCGGCGAAGGCTCGTTCGAGGTGGAGCTCCCGTCGATGACCTGACGTACGAAGGGGACACGGACAGGCGTCCATCCGCACGCTCCCGTGGCGCGTGGCGGAGGTATTTCTGGACATCTTGCTGTACAAGGGTATCGATGTCTCCGAGTAGCCTTCCTGGCAATCCCGAAGGAGGACCGTGTGTGATGATGCGTCGAAAGATCAGAGCTTGGCCGTGGCGCTTGGTGGCCTTGGTTGTGACCATCGCTTTCCTTTCCGGATGCGGGGACGCAGCGGCAGAGGACTGCGCCAGTTGTCCCAATCCGACTATGAAGCCGGCGTGCGAAGAAGCGGCAGCCCAGTGCGACCAGGTCCCCTCGAACCTGACACAGACTTGTATCGAAGAAGCGCTCGCCCTCTGCGCATGACCCAGTGTCAGCGTCAGTAGTGGCGGCGGGGCTTGCTAGCACCACCGAGCTCAGCGTCGTTGGTCTGTTCCTCGGGGAGAACATGCGCCATATCCGCTGGACGTTCGCCATCTTGGCCGGGAGCTCACCCGAGAGCATCCGATGGATGAGCTCGACCTGCTCGCGCGGCGCAATCCGCAAAGGTCCGGATAGCCAGAACTGGTCGATGGGGCCTGCGATGTCCTGGTTCCCATGGCGGTCTCAAGCCATCGACGCAACAGCGAGCCTGCCGAAGCCCGAACTTGGTACGAAGAAAACCTCTTCGTCGGGCCCGGGAAGTACGGAAGGATAGAGCGCGTCCGCGTGGAGCTGACCGGCCTGGAAGTGACGCTGTCCATCTGCGGACAAGCGAGTACTATTATCGAGGAACCACGCTCCCGCTGTCCGATTTCATGCCGTTACCGCAGACACCACGGGTTCGAAAAGCCACACTCGGCGACTCGAGCGCGATTCTCGACGTCCTAGCCGATGCGTTCGAGCCCGACCCGATCATGAAATGGGTCACCCCTAAGTCGACCTATCCGAGGCACGCATTCGGCCTCACGGTCCCGAGCTGTATGGAGCACGGGCACACCTACATCACCGAGGACGGGTCCGGGGCGGCGTCTTGGTTACCGCCCGGCGAAACGCTGCAGTCGCCAGTGAGCCCGGGCGTGGTCTGGGAGGGCCTGACCGAATACGGGCCCGGCAGCCTCATTCGCGCGCTCGCCACCCTGATTCAGACCCAGAAGCGCCATCCGAAAGAAGACCACTACTATCTGTTCACCATCGGGACTCGTCGATCGCAACAGGGCACCGGTGTAGGCGGCGCCTTGATGCGCGAAGTCCTCACGAGGTGCGACGACGAACGGATGCCCGCGTACCTCGAGAGCTCGAACCTCGACAACGTCCCGTTCTACAGGAGCCACGGGTTCGAAGTGGTGGACGAGCTGCAACTCATGATGAACGGGCCGACGATGTGGCTGATGTGGCGGGAGCCACGCTGAGGCTGGTGCGGTCAGTCCGGCCCGAGAATCGTCGAGCCGCTGAACAACTTGACCCTCGGCGCCGATTCACGGTTCCAGCAGTTGCAACAACCTCACCGAGGTTAGACGTTGAGAAGGTGGGACACGCGGGCCCAGGGCCACCCCGAAGTGCACGCCGCAGGCCACACGTTCGTGCTCGAGCGCCCAATTGTCCTGTGCAGCACCGAGCGTCAGGCTTCCGGGCGGCCTGATCTTCCAATCTTTCTAATCGGTGCTGCTTCCGCGTCCTTGGCGTTGGTCTCGCGCGAAGAGCATGTAGATCGACGGAACAAAGAAGAGCGTGAAGATTGTGCCGATCGCCATGCCGCCTACGAGGACGAGGCCGATGCTGTTGCGCGCCTCGGCGCCGGGGCCTGTGACCAGCGTGAGGGGAAAGTGACCGAAGACCGTGGCCGTCGTGGTCATCAGGATCGGTCGCAGGCGAACACCTGCGGCGTTTCGGACCGCCTCCAGCTTGGCTTGCCCCTCACGCTGAAGCTCATTAGCGAACTCCACGATGAGAATGCCGTTCTTCGACACCAGGCCGATCAAGGTCACGAGCCCGACCTGTGAATACACGTTTAGCGTCGTGGTCCAGCCGTCGGTCCAGTAGTGCATGTTCGGGTCAGGCATCTTCAAGAACGTGAACATCGAGGCGCCGAACATGGCAAGCGGTACGGAGCCGCCCAAGATGACGAGTGGATCCCGAAAGCTATTGAACTGGGCGGCGAGTACCAGGAAGATCAGGACCACCGCGAGCGCGAATGCCGGAACGAACTTGTTGCCTTCTTTTCGAAGCTGGCGCGACTCGCCCGTGTAGTCGACGCTGTAGCCGCGCGGCAAGATGGTCGCGGCTTCGGTTTCCAAGAACGAAAGTGCCTCGTCGAGTGGGCGAATCGCGACACCGCTCAGCTTGACCGAGTTCAGCTGCTGAAAGCGATTGAGTGAGCGCGGAACCACGCGATCTTCGACGGTGGCAAAGGTGCTTAGGGCGATGAGGTTGCCGTCCGGCTTGGTGACGTACACATCTTGTAGCTGGTCGGCATTGAGCCGTGCGGTCCGCTCGAGCTGCGGAATGACTTTGTAGCTCCGGCCCGAAATGCTGAAGCGGTTGACGTAGTTGCCGCCAACCGCTGAGCCGAGCTCCTGGCCAACCGCCTGCAGGCTTAGGCCGAGTTGAGCCACCTTGTCCCTATCGAATGTGATCTGGGATTCAGGCTGGTCGATCTTCACGTCGATTAGCGGCGGGAAAGCAAACATCCCGCTCATCGCCGCCTTCTGTTGAAGCTCTTGGACGAACTGCAGGATGTCACTCGGCTCGGCGGTCGATGCGACGACGAACTCCACTGGGAACTCGCCTCCGCCGGGGAGCGCCGGAGGCAAGACGGGGAACGTCTGAATCCCGGGGATCTCGTTCACCTCAGCCCCCACCAGGGGCATCAGCTCGAACGCCGTCCGCTCGCGCTCGTCCCAGGGTTTGAGACCCATGCCCCAAAACCCACCGCTCGGTGTCGTGATCTGGAACGTGAACTCGGTTTCGGGATAGCTCATCGCCAACTCGTGCACCGCCTCGATCGAGGGGGCGAGTTGCCCGAGCGTCGAGTTCGCCGGCGTATCGACGATGCCGAAGATGATCCCTTGGTCTTCGTTGGGGGCGAGCTCGCGAGGTGACATCACGAACAAGACCGCCGCCAGCGCGCTGAGCACCACCCAGGCCAGGTAGATGGCCGGGCGGGCGTTCAGCGTCACGTCCAGCACGCGCAGGTAAGCGTCCTTGAGCCGTCCGAAATCGCGGTCGATGCGTGCGGCGAACCCGCGCTGGTTCTTCTCTTCGGGCAAGAACCGGGCTGACATGACCGGGGAAAGCGTGATGGCAACGATGCCCGAGATCAGGACGGCGCCCGCGAGGGTCAGGGCGAACTCCCTGAAGAGCGCCCCGGTCAATCCGCCCTGGAACGCGATTGGCGTGTAGACCGCTGCAAGGGTGATCGTCATCGCGATGACGGGGCCGACCAGCTCGCGCGCTCCTTTTAGCGCGGATTCAGTCCGGGTCATCCCTTCGCGGAGATGCCGTTCGATGTTCTCGACCATGACAATCGCATCGTCGACGACCAAGCCGACCGACAAGACGATTGCAAGGAGGGTCAGCAAGTTGATCGTGAAGCCGAAGAGCTGCATCAGGAACACGGCGCCGATGAGCGAGATCGGAATCGCAACCACCGGCACGATCACCGCCCGGAAGGATCCCAAGAACAGGAAGATGACGACGATGACAATCGCCAGCGTTTCGCTCAATGTGGTGACGACTTCTCGGATTGCGCTGTCGATGTACTTGGTGGCGTCGTAGGCGATCTCCGCGCGCAACTGTTCGGGGAGCTCCTTACGAATCGCGTCGAGCTCGGTGCGGACCCGCGCGATGACATCGAGGGCGTTGCTGTTGGGGAGCACCCATACTCCGACGAACACCGCCGTCGCGCCCGTGAAGTTGACCTGGTCGTCGTAGCTGACTGCCCCCAGGGCGACCTCGGCGATATCCTCCAAGCGAACGATGGCGCCATCTTGTTCGCGAATGACGAGACGCTTGAACTCCTCGACAGATTCGAGGTCGGTGTTGGTCGTTAGATTGACCTGGATCAGCGCGCCCTTCGTCTGACCGACCGCAGCGAGGTAGTTGTTCGCCGCGAGTGCGGCTCGCACCTGCGCGGGACCGACCTTGTGCGCCGCCATCCGCTCGGGTTTGAGCCAGATGCGCATAGCGAACGTGCGTGCCCCCAGGATCTCGGCGCGCTGCACGCCATCGACCGCAGAAAGACGCGGCTGGATGGCGCGCACGAGGTAGTCGGTGATCTCGTTCTGCTGTAAGAATTCAGAGGAGAAGCTGAGGTATGCAGAGGCGAACTGACTGTCGACAGACACTACGTCGAGCACCGGTATTTCGGCCTCTGGTGGCAGGTCCCCTCGAACCTGGTCGACCTTTGCGCCGATCTCGGAAAGCGCGCGCACCGCGTCATAGTTGAGGTCGAGGTTGGCGCGAATGACGGACACGCCCTGACGACTCTCGGACGAAATGTAGTCGATGCCATCTGCTGCGGCGATGGCCCTCTCGATTGGGGTCGTGATGAAGCCGCGCACGAGCTCGGCGTTGGCGCCGACATAGGCCGTGGTGACGGTGATGGCCGCGTTCTCGCTGCGCGGGTACTGCCTCACCGTGAGCGAGCGGATCGCCTGCACACCAGCAATCACGATCACGAGATTGACGACTATCGCGATGACCGGGCGTCGGATGAACAGGTCGGTGATCTTCACGGTGCTCCCGGGCGCGACTACTCGTTGGGCGGATTCGGATCCGCGTTGACCTCGGGGGCGAGATCGTTGCGGAGAGTGACTTGCATTCCGCTCTGGAGCTTGAACGCGCCGGTCGAGACGACCAGGTCGCCGGCCTGCAGGCCCGAGCTGACAGCGACCAAGTCCCCTCGACGCTCCCCCAGGCGGACGAATGCCTGCTCGGCGACCCGCTCCTTCTCTCCGGACTCGGTCTCGCGTTCCTTGATGAGGTAGACCGAGTCGCCGTAGGGGGCGAACAAGACCGAGCTCGCAGGAATCGCAAGCAGCTCCCGCGCCTCGGGCTGGACGACCGTCACGTTGACGAACATGCCCGTCCGGAGTTTCCCTTCGGGGTTCTCCAGCACCGCCCGCACGTCGAAGTTGCGCGTGCCGGTGTCGACTTCGGCGTCGACCACCTCGACCGTCCCTTCCCAGCTCGTGTCGGGAAAGGCATCGCTGCTGATGGTCGCCGCGTGACCAGGCTCGATCAGAGAGAGTGCTTGCTGCGGCAAAGAGAAATCGACGTAGATCGGGTCCGACGATTGAAGGGAGACGATCGGGGTGCCGGGCTGGAGAACTTGCCCAAGGTCGACGCGACGGATCCCGACGCGGCCCGCGAAAGGAGCGCGGATCGTCTTCCTCGAGATCACCGCTCTGACGTTGGCCACATCTGCGGCGGCCTGGGTAGCCTGCGCGGCGGCGGCATCGATGTCGGCCGCGCTGACCGCGCCGGCAGGGGGGAGATTCTTTCGTCGTTGGTAGTCTACATCGGCCAGCTTGGCGCTTGCCACTGCCGAAGCGAGCTGCGCTCGCTCGATCGAAGTGTCGAGTCGTACGAGCAAGTCGCCCTTCTCGACGGCCTGGCCGGACTTGAAGGCGATCTCGGTGATGGTCCCGGGAACCTCGTTGGCCACGGTCACACCCTGCACTGCGACCATCGAGCCGACGGCGGTCAGCTCAGGCTTCCAGCTCACCTGGCGCACCTCTGCGGTGGTTACGGCCTGCGCCGGCGGCACGAACGACTCGCCCGCGGCGATCATTGCGCCAATTTGCGAGGCCTTGATGCCGCCGAGGACGAGCACGACCAGCACGATC
The DNA here is from genome assembly GCA_963716775.1 of uncultured delta proteobacterium. Taxonomy (GTDB): domain Bacteria; phylum Myxococcota_A; class Polyangia; order Polyangiales; family Houyiibacteriaceae; genus SG8-38. Next base: position 19,007 of record CAVQUI010000018.1, read on the forward strand.
ACGCCCAGTGCGACGAGGATGGATTTCTTGTTACGTTTCATCGTGGGTGCCAGACCGGTGAGCCTGGCCGAACGGTTGCAGCAGCGGACCTAGCGCCCTGGCGGCGGATCCACAACTCCCCCGAAGGCGGATTCAGCGCGGGGAGCATTCTGAGAGCCGAATTTCGGGGCACTAGATGCTCGGACGTCGGCCTGTTCAATGGGATTGCGTCGCCGTCGTCACCTCGCTCGGGCTCGCGACCTGATTGCCGACATGCTCGTCGCCTCCCAGTGACATCGTATCTTCGCCGTGAAGCATCCCGGCACTTCGTGGAAAGAGAGGACTGGTGGAGGTCGCCGAACACAGTCTCGCGGTCCTCTTCGTCGGGCTTCTCGTTCATGTCTTCGTCGATCTTGGAGGCAACGGCGACATGGTGATCGGCAATGTCATGGGGAGCAACATCGCCAATGCCCTCCTCGTCTTGGGGCTGAGCGGCGCGGTCCATCCCATCGAGGTTCCGGAATCGAGCGTGGTGCGCACGATTCCCGTCCTCATCTTCTTCAGCCTCGGCCTTCGCGATGAACTGGTCCTGAAGAAGAAAGAACCAACAAAGGGAGGTGGCGGAATGGCAACGGCCGTCAGCGGGCGTCGCCGAGTTGCGCTGCCTCGGCGGCGTTGGTAGCAACCTGAGATGCTAGCTCGCTTGCCCGTTCGATTCGGCCTTCTTTCGATGTGTGTTCTTCTCGCTTGCAAGGGTGAAAAGCCCCCGCAGGCGGAGAGCCCAGCGGTCGCCACGACCCCGAGCCCGGAGACCGCTGCGCCCAAGCAGAAGGACAGCGCCGATCGCCCCGGCACCTCTCCTGCGAATCATCCGGCAGCCGGCGCGGCACTGCCCGACTCCCTGCCCAATGGCTTGCTCCTGGCGTTCTCGCAATTCCGGGTGGTCGATGGGAAGGCGACGTCCGACCCCGGGCCGGCGCGTTTCGACCTGCTGACGCGTGACGGCGCTGAGTGGAAGCTCGAAACCATCGAGGACAAACAGAGCAACATCTTTCACAAAGTCTTGCCACTGAAGCTGCCCGGCGAGCCCCTCCAGTTCATCACCGCCGCGGGAACAGACGCCTACGTGAAGCTCTGGCGGCGACAAGGCGGCAAGTTGCGGTCGACGACGTTATGGCACGGTGAATTCGGAGGAGAGTTCAACCGCATCAGAGACGTCGAAGTGGCGGACCTCTACGGTGACGGCACGCCCGAGCTCGTCGTCGCGACCCACGATCAGGGGGTCGTCGCCATTCTCGAGCGCCAAGCCAACAAGCGATGGAAAGTCGAGCAGATCGACAGAAGGCCGAACACCTTCGTTCATGAGATCGAAATTGGAGACTTGGACGCCGACGGGGTTCTCGAGATCTATGCGACGCCGACCCCTCCCAATAGGTTGTTCGCTCCAGGGCAGCCGGGCGATGTCGTCCGATACATTCCAAAGACGGGTCAGGGACCAACCGTGGTGGCCGCGCTCGGCACCCGGCACGCCAAGGAGATCTACGTAGGAGACGTCGACGGAGATGGAGTCGATGAGCTCTACGTGCCGGTCGAAGCGGTCACCGTCGGCCGTGGTCCAGACCTCCAACTCATCAAGCCCATCGAGATTCGCCGCTACGATGCGGACACCCCGCCCGACGCGGGCATCGTGGTCGCGACGATACCCGATCAGCACGCACGCTTCCTAACGGTCGGGGACGTGGACGGAGACGGGAAGAAGGAAATGATCGTCGCATCGTTCAGCACCGGTCTTTGGCTTCTGCGGCCTGGCAAGGATCCGAAATCCGAATGGGGTGTGGAAAGCACGGATCGAGACTCGAGCGGTTACGAGCACGCCGCGCGGTTCGCCGACCTGGACGGGGATGGGACGGACGAGCTCTACGTCGCCGACGACAAGCAGGGTGAGCTGCGCCGCTATGTCTGGGTCAACGGCAAGCCCAAGCGCGAAGTCATCCACAGGCGTCCGGTGTGGAGGTCACGGATGACCTGGAACATCGTCGAGTTCCCTCGAGAGCCGTGACCATACCCAATCGGTGACCGCGAAAGACGGCCGCCGAAGCGCAATTCGCACCGATAGTTCGCCGGAAGTGGTGCCAGGGCCACGCTCCTTGGCGGCCAGCCGCCGCTGGGTTACCTTCTGCGGACCCGTTGCCCAAGGAAGAGGCCTATGCACCGTTCCATCCTTTTGCCGTTTGCGGCGTGCGCCATCCTCGCGTCCACCGCCATTCCAAGTAGCGCTCAACCGTCGTTCATGGAGTTCGAAACCGGCCCGGTGAGACCGCTTGCGCTCGAAGGCGCGATCTTGGCGGCTGTCAATACGCCGGACAACCGCCTCGAGACGTTCAGCGTCGTCGCGAACGGGATTACCCGCCGCACTTCAATCCCGGTAGGCCTTGAGCCCTGCGCGGTTGCGATTCGGCCGGGCGGAACCGAAGCCTGGGTCGTCAACCATTTGTCGGACAGCGTCAGCATTGTCGATCTCGTCGCTGGCAACGTGAAGCGGACCCTGCTGGTGGGAGATGAGCCACGCGACATCGTCATGACCGATCCCGATGGTGCAGGTCCCTTGGGGGAGCGCGTCTTCATCACGACCGCGCACCGAGGCCAGCACCGCACACACGCGTCGATTTCCGGAGTCCCGGGTGCAGGTGATCCCCAGCTCACCACTCCGAGCGTGCCGCGCGCCGACGTCTGGGTCTTCGACGCGAACAATCCAGGCGCTGGCATCGGCGGAACGCCCTTGAAGATCGTGGAGCTGTTCGGCGATACCCCGCGCGCGCTCACCGTAAGCGCGGATGGTACCTCGGTGTACGCTGCAATCTTTCATTCCGGCAACCAGACCGCCGTGGTCAATGAAGGCGTGGTTTGTGACAATTTCGGCACCAACCAGTGCAACGGCGACGGCATCAGCTCACCGAATGGCCTCAACAACGGAAGGCTTCCCGGCGGCCTCCCCGGTCCTTCCACGAATGCATCGGGAGACAACGCGCCCGAAACCGGCCTGGTCGTTCAATTCCACGAAGCGTCGGGGCAATGGCGCGACGACTCGGGTCGCAACTGGAGCAACGGCATTCGCTTCTTCCTCCCGGACCTCGACGTGTTCGAGATCGACGCCGCGACGCTCAACGAAACCGCGAGCTTCGCACATGTCGGCACAGTCAACTTCAACATGGCGGTCAACCCGGCGAACGGGAACGTCTACGTCTCGAACACCGACGCACAGAACCTGACGCGCTTCGAAGGCCCCGGTATTTTCGGTGGATCGACGGTTCAGGGAAATCTGCACCAGGCCCGGATCAGTGTTCTGCAGGGGTCGAGCGTGTCCCCCGTGCACTTGAACTCCCACATCAACTACAACCTCACGCCTGCTCCTGCCGGGACGAAAGACCACAGCCTCGCTACCCCGCTCGACATGGTCATTTCGGCAGATGGTTCGACCCTCTACGTGGCTGCGTTCGGCTCGAGCAAGGTGGGGGTGATTCCTACTTCCGACCTCGACAACGGCACCTTCGATCCCACCCTGGCGAGCGCCAACTACCTCTCCGTATCAGGCGGCGGGCCGAGCGGCCTCGCTCTCGATGAGGCGAACGGGAATCTCTTCGTGCTCACCCGATTCGACAATGCGGTCTCGGTCGTGGATCTGGGGACCGGGAACGAGCTCAACCACTTCCCGCTTCACAACCCGGAGCCCGCTTCGGTCGTCGACGGCCGGCCGATGCTTTACGACGCGTTCAAGACATCTAGCAACGGCGAGGCCTCCTGCTCCAGTTGTCACATCTTCGGCGACTTCGACAGCTTGTCCTGGGACCTCGGTAACCCCGACGAAGTAGTGACGCTCAATACGATGCAGATCAACTTCGAGACCGTCCTGGAGGCCTTCGGGGCCAACATCGACGAGCTCAACGGCACGGGGAATGTTCGTGATTTCCATCCGATGAAAGGCCCGATGACCACGCAAACGCTGCGCGGCTTGTCGACCAGCGGGCCGATGCACTGGCGCGGCGATCGGTCCAACGGCTTCTTCGGCATCAACCCCACAGACGAGTTCACTTCGTTCATGAACTTCATCGGCGCCTTCTCCGGGCTCGTCGGCGGGAACGCCCCACCAAGTGATCCCGGCCTCCAGGCGGACATGGCGGACTTCACGACCTTCGCACTTCAGATCGCGCTGCCCCCGAACCCCAACCGTGCGCTCGACCGCAGCCTCACGTCCGATCAGCAGGCCGGCATGGACTTCTTCGATGGCAGCACCGGACAGCTCTCAGATGGCGCGAGCATCAACGGCTTCACCTGTGAGGGTTGCCACCGTCACGACCCGAGCCAAGGCTTCTTTGGCACGGGCGGAGACGCGAGCTTCGAGAACGAGCCCCAGATCTTCAAGATCCCGCACTTCCGCAACCTCTATCAGAAGGTCGGCATGTTCGGCATGCCGAACGTCGATTTCAACCTGCCGGGCGATGGCAGCCACATGGGCGACCAGGTTCGCGGCACCGGTTATGTGCACGATGGCGCGACGGACGGGCTATTCCGCTTCTTCACCGCCGATGTGTTCCAGAACCCGGGCCTTGTCACGGGTGACCCCAACGTCGGGTTCGACGGCGGCAACCCGCAACGCCGCGACGTCGAGGCTGCCTTACTGGCGTTCGACTCCGACCTCGCACCGATCGTCGGTCAGCAGGTCACCCTCGATGACAACAACTTTCCCGACGTGAGCAGCCGCCTCTCCTTGCTCGAGCAACGGGCTGGCACCACCTTCGTGTCTGCGGTTCTCGGCGGAGTCACCACCGAGTGCGACCTGGTCGCGCACGGCTTCTGGAACGGCTTCGGGCGCAGCGCGCTCTACGACCCCGGCACCAACAGCTACATCCCGGACTCGATCGCCGAGTCTCCGATCTCCGCCGCGGCCATGCGCACCATGGCTCAGGTTCCGGGGCAGGCCACCACCTTTACCTGCGTCCCGCCGGGCTCCGGCCCACGCATTGCGCTGGACCGCGACGGCGACGGGATGCTGAACTACAACGAGTCCCAGTCCAGTTTGGATCCAAGCAACCCTGGGAGCGTTCTCCAAGCGTGCAACGATGGCATCGACAATGATGGCGATGGTGCGATCGATGTGGCCGACGCGGGCTGCTCCGGTAGTTCGGCCCAAATCGAAAACCCCCAGTGCAGTGACGGCTACGACAACGATGGCGACGGCACGGCGGACTATGGGGGCGATCCCGATTGCACCGGTCCGTCGTCAAATCGTGAGCTTGCCATCCCACCGAGGGATTGCCGTGTGGGTCGGCTCGATCCGGAAAACGACTTGCTTGGCATCCTGATGATCGTCCTCGCCCTGCGGCTCGGAAATCGTCGCCGCTCGGCCTGAGAACGTATTGCGGCTAGGCCGCGCGCGTGGCTCCGCCGGCCTTGCCTAGACGCTTGGCATACGCAGCCACCGGGTCGCAAACGCCCTGCCGTTTTGGGGGCCAATTCCAATCACTGCACACACCGGTCTGCTCATGGCACGACCTCACACGAAGATCGGACCGAGGTTGGCGTTGTGTCGAGCTCCTCTACGGATATGAAACGGGATCCCACCTGACTGTGAAGCCGACGCGCTTCCTGTGGCACCCAGGTCACAGATCCGCACGGCGTCCTCCTTATTCCGTAGCCTTCTCGTCTACCTCCGCGCTGGCCCGCTCCTTGCAAACCTGCTTGGCATGCGACGACTGCCTGCCTTGATCCTCTTTCTTCTCTTCGGCTGCTCCCCCTACGTGCTCTCCCCCGCGGGCCGTAGCTTTCCCCTAGAGGCGGCCAAGGCGCTCAATCCTCGCGAAACCGGCATTCAAGTGGAAGGCGGCGGCGGCATCGGAGAGGACATCAATCTCGGTGGGCTCACCGCGCGGGTTCGGCATGGGCTTGTGAAGCGGCTCGATGGGAACTTCGAGGCCGGGTTTCAGCGCTTCCGAATCACGGACAACGACACTCGGCTCTCGAACCGAAACATCTTCACCGCTCGCCTGGGCGTCAAGTACGCGCCCATCGATCACGTCGCGCTGGTCGCCGGGCTTGCCGGTGGTGGCTGGACGGGCGGGGGCTTCATCAGCCCCGATGTGTCACTCATCCTTGGCTACGAGAATCCGTATTGCGTGCCGTTCGTCAGCATCGGCGGGTACTGGAGCATCCCCGTGCGCGAGAACATCGTCACCCTCGTTAACACGGGAGCGTTAGGCGATGAGGATTACTTCGCCGCCCCGACCAACACTGTCGGCTGGACCGTCGGCACTGGGATTCGCATCCCCATCTCACACGATGAAGATGGGAGCACCAAGAGCGCGTTCCTCGCCGGCATTCGTTTTCGCGGCGCGGCCTTCGACAACGGCCCGCTCGGTCGCCGGGACCATCGGACTTACTTCTATGGATCAGGGGCGTTCGAGTACGTATTCGGACGCAGCCCGTAGCGCCGTCAGCCGAACCGGCGGCAACCCAAGCCAGTGCGCAGACGACCGCATTCACGTGACGTGCGCGCGTGTACGTCGTCAGAGCATTTCGGAGAAGAGGGCGCGTTTGTTAAGAGACGGTTCATGGTTTTGCCCTAGGCCGCGTTTGCAGCCCGGTACTCCTTTTTGCGACGTTGCATCGTGAGCTTCTTGATTTTGTCCCGTTCGGACAGGACCCGGTGGTGCCGGCCGTAGTACACGTCGTCCGACCCGCGTTCGACACCTCCTTGTAGGCCGTCTGACTTGAACCGATCCAACCAAGAGGAAATAGACATGATCCGCAACTACACCATTCGATTCGCACTTTGTCTGACCGCATTTCTGGCTGCGGTCGGCTGTGGCGACCCATCGCCTGACGGCTCCTTTGCGAGTAAATGCGAGCAGATGTGCCAACACGGCGACCGCTGTCCGAACCTCTATGCGCCAAGTGACTGTGTATCGAGCTGCGAGGCTGCAGTCAGCGATGCCGAGCTTCTTGGCGGAACCTGCCCAGATGCGCTCGACGTCGCCATTCGCTGCCAGCTAAATCTGAGCTGTAACGAGCTCATGACTCGAGCCACCAGAAACTCCTACAACGACCAGTGCGTGGCCAGGGAGCTGGCGGCGGTGCGATGCATACCAGGTGGGCCGGAGCCGGCGAGTGATGAGCTCTTGCTTGCCTGCGAAGCGGTTTGCGGCGCCATCGATGACTGCTCTCGTACCGAAGCCACATCGACCTGTGTTCAAGTCTGCGTCGCTGACTATGGCAGAGCGGAGAACGGCGCCAGTGACTGCAGCGACGCCATCATCGACACGCTCACTTGCCAAGCAGCGATGACCTGCACGGAGATCGAAAACCGTGTGCTTGGACGCCAGACCGATGATTCGTGCCGCGATGCCGATCGCAGGTTGGAGATGGCCTGCTCGCTACGCTAGGCCGCGCGGGTGGCTCCGCCGGCCTTGCCCGCGTCGTCCACGAAGAGGCGGCGTTCGGCGTTGACCAGCTCCAGAAGCTGCTTCTGGTCGACTAGGCCGGCGTCGAGTAGGGCGCGCATGTAGCCGTCGGCGTAGCCGCGCGACTGGGCCAGGGTGGCGTAGTTCGCTCCGCTGAAGCGGGTTTCGATCGTCTTTCGCACGAGGCCGCGCAACGTCCCCTTGAGCTGGTCTAGGTTCATAGCCGTTCCTTCCATAAGACCGGAGTGTCGGTTTCGGGCGGCTAGGGTCAAGAAAACGGCTGGCTAAAAGCAGGTCAGCTCTCGGAAGTCGTGGATTCGCTTCTCGAGGTGTGCGCGGCTCAGGTCCTGCAGCGCGCCGGTGCCGACGTCCTGCACGCAAAACGATGCCGTCGCGGAGCCGCAGATCACGGCCTGGCGCAGGTCGGTGTGGCCGTTCTCCGCCAAGTATCCGAGGAAGCCACCGGCAAACGAGTCGCCGGCGCCTGTCGGATCGGCGACCGCCTTGAGCGGGTACGCCGGCGCGCAGAAGATGTCCTCTTCGAGGAATAGAAGGGCGCCGTATTCGCCTCGCTTCACGATGACCGTTTCGGGGCCGAAGGTACGCAAGGCCTCGGCAACCGCGAGCGGGTGGTGGAAGCCGGTGAGCTGTCGCGCCTCTTCTTCGTTGATGACGAGTATGTCGACTCGCTTGAGGACCTCTTTGAGCGGATCGAGCGCGGTGTCGATCCAGAGGTTCATCGTGTCGGCGATGACCAGCTTGGGGTCCTCGATCTGGTCGAGGACGTGCAACTGCAACTGCGGCGCGATGTTGCCGAGCATCACGAATTCCGAATCTCGGAACGCTGCCGGAATCTTCGGGTTGAAATCCGCGAAGACATTGAGGTCTGTCCTGATCGTTTCACGCGAGGTCAGGTCGTGGGAGTAGCGGCCTTCCCAATGGAAGGTTTCCCCGTTCGCCACTTCGAGGCCCGTGGTGTCGATGCCGTGGCCGCGTAGCATGTCGACCGCTTCGCGAGGGAAGTCCTTGCCGACCACGCCGACGAGCCGGACCGGCGCGAGCTGACTGGCGGCGAGAGAGGCGTAGGTCGCCGACCCTCCGATGACCCGATCGTGCGAGCCGAGGTGATTGTGGATGGTGTCAAAAGCGACCGAACCGACGACGAGAAGCGAGGACATAATGCCTTTCAGGGTACGTATTTGCGAATGAGAGGCCACAGCTTTTCACGCGCGGCCGCCGAAATCGAATCGGGGTTGCTGATGATGGCGCCGGCGAGCGCCGATGTAGCCGGGCGTTGGGCCGGGTCGGGCACGGCTTGGGCGAGCTCGAGTATTATTTCCTTGGCCTTTGCGACGTTTCGGCCCATCACCGCCACGACGGCTTCTACGCTCACAGCCTCGTGCACCTCGTGCCAGCAATCGTAGTCGGTCACCATGGCGAGGGTCGCGTAGGGAAGCTCCGCCTCTCGCGCCAGACGTGCTTCGGGGAGGTTGGTCATGCCGATTACCGATACGCCCCACGAGCGATAGAGCTCGGATTCGGCGCGTGTCGAAAACTGCGGGCCCTCCATGCTGAGGTAGGTGCCGCCCTGGTGTACCGTCGCGTCGGCTCGCTTCGCGGCATCGACCAAGGAGCTCGCGAGCTGCTCATCGATCGGGTCTGCGAAGCCGACATGCGCGACCACGCCGTCGTCATCGAAGAAGGTGTCGATGCGATTTCGCGTCCGGTCGATGAACTGGTCGACGACGACCATGTCACCCGGGTGAATGTGCTCTTTCATCGAGCCTACAGCCGACACGCTGAGGATCTGTTCCGCACCGGCCATTTTGAGTGCGAGCACGTTGGCCCGGTAGTTGACCTTGTGCGGCGCGAGCTGGTGCCCTCGGCCGTGCCTTGGCACAAAGAGCAGCCGCGTGGCTCCGATGTTTCCGGCGACGAGCCTGTCGGACGGCGAGCCAAACGAGGTGCTCACCTCCAGCTCTTCCACGTCTGTCAGATGCTCGAGCTGGTAGAGCCCGCTTCCTCCGATGACGCCGAGCGTGCGCTCAATCCCACTCATTTGCTGTACGCCTGGCGCATGACGACCACCGTGCGCACCTCCCCGAGTCGGAACAGGTCGAGTTGAACCGACGACCCCACCGGTCCGCGCAGCCGTTCCACGATCTCCTGATAGCTCAGCTCGCGGACCGAGGTCCCGTCGATCGCGATGATCACGTCGTTGGCTTGAACGCCGGCAAGGTCGGCTGCTCCGCCGGCCGGGGTCTCGACCACCCGCAGGCCCCCGCCTTCCGAGTACGCGAGCTTGGCGTGAATTCCGCCCGTTGGCTGTCCTCGCCCGGCGCCGCCGCAGCTGGCGAGCAGAACGCACGCGAATCCGATCGCGGTGACTATGCGTGATTGCGGGCCCATTGTCGGGCACGGGCATAGCCGGGTTCCCGAGGAGTGCAAACCTTCACCAAGGCGAGATTGACACCAGGGCCCGTCAGGGTACCATCCCTTCAACCCCGCGGAACTGTAGCCGAAACTGCTCTTGGGCCGACACGATGTATAAGCTCGTCATCTCGGACGACGAAGGTCACACGACGGTCGTCCCGCTTCTGCGCGACGAGATCACGATCGGTCGAGAAGCGGGCAACAGCATTCGGCTCACCGAGCGGAACGTTTCGCGCAGTCACGCGCGGCTGCGGAAACGTAATGAAGCTTACATTATCGAGGACCTGGGCTCCTACAACGGCGTCATCGTCAACGGAGAGAGAATCGACGAGAAGGCGGAGCTGGCCGCGGGCGACGTTCTCGCCATTGGCGACTACGACCTGGCCTTCCAGTCCGACGTCGTGGCGACAGCGACCACGATGCCGCCGGCGAAACCCAAGAGCGCGCCCCCTCCGAGGTTGGTGGTTCTGAGCGAGCCTGCGGCCGGCGCAGAGTTCAGCTTGAGCAAACCCGCGCTTCGAATCGGTCGCGACGAGCGTCTCGACATCTGGATCAATCACAAGTCCATTTCGCACGAACACGCCGAAGTCCAGTTGAAGGAGGGCGCGGTGACGGTTTTCGACCTCGACAGCGCCAACGGGATGCGAGTCAACAATGTTCCGGTGTCGCGCGCGGTGCTCGCAGACGGAGATGTCCTCGAGCTCGGAAAGGTTCGGTTTCGGTTCCTTCCGCCAGAGGGTGCGCGCAACTTGGACCCGGTTCCGCTCGAGGCGATCTCTACGGGCCCTGCTGAGTCGTCGCGCAAGCCGGTCATCGCAATTTCAGTGATCGCTCTGCTCCTGCTCGTCTCCGCCGGTGCCGTGTTCTCGACGATCCGCATGGAGCCCGATCGGATCGCCTCTACGGAGCAGCCTGTGGCGGTGACCGCGGCGGCGCCAAGAGAAGTCGAAGCACCGGCGGAAGAGGGCACCAGCTCCGCCGCGGACTCAGACAGCCCGACGATCGACGAGCCCCAGGAATGGGAAGAGATGCTTGCCCAAGCCCGAGCGGCGCTCGCGAGCGGGCAGATCGACCAGGCCTTCGCCATTGCAGACGAGCTGCCGGACGACAGCGTCCTTCGAGAGACGCCGGAGTTCGGCGAGATTCGATACCGCTATACGCAGGCCCAGATCAGCAGAGGAGAGCTCGCGCGGGACAAAGGGGACCTCGAGCAGGCCCGAAGCTCCGCCAAGCTCGTGCTCGGGCTCGAGGGCATCACCTCGAAGCAGCGTTCGGACGCCGTGCGGCTGATGAGAAGCGCGCGCCCTCCGAAGTCGACTCCCACATCGACTCCGAAATCCGCTCCCAAGGCGGATCCCAAGCTGGCTCTCGAGGAAGCGTACGCTTGTGTGGCTCGCGGGGACAACGCCTGTGTGGTTGCGGCCCTCGGAGGCGGCAAGGCCCGCAGCCCCGCAGCCCTGGCGCTCCTGATCGAGACGTACCGGGCCATGGACGATCTCCGAGCCGCCCGGCGGCACATGAATACCTTCGTGAAGCGCTATCCAGACAACCCGCAGGAGCGCGAAGTACCGTCAAATGTTGGCCGCGGACTGATGCAGAGGCGCAGAATCGTTGATTAATGGGCTCCTCCCATGACAAACTGAGGCAAGGTGTTTGGGGGAACACAAGGAAGGCGGGGTTGGCCCGTGTGGTCTGCATGGGCCGTTGCGGTCTTGTTGGGCTCGTTGGTTCTGCCGAGCGTTTCGGTGGCCCAAGAAGCCACGCTTAGCGACGGCGGCATGGATTTGCACCTCTTTCGGCCGGCGGTCGACACGCGAGGTTACTTCAGCGTCAACGGTTCGGAGGTGATGCCCCACAAGGAGTTCAGCTTCGGGCTCGTCCTCGACGCTGGCTTCGGCATCCTTCGCTACAACGGCTTCATCAACGACCCGGGCCAAGCGGCCGACGAGGCGTCACGTCAATCTCGAATTTCCGAGCAGGCGTTCACCGGAACGTTCATGTTCAACATCGGTCTCATCGACCGCCTCGTCCTCGGCATTCAGCTGCCGATCACGTTCTTCCGTGGAAACGCAGTGCAAACCCCCGATCGCGGCGGGACTTGCCCCGGCGGCACGGCGACCGGCTGTCTCTACAACGACCAGGGCACCGGATTGCGGTCACAAGGCGTAGGCGACCTGACCATCGTGGCAAAGGCGCGCCTGCTGAATCTCGGCGAGTTTCCGGTCGGTATTGCATTGACATTGCGTGCGGGATTCCCGACCGCGAAGACCACGCAATTCGCGGGCGAGCCGGGCTACTCGCTCTGGCCGACCGCAGTGTTCGAGTTTCAACCGATCGAAAAGATCCGGCTCGCGCTCGAAGGCGGCTATCGCTGGAGCTCAGGCCAGGGCGCGACCTTCATCTGGGACGGGCGTTCGGAGCCATCGGACCTAATGGGCAGCGCGGTTGATCCGGTTGACCAGGGCGTGGGGCGGCGCTTCACCTACGATGATCTCATCACCTTCGGCTTCGGCTCGGCGTTCCGAATCGCCCGCTCGCTCGATCTGATACTCGAGCTCTACGGATCCCAAATTGCCAAGGAAATCGGGACCAAAGGCACCCTTTCGATGGAGGTGCTCGGCGGGTTCAAGTACTTCGTCACCAACAAGAGCTTCCTCTTCATCGCTGCCGGCGCCGGGATTCCGAAGACGGGTTTCCAGGCTGCTGATGTGCGCGCGACCATCGGAATCATGTACGAGCCCGCGGTCGGGGATCGCGACAAAGACGGGATCGCCGACGATGATGACGGCTGTCCGGATGCAGCCGAAGACAAGGACGGCTTCGAGGACCGTGATGGTTGTCCTGAGTTGGACAACGACGGCGACGGGATCCTCGATGTCGATGACGCCTGCCCCTTGGTCAAAGAGGACTACGACGGTGATCGCGACGAGGACGGTTGCCCGGAGGGCAGAGAAGGCGACCGTGACGGCGACGGAATCCCCGATCAGGTCGACGACTGTCCGGACGAGCCCGAGGACTTCGACGGCTTCCAGGACGAAGACGGCTGCCCGGACCGTGACAACGACGGGGATGGGATCCCGGACGAAAAGGACCTTTGCCCGAACGACGCTGAAGACGTCGATGGATTCCAAGACGAAGACGGCTGTCCGGATGTCGACAACGACGGTGACCGGATTCTCGATGTCGATGATGCCTGTCCCAACGACCCGGAGACCTACAACGGCCACGAGGACGAGGATGGTTGCCCGGACAAGGGCCTGGTGATTCTAGAGGACACGCAGATCACGATTCTCGAGAAGGTCTACTTCGAGACCGACAGCGCGATCATCAAGTCGCGTAGCTTCCCGTTGCTCGATGCTGTTGCCGCGACGCTCAATGCCAGCCCGCAGATCACGCTGGTCGAGATTCAGGGTCACGCCGATGAGAGGGGTAGCGACGGCTACAACATCCAGCTCACCCGTGCTCGCGCCGCCTCGGTGATGAACGCACTGATCGAGCGAGGTGTCATCAAGCAGCGGCTGAGGTCCGGTGGATATGGCGAGCGATGCCCGGTCGACCCCAAGCACAACATCACAGCTTGGGAGAGAAATCGGCGCGTAGAGTTCAAGATCATCGAAACCGATGCCGGTCCGACCGGAGTTGAGGTAACATGCCCGCGGGGCCGTTCCTTGGTGCCGAGGTGATATGTCGCGTGAGCGCTTCATCGAGCTAATGACCCCTGCACTGATCCGATTCAGTCAGGATTTGACGTCCTTCCTTCGGATGGTCGAGGATCCCGAGATCGACGACGAGAGCCGAGTCGCTGGGGCCGGCGCTCTGTTGCATGTGATCTCTTCAACCGGTGCCATCCCCGGTGTGCGGGGTGTGCTCCGGCATTTGGGCGACACCATGCTCTTGAGGCTCGTGCTCAGCGACATGCGCAAGCGATCCCCTGAGGCGATTCAGAAGCACGTACAAGCCTCTCCGGAGATGCTCGAGCCCTTGTCCGACGAGCTCGATGCGATGCGCGTCTATCTGGGAGATCGCATCACGGTGCTCGAGAAGGTTGCCGAGGGGTTTCCCTCCTTGAATCACCAAGGGCATGAGGCGGCCGCCTGCGTCGAGGACGCCGAATCGAGCACCTGGCTTTACGACGCGGTTCACACCGCGCTCATCGACGAGATCGACTTCGGCGAAGAAGACGTGGTGCGCGAGCTCAAGCAGGTCGATCGGATCCTGCCTCGCGCTGGCTTCGCGTGTCGGTCGCTAGCCTACTACGCCGCTCTGCGCCCAGGCTCGGAGAGCTCGTGCAGGAGCCAGGTCCCGCGTGAGGCCTTCACCGGCTTGGGGGTCTTTCGTGCGAGGACCCGAAGCAACTCCACGGCGTCGAGGTCCCAGCCCACGAGTCTGAGGGTGTTCCCATTGGAGGCGCGGAGGTCGGGTTCGCCACTCGTCCGGCGCCGCATGACGTCGTCCGCGTCGGACTGAGCACGAGTTTCGACGGCGAGCATCACCTTGCGTCGCAGAACGAAGCCGACCGGGCTCGAGGCGAGAGCGAAGCTCAGCGAACTGAGCCCAGCGCGATACCTGGGGAGATGGATCCGCAGCCGAGGCACTGTATCGGGCGATAGCTCCCAGGAGAACGACATCTCGGGCGCTTCGGCGGGAAGGCTGAGCTCAGCGGCGAAGCGACGAAGCGCGTCTGCGGTTTGCGATGCGGTGGCGGGCATGTGGTGTCGCGTTCCGGTCAAGAACACCGGCAAGAGGAGAAGCGCCGCCGTCGCTTCGCCGAGACAGATCAGGCAAATGCTGCTCGCGAGCAGTACCGCGAGACCGGTAGCGCTGGTTCCGTCTAGGAGCTCACTGGCGCGCGTTTCGCTCCCCGGAAGCTCTTTGGCCAGGGCAGGGCGCCAGGCCTGTCGCTCGATGGCTGACGGCCAACGCGCCGGTCGGTGCAGCGCGAAGGCGACGAGAGGAACGGCGCAGAGCAGGTAGCTCGGCGCGAGCCACTGACCCACGCCGAGGACGATCGCGCTGACGACGAGCACCGAAGCCCAGGGGGCACGAACGAGAAGCGCGGTTCGGCCCATCCGCACCTCGATGGAGCGTCGCTTGAACAGAACCAGGATCGCGATCAGGAGCAGGGCCCAGGCGATCGGGCGCTCCTCGTGGGTGCTGAGAGGACGGAAGCCCGTCAGGGTCGGCGCATCCGCCGGAGCGACTGGCAGGTCGATCGCTTGAAGCGGTACGTCGAGGCTCAACGGCCAGGCCGTCATGCGAGGAAGATGGGTGCGGCGCCACTCGACGACCGAGTGCTTGGGGCGCTCGGCGACTTGGAGCTCGACGCCCGGCGAGGTGTCGTGAAGCTCGCTCGGAACCGAGGAGCCTTTGGGTGCGCGGATCTCTACCGAGACGTCGTGGAGGCCGGTCTCCCAGGCGGGCACCGACCAGACCAGGCGCGCTTGGTCCGTGTCCTGCACAGCGCGCACGTCTGCCTTGGTTCGATACCGCATGAAGACCCGGTACTCGCCTCGCCTTGGCGCTTCTCTGCGCGGAAACGAAAGATGTATCCGGCCGTCTTCGAGCACCTCCGCTTCGGGGCGGAAGACCTCCCCTTCCTCGGAGCGAAAGTACGGAGGCCGATAGCGATCGAGCTCGACGCCGTCACCCAGGTCGACCAGCTCGAGCTCGTGGAGCCATCCGGCATGTACCTCGACATCGAGTCGAAGGAGGATGCTCAAAGTTGCGTCTCGCTCGACCTCGACCGTTGCCCGCGCGCTCTTGACCACCGTCCGGGTCCAAGCCCGCTGCCGGCGAAGCCGAGCCGAGGACCGATAAGAAGACGCAAACGAGGAGGCCTGGGCCGAGGCTGGCGCGCATGACCCGAACCTAAGGAATTCCGCCGATTCGGTGAAATTTCCTACTGCATCCGGATCCAGGACGGCATGAACAATAGGACGAACAGGGAAAGGGTTAACCAGCCGACGACCCTGCGCCGGGGTGAAAGCGGACCGTCTTCGGTGGGCGGATGGCCGCTTCCCGTTGCGCGGGTGAGCAACCAGAGCACCAGTGCCCAGACGAGCCAATGACTACCGGCGGCCGCGTCACCCATGAGCTCGTCCCCGCGGTGCCCCGCGAGGTAGCTTGGGATTCCGTACGCGGTGCTCACGACCAGGGCGAGCAATGGGAGCAGGCGGAGGACGTAGCGGGAAACCCGATCCTGACGTCGGCCTAGAAGCGCATAGCCGACGTGGCCGCCGTCCAGCTGGCCGAAGGGAAGAAGGTTGATCATCGTGACGAGCAGACCCGCCCAGCCGGCGAGCGCGGTCGGGGTGAGCATGATGTCGTACCCGTCGGGGATAGGGCCCTTGAGCACGCGCAGAAGCCCGATGTAGAGAAGCGAGCGGCCTTCGAGAATGTAGGGGCCCTCCGGAAGCGCTTGTACGGGCGAGGTGGCCAGACCGTAAGCAATGACGGGAAGGGCCACCGCCATGCCGGCGAGCGGGCCCGCCGCCCCGATGTCGAGCAGCGCGTTTCGAGAGCGTATGCGTTCGCGGATCTGGATTACCGCGCCCATCGTACCTAGCAAGAAGAACGGAACCGGAATGAAGAAGGGCGGAGAAACATCGACTCGATGGTATCTGCCCGCAAAGAAATGGCCGAACTCGTGAGCGAGCAGAATGGCCATGAGCGGGAGGGAGAATACCCAGCCCGCCAGCAGATCCGCGACGGAGCTGGGGGCCTTTTCGAGGACCATCCCTGCGCCGACGTACAAGGTGGACGCAAAGGTCAGGGCAATCAGAGTCAGCGGTAGAGCCCAGTTCGTGTTTTTCCGCTGCACGGCGTGCCTGTAGCATGTGCGATGCGATGCGCACGATCTGCTATTCTCCCAAATGAATGGACCTCTACAGCGCGGCCAAGCGGCTCAATCGGCCGTTCGTCTTCACCGATGAACAATCGACGCGGGACCTGACGATTGCCGACCACGGCCTTATCGGCGACGGTTTTTCAGCCGCGTTGGTTCGAGCGGACGGGGCGATCGACTGGCTCTGCCTGCCGCGCTTCGATAGCCCGAGCGTCTTTGGCGCCCTGCTCGACGAGAAGAACGGCGGTTGCACTTCGGTGAGCCCGGTCGACTACCCATTCGAGAGCCTGCAGCGCTACGATCCTGGCACCAACGTGCTCGAGACCGTCTTCCAAATAGAAGGTCGCGGTACGATTCGACTCACCGACTACATGCCCTGGACCGACGATCCGCGATCCGCGATGCACGAAGTTCATCGGCGCGTGCAATGCGTAGAGGGCGAGGCAGTGGTGAAGGTCGTGTTCGACCCGCGTTTCGACTACGGCCGCGTCGCGACGACGTTCGAGCTCGACGGACGCTCGGCGCTGGCCAAAGGCGCATCCGGCGAGCGACTGGTCGCCGTGCTTGGTGGCGTCGGACACTGGGAACAGCGGCTCGAAGGCGGCGTGCAGGCCGTCTTTCGGCTCAAGGCAGGGGACCGCGGCTGGGTCGTCATCAGCTGGAACGCAACCGAGTCGGAGTCGATCCTGGCGTACCGCCCCTTCGACGCGCTTCGCAACACGCGGCGCCGCTGGCGAGATTGGGCGCAGCAGCTCGAGTACGATGGCCCGTGGCGGCATCACGTCGTTCGCTCGGCGCTCCTGTTGAAGTTGCTGATGTACGCGCCGACCGGGGCGATGGTGGCTGCGCCAACGACTTCGCTGCCAGAGTGGATCGGTGGCGCGCGCAATTGGGACTATCGCTACACCTGGACGCGCGACACGGCGATGGGGGTGCGCGCGGCCAATCTGCTCGGCTGCAATCGAGAGGCGCGTGAGTTCTTCCACTTCGTCAGGGATACGCTCGAGCGCGATCGAGAGCTTCACATCATGTACGCCGTCGACGGTGGACGGGTCCCGGACGAACGAACCCTCGACCACTTCTCTGGATACCGCGGATCGAAACCCGTGCGCATCGGAAACGGCGCACGTGATCAGCTGCAGCTCGATACGGCGGGAGCGCTCATGGACGCAGCGTACGTGTACGAGAGAGGCGGCGGGTCGCTCACCGCGCGGGAATGGAGACGGCTTCGGGCCGTCGTCGACAACGTCGTCGCGATGTGGGCCGAGCCCGATCACGGGATCTGGGAGCCGCGTGCAGGCAAGCGGCACAACGTGCACTCCAAGCTCATGAGCTGGCTTGCGCTGCGGCGCGGCGCCGAGCTTGCGCCCCTGTTCGGTGATCAGGCCTTGCAGGCGCGATGGCAGCAATTGGCTGACGAGCTACATGGCGAGCTCTGCGAGCGCGGGCTGGACCGAACCGGCAAACGCTTCGTTGCGGCGTACGACCACGAGCATCCTGATGCGTCTCTGCTCCTGCTTCCGATTCATGGCTTTCTGTCCCCCAACGACGATCGAGTGCTGAACACGGTCGACTGGATTCAGGACACCTTGGCGGACGGCCCGTACGTGTATCGCTACCGCACCGACGATGGAGTCGGAGGCGAGGAAGGGGCGTTCGTCATTTGCGGCTTCTGGCTGGCCGAGGTTCTCGCGATGGCCGGGCGATTGGAAGAAGCGCAAAGCGTGTTCGTCGCCCATGCGGAGGCCTCGAACCACCTGGGTCTTCTGGCTGAGCAGATCGACCCCGGATCTCGCACGCTCCTTGGTAACTTCCCGCAGGCATTCAGTCACCTCGGCCTCATCAACGCGGCGGCCAGGATCGACCTCGCGCTGCGTCTGCGAGATGAAGGCTCTGCTCGAATTCCCGAGGTAGAGATCGGTCGCTAAGTGGGGAGCATGCCGAACGCAGATGGGGTTGGGTTTCGTCGAGCCGTGATGCTTCGGCTTGGCTCGTACGCTACCTTCGTAGGCTTGCTGACGGCGCTTGGACTGCTCTTTCACGCCGAATTGCGCAACATCGCGTCCTGGGGCTGGTTTGGGCTCGGAGCCTTGGCGGCGGTGACGGGGCTGGCCTGGTTTGCTCGCTCGACGCTGCGCACATTCATCGAGAGCGAGCCGCCACAGCCAGAAGAGCTCGGCGTCGCGACCCCGGAGGGTTGCGTCGAGTCCATGCCAGGGGAGCTGGCGCCTGGCGCCGAGACGGCACCGGACGACGACGAGGTGGACTACTTGATGGCGCTCCGTCACGAGTTCCGCACACCACTCAATGCCGTTTTGGGTTTCTCGGACGTGCTTCTGAGCGGAATCGACGGCGAGGTGAACGAGTCGCAACGCGAGGACTTGGAGATCATTCGAGCGTCCGGGATACGTCTGAAGCTGCTCCTCGATAGCGCCCTCGATTTCTCGCAGCTCGCGGACGAGCAGTTTCGCTTGAACGCTGCACGTACCGATGTTCGAGAGCTGCTGGCTCGTGTTGCCGTGGAGGCCGGACAGCTCTGGTCCAACAAGCGGAGCGCCAACTGCGCCTTACCCGAAGAGCCCTGCGTGGCCGAAGCGGACGAAGGCCGCCTCCGACGCTCCATTCTCGTACTCGCCGATTTTCTGGCAACGGATCATCGCGATTCCCAGATCGAGCTCAGCCTCGCCCGCTCTGGGGAGTTCTTGGCGATTGAGATCACGGCAGGGGGGGGCGACCGCCTTTCGTTCGACGCGCTTCCGACTACGGGCGAGGTGCTTGCATCAGAGGACGCAGCGGAGATTCGCCGCTGGCCTGTCGCGGTGACGGCCGAGGTCATCTCCCGGCACGACGGTTCGCTCTACCATGGCAATGCACCGTCCCGCTTTCTGGTTCGACTACCTATGCAGGGTCCGCGATGATCACTGCAAACGACCGGCTGGTCTCGAAGCTTCGCTGGGGCATCGGCGCCGTGTCGATCTACTTCGCGGCCTGCTGGTTTTCACTGGCCGGGGAGGGCAGCTATTGGGGCGCGATGCTGGTCTTGGGACTGAGCCTCTTCCTCGGAGCGGGTGTACTTCGATCGATCGCTCGGCTCTCGATCGCTCGACCGTCTTTGGCAACGCCCTGCTCCGACGCTGGGCCGCTACCTTCCATGTTGGACACGATCGAAGCTCACGCGGCGGAGCCCGAAGTACCCAAACGGCAACGCGCGCGTTTCCTCGGCGCTCTGGGCCACGAGCTTCGCAACCCGCTCAACTCGGTGACCGGGTTTTCCGACATGTTGCTCGGTCGCGTCGATGGCGAGCTCAATGCCGAGCAGGAGAGCAGCGTTCGCACGATCCGCGCGAGTGCGGAGCGTCTTCTTCGCCTGGTTTCGACGGTGGTCGATCAGGCGAAGCTCGAGGCGGGGACGCTTCGTCTGCAGCAGCAGTGGGTGGTCCCCGACGAGCTCATTGGCGAGGCCATTGGCTTCGCCCGGTCTCGCGCCGAGAACGTCTCGGTGATCGGAGGCGCCGCCGAAGGGCTTCCGCGTATCTTCGTGGACCGTCATCGCACCGTTCACGCGCTGGTGAGCCTCGCGGTGCTGGTCATCCGCTCTTCGGGGACCGACATCGTCATGCGCGTCGCCCCGCCGCGACGCGATCAGGTTGGCAAGGGCTTCGTTCAATTCGACCTGATGGCGACGCTCAAGGATTCGTCGGCCGACACCTTGGCCATCGTTGAACGTCTCGAAAAGCCGCTGTCACGTTCGGATGCGCTCGGCTTGGAGGTGGCGGTCGCTCGGAACGTGATCGAAGCGCAGGGCGGACGCATCTGGACTGAAGCAGGCACGGCGGGGAGCCTTCGCGTTTGCATGACGCTCCCGACGTCTGCGCACTAGTCTTCGTCCGACTTCGCTGCGTCGAGGACGGCTTGGTAGGCCCGATTGCGTTTCCAACCCAGGTCTTGTTGGAGCCTCTGGGTCATCTCCTTGGTCGAGAGCCCCTGCTGTTTCCATTCGGCGACGAGGACGTCGACGTCGACGTCTTCGACCACCGCGTCAGGAGCCTTGCCCTCGATCACGACTGTGATCTCGCCCCGTGCCGGCTTCGACAGCGCCTCTCGGACTTCTGGAACCGTGCCGCGAATCGTCTGCTCGTGCATCTTCGTCAGCTCTCTGCAGAGCGCGACTTGCCTGTGGCTCCCGAGGGAGCTTTCGAGCTCTTCGAGGGTCGCGTGGATGCGGTGAGGCGATTCGAAGAGGACGACCGTGATGTCCGAGGACGCGATTCGCTCGAGGGCACGGCTTCGTTCGCCACCGCTACGTGGGAGAAACCCTTCAAAAACGAACCGACGGACGGGTAGCCCCGCGACGCAAAGAGCCGCTAAGACCGCGCTTGGGCCGGGAATCGCTTCTACTTCGATGCCCGCCTTGGCGGCGCGCGAAACCAGGTAGACCCCCGGGTCGCTCACCACTGGGGTCCCAGCATCGCTCACCAGCGCGTAGTGGGCCCCGTTGCGGAGCTCCTCGACGATGAGGTCCACCTTGTCGTCGTTGCTGTGTGCGTGGAATGAGCGAAGCGGCGTGGAGATGCCGTGCTTCGAGCAGAGCGTTCGCGTATGGCGAGTGTCCTCGGCGAGGATGAGGTCGGCTTCGCGTAGAATCCGCAGCGCCCTCAGCGTGATGTCCTCGAGACATCCGATGGGCGTCGCAACCACCGACAGTCGACCTGACATTCATGGGCGTTACCACATCCCCGTGGCTCCGCGACCCGGCGGCTCAGGGAGATTCGTAGACTTCGACGACCGTTTCGCCGAGCTCATCGTGCAGGTACGCCTTGAGCTTCTCCAAGAGACGCTTTTCGATTTGGCGGACGCGCTCGCGACTCACGCCGAACTCGTCGCCGAGCGCCTGCAGGGTCTTGGGGTCTTCGGCCACCAGGCGGTCGTCGAATATCTGCTTTTCCTTGCCTTCCAGCGACTCTCCGAACTCGTGGATCTTCGCCGAGAACTGATCGCCGACTTCGGCATCGGCCAGGGTGTCGTCGACGCGGACATCTTTAGAGGGGAGGAGCTCTACGCGAGCCACCGAGCGGCCTTCAGCCGTCCCCACCGGCGCATCGAGGGATGCGTCTCCGGCTGCCAGACGCATGTCCATCGAGACGACGTCCCGCTCCGGAACGTTGAGACGCTCGGCGATAATCTCCGCTGTCGGCTCGATCCCCATGGCCGAGAGCCGGGCCTTTTCCTTCTGCAGATTGAAGAACAACTTGCGTTGAGCTTGCGTCGTGCCGACCTTCACGAGTCGGTGGTTGTTCAGGATGTAGCGAAGTATGTAGGCGCGAATCCACCAGGCCGCGTAGCTCGAGAGCTTCACGCCCTTGTACGGGTCGTACTTCTTTACGGCCTGCATGAGGCCGATGTTGCCCTCCTGAACGAGGTCGAGGATGTTCTTGTACGCCTGGCGGTAGTCGTAGGCGATCTTGACGACCAGTCGCAGGTTCGATGTGACCAGTCGCTTCGCGGCTTCGAGGTCGTCCTCTTCGAGGAAACGCACGGCGAGATCGTGCTCCTCCTGCTTCGAGAGCAGAGGGTAGCGTTGCACGTCGCGCATGTACGCGCCAAGCGGGTCTCGACGTGAAAGTGCAGAAGACGAGAGGGCCAGATCGTCGGCGTCGACATCGCTGTGTCCGGACACCTCGTCCAGGACTTCGACGTCTTGCGGCTCCTCGATCTCGTCAGCTTCGTCTACTTCGTTTCCCGTCATTGCTCCCGCCCGTGACAAGCATCTCTAAAGCACAGTCTCCTGGGTCGTCCAGTGCGGGACTTCACTTCGGCGCTTGGAAGGGCTGTTTGCCCGCTCCTCTTGGGCGCAAACGCCCGCCCATCGAACCCGCGACCAGGTATTGAATGGCGCCATCAGCCGTCAGCGCGGCTTTGAGTCCCGACGACGCGAGCTCGAGCATCGTGGCCACCTTCGTACTCCGCTCCTTGTAGGCATCTTGGATCTTGGCCCGGAGCATGACGTTCAAGTCCGAGCGCGTGAGGGGACGCGCTAGTCGCACCCTGCCAAGAACGTCGAGCTCCAAATCCTTGCCGTGCGCCGTCGCGCGTTCGATGTTCGCGATACCGTCTTCGATCTTGGCCAGCAGCTCGAGGTTTCCGGCGTCCGCCGGGTCGAGCGTCAGTCCGCCCCATCCTGGAATCTCGATCTTCGACTTGCCGTCGCCGAGGCTCAGCCCCTCGATGGTGATGTCGACGTTGCCCGTCGATTCGTTAACTTCGCTTGGCATCGCGAGCACGATCTCGCCGCTGAGGATTCCGGACAGGGGAATCTTGGTGAACTGTCGCAGCGCGGGGAGCGCTCCGAGATTGACGTCGTCAAGCTCGACATCGATGTCCATCTCGCTCTCGCCGAGCGTGATGTCGCCTTCCGCGTCTCCTCCGGCAAGCTCGGCATCGAAGCTAAACGACTTGGTGCCGGAGAACAGGGAAAAGAGCGATGTGCTGACGGTGAGCTCGTCGAAGATCAGATCGAGCGGAGGCGAGCCCTCTTGTTCCGGCGGAACGATCAGGCGGAGGCCCTCGAAGCTGAGCCCGGTCAAACCGGAATGCGTCAAATCGATAATCTCGATTTCGTAGCCCTGAGCTCTGGCCTCCTGAACG
Organism: uncultured delta proteobacterium; assembly: GCA_963716775.1. Lineage (GTDB taxonomy): Bacteria > Myxococcota_A > Polyangia > Polyangiales > Houyiibacteriaceae > SG8-38. The sequence goes on from CAVQUI010000018.1 coordinate 42,362, forward strand.
ATGCGGTCGGAGAGCCGTTCGTACGGGAAGGTCTTGTAGGCGAAGAAGAGGAAGCAGAGGAAGAAGAACAGCGGGTAACCGGTCCACTTGAGGATTTGCTTGAATGGAATTCGGTTCACCGACTACTCCTGCACCACCGAACCGACTTCGCGGTCGTAGGCATTGACGCCCAACTTCACCGTGTACCCGGTTCGCATGCGACCGCCAGTCATTTGTATTTGTTCGATCGAAACGGGATAGGAGCTGTTCTCGATGTCGGCGAGCATCTCGATCAAGGGCCGAAGCTCGACCACGGGCAAGGAAACGCGCACCGAACGCCGGCTGTAGGCGCCCATGTCGAGGTTTGGCTGGTCGGTGATGCCGAGGCCGGTCACCCCGTATTGCTGAGCGCGCTCCTCGAGGAAACCGCCCAGAGAGGGCGCTTTGCGCTGGTACAGCTTCTCGACCGCAATCCGGTCGGCTTTCTGCTGTCGCAGGCGCGGCTCCGAACGGTGGATATCCTGTAGAACCTGGGTGATCTCCGCGTTCTCCGTTTCGATGTCCGAAATGCTGGAAATCGCGACATACATCGGAATGACGATCACGATCGCGATGAACACGAACGCCATGATTCCGAGAAGTCGACGTTCGCGGCCGCTCAGTGCGTCAGCCCAGCTTCGGGCGTTGTCCAATGCGTCTCCGAAGGCCACGCTATTTCTCCTTTCTGGGGCCGGAGGCGGCGTCATCGCACTCGACCTTGACGACCAGCTTGTAGTCTTTGCGGTCGCCAACCGCGTTCGAGATCGAGCCCTTTTCGGCGTCGGCGAAGCAGGGATGCGCCTGAATATCGTCCACGATCCGATCTCGTTCGGCGATGGAGCCGACGGTTCCCTGAATCTCGAAACGTCCGTTGTCGCCGTCGTCGTCGATCTCGATCAGAAGCCGGCGAGTATCGTGTTGGATGTCCGTAGGAATGCTCTCAGAAATCGCTTCGAGCACATCGTAGGCATCGAATCGAGGGAGCGGATCGTCGATGCGAGGTCCGGCCGTGAGGAGCTCACGCGCATGAAGCGCGCTGTGCGCCTCCTCGCCGAGCAAGTCTTTGCTGACTTCGGCCAGCGTCGCGGTGAGTCGCTGCTGCTCCGCGTTGGCCACACGATACCGGGCCATCAGTGAGACGCCAAAGGAAAGAACGATCGCCGCCAGGCACACGGCGATCAACCGAGCGTGCTTTCGGAGCTCACTGGCGGCTGCCGCCGATGCAAATTCGCCCTGTCGCAGGTTGAGCTGCTTCTTCCGAGAAATCGCCCGCGATGCGAGGGCCGCGGCCTTGGCAAATTTCGGTAGGGTGACTTCGTCGGCGCCGGGCGCTTCGGGTAGTGGCGCTACGCCGCAGTCGATTCCGAGTTGCTCGGTCAGCCAGCCTCTCGCGCTCTCCATCGGAGCCGTTTCCCCGGAGAGCAGGACGAGAGAGGGTTCCTCCGAGCGCTGCGCCCGGTAGCTCGACAGCGTGCGCTGCAGTGCGGCACCCAGCTGCGCGCGCCGACCCGATTCAACCAAGTCCATACCGCCTGAAACGGTTCTCGCAAACGTGCAGCTACCGTTGCTGAGTACCGCGAAGTCCGTGTTCCTCAGCCCGACGTCGATGACGAGCACAGTCCTGTTTCCGAGCGACTCGCTCAGGAGCGAACCCAGGCCGTCGAACGCGGCCGCACCGACGGCAAGCTCGCTCGGGTCCACGCCGGCCGACTGTAGCTCCTTCAGTCGGTCTGCGACATTCTGACGAGGGACGGCCGCGGCCATGAGCTGGATGGTCGACTCGTCGCGACCGACCACCTGGTAGTCGACGACAGCGTCGTCGATATCGAATGGAAGCACGGCGCCCAGCTCGCCCGGCAAGACCTCGGCAGCCTTCTTCTCGACGCCTGCCGGCAGGTCGATCAGCCTCAAGGAAGCCGCCTCGCCGTTCAACGAGGCGATGATGCGATCCGGCGCCCGGGCCCCCTGACTCAGGACCTGTGCGATGGCCGCTTCGAGCACGCCGGCTTCCAGTTCCGAATCGGCGGAGTAGGGGAGCTGGACCTCGGCATACTGCTCCATTTCGGATCCGCGCAGTGTCGTTCTCAGAAACGCGCCGCGAACCACTCGGGGAGTGACCTCTAATCCCAAAACCAAAGACATTTCAATTCATCCGATAGTAGTGGAACACACCCAAGCCTGGCATGCGTCCCGTATTGGGTGGTGGTGGAACCCAGCGCGAGTGGAAGTTGACGACGGACTCGATCCGCACCTGAGAGTGCCCAACCAATGCGGTGGCTTCGATGGTGAAGATTGACGCTGAGGTTGCGAACGAACGAGCCAGCGGGGTTCGCTGATCTCCAGGAATCTCGATGGGCGTGAAGATGAGCTCGCTTTCGGGTCCCAGAAAGCCCGTGAGCATTCCGTAGAGGTCCTTCTCGGTACCCTTGCCTTCGACGAAGTCCATGAGGTCGGTAGGACGGCTGAAGAGCGGAATCGGAATGAGCTGACGGATCGTGGTGAGAATCTGGATGAACTTGACGCTTTCGAGGGGATCGGTGCAGAGGCTGACCTCAGGCGCAAACGAGCAGATCCTGCCGAGCAAGACCTGCGGGCTGGCTTCGTTCACGTTCACCAGGCCCGAAGCATAGATCGTCATCACGCGGGACACCGGGTCGTTGGGGATCGGTTCGACGAACGTCGCCCAGAAATCGTCGTCGAAGCCTCGGACCAGGCGCAGCTCCTGTATCGAGTCGAAGGGGGCGTTCTTGTTCCGGTAGGGGTTCTCGTTCATTTGATAGAGCGAGTCGTCTTCGTTCCCCGTCCCGCCGGTTCGTGTGACGCCAGCTCCCGGGTCGAAGTCGGTGCGTTGGATGTCACGGTCCCACCAGTCGATGACCGCGGTGATGAGGTCGATGCGCGTGGTCAGGGTCCCTGTCTCATCTTCCTGGTTGAACAGCGCGTCGTAGGGGCTCTCGGGTAGTTGCCCGCCTGTGAGCGCAAAGAGCTGCGTGGCCACGCCGTTTCGTGCCTGCTCTCCGTCGAGGAACAGCGGGTCGTTGACGTTGACCTTGCCGTTCTCACTGACCGCACGGATGTGGCATTCACCGGGAAGGTTCTCGAAACCGACCGTGTCGCCGAAATCGACTCCAAGCTCCATCAAGGTATCGCGCTGATCCTCAGGCGTGCAGAATGGCGCCAGCAGCTCGTTGACGAAATTCCAGACCGGCAACTGGGGCGCCGAGCGACCCGTCGCGGCGCGATAGAGCGGGTCGACGAAGCGCCGCACATCGGGCTCCTTTGCGATCAACAAACGCGTGAGGTTGGTTGCGCTCTTGGCCATGTACTCGGCTTGAAGGGCGTCCCGCTGCGATGTCGATACCGCAAACGCAGTTCCAGTGGTTTCGTGCATGTCCACGAGCATCACCGAAAGAATTGCAACCGTCGCGATCGCCATGATCAGCGCGACGCCCTCTTCGGAGCGCTTGCGATGCGATCTGTTGCTGCTGCGGTTCATGGGTTGTAGTTCGCGTGGTTCAGGGCGTAGTTGAGTGGAATCGTGACCCTGGTTCCAAAGGCCTGTGTCTCGCCCCGTCTGTGTGGATGCTTGACGGCCAGTCGAATCCGCACCTGCGTGGGTAGCCGGTTTGGCTGCGCGAGCACGTCCTCGGTGTCCCAGGTGGAGACCCATTCGCTCAGCAAGGGGTCGTAGTATTCGAGATTGAACTCTTCGACGTTCTCCACGAGGATCTGCGACTGGCCTCCCCGCCGCGGATCGTCATCGATGCGGTTCTGCTCCCGGCGCGCGAGCACGTTCACGTCCTGATCGTCGGGGTGTTCGGTGACGAAGTAACTAATCTCGTTCTGGTCCGACTCGCGCGCGTTTCGGTACAGGCGCCGATGTGAGAACGAGGTGAAGTCGATTCGATCGTCTCTGCCGTGGTCCTTGCCGATGAAGGCGGTCTCCACGACGCGTAGGTCGAGCGATGGATTGGTGTGCGTAGACACGAAGGCCATGCTGAGCTCTCGAGCCATGCGTTCGAGCGCCATGTGAACCATGCGCGAGTGGTCTACGTCCTCTTCGATCCGCACCTTGTTGAGGGCAGTCTGAGAAAAACCGCCGTAGATCATCGTTCCCACCAGAGCGAGCACCGTCACGGCGAGGATGACCTCGAGCAGAGTGAAACCCCGCGTCTTCACTGTTCTTCCTCCTCCGCAGCCGAGTCTTCCGTCGGCGCGGGCTGGTCGGAAACGAGATACTGCGTGACATCGAAGCCGCGCTGCTTGGACCCCTCGGTCCAGCGCACGCTCACGGTCGCCCGCCGCACCTGCTCTTCGAGGAAGGGCTTCAAGATCGGAAACCCGATCTGCAAGGCGAGCATCGCGAGGTTCCCGGACTGCCCGGCGAGTGCCTGTTCGGTCGTTCCCTCGTCGGTGACTTCGTCCACGGCTTCGTCCAGGATCTCCCTTGGGTTGTTCGCCTGCTCGCCGTCCTCGTCCTCGGAGTCCTCATCTCCAGCGCCGAACTCAGGTAGGATGATTCGCTCGACGATCCATTCGCACTCGAAACCCTCGACAGGCGCGTGCTCGCAGCAGGGGTCGGTGTCCTTCTTCTCGAGAGCGGGCAGGCCTTCGATCGCGATGATCTCTTCGATCTCGCCCATCTTGCAGCGCGCCAGCGTCGCGGCGACGTTCTGGCGGCGAGCACGAGCGGCGACGTTGGCAGCCCCTACCTCACTCGAGAAGATGGCGGTGAGCGAGACGCCGAGGATCGCAATGGCGATCATCACTTCCAACAAGGTGAAGCCGGAACGAGTCATAGGGAATCCTCGACTTCTCCGCCATCATCGAGCTCGTTCAGCGGCTCGTAGGCGAAATTGTGAATGCGCGCGTTTCCGGTCAGCGGATGGATCTCGACGCTGTAGACTGTATCGCTCGAGTCACTCAACTGAATGACCGCGTGCTCCGTCACGCCTCCGGGGAAGAAGTAGACCGAGCCCTCTCCATCGATTCGAGTATCGGACTCGTGCGGCGTGATCAAGGCGTGCACCGAAACGCCGTCCCCAACCGGTTTGGTGCTGTACCGCTCCAGCACCTTTCCGCTTTGATTCGAGATGGGCTGGAACGGTGAAGTCGGCGTCACGGGGCTCAAGGGCTCTTGGAGCCTGGTTTTGGCGAGATCCCATGGGTCGACTGCCTCTCCCTGATCCGATTCGAGCTGTTCGTTGGTGGCCAGAGTGACCGGTGTATAGGTCTCCTCGATGGCCATCGTGTTCTTGTCGAGGTCGAAGCGGAGTCGCGTCGTCGTGCCCTGAGTCAGTGAACGATTGTAGGCGAAGCGCGCCGCGCTCATGACTCTGAAGGCCGAGGACCTCAGCCGGGACCGGCTGATGGCGCCCAGCCCGAACGTCGCCCCCGTGATCACGACCGCGATGATCGCGACCACCAGAATCACCTCAATGAGGGTGAAACCGCGGCTCGTTCGGGATGGGAGGCGTCTGAGCATGAGCCGTTAGATGTCGTCCTCGGTGTTGAACTGCAGGTCCGGGCCCGCCGAGACCACCGCGACGTCCCCGCCCTCGCAAGAGATTTGGAACGGCGTGTCCCAGGCATCGGTCGTCCGGCGGCTTCCGTCGAGGTACCGCTCGCTGACCAGGTCTTCCACGGTCGGGCACGCTCTTGGATTGTCGGCCACGTAGAGCATCACGGCCGAGCGAAGCCCCTGAGCGTCGGTCGCCGTGGCCTTGATTCGTGCCTTTTGCAGCTGCGGCAGCAATGCCACAGCAACGCCACCCACCATCATCGCGGCGATCGTGATGACGATCATGATCTCGATGAGCGTGAAGCCCTCCTGGCGCCTCCGGCGGGTCGGTCCTTCTTGCGGGCGTGTGTTGATCGTGTTGGGCATGGAGCCTCCCGTTCGCTTCATTGAATGTTGTCGTCCTTTATGAGCGAGCCACTCGGGCCCGCAGAAATCACTTCGGCTTCCTCTTCGAAGTAGCCCGGACAGCGAATCGTCAGGGGCCTCCCCCAGCCGTCCTTTGGCATCGAATCGAGGTATCGCTTCTGAGAGAGCGGAGGGTGAAGCAGCTCCGTCTCCGAGACTGGGCAGCGTCCAACATCGGTCCGAAATTGGTCGATCGCTTGCTTCACCTGAGCGACCGCGACGTGTGTATCGCGGACCTGGACTCTGCGCCGCGCGTAGCGCGTGAAGCCGATCGTCAGCGCGAGTAGCAAGAGCATCCCGAGGAGTGCTTGCCATCGTGTGTTGCTCAGAGCATTGCGCCAGCGCCCGCCGCGGCGTTCCCAGGGCAACGAAACTCGCTCTCTTTGTGATCGTCGAGCCATGCGTGTCTCTCATTGAATCATCTCGTTGAGTTGGAGTAGCGGCATGAGAATCGCGAACGCGATGCCGCCGACGACGACGCCCATGACCACGATGAGCACAGGTTCGAGAATCGACGTCATGGCTCCGACTCGCACCTCGATCTGCTGGTCGTAGGTGTCCGCTACGTGCACCAGCATTTCCTCCAGTTGTCCAGTGCGCTCACCTACGGCGATCATATGGGTCACGATCGGCGGAAATCTGCCCGCTTGTCGCAGCGGCTTGGCGATTCCCTCGCCCTCACGAACGCTTTCGCGCGCCTCTTCGACGACTCGCATCAGCTCCGTGTTGCCGAGCACGTTGCGCGTGATGTCCATGGCGGTGAGCACGGGGACCCCGCTCGAAAGGAGCGTAGCTAGCGTCCGAGCGAAGCGGGCCACCGCGACCATGATTATCAATGGTCCAAACAGTGGTGCCTCAAGCACGAGGAGATCCCATTTCCTCCGGCCCTCTTCGGTCGCCTTCCAGCGGCGGAACCAGTAGATTCCTCCGCCCATCAGCGCCGCGATGAGCCACCAGTAGTTGCTGAAGATCTTGCTCACCCAAATCAACACGCTGGTGTACCAGGGAAGGGTCTGATTGAAGTTTTCGAAGATCGAAGTGACCTTGGGAACGACGACCGACATCATCAAGAAGAGGATGGCGACCACGACCACCGCCATGACGACCGGATAGGCGAGGGCGCCACGAACCTTGCTCTGAAGCCGGGTTTGCTCGTCCAGGAACTCGGCAAGTCGCCCAAGCACCTCCTCGAGCGTGCCGGACGCTTCACCTGCGGCCACCATGTTGACGTAGAGCGAGAGAAAAATCTTGGGGTGCGACTTGAGCGCGGTGGCGAGCGTGCTGCCTTCGTTCACCTGATTGCGCGTATCGGTGAACGCGTTCTTCAGCTCGGGCTGGTCGAGCTGTTCGATCAAGGCGCTCAGGGCTTCGACCAAAGGGACACCCGAGCGGATCAACACGGAGAGTTGTCGAGTCGCCATGGCAACGTCCATGGGCGAAACCCGCCGAAACATTCGGCGAAAATCGATGTCGCGTGATGCTTTGCGTGCCGCCTCCGACTGCTCGAGAATTTCGGTAGCCAGGACTCCGTCCCGCTTGAGCAAAGTGCGCAGCCCCTTGGCGCTGTCGGCGTCTCGCACCCCCTTGACGGACTTGCCCCGCGCGTCGATGCCCTTGTATGCGTAAACCCCCATGGATCAGACCTCGGCGGCCTGGGTTGCTGCGAGCACCTCTTCGACGCTCGTTACGCCTGCCACGACCTGGCGCGCGCCGTCTTCGCGCAGAAGACGCATGCCCTGTTGCTGGGCGACGCGCTGAATTGCCTTTGCGTCGCTGTTGTTCAAGATTTCGCGGCGCACGGGCTCGTCGATCATCATGAGCTCGAAGATCCCGATTCGGCCGCGGTAGCCGGTGTTGCTGCACTCGTCACAGCCGCGGTGGTGGTAGAAGGTGAGCTTCCCCGAGTCCGTGCCGACCGGATCGGGCAAGGTCGACGGAATGCTACTTCCGATCACGGTGGTTGCGGCGAGCTTCTTGAGCTCCACGAGCTTTTCCTGTGCGATTGACGCGTCGATTCCGAGCTCGAGCAAGTCCTGCGCGGTCGGCGTGTAAGGGCTCTTGCAATGGTCGCAGAGCTTTCGAACCAGGCGCTGAGCGAGGACCGCCAGAACCGAGGAAGAAAGCTGATAAGCCTTCACGTCCATGTCGACCAGGCGGGTGATGGCGCTCGGCGCATCGTTGGTGTGCAGGGTCGAGAGCACGAGGTGGCCCGTCAACGAGGCGTGAATCGCGATATCCGCCGTTTCGTGGTCGCGAATCTCGCCGACCATGATGACGTCCGGGTCCTGACGAAGAAAGCTCCTCATGCCCGACGCGAAGGTGAGACCAATCTTCGGCTGAACCTGCATCTGCCCGATGCCACGGAGCTCGTACTCGACCGGGTCCTCTGCCGTCAGGATGTTCTTTTCAGGCGTGTTGATCCTGTTCAGACAGGCGTAGAGCGTGGTCGTCTTACCCGAACCGGTGGGGCCGGTGACCAGGATGATCCCGTTGGGGCGCCGGATGAGAAGCTCGAGCTGGTCGAGCTCCTTGCGGGCGAAACCCAGGTCGATGAGGTTCAGAAGGACCTGCTCCTTGTCGAGCAGACGCATGACGACACGCTCGCCCTTGGCCGTGGGGATCGTCGACACACGAACGTCGACCACCTTGCCTGCGATCTTCTTGGTGATGCGGCCGTCCTGCGGAAGGCGCTTCTCTGCGATGTTGAGCCCTGCCTCGATCTTCACGCGACTCACGATCGAAGAAAGGAAGCCCCGATTCGCTTCCTTGCGGGGAATGAGCCGGCCGTCGACTCGATACCGAACGATCACCCTTTCATCGGTCGGCTCGATGTGGATGTCAGACGCGCGCTCCTTCACGGCGGTGTAGAACAGGTTGTTGACCCATCGAATCACCGGCGCTTCGTCGGTCATGTCGATCAGGTCGCGAAGCTCCTCGACCTCCTCGCCTTCCTTCGCCTCGGCAAGCGCGGTTTCATCTTTTCGCTCGTAGACGCGGTTGATTGCGTCGTCGATGGCCTCTTCGGAAGCGGCAACCGGAATGATCATCTTCCCGAGCAGAATGCGCAGATCGTCGATAGGGAACGAGTCAAGTGGATTGGCGACGGCGACGCGGACACTGTCGTCCGATTGGCTCAGCGGGAGAACGTGGTTCTGACGAGCGAAGTTGATCGGAACGGCGTCGATCAGGTCTTCGGGGATCAATTCCGTGGCGAGCTTCTCCACGAACTCCATGCCGACCTCATCCGCCAGCGCGCGCACGAGCTTCACCTCTTCGACAGCGTGCGTTGCGACCAAGAGGTCCCGAAGGTCGACCGAGCGATCCGCCGCGGTCTCGAGCGCATCCTCGAGTCTGTCCGGCTCGAGCGCACCGCGCCGAACTAGGATCTCACCGATGTAGCGCTGCTCGAAGCTCATTACTGGCTGCCGTCCGATTCTTCGTCGCCGGGCTCTGCTGCCTCTGCTGCCTCTGCGGCCGTGTCGGCCTCAGGCTCGGCGGCGTCTTCGACTTCCACGGGCTCGGGGGCCGGTTCATCAGGCACGATCACCTCGTCAGAAACCTCCACGCCAGCCGGTTCCTCAGGCTGCTCGGGGCTCTCAGGCTCCAGCGACGTTTCCGGCTCGGCTCCGTGTGGGATCTCCTCGATTGGCGGAGGCGGCGCGCCGCCTCCTTCTTGCTCGTCTGCCGCCGTCGGCGGGACCGGCTCATAGGACTCCGGCGTCGTCGATGGGAACGCCCCGCTGTCGTTTGGCCCGATCACGAAGGTTTCATCTTCATTGCTTGCTTGCGCGCGGTACGGACCGATGGGCGAGCGAGGCACGTGGTCTGGCGGCGGCTCGAGCTCTGCCGCCTTGGCCAGCCTGATCTCTTCTTCCACGCCGTCGATCTCGTTGACAATCTCGGCTACGAGGCCGCGCGTGCGGCTGTAGTCGACGTGGGGCTCAAACTTGTCCTCGCCAAAGACGAAGTAGCGGTCGATCATCTGTTGCCGCTCTTGCATCTTGCGTTCGAAGATCTCCCGAAGGTCGCCCGGGTCGCGGATGATGTACGGCGTGAGGATCAGCAGCAGGTTGGTCTTGCGCTTGGTCTTGCTGGTCTTGCGGAACAGAGCGCCCAAAATCGGGATGTCGCCGAGAACCGGTACCTTGTCTTCCGAGTTCTGAATCGCGTCGCGCATCAGACCGCCGATGACGATCGTCTGCTGGTCCCGCACCATGATCTCGGTTCGTGCGGTACGACGGTTGATGGAGACGACACCCAGGGTACCGGAGGTCGCCCCCTGCTCGGAGATCTCCTCTTCGATTTCGAGGCGAATCTCGTTGTCTTCGTTGATGTGCGGCACGACCCTAATCGTGGTGCCGACGTCCTGTCGGGCGACGCTTCCGAGCCCGCCGGCCAGCCCGGCCAGGTTGCCCAGGTCCTGCCCCCCAGACGCGGCTCCGGCCAAGGCGCCCAGGCTGCCCGCACCGGCAAACGTGCCCGGCGCAACGCCATTGGTCTGCAACGGGATGTTCTCTCCGACGCTGATTTCCGCCTCCGTGTTGTCCATCGCGATGATGTGAGGTGTCGAGAGAACGTCCGCGTCACCCGATGTCGCGAGGGCCGTCACGGTCACACCGAAGCCGGGAACCGAGAAACCGACGAGCTGCTGTGAGTTCTCGATCGTCGGACCACGAACGCCGAGCGCCAAGCCGGTGAGGTTGTTCTGAGTGATGTCGATCGAAGACGGCGCGTTGAAGCCGAAGAGGGAGAGCGAGCCATCGGTGGGGAAATCACCCGCGCCACCGTGAAACGCGAAGCCGAGCTCCGACGAGCGTTCGACGCCGAGCTCCATGACGACCGCGTCGATGAAGACCTGCTTTCGGGGCGCGTCGAGCCGTTCGATCACACGCTTGAGCGCGGTGTAGTCGTGAAGTGACGAAGTGATGAGTAGGGCGTTCGAAGGCTCGTATGCGGTGACCGCGATCTGGCCCTCGAACAGCGATGCCGTGCTGGCCGGTGCCGCGGCCGCACGCTGTGCTGCGCCTCTGCCTGCAGCCGCTGGCCGTGGGCTCGATGAGGCACCGACGAGCGCGGTGAGCGCGGCTGCGATGTCGGTAGCGGCGCCATGCTGAACGTAGTGGACGTGAATGCGACCTTCGCCCTCGAGTGCAACGTCGAGCTGCCGGATCATCTCTAGGATACGCAGATAGGCACGCTCCGTTGCGATGATGATTAGGGCGTTCGTGCGCTCGTCGGCGATGATGTTTCGGATGGTCGCCTCGGAGGCAGAACCGCCGAGCACCGACGGCGGTTCATTCTTCTTGGCTGCGGTCGGCCTTGCCGCCGTCTTTGGCGTCGCGTTCTCCGTGTCGATCGCGAAGATCTCCAGCAATCTCGCCGAGAGTTCTGCCGCGTTGGCGTGGTGGATCGGCTCGATCCAGGTCTGTGTTCCGCTACGGGGCAGATCGATCGCATCGACCAGACGAAGCATGCGGCGAATCTGGGCACCGGTGTCGGTGATGATCAGCATGTTGGTCGGGGCGTACGAAGTGATGTTCGCGGTCCGGGACGCGAAGCGTGCGAGCAGGGTCGTGACGTCCTCTGCCGACAGGTGTTCCAGGTGATGGATGCGAGTGACGTAGCGGTCGGTCGCAGGGACAGCGCTGCCATCGCCGTACATAGGGACCGTTTGGCGCTCGATTTGGTTGGCCTCGACGATCTTCAGATACCGCCCCGCCGGCACGATAGTGAAGCCGTTCACCTCGAGAACGGACAAGAATGCCTGGTATGCCTCCGCCACGGTGACCTTGGTCGGCGCGAACACCGTTGCTTTGATCGCTCGAAGCTTCGTCGGCAGGATGAAGCGGCGTCCGGTCATGTTCGAGATCAGGCGAACCAAGTCAGGGAGTTCCGCATCTTCGAGATTGAACGTCACCCGGGTGCGCGGCGACATCGCCTTGAATTCCACACCCGTTTCGAACTGCGGGAGGTCGTTCTCGAGCTCCTGTTCTTCGGCCGCCTTGGGTTCAGGCGCTGCCTTGGGCTCAGGTCTTGCACTGGGTCCAGCAGCGGGCGCGGCTTTGGGCTGGGCTCTGGGAGCCGGTCGCAGTGGGACAGGAGGGGAGGGCAGCCGCGCGGGCGGCGTTGCGGGCTTCGCTTCGTCTTGTTGGGCCACCGCGTCGTGTCCGGTGCTCAGCAGTAGCGAGCCGACGAGCAAGCAAATGAGCTGTTTTCTAGAAGTCACGATTCATTCCCTGCCTGAATTCCCAAGAAGGCGTCTCATTCGATGTTGTAGTCAATGGTCATCTCTTTGTTCTGCCGCTTGACCGCGAGGGTGAGCTTGTCGGCGCTTCGCAAGCGCGAATACGCCTCGAGGGCAGTGTCGGGGCTCGTCATGTCGAAGCCGTTGATCGTTCGCAGCATGTCGCCGTTTCGAACTCCGAGACGGCCGAGCAAGCTGTTGCGGCGAATGCCGTAGAGCTTGACTCCAATCACACGTCCGTTCTCCTCGTGAGGGATCACGCGAGCCGACTTCATCAAGCTTCCCTGATTCGCCAAGACTTTGTCGACCAGGCCGCGTTGAATGTTGAACTGAGTGTCGCTGATCTTCTCGATGCCGTCGGTCAGCTCTTCGTCACTGAGACCCGCGGAGCGCTCATCCCCGCGCGAGGCTGCAACGGACTTGGCGGCGACCGGCGCGCGAGGTACGGCCGCCGCTTCTTCCTCGAACATCAGAAGTTGACATGCGCCAGTCGAGGCGCTCATCACGACCCTCCAGGAGTGAACGGCCAACACGCGTGAACCGTCCACGTCCGAGCCCTGACGATACAGCATGGTCTTTCCGTCGCTCGCACCTGCGATGGCAGCGAAGGACCAGTCCGGAGAGGTCGGGCTTACCACGGAGCCGACGAGCCTCAACTTGCCCGTGCACTTGGGTGGCGGCTGATTCGGATCCCATTCGTCGACCGGCTCCCCATCGGGGCCGAGTGGAACTTCTGGGAGCGGCTCGGCTGTGAGGTCGCCGCGCGCTGAATCGAAGATGTTCCTACGAAGGATGACGCCCGAATCTCGCCTGCGCAGAAACGTCGGGGACGTGGCCGTGAAACGTGTCAGCGGCTTCCCTTCGGGGGCTGCCTCTCGAGTCAGCAATTCCGCGGCCAAGACACGCGTCGTCCCCTGCGCCAGGAAGAAAGCGCAAAGGGCCAGCGTTGCGAGGATAATCGCAACCGAGAGGCGTCTTTGTCGTGGAGTTGCCACCGGGGGTTACTAGAGCAACCACCGTGCCGAATCAAGATGGCTGAAACACGAATGATTTCGTGCATGAAAAGCTGTTTTGGACGCTGGCCCCTGGACAACGTGGCGGGGCAAGTCCGCAGCAATTGACAATATGACAGCGGCAGGGGTGCGGCCGTTCAGGCGGACTCGTCGCCCTTCTCCGCGCCGAGCTTGCGATAGATCGTCCTCGCTGAAATTCCGAGGAGTTGCGCTGCAAGCTGTTTGTCTCCGGAGGTATGCTTCAGAGTGCCGTGGATCACGCTGCGTTCGACCTCGCTGAGCGGGGTCCCAACTGGGAAAGTGAAGGTATCGAACTGCGGTTCGGCGCGGGCGACGGGGTCGGGGAGGTCGGCGAGCTTGATGACGCCGCTCTTGTTCAGAACCACGGCCCGCTCGATCACATTCTGGAGCTCCCGAACGTTGCCCGGCCAATCGTAGGCGACGAGCTGTTGAAGCGCATCGCGGTCGACTGCCAAGGGCTCTTTGCCGTTCTTCGCGCAGTAGGTCGCGACGAAGTGCTCGGTCAGCAGCGGGATGTCGTCGCGTCGTGCTCGGAGCGGAGGGCTGGTCAGGGCGATGACGTTGAGACGGTAGTACAAGTCCTCGCGAAATTCTCCGGCTTCCACCGCAGCATGCAGGTCACGATTCGTCGCAGCGATCAATCGAAAGTCAGCTTTCTTGGTCTGTCCGCCGACGGGTTGGTACTCGCCTTCTTGAAGCACGCGGAGCAGTTTGACTTGCACTGTCGCCGACAGCTCGCCGATTTCGTCGAGGAACAGCGTGCCGCCTTCCGCTTCTGCGATGCGACCGCCGCGCCGCGCGATTGCGCCCGTAAATGCGCCTTTTTCGTGGCCAAAAAGCTCTGACTCGACGATCGTCTCGGGTAGAGCGGAGAGGTTCACGCCAACGAACTGCTTCCTGCCGCTGCGCTCGTGAATGTGGCGCGCCAGCAGCTCCTTGCCCGTGCCGCTCTCTCCGAGGATCAACACGTTCGCCGAGGACGGCGCCGCCTGCGTTGCGATCTCCAGCGCGCTTCGAAGCGAAGCGGCCGAGCCGACGATGCTTCGGTCGCTGAGTTGCGAGAGCTGCTGCCGCAAGTCTTTGTTCTCGACGACGAGCTGGTGCCGCTCTGCTGCTTTGCGAACGGTCTTGACCATCTGCAGCCGCTTCAGTGGCTTCTCGACGAAATCGTACGCGCCAGCGCGCATCGCTTCGACGGCCTTCTCGACGGTCCCGAACGCAGTCATCAAGACGACTTCGGCATCCGGGACGATGGTCTTCAAGGCCTTCACCAGCTCGATGCCGTTCATCCCAGGCATCATCAAGTCGCTGACCACCACGTGCACCGCTTGGTGACGGCACAGGTCGAGGGCCTTCTTCCCGCTCGTTGCGGTGAGCACGCTGAATCCCTCGCGCTCGAAGATCCGCCGCAGCGAGTCGACGTTGGGCGTTTCGTCATCAACGACGAGAACCGAGATTTCGTTTGTGTCGGCCATCTGAGACTCTCTGACAGGCAGTGTTGACACTATGTCATGCGATGACAAGTCGTCCGAACTCACTGACGCTATATAACTAGCTGTAATCACTTCGATTCTCTCCAGGAAAGGCAGTGCGAGCTCTGGGGCACACCTGGGGAACCTTGCAATCTGCGCGCCAGCTCAGAACAGCAGGGGCAGTTGGGGCCCTTTGGAGGTATCCGGCCCCGGGGAGGGCTGCGGGGCCTCTCCGGCAAGCTGCTCTAGGCCCAGGCGCTCGCATTGGCGAGTGAACAGCTGCTCGATGAGCGCCCAGCGCGGACCCTGTCCGACCATGCGAGACCCGAAGCGAGAATCGTTCGTCAGGCCGCTCCGCGTATCGGTCAGGGCGCTCATGACTTTCGCGCGCCGCATAGGCAAGGTTTCCGTCAGCCGCGCTTCGAAGATCGGACCGACCTCACGCGGGAGCCTCAGGAGAATTTTGAATGCGCTGCTCGCGCCCGCATCGCGGGCGCGGCTTAGGATCTCGGGAATCTGTTCGTCGTTGAGACCTGGAATGATTGGGGCCACCGCCACGGTCGTGTCGATTCCTGCGTCCGAGAGCACGCGCAGTGTTTCAAAGCGCTTGCTCGGTGGACTCGCGAATGGTTCGATCGCGCGCGCTTGATCGTCACGCGCAAAGGGAATGCTGAGCGCGACACGACACGCCGAGCTGCGCTGCAAGTCCTGCAACACATCGATGTCGCGTCGCACCAGCTTGCCCTTCGTAATGATCGTCACAGGGGTTTCGTGTTCCGCACAAGCTTCGAGACAGCCGCGCGTGAGTTGGTAGTGCGCCTCGATTGGCTGGTAGCAGTCTGTGTTTCCGGAGAACGCGATCAGCTCGCGCTTCCACGACTTCTTTCGAAGAGCGGCGCGCAGGCGTTCGACGATGTTGACCTTCACGACGATCTGCCGCTCGAAGTCGGTCCCTGCACCGAAGCCCAAATACGGATGCGTCGGCCGGGCGTAGCAATACGCGCAGCCATGAAAACACCCCCGATACGGATTCACGCTCCAACGAAAGCCGACATCGGGACTCCGGTTCTCCGACAGCGCACTCTTGGCCTGCTCTTCATGAACGCAGAGATCAGCAGGCGGAGGCTCGCCGTCCCAGTCGATGTGGGCTTCGTCAAAGCGATTGGGCGGGTTGTCGCGCGGGCGGGGCACTGAACGGCTGTATAGTATCGGAAGATGCGCGCTCTAGCAAGCGGAGAACGGCTCGCGACGTTGTTTGGCTCGGCGTCACCACTCGGCTTGTGCTGCCGCGGGTGTTTGGGGGCGGGGTGTTGGGTTGGTTGGGTGGTATGGTTAATCACACCGCCCGCCCACCCCCACCCGTAGTTCTGGTATCACTCTCACGCGAGTGAGCAGCGTGCCTGGCGCGGCGGTCGCTGCGCTCCGCCTTGCCGGCGCATTCGCGCCGGGCTTCGCCCTGCGGGCTCGCGCTGCCGCCTGCTGTCTTGGGGGCGGGGCAACGACGAGGCACGGTCACGGCCCTACGGTCACGGTCCTACGGCCACGGTCCGCCGCCCGGTCTAATCACACCGCTCCGAGTCCCAGATTCGATCACTGTTTCGTTTCAGTTTACGTAGCCGTCGCTGATTCTGGGGCCGTAGCTTCCGTATGCAGGGGCGCGGGGGAACGCGTCATGGGGTGGAGTCGACGTAGCTCGTGACAATCGGCAAGACAGCAACCACCGCCGATTGGGCGCGAGCTCCGAGGCTCGGCTTGCGTGGTCCGAGCTCGCGAGTGCATCCGACCACATTTGCAAGCCGAGCCGTTCGACGGAATCCCGTGTCGCGTTCCCCCGCGCCCCGGTATGTGCGTCTAGTCCGCGTAGGGGATCGCTTCGCAGGCTTCGTGCGCGCCGCGCCACCTCATCAAGGTCGTCTCTGGCTTCCCGTCGTCGTCGTACGCGATCACTGCATAGGTTAAACCACTGTCCTGACCGAGGTACTGCAGGTCCAGGTTGATCATCTTCACCCAGGTGCCCGTGTTGACCAGGATGCGGTCGTTCGGAAGTTGTAGAAATCGCGGGCCGTGGCTGTGACCGACGATCAAGGTGTGGGCACCGCGGGTCTTGTTGAGTGCCCGGATTGCTCGCTCGTCGTAGCCGCCGCTGGTGACCTCGAGAACCTCTTCGCGTACCAGACGCGGGAAGTTCATGATGCGGTCGCGCCAGGCTTGGATCGTGAACACGCGGTGGCGAAGGAAGTAGACCGTCGAGCGCCACAGGAACTTGAAGACGAAACCGGGATCTAGCAGGGCCGACGACCAGAGAAAGCGGCCCAGAGGCTGGATGCGATCGATGTGGCTCCGAATCTCTTTGAGCGGATTCATCACTTCGAGGATCCACAAGCTACCCCAGGGCAAGGCCAAGACTTCGGTTCCATCTCGGCGCGTGCGGGTCATCTGCGAGTAGTCGACCCGGTGAATGCGTTCGAACTGGTGGCCGTGCCGGATTTGGATGCCTTCGGGGAGGTAGTAGGTGTCCGAGGAGGTGACGAAGTGCACGCGTTCGGCAGCTTCGCCCGGCGCCACGTATCGAAGGAACAGCTCTTGAACTGCTGAGAACCAGAGCTCGAGGTCATGGTTCCCGGGAAGATAGGTCAGCCGGTTTGTTGGCGTCTGAAGAAACTCGCGGAGCGCCATCACGAACTTCGGGTGCCCTTCGAGGCACTGCTGCAGCTTGGCGACGGCGATCTCTTCGGTGACTTCGGTAGGCCAGTCGTCCGCGATCTTCACCTTCAACAGGTCGAAGATGTCCCCGTTCATGATCAGCTCGATGCTGCCCTCGGGACCGCTGAGATTCTCGTAGTAGGCGAGGAGCTCGACGAAGCGGTCGTCGTGGATGAAATCTTCGAGCGGATTGAGCTGTCCACGTCGGGTTCCCGTCCCGAGATGCAGGTCGCTGATTACAATCCGAAGCAAAGACACCGTCCGCTACCTTCAATTGAGGTTATGCAGAGCGGAGTGCGATATGCCAGCTTATTACAATCCGCTCGACTTGAGACTCTGGTTTTGCTCTTCGGTGAGCGGAAGATGAAGCCCGCACTCCCGCGTTTTGCCCAGTATGCGACCGTCGCGTGGATCCATGTCGGCGGTGGTCGGAATCGTCGAATGGTGGTCACCAATCGAGCGGTAGCCTTGCTCGAACATGGGATGGTAGGGGAGGTCGTGACGCTCCATGTAGGCCGTCATTTCTTCCCCAGTCCAGTGCAAGACCGGGTGGAGCTTGATGCTGCCGTTTTGGCGTTCGACGCGCCTCAGTCCAGCGCGATGCTCGGTTTGCTCAGCGCGCAATCCCGCCATCCAAGCCTCCGCGCCGAGCTCGCGAATCGCCCTTTGCATCGGTTCCACTTTGTTGATCTGCAGGTAGCGGTTCACGCCCTCCTCGCCCTGCTCCCAGAGCTTTCCGTACAGCGCCTCCTGGCGAGCGGGCGACATCAGCGCCGAGTAGAATCGAACGTCGAGCTCCAAGCGCTCGATCAGCGCCTCGGCGAATTGATATGTTTCGGCGAAGAGGTAGCCGGTGTCGACGCAGATGATCGGCGTGCGAGGGGCCACGCGGTGCAAGAGATGCAGCATCACGGCAGAGGTCGCCCCAAAGCTGGTCGAGGCGATCAGCTTCTCGCCATAGCGGTCCGCAGCCCAGGCAATGAGCTCTTCAGGGGTCGAGGCTCCGACGGCTCGATTTTCTTCATCGAGATCGGAATCGACTGAGGCGGCGAGGGCTGCTTCCATGATGGTCCAGAGTAACTTGACAAGTCTACTGCGCTTTTGCAATGCGTCCAGCCTAGACAGAGCAGCCTACGCGCTAATAGCTGAATAATACAGCATTTTCTGTCGTCCAACACACGGCAAATTCTCGACTAATACAGTCGGCAATTAGCGTAGTGTGACGAATTCCTCGGCCGAGGTCGGGTGTATTCCAATGGTCGCGTCGAACTGTGCCTTGGTTGCGCCCGCCTTCATGGCGACCGCCAGCCCCTGAATGATCTCCGCCGCTCCATGCCCGGCCATGTGACAGCCGACCACTCGGTCGTTCGAGGCGTCTACGATGAGCTTCACGATGGTGTGTTCTTTTCGCTCACTGAGAGTGAGCTTCAGTGGCGTGAAGACGGACTTGTAGACACGCACATCCTGACAACGATGCCAGGCTTCTGCTTCGGTGAGACCCACCGTCGCGAGCTCTGGTTGACAGAACACCGCAGTCGGAATGTTCGCGTAGTCGATCCGATGCTCGCCGCGGCCGAAGAAATGATGTGCGAAATGCATGCCTTCGGCGACAGCGACAGGCGTGAGCTGAATGTGGTCGATGACGTCGCCAACGGCGTGGACCGAAGGGACCGAGCTGCTGTAGTTGTCGTCGACGATGATCCCTCCATGCTGACCGAGCTCGACGCCAAGCTCTTCGAGCCCTAGTCCTTCCGTATTCGGTTCTCGCCCGATCGCAAAGATCGGGAACTCGGTTCTGAGAACCTCCCCACTGTCGAGCTCCGCCTCGAATTCCGCACCCACCTTCCGCAGCGATCTGACCTGCGTCTCGAGAGCGATCCGCATCCCCTTTGCCTCGAGCTCGTCGTGAAGATGGCAGCGGAGGTCGTGGTCGAACCCGCGCAAGATCTCGTCACCACGATGAACCAAGGTCACATCGACTCCGAGGGCGCAGAGCATCGAGCCCAGCTCGAGCGCGATGTAGCCCGCTCCAACGATCATCATGGTCTTTGGCAGCGCGTCGAGGGAGAAGACGGCGTTCGACGTCAGGGCGTACTCTTTCCCGGGGATATCGGGCTCTGTAGCTCTGCCGCCAGTCGCGATTAGAATCCTCTCGGCCGAACGTTTCACATCTCCGACCTGGACCGTATGCGCATCGACCAGCCTGGCGCGCCCCCGGATGATATCGACGCCGGCGCGCTCGAGCAGGCCCTGATAGATTCCATTGAGCCGGGCGATCTCGCGATCCTTGTTTTCCCGGAGCCTGGCCCATTCAAACGAGGGCCGCGTCGACCAGCCATAGCCCCCGGCATCGCGGAGGTCGTAGGCGAAATGGGATCCGTAGACGAAGAGCTTCTTTGGGATGCAGCCTACGTTGACGCAGGTGCCGCCCATGCGATCCATCTCTCCGATCGCAACCCTGGCGCCGAGCTCGCTCGCCACACGAGCGGCCCGCACGCCACCCGACCCCGCGCCAACGACGAAAAGGTCGTAGTCGTATTCAGTCATGGTCCCTCACCTAGGGCGCTAGTTACCAGCTCGCAAACTCGCGAAGGGCCGCCGCCGCCGAAAGCTCAGTGCATCCACCTTGAAGAAGGGTCATCGCGCCTTCCTCTGTGACGCCGACGTACAGCTCGCGCGATTCACCGGGCACGAGCGAAACGAGCCTTTGATCGACTCCGGCCTTGGACAGAAGCACGTTGAGAGCGCGAACCAGGGCCCGGACTGCGACGGTGCCATGCTCTGCACCCTCGTCGTCTTCATCGGTCACCGCGCTGAAGTGCTCCCCCGCGCGCAGGACCAACGGTCCTTCATCGGTTCCGATTCGCTGGAGCTCCACCGGGGCGACCTCGGGATTGAGACTTGCCAATGAGGTCACCAACTGATGTGCGTTTACCGAAAAATACTCGCTGTGCATGAAGAACCGGTCGCCGGAGCGGCGGCGCAATGCGACCGAGGCATCGTCGTTACCTCGGTAGTAGAGCTCGAGAATGTCGGCTCGACGCGAGTCGACCGGCGAGTCTTCGAGGTTCGAGGTGATGGCCGAGAGCTGCTGCGCGTCCAGCTCGCTGGCGAGGCCCGCGGAGCGTAGAAGCTGCACGAAATCGTCGTCGCGCTTCGAGTAGCTAGCGCTTCGTGCCTGAGGACGCTCATCCCCGGCCGGCGGACGAACCGACTCTTTCAGCGACGCTGTCATGATCCCCTTCGCAATTCAGTGTTCAACAAATGACGAAAAAGGTCGAACCTGTGGCGAAATCGGCTCGCTCGAGGGGCTGAACCCCCCGGATTCATTGCCATTGGCGAGCTCGAGCCCGCACAGCTGTTCACGGGTCGGCAGCTAGCGGATGGTGCGGTGACCATGAATGCCCACGATTTTCGTCGTGTCGACCCGCAGGGAGAGCAGCAGGGTGAACAGGCGTCGCGAGGTCTCCAGGTCGAAGCCGAAGTCCCGGAGCTCTCGCTTGAGCAGTCTGCCGGCGCGGTCGTGCGTGACCTTCTTGGCCATGTCCAGCGCCTCCATCTGGTTGAGGCCGTCCGCCTCGGCGATTTGGCGAACGATATCGATGTATTCGGTGATGTGCTCGGACAGTAGCTCATACGCGATCGCGACGTTTCCGACTGACTGCCCCTCATCGGTTCGGAAATCCATCACGAAGCCTTGTTCCGTGACGCTCACCTGAAGGCTCGTATGCGGTTCGATGTTGCTGTTCGCTCTCGATAGGAGCTCTCGGACGATTGTGTTCCACTCGTCGCGCTGGGCTTCCGAGCCGCGCTGCAAGCTGCGCTCATCGATGAGCACTCTGTCGAGAGGCATGTGCCAACCATATCAGCTTCAACTGCCTCTGCATCTCCGACCGCTTGGCTGCTATGGTCATTCGGTGGCACCGGATTTGAGCCAGCGCAGGGGAGAGATCGTCTATCGATGGGATCTCGACAAGACCTACCTTCGAACCGAGTTCGATACGCTCCGCGACTTGGTTCGCACTGCATTCGAACCGGCCTCCCGCAAGCGCGCCTATCCGGGTGCAAGCACGCTCCTGCGCGAGATACGCGCGACCGATCCGGCTGCGATCTACATCTTGTCGGGCAGCCCCGAGCAGATGCGGAGCGTTCTCGAGGCCAAGCTCCGGCTCGACGGAATTCGCTGGGACGGGTTCACGCTCAAGCCGAGCCTTCGAAATCTGGTCCGCGGCAAGTTCAGGTTCCTGCGCGATCAGCTGAGCTACAAGCTCACGGCGCTCCTTCGTTCACGCACCAATGTCTCGCCAGAGACCGATGAGATCCTCTTCGGCGACGACGCAGAGGGAGACGCGTTCATCTACTCACTGTACGCCGACATTGCGGCAGGTCGGGTCAGCCAGGAGCTCTTGATGGAGATCGCGGAAGCCGCGGAAGTGTACCCGGAGGACATTCCGGAGCTCGTCCGGATTGCCGCCAGGGTTCCTCGCGGCGACACGGTTCGGCGCATCTTCATTCACCTCGAGCGCGTCTCTTCGACTGCAGGGTTCGGCGAATTCGGGAAGCGAGTGTGTCCCTTCTACAACTACTTTCAGCCCGCCTTGGTCCTGCTCGAAGACGGTGCGCTCGATGCCCAGGCAGTGCTGCGAGTGGGCGCCGACCTGGTCGTTGCCCATACGTTCAACCCGGAGGTGCTGGTCGCCAGCTTCGATGACCTTCGAAGACGCGGCTACCTGAGCAAGGACGTCGTCGATCGAATGTCGGAGAGCTCCGACAGCATCGAGGCCTCCACGTTCGGTCAGGCGTCGGGTCCGCTCCGGTCGCTCCTGCGTGCCATGGAGGCGGCGCGCGACGAGCTTCCCGATCGCGTCGAGGTGGATGCCGTCCAAGAGGACTACCTTGCGCTCTTTGCTAAGGACCGCGCCCGCGCGAAGGCGGCCAAGCGCCGCGCGCTCTGGACCCGCGAGAGCCCCTAGGCCGCAGCGGATTTCGCTTAGCCCAGCATCTCGAGCGCCTCCGCGGCTAGCTCGCCCAGTGTCGTCTTGGTTTCATCTTCGAAGTCCTCGATGGTCACCACTCGCGAATCATCCAGGAAGCGTTCGAGGTCGGAAATCGAGTCGGGGTCTCGTAGCGTCGCAAGCGCCTCGATGGCGGCTGCCACAACCTCTGCGTTCGGCTGATCGAGAAAGCGACGAATCAAGGCTAGGGCGCTCGGCTCCGCGATTTCGGCCAGGATCCAGGGCAGCTCCGACATGGCGAGGCCAGCGGCTTTGCGGTCGAGCGCGCGCTCGATTCCACGGGCAACCTCCGCGTAGCGTTCGTAGCCCAGATCTCTCAGGGCTTCGCCCGCCGCGACGCGAACACGCGGCTCTCCGTCGTCCAAGATGGCGATCAGCGCGTCCGTCATGCGAGGGCCAGGCACCTGGGCGCACAGGTCGGCCAGGCGTTCGAGGCGCATGGCGCCTTCATTGCGGTCGTCCATACGGAGGGCCAGCTCGGTTTCGCCTTCGAGAAGGGTGACGAGCTCTTCGGACCCCTTGTTCCGAAGCAATTCGACCTCCGCCTCTCGCAGAGCGCGGTCGGCATTGAATATGCGCTGAAGCTCATCGGGAAGTGACATCGTTCGAACCATCCTTTGGGGCTTGTTCCGCTTTCGAGCGCATCGGTCCGAGCTCGATGATGAGAGATCGTATTCGATCTACCGCATCCCCGGACTCCTCTTCTCGATAGCGCCGAGTCAGCTTCATGTCAGGTGAAAGGCTCCATCGAGCGCCCGGCGTGGCGACCAGGGGCATCAGTTTCTCGGGGTCGAGCGGGGTGTCCTCCCGAAGGTGCAGGGTCACCCGCCTTCGGTCTGCCTCGCAGCCGAGCGCACGAAGCTCGCGCAGCAAGGGTTTGATCGACATCACGCGAACGAAGGCGCGGGCGGGCGGCGGAGGGGCTCCAAAACGCTGTTCCATCTCGGCCGCGAGCTCGTCGACCGCGAGCTCGTCCACCGCAGTAGAGAAGCGCCGGTACAGCGACAGGCGGAGCCCGATGTCATCGATGTACTCCTCGGGCAGATAGTGCTCGAGCTCTATCGATAGCTCGGGGTCGACCTCCTGCTGAAGCTGCTCGCCCTTGAGCTCCGACACCGCTTCGTTGAGCATCTGCACGAACATGTCGAAGCCGACTAGTGACGCATTGCCGCTCTGTTCCGATCCCAAGAGATTGCCGGCGCCTCGTAGCTCCATGTCGAGCGTCGCGACTCGGAAGCCTGCGCCCAGACCAGAAAATCGTTCGAGCGCTTCCATGCGAATGCGGGACTCCTCGGACATCTGGTTGGGCGGCGGCGTGATCAAGTAGCAATATGCGCGCTGGTCCGAACGACCAACCCGGCCTCGCAGCTGGTAGACCTGGGCCAGCCCCAAGGTGTCTGCCCGATCGACTAGAATCGTATTCGCGCGCGGGATGTCGAGCCCGCTTTCGACGATTGCGGTCGAGCACAGAACGTCATACGCGCCCTCGACGAAGTCGGTCATGGTCTGATCGAGAAGGGCGGGTTTCATCTGGCCGTGCGCAACGGCAATCCTGGCATTCGGAAGCAGGTCCTGGAGGCGCTGGGCGCGTTCGTACAAGCCGTCGATGCGGTTGTAGACGAAGAACACCTGTCCACCACGGCTGAGCTCTTGCTCGATCGCCTCCTTGATCAGGTGATCGTCCCAACGGCAGACGAAGGTTCGCACCGCCCGTCGGTCCTGGGGTGCGGTCGTGATCAGGGACAGGTTGCGCATGCCCCCGACCGCGAGCTGGAGCGTGCGCGGGATCGGCGTTGCGCTCAGCGTGATCACGTCGACATTGGTCCGGAGCTTCTTGATGCGCTCTTTGTGGGTGACGCCGAAGCGCTGCTCCTCGTCGACGACCAGAAGCCCGAGTGACGCGAAGTGAACGTCTTTGGAAAGAACCCGGTGAGTGCCGATCACTACGTCGACCGTGCCGTCCTTGAGGCCGGCAAGCACTTCGAGTTGCTTGGTACGCGAGACGAACCGTGAGAGAACCTCGACGCGCAGTGGGTACCCGTCCAAGCGCGAAGAGAAGGTCCGGAAGTGCTGCTGTGCCAGGACCGTCGTCGGGCAAAGGACCGCCACCTGCCGTCCGCTCATCGCCACTCGAAACGCCGCGCGAAGGGCGACTTCGGTCTTCCCGAAGCCCACATCGCCACAAACTAGACGGTCGGTCGGTTGCGGCTCCTCGAGGTCTGCCATCACGGCCTCGATCGCTTTTTCCTGATCGCGGGTTTCCTCGAAAGGAAAGGTCGCCTCGAACTCCGCATACGCCGAGTCTGTCGGCTCAAACGGCTCGCGCCTCACAGCCGAACGCTCCGCATAGAGCTTCAGGAGCTCCTCGGCCATCTGTTGCACCGCCTTGCGTACACGCCCCTTCTTGGTGCCGAATGTCGTGCCTCCCAGGCGATCGAGCTTTGGCTGGTGCCCCTCGCCACCTTTGAATTTCTGGATGACTCCGAGGCGGGTGACGGGGACGAACAGCTTGTCGCCACCGGCGTACTCGACGACCATGACCTCGACCGTCTGAGCGGTGCGACCGTGAAGCCGGTCCATCGCGGTGAGGCTCAGGGCCTTGTGCTTGAGACCGAGGTACTTGCCCACTCCATGATCGACGTGAACGACGAAGTCCCGAGGACTCAGTTCCCGCAGGTCTTCGAGGAAGCGCTGTTGCTGCAGCTGCGTCTGGCGCTTGCCGCGACGCTGCCTCACGCGGGTGCCGAAAATCTCCTCCTCCGTGACGTAGGCCAGGCCCTCGCTCCAGAGCACGAAGCCGTCGCGCAGCTCTCCAAGCCTCACCTCGTCTAGAATCCGGGATGCCACCCCGTAACTCTTCAACAGATCGACCAGGCGATCGGCCTGGTGACTAGTTCGGCCGACGAGCGAGACTCGCAAGCCTTGCTCGTTCCACTCCTGGAGTCGGTCGGCCAGTGGTTGCAGTCCTCGATCTCCGTGTCCCTTCTGTGCGCGCAGCTCCGAAATCAGCGGCTGCTGGTCCGAAGCGTTCACACGCATCAATCCGTCGCTCGGCGGCGCAAGCGCGGCGACGATCGGTCCTTCGTCTTCGCCGGCGGCGCCGTGTACTGCCAAGCGATGGGCCACGAAGACTGGATACGCCAGGAGGCGTTCAAGCAGCTCGTCCTCGCTCATGAGGTACGCCGAGATCGCGAAGGAGGGGCGGTCCCGCCGCGCCGCATGCTCGTCCTTACCCTGCTGTTGCTCGCGGCGAACCACGCTAGCAATCGACAGGGGGTCGGCCAAGACCAGGCGCGCGTCTTTCGGAAGATACTCGAAGAGCGTGTCGAGTCGATCGAAGTACGCGGGGAGCAGTGCGTTCGAGATTAGAGCGCCAGAGCCGCGGTCGAGCTCGGAGACGAGCTCGCGAGCTTGCAAGGTCGGCATGTTCATCTCGTCGCAGAGCTCTCGCACGACCCGCTTTGCTCGCGCGATGGCCGCGGGCGTATCGGGCACCTCGCGCGCGCTCGCCAGCTGGAGCGCGTCGATCTCGTCTACGCCTTTCTGGTCGTCGGGATTGAATCGACGAATCCGCGAGACCAGGTCGTCGTCGAGCTCGATTCGAAAGGGCAGGGCGGCGTCGGGTCCGTAGACATCGACCAGGGCGCCACGGGCGGAAAAGGTGCCGCGGTCTTCAACCAGGGGCACGCGGAGGTAGCCAAGCTCTCCGAGACAGCGAACGAGGTCGTCGCGCTCGATCTGCTGAGCGATTTCGAGCGAAAGAATCCCGGTCTTCACGTGCTCGGATGGGGGAAGACGACGAAGAAGCGCGGGGGCCGGAACGATGAGCACGCGCCAGGGCTGCTCTTCAGCGAGCTGCGTCAACACGGCCATGCGTTGCATCTCGGCGCGCCGATCCGGCACCACATCGAGGAGCGGGCTCGTGTCTGCAGCGGCAAATAGCAGGACCGCGCCGCTTTGGTCCGGCAAGAGGAAGCGGAGATTGGACTCGTGACGGTAGGCCTCGTCGAGATCTGCGGCGATCACGACGAATCGTTGTTCGGGGTGAGCCAAAGCAGCTTCCGCGATCGCCCAGTCGAGCGCACCTCTGGGGATCGCGGCGGCGTCGACCCGCTGATGACATCCTAGGGCCTCGACCAGATCACGAATCGAAGCGTTCGCGTTCTCTAGCGCCGCTTCAAGCGACATCGGCTTGCTTGCGCGTCACCTGGCGGATGCGCTGGGCCAGCCAAGGCGGCGTCACGACCGTGGTGGCCATTACCATGAGCACGATGGCTGCATAGACGCCGGCTGCGATCAGCGGCTTGCCTTCGAGCTTGATGCCAGCGCCGACGTTGGCGAAGATGAGGCCAACCTCTCCGCGAGGGATCATGCCGATTCCAACCGTGAGCTTGTCTGCAGTCCCGCCGCGAACGCCGAGACCGGACAGCAGTTTGCCGATGAGCGCGACGATGGTGAGAGCGAGGGCGAGGAGCAGCGGCTCCGTTCCGATGCCGCCGAGTTGGACCATCATCCCCGTGCGTACGAAGAAGATCGGCGCCATGACCGCGACGATGGGTCCGATGATCTCGGTGAGGTCGTGCGCGGACTTGCGCCCGAACGGCCTGACGTGGACCTCGTCCAAAATGAGGCCTGCAGCAAACGCGCCTACGATGGGGGCGAGGCCTGCCGCGCCCGAAACGCCGGCCAGAAGCAGGCAAAGGCCGATGGCAACCGCCGCTAGAACGTCCTGCGTCCGAAGCTTCGAGGCGAAACGAAACACGCCGGGCATGACGTAAGCGCCGAGAAGCAGCGCACCGATCAGAAACCCAGCGGCCAGTCCGATGATCTTCGTGAGATCCATGGGCCCCGGCATGGCGCCGAACTCCGCAATGCTGGCCACCACCGCGAGGACTATGAGGCCAAGCACGTCGTCGATGACCGCGGCGCCGAGAATCACCCGGGTTTCGGGGCGCGCCATCGCATTGAGGTCCTTCAGGACCCGCGCGGTGATACCCACGCTCGTGGCGCAGAGCGTCGCACCGATGAAGAGGTGCAGGGAGAAGGGTTCCTCCGGGAGCAGCCAGAGGCTCACGCCGTACCCGAGCGCCATGGGGGCGACAACGCCGATGATTGCGACGAGCCCCGACGTCGGCGCGACGGCGCGCATCTCGGTGAGTGTCGACTCGAGGCCGACCTCGAAGAGCAATAGAACCACACCGAGCTCGGCGAGAAACTCGACCGGACCCAACTCGGCCGCACCCTGGAAGGTGTCGATGCCAAACAGGTACAAGTTGCCAAGCACGATGCCGGCACAGAGCTCACCGAGGACGGAGGGCTGGTTGAGCCGCACCGCGACCTCGCCGCCGAGCTTTGCCGCGAGGATCATCGCGGCGAGGATGAGCCAGACCTCGTAGCTCAGGCCGTGTCCCTCGCCGCTTGCCATCGCGGTGGCTGGAATCGCCGCGAAGAGAACGAACAGAGGGGTAAACCTAGCCGGTCGGCGGCGCATCGCGCGGGACAATAGATAGGCAGGTCGGCATGGGCAAGGCAGCGTTACTGACGCGAGCTTGCCAGCCACTGGCGTCTACGGTAAATGAATGGCCATTCAGTCAGGGGAGAATCATGGAGCGAAGCCTATTTTCCGAGGAACACGAGATCTTCCGAAGCAACTTCCGGCAGTTCGTCGAAACCCGGGTCCTTCCACAGCAAGCAAAATGGCGGGAGCAGGGTGTCGTCGACCGCGAAATCTGGCTGGAAGCTGGTGAGGCGGGTTTCCTCTGCCCCTGGATGGAAGAGGAATACGGCGGCGCCGGCGGTGATTTCCTTCATTCGGTGATCGTCATGGAGGAGCTCTCGCGAGCCTACGAGTCCGGCTGGGCGGCGAGCCTCCACTCCGACATCATCGTCCCCTACCTTCACTCCTTCGGTAGCCCCGAGCAGAAAGCCAAGTGGCTGCCGGGCTGCGCCAGCGGAGAGATCGTTACAGCGGTGGCGATGACCGAGCCCGGGACAGGCTCCGACCTTGCTGCGATCGCGACCACCGCGAAGCGCGATGGCGATAGCTATGTGATCAACGGTGCGAAGACTTTCATCTCGAACGGCATGACCTGTGACCTCATCGTCGTCGCCGCGCGAACGGAGAACTCCGATGACCCTCACCGCAGCGTATCGCTGTTCGTCGTCGAAGGGGACACCCCGGGTTTCATCAGGAGCCGCAAGCTCGAAAAGATGGGAATGGAAAGCCAGGACACTGCCGAGCTCGCGTTCGACGATTGTCGGGTGCCCGCCGAGAACCTGCTGGGTCAGGAAGGCATGGGCTTCATGATGCTCATGCAGAAACTTCAGCAAGAGCGGCTCTGTGTTGCGATCCTTTCGCAGGCAAGCGCGGAGAAAGTGCTCGAAGACGCGATCGCCTACACACGGGAGCGCAAGGCATTCGGGCGTTCGATTTCCAAATTCCAGAACACGCAGTTCACGTTGGCGCAGTGCGCGACGGAAATCGAGGTGGGTAGGGTGTTCCTCGATGGCCTCGTCGCCCAGCACGTCGCCGGGAAGTACCTCGTGAAGGAGTGCTCCATGGCCAAGCTATGGCAGACCGAGATGCAGGGCCGGATCGTAGACGCCTGCCTGCAGCTCTACGGCGGCTATGGCTACATGAGCGAGTATCCGATCAGCCGGGCCTACGTCGACGCCCGCGTTCAGCGAATCTACGCTGGGACGAGCGAAATCATGAAGGTGATCATCGCGAAGCAGTTGGGCCTCTAGCGCGGCGGATCGGGTCGTAGCAGCGAAATACGGCGCGTTTGGCGCCAGGCAGCCGCTCGCTACCAGGACGTTCTTCATCTTAATTCATAATTCTCGGCACATTGGTTCTTGACCCACGGGAAGTGGTTTAGATAGGTTGCGGCTGTGACAACCGAGTCTGATCCTGAGGATGGCGGGGATCCGACTGACGGTCAGGCTCCGCAGTCAAACCGGGAATCCGACGCTGGGCCGCGAGTGAGCCGGATGCGGGTCGGGGGTGAGGATATCCTCGTTCTCAGCGTTCCGCTGCCTCAATTGCGCTATCCGGAGGGCACGACCTCGGCAGAGCACGAAATCATCGAGGCGGTGCTGCAAGGTCTCACGGTCAAGGAGATTGCCGAGCAGCGCAACGCCTCTTTGCGCACCGTGACGACGCAGCTGGGAGCGATCTTCAGGAAGGCCAACGTCAACTCGCAGGCCGAGCTCATTGCGATCATGACCGAGGGCCCGGCCGACGAGGCAGCCCCTTGATCCGACTGGAGCTGCGCTCACAAAAAGAGCGACGCGGTCGGTCAGCCCGTTATCCGACCGACCGCGTCGATGCCCAACTCAAGAGTCGAGCAGGTGGCTGAGCGCACGATTTGGATCTCTGTCTGCTTAGCCCCTGTTGATTGTTTAATAGGTCGTTCCGGTATTCTGATCCATACGTAATTGTTCACATTGCATACGTAATTATTTACCCATTTCCCGAAAACGCCTCGATTGCGCATCGCTTGTTCAGGTTAGCGTTACGCTCGGGCCAGGGCTGTAATGAACGCCGCCAATCCGGGCCAGGGCATACCGGGCGGAAGGTTGATGATCGGCTGCTCCATGCCGAGCTCGCGCCTGCGTGCGATCTCGCGGCGGCAGTACAGCGGATCTCCGGAGATGGTGAGCGCCTCGATCATGTCATCGGTGACTGCTTCGGGCGCCATCTTGCGCGTCGCCTTGTCCTGGTAGAGGCGTGCAATCTCATCGCACTCCTCTGCGTAGCCAAAGCCGCTGAGGAGCTGCTTGTAGTAGTCGCCCATGCCGCCGATGTAGAACGAGATGATCTCCCGCGCTTTGGCCGAGGCGCCCTTTCCGGGGATCGGAATCACGGTGGTAAAGGGTGAGGTCGCGATCTCGCTCGGGTTTCGGCCGGCCTTCGCAGCGCCCTCTGCGATCCACCGCCGGCCGTCGCCGAGGCGGTCGTAGGGCCAGAAGATCGGCATCCATCCGTCCGCCATCTCCCCGATGCTCGTGATCGCCTTCTGCTTCAGCGCGGCAACGTAGATTGGGATGCGCGGGCGCGTGGGCTCGAAGTCGAGTGTGAAGGGTCGGTATTTGCGAAGCTTGGTGTCGGCTTCGCTGAGCGGTCGACCATCGAGCAGTGTGCGCACGACGCGGATGACATCTCGAGTTTGCGTCAGTGGCTTCTCGAAGTCACGGCCGTGCAGCCCCTCGATCACGTTCTTTCCGCTCGTGCCAATCCCGAGAATGAACCGCCCGCCGCTGATCTCGTCGAGCGTAGCCGCTTGCATGGCGATGAGCGCCGGTGAGCGGCTGAACACGTTGACGATGCCGGTGCCGATCTTGATCCGCTTCGTCTTGAGAGCGATCTCGGTGAGCAACGAAAACACTTCGTATCCCCAAACCTCGGGAAGCCAGAACGAGTCGTACCCCAGCCGGTCCGCCAGGACGGCGGCCTTGACATAGGTCTTGCGATCGTAGTCGCGCCAAAAGGCCAGAAGGCCGGTGGATTGCTTGTCTAGCATCGGGTTGCTCCTTGGAGGGTCTTAGCGGCAGGGGCGGGATGCTGCCAGCGCCCCGTCACTTCCCCTTGAACTCTGGCTTCCTCTTTTCGAGGAACGCTCTCACGCCTTCCTTGAAGTCGTCGCTCTGATAGCAGAGCTCGATCGAGTCCTTGATCCGCTCGGTGTCGCGCTCAGCTTCGAGCTTGGCAAGCTCTTGTAGGCTGATCTTCGCGCTGCGGATGGTGAGGGGGGCGTTGTTGGCGATCATCTGGGCGAGCTGGTCGACTTGATCGTCGAGCTCGTCCTTGCTGAAGACCTCGTTGACCAGGCCGATGTGGCGCGCCTCGGCCGCGCCGACACGACGCCCGGTGAATAGCAGGTCAGCGGTTTCGGAAAAACCGACGATGCGGATCAATGCTTGGATGCCTGCCGTGTGGTAGCCGAGTCCAAGGCGGGCCGGTGGAACCGCGAAGCGGGCGTCGTCCGCGGCGTACCGGAGGTCGGCCGTCAGAGCGATGGCTGCGCCGCCGCCGATACAGAATCCATGAATCGATGCGATCAGTGGCTTTTCCAGCCCCTGCAAGGCGGCAAAGGCCCGGGCCGTCAGCGCGTCGTAGTCTCTTCCGGCGTTTCCAGTGCGCATCTTCTCGAATTCCGAGATGTCCGCGCCCGAGACGAACGCTTCGGAGCCCGCTCCACGCATGACCACGACTCGAACCTCCGAGTCTTTCTGCAAGCTCTTCACCGCGCCGGGGATCGAGTCCCACATGTCGACCGTGATCGCGTTGCGGCGCTTTTCGTGATCGAAGATCATGCACGCAATGGGCCCATCCCGCTCGATTCTCACTTCACCGGCCATCGGCGCCCAGCCTAGCAGTAAAACCGATGCGCGCTCGACACGCACAGAGCGCTAGAGCATGCGGTTGATCACGGCCTTGCGGCGGATTTCGTCGAGGAAGATCTTTTCCTGACGAATCATCGCCGCGTCTAACATCTCTCGGAACAGCTCTTGCTTCATCTCGTCGTAGGTTGGGAAGTCGGTCCCGACTTGCCGATCCTCCAAGAAGAAGATGTGAAAGCCCTTGGCTCCCCTCACTGGATCGCTGATCTCGCCGGCGTTGAGCGGCAATAGCGCTCGTTCCAGGTCTTCGGGCAGGTCGCCCCGAGTGATCCAACCGAGGTCTCCGCCGCCCATCTCCAGAGCACGCTGGTTGAAGTTCTCCGGGGTCAATGATTCGCGGAGCGAGACCGCCTCCTGCCGCTTGGACGCCACTTGGATTGCCGACGCGCCTTCCTGGACCGGTACGACGAGGTGCGAAACGTGGAAACGAACTTCGTTGCCCTCTCCACGCGCTCGTTCCTCGTAGCGAGCGCGAACCTCTTCCTCGGTCACATTGACCCGGGATCGAACCCGCTCATTCACGACCTTGAGGCGGGTGAGTTGCCGCTTGAGATCTTGGCGGTATTGCGCCTTGGTGAAGCCCTGTGCATCTAGAGCTTCTTGGAACTGTTCTTCGGTCATGTTGTTCTGCAGGCGGAGATTCTCGATCGCGCCGTCGACGTCTGCGTCGGTCACTCGGATGCCGCTGCTCGCCGCCAATTGGCGAACCAGCTGTTCGTCGATCAGGTAGTTGAGCAGCTCGTCGTAGAGGTCCTTGAGACGCGACATGCGCTCGGTCTCCGTAGCCGCTTCGGCAACCTGTGGAAGAAACGGAACAGCGCGCTTTCGAAGGTCGCTCAGGAAGATCGCCTCGTTGTTCACCGTGGCCACGACGCGTTCGATCACGTCGGCGCCGGCGGAGCTCGCAGCGAGGACGAGGACAAACGCGGTGATCGCGAGTCGGCTCATCATGGGCTCTGCGGGTGATCGGAGGTCACGATCTGGATGTCTTTGAGAGCGTCGTAGTCAATCTCGACCTCGATGTCCTTGCGTAGCCGCTCCGTCAACTCCGCGATGGCGGCCTCTTTGCGCTCGCGAATGAGCTTGTGCCGAATCGCGCGCTTGGCCTGCTCGAAGGTTCGCGTCAAAGGCGCGCGCTTTCCGGTGAGCATGATGATGTGGTATCCGCCGCCCTCTTCGACGAGGGCGGGGTATACGAGCCCGACTCTGTCCAGCGAGAACGCGGCATCGCGAATGGCTTTGGCTGGCGAACCTTCTTCATTTGCCTCGAAGAACTGCAGGTCCCCTCCACGGCTCTTGGTTTCCTCGTCTTCGGACTGTTCGCGCGCCAGCTCGCGGAAGCCAGCGAGGTCCGTCTTCTTGGCCTGGGCGAGCAGCCTCTGGGCTCGCGCGCGGTTCGCGATGAAGATGTGACTGGCGCGGACTTGAGCAGGGCGGCTGAAGTCGCCCGGATTGGCGTCGTAGATGGCTTTGATCTCTTCGTCGGTGATCTCCAAGGCCTCGAGCGGCGCGTCGACCTCCTGTTTCACGAGCTGCTGAATCATCGCGTTGCGCCGAGCCCTCGTGATCTCGGGCTTGTCCTCGTAGCCGCGTCGCTTTGCCTCATAGGCGAGCAGCTCGAAGCGAACGAGGTTGTCGAGGAACTCCTTGCGGCGGTCCCGGCTTTCGAAACGCGCGCGGAGATACGGAGACTGGGATGCGAGGCGGTCGGCGAACTCCCCAACAGTGATCGTTCGGTCGCCCACTCTTGCAAGCACCTCGTTGGCCTGGGCTTCTGTGAGTCCGTTCTCCGACCACTCGTCTTCAGTGACGGGCGCTTCCTCAGCCTTTTTGGAACATCCCCAGCCTTGAGCGCCGGCGAAAGCGAGCAGGATGATGACGGCAGGTTTCCAAGACATCGTCAGCCGGGTAGCATATACCGCATGCGCGGCAACGAGGCCAAAGTTTAGGCCGAGTCCCGGCCGTCGAGCACTTCGCGAACCTTGTCGCTCAAATCGTCCAGCTCGAAGGGCTTGTCGAGGAAGCCGTCGGCACCGTAGAGCGGCGAAGTCATTTCGTTCAGGCGCTCACCGATGCCCGTCAGCATGATGACTCCGGTGCCAGCCAATGCTTCGTCCTCGCGGATGGCTCGACACACCTCCCAGCCGCTCATGCCGGGCATCATGACGTCGAGCACGACCAGGTCGGGCTTCTCGCGCCGGGCAAGGCGAAGCGCTTCTTCGCCATCAGAAGCTTCGACGACCTCCGCGGGCAGCGCACTCAAGTGCCGCGCCACCAACGCCAGAATTTCCAAGTCATCGTCGGCGACCAGAATCTTGGTAGTGGAGTCCGTCGTCATCGTCTCATTGCTCCTAGGTACCCCAGTTCGGCCCGCATCCTCGTTCTGTTGACGCGGCTTGTCAATGCACACCGTGGTCCGAGTCGATCAGACCGACGCCTGCGGCCGCCGTCCAGCCCTCGAGCCCGCTAACCAGTCGCAATTTCACAAAATCGCGGTCACTGTCGACGACCTCTCCCCGGTCGCCGCCCCGTGCCTCGCCACGGACCTGAGCTCTCGGGTCGGGCCCTTCGCGTAGCGCGACACGATCGTCGAGGGCCACCGCTCGCGGACCGTCGCGGAGCAAGCCGGCCTTGGTACCGAGGCCGAGCGCTGCGATCAGAAGAAACGCTCCGGAAGTCACAAGCAGCGGATAGAGCCAGCGATGGCGGCGTCGTCCCGTCGACAGCCAGGTGAGCGCCATGAAGAAGACGAAGTTGGCAAGCAGCAATGCGTAGGCAAGCGTGTCTTCGGAGACACTTCCGTAGACCGCGTCGCTGATTGAGCTGCTCCTTTGAATCGTCGCTTCGCCTTCCAGCTCGGCGCGTTGCTCTTCGAGAGCCTTCTCGGCGTCCCGAAGGTTCTCAGATGCCTTGCTCTCGTTCGGACGCAGGACCAGAGCGCGCTCATAGTTGAGGATGGCGCGCGGGTAGTCGCCGGACTGGGCGAAGGAAGTCGCCAGGTTGAAATAGACATCGGGGTCGTGGACACCCGCGCCGATGAGCTTGCCGTAGCTCGAGATGGCCAGTGCGTAGTCGCCGCGTGAGGCCGCCACGTTGGCCGACTCGAAGATCTTCGTCAGCGAGGATTCGCTGCCGGCCCGAGGCGCTTGCTGCGCGGTTGCGCCAGCCAGCCCGAGGATCGGCGCGACGAATAGCATGACGACTACGTACAAGCGCATCAGCTCTTCCCCGCGAAGCGCTGGATTCGTTCGATGATCGCAGTTGTTCGTCGTAGACAGCGCTCCATTTCGTCCCGATTGACGC
Organism: uncultured delta proteobacterium; assembly: GCA_963716775.1. Lineage (GTDB taxonomy): Bacteria > Myxococcota_A > Polyangia > Polyangiales > Houyiibacteriaceae > SG8-38. Next base: position 77,479 of record CAVQUI010000018.1, read on the forward strand.
CGGACGCCGCGAAGCGGGCGAAGTCAGCGCCTTCGAGCTCGTTGATCAGCCGTTGAATCAGGTCGTCGTCGAAACCTTCGGCAGCGAGCCGTGTTCGGAGCTGGGTGTGTGGAAGCCCGGCCACCGGTTCTCCGAGCCGGCTATCGAGCGCGTGCGTGATCGAAGCGACGATGCGGTCGTAGAACGCTCTTGGGTCGTTGGCCTGAAGCGCGCTCTCGGCCTCACGAATCAGCTTCCGCTGAACGGCGCCGACCGTGGCACCGCGCTGTTCGCGTCGCCGCGACACGGTGGCTCCCAGCAGGACGAGAACAAACAGAATCGCTGGAAGGGACAGCAGCCAGGGGAACCAGTCTCGCTCACGTACGGGTAGCTTGCCCCGCTCCAGTGCGCTGTATACGCGAATCGGTCCGAAGGTCGCACTGGCTGGCGTCGGCCGAGCGTCCAGCGGTTCGATTGCGGGCTGCGGCTGCTTGCTTTCGCCGCGTGCCGTGAAGCTGAGAGCACGGGTGCTCACCGACTGGTATGCCTCGGAGCTGGGGTCGAAGAAGTGAAGCGCAATCGGCGGAATCAGGTGCTCTCCAGGTGCTTCGGCGATCAGTATCCACTCCCAGGATCGCGTGCCGGAGAGTTGGCCGTTCGCCAAGCGCTGCTGATCTCGAATGGCCGGCTGAAGCGCTCGAACCCCCGCGATCGGGGGCAGCTCGATTCGCAAGTCTTGCACGTTGCCCACGCCTCCAGCGTCGACGCTCAGGGTCACAGCGTCGCCGGTCTTCACCGTGCTGCGATCGAGCCGCCCTTCAATCGCATAGTTTCCGACGACGGCGTTTGCGGGGCCAGGCAATGGAAGGGGCTTGACCTTTACCGTGACCGGAACCCCGACGCGCTCGATACGCTGTGGAGCGTCGAAGAGATTGCCGCTGCCTGCATCGAAAGAGATCTTGGGCGGACCGATGGTGAGCTCGCCGGAGCGCTGGGGGAACGCGGCGGAACGCTGGATCGGATAGGCGCGGTACTGCTGGCCGTTCACCGAAACGGTTTGGAACTGCAAGCTGGTGATCGGATCGTCGTGAACCCAGAAGCCGTCCATCGACGGCTTACCCGGGATCACGGACTGCGGGGAGAGCCGAACTCGCGTGTATAGGTACACGGTCAGGTTGACCTGCTGGCCGATGTAGACTTCTTGGGGCTCCACCACGGTTCTCATGAACGCGCGCGGGTCGTAGCGGGCGCCCGACAAGTCGGAGCCCTGGGGGACCTCCGGCGCCGCCCTAGGGTCGGCAGAGGCATCTGGTGCGGCTGCGCTCGGATGGACGAGCAACGTCAGGGGAGCGCTTCGGTACAGCTTCCCGTCGACTTTGGCGACCGCCGGCGCGAACTCGAACGTTCCGGCGGCCCGTGGCAGCAAGACGTAGACGTTGGCGATGCTCGACTCCTTCTTCACGCCCGAGCCGAAGCCAAAAGTGAACTGCATCGGGCGCATCGTCTGGTGCGACACGATCTCCAGATCCATGTGTTTCTTGAGGTCGCTGAGCTGCAAGTCTTCGATGCTCCCGCCGCGCGCACGGACCCGGACCTCGAGCCGTATCGATTCGCCCACTCGCGCTTCGGTCGGTGTCGCCTCGAGCGTCACCGTCACCTGCGGTTCGGCGGCAGCGCTCGCGGCCCAGGGGAGAGCAGTCGTGGCCAGCAGGAGCAGCGCGAAGATCCGCATCACCAGTCCTTCTCCGGTGGGGGGCGCCCCGCGTTTCGCCGGCGCGCGCGCTGAAGGGGCAGGTTTTCTTCGTTTTGTTCCAAGGCGTCGAGGAATCGCTGCACTTCGTCACGGGGGATGGGCTGCGCCTGCGGCGGCTCGTCCCCGGCCTGGTTCTCGGACTCGTCCCCGGGCTCGTTCTCGTCCCCGGCCTGGTTCTCGGACTCGTCCCCGGGCTCGTTCTCGTCCCCGGCCTGGTTCTCGGACTCGTCCCCGGGCTCGTTCTCGTCCCCGGCCTGGTTCTCGGACTCGTCCCCGGTCGTGCTCGTCCCCGGCCTGGTTCTCGGACTCGTCCCCGGGCTCGTTCTCGTCCCCTGGTCCTGCTGTTCCTCGGACTCGTCCCCGGACTCGTTTTGATCCTGTTCCTGTTGCTTCTCTTCTTCCTCTCGGATTCGCTTCAACGCGTATTCGAGATTCCATGCTGCGTTGCGGTTTCCGGGGCTCATGCGGAGCGCATCCTTGAAGGCGTCGGCTGCTTCGCGGAAGTGTGCGGAGGCCTCTTCGTAGGACTCCCCTTGTGAGAGGGCGTCTCCCTCGCGGGCAAACGCAATTCCCAGGTCGTAGTAGGCGTCGGCCCGGACGTTCTGTGGGGCGGAGGGATCGGCCGCGGCTACGAAGGTCTCCTTTGCCTGCTCGCTGAGGTCCTGGCCGAGGAGTGCTAGCCCGCGGTTGAGCTGGATGGCGCGCTCTTTGGGCAGCTCGAGGGCGGCCTGATCGTAGGCTTCGAGAGCTGGGCCGTACTGCCCCTCCGCCATCAGGGCGTTGCCCCTCTTCGCATTGGCATTCTCGGCACGAAGCGGGCTCCAGGCGGACGCACCTGCAGGCAAGGCAAGCGCCGCGGCGAAGCAGACGAGCAGAGTGGCGGGCCTCATGCTTTCCTCCTCCGGCGACGAACGATCCAAGCCTCTGGAAGAATGGCCTCGAGGACGATCAACAGGAAGCCAGGCAGGAGCGCCATGGCGAAACGGTTCTCGTGTACGGTGACTCGCCGGGCTTTTCTCTCGGATGCCTGAAGCTTGGCGAGCTCCGTCCGTATTTCGGCCACGCCCACCGTGCCTTCTTCCGCGCGCACGTATTCTCCTCCGGTAGTCGCTGCGATCTCTCTGAGCGTATCTTCGTTCTCGGGGCTGAGCGCGGTCATGACCAGGCGGCCGTCTGCATCCTTCATGTGTCCGGTGAGCGTGCCGTCGTCAGTGTAGCTCGGAATCGGCTCACCGCTGCCTGAGCCGATGCCAACGGTGTAGACCCTGATTCCAGCAGTGTGCAGCTCTTCGGCCGCAGCGATCGGATCGCCCTCGTGGTCTTCGCCATCGGTCAGCAAGATCACGACTCTCGAGCGTTGGTCCGGGCTGCCTTCGTCGTTGCGGCTTTCGTTGCTGCTCTCGATCAGCCTCTTTGATGCGATGAGAGCTTTGCCGATCGCGGTTCCCCCAACCGGCATGTCCATGGGCCCGAGGTCGCGCAGGAACAATCGCACCGCCGAGTAGTCGACCGTCATGGGAAAGGCCATGGCGTCGCCCGCAAACGCAACGAGGCCCACCCTGTCTCCATCGAGATCGGCCAAGAGACGCTCGAGCTCGCCCTTTGCGCGTTTGATGCGGCTAGGGTGCACGTCGCGAGCGAGCATGCTCTTGGAGAAGTCGAGAGCGATGACGATATCGATTCCTCGCTTTCGAAGAACACGGGTCCGGCTTCCATACTGGGGCCCTGCAAAGGCGATGAGCACGAGCGCCGCCCCGATGATCAGCAGGGTGGCTCGCGTGATGCGCCACCACTTCGCGCGGCCTGCGATCAGCGGTTCGACCGTGGCGCTCTTGCCGAACAGCTCCGTCGCGCGTTGCCGCCTTGCCGCGTTCCACCAGAGCGCGGCGACCGCGGCGGGGAGCACGGCCAAGAGCCACAGCAGCTGTGGGTCAGCCCAAGTCACGGCCATCTCCTGAGCCACAGTAGAATCAGCAGCTCGAACAGCAGAAAGAGAAGGGCGGGCCCGACAAACGCAGGAAACAGCTCGCTGTACATTCGTCCGGCGTCTTCGATGTCGGTCTTCTCGAGCTCGTCGAGGATTTGGTGGAAACTCTGCTCCAGCGCTTCTCGGTCGCTCACCAAGAAGAACTCGCCGCCGGTCTTCTGGGCCATTTCGTCGAGCAGCTCAGGGTTGACGGGGTAGTTCGCCGTCCCGAAAATCGCGCGGCCGAAGACCCCGGTCCCTCGTTGAACCGGCGCTTCACCAGAGACCCCCATCAGGATTGGATAAATCTTGACGCCCATCGCGCTCGCAAGGTCTGCGGCCTGTGAGGGGGAGACGTTGCCGGCATTCGATTCCCCATCCGTCAGCAGAATCATCACTTTGCTCTTGGCCCGTGAGCGCTTCAGCCGATTGAGGCTGACGCCGACCGCGTTGCCGATGGCGGTGCCGCGCCCATCAATCTGGTCGAGCTGAAGACCGCGCAGCGCAGTGCGCAAGGCCTCCCGATCGGTCGTGAGCGGTAGAAGCGTGTACGCGTCGACTCCAAACACGACGGCGCCAATCCGGTCGTTCGGGCGACGATCGATGAAGTCACGCACCACCGATTTCGTTGCTTCGAAGCGAGTGGGTCTGATGTCCGCGGCCTCCATCGAGCGGGACATGTCGAGCGTGAGGATAATCTCGATGCCGCTCACCTCCGCAGTATCGCGCGCGTGTATGCTCTGCGGGCCGGCCAGACCCAAGACCAGGAGCGCAACTGCGACCGTTCGCAGCGCGCCCGGCAGGTCTGCGAGACGACTGCGCCAGCTCCCCTTCGGGTTCCGCAGCGCCGCCGTTCGACTGAACTGAAGCCTTGGTCTGGAGAGTCTCTGTACAAAGACTCGGCCGAGCCAGACCATCGGGACGGCGAGCAAGAGCAACGCTGCCCAGGGACGCTCGAAGCGAAGCTGTTCGTCGGTGATCAGAAGCTGATACTTCGACTCTAGGTAGGTCAGGCTGAGGACCAGCCCTGCGAACGCGGCCAGCCCGAGCCACGCAAATGCCCATGTGTGGCGCTCCGCACGGGTCATGACACGCCTCCAGACGTTGCGAGGGCCGGGCCGCGGGTCCGATCCACCAGGGCGACTGCGTCGGCGATCAATGTTTGCGACGCGTCATCGGCCAGCGAGGCTTTCGCGAATTTCACCAAATCGCATTGACCGAGAAAGCCGATCACTTCCTGCCGGGTGGCCGCCATCGACTTGGCCCGGCCGAGCTTCTCTACGATTTCGTCGGTGGTGCTTTCGAGTCCATGAAAACCGTAGCGACGACCGAGGTAGGCACGGAGCGAATCGCTGACCGCGTCGACCCACTGCTCTGTGTGGCCTTCGGCGATGGCGGTGGCTGCGGCCGCGCTCGAGCTCGCGAAGCTCTGCGTAGGCGGTTTCCCAAGGAGCCGGGGGAGGCGGCGGAGCGGGTTCGGGCCTATCCCGCTTCCGCCACCAACGCGTCAGCAGCCAGGCCAGCAATGCGCCGAGGACGATGAATAGCAGCGCGCCGAGGATGAGCAGCAACCTGTAGTCGTCTTGCTCGATGACGCGGGGCCCAGTCGGCGGCTTCAGCTCTGCATCGGGTTCATTCGCCAGAAGCGACCGGACTTCAATGCTGCTGCTGTTCGAATCGAGCTCGATGAGCTCGCCCCCGGCGCCCGTGACTCGCACCTCGGATCGGCCCGAGCTCGTGCACTCCTACCTCGAAGCAGAGGAGTTGAAGCTCGAACGTGAAGGTCCTGGCTCTTGCCGTCCTCGGAAGGCGTGACCGTGAGCTTCTTGCCTAGGATTTCGAACGGCTCGAACGACTGCTGTGGAACGGCCACATCGTCGGACGCGCCTGCCGTTACAGTCACGATCACGTCGATTGCGTCGCCTATCGTGGTCTCGAGTGGCGCATCGAGCGCTACGCTGGGTTCCTGCGCCAAGCCGATGGCGGGGGCGAGCAAGAACAGGAGAATGATGGTCCCGGCGCGTTTCACCGATAGCCCGTCAGTCGCCGCTGCCGGAGTCGGAACAGCTCCGTCAAGGGCCGCACGAAGTCTCGTTCGGTGCTCACCGTGACGTGGTCCAGCTTCAGGCGGCGAAACAGGTGCTCGCGCGCGGCACGTTGGCGCTGAGCCTCCCGTGCGTACTCCGCGCGCACGCTCGAGTTGGAGGTATCGATTTCGACGAGCTCACCGGTTTCCAAGTCCTCGATGAGGGCCAGACCAACATCTGCAAGCTCGTCCTCTCGCGGGTCCACGATTTGAATGGGGATGACATCGTGCTTGGCAGACACGACCTTGAGCGGCTTCTCGTACTGCTCTGCGATGAAGTCGCTGATCACGAAGGCAACCGTCCGGCGCTTTCCAATGCCGCCCAGCAAGTCCAAGGCCACGCCGAGGTCGGTGCCCTGGCCCTCGGGACGGGCGTTGAGAATCTCGGTGACCACCCGCATCACGTGCGAGCGCCCCTTCTTTGGCGGCACGAAGCGCTCGACACGGTCGGTAAACAGGATGAGGCCAACTCGGTCGTTGTTCTTGATCGCGCTAAATGCGAGCAGAGCGGCAACTTCGGCGACGGTCTCGATCTTCGGCTTCTCGGCCGATCCGAAGCGCTCACTTGCCGAAAGGTCGACCAGCAGCATGACCGTCATCTCTCGTTCTTCCGTGAATATCTTCACGTAGGTGTCGTTCATTCGCGCGCTCACGTTCCAGTCGATGAAGCGCACGTCGTCGCCGGGCTGATACTGGCGTACTTCGCTGAACGCCATGCCTCGTCCCTTGAAGACCGAGTGGTAGCTGCCAGCCAATTGATCGTTCGCGAGCCTCGAGGTGTAGATCTCGATCTTCTTGAGTTTCTTGACGAGCTCGCGAGAGATCACGACGGGCCTCAGCTACGGTACTTCCACGGTTTCGAAGATTCGACGCACGATCTGGTCGCTGCTGATCTCCTCGGCTTCCGCTTCGTATGAGCGAATGATGCGGTGTCGAAGCACATCGGGGCCGATCGCCTTGATGTCTTCTGGGGTGACGTAGCCCCGGTGCCGCATGAACGCGTGTGCGCGCGCCGCAACGTTGAGAGCAATCGACGCGCGCGGAGAGGCGCCATGGGCGATCATGTCGGTCAGGTCGCCGAGGCCGACGCGCACAGGATGGCGCGTCGCAGTGACGATCTGGACGATGTAGTCCTTGATCTTCGGGTCGATGTATACGTGCCCGATCGTCTTGCGGGCTTCGAGAAGCTGCGCGGTCGTTGCCACCTGTTGCACACCGGCGCCCACGCCCGCATCCCTGCCGAGGAGCAGATGATCGGAAATCTGGTCCATGATCTTTCGCTCTTCGTCCTGGCTCGGATAGTCCACCCGGACGTGAAGCATGAAGCGGTCGACCTGCGCTTCGGCAAGAGGGTAGGTGCCTTCTTGCTCGATTGGGTTCTGCGTCGCCATCACCATGAACGGCTCGTCGAGCCGGTGCGTGGTGTCCCCAATGGTGACCTGCAGCTCCTGCATCGCCTCGAGCAAGGCGCTCTGCACCTTGGCCGGAGCTCGGTTGATCTCGTCCGCGAGCACCAGGTTTGCGAAAATCGGACCCTTCTTGGCAGTGAACTCGCCGCTCTGCTGGTTGTAGATGACCGTGCCGATGACGTCCGCCGGCAGCAGATCCGGGGTGAACTGAACGCGCTGGAACTTCGCCGCGATTGTCTTGCAGATCGTGTTGACCGTCAGCGTCTTGGCGAGCCCCGGAACGCCCTCGAGCAGGATGTGGCCGCCGGTCAGCAGGCCGATCAGGATGCGCTCGATCATCACGTCCTGGCCGACCACGACCTTGTGGACCTCGTGAAGAATCGTATCGATGAAAGCGCTTTCGCGCTGAACCATTTCGTTGATGACCCGGACGTCGTTCGACATGTGTTTTCCTTGGGGGCAGGGGCTAGCACGGCGACCCACCCCCCACCAACAGCCGAGTCACCGTAAGTATTCACGAATTGAGAGCCGGGGAGCGGGTCGCGACGTAGGCGTGCTGCCGCAGGTGCGTTTGGGGGGCGGGTGTTGGTGGGGTGCCTGGTATGGTTTAGTTACACCGCCCGCCCACCCCCACCCGTAGTCCCCCCTGGCGCGGCGGTCGCTTCGCTCCGCCTTGCCGGCGCTTTGCGCCGGGCTTCGCCCTTCGGGCTCGCGGGCGGGCTGCTGTCTTAGGGGGCGTGCCAGTGCCGGCGCCAGTGCCCTTGACCCCGCCACCGGCTTGACAGGGGGTGGCTCGGTCGGGAGGCTCCGGCTCATGTCTGACCCTGTCTCCCAAGAGCTCTTTGCGCGTGCCTGCAAAGTCATCCCTGGTGGCGTCAATTCTCCGGTTCGAGCGTTTCGCGCGGTCGGTGGAGAGCCGATCTTCATTAAGGAAGCCCATGGGCCGATCATGCTGGGAGCCGACGGGACGGAGTACATCGATTACGTCGGGTCCTGGGGGCCGATGATTCTCGGGCACGCTCAGCCGGACGTGGTTTCGGCGATTCAGCGCGCTGCCGAGAAGGGCTCTAGCTATGGAGCGCCGACCGAGGCCGAGATAATCATGGCCGAGCGGATTCGCGATGCGGTTCCTTCGATGGAGATGTCGCGGCTGGTGTCCAGCGGGACCGAGGCGACCATGGGCGCGATCCGGGTCGCCCGTGGCTATACCGGCCGCGATTTGATCGTGAAGTGTATCGGCGGGTATCACGGTGGTGCCGACTACCTGCTCGTCAAAGGTGGCAGCGGCCTTGCGACTCTCGGTGAGCCGGACAGCGCAGGCGTTCCAGCCGCGATCGCCGAAACGACACTCGTCATTCCGTACAACGACTGGTACGCCGTCGAGAAGATCTTCACCGAGCGGGGCAGCGAAATCGCTGCGGTAATCTTCGAGCCGGTCGCCGGCAACATGGGCTGCATCCCGCCGGACCCGGAGTGGCTCTACGCGCTCCGCACCCAGACCCAGAACCACGGCGCGCTCTTGATCTGTGACGAGGTCATGACCGGTTTTCGGGTAGCCTGGGGTGGAGCCCAAGCTCGCTACGACATCCAGCCCGATCTGACTTGTCTCGGGAAGATCATCGGCGGCGGCCTTCCCGTCGGTGCCTACGGCGGACGGCGCGAAATCATGGAGAAGATTGCCCCTGTCGGGCCTGTGTATCAGGCTGGAACCCTGAGCGGCAATCCGCTCGCGGTCGCCGCCGGCCTGAGCACCATCGAGCACCTGCTCCGTCCCGGCGTCTACGAGGACCTAGAAGCGAAGGGCGCCGAGGTTCAGGAGTTGCTCGAGCGAAGCGCCGCCCTCGCGGCTGTTCCGATCATCGTGCAGCGAGTGGGATCGATGATTACCGCCTTCTTTCGGTCGAAACCGGTACGCAACTGGGACGAAGCCGCCGACACCGACCGCGAGGCGTTTGGCCGCTGGCACGCAGCACTCCTGCAAAACGGTGTGTACTGGCCCTGCAGCCAGTTCGAGGCGGCCTTCGTCTCTCTGTCCCACGACGCCGAGACGCTGCGCAAGACAGGCGAGGCATTCAAGGCAGCGTTCGAGGCTCTGCGAGCCTGAAAAATCGACGATTTTTGCTGCTGCGCATGGTCCCGGACCAACCTTGACCCCACATAGGCCCGTGCTATACGCCGCCCGCTCTTTGGGCGTTGATCCTTGGAACTATAGGCAAAAGATGTGCTCGCCATGTTCATCCCCCGGGACCAACGGGAGCAGCTCAAACAGGTTCTCGGCCTCTCGACAATCGGCCTCGAGCTGGGGCTGTCGATCGCCGTTGGCTACTTCGGCGGGCGCTGGTTGGATGGCAAATTCGGCACTGAGCCTTGGCTTCAATGGTTCGGATTAGCTCTTGGCCTTGCCGCCGGTGTCAGAAGCCTCTACAGGGTCGTCCGCCGAGCAAAGAAAATCCTAGAAGACGAAGACAAGCCCCGTGATTGACCACCTCAAAACCCAGACTCCACGCTACGTGGCCGTTGCAGCTGTGCTGCTCGCGGCGATAGCGTTTGCGATTGGCGGGGCTGAGGTCGGTTTCGGCGCGGCGGTCGGCGGGCTGGTCGCAGTAGTCGACGCCTGGGCCATCATCTGGCTGGTAAGCCAAATCCTCACCGGCGCGGGCCTGAGCCGCGCGATTGCCGTCGCGCTCCTGGCAAGCAAGCTCATCATTCTGCTCGCGGTCTGCTGGGCCTTGCTCACCCGCTTGGCGATCAACCCGATGGGCTTCTCGGTCGGGCTCGGCGCCCTGGTCGTGGGAATGCTCTACGCGGGCGCCATTTTGTCGGTCAAAGAAGCCCAGGCGACGAGGGAGGGGTAAGGCATGCCACACGGCGAATCATGGTTCAGCTTCCTGCCCTTCTACGAGTCGCTCGCGCACTGGCTCTCCGAGGCATTCGGCCCCAGCTATCTCGATCACAATCCGCATTTGAGCGCGCAATACGTCCTCGCGTACGGGCTCGTGGTGTTCGGTCTCATCTTGGTCGCGCTCATGGTCAACCGCCGGCTCCGAAACCCCGAAGACCACATCCTTCCCGAGGGCAAAGTCAGCCTCTACGGCTTCATCGAAACCATCGTTGGCGCGACCTACAAGATGTCCTCCGACCTGATGGGCGCGAAGCCCGCGCGCTACTTCCTGCCGCTCATTGGCACCTGCGCATTGGTCATTTTCTTCTCGAACGTCCTCGGGCTGGTCCCGGGCTTCTTGCCGCCTACGAGCAATCTGAGCACCACCTTCGCGATGGCGATCGTGATCTTCTTTGCGACCCACATCTACGGCATCAAAGAGCACGGCTTTGCGAAGTACTTCGGCCATCTCTTCGGTCCGCCCGTCCCTTGGTGGATTGCCTGGTTCATCCGTCCGCTCGTCTTCCTGATTGAGCTCATCAGCCATTTCGTGCGCCCGATCACGCTGGCTGTTCGTCTGATGGCCAACATGACGGCGGACCACATGGTGCTCGCCATCTTCGTCGGCTTGTTTGCCGTCGCCTTGAACATGGTCTGGCTGCCGGTGCCGGTGGTCTTCTACATCCTGGGTTGTCTGGTCGTGACCGTGCAGACGCTCGTCTTCTGTCTGCTCTCGGTCATTTACATTGCGCTCGCGATTCAACACGACGAAGAACACTAAGTTTCCCTCTCGGAAGAGAGGTTTTGAGGAGGCTCTCGAAAATGAAGAAAATGGCTCTACGACTGGTCGGCCTGTTTGCGCCGCTTGCTTTGACCGCGACTGCTTTTGCACAGGATGCGGAAGGCGGAGAGGATGCTATTGCGGTCGCCGGTAAGGCGATGGCAGCCGGTCTCTGCATCGGTATCGCAGCATTTGGCTGTGGCTTGGGTCAGGGTCGCGCAGCGGCTACTGCCCTCGAGGGCATTGCCCGGAATCCGAACGCCTCGGGTAAAATCCTGGTGCCTCTGATTCTCGGTTTGGCGCTCATCGAGTCGCTCTGCATCTACGCCCTCGTCATTTCGTTCACGATTCTGGGCTGATGAGCCGCCGCCGGCGTCGGGGCGTGCCAATCAAGGCGCGCCCTGGCGGGCGACGAGTTATCGGACCACAATTGGAACTATGACGACCGAGCACGAAGCAAACCTGCCACCGGAACCCGCACGCAAGCGTGGGCTCCCCGGTGCGGCCAAAGTCGGCATTGTCTTTGTGGTGCTCGTCGGTGCAGCCGCTTGGTTGCTCTCGGGCAGCGACAATCCTTTCGTTTACTCGAAGTTGGTCCACGAGGTGATGGGCGCGCCCGACTCCTTTGAAGGCCGCCGGCTGCGGGTCGAGGGTGAGCTCCGGCAAGGGTCGATTCAGTTTCGCGAGGATCCGTGCGAGTGGCGTTTCGTTCTCTACAAAGAGGACAAGGAAATGCCCGTGCGCTTTCCGCAGTGCGTCGTACCCGACACGTTCCGTGATGGCATGGGCATCCAGGTCACCGTCCAAGGCGAGCTTGGTAACGACGGCGTCTTCCTCGCCAACCAGGTGATTCCGCGCTGCCCCTCGAAGTACGAGATGCAGGAGCGCATGGAAGCCGGTGAGGAAATCCCTTACGACCCGAACGCACCGCTGCCGGGTCACAGCTAGCGCCGCCTCAAACGAAGAAGCCCGCCTCCTCGATGGAGACGGGCCTTCGGCTGCACTTGCGGTGAAGCGCTACTCGGCGTCGATCTGCTCGCCGCGCTTTTCGTGGCGGGCCTTTTCCCGTTCCTCAGCGGCGTCGATGTTGCGCATCTGCTTCTCATAGAGAGCCTTGACCCGGTCGCGCCGGCCCTGGATCTCCTTGAGCTGGGCGGTGTGACGCCGGTCCTCCTGCGCGTGGTAGCGCTCCTTGCGAGCCGCCTTGGCGGCCTCGGCCTTTTCCTTTTGCTTTGCCCGATTGGCTTCCTGCTTGGCCTTCAGTTCGGCCTTGCGAGCTTCGACCTTGGCCTTCTGCTCGGCCCGCTGAGCTTCGAGCTTCGCCTTCTGAGCTTCGGCCTTGGATTTCTGCGCAACCTTGCGAGCTTCAGCCTCGTCCTGGGCTGCAGACTTGGCTTCCTTGGCCTTCTTCTGAGCGTCCGCCTTGGCGTCCTTGGCATCTGCCTTCGCTTCGTTAGCCGTTTCGTTGGCTTCGTCGGCCCCCTTTTTGGCTGCGCCTTTCGCCTCGTCGCCCAGATCCGCGCTTGCGGTGGGGAGGGTCGCGGCGGAAACGCCGAATACCAGTGCCAAAGCGATCATCAAAGATGGAACGATTCTCATTCTCTTCCTCCGGTAGGGTGTGCTCGACGAAGTCGCCCCCGCACACATTCATGTCCAGCGCAGAGTAGGGCCCAAATCGAATGCGCCCAAGTCGATTGGAGATTCTTGACCCGGCCGACTAAACAACCGTACAGTGCTGTGCATGAGCGCAGTGGGGGGGCACACAGGTCGCGAGCAGGGGCCTTTGCGACGGGTTGAGGAGCCTTGGGTGCGACCCAGGGGGGCGGCCGAGGTGCTGGAGCGTTGGCGCTCTGGGGGGACTTGGCGGAACGTTACCTGGAATCACAGAGTCGAGCCCCACGAGGCTAGCGTTGCGCCGATGCCGGAGGCGCTCGCCCCCGCCCTGGTGAAGGCCCTAGAGCAGCGAGGCATCCGCGAGCTCTACAGCCACCAGGCGCGCGCGTTCGAGCTCGCCTCCCAAGGCAAGCACCTGGTCGTCGCGACTCCGACCGCCTCGGGCAAGAGTCTTTGCTACAACCTGCCGATTCTGCAGTCGCTCGCTTCCGATCCAAGCGCGACGGCGCTCTATCTCTTCCCAACCAAGGCGCTGGCCCGCGATCAAGAAGAAGCGCTACGTGCCCTGATGCGCGATGCGGACTTGAGCGTTGGAGCAATCACCTATGACGGCGATACCCCAAACGATGCGCGGCGAGCTGCGCGACAGCGCGCCGGAGTGCTGCTGAGCAATCCGGACATGCTGCACGCGGGCATCATGCCGCACCACACGGGTTGGGCGCGGCTTTTTTCCAACCTGAAGTACGTCGTCATCGACGAGCTCCACAGCTATCGCGGCGTCTTCGGCTCCCATCTTGCCAATGTCATCCGGCGCCTGCAGCGCATTGCGCGCTTTCACGGCTCGTCGCCGACGTTCCTGTTTGCATCCGCTACGATTGGCAATCCCAGCGAGCATGCATCTCGCATTTGCGGCGCACCGGTCGAGCTCATCGACCAAAGCGGCGCGCCGACAGGGCAGCGGCAGCTCGTCGTCTACAATCCGCCGGTCGTCAATGCCGAGCTCGGCATTCGACAGAGTTACATCAAGACCGCGGTGCGGCTCACGCAGGACTTGGTGCGCGCTGGCGTGCCGACTTTGGTGTTCGGCAACTCTCGCAACGGCGTCGAAGTGATGCTCAAGTACCTCCGCGACAAGCTGGCGCGCGACCAGATCGACCCATCGGCCATTCACGCGTACCGGGGTGGGTATCTGCCGCAGACCCGTCGGCGTATCGAGGCTGCGCTTCGAGCGGGCGAGATTCGCTGTGTCGTGGCGACCAATGCGCTGGAGCTCGGCATCGACATCGGCGCGCTCGATGCGGTCGTCTGTGCAGGCTATCCAGGGACGATGGCGGGGCTTTGGCAGCGCTTCGGCCGGGCAGGGCGCCGACGCGATCTTTCTCTGGCCGTTCTGGTCTCGTCGAGTAATCCGGTCGATCAGTACATGGCCCGTCATCCCCGCCAGCTGGTCTCGGCGCCGATCGAGCACGCGCGAATCGACCCGGACAACATCGAGATTCTCATTCAGCACCTCAAGTGCGCGGCCTTCGAGCTGCCATTCGAGCCCGACGACGTGTACGGCGACGTTCCGGACGACGCGCTAGGCGAAGCGCTCGACTACTTGGCCGACAACGGCGTCGTGCATCCCACCAGCACTTCCGCCGGCTCGATCTACCACTGGGCTTCCGATAGCTACCCCGCCAACAACGTGTCGCTTCGAAGCGCGAGCTGGGACAACTTCGTCATCATCGACCTCGATGGGAACCGCACCATCGCCGAGATGGACTGGCGGAGCACCCATACCATGTTGCACGAGCAGGCGATCTATCAGCACGAGGGCGGGCAGTATCAAGTCGAACGGCTCGATTTCGACAACCACAAGGCCTTCGTGCGCCGCGTGAAGCCGGACTACTACACGACCGCGATGACGCATAGCAAGGTCGCGGTGCTCGAGGAAGACCAGCGCGCCACGGTCGAGCTCGGCGAAGTGCCGCTCGATGCAGCGCTTGGCGATGTGAGCGTCATCGAAAAGGTCGTCGGCTACAAGAAGATCAAATTCCACAGCCACGAGAACGTCGGCTACGGCGAGGTGCACCTTCCCGAGATGCAGAAGCACACCACCGCGTACTGGCTCACGTTCCCCGAAGATTTCGTGCAGAGTCAGCCGGAACCGCGGGCGGTAGTGGTCGATGCCTTGCGCGGGCTTTCGAAGGCGATGCACTTGGTGGGCGCGGTGGGGCTGATGATCGACCCGCGCGACCTCGGCCGCACGCTCGGTAGTCGCAACGAAGACGAGGCTCCGCCCGGCAAGGGACGGGGCCCGGGCTTCGACCCCACGATTTTCCTTTACGATGCGGTTGCGGGAGGGATTGGCTTGGCGTCACGCTTGTTTGAAGAGCGCGAGGAGCTTTTGCGTCGGGCCCGACACTTGATAGAGAGCTGCTCATGTGAAGAGGGCTGCCCCGGATGCATCGGTCCGGACGCCTCTGGCGATGACGAGCCAGAGGCGGCGCGCAAGCGCCTGGTGCTCGGTTTGCTAGATGCTGTCGGCGTGAGCGCCACCCACTGAGGACCGATGTCGATCAAACGAAGCCTGGCGCGACTCCCGAAAACGACACCCCGGCAGCTCGACGTGGCCAGCGTTCGAGGCGCGCTACCGGGGCAGCAACGCGAAACCGAGCACGGTGAGCTACACCTGATCGACGAGTATCTAGAGCCGCATCATCATCACGGGCGGGCGCCCATTGCCAAAGCGCTCCAGGTGTCGACAGAGCGTTTGGCACAGCTCGCCTTGGATCCTTCCCTCGAGGCCATCGACCTTCAGCGTGCCTTGTTCCTCGACACCGAGACGACCGGTCTTGCGGGAGGGACGGGAACCGTGCCGTTTCTCATCGGGATCGCCTGGTTCGAGGACCAGTCCATGCGGATCCAGCAGCTCTTCCTTCCGGAGCTTGGTCGGGAGGCGCCGATGCTGAATTGGCTTCGTGAGCGGGTGCAGGAGAGCTCCTGCCTGGTGTCCTTCAATGGCAAAACTTTCGACTGGCCGCTCTTGCGGAACCGTTTCGTCTTGAATCGAGTCCGGGCGCCAGCTTTGCCGCCTCACCTGGACTTGCTGCATTGCGCGCGACGCGTCTTGCGTCCCCGCTTGAAGTCGGTGCGTCTGGTAGAGCTCGAACGACGGGTGCTCGGGATGTACCGAGAAGACGACGTCTCTGGGGCGTTGATCCCGCAGCTCTACTTCGACTACCTCGATGGCGGAGATGTGTCCCCCATCGCCAAAGTGATCGAGCACAACGCAAATGACCTGATCGCCTTGGCGGCGCTTCTGGCCGAGTTGGTGGGCCATTTCGACGAGGTGCACGGCGGTGACGACCCGCGCGATCACCTGGCGTACGCAAAGGTTGCCGAACGCACGGGAGACCGCGCACGCGCCCGATCCTTTGCCGATGCGGCGGCCCAGGGTGGAGGCGAGTCCGCGTGCACCGTCGAAGCCTGCTTGCTCAACGCTCGGATGGCGCGGCGCGGACAGGATGTCGACGGCGAAGAGCGAGCGCTCTTGGCCGCACTTCAGGCAGCCGACGACGAGCTTCTGCGCGCCGTCGTTCAGCTCTCCCTCGCCAAGCTCTACGAGCATCGGCGCAAGGACCTCGACCGTGCGCTGGAGCACGCCGCGGGCACCGCGCTTGCCGAGGGCGATGAAGCTGCCGAGAGAAGGCTGGCCCGCTTGGAGCGGCGTCTGGCCCGTCCAAGCTGAACCTTTTTGCAACGCCCGGTTCTGGCTCTGGCACGGGCTGGCACAGCTGGATACTCTTGGAATGGCGAAATCACGCTGTTTTCCCGTGGCCTGCGCTGGCACCGAAGTTGCTTCTAGCAACGGCGAGGTTCCCTTGTGACTGGAGAGAAGCAATGAATCGATTCTGGTTGGCTTGTGTAGTGATCGGCGGCGTCGTTCTGACGGTTGCTGGCTGTGGTGAAACCGGCGGCGACAGCGCTGCCGCGCTCGAAGGGTTCGTCTGCGGAAAAGACGGCTCGACGTATTCGGTGGAAGACGCCGTTCGCGGCGAGCGCGAGGTCGAGCATCGCGGTCGCTGCGATGCGCCGATGCATTGCGAATCGCCGAGGGATTGCTTCGTCGGGGACGCTTGCATGCCGACGCCCTGGGCCGCCGGCGACGAGGGCAACGCGACGGGCGCAGACGCGGCGATTTACCCTTCAGAGCCGGAGGCCTACTGGTGCATCCCTGGACCTACTCGTTGCAATTGCCCAGGCGTCTTCGAGCCGGTCTGCGGTGGCGACGGACGCAACTACATCAACGCCTGCGAGGCTGCTTGCGCTGGCGTTGGCCTCCAGCATGAAGGGTACTGCGACGAGCCACCCGGAGAAGGCTGCATGCGAGCGGGCTGCAGTGGTCAGCTCTGCGTCGAAGAGGGTATGGACATCGCGAGCACTTGCGAATGGCGTCCCGTGTACGAGTGCTACCAGGAGGCCAGCTGCGAGCGGCAACCGAACGGACAGTGCGGCTTCACGCCGACGCACGAGCTCGTCGAATGCCTGGAGCATTTCGGCGAAGGCATGTGCCGCGTCGACCCACGCTGGCAGGATGGCTTCGAAGCGGAATGCGAGAGCCCCCAGGTTCCCGGCATCACGGGCATCCTCGCCATTTCGCCGCATGAGATGATGCGGTTAGGTGAGCCGTTCGGTGCGAGCTTCCAGCTGCTCGACCCTCCGATCTTCGATGATGTCTACTTCGGTGAGGGTCTGCTCGCCTGCGACGGAGAGCGAACGCGGTTCGAGGGCTTCGTCATGATGACGCCGTTCGGCGATCTCGAAGTTCAGTGCAGGATCCTGCCGGAAACACATCCAGGCGAGTGCTTGGACGACAGCGATTGCCCCCCCGGGCACTACTGTGAGCGCTTCGGAGGATGGCCTGATGATGGCGTCGTCGACCCGAGCATCCCCGAGCCCCCACCGCCCGGCATGTGCATGGACCTCTGCGCGCTCATCGACTGCGCTCCGGGATACGTCTGCGAGCTGGGTGAGTGCATTCCACAGCATCCGTTCTGCGAGAACGACTACGACTGCCCGGTGGGCTGGATCTGCCAGGAAGGCATTCTAGGAGCCCCGCAGCGCGAAGGCGTCTGCGAACGATGCTCCTGCCTAGATATCTACTCTCCGGTCTGCGGCGTCGACGGGCGAACCTATGGCAACGACTGCGAAGCCCGCTGCGCGCACGTTAGCGTGGCTCACGAAGGCGAGTGCAAGAACGAGTGCCCAGTCGAGACTCACATCCTCAACTTCCATGGGGAGTGCGTGCCGAAGTGCTATGGCCCCGAACAGTGCGGCGACGAGCAGCACTGCAACGCGCCCGAGGTCTGCTTGCAGGATCCGGCTTGCCCTGCCTGCGATGTCTGCGTGGGCTGGTGTGAGCCGCCGGCAGGCGACTGTCGCACCAATGGCTGCGAAGCCGGTTGGACCTGCGACTACTGCCAGACGGCGGACGGTCAGGCGGAGTGGATCTGTCTTCCGCCCGACGCGGGTGCTTGTCCACCGCCCGACGAATGCCGCCCGACGGGCTGCAACGGCGAGATCTGTGCGAACCAAGACCTGGCGTCTCCTTGTGTCGCGTTGCCCGAGTTCGCTTGCTACCAAGAGCTCGGCGTTTGCGAGATCCAGCCCTGGGGACAGTGCGACTGGACGCAGACGCCCGAGCTCGACCAGTGCCTCTCGCAGTTCGATTGCCGCGCCACGGGTTGCGGTGACGGACAGTACTGCGGGTACTGCTGGACCAGCTGGGAATGCATCCCAGAGGGCGCCGTTTGTTGAAGACTTAGTGTAGCGTTGTTCGAATCGCCTGCCTGGCGGCCGCACCATCCCCGCTAGGCAGGCGAGACGATTTCGATTTCGGTGGTTACCGAGTTCGCGATGAAGCAGTGCTTGTGGGCTTTCGCATGAAGCGCGTCGAGCTGCTCCTGACCGGGCGGCTCGCTTCCCCAAGTGATGTTCGGTTCCATGACCACGCGAGTAATCGCGATTCGCTTCTCTCCGTTTCGTTCCATGAATCCGACCGCCTCGACCAGGTACTCCTCAACGATGAAGCCGTCACGGGCCGCCACGGCGAGAAAGGTGAGCATGTGGCAACTCGATAGCGCTGCGACAAACGCACGCTCCGGATCGACGTGTTCTATGTTCCCGAAATACTGGGGAGCGGAAGAGGCCCGAACTTCGTTCCCCGCCTCGAACTTCCACAGGTGATCCCGCGTGTATTCCTTGTGCGTAAACTCCGTCCCCTGACGGTGCCAATGAACGGTCGCTCTGTGCTCTGACATCGTTGCTCCTCCGACCGAAACAGTAGGGCCGTTCCCCGCCGGGGACACTCTCTACCCCCGCAAACCATTGGAATCACATCCCTTCTCAGCCAAAGATCGCAGCGACTGAGTTGAGGGTGATCGTGATGGGGGGCTAACCGCCGCTGCCAGGGTCGACGTAGACTGGGGAGGTGTCGTCGGTAAGGCGGTTCTCGAGAAAGCCTTCGGGAAGGGAGACTTTTTGGCGACCGGCGGTCTTGCCGCGTGGGACTCGCATGGCCTCCGGAGGGAAGGGCTCGGCCGGGTTGCCGGAGTGGAGCACCTCTTCGAGCTCGTTGAGGCTGGTCACACGCATCAGGCGGGACCTGAGCTTGGCGCTGCCTCGGAAGCCCTTGGTGTACCAGCTGCTGTGCCGACGGAACATGCGCATCGCGGGGGCCTCGCCCGCCCATTGGCTCAGCAGTGTCGCGTGCTCGATGGCAACCTCTACAACTTCGCCGAAGGTCGGCGGGTTCCGCGGCTCCCGCCCTTCGAACACGTCCGCTAAGTCTCGGAACAGCCAGGGCCGGCCGAGGCAGCCGCGGCCGATCACCACTCCGTCGCAGCCCGTGGTTCGCATCATTCGGAGCGCGTCATGGGCTTCCCAAATGTCGCCGTTGCCGAATACGGGAATCGTTCGAACGCATTGCTTCAGTTGCGCGATGGCCTCCCACTGCGCGTCTCCGTCGTAGAGCTGTGCGGCGGTCCGTGCATGCAGGGCAACGGCTGCGCAGCCTTCGTCTTCCCCGATGCGACCGGCGTCTTCGTAGGTGAGCAGACTCTCGTCGATGCCCATTCGGAACTTGATGGTCACCGGAATCGCGCCAGCGTTCTGCACGGCGGCTCGGACGATTTTAGCCAGCAACCGCGGCTTCACAGGAATTGCGGACCCACCGCCCTTGCGCGTCACCTTGGGGACTGGGCAGCCGAAGTTCATATCGATGTGGTCGACGTGGCCTTCACCGACGAGCCATTTCACTGCTTCGCCAACGTAGTGCGGGTCGACTCCATAGAGCTGAAGGCTTCTCGGCGATTCACCCTCGCCGAATTCCGCGAGCATCAGCGTCTTGGCCCGGCCTTCGAGCAAGGGCCGGGCCGTGACCATTTCGCTGACGTACAAACCCGCGCCAAACCTTCGGCAGATTGCGCGAAACGGCCAGTTCGTCACACCCGCCATCGGGGCGAGCACAACGGGAGGCCAGATCGATAGGGGCCCAATGTCGACGGCACCGATCTCGCCGGGACGCGCCAAAGGCACGTCGCGATTCAACTCGCTCTTGTACACCTGATCCATCGAGGTTTGGGCTTCGGAAGAAAGGACGGCCCCTGTTGGAGCTCAGTTGACTACGGCAAGATGGCGCTGACCGTTGGTTCGGAGGAGCTTCATGCGCCAATCGACCCCGATCAGCTCGCCGGGCTCCAGCGGAAGCCAGATGTTTTCACCCACGATGGTCTCGCTCGAGAAGATGAGGTGGTTCACGTAGCCGCTCTCGGACGGCGCTTCGCACTCAGGCGAAAGACTCGGGCAGGCGTCGCGATCTGCGCAGCGTGTCTTATAGGTCGACCAGAAGAGCTCTTTGCCGCCCTCGGCCGCGACCATGGTCGTGCCGTCCGTCACGATGACTGTGAGCAGCGAAGCTTCCTTTTCCGGATCGACGTCGCAAATCGATCGCACGTGCTCCAGTGTCGATTGAAGGGCCATTGAGGTTTCCTCCACGCCGATGCGCCCGTGGAGCGGACCGTGTTGCGACAAGTGCGTCAGAAACAAAAAGAACAGGACCTCACTGTCGGTATCGCCGAGGATGTATCGCCGGAGCATGGGCGCCACTCGTTCGACGAGCTCCGCGCGGTGCTTGGGAAAATCTTGGATGTCGCCGTTGTGCGCGAGGATCCACTTGCCGTATTGGAACGGATGGCAGTTGAGCACCGAGAGCTCGCCGTTGGTGGCGCGACGCACGTGTGCCAGCACGGTTTCGGAGGCGACGATGCCGCTCACGCGATGGAACAGCACGTCGTCGAGTGCCGTGGCCGGGCTGCGGGTGATGTGGGGCGTGCCGTCGACGTAGAAGGCCACGCCCCAGCCGTCGCGATGGTCGTTGCTCTGCGCGCCGAGCGCGTTATCCGCGTCCATCAAAGAGCGGTGCACCTGGCTTTGAATCACGCTGCGAAACCCGAATAATCGACACATGTCCGATCATTTTGACACGAACGGTGGCGCGATGCTTCCTCTGCTGTTCAGAAGGCGGGCCTGGTGTTAAGGTGCGCGCCCGTGAAGCGATTTAGGCGACTTTTCATCGCGAACCGAGGCGAGGTCGCGGCTCGTATCGAAAGGACATGCGACAGGCTCGGCATCACGCCGGTCTTCGGCGTGTCTGAGGGCGACAGCGAGGCGCCCTACCTGCGCGGCCGTGAATCGGTTGTGCTCGGCCCCGCCAGGTCCAGCGAGAGCTACCTTGCAAGGGAGCGCATCGTCCAGGCTGCCGTGCAGACCCAATGCAGCGTCCTTCACCCGGGCTGGGGCTTCCTCGCCGAGGACCCGCTCTTCGCGTCTCTGTGCGAAGCGCACGGGGTGACGTTCATCGGCCCGCCTGCCGCGGTGATGCACAAGCTCGGTCGCAAGACGCCGGCGAAGGCGGCGATGGGGGCCGCCGGTTTGAAGCTGATCCCTGGGAGTGACGGCGTGTTGCGCGATGTCGAGCAGGCTCACGAGGTTGCCAGCGCCACCGGTTTTCCGGTCTTGCTGAAGGCCGAGAGCGGCGGTGGCGGTCGAGGGATGCGCATCGTCCGCGACAGCGAGCGGCGTCAAAGAGGGCTATGATTCGGCCCAGGCCGAGTCGCTGGCTTGTTTTGCCGATGGCCGTCTCTACCTCGAGAAGCTCATCGAAGGTGGGCGCCACATCGAGATTCAGCTCCTTGCCGACAAGTACGGCAAGGTCGTGCACCTCGGAGAGCGCGACTGCTCGGTGCAACGCAAGCATCAGAAGCTCATCGAGGAGTCGCCGGCTCTGGTGCTGAGCGACGCCGAACGCGAGCAGACCCTTGCCGCCGCCGTGCGTGCTACGAGCGCGATCGGCTATGTCGGAGCGGGCACCATGGAGTTCCTCCTCGATGAGGGCGGCGAGCTTCGGTTCATGGAAATGAATGCGCGCTTGCAGGTGGAGCACCCGGTTTCGGAGATGCGCACGGGCATCGATCTCGTCGAGGCGCAGATTCGAATCGCCGGTGGCGAGCCGCTTTGGTTTTCGCAGGAAGACGTCGAGCTCCGGGGGCATGCGATCGAGTGCCGGATCAACGCAGAGGATCCATCGAACGGCTTTGCTCCGAGCCCGGGTGTCATCGAACGATGGAAAGTCGCGCTCGCCGGGGACGAGCACGTTCGCGTAGATACCCACGTCGAGTCGGGCTACGAGGTTCCGCCGCACTATGACAGCCTGATCTGCAAGGTGATCGCCTGGGGTAAGGACCGCGACGCGGCCTGCGATCGTCTCACCGAAGCGCTGAAGAGTATCCGCTGCGATGGCATCTCGACCACGACGCCAATGCACCTCGCGGTCCTGAGCTCGAAGGAATTCCGGGAGAATCGGTACGACACGCGCGCCGTACCGGGGTGGGAGAGCTGATGGCACAGGTTCCGGTAGTTCCAATCGGTAGCCCGCGTGAGGCGATCGTCGATCAGGCGACGTACGAACGCGAGCAGGCCGGCCATGAGCCGCTCCGGTCCCGTCTCGAGGAGCGTCGGGCCGAGGTCCAAGCAGGTTGGGGCAAGAAGTACGTCGATAGGGTCCACGAAAAGGACAAGCTAACAACGCGCGAGCGGATCGAACGATTGAAGGATGACGGCACGGCGATCTTCGAGCTGGGCACCTTCGTCAACTACGGAATCGATTTCGATGGGCTCCGCTCGCCGGCAGCCGGGGTCATCACGGCGTTCGTGCAGGTAGAAGGCCGCTGGTGCGTCGTCATCGCCAATGACAACACGGTGGCCTCGGGCGCATGGTGGCCGAAGACCCCGGAGAAAATCGAACGCGCGCAAGAGATCGCCCGACGCCTGCGCTTGCCCGCGCTCTATTTGGTCGATTGCAGTGGTCTCTACCTGCCCGAGCAACGCCAGAGCTTTGCCGGCGCAACGGGCGCGGGGCACATCTTCAAAATGAACAGCCTGCTCTCGGCTGAAGGTGTGCCGCAGATCGCGGGCGTATTCGGAGACTGCATCGCCGGCGGCGGATACATGCCGATCATCAGCGACCGGGTCTACATGACCGAGCAGGCGTACATGGTCATCGCCGGCGCAGCCCTGATCAAGGGCGCCAAGAGTCAACACATCACCTCGCTCGACATCGGCGGTCCCGAAGTGCATGTGCACCAGTCAGGCTGCGCCGACGAGCGCGTGCCTGACGACGTGACTCTCATCGACTGCATGCGCCGCGAGGTGTCCAGACTTCCAAGCTCGGGCGCGGCGTTCTATCGCGGTGGCGTAGAATCGATGGAACCGATCTACTCGCCTGCTGAACTTCCCGGCTTGGTCCCGGTCGACCACCGGCAAGCCTACGACGCGACCGAAATCCTCGCTCGCCTCTGCGATCAGAGCCTTTTCTGGGAAGTGTTGCCCTCGGTCGGTCGGGAGATGATCTGTGGAGTGGCTCGCGTCGGCGGCTTGTACGCGGGTTTCGTTCTGAACCAGCAGGGATTGATCGACGACCCCGAGGCTAGCGACGAGCAGCGCCCGGCGGGCATTCTCTACCGGCAAGGCATCGCCAAGATCAGCGCGTTTAGCAGGGCATGCAACAGCGACGGCATTCCGCTCATCTGGCTGCAAGACATCTCTGGGTTCGACATCGGCGCAGAGGCCGAGCGACACGGGCTGCTCGCCTACGGCTCGAACCTCATCTACACGAACAGCACCAACGAGACGCCGATGTTCACGGTTCTCCTTCGCAAGGCTTCGGGAGCTGGCTACTACGCGATGGCGGGCCTGCCGTACGACCCCGTCGTTCAGCTCTCGACCCCGATTTCGCGACTGAGCGTCATGGAGGGTCGGACACTCGCGATCGCGTCGTACAACAGCAAGCTCGACGACAACTTCGAGATCGTCACGACCGACCCCGATGAGCGCGCGAAGATCGAGAAGCGCATGGCGGAGGTCGAAGCGCGGATCGAAGCGGATATGGATCCTTACGTCGCCGCCCGGCAGATGGACACTGACGAGATCGTGCGTCTCGACGAGCTCCGGGATTGGCTGAAGGTCTTGGTGGAGATGAGCTACCAGGGCGTCGGCTACCGCCGCGTCAAGAATCCACGCATTTGGACCATGCACGACCTCGATGTCTTGATGAACGGAGGGCGCGCATGAATGGGGACGGCTACGTTCTGCTCGCGCGCGCCTCGGACTCAGGGGCCAGCGACCTCTTGTCGCCGAGAGTTGGGGTGTTCGCGGCCAAGGTCGCGCCTGGGGGAGCTCGTGTCTTCAGGGCAGTCGGTCGGTACGATCGAGGTGCTTGGTGTGCTGCGCGAGCTCACCGTTCCAGCTGGTGTTGCGGGTCGCGTGACCGGCCGGGTTGGTGGCGGTCGGTCACGCGTTCCTGTTCAGTACGGCGATGCCTTGCTCACCGTATCGACCGCCTCGATGGTAAGCGTGGCCGAGCCGGGCGCATCGGTGTCGGCCGAGCAGGGAGGCGCGCTGGCGTTCACCGCCCCCATGAGCGGCCGCTTCTACAGCCGGCCGTCGCCCACCGAGCCTCCGTTCGTATCCGGTAGGTGACATCGTGCAGCGCGGCCAAACGGTGGGGCTGCTCGAGGTGATGAAGACCTTCAACCGCCTCGTGTATCAGGGCGACGCTCTACCCGACGAAGCGAAAGTGGAGACGATCGTGCCCAAAGAAGGCGATGATGTGGTCCGGGGCGACGTCATCCTGGCGCTCGGATCTTCGGCTGAGACTTGAACTGTGTTCCAAGGGTTACATGGGTAGAGTCCTGTCCCCCCAAGCTCGGCGACCGCGCGCTGTTTCCTAACTTGGAAGGGGCCGCGTATCTCGCTCACGCGGCGATCTCGCCTCTCTCCGCTCCGGTTTGCGAGCGGATTCGAGAAGTGACCGAGGACTACGCCCGCGGCGGAATGGCGGGCTTCGTGCGCTGGGCACCCAGGCTCCGGCAGGTCCGCGAGGATCTCGCCGCGCTCATCTCTGCTGCCCCGACTGAGATTGCCGTCGTGGCGAACACGACGCAGGGTGTCATCGACGTGGCCTTCGGTCTGCCTTGGCGCAGGGGCGACCGAGTTCTCCTGTTCGATGGCGAGTTCCCGGCAAACGTGACCCCCTGGCAGCAGGCTGCCGAGGAGTTTAGCTTGGACCTTCGCTGGTTGTCGCTCGACCCCTTCCGCCGCTCCGTCGACGAAGGTCTGGCGGCGCTCGAAGGCGTTCTGAAACAAGGGGTTCGCCTCGTAGCGGTGAGCGCGGTGCAGTACAAGACAGGGCTACGGATGCCGCTGGCCGAAATGGCCTTGCTTTGTCACGAGTACGATGCCGAGATCTTCGTCGACGCGATTCAAGCGCTCGGGGCGACCCCAGTCGATGTGTCATGGGGCATCGACTACCTCAGCTCGGGCAGTCACAAGCACCTCATGGGCGCCGAGGGCACCGGCTTCTTGTACGTCGCCGAGCGCTGCGCTGCGACGATGAAGCCACGGCTTGCGGGTTGGCTGGGCCACGAGGATCCGGTTGCCTTCTTGACCAGCGACGAGCCACAGCTTCGCTACGACAATCCGCTCAAGCGGGGCGCACCGGCGTTCGAGCTCGGGACGAGCAACGTGATCGGACTTGCCGCACTCGGCGCCTCGCTCGAGCTGCTTGGCCAGCTTGGGGTGCCCGCCATTCATGCACACGTCGACGCGTACCTCGAAGCGCTCGAAGCTGGCCTCGTCGAACGAGGATTTCGCAGTCAGCGTGCACAGGCGCCCGCCCTTCGCTCCACGCTGCTCAGCCTGGCCGTCCCGAGTGATGTCCGCCTGTCGAAGCTTGCCGCCGCGCTCCGCGATCGCGGCGTGGTGTGCAACACCCCGGACGGCCTGATGCGCTTTGCGCCCCACTGGCCGAACGCTCATGGAGAGGTTCCTCAGGTCCTCGACGCCGTAGACCAGGCCCTGGCCGAGCTTCGAGGTTGAGCCTAGGCTCGCTCGATGGCTGCCCAAAGCGACCGGAGCTTCTGGATCTTCAACGCCCTGGTTTCGACCGCGGCGGTCGGATTTCTGGGTTGGCTACTTCTTCTTCGGGAGGGCGGCGGCGTCAACGCGGACCTGAGCTTCATGCCGGGCGTGAACGCAGCGCTCAACGCGACCTCGGCCACGCTGCTCGTCGCCGGGTTCATGGCGATCCGAAGCGGCCGGCGTGAGATCCACAAGCGCTTGATGGTCTCGGCCTTCGCCGCCTCGGCGGTTTTCTTAGTGGGTTACATCCTCTACCACTACGCCCACGGTGACACGCAGTACCAGGGTGAAGGCACGATCCGCATCGTCTATTTCGCGATTCTGATCAGCCACGTGCTTCTGTCGATCGCGATGCTGCCCATGATCCTGACGACGTTCTACTTGGCGGCGCGGGAGCGTCTTCGCCGCGCACAAGACGGCTCGCGCGCTGGACCTTGCCGATTTGGCTATATGTCTCCGTAACCGGCGTCGTGATCTACTTCATGCTCCGCTGACGCTGCCACTGGCGCTGCCACTGCTCATCCCCAACACTCTCCCCCAGGAGGGTTCCGATGGGAATTATTTCGTGGATCGTGTTCGGCTTGCTTGCGGGCATCCTCGCCAAGTTCGTCATGCCCGGTGACGACGGGGGCGGGTTCATCAAGACGACCTTGCTCGGTGTCGCGGGCGCCATGGTTGGCGGTTTCGTTGGAACCCAACTCGGTTTCGGCGATGTAACCGGCTTCAACGTCCGGAGCTTCGGCATTGCGATCGCCGGCGCTGTGGCGGTGTTGTGGCTTTATCGGATGCTGAGGAAGAAGTAGGCGCAACCGGGGCCCGACGCGCTGCGACACGAGGATGCCGCGAACACCACTGGTACGCTCTTGCTGAAACCAGATTCTTCCGGAGCCTTCTTGGGCACGTCTCAACCTTTGCACCGCGAGCAATCCCTCGACGATCATCCAGATCAGCAAGCCGAGCAGGAGCGCTGCCAGCGCGGCGAGCGGGGCGTTCTCTTCTGCGAGGAACTGCTGAAGCTTGCTGATCAAGGCCAGGGCTGCGACCGGCATCACCAGGAGCATTGGGATGACCAGCGGCCAGACCGGTCGCTTTCGCGCGAAGAAATACAGCGACAAAGTCATCAAGGTGAGCGCCGCCAGTAGCTGGTTGCTTGCGCCGAAGATCGGCCAGAGCACCCATCCGACCGCCTTGGCTTGACCTGTGGACGGATCCGGGGTCTCGGCGAGCGCCAGGTACATCGCCGGCACGACGGCGATCACGGTCGCGATATAGGGGTTGGTCAGTGGCTTGATTCGAAGCGCCTCGCCCAGCTCGCTGAGGATGAAGCGCTGGATACGCGTGGCGGTGTCGAGCGATGTGGCCGCAAACGCGATCACCAAGACAGCCATCAGGGTCCGCGCCAGCTCTGAAGACAAGCCCACCGCTTCGAGAAACGCGCCGCCGCCGAGCACGAAGGCTGCCGCCTTGTTGCCGCCGGCGTGCGCCCAGCTGTCGTAGTAGACGGCCCAGCTCAGGTCGTCGACGAGGCCTTGGCCGGGCAGGGTGCATGCGCCGACCAGGCCGATGCCGGCCACTGCGGCTAGGGTCGAGGCGAGCGCGAGCGAGCCTTCACCGAGCATTGCGCCGTATCCGATGATGCGAGCGTCCGACATGCGGTCGATCTGCTTTGAGGTCGTTCCTGAGGAGACGAGGCCGTGGAAGCCGCTGATCGCGCCGCACGCGATCGTGACGAACAGGATCGGGAAGATCGAGGGCGCGCCCGGCTTCTGGCGATCGATACACTGGGGCGTCGAAGTTGGGGTGAGCGACTAGAACGCCGAGGAACAAGAGCCCAAGTCCGACGAAGAGCTGATGGCTGTTGATGTAGTCGCGGGGTTGCAGCAGCAGCCAGACCGGCAACAGACTGGCAATCGCCGAGTACACGAGGAGAAAGAAGATCCAGCCCGTGGTTACTTTGTGCTTGTCGAAGCCCATTGCGACGAAGTCGACAGGAACCTCAGTTCCGACCCAGACGAAGAAGTAGAGGACCGCAAGCGCGATCAGGGACGGCCAGAGGATCTTCACTCTGTCGCTTGTAGACGAGCCAACCGATCACGACCGCGACAACGATCTGAATGTTGATCGGGATGACGCTGGTTGGCTGACTGACGAAAAGCCCCGCGATTGCCATCGCAAAGACGGCGAGGACGAGCCAGATCAGCACGAGCACGAAGCACATGAACAGAATGCGGGCTCGGGGGCTGATCGTCTTCGCGGTGATGTCTGCGATCGAGTGGCCCTTTTCACGAATGCTGGCGACCAGGGCGCCGAAGTCGTGCGCAGCACCCATGAAGATGGTGCCGAGGACGACCCAGACGAGCGCAGGGCCCCAGCCCCAGTACGCGGCCACACAGGGGCCGATGATCGGGGCAGCTCCTGCGATCGAGGTGAAGTGGTGCCCGAAGAGCACCGCTCGTTGCGTGGGCACGAAGTCGACGCCGTCGTCGAGCTCGTGCGCCGGTGTGACGAAGTCCTCCTGGTCTTGGTAGATGCGCTCGCCGAGGAATCGCGCGTAGAATCGATACGCGATCAGGAATGCACCTAGGACCAGAGCTGCTGCCACCGCTGCCATTTGTCGCGTTGGTGGGCTTTTTTCGGATTTTGGTCAAGCACAATCCCGCTTTCCTTTGCGACGAAAAACGCTAAGGTCCCGGCATGAGTGGGACCTTTCGACCTCATGGCGTGTGGACCGCCCTGGTCACTCCGTTTTCGACGGACAACCAGGTCGACTACGACTCGTTGCGTCGGCTCATCGATTTCCAGGTGCAAGAGGGCGTCGATGGCGTTCTTCCCTGCGGCACGACCGGCGAATCGCCGACCCTTTCCTGGCAGGATCACGATGCAGTCGTCGAAGGTGCCGTGCGTGCCGTCGATGGGCGCGTGGGTGTCTTGGCGGGCACCGGCAGCAACAATACCCAAGAGGCAATTCGCGCAACCACTCAGGCGAAGGAAGCCGGTGCCACCGCGGTGCTGCTCGTGGACTGCTACTACAACGGCCCTTCGAGCCTCGAGCTGCGCGCGGAGTACTACGAGCGAATCCTCGAGAGCGTTTCCGACATCGCGGTCGTTCCCTATGTGATTCCGGGACGGAGCGGCTGCGCGCTTTCCGCGGCCGACCTTGCGATCTTGCATCTCAACGACCCGAAGCGAGTGCCCGCCGTCAAGCAGGCCACGGGCGACCTCGATCGCATGCGCTTGGACCGTCAGCTCGCAGGGCCGGCCCTGAGCATTCTGTCTGGCGATGACGACCTGACGCTCACGATGATGCGCGACGAAGAGATTCGCGGCTGCGGCGTCATCAGCGTGTTCTCGAACATCGCGCCGGGCGCCATCGCTTCCATGGTGCGCGCTCAAGTGGCCGGCGACATCGAAGAGACCGACCGGCTCGCCAAGGCGCTCGCACCCGTGCTCCGGCTGGTGACCTGCTCGGTGACGTCGGTGCGAACCTTGCCGAACGGGCAGAGCGTCGAGGTCAGCGACAAGTTCCGAAATCCGGTGCCGCTCAAGACCATGATGGCGGGGCTCGGGATGATCTCCTCGGTGAGGCGCCCTCCACTCGGACGGATGAGTGCCACCGCGGTTGCGCAGTGCAGAGACGCGCTGCGCGAGGTTCATGTCGCCGACCCAGGGATTCTGGGCCCCATTGAAGAGGCGTTCGACGTGCGCATCGATCAGCGCCTCGAGGACGACGCGAGTTGGTCGGCTCTCGCGCGTTGAGGGGACAGTGTACAAAGCGCTGATTCGCCCGCTGCTGTATCTGCTGCCCGCAGAGGTCGCCCATCATGTGGCGTTTGGCTGTCTGCGATTGCTCGCCGCCATTCCGGGCGTGCTCACGCTGATGCGGCGTGTGTTTCACCAGAACGACGATGCCACGCGTGTTCGCGCGCTCGGCCTCGACTTCCCGAACCCGATCGGCTTGGCTGCAGGTTTCGACAAGAATGCGATCGGTTACGAGGCCCTCGGCGCCATGGGCTTCGGCTTCATCGAGGTGGGAACACTGACGGGGCAGGCCCAGTCTGGTAACCCGACGCCACGCTTGTTCCGGCTCACCAAGGACCGTGCGCTGATCAACCGCATGGGTTTCAACAACCGCGGCTCGGCAGACGCCGTGGCGCGCTTGCGGCGACCACACCAGACGATCGTCGGTGTCAACATCGGTAAGACGAAGGTCGTCCCCGAGGAGCAAGCGATCGGCGACTACGTTGCGAGCGCCACGAGAGTCGGACCGTACGCCGACTACGTCGTGGTGAATGTGAGCTCGCCCAACACTCCGGGCCTGCGAAACCTCCAGGCCACTGCGAAGCTCCGCCCGCTGCTCTTCGCAGTTCGTGAAGCACTTAATGAAGTGTCTCCGGCTCGGCGAGTCCCCTTGCTGGTCAAGATTGCCCCCGATTTGGCCGACGAGGACGTCGACGCGGTGGCCGACCTCTCCATGGAACTAGGCCTCGAAGGCATCATCGCTACCAACACGACGATTTCGCGAGACGGGCTCGCAAGCTCGGCGGACGAGGTCGAACACTGCGGCGGCGGCGGATTGAGCGGTCCACCGCTCGCTGAACGCTCGATGGAAGTGCTCCAGCGATTGCGAGCCAGGGTGGGCGAGGAAATGGTCCTGATTTCCGTCGGTGGAATCGAAACCCCGGAACAGGCCCGAGAGCGGCTCGAGGCTGGCGCCACCTTGGTGCAGATCTACACGGCGTTGATCTACGAGGGACCGTGGCTCCCGAAGCGGCTCGCCGAGGGTACTGTGGGACGGGGGCAGTGTCCGGTTACACCGCCGCCACCCCCACCCGTAGTCCTCCCTGCCGCGGCCTTCGCTACGCTTGACCTTGGCGGCGCTTCGCGCCGCTTCGGGCTCGCGCTCCGCGCATGTCCTGGCGGCAGCGTCAGCGTCAGCGCTGAGCTCAGGATTCGTCACGTGGTGTTTGCGAGCCGGGCTAGGTCTCGGATCATCCAGATGGTGATTGCGGTGACCAAGAGCAGGTAGCCGACCATCATCACGATGAACACGTCGTTTGCAAAATTGGTCCCCTGGAGGTTTGCCTTGATGGTGAACTCCACGGCAACGGCCAAGAGGGCGGCGGTCAGTAGCCCGATCCAAGCCATCGGGGCGGCGATCCGATTCATCGCAACTTCACGTCGCTCGTCCGTTGCCAGCCAGTAGTCGCGATTGGGAATGTTGATCCAGCGCGCCGGGAGCCGTTTGAGCGTCGAAGCGGCCGCAAACACGAGCGCGATGCTCCCGCCCGCCGAGACTGCCAAGAACCAGAAGAACGGCACCTTTGACATGTAGTCGTTCGGTCTGCCTCCCGCGCCGAAATGGGAGGCCATCGTCTCGGGCAGCTCCGACCAAACCAAGGCGACACGCAGCAAGAGCGCGCCCGTGATGACGAGCGTGAGCAACAATGGCCCACGAATCGCCCCCCAGCCCTGCCTCGTCGTAGGTTCGTTCGTCAAGATGACACCTAGAGTGAAGGTTACCGAACTCGGGGAGGGGTGGGTAGGCCTTGGTAGCTACCAGGTCATTCCTTCGCGTCCACGACAGCGGCAGCTACTGAATCCGACCAGACATTGACCGTGGTTCGGAGCATGTCGAGGATGCGGTCTACCGCGAGGATCAGAGCGACGCCGCTTGTCGGAAGGCCCACAGCGTTCAGGACCACGACCATCATGACCATGCCGGCGTGCGGAATCCCCGCTGCGCCGATGCTGGCGAGCAGGGCGGTCAGAGCGACGAGGCCTTGCTGCGCGATCGTCAAATCGACGCCGTAGACCTGGGCGATGAAGAGAACCGCCACAGCTTCGTAGAGCGCGGTGCCGTCCATGTTGATGGTTGCGCCGAGGGGGAGCACGAAGGAGGCCACTTGGGGCCGCACCCCTGCGCTCTCGACGTTCTCCATCGTGAGGGGAAGGGTTCCATTGCTCGATGCGGTGCTGAACGCCGTCACCAGAGCGCTCATGAGCTTGCGGGCATATTGGATCGGTGAGCGGCCGGTTCGGAGCTTCAAGATGATCGGCAGTGTGACGGAGGCGTGAATCAAGAGCGCAATGAAGACCGTGACGACGTACCAACCCAGGACTTGAAACGCCGCCGGTCCCTTACCCGCTGCCGCGTACAAGGTGAATCCGAAGACACCGATGGGCGCGAAGTTCACGACGAAGAGCGTCATCTGCATCATCACGTCGAAGAGGCCCGAGAAGAAGCGCCGCACGATGCTTGCGTCCTTCGAGCCCTCGCGGTGCTCGGCGATCCCGATGAACACGCCGATCAGGAGCGCGAAGAAGATCACGGGAAGCATGTCGCCCTGGGATGCTGCGGCCAGTGGGTTCGTCGGGATGAGGCTTTCGAGTTGCTCCCAGAGGACGACGCCGATGCTGCTCGGTGTTTCGATCTGCAGGGGCTCGGCGGCTGCACCTTCTTCGAGAAGGGTGAGTAGGGCGCCTTCGCCCGGCCGGATGACGTTCACCACCGCGATCCCCGTCACGATCGCCAGAGCGCTCGTCGTGAGATAGAAGCCGACCGCGCGCCCGCCGATCGAGCCCAAGGTTCGCAGATCGCCCATGCCCGTGATGCCGGTGATCAATGACGAGATGATGAGAGGGACCACGAGCATCTGCAGCAACCTGAGGAACAGGTCCCCGATTTCCTTGCCGACCATCGCCACGTTGCCCACGAGGCTGGCATCGACCAAGCCCTGTCCGCCGGCCCAGTTGAGGCCAAGTCCCAGGGCGGCGCCTAGACCCATGGCGATCAGGATCCAATGATGGAGTTGCAGTCGCTTCACGGGCGCGCATTATGCGGACGCTCTCCTTCGATGTAAAACCAACCCATGACCGACCAGAATCCAGACAAAGGCCCGCTTTTGGAGCTTCGGGGCGCGCTCGATGACCTCGATCACGAGTTGCTGCAATTGCTGGTACGGCGAATGGACATCGTGGCCGAAATCGCCGCCCACAAGCGTTCGCACCGGGTTCGGATCCGCGACCTGGCCCGTGAACGCCGGGTTCTGGACGATAGATGCTCTCGCGCCGAGGAGCTTGGGCTCTCCGCCGAGAGCATCGAATCGGTCTGGCGCCAGCTCATGCTCATGAGCCGCGAGCGGCAGGCAGCGCTACGGGCAGAGGTGCCGCCAGACGTCGAGGCCAAGTCTGTCGCGATCATCGGTGGCGAGGGAGGAATGGGGCGTTCGCTCGCCACTCTGTTCTCCGACCTGGGGCACGATGTCTCGAGCGCGGATCTCCAAACCGAGCTTCGGCCGGCAGACGCCGCGGCGAACGCCGACGTGGTGATCATCAGCGTGCCGATTCGAGAGACCCGTGCCGTCATCGAGGCGCTCGGCCCCCTGGTTCGCAAAGATGCGCTTCTCATGGACGTGACGTCGATCAAATCCGACCCTGTGGCGGCAATGCTGGAGTCGACCGAAGCCAGCGTGCTGGGCACCCATCCGATGTTCGGCCCGGGGGTCAATACCTATCAGGGGCAACGCGTGGTGATCTGTCCGGGGCGGGGCGAGGCCTGGCTCGACTGGGTTCGGCAGATGCTCAGCGCTCGCGGTCTGATCCTCACCGAGACGACTCCGGCGGAGCACGACTCCATGATGGCGATCGTGCAAGTCTTGCACCACTTCAAGACGCAGGTGCTTGGGATGGCGCTAAGCCGCGCGGGCGCCCCGCTCGAGGAGACGCTTCGCTTCACCTCGCCTGCATACCTTCTCGAGACGTACGTAACCGGCCGGCATTTCGCCCAGGCGCCGGAGCTCTACGGGCCAATCGAAATGCTCAACCCCGACTCCGGGCGGGTGGTCGACATCTTTCGAGAGGCGGCCGCCGATTTGGCTCAGATTCTGGCGGACGGCGACCAGGAGGCCTTTGACCAGGTCTTCACTGAAGTCCGCGCTTTCTTCGGCGACTTCACCGACGAAGCCCTCGAGCAGAGTGGCTTTCTCATCGACCGTCTGGTCGAGCTGAGCGCCGGTCGCTCGTCGCCCTAGCGAGTCGATTGACGCTCGTCGCCGCATCTGCGATGTCGTGACCATGGCGCAAGTTGCGATACACGGAGCAGCCGGTCGCATGGGGCAAAGCATCGCTGCGGTCTTGAGCGAGGACCTCGAAGCAAGTCTCGTCGCCGCGATGGATCGTGAAGGCAGTGAGCTGATCGGTCGGGATATGGGCGTGCTCACCGGGGCGGCGCCCTCGGGCGTCCGCATCACGTCCGATGTCGAAGAGTTCCTGAGCAACGTCGAGGTCGTCATCGACTTCAGCATTGCCTCGGCCACCGCGAAGCTCCTTCCACTCTGCGCCGGGCAGCACATTCCCATGGTGATCGGGACGACCGGGCTCGACGCTTCGACGAGGGCCGCCCTCGAGCGAGCAGCCGAGCGTGTGCCGATCGTCTTCGCTCCCAACTACAGCCAAGGGGTGAACGCCTTGTACTTCCTGGCGGCGCGCGCGACCGAGCTCCTCGGGCCTGACTTCGATGCCGAGATCGTCGAAATCCATCATCGCCACAAGGTCGACTCGCCGAGCGGTACCGCGGTGCGCCTGGGTGAGGTCGTGGCCCAGGCGAAGCAGCTCGATCCTGAGCGCGTCGTGACTCACGGTCGAAGCGGCCAGGTTGGGGCGAGGCCTCTCGACGAGGTCGGGGTCATGGCCCTGCGCGGCGGTGACGTGGTCGGCGAGCACACCCTCTACCTGGTGGGTGAGGGCGAGCGCATCGAGCTCACCCATCGCGCGACCGATCGCACGATCTTTGCCCGCGGGGCGGTGCGCGCGGCGCGCTGGGTGGTGAGCCGACCAGCCGGCCTCTATGACATGGCCGACGTCATGGGGATTCCCCGTTAGGCGCAGTGGCGAAGGAATTCTGATACGGTAAGGGCGCGTTATGGACTGTCCCCAATGTGGAGCTGAAGTTCCGTCGGACGATGCGTTCTGCGGCAAGTGTGGTTACGCCCGGCGCGACGAGGGTCCTCAGCGCCTCGATCAGTCGCGCATTCGGGTTCACGAGACTCCGAACCCGTCGTCAGACGACAGGCCGAGTCGAGTCAGCTCTGAGCAGCGAGTTCGCAAGCACACGGTGCTGGGGATTCAGCCGGGCACCCCGCCCGCTGGGGTCCCGATCCCGGCGCCCCTGCCATCGCCTCCTCCTACACCGATTTCATCGGCGCGAGAAGTGCGCAAGCGCGGTCGCAAGGCCCAAAAGACAATGCTCGGCATGCGGCCTCTCGAGCCGATCGCTCCGGTAGATGAAGTGCCGTCGTCTGAGCAGGGCGAGTCGGAGCACGACGTCGCGCCGAATATCGAAGCGGCTGGGGCGTCCGGACCTGCTGCTCCGAGTCATCGCGCGCGCACTCGGGTCCGTTACGACAGCGCAAACGAGCCGCTTCCAGTGCTAGAGCGAAGAAAGAAGGCGCTCCGTGGGCTGACGGTGCTCGTACTCCTTGCGGCAGCCTGGCTTGGCTACCGCTATCTGACATTGAATGGCTAGTACCGCCCGAGACAGCCCTGCGCTGTGTACAGCCTGCGGCAAGAGCAACCCGCCGGAGGCGAAGTTCTGCGGGAAGTGCGGAAAGTCTCTCGGGTCTTCATTGCCAAAGCCCGGCGACATCATCGCCGAGCGCTATCGCGTCGTTGCGCCGATCGGGCGGGGCGCGATGGGCACGGTGTATCGAGTCGAGCACACGCAGATCAGCAAAGTGATGGCGATCAAGCTGCTGCACCGCGAGCTTCAGGAGGACCCAGAGAACGTCGCCCGCTTCCATCGCGAAGCCGAGTCTGCATCGCGCCTCAACCATCCGAACACCGTTCATGTATTCGACTTCGGTCGGACCAAGTCCGGCGCGCTCTACCTCGTGATGGAATACGTGCACGGCGACGACTTGTCCAAACTCCTAGAGAAAGACGGGGCGATGCCATTCGGGCGGGTTGCGTACCTTTGCGCGCAGGTGGCCGGCTCCGTTTCGGATGCCCACGCTGCTGGCATCGTGCACCGGGATCTCAAGCCGGAGAACATCGTCGTCGCCGACGGCCGCGAAGGGGAGACGGCGAAGGTCCTCGACTTCGGGCTCGCAAAGCTCTTCGAGGGCAACGTCGGCAAGCAAGTGACCAGCAGCGGAACGATCGTTGGAACCCCGTACTACATGTCGCCCGAGCAGATTCAGGGGCACGAGATCGACGGACGAAGCGACATCTATTCGATGGGCGCAATCATGTACGAATGCGTGGTCGGTCAGCCGCCGTTCGAAGCGCCCAACCCGGTTGGCGTTCTTTCGAAGCATCTGTCCGAGGAACCCTCGCTCCCGTCGGGCCGCTCACCACTCTCCGTGCCCGCTGAAGCCGACGCGATCATCATGCGCTGTCTTCAGAAAGACCCCAGCCTTCGCTACCAAACCGCAGAGGAGCTCCGGGAGGACTTGGTCGAGTACCTGACGACTGTTGGTTCGGGAGACTGGCGGCTGAGCGGAGTGGGCCAGTCGCCGTTTGGGAGTGGTGCGCGCCGCGTCGACAAGCTCGACTCGCTCTTTCCGCGCAAGCGAAGACTCTTGTGGTCATTGCTGGTCCTGCTGCTGGCAGGAGCTGGCGTGCTCGCATGGCAACTCGCCACCCGGGGTCCGTCCGAGAAGGAACCCAACCACAGTGTGAAGAACGCGACCCGCCTTCCCGAAGACACCGAGATGGAGGCCTATCTCGGGCAGCGCCTCAGCGAAGACTCGAGCGACGTCGATCTCTTTCAGATTCAACACCTGGGGACCGAGCGGGGCGCCGCGGAGCTGGAGGTCAGTGCGATTCCCAACATGGACGTTCTCGTCGAGCTGCTGACGCCCGACCAGGACGAGCCTTTGATCGTCGCCGACTCGGGCGGGCTGGGAGAGGGGGAACGCTTGCCCAACGTTCCGCTCGAGCCCGGCAGGTATCTAATCCGCGTGCGCGAACAGCGTACCGAAGGAGAGCTTCCGACCGAGAACGTTTCCGACGAATACTACGTTCGGTGGCGACTTCTCGAAGATGATGCGGCCTTCGAGCGTGAGCCAAACGATTCGCTCGAGCTTGCGGAGCCTCTGGGTCTGGGCACCGAACGGCGAGCTTGGATTGGCTGGGCGGGTGATGTGGACACGTTCTGCTTGGATGCCGCTGCCGAGAGCGTGGTCGCGCAGGTGAGCGCTTTGGTCGACGTGGATTTGGTTCTGCGAGTCGTCGATCGGCGAACCGACCTGAGCGGCAAGTACGATGACAAGGGCGTCGGGCGGGGTGAGACGAGCAAGACCTGGCGCAACGCCGAAGCGGGCAAGTTCTGCGTCGAAGTGTCCGCCGACTCGCGCGATGAGAGTGGCCGCGTTGCCCACCCCGACGAGACCTACGGCGTTCGCTTCATCAGCGCCCCCGGAAACTAGATGCGGATTTCCGATCTCGACTATGAGCTCCCCGCCGAGCTGATCGCGCAGGAGCCCCTGGCGCAGCGGGACGCTTCGCGTTTGCTTCTGTTGGACGTGCCCGCGAACGAAGTCGAAGACCACCTGTTCGCCGAGCTCCCCGGATTGCTGCCGCCAAGCCTGTTCATCTTCAATGACACGAAGGTCTTTCCTGCACGCCTGCTGGGGAACAAGGCGACCGGAGGCAAGGTGGAGATTCTTCTCCTCAGGAAGACCGCTTCGGGCTCCGACCGTTGGCTGGCGATGGGGCGGTCCTCCAAGGGCCTCCGGGAGGGGATGGAGCTCGAGCTCTGCGAGGGACGCCTTCAAGCCAGGGTGATTCGCGCGCAAGAGCGCGGGCACTTGGAAGTCGAGCTCCGTGCGAAGAGCGAGGTCGACGCAGTGATCGAGCAGGCCGGTGAGATGCCCCTGCCGCCCTACATTCGACGAGCCGCTGCAGAGGCGGACAGAGCTCGCTACCAGACGGTCTTCGCGAAGAAGCAGGGCGCGGTCGCCGCTCCCACCGCCGGTCTTCACTTCACCGAGAGCAGTCTTGGCGCGCTCGAAGCAGCTGGGCACCGGACGGCCTACGTGACACTGCACGTCGGACCCGGCACATTCCGACCGGTGCAGGTCGACACCCTAGACGATCACGAGATGCACGAAGAAGCCTATGAGGTCCCCGAATCCACCGTTGCCGCGATCGGCCGAGCGCGTGCCGAGGGTCGGCCGGTCGTTGCCGTAGGCACCACTGTCGTTCGCACGCTGGAGTCGTCGATCGATGCCGAGGGGAATCCGCTTGCCGGAGTCGGGACGACGCGGCTCTTCATTCGCCCACCTCATCGGTTTCACGTCGTCGACCATCTCGTGACGAACTTCCATCTGCCGCGTTCGACTCTGCTCGCGCTGGTGATGGCCTTTGCCGGCTCCGAGCTCACGCGCCGCGCGTATCGGGAGGCTGCGGAGCGGCGATATCGATTCTACAGTTACGGCGATGCGATGCTGATTCGCGGGAGAGCGTCGTGAGCCTTCCCACCGCCGGTTTTTCGTTCCGAGTCGAGACGTACGACGGCCAGGCGCGGTCCGGTCTGCTCGAAACGCCCAGGGCGCTCATCGAGACTCCTGCCTTCATGCCGGTGGGAACCCAGGCGAGCGTCAAGGCGCTCACACCCGACGAGGTCGCATCGACGGGCGCCCGCATCATCTTGGCCAACACCTATCATCTCTGGCTCCGTCCGGGGGCAGAGTTGCTCGCGTCTCAGGGAGGCGTCGTCGGGTTCATGAATTGGCCGCATGCGCTGCTGACCGACAGCGGCGGCTATCAGGTGTTCTCGCTTGCCAAGCATCGGACCATCGACGACGACGGCATCACCTTCCGCTCCCACCTCGACGGCACCCTGCACCGGCTGACGCCCGAAG
Organism: uncultured delta proteobacterium; assembly: GCA_963716775.1. Lineage (GTDB taxonomy): Bacteria > Myxococcota_A > Polyangia > Polyangiales > Houyiibacteriaceae > SG8-38. Next base: position 116,332 of record CAVQUI010000018.1, read on the forward strand.
AGGCGATGCGAGTGCAGGCGCTGCTCGGTTCGGACATCGCCATGGTGCTCGACGAATGCCCCGCTGGCGGTGCGCCGCGCGCCGAAGTCGAACGAGCCATGGCGCGAACGAGCGCCTGGGCCGAGCGTTGCTTGCAGACCGAGCCTGCCGAGGGCCAAGCGCGTTTCGGCATCGTCCAAGGTGGGACCGAGCTCGATCTACGGCTGTCTCATCTGGAGACGATTGCCTCCCTCGACTTCGACGGCGTTGCCCTCGGCGGCTTTTCCGTCGGCGAGCCCCCGGCCCAGATGTACGGGCTGCTCGATCAGATCGCTCCGCGAATGCCCGAGGATCGCCCGCGCTATCTCATGGGTGTCGGCACGCCGACCGATCTGCTTCGCGCGCTCAGCAGCGGCGTCGATCTGTTCGACTGTGTCCTTCCGACGCGAAACGCGCGCAATGGTCAGGCTCTCACCTGGGGAGGCAGGGTCAATCTCAAGCAGGCCCGGCACCGCGCCGACGAGAGCGCCCTCGACGCCCGATGTGATTGCTCGGTCTGCACCCAGTACTCGCGGGCCTATCTGCGGCACCTTTTCAAGGCCGAGGAGATGCTTGGCCCGCGCTTGCTCTCGCTTCACAATTTGCATTTCTACGGCGCACTGATGCGCGAAGCGCGCGAAATGATTCGCCTCGGCGAGCTCGGCGCCTGGGTCGAAGCGACCCTCGCGCAAATGCACGAGCGCGACGAAGTCGGTGTCCCGGACGCCTGAGCGGCGCAGCCCTCGGATTTCATTGACGACCTTCTGGCGTCGGGGTATGGCCGACGCTCAAAGGTAGGGGCATGACACAGATCAAACGCGCACTGATATCGGTCTCCGACAAGACGGGCGTCGTCGACTTCGCCAAGGGGCTTTCCGACGCTGGCGTCGAGATTCTGTCCACCGGCGGTACAGCGCGCGCGCTTCGCGAAGGCGGGGTCCCGGTCATCGACGTCTCGGAGTACACCCAGTCTCCCGAGATCATGGACGGTCGCGTGAAGACCCTCCACCCGCGGGTCCACGGCGGGATTCTCATGCGGGACAGCCGCGAGGACCGCGACGCGCTCGGCGGCATCGGCGGCAAGCCCATCGACCTGGTCTGCGTGAACCTCTATCCCTTCGAGCAAACGGTCGCGCGTGGCGCGTCTCATGAAGAGACGATCGAGAACATCGACATCGGCGGCCCGTCGATGGTGCGAAGCGCTGCCAAGAATCAGGCGCGCGTCACTGTCGTGACCGAGCCCGGCGACTACGCCGAGGTGCTCGCCGCCGTGAAGTCCGGCGATGGGCCGAATGCGTCCCTGCGCGCGCGCCTGGCCGCCAAGGCGTTCACGCAGACCGCAGCCTATGACGGTGCCATCTCCGCCTACCTCACGTCTCAGGGAAGCGACTCCAAGTTCCCCGGTGCGCTCACCCTGAGCTTTAGCAAGGCCTACGACGTTCGCTACGGCGAGAACCCTCACCAGCAAGGCGCCTTCTACATCGAGCGCAATGCCCCCGCCGGGAGCCTGGCCTTGGCAGAGTCGCTTGGCGCAGGTGGCAAGGAGCTTTCTTTCAACAATCTGGTCGACGTCGACGCCACGATCGAAGCGGTGCGCGAGTTCGAAGGGCCTGCCGCGGTCGTGGTGAAGCACACCAACCCCTGTGGAGTGGCAACGGCTGCGACCCTCGAAGAGGCGTATCGCATCGCACGCGAAGCCGACGCCCAGAGCGCCTTTGGTGGAATCGTCGCCCTGAATCGCGAGGTCGACGAGGCGACGGCCAACGCGGTCGCCGAGACCTTCATCGAGTGCATCATTGCGCCGGGTTTCGCCCCTGCTGCGCTCGAGAGGCTCCAAAGAAAGAAGAACCTCCGTATCCTCGCGACCGGCGAATGGCTTCCAGCCGACTACGCCGCGCTGCAGTTCAAGCGCGTCGGCGGTGGCTTGGTCGTCCAGGATCGTGACGCCACCGGGCCGAGCGAGGTTCGCGCGGGCAAAGTCGTCACGAAGCGTCAGCCCAGCGATGATGAAATGCGCGCCCTCGATTTCGCCTGGCGTGTTTGCAAGCACGTCAAATCAAACGCCATCATCTTCGCCAAACCAGACCGGACGGTGGGCGTCGGCGCCGGACAGATGGCACGCGTCACCGCCGTCGGCATCGCAGCGCAGAAGTCCGGCGAGCTTTCGAAGGGCGCCGTGATGGCCTCGGACGCGTTCTTCCCATTCCCCGACGGCATCGAAGCCGCCGCCAAGGTGGGGATCACCGCGGTCGTTCATCCCGGTGGATCCAAGGGCGACGACAAGGTCATTGCGGCTGCCGATGCCGCTGACATGGCGATGGTATTCACCGGCGTTCGCCACTTCCGGCACTGACGATGCGTGTTCTCATCGTGGGAGGAGGCGCTCGCGAACATGCGCTTGCATGGCGCCTGTCGCAGGATTCGGGAGTCGAAATCATCGGTGCGCCGGGCAACGCCGGAATCGCCGCAATCGGCCGAACCGTTCCCGTCGACCCGACGGACGCCGATCAGGTCGTTGCGCTTGCAAAGAAGGAGTCTGCCGACCTAGTGGTCGTCGGTCCCGAAGCGCCCCTCGTCGCCGGCGTCGTCGACGCGCTGCGTGAAAATGGCATCGACGCCTTTGGTCCCGATCGCGAGGCCGCCCAGCTCGAGGGTTCCAAGATATTCTCGAAGGAGTTCATGGCCCGGCACGAGATCCCGACCGCTGACTTTGCCGTGTTCGACGACCCCGGCGCCGCCACCCGCTACATCGAGGAGGCGAACCGGCCGCTCGTCGTGAAGGCCGATGGCCTGGCTGCTGGCAAGGGTGTCATCGTTGCGAGCAATGCCGCAGAAGCCATTGCAGGCGTCGACCTCATCATGCGTGATCGCGCCTTTGGCGATGCCGGCGATCGCATCTTGATCGAGGAGTGCCTGGTCGGCCAAGAAGTGAGCTACCACGTCGTCTCCGATGGTGAACGGTTCATTCCGCTGGCGCCGGCTCAAGATCACAAGCGCGCCTTCGATGGCGACAAGGGACCAAATACCGGAGGCATGGGCGCCTACTCACCGCCGCCCGTCGTGACCCCGGAGGTCGAGCAAAAGGTGCTCGACCGTGTCATCGAGCCGACACTGCGGGGGATGGCCGCCGAAGGGCGCCCCTTCCGCGGCGCGCTCTTCGTTGGGCTGATGATCGTAGACGGCGAGCCGCTGGTGCTCGAGTACAACACGCGCTTCGGCGACCCCGAGTGTCAGACTCTGATGACCCGCTGGAAGGGCTCGGTCCTGCCGCTCATTCAAGGCTCCGCGCGCGGAGCCTTTGGAGGGCTGACCCTTCAATGGGAGGCCCCCGCTTCGCTCTGCGTCGTGCTTGCCGCGGGCGGCTATCCGGGCAGCTATGAAAAAGGGACGCCCATTCACGGCCTCGAGGAAGCGGCGGCGCTTCCGCATGTGACGGTCTTTCACGCGGGCACTGCGCTTCGAGGCGACACGGTGGTCACCTCCGGTGGACGGGTGCTCTCGGTCACCGCCATTGGCGCGAGTATCGACGAAGCAGCCGAGCGTGCCTACGAGGCGGTCGACAAGATCGACTTCGAAGGCAAGCAGCTCCGCCATGACATCGGCTGGCGGGCCCGCGGCCTCTAATGGACCAGCTGGCCGCGCTCGTCGGGGTTCTCCAGCAGGGCGGCGTCATCGCCTGTCCAACCGAAACCTGGCTCGGCTTGCTGGCTGACGCGAGAAACGAGAAGGCCGTCGAGCGGGTCGCTGAGCTCAAGGGGCGACCTTCCGACATGCCGATCGCCTTACTTCTTCCCGACGCCGGGTCCGTGGCGAGCGTCGCCGAGCCTCCTTCGGAAGCCGCAGAGGCTCTCATGCGGGCGCACTGGCCAGGTCCGTTGACGATACTGCTAACGGCCAAACCCGGTTTGAGCGCGCGACTCATCCGCGATGGCAAGATCGGCGTTCGAGTCCCAGGGCCGAGTCCCGCCGCGGAATTGGTGCGTGGCTTCGGTCACCCTCTGACCGCGACCAGCGCCAACCTGACTGGCGAGCCACCCCTCCGAAGCGCCGAGGAGTTGCCCGCAGCACTCGCACAGGGGCTTGCGGGGATGGTGCCCGGCATTTCCCCGGGAGGTGCCCCCTCGACCCTCATCGATTCGACCGTGACCCCGATGGAGATCATTCGCATCGGCGCCATCGAGGTCGATCCGACCGCTCTTTGACAGAGGTGGGGATGCTGCGTCACTCTTCGCCCACGGAGGACCGATGGCCCTGATCGAAACCCAAGAAGCTGCGCGTCGCCTGGCACGAGCGATCTCGAGTGACCTTGCTCTCTACAACGAAGATAAGATCGCCGAGGGAATTCGAAACGATAGTCTTTTCGAGGCGATGGCGGACGAAATTCAAGAAGGACGCGACCTCTATCAAAGCCGCGTCGCGCCCGAGCTCATCGGTCGCAACCTGTACGACCGCGCCATCATCGACCTCCTCGTCCGTTCCAAGGCCCACGTCGAATCTCCGATGTGGTAGGCCAGCGATCGCGATGACTCATCTCCATACCGGGTGGTTGGCCATGGCCGGCTGCCTCGCTTTTCTTATTTTCGTTCCTGTCTCGGGCTGCAGCGACGAGGCGGGCCCTATCGGTGGAACGGGGGGTACGGCTGGCGGCTCGGCTGGCTCGGGTGGCATGGCTGGCATGGGCGGCATGGGCGGCACGGAGCCGCCCCAGCCTCAGCTCTGGGTAGGACATAGCAACGGGGTCGACGTCTGTTTCAGCGTCAGCGGGGATGGCATGACGCTCACCACGGAGCCCGGGTGCAGCCTAGCCGCACAGGTTGGACAAACAACGGGGCCATCATTCGAGATCGATGTGCGTCTCGGGGGCACCGACCAGACCGGGCAGCCCTGTAGCTTCGAGCTCAGCTATCAAAGTGACATCGACATCGATGAGGGAACCCAGAGCTTTCGGGGCTCGGTCGTCGAGCCGCCGGGCAGCGGCATCACGCTTTCCTTCTCCGGTGAGCTCGTGGGTCAAATGGCGTCGGGCATCGCGCAGCGGGAAGAAGGCGATTCGTATTGTCGCGCAGGGTGGGCGGCATCGACGTCGAACGAATGCGACCAGGCGGCAATCGATGCCTGCCTCGACCTCGAAGACTGCTGCAGGGCGACTCTGATCAATCCCGTCTTCTTCGAGGTCTGCTATTCCATCGCGCTCCAATGTAACGAACAGCAATGCCAGGACGCCCTCGACGGCTACTCGCAGTGCGCAACCGAGCCATAGCCTTGGTCCGAGCTCGCTAGGCGAGTCGAAGCGAGCGCAGTGCCTGCTGGAAATCTTCCGGAGGCTCGGTCTCGAAACGCATGGGCTCCCCGCTGATCGGGTGATCGAAGGCAAGGACCGCAGCGTGCAGTGCCTGGCGCCCGAGCTCGGTCGAAACACGTCGGAGCTCGGGGTCACCGATCGACTTCCCGTACAAGGGATCGCCGAGAACAGGGTGTCCGTGCTCGGCGAGATGCACTCGAATCTGATGGGTACGCCCGGTCTCGAGACGGCAACGCACCAGAGCACTTCCGTGCAGAACCTCGACTGATTCTAGATCCGTGACCGCTCTGCGGCCTCGGTCGCCGCGCGACGTGAACTTCTTTCGATTTGCCGGGTGGCGCCCATGGAAGGTGTCGTAGCGGATCGACTCGGGCGGCCTTCCAAGTGCGATGGCGAGATAGGCTCGCTCCAAGCTGTGCTGCTGAAACATCTCGACCAGCCGCTCGTGCGCCTGTGCGGTCTTGGCGACCACCATCACCCCGCTCGTGTCTTTGTCGAGTCGGTGCACGATCCCAGGGCGCAAGGGATCGGGGCCGCCTTGCAGCTCGCCGTGATGCAGTAGGGCGTTGACGAGCGTGCCGTCCGGATGGCCTGGAGCGGGGTGAACCACCAGACCTGCCGGCTTGTCGAGGATGATCAGATGCTCGTCCTCGAACAGCACCTCCAACGGAATCGCCTGGGGCTCGGCGCTCATCGCTTCGGGCGGGGCGGGGTGAATCAGAATCTCTGCGCCCTCGATGGCCTTGGTCTTCCTCGAAACCACCTCGCCGGCTTGTTCGACCCGACCTTGCTCGATCCAGCGCTGTAGCGCGCTTCGCGAGAACTCCGGGCAGCGCCTAGCCAGTACGCGATCGATGCGCTCCCCCGAGTCCTCGCCGGAGAGCCTTAGCACTGTCGGCGTCGGCGCCGATTCCGACACCGGCTACTCGAGTCTCTTGGTGAGCTGGTGAGCGTTCGTCTGCATGTCGATGTTGCGAAACACGCAGATGCCTAGCTCGGGGTCGAGGCTGTTGCAGTGCTCGGCAATCTTGTCGATCGAGGCCTCGTCGTAGCGCGACCGATGGCCGGCCGGCCCCGGAAGGCGGAGATAGGTGATTTTCGACTTCGGGGGCGGGTCGTCAGTGAGCGGGTCGTATGCCGCAACGGCGGGCCGGTCACCGCAGGCAGCGGCGATGTCGGCAGGCTTCCAGGCCTCGAAGTCGAAGACGACCGGGGGCAAATTCGAAGGAATGAAACCTAGAAACGCTCTAAGAGCGGCCCGGTTCGCCTTGCCATGCTTGAACTTCTCGTCCGCGTGAAAAATCACCGCCTTGGCCTTGAGGTCGCTCGCCAGCGCGGCCACCTCCTCGCATGTCGCCTTGTTCTCTTTGGTGCGCCGGAAACCCGATTCGCTCACCGTGCTCGGCGCGACCACCGTAAAAAGGAAGCCTTCTGGAGCCTCGCGAATCCAGCGCCTCACCGTACCGGCACCTGGAATGGCAATTTCGGTGTCGGAAATTTCCACCGCTTCAAACTCCCGCCAATATCGGCTGACAGGCACGGGGAAGCCGGAGCACGCAACCACAAACATTGGGCGGGAGTATACAAGCTTTGGAGCAGAAGGCCCGAGCTGACTGGGACTTTGGCGGGAATTCCTCGCTTCGGGGGCCACTCTGATAGGATCTCCACCGTGTCTGACTTCGGCTTCGACGCCTATGCGCTCGACGACCTGGATACCTCCGGGCAGACCCATCCGTTGGAGATCGCGCGTGATCTGATCGCCAGCGGGAGGCCGCGCGCAGCGCTCGATCTGCTGAGCGATCATCATGATCAGCTGGTCGACGACCCGGAGTACCTGCTGCTCTGTTCCGCTGCATGGTGGGCGGATGGCGACACGCTGCGCGCGCAGCAGGCGCTGCAGGGAGCGGCTCGGCTCGCCCCAGGAGACCCGAGACCCCTCCAAGGGCTCGGCGAGCTCCTGGCTGAGCGGGGCGAGCACGACAAGGCCGAGCTCATCTTGGCGAAGGCCCGAGCTCTGGAGGTCCAGGCGATCGAGAACGAGCTGTCGATGGACGAGATGGGAGCCGAGGCAGAGGACGACTTGATCGCGTTCGCGGAGCGGCGGGACAGGAAGACCCACGGTGCCCTGACGCCGCGGCAGGTCTTGCTCGGCATCGCCGTCGTGCTGGGGCTCGCGCTGTTGATTGCGGCGATCGTGCTTGTCACGTCTCCACGGGAAGCGGCATCGCCGCCACGCGGCACAGCCCCCTCCACGACGGCCAGCCTTGTCGAAAAACCTGCGGTTTCGGACCTGGCCGAGGAGCTCGAGGAGCCGCCGACGGTCGCTGCGGCGGAGAAGGTCGAAGAGCTCCTCCCCGTCGAGGTTGCAGAGCCGCCTGTGATGTCAGTGCTCGTCCAGCCGACCAAGGTGGATCCTCCCAAGCCCGAGACGGCCCGCGCTGACGCCACTTCGCCAGTGCCTTCGCGCAAAGCTGCTCCTCCGCGCCGTGGCCCGGCTCCCGCCACATCTTCATCTCGCAAAGACGCCGCGCCGCCGATCGTGGAGCCTCCGAGCGACACCGTCGTTCAAGCGGAGCTGGCCTCGATGGACCCGCAGCAGCTCACGACACGCGCCGACAAGCTGGATCGGGAAGGGCATTCGGCTCTGGCCGCGAGCTACTATCGGCGCGCGCTCGAGATCGATCCCGACTACGCGCCCGCCCTGGTGGGGATGGGCCAGAGCATCTTGCGCGCCAAGAAGTACTCCGATGCGATGAAGAATGCGACCCGGGCTCTGCAGCTCGCCCGTGGCGTCGACGCTCGTCCGGGACTCGAGGCCGTCGCGATCTATCAGATGGGTCGCGTGCACTACGAGCGAGGTGAACGAGATGCAGCCCGCCGCCTCTTCCGGCAATCGATTTCCCTTCCTGGCGCGCCGCCCGAAGCGTGGTTCTACCTAGGCGAGGCGCTTTCGAGCGACAATAGCCCCGCTGCTCGACAAGCCTACGAGAAGTATCTGGAGCTCGTCCCCAAGGGCCAGCTGTCGGATCGGGCCCGTCGAGCAATTCGGTAGTATGCTCCGTCGATGGCGAAGAAACAGAACGACCGGCGCCAGGCGCGCAAGGAGCGAGCCAAGGAGGCCAAAGAGGCCAAGCGCGAAGCACAAGAACGGGCGCAAAAGCGTCGCCGTCTGCAATTGAACATGTCCGCGGCGGTTGCCATCTTGACGCTAGCGGTCGCCGGCGTCTGCTACTGGGTGTTCGACAACCGGCAGCTGGTGGGCATCACGCTTCTCATCGGAGGTGTCTTGTTCCTCGTGCTTGCGCTCGGGACTCTCGCTTCCGGCGTGCAGCCCCGTGATCGAACGCGTGCAGGCTCGATCGACTACGGCAACCGTGACTGAGGAGAGCTCCGTGGAGGACGCGCAGTCGGAGCGTTGGGAAGCAGCCGAAGAGGGTATGGAGCTTCTCCACGCAGGCGAAACCGACCTGGCGATCGACGAGCTCTTGCGCGTTGCGCGCGATGATCCCCAGAACGAATACGCGTTTCATTTTCTAGGTCACGCATATTTCGAGAAGGAGAGCTATCCGGAGGCACTCAAGAGCTACGTCGAAGCTTTGAAGCTCGCGCCTGACTACGTGGGCGCGATGCTGGGAGCCGGGCAGACGCTTCGAATGATGGGAGAGTATGACCGCGCGATCCGAATGGGTCAGAGCGTGCTCCAAAGCCGACAAGACGACGGCGACGGCTTGTTCCTCGTCGGCGCTGCGCACTTCCAGAAGGGCGAAAATCAGGCCGCGAAGCGCTATCTCGAACGCTTTCTCGAGACCAGTCCTGAGCTGGAAGTGGCCCTTGAAGTCGAAGGCATGCTGCAGGTCATCCGCGGTGAGGTCTTGCCTTTTCCGGGCGCCGAGGACACGGTAGAGAACTAGCAGGAGGTTGCCGTGAACGCGGATCCCGCCAAGAAGCTGACGGCTGAGCAGCCGTCAGATGAGCACAAAGAACGCTTGCGAGACGAAGCCGCTGACTGGCGCGCTCGCGACGTGCAGCCGGCCGTAGCCCGCCACCCCTTGCGCAAGGAGCGCTTCGTCACCCACGGCGACCTGGAGGTGCCCGACCTTCTGACGCCGGCCGACTTCGACGACGACTATCGGCGCGACCTAGGCTTTCCCGGCCAGTTTCCGTACACACGCGGCGTCCAGCCGACCATGTACCGCGGCCGCCTCTGGACCATGCGGATGTTCGCAGGCTTTGGGACGCCCAGGCAGACGAACGAGCGTTTTCGATATCTGCTCGACCAGGGGCAGACCGGTCTCTCGACGGCTTTCGACTTCCCGACCCTGATGGGATACGACAGCGACTCGCCCCGCTCGCTCGGTGAGGTTGGCATGGTGGGGGTAGCAGTCGACACGCTCCGCGACATGGAGATTCTGTTCGACCAGATCCCGCTGGACAAAGTCACGACCTCGATGACCATCAACGGGCCCGCCGCGGTGCTGCTTGGGTTCTACGTCGCCTTGGCAGACAAGCGTGGCATCGCGCGCGACAAGATTGGGGGGACCGTCCAAAACGATTGCCTCAAGGAGTTCATCGCCCAGCACGCCTGGGTCGTGCCCCCGCGCCCGGCGATGCGGATCGTCACCGACTCCATCGAGTTCTGCGCCAAAGAGGTGCCGCGCTGGAACAGCGTGAGCATCAGCGGCTATCACATTCGGGAAGCCGGCTCGACCGCCGCCCAGGAGCTCGCGTTCACGATTGCCGACGGCTTGGAGTATGTGAAGTGGGCCGTCGAGCGCGGTCTGGACGTCGACGACTTCGCGCCGCGCCTCTCGTTCTTCTTCGACGTTCACAACGACTTCTTCGAAGAGATCGGGAAGTTCCGTGCTGCGCGCCGGATGTGGGCGCGACTGATGAAAGAGCGGTTCAATCCAAAGAACCCGCGTTCCCTGATGCTTCGGACGCACGCACAGACCGCCGGTGTGTCACTCACGGCCCAGCAGCCCTACAACAACGTCGCGCGAGTCGCGCTTCAAGCGCTTGCCGCTGTGCTCGGCGGGACCCAGTCGCTCCACACCAACAGCCTCGACGAGACCTTCGCGCTTCCGACGGAAGAAGCGGTCACGGTGGCGCTACGCACCCAACAGATCATCGCCGAGGAGTCGGGTGTTACCAACACCATCGACCCCTTGGCAGGTAGCTATTTCGTCGAGTGGATGACCAACCGCCTCGAAGAAGAGGCCATGGACTACATCCGCAAAATCGACGAGTTTGGCGGCATGGTCGAAGCGGTGGAGCACGGCTATCCACAACGCGAGATCGGCGCTTCGGCGTACCGCCTGCAGCAGCAGGTTGAATCAGGCGAAAAGGCGGTGGTTGGGGTCAATTGCTACGAGCAAGACGAGCAGCCCGACATCCCGACCCTGCGGGTCGATGAATCGATCCAGAAGGAACAGGTGCAGGCTCTGGCGAAGGTCAAGGCCGAGCGCGACGACGCCGCGGTCGCAAGAGCATTGGCCGCCATTGCAGACGACTGCCGGATGGATCGCAACGTGATGCCGGGCATCATCGCCGCTGCGAAGGTGTACTGCACCGAGCAAGAAGTCTGCGATGTGTTCCGAGACGTGTTCGGGCAGCACCAGGACCGGCCCGAGTTCTAGGCTGCGACAGCGTCGGCGACGGAGAGTCAGGTCCCGGTCATCCGCAGCCACATTGCGGCCAACATGGCAGCGACCATGAGGGCGAGAGCTATGGTGCCGACGATGTCCTCGACTCGCTTTCGACGCTGACGATCATCGAGCCAGGAGGGGACGTTGGACTCGTGAACCAAGGCCTCTGAGGGCAGGGGTGCCGGCGGAGGAATCGGCCGACGGAGGATCGGGTCGGGAAGTGCTGGAGCTGGGTTGACCACTTCGCTCCACTGCTCTTGGCGCGGCTGCGGTCGCTGGACAACGTGACCGTGCTCGACATCGGCGAAATCGCCGCGATCCGGCGCGGGGGCCCGGAGCACACGGACGACCTTGGTGGTCGTCTCCCCTCGCTTCTTCCGGAAATGACTCGGACGGCGCCTTGGCTGTCGGGGGAGCTCCGGTTTGTCTTCGGGGTGCGGCACGGGTTCGTCTATCTCCACCGCCCCCAGCCGGCTTCTATTGCGAGTATACCGCTCAATTGTTCAGTGTCATCGGAGAGCTCGACTTTTGGAGAGTTCCCTTACAATTCGGACTATGGATTGGATCGACTCGGCAGAAGTGATCGACGGCGACTTCGGTGGCCGTGTGCTGTTCACTTGTGAGCACGCCTCCGCGGAGCTTCCTGAGCCTTGGACCTGGCCTGACCAAGATCGCTGGCTCGTCAATACGCACTGGGCGAGCGACATCGGGGCCGCGGCCTTCACGCGACGGATCGCGGGGCTCATGAACGCTCCGGCCGTGCTTTCGCGTTTCTCGCGACTCCTGATCGATCCGAACCGGCCGCTCGAGTCCGACACTTTGTTCCGCGAAAACGCCGAAGGCAGGACGGTCCACCTGAACGAAGCGCTGCTCGAAGCCGAACGAAGGCGTCGAATCGAGCATTTCTATCATCCCTACCACGCGGCGGTCAGCTCGAGCGTCGAGAGGAGCGCCTGCGACACTGTGTTCTCCATCCACACCTTCACCGATGACTACGAAGGCGAGAAACGGACCTTGGAGCTTGGCGTGCTGTTCGACCATGACGAGGAGCCAGCGCACCGGCTCGTGCGCCACCTCGCGGATGCCGGCTTTCACGTGGCGCCCAACGAGCCATGGTCCGGCAAGATGGGACTCGCGTATTCACCCGTGCGCCATGCCCAGGCGTTCGGCCGTTGCGCGCTCGAGATCGAGGCGCGCCAAGACCTGATCGTCGACGAGTCCTTTGCCGGCAGGCTTGCGGAAGCGCTAGCGGGCTTCTTCTCCTAAGCTTGTGCTCATGCGCCGACTTCGCTCCGAGCAGACCGGGCTTTCCTACCTATCAACTGGGGCCGAGGACGCGCCGGTTGTCCTGTGCCTTCATGGCTTTCCCGACATTCCGCGGACCTGGGCGCCGCTGACGGAGCGCCTGGGCGACGCAGGCTATCGCGTGGCGAGTCCCTGGTTGCCAGGATACGCCCCGTCGTCCCTCGAAGGGCCCTTTGACATTCTCACACTGACCCGGAGGGTCCTTGCGCTCGTCGACGAGCTATCGCCTTCGGAACCGATTCGCGTGGTCGGTCACGATTGGGGTTCGGTCCTCACGCAGTGCGCAATGGCGCTTCAACCCGAACGTTTCCGCGCAGCGGCGACCCTTGCCGTTCCTCATCTTCTTGCCTTCGAAGCGAACATCGAACGGTATCCAGCTCAGCTCCGGCGGAGCGCCTACATGGGCTTCTTTCAACTGCCGATGCTGTCCGACCGCATCGTGAGGCTCCGTAACTTCCGTCTAATCGAGCGCCTCTGGAAAGCCTGGTCGCCGGGCTACGAGCCGGGGCCCGACTACTTCGAAGAGCTCAAGGTCTGCCTGCATTCGAGCATGCCGGCGCCACTGCGGTACTACCGCGCGATGCTCTCTCCGAAGGTCATTCGCGAAGTCCGCCAGATCGTCGGAGCCGGCCCGATCGTCGTGCCAACAATCTATCTGCACGGCGAGCGCGACGGCTGCATTGTTCCCGAAATGGCGGACGGTCAGGAGAAGCACTTCAGCGCGATGTTCGAAATGATGAAGCTCGAAGACGCCGGGCACTTCTTGCACTTGGAGCGGCCCGCGGAGGCGAACGCCGCGATTCTGAGCTGGTTCGAGGGGCACTAGGCAGCGGCAGTGCCGGTGCCGCGGGTATTAGACGCCGACGAGGGGGAGCTGCCTTCGGAGTCCCACTTTGTCGGTGACCGGAACCGGGTATCGGCCGCTGAAGCAGGCGCTGCAGAAACCCTCGCCGCCGACTGCTCGTTTGAGGCCGTCGAGCGACAGGTAGCCGAGGCTGTCGGCGGTGACGTAGTCGTTGACCTCAGCGACGGAGTTGTGCGCGGCGATCAGCTCTCCGCGAGTTGGCGTATCGATACCGTAAAAGCAGGGCCAGCTCGTTGGCGGGGAGCTGATTCGGAGGTGGACTTCCTTCGCGCCCGCGTCTCGAATCATCTTGACGATCTTGCGGCTGGTCGTCCCGCGCACGATTGAATCGTCGATGACGACGACGCGTTTTCCTTCCAGCAGACTCTGGACGGGGTGCAGCTTGAGGCGGACGCCGAAGTGTCGAATCGATTGAGATGGCTCGATGAAGGTGCGGCCGACGTAGTGGCTTCGGATCAGGCCGAGCTCGAAGGGGAGACCCGCTGCTTCAGCGTAGCCCAGCGCCGCAGCCACGCCGCTATCGGGCACGGGCACGACCAGGTCGGCCTCGACCGGCTGGTCTTCGGCGAGGGCATGGCCCATTCGCTTTCGGGCGTCGTAGACGCTGATACCGTCGAATGTGGCATCGGGCCGTGCGAAATACACGTACTCGAAGATGCACATGTACCTGCGCTCAGCGCTGGTGCGGAACGGCCGGAGGCTCTGAAGCCCCGACTCGTTGACGACGACCATCTCCCCGGGTTCGATGTCGCGGACGAACTTCGCGCCGATCAGCTGGAAAGCCGGAGGCTCCGACGCGATGAGGTAGGCGCCGTCGAGCTCACCGAGGCACAAGGGCCGAAAACCGTAAGGGTCTCGAACCGCGACGAGCTCCTCGGGTGAGAGAAAGACGAGTGAGTAGGCGCCTTCGACTTGGTGCAGGGCGTCGGCTACCCGGTCGATCATGGTTTCGGCCTTCGAGCGCGCGATGAGGTGAACGAGAACCTCGGTGTCGCTGTCAGACGAGAAGATCGAGCCGTCCTTTTCGAGCTGGTGACGAAGCGCCAGGCCGTTGGTCAGATTGCCATTGTGGGCTACGGCGATGGAGCCATGGCCACAGTCGACGGCAAGCGGCTGCGCGTTCTTGATGTGGCTGCCGCCCGCGGTGGTGTAGCGAACGTGACCGATAGCGCTCTTACCGGGCAGCTTGTCGATGCGATCGGCGGTGAAGACGTCTTGCACCAAACCCATTCCGCGGTGAACGAAGAGCTGCCCACCCTTACTAGAAACGATTCCGGCCGCCTCCTGCCCTCGATGCTGCAGCGAGTGCAGGCCGAGATAGGTCAGATTCGAAGCTTCATCGGCCCCAAATACGCCAAACACGCCGCATTGATCATGAAAATGATCGTCGTCTATCAGCTGCACCGCGTCTTCATAGCGCCCGCACCCCTCTGCGTCCACGACTCCTGCATGCCCCTGGTCCGAGCGTGCGCTAGATCTGGCCCGTTGGGATGCCGCGGGTATTGAAGCGAATCGAATCGGTCGTGCCTCGAAGGGCGTCAGGCTATGGTGGCAAGGCCCGCGGCCTGGCTGCGCTTGCTCGGGGCGGCTTCCCTGTTCCGGCTGCGTACGCGATGCCCGGCTGGGTGGCCGATTCGTTTTTTTCGAGCGTCCTCGAGATTGCGGACCGTCCAAGGGCGCTCCTGCGCACTCCGCATGTTTCCGATGCCCGCCTGCAAGCGATTGGGGAGCGCGTGCGTGAGGCGACGCTTCCGCAGGACGTCGTTCGAAGCGTCAGCGATGCTTTGCTCGCTATGAGGAACGAGGGCGCCATCAGCTTCGCCGTTCGCTCCTCGGCGATGCACGAAGACCAGGAAGGCGCGTCCGCCGCCGGGATGCACTCGACGCTGCTCAACTTGATGCGCGAAGACGAAGTTCTCGACGCCATCAAGACTTGCTGGTCGAGCCTTTTCCGCCCTCGGGTGCTCTCGTACCTACGTGCGCTTGGGGAGGAGATCCCTGTTTCGGTTGGCGTCGTGATTCAGGCCATGGTGCCGGCGCAGGTCTCAGGCGTTCTGTTCACCGCCAACCCGCTCACCGGTGATGCCGGCGAGGTCGTCATCAATGCGGCGTATGGCTTGGGCTCTTCGGTCGTCGAGGGCCGTGTGACGCCGGACACCTATCGAGTCGACAAGGCCACGGGCCAGCTGCGCGACCGGATCATCGGCAGCAAAGCTCGGCGAACCCTGCTCGAACGATCTGGCGGAGTGCGAGAAGTTGAGGTCGCTCTCGCAGATCGGGAAGCGCCTGCGCTCAGCGAACAGCAGCTCTTGCATCTGACCGATCTAGCTACGCGAGTCGAAAGCCACTTCGGAAATGCCCGCGATGTCGAATGGGCGTTCGCCGAACACGAGCTGTACGTCCTTCAAGCGCGGCCGATCGTCGTTCCGAGCACACGAAACCGACGCGGTTCGAGGCACGACCGACCGGTGGACCGTCGAAAGATCGTCTGGAGCAATGCGAACGTCGGAGAGGCGCTTCCGGGCGTAGCCACTCCGTTCACCTGGTCCGTGCTCAGCCAGTTCAGCGACCTTGGCTTCCGCCGGGCGTTTGGTGCCATGGGCTGTACCGTTCCGCGCGACGCAGAGCTCGTGGGCGACTTTCGAGGCCGGATCTACATCAATCTGACCGAGTTCAGCGCAATCATGTCTCAGATCCCGTGGATCCATCCGTCGACTCTGCTGCGGCTCGGGGGCGGCCAGTACGCTTCCGAGCTCGATGAGCTCGTCGCCGAGCGGAGCTCGACGGGCTTCTTCCTGCGTTTGCCGCAGACCGTTTCCCGATACGCGCGCGAGAACTTCCGCTTCAAGGCCCGGGTGGACGAGTTTGAAACGTATTTCTCGGACGAGCGGACGCGCATCAACGGCATCGACCCGCGCCTTCTCGAGCCCAGCGGCCTCGACCGAATGCTCGGCGACGTAGAGCACCTCCTGGACGAGACCGGCTCGATCATGTTGACCGCTTACGCAAACCTTCTCAGCGCCGTGCTAGCGATGATCGGCTTGCTGCGCACCTTCGCGCGGAGTGAAGGATCGGGCTTCTACCGCGAGCTGCTTTCCGGTTTGCAGGACGTGGCCAGTGCACGCCCCGGGTTTGCCCTGTGGCAGATCGCTCAGCTCGCCCGGGCCGAGCCCGAGCTGGCAGAGTGCATTCGCACGGCCGACATCTCCGAGCTCACGGTGGCTGATCTTCCGGGCGGTCGTACTCGCGACGCCCTGAGTCGTTTCGTGGAAGATTACGGCTTCCGCGGCATTCGCGAAGCCGAAATCGCCGCCCCACGTTGGTCCGAAGATCCAACTCTCATGTTCGCCACGCTGCGCTCGCACCTCGCAGGCACGGTGGACATGGCGCAGCGCGGCCGAGACTTGCAGCACGTCCGCGAGGAGGCCGAAGAGAGGCTCAAGAAGAGTGTTCCGTTCGCGCTTCGGCCTGCGGTCACCAAGTTGCTCGAGCTGGTACGACACTTCACCCGGATGCGCGAGCACCTGCGCGGTCACGTGGTCGAGGTGCTCGGCATGTTTCGCCGCGTCGCGCTCGAGGCCTCGCGTCGGATCGAAGCGCGCGAGCCCGAGGCGGGTCCGGACGCTGTGTTCTTTCTGACGCTCGCCGAAGTTCGGCGGGTGCTCTACGACGAGAACGAGCGTGTGGCGATTCGCGTCCAGCGCCGCCGCTTGGAGTACGAACGCAACCAAGCCTTGCCCGAGCCGCCTACGACCTTCGTGGGCTTCCCACCGGATGTGCAGGGCCTTGCATCGACATCCAAGCGCCTGCGCGGCCTGGCGGCAAGTCGGGGCGTTGCCGAGGGCAGGGTGCGTATCCTTCGCGACTCCGCGCAGGCCGCCGAGTTCCAGCCCGGCGAAGTGCTAGTCGTCGCGGCCGCAGACACTGGATGGGCACCGTTATTTCTCGCAGCCTCCGCCGTGGTGACCGAGTTGGGCGGCCCTCTGTCCCACGCCGCGATTATCTTGAGAGAGTACGCGGTCCCGGCCGTGGTGAATGTCACGAACGCAACCCGTTCGCTGCGCAACGGCGATATCGTTCGCATCGACGGTGACGCCGGCACAGTAGAGATCCTCGGTGCCTGAGGTCGAGAGCGCGGAGCCTGAGGTCATCCATCACGACGAGCACTTGCTGATCGTGAACAAGCCTCCTGGTCTGCCAACGACGGCTCCGAGCTTGGAGCAACCGTCCCTCGCTCGGTGGGTGGCCGATCGGTTCGCGCCGCTCCGGCCACACGCGACATCACGGCTCGATTCCCAAGTGAGCGGCCTGGTGACGTTTGCGCTCACCAAGGAGGCGAACCGGCGCCTGCTCGACGCACGGCGCGCGGGAACGTACGAGCGGGTTTACCTGGGTATCACGATGCACGAGGTGCCTGTTGAGGCGGGAGACTGGGCCTGGCCCATTTCGATCGATCTTCGCAACCCCAAGCTCCGCGTTGCGGAGAAGGGCCCTGGTGAGCGCACTGCACTCACTCGCTTCGAAGTGGCTGCGCGCAGCCCGAGCGCGACTCTCTTTCGACTGATGCCAGCGACGGGACGAACTCACCAACTTCGTGTGCACGCGGCCCGCTCCGGTTCGCCGCTGTTCGGCGATCATGCGTACGGAGGCGAGCGGCGCGGAGTCATGCCTGACGGCGCGGTCGTCACGGCGCGGCGCGTGATGCTCCATTGCGCGCGCCTGAGCTTTCCCACGCCCTCCACCGGCGAGCGCCACGAGTTCAGGGCACCCGCGCGACCCGACATGCGCAGAATATGGATCGCCTTGGGCGGAGCGGCTTCAGACCTTCAGCCCTGACGCTTGGACGAGAACTTCGAGCCCGCGGGCTCATCCACGGGTCTATTGAAATGCGCTTCGAGCTCTCGGTGCAAGATCTCCTGCACGTCTTCTTGTATTCCGAGCGGGTGTCGGATCAGTCGCTCGATGTTCCTCTGGTAGACGAAGAGGCGTCGCTGCTCTTCGCCGCCTGCGTTGGTAGCCATTTCGTCGAGCAAGAGTGGGGTTCGCGGGTCGACGCCCTCGGCTACGACTTCCAGGCCGGGCAAGTCGCTCACCATGATCAGGTTGCCTTCCAGCCGCTGAGCCAGCGCCTCGGGGAGCTCACGAAGGGCGGCCTGCACGATCTTTTCGAAGCGCCCATGGGACGGCGACCAAGGGGGCTGCGGCAGAAGGCCATCGAGGTGCCGGGTCTTGAGGAAGGCGAGCGAGGCTTCGCCATGGCGCTCCTGTCGGTCGCGCAGGAGTCCAAGGTAGTAGAGCACGTCGGGTGAGGCATCGGGGCGCGAGGCCGCACGCTCGATCAGGACGGCCGCTTCTTCGGTCTGGTCGAGCTCGAAGTGGGCTCGCCCGATCAAGAAGTCGAGCTGCTCGTTTTCGTAGGGGCCTTCGGGGAGCCCCATCAGAAGCTCAGCGGCCGCGGCTCGGTCGCCTTGTTGAAGCAGCGCGTCGACCTTGAGGACGGAGGCATCGGCGATGTCGTCGGCCGTCTGGCAGCTCTCGAGGGCCTGGTCGAGCACGCGAATCGCCTCTGCCAAGCTTCCCAGGGGATGAATCAGCAGCTCTGCCGCGTTGAGCATTGCCTCGAGATAGTGCTCGTCGAGCTCGATGGCCTGGCGGTAGTGCTCGAGCGCCAGATCGAGGTTGCCGTTGGCCGCGTGGATGTAGCCAATGAGGTTGTGCGCATCCGGCGACTCGCCGTCGAGCTCGAGGGTCTGCTCGGCCGACGCCATGGCGCCGTTCAAATCACCCTGCGTGACCAGCTCCCAGCCGCGGTCGAGGTGCGCGCTGAGGCGGTCCATGAATCCTTCGATTTGCTCCGACATGGTCAATTCCCAAAGTTACGTGGCGGGTTTGGGACGTCAAGCGGAACCGTAGGCTATCATGCATTTGAAATGCTGAGGTTTTTCGCGCTTGTGGGAATCGTGGCGATCTGCTCCTGCGTGACCGAGCCGCGGGGGGCAGGTCAGACGATCTCGGTAGGCACGGCGGACCACGGCTACCTACAGGATGCGGTACGCCTCCCGGACCGCGGACCGGGCTATCGGCGTCTGCGCCCCCAGGAAGGAACCCGATACGGCACAAAGACCCTGGTCGGCGCGATTGAGCGCGCCGCACGTGAAGTAGCCGACGCTTTTCCCGCTGGATACCCACTTCGTGTCGGTGATCTGTCGAGCCCTCACGGAGGCTCACACTCGAGGCATCGCACCCATCGCGCTGGGCGGGACGCTGATCTCTTGTTCTTCGCCCGAGACGCCGGAGGGCTAGCCACGAATGGCGATGGCTGGCCGGGATTCGATCGCTTTGGGCTCGCGATGCTTGGCGGCCGGGTGCTCCGCTTCGACGAAGCCCGCAACTGGCATCTCGTCCGCACCCTGGTCATGGACGAAAAGGCGCGAGTCAAATGGCTCTTCTGTTCGAACGAGCTCAAGGTCCGGCTTCTCCGATACGCCGCCCGATTCGAACGTTCACCGCAGGCGGTCGTCCGAGCCACCTGGGTCCTTCACGAGCCGTCGCGCGGTGAGCCGACACGACGATCACTTTCATCTGCGCGTCGGTTGCGGGCCAACGGAGCGACGTCTCGGGTGTCGGGAACAAGCTCCTCACTGGCCCTGGCAGAGCGATCCCGCACGCAAGGCGGACAGCAGTGCGAGCGCAGCCCTAAGCGATGCAAGCATCGTTCGTTGGCTATTCGCCGAGGAGCATTTGAATGAGGGCAGCGACATCGCCGGACGTCGCCTCGACTCCGCAGCGAAACCATCCTCGATCGCCGTTCGCTAGGTCTGTTAGAACTCGATGCTCTTCGGTCGCGCCCCAAATCAAGACGGCCGAGGTCTTCGGTAGCTCATGCGCCAAGGTGGCAATCGTAGATGGTTGCACCGAGGCCTTGACACAATCGATCACGACCAGCGGGCTGAGCGACGCGGTAGCCTTCACGTTGTCGAGAAACGCGACGACGTCCTCGATTTGCTGAACAGCCGCCGCAGAGCCCACCTTCTCGGCGATTTCGGCGCACCGTTTTCGGTCGCGTGTAGCAACGAAGACCATCGGTAGCGCGGAGCCCAACGGTTGCATCGTGGGGTACTTCGAAGTGCTGATGTCCGATGAATCGTCTGTGACCTTGCTCGTGACCCGCGATGTCGCCCGGTCGCGACCAAGCCTCTGCGCGGCCCTGCGACGCTCCTCGCGCTGCGGCGGTTGCGAGCTAATCGTCTCGGCGAACGTCAGCATGGGTTCGAGGTTCTGCATCACGGCGTCCGTGGCCGCGTTGCCCAAGTAGAACGCCATCGCGGTTCGAAGGTGTTTGTCGACGAAGCGATGCAGGCGCTCGCCCGCCTCTGGGATTTCGTGCTCGCGCGACATGTGCTGGGCACGATGGAGGATCTGAACTCGCACCTCGGGTGTGGCGACCGTCTCGATCGCCTCGCGGATCATCCGAGCGATCGGGCTTTCCGCTTTACCCTGGTCTTCGTCCCCTGAGGCGGAGTGTATTCGGGCTACCACAGCACCATAATATTACCGTGATTTGGCCGGGTGGCCAACCCCTCCCGAGATGGCCCCCGGCTTGGCCAACCATGGTACATCGTTGGCATGCTCGTGATGGGGGTCGACGAGAACGGTCTGGGGCCGCGGTTGGGGCCCTTGGTGGCTACCTCGGTGGTCCTGGAGGCCCCCCGCTACGCCCGGCCGGCCCTGCGCGGCCGTGGACTACGCCTCGGGCTGACCGACAGCAAAGAGACAGGCGGATTCGGTCGGATGGGCTTCACCGAATCGGTGGCCTTGGCGCTGGTCGAGCGTGGGGGGGCAGGGCTCGCGACCTCGGCGGATGACCTGCTCGACCGCCTCGCGCCTCAGTCCCGTCGATCGCTTCGGGCTTGCTGTCCAGACGACCGAAGCGCAGCGCAGTGCTGGGGGGTCGATTTCCCGCTGCCACTGTTCGGCGGTGACGCTTCCTACGGCAGCGGCTTGCTCGACCGACTGGTCGGCCGATCAGCCCTGCGGATCGTCGACGTCCAAAGCCGGGTCGCCTGCGCGGGCCTGCTCAACACGAAGCTGTCTGACGGGAGAAACAAGCTCGCCGTGGACCTCGAGCTCTTCGAGGACTTGATCGCTTCGGTACACCGCCGACACGGCCCTCCTTTGCTCGTCATTTGCGGGATGATCGGCGGCATTCGCGACTACGCAACGCGCTTTTCACGCTTCGATCGGGATCGGGTCGAGGCGCTGGCAAACCGTCGCGGCCAGCGAAGATACGCGGTCGACGGCCTCGGCGAGCTCCGTTTCGAAGTCGACGCCGATGCGCAACACCTTCCCGTCGCGCTGGCCTCCATCGTCGGCAAGTACCTCCGAGAGGTCTGCATGCGCCGGATCGGCGAGTTCTACCGGCAGGACCTCCCCACGCTGAAGCTCTCGAGTGGGTACCACGACCCGGTGACCACGCGCTTCATCGAAGCGACCGAGGCCTCCCGCCGCCGGCTCCGCATTGCGACCGATTGCTTTCGGCGTCAGGCCTGATGGCTGTGCTAGAAGGCCGGTATGTCTGAGCGCGACAAGGTTCCGCGTTGGGTTCTCTGGCTGGGGGTTTCGCTCGCGGTCGGATGGCTGCTGTTCACCTTGCGCGCGGTGCTCGCGCCGGTCTTCTTCGCCTTCCTCATCGCATACATGCTCGACCCACTGGTCGATCGCATCGAGGAGAGCCGCCTGCTCCGCGGCAGGACGATTGGTCGCGCCGTCGGCATTGCGGTCCTTCTGCTGGGCCTGTTCGCCATCGCCGCCTTTTCGATGCTCGTCATCCTTCCGATGGTCTACGAAGAGATCGCCAACTTCGTGAGACGATTGCCAGGGCTCGTCGAACGGAGCCGGGCCGAATGGGAGCCGATCCTCCTCGAATATGGCTTGGAGATTCCCAGGTCCGTTGGCGAGGCGTTCGAGGAGCTCCACCTCGACCTTCAGTCGGTCCTGACCAAGGGCTACACGCCAGCCACTGCCATCGTGAAGTGGTTTCTCGGTGGGACGGCCTCGGCGGTGGCCGCGATCGTCGCCTTGCTGATGATCCCAGTGTTCGCGTTCTATCTGCTTTACGACTTCGATGAGCTCGTGGTTTGGGTGGCCGAGCTGATCCCTCCACGCCATCGACCAGAGGCGTACGGCTTCTTTGCCGAGGTCGATGCAGTGCTTGGCCAGTTCTTCAGAGGTCAGTTCACCGTCATGGCCGTCTTGGCGATTCTCTATTCGGTAGGCTACGGCTCGATCGGCGTGCCACTCGCGCTTCCGATCGGGATCATGGCGGGGCTGCTCTCCTTCATTCCCTATCTCGGCAGCACCCTTGCTCTCGCGACGGCTCTGCTGATGACCGCGCTCGACTGGCAAGGTTGGCCGCAGGTGCTTTGGGTGCTGGGTGTCCACGCTGTCATTCAGAGCTTGGAAGGCTTCGTCGTGACGCCGAAGATCATGGGCGACACCGTTGGGATCTCTGCCATCGCCGTCTTGTTCGCATTGCTGGTGGGAGCCGAGCTCTTGGGATTCACCGGCGTGCTGCTTGCGGTTCCCGCCGCCGCGGTCATCAAGATCTTGCTCCAGCGAATCGACGCGCAGTACCGGAAGTCCGGTTTCTTCCTCGGGCGTGACGCCCAAGCGAGCAAGGCTACCGAGCAGCCGAAAGGCTAGACACGTCCAGTGTCACTTCGATCGTGCGTTCGCGAGCTTGCACGCGGGCCGACTTCAGCACCTTCCTCCACGGAGGCTCTACGGTTTGTGGTGGGGCCGCGCACCAGGCCCTGATGCGCTCCGCATCTCGACTGGCGAGCTGGGCATTGCTGAAGGCGATGTATAGCTTCACGGTCTGCGCACTGCCGGACTCGACGGACAAGCCGAAGGTCCGCACGGCCTCGATTTCGAGCGGCACGTCGAGCAGCTGTGGCACCCGCCCGAGCGCCGACATCCAATGGTCTGGGGGCTCTAGAACCGCTGCAATGCTGCTGGCGGAGCTCAAGGTGGGCCAGAGTGCCGCGACCCCGTGCCGCTCGACGAGCGCAGGGGCCGTCCCACGCTGGACGGCGAGGGCTTCGGCAACGGTCCTGACCGAGCCGGTGATGACGGCCTGGCCATCGAGAACCGCGATAGCGCTTCGCTGATCGCGGCTTGCCAGCCATGGACCGGCCGGACCGTCGAGGCGAACGATCGATCCACCGCGTCCTTCGACCAGAGCGCGGTGGCAGTCCGCCAGCGTCGTCGCGTCTACGCCGCGTCCTCGCAACATCAGGCCCATTGATTGAAACGGCTGATCGTCGGGTCCGCGGACCCAGACGCTGATCTCGCTCAGTGCTTGGATCGGATCCAGCCCGCAGACCACTTCGATCTCACTCAGCTGTTCATCGGCAACGAACGCGTCGAGGAGAGTCTTGGCGGCGGCCGTTCGCTCGAGCGCGGCAGTGTCAATTCTCAGCAAGGCGCGCGCGGTGCTCGGCAGCTGATCGAGCAGCCGCCGTTCCCGCAGTGTTCGAGCGTGTTGCATCGCGGCAAAGAGCAGACCCGCCATGGCTATCGAGACCAGGGCAGCCACCGTGAGCGAGCGGGACACCGCTCGAGGGTAGGAAGTTCTTTTCACGGAGCAAGCCCCCGTGCTAACGCGTGCCCCATGCCATGGCGGAAGATGCGGTTACGCAATGCCGAGGTGCTTGCGCGTTGCAATGCGAGCGGGGATCTCGTCGCAGACGGGGGCAGGGTCGAGGTCCGGTACAAGCCGAACGACGGGCGGGCATATTTCGCCAGTGCCTCGAACTTGCATCCGACGGGCGGCCCTTCGACGATCGAACCCGATTCGTTCTGCGGCCCCGGCGAAGCGGTTCAGAAGCCGAGCAAGTCATCCAAGAAGGCCTCCGGAGCAACGTCGCCCAAAGGCCCGGCGGCCCCCGAGACGCCGGACGGCGACGAGCTGCTCGTCTATGCGGACGGCGCTTGCAGTGGCAACCCGGGCCCCGCGGGCGTGGGAGCCGTCGCACTTTGGGCGGATCAGAAGCGCGAGCTCAGCGAGTACATCGGCGAAGCCACGAACAACATCGCCGAGTTGACCGGGATTCTTCGCGCCGCAGAGCTCGCGCGGGAGCTTGGCAGGCCCCTCCGCCTCTACACCGATTCGACGTACTCGATCGGCGTGCTGACCA
Organism: uncultured delta proteobacterium; assembly: GCA_963716775.1. Lineage (GTDB taxonomy): Bacteria > Myxococcota_A > Polyangia > Polyangiales > Houyiibacteriaceae > SG8-38. The sequence goes on from CAVQUI010000018.1 coordinate 140,665, forward strand.
AGGGCTGGAAGGTTCGCGCGAACAAGGAGCTGGTTGCCAAAGTGCGCGAGGCACTCGATGGGCATCCGGACGCCAAGCTATTCCACGTCCGCGGTCACCAAGGCGTGCGGCTCAACGAGGAAGCCGACGGCCTTGCGGTTCGCGCCGTCCAGAACAAGGCGTCTACGGGTTGGGTTTCGCCTTGAAACGCCGCGCCGCTTCTTCGAGCGTGACCAGCTCGTAGCCGGCCTGGCGAAGCACCCGAACCGCCGCCTTGAGCGCTCGGAGCTTGTCGCTGACTGTTCGCTTCAAGTCCGCCCGATACGCGGTCAGCGTCTCGAGCCCGTCTTCCTTCGCGTCCGCCAGGTCGAATCCGTGGAGCTCGAGGTTGATGAGCTCCCTTCCGAGCATCTGCTTGCTCAGGAGTGCGGCGATTCGCCGGCCGCCCAAGACTAGCGAGGTCCCGATGTAAGGAAGCTGCATGGGTGTCACGCCGATGGGCAGCTCCAAGAGGCCAGTGCCAGTTCGCCAATACGGCCGTCCGATTCGGTATGGCTCCCTCGGCGCACGCAGCACCGCCGGCCGGTCCAAGACACTCGCGCTTTGCCGGCCTCGGAGCCTGATCGCGCCCAGGGCAATGGCCTTGGCGGCGTAGTAGCTGGGGCAGGGAAAGACGCTCGAATCGTATTCGACGTCTGAGGCTTCGAGTGCCGTGAAGAGCAGGTCGCTGACCGCGTAGCCGGGTGCACGGAAGCCCGCCGGTCGCCTGCCACAGCTCTGCTCGATGATCGCGGCGCCCCGTTCGATTTCTTCTGCGATCTCTGCCGCCCCTCGACGGCTGAGGTCGTAGTGGTGCCGATGCGAGTGGTTGCCGATCTCGTGGCCCGCTTGGTGAAGGCCGGCGATGGCCTCGCGGTTCTCTCTGTGCTCGAGGTCCTCACCGATCGCAAAGAAGGTGGCGCGAATCGACTCCTCGTCCAGCCAGGCGCGGAATCGCGGCACGCACTTTTCGTAAACCGCACGCGAGCTCGGTCCCATCGGAGCCCCGACGCCGTGGATCGCCGCGTAGCGAGGCACCTCGTCCAGGTCGATCGAGATCGAAGCCAGCTTCAGATTCATTTTTTGATCCGGATTGCGATGAAGAGCTTCGTCAGGTTCTTCAAGACATTGGGCACTCGTCGCGCCAACCCAATCGTTGGCGGCCGCTTCTCCAGAACCCGCACCGGAATCTCCCGGACGACGAGCCCCGCCCGCTCCGCTCGAATGACGAGCTCGGAGGCAAAGAGGTCGCGGTCGATCTGGCACGCGCTCGCGATCGGCTGAACAGGCTCTCTTCGAAACGCCTTGAGCCCATGAGTGTCCGTGCCTTGGAACCCGACGGCGACCTTCAGCATACCGTTGATCACCACGGTGCCGAGTCGCCGGATGTAGGGCCGTCGGTCCATGGCACCCTCCATGGCTTTTGAGCCGACGACGAAATCCAACGACGGGTCTCGAAGCAGGGCGAGGGCGCGCTGATAGAAATCGGTGTCACAAAGGTCGATCTCGTCGCAGATCACGATTTCGCCTCGGGCGTGAAGGATGGCATCCCGAAGCGCCTTGCCGTAGTTGGGCTCCTCGCTGTGCCGCCAGCGGACTCCTTCGAAACGTCGGGCGAGCTCTGCCGCGATTTCCGCGGTGCGGTCGCTCGAGCCGTTCTCCGCGATCACGATCTCGTACGACCAGGGCAGGGTGCTCATTCGGTCCACGAGCTCAAGCACGGCGGCGCGCAGGATCGCCTCCTCGTTGTAGACGGGGATCACGATCGAGATCGAGGGGACGGTGTGGGGGTCGGGCAAGGCGCGGCACTCTCTTACGCTGACATGAAGGCGTCAAGTCAAGCCGCAGAGCACGGCGTGCGCTGCATCGACGACCACACGAATGGGGCCAAGGCAGGCGGGCAGCACTGCGGTTTGGCCGCGCGACAGCTCCAACACGTTCTCTCCCTCGTGCAGTGTCAGGTGTCCGCCGAGGACGGTGAGCGAGCGCAAGCGATCGGCTTCGCGAAGCTCGAGCTCACCGGAGCCGCTCAAACGTTGAAGTGAGAACACCTCCGAACGCAGGGGTCCGTCGCGGCTCACGAGGACTTCGAGGCGCGCCGAAGCGTCGACCGGCGCCGGCCCGGCTCGGTGACTCAGTCGATCGAGGAGGGCGTCGCCCCGCGGGCCCTGCCAGTCCGTGACGTCGAGTGCCCGTTCGCGATGAAGCCGGCGCGCTTGGCCTCCGGGGTCGGGTTGTCCCTCGCTATCGTATTTGCGGTTCCAGTCCCAGTACCGGTAGGTGACGCCGCGTTTGCCCGGCGCGACCCGCTGAGGCTCGAGGAGCAAGACGCCCTTGCCGATTGCGTGTGGTGTCCCGGGGCCGATCACGAATAGATCTCCTGGAGACACCGGTACGAACGACATCAGCGCGGCGACGTTTCCTTGGCCATCGATAGCCGCCTCGATGTCTTGTCGCGACACTCCGTCACGAAACCCTACGTAGAGACCTGCCCCCGGCTCGGCGTCGATGATGTACCAGGCCTCGGGCTTGCCGCTTTCGTTCGCTTCGAGGTTCGGGTCGTTGCTCCTCGGATGGATTTGAACCGAAAGATCGTCGGCGGCGTCGATCAGCTTTACGAGCAGGGCCGTCGATCCATTCGACGCTTCCACACCCAGTAGCGCGGGGTCGCCGCGCAGGACTTCGTCCAGAGTGGGACCGTCGGCGAGTCGGCTCGGAAAATCGGGCTCCACGGAGAGCTCCCAGGCCTCGCCGACCGGGCCGCCCGCCTCCAATTGCGCGTCTGCCTTCAGCTCCTCGCTGATTCGGCGCCCCCCCCAGGGGGTCCGAGAGGGGGGCGTGAAGTTGTCCGGCTGCAGGAGCAGCGGCCGGCGCCAGTTTCTTGGTCCTACTTTATCCGACATGTAAGGTGACTTCGGATCTTATGGTAGCGCCCCCGGGAGGTTTTGGATGGGCTATTTGGGTAAAGAACGCCGAATTCATCGTATCTTCGTGACTCGCAACAGTGAATACCACGTGCGCCGCAATGTCTGCGTGGGTGTACGGGACCGCCGAAGTGGCGAGTGGCTGGGTGGCCACCTGGCGCTGCGCAGCACTGTGTCGGGGGGCCTCAAGTTCCATGACAACGGCGCTATCAGCGCTTCGGAGGGGCTTCCCACCGTCGGCGAGTCACTCTTCTTCATCGCGGCGGGACGGGATCTGATCACCAGCCCCGTCCTCAACGTCGAGCGACCCCCACGCGAGATCGTTCACGACTACCCGATGTGAACACCTTAGGGCGGGGATGCTATATCCCGCTTCGTGTCGTCGGAGATGAAGACCATTCGCGTGGTAGCCGCCCTGGTGGAGCGTGGCGGACGGTACTTGATCACTCAACGTCGCGAGACCGCGGTCTTGCCTGAGCTTTGGGATTTTCCGGGCGGGCGAGTCGAAGACGGTGAGACGGACGAAGGGGCCCTAGCGCGCGAGGTTGCGGAGCGTCTCGGCGCTAGCGTTGACGTGGGGCAGCTGATCTCCTTCGTGAACCATCCCTATGAGAAGTACGCGGTCGACTTGTATCTCTACCAGTGCGAGTTGCTCAGCGATCATCTGCACTGTCGCGCAGTCAAAGCCTACGCCTGGGTCACGTCGAAAGAGATGGAGTCGTACTCTTTCACGCCCGTCGACGAAGCATCAATGAGCAAGCTCCTCGGCGAAGGCTGAGCGTAGCTTCTAGACGTCGTAGAAAATCGGCGCTCGCTTGCGGATGAAGCGCATCACGAGATCGCGGCCGTCTTCCGATAGCCCTTCGAACTGAATGCCCATGCCCGGCTCGGATTCCGACGCGAAGTCCATGGGGTCCCGGACGAAGCGAACGTAGCCGTCGCATTCGAACTCGAAGCCACCCGGCAAAGTGACCAGCATCCGGACCGAGGTGTCTTTGGGGAGCGCTTCATAGGTGGCAAGGAATACCCCGCCATGCGCGATTTCGCCGCTGAATCCGACGTAGAAGTTGGATTGCGTCGTTGCGCCAAGGTTGGCCTCTAGCCGCTGTCGCTCAGTCGTTGGAATCGGTGCGGGTGGCGGCAGCATCGAAGTCGGGAAAGTTGCTGGCAGGTCCAGAAAGCGGTCTGCCGGATGCCGGCCGATTGGACGGCGGCTGACTCGCGACCGCGCGCGCCGAGGGCGCAACGCTTGGGGGGGGCTCACTGGCCGGTTGTGCACTAGCCGCAGAGCGCTGAGACTCCGGGCGTTCCGATACCGGGCGCTCTGAGGCGGAGCGTCGTAGAGCAGAGCGAACCGACAGAGGGCGCTGAGACGGCGGCGCGCTCGCCGGCGGTGAGCTCGCCGGAGGTGCGCTCGCCGGAGAGCGCTGAGACTCGGGGCGCTGTGATGGCCTTGCGCTGGCTGGGCGCTCCGACCCCGCCTCGGGCCTAGAGGTCGGCTTCGTCGTTAGTGGGAAGAGAATGCTGATGACGTCCGCGATGCTCTCGGTCGTGCTCTGCACCGCAGCATGATCGCTATTCACGTCCTGGAGCAGGGCGAGTGTTTGGCTGAGCGTGCCAAGTGCGTTCTTGACGCAGGACTTGCCGTCCGGCTCCGTCGAGGCGTATTCAGCCTCGAAGAGCGCGCCAATGGACCTCGCCACATTCTGAGTGAGTCCGAGGACCTCTTCGGGAACGTCGCCGTCTTGCTGCAGCGCCTCAAGTGCCTTGCCGAGTGACTCGCGAGCTTGTCGCGCCGCGTCCGCCGATGAGTAACCCATGCCTCGTCTTCCCCCGCTTACCTGGTTCAAAGGATACCGGGAGTCGCCAGGAGGTCAAAGCTCCTTGACGAATACGACGCGAGGGCGGCCTGGGCCAGCATAGTCTGGGACCTCGGTGCTCTTGAAGCCCATCGATTCGTGAAACCGGACCGGCCCCTCGTGCCCGGCAGAAGCCAGGGATTTGATTCGTTTCATTCCGGCGGCCCGGCATCGTTCCGTAAACTGGGCGTACAGCTGCTTTCCGACCTGCCGTCGCCGGTGGTCCGGGTGAATCCCGACCAGATGCACATATCCGGTCGCCGAGGGCGCCGGCAGCATCACCCCAAGCAGAAAGCCGATCACCTGCCCGTCTTGCTCCGCCACCAGCGCGTGCTCGCCGAACTCGTAGAAGAACATCGGATCAGCCCGCCTTCCGGCCGGCCCGCCCCACCACTGGTCGAGCACCGAAATGATATAGTCGTAGTCGACTTTGGTGAGACCCCGAATCTCCATCGTCTACGACAGCGGATAACACGAACGCGGGAAGAACGCACGGAGACCCGGATCGCAGCATGTCTCAGTCCCAGGCGTCATCCGAGCGCTCCGAGATCTCGTTCTGTCCTTTCTGTCGAGAAGGCTTCGAGGGCCGTACCGAGTGCCCAGAGCACGAGCTCACGCTGGTGCCCATCGACAGGCTTCCGCGCAGAGCGGATCGTCCGCTCGAGCAGGTCACCTTTTTCGGCGACCCGCGTCTGGGGCGTGCGGCCCCGCTCTTGGGCGCGGCGCTCGTCCTGCTCGGCTTCGTCGTTCCATTCGTGAGCTCATCCGGCCTGGACGCGTCGGCCTTGGAGGTCGCCATCGATGGAGCTGGCAATCTCTGGTTCACTCCCGGGGCGGCGATCGTGCTTCTGTGGATTCTTTGGCAACGCCGAAGCCGCGGCACGATGCGAGCAGCGCGCGCAGCCGTGTTCGGCCTCGCGCTGGGCGGAACCTTGCCTCTGCTTTACACCTGCCGGCGAATTACGCTGATGGCGGAGGTACAAGGTGCGACCGTCGAGTGGCGCTGGGGCCTCTGGCTCAGTCTCAGCTGGGCTCCTGCTCGCAGCGCTCGGAAGCCGCGGCTTCGGATCAGGGCGCTAGGCTGCGCCTGGGAGTGTTGGTCGGAAGATGTACCCCTGCTGCTGGACTACGCAGACGCGATTCGTTCCGGCGACTCGAGCTCGGGCGACCGCGATGCTTGCCGCGTCTAGAAGCTCACTGTGCGTGCGAATGCTGCCACTCGGATAGAGACCAACCCCGATGGAAATCGTCAGCTCGATGCGCGCATCGCCGATCGCGAACGGCCGAAGCGCGACCTCGGATACGATCCGATCGGCAAGGGTGAGGGCTCGCGCCGGCCGCGTATTTGGAAGCAAGAGACCGAACTCGGACGTCCGAAAGCGCGCCACGACGTCGGTCGGGCGCATGGTGCCTTGGAGCCGCGACGACACTTCTCCGAGAATCCTTGCGGCGACGTCCGCTCGGCGCTCGGAGACGAGCTCTCGGAAGTCGTCGACCGCCACGATGGAGCAGGCGAGCGGATCCAAATGTCTTTGCGCCTCGCCAAACTCGTTTTGCAGACAGCGGTGGAAGTGGCGGTGGTCAGGCAGCTCGCGGAGCTGCTCATGAAGCGAGCCATAGCTGAGCTCGTTCTTTGCGAACTGTACGTCGTCGTGTGTCCTCTTGAGCCGAATCATGTTCTCGAGTCGCTCGACGAGCTCCTCGTCTTGTAGCGTCCTTGCGACGTGGTCGTCGGCACCGGTACGCAGAATGCGAGCGCCGGCGTCAGCTCTAGGCGTCAGAAGAACGACTGGGACGAAGCGATCGTTGGTGATCGTTTTGACGACCTTGCAGGCGTCGATCCCGCTCAGGCCGGGCAGGTCGAGGTCGAGGACCACCAAGTCCACCGAGCGCGCGCGAACGGTGTCGATCGCCTTCTGGCCGCTGTTCGCCACGACGACGGTCAGGCCCCGCGCCCGAAGCAGCTCAGATATGCGGTCCCGCGTAGCCCGATCGTCGTCGGCAACGACGACAACGGCTTTGTCCACAGGCCGAACAGTCCCCACCCTGACACAGTAGCCGAGCCTGGACGGTTTCGCGAGCCTTGGCCGGCGAGTTTCCCTGGGCGCAGGAGGCGTCTATACTGCCGGTTGACGCACTTCCCCGGGGTGTGGGGCCTGAATGGAGCTCAAGCAGCAACTCAAACTATCGCAGCAGCTCATCATGACGCCGCAATTGCAGCAGGCGATCAAGCTGTTGCAGATGTCGCGCATGGAGCTCACCGAGCTGGTGCAAGAAGAGCTGCTCGAAAACCCCATACTCGAAGAGGGGCCGGATTCGCGCGAGTCGAGCACGCCCGGCGCCGAGGACTTGGCATCGGCCGAGGTGACGGCCCACGAAGAGAAGAAAGAAGAGATCGACTGGGAGCGTTACCTCGAGAACCAGTCGAACGAAGCGCCGATGCCGTCGATTCGCCGCGGCACGGATGAAGAGATGCCCGGGCTCGAGGCGACGCTGTCGACCTCCGAAGACCTGAGCGACCACCTCGGGTGGCAGTTGCGCATGGGGGATTTCGTCGACAACGAGCGCCGCTTTGGCGTGTTGGTCGTCGGTAACCTGGACGACAATGGCTACCTGAAGATTGAAGGCTTCGCGCCCGAGGACATCGTGCCCCGGCTCGCAACCGAGGCCGGTCTCGACCCCGAAGACGCCGACGAAGTTCTCGCGATGATTCAGCAGTTCGACCCGCTCGGCGTTGCGGCGCGCTCTCTCGAAGAGTGCCTGATGATTCAAGCGAAGCACTACGGCATGGATGAGCTGGTGCTCCGTGTAATCACCGATCATCTGGGCGACCTCGAGAAGCGGCACTATTCCGTGATTGCCAAGGCCTGCGGCTGTGCCCTCGATGAGGTGTACGATGTGGCTCAGATCATCGCCGAGCTCGAGCCCCGGCCCGCCCGCCGATTCCAGACCGAGGAGCCTCGATACATCATCCCCGACGTCTACGTGCACAAGGTTGGCGACGAGTACTACGTCGTGGCCAATGACGACGGCATGCCCAAGCTCAAGATCAGTGGATTCTACCGCTCGGCTATGGCCGACAACCCGAAGGCCAAGGAGTACATCCAGGACAAGATGCGAAGCGCCCAGTGGCTGATCCGGAGCATCGATCAGCGGCGCAAGACCATCGTGAAAGTCACGGAGTGCATCGTCGAGAAACAGCAGGACTTCTTCGACAAGGGCATCGAGTACCTCAAGCCCATGATTCTGCGAGACGTAGCCGAGACCGTCGGGATGCACGAGAGCACGATTTCCCGCGTAACCAGCAACAAATACGTCCATACTCCTCGGGGCACTTTTGAGTTGAAGTACTTCTTCAACAGCGCCATAAGAAGAGACCACCAAAACGACATCGCCTCGGAGAGCGTCAAGCAGGCGATCAAGACCATCATCGGGGGCGAGGACCAGAAGGCCCCTCTGTCGGATCAGCGAATCGTTGAAATACTCGGCCAAGACGACATCAAGATTGCCCGCCGCACGGTCGCGAAGTATCGCGAGATGCTCGGGATCCTTAGCTCATCCAAACGTAAGAAGTACTTTTAGCTGCTGGAGGTTCGATGCGTATTAGCTACACATTTCGCAACATGGAGTCGTCCGACGCCATCAAGAGCCACGCATCGGATAAGATAGGCAAGATTCAGAAGTATATGCGGGCGCCGCTGCACGCGGAGTTCACCTTTTCCATGGAGCGGCATCTCCATCGGGTCGATTTGAACCTGACGGGCGATGGCCACCAGTACGCCGGCCACGGTCAGTCCGAGGATATGTACGCGACCATCGACCAGGTCGTCGATAAGATCGACCGGCAGGTACGTGACATGAAGGCAACGGAGACGCATCGCCGGCGGAACAGCGGCGAGTCCCTTCGCAATTCAGAAGACTGAACCGCGTTGCGCCTCCGTGACGGCTGGGGTATCGCCAGGCCGTCATGCTGGCTGACCTCCTTCATCCCGAACGCGTCCGGATCGGGCTGACGCTTTCCGACAAGGAGGCCGCGCTACGCGCAGTCGCTTCGCTGCTCACGATGCCAGGCGGACTGGTCAACGAAGATGTCCTTTGCGACGTTCTCGGCGAACGTGAGCGTCTGGCGAGCACAGGCATTGGAAGTGGGGTGGCCATTCCGCACGGTCGCTACGATGGCATCGAGGAGCTCCGAGCCGCGGTCGCGATATGCCCTGCTGGCGTCGATTTTGAAGCGGTCGATCGCTTGCCGGTGACGATACTGGTCGGCATCGTGGGGCCGAAGTCCATGCCCCAGAAGCACCTGGCCGCCCTCGCGGGGGTTTCGCGCGTTCTTCGAAGCGCCGAGAAGCGAGGGGCGCTGCTCAGGGCGTTCGACGACGCCGACGCCTACCGCATACTCCTGGAGCCCTGATGGGCAGACAGTGGCGAGGCACTCGCGTATGATGCGCCCGTGACCCAGTTCTCCTCTTCGCGACAGGTCGGCCTTCCGAGCATGCGTGTCGAACGCGGCATTACCGTTGCACACCTTCTCGCCGAGCCCCGCCTGAACGCCATCATTCGCTTGGTTGCCGGCCATGAAGGGCAGGACCGGATGCTCAACCATCCGCGGGTCCAGAAGCCTGGGCTCGTCCTGGCCGGACACCGCCATGGCGTAGTTCCGACCCGGGTGCAGATCCTGGGCGAGACCGAAATCACTTTCCTCGACGGCATGTCCTCCGAAGAACAGTTGGAGCGTTTGCGGATGTTGTTCGAGCTCGAGCTTTCCCTGGTCGTGCTCACGCGCGGCATCGAGCCGTCCGCCGCGCTGCTCGAGGTCGCGAAGGAAACCTCTACGCCGCTCGCTGTTGCCGAGCCCCGGTCCAGCCGGACGATTCAGGCGATTCACCTGGTGCTCGATGGCATGCTCGCGCCTTCGGAAACCCGCCACGGCGTGCTGATGGATGTGCATGGCATCGGCACCTTGCTACTTGGGCCGAGTGGCATCGGCAAGAGCGAGTGTGCGCTCTTCTTGGTGGAGCGCGGACATCGGTTCGTCGCTGACGACCAGGTGATCTTGTCGCTGCTTCCGTCCGAGCAGATTCTGGGCCGAGCGCCCAACTTGCTGCGCAATCACTTGGAGGTTCGCGGCATCGGTATCATCAACGTTCGCGACCTCTTCGGCGCGAACGCGGTCCGCGCCGAGAAGACGGTGCAGCTGGTGGTCGAGATCTGCCCCTGGAGCGACGACGAACCCTTCGACCGGCTCGGCCTCGATGACTCTACCATCGACATCCTGGGCATCCCGGTTCCGATGCTGCGCATTCCGGTGCGTCCCGGTCGCAATATGGCGGTCATTCTAGAGGTCGCTGCGCGCAACTACATTCTCAAGGCTGCAGGGCATCACGGGGCGCAGAAGTTCATCGACAACCTGATGGGCGACATGGAAGACCCGAGCTCGGGGCCGGCGCAATGAATGAAGGCCCCCAGATTGTCGTCGTGACCGGGCTTTCGGGCGCGGGCCGAAGCACGGCGCTCCGCGTCCTCGAAGACGCGGGGTTCTTCTGCGTAGACAACCTGCCCCCCAGCTTGGCACCCGCGCTGATCGGCTTGGTCAACCGGGAAAGAAAACTCGAGCGAGTGGGACTGGGAATCGACGTCCGGACCGGCGCGTTCTTGGCTGGTGCAGACGAGAGGCTCTCCGAGCTCGAGGAATCTGGGCATCGGGTACAGGTCATCTTTCTCGATTGCGCGGACGACGTCCTCGTCCGACGCTTCAGCGAGACGCGGAGACCCCACGCACTCTCACGGACCGGTGATCTGCACAGCGCGATATCTCGGGAACGCGAGCGACTCGCCGGCCTTCGCGCGCGCGCTGACGTCGTCATCGACACGACCGAGTTCAGCGTTCACAACCTTCGCCGTCATCTCATCGACTACATCGGCCGTGACCCGGACCGTCCCTCGATGGTGGTTCGTCTTCTGTCCTTTGGCTTCAAGTACGGGGTCCCAGTGGACGCCGATTTGCTATTTGACCTGCGGTTCCTGCCAAATCCGCACTTCGTCGACACGCTGCGGCCCCAGACGGGCATGGATCCAGAGGTGTCGGCCTACGTGTTGAACGCCCCCGAAACCCAGGCGCTGATTGGACACCTACGACCGCTGCTCGACTACGCGCTTCCGCAGTACGCCCGAGAGGGGAAGGCCTATCTCACGGTCGCACTCGGTTGCACCGGCGGGAGGCACCGCTCGGTGGCGATGGCCGAAGAGCTTGGTCGTCAGCTCGGAGGCAGCCACGAGGTCGTGGTGTCTCATCGGGATGCGCAGCGGGCTGGTTCGTGACGGAGGCGCTGAGCGCCACGGTGGAGGTGAAGAACCAACTAGGTCTGCACGCTAGGGCTGCCGCGAAGCTGGTCAATGTTGCGAACCAGTTCAAGTCGCAGATCGAGGTGAGCAAGGGCGAGCAAGTCGCTGACGCCAAGAGCATCATGGGCGTGCTCCTGCTCTGCGGTGGGCAGGGGGCGCGAATCACCTTTCGCGTTTCAGGTCCAGACGCTCAATCCGCGCTCGCTGCGCTCTGCGCCCTGGTCGCCGATGGATTTGGGGAGTTGCCGTGACCCGACGAACGCAGCTCAAGGGGATCGCAGCTTCGATCGGTGTGGCAGTCGGGCCGGCTCGCATGGTCGGCATCGAGCATCGTCGGCGTCCGCATCGACGCATCGAGCAGTCTGCCGTCGCCAGCGAGCTCGCGAGGTTCGTACAGGCGGTATCGAGCTCGCGCGCAGAGATCGAAGCGGCGAAGCAGGAGCTCACCCAGCGGCATGGTCCGACCTACGCTCCCATTCTCGACGTCTACCTCTTGATGCACGCCGACGCGCTCCTCATCGATGCGATCGCCGACGCGATTCGCGAGGAGAGTATCAACGCCGAGTGGGCCGTCTCGCAGGTGGTCGAGCGACTCAAAAGGCCGCTCGTCGAAGACGCTTCCCCGTATTTCCAGGAACGCGCGAACGACATCGAACACGTCAAGGAGCACTTGCTCCGTCACCTGAGTGGCAAGCGGCGAAGCGAGAGGCCTGCCGATGGTCCGATGGTCTTGATCGCCCGCGACCTCTCGCCTGCGGACGCGGTGCACATGCTGGCGCCCCCGACGGTCGGGCTGGTGACGGAGCTGGGCGCGGAGAGCAGTCACACCGCGATTCTCGCGCGCACCTTCGGAGTTCCGGCGGTCGTCGGCGTCGGTCCGTTGCCGATCGAGATCGAAGACGACGAGCCCGTCCTGGTGGATGGGTTTTCCGGCGAAGTCACCTTGGGCGCTGCGCCTGATGAAAGGAAGGCCGCCGAAGGGCGGCGCGACCGGTTTAGGGCGTTCTTGGAGTCAGAGCGCTCGACGAGCGCGGTCACCCGCGATGGCGTTTCAGTTTCGGTCACTGCCAACATCGAGCTGCTAAGCGAGGTCGAGGCCGCGCAGCAAAACGGCGCCGAAGGTATCGGCCTCTATCGAACTGAGTTCATGTGCCTCGACCGACGCGAGCCACCCCAGGAGGAAGAGCAGCTCGAGCTGTACCGAAAGGTCGTCGGGGCGATGGCGCCAAAGTCGGTGGTGTTCCGCACCTTCGATTGGCGCGGGGACAAGCAACTGCGGGCGCACGACCTGGGGGAGCGCGAACCGGCTTGGCTGAAGACTCAAATCAGGGCGGTTCTCCGAGCGAACGGGGAGGGCTCGGTGGCGCTGATGTTTCCCATGATCGCCACCGTGGCGGAGCTCCTCGACGCCCGCGCGCTGGTCGAAGAGTGCAGAGCCGAGCTCGGCGACGAATGCGCGACCCACACGCCACTTGCGGTGGGAATGATGGTCGAAGTGCCGTCGGCGGCCTTGCTGGCGGAACGCTTTGCCGAGCATGCGGACTTCTTCGCCGTGGGAACGAACGACCTGGCGCACCACACCCTGGCTTTCGATCGGCGGGACCGCGGTTCGGCCGCCAAGCCGCTCGACCCTGCGGTTCTGTGGCTCCTCGAGCGCACCATCAGCGCAGCAAGCGAAGCGGGAATCCCGTGCTCGATGTGCGGGGGCATGGCGGCCGACCCCGTCGCCCTGGGTCTGGCGTTGGGGTTTGGCTACCGCCAGTTTTCGGTGCCGGCTAGTGCCGTTCCGCTGGCGCGTGCCGTCATTCGCAACGTCGATGTGGAGGCTGCCAGCGCGGTTGCGCGCGACGCCCTCGGATGCCGCTCTGCCGATGCGGTTCGCGAGCTGCTCCTCGAACGACTCGGCCCGGAGCTCGGCGCCCTATGGAAAGAGCAGGGGCTCGTCTAGTTCGCGGTGCTCAGCACGGGCTCGACCAAGCGGGCCAGGTCTCCTTCGCTGAGCAAGCCCGCCGTTCGATCGACCTCGTATCCCTGAGCGTCATAGAGGATATACGTCGGAACGGTCTCGATCTTTCCGAGCATGCTTTCTCCGTTCTCGACATACCCGTACGGATTGGTGCCGACCGCGAAGGGCGGATCCAGCGCATAGGCCCAGGCCTCGACGAGTTGCTCGCCCCTCGGCTGCGCCGCGACTCCAATGACGACGAGCCCGGGATGCTGTGGCACGAAAGGTCGGAGCGACTTGAGCGATGCCTGGCTGACGGCGTCGAAGGTCGCGAACACGAATAGAAGCACCGGTGTGCCGCGAAGGTCAGCAAGCTCGACCCAGCGGCCGTTGGTCAAGCGAAGCCCAAGATCGAGTCGTGGACCAGACCTTGCTTCCGCGCTGCTCGCCCGCGTTCCGCTCGAATCGCGGACGCAGCCCGAGGCGACCACGAGGAGAATCGAAATCATGAAGAGGGCAAGTTTGGGAAGACTGCGCCTGGTCATTGCGGTTGGCTCGGCAATATAGCAAGAACCTAAGCGAAGTGGACCGCATCCAAGAACGCCTGGACGGACTGCTTGCCGCCTTCGACGCGGAGTCTACACGGCGCAGCGACCCTGTCGATGTCGTCCACCGTTACCAGGAGCCTGGGGATCGGGAGATCGTGGGCCTCATCGCAGCCAGCCTTGCGTTTGGAAACGTCGTGGCTGCCCGGCGGAGCATCGACCGGGTACTCACAGCGCTCGGGCCCGATCCGGCAGAGATCGTTCAAAGCGCCGGCGAGGCAGAGCTTCGGCGTCGGCTTCGAGGCTTCGTCCATCGAATCTACCGCGGCGAACATCTCGCCACGATGCTTTCACACGCAGGTGGTTTGCTGCGGGAGCACGAAACGCTCGGAAAGGCATTCACCAGCTTTCATGGGGCAAGCGACGCAGACTTTCGGGAAGGCCTCGCCCGTTTCGCCGATGCGCTTCGAGGTAACACGCGCAGTCGAAGCCTGCGTCACCTCGTGAGCGACCCCCGTGCAGGGAGCGCCTGCAAGCGCCTCCTTCTCTACGCGCGCTGGATGGTTCGCCCCGCCGACGGAGTCGACCTCGGCATTTGGTCCATCGCCCCTTCGGAGCTCGTGATTCCCGTCGACACGCACATCCATCGCATCAGCCGCAACCTAGGGTTGACGAAACGCCGCACCGCAAGCTGGGCGGCCGCCGAAGAGATCACGGCCGCGCTGCGGAAGTTCGATCCGGAGGATCCGGTCAAGTACGACTTCGCGCTCTGCCACTTCGGCGTGTCACGGGAGTGCCCGAGCCGCCAAGACCCGGTCAAGTGCGAGCGCTGCGTCTTGCAGGACGTGTGCAGCGTTTGGAAGAAGAGCGGTCGACGCCGCTCAGCGAAGAAATCCGGTTAGCTTGGGCTCCAGCTCGTGCAGGTCGCTCACGCCTTCGACGCCTTCCCCACGCTCGAGGATGTCGCCGTTGAGCTGGACGAGCTTGTAGTCTTGGAGCGCCTTCAACGCGGTTTCGAGCTTGAGCTTGGAGAGTGATTCGCGGCGTTCGATCTCGCCGGCGAGGTACATCTGCTGCCCGAGGGCAAGGGTGCGCTTGTACCATTCCTTCTTCGGAATCGGGCCGTCGAGGATGATTTCGGCGCCACGCAGAGCGAGTAGATAGCTTTCGAAGAAGGTCTGGAGCATCACGGCGTATCGTTCGAGCCGATGACGCATCGCGCCTTCGCTGGCTTGCGCGTAGCCTTCGCGCACTTCGACCTCGCCATCGTTCGCCATGTCCCGAAGCGCGTCTTGGAAGATCTCGTCGAACGTCGCATCGGTTCGGTAGATGAACTCGTGCTTGAAGAGTCGCGATAGCTGCTGGACGCGATCGTTGAGGCGCGCGATGTCGACCCACTGATCCATGTCGACGAGCAGGCCGGCCGCGATGAGAGCCCGAGGCACGAAGAAGTGGATGATCGTGTTCTGGTAGTACTCGAGCGCGATTCGCCGCTCCGAGTCGATGGTGTAGATCGGTTCGGGACCGGTGTCGTGCGCGACGATGAGGCGTGCGTCCAAGAACAAGTGAAGCGCTTCGTCGATTGTGTCTTCGCGGATGCGGGCCTCCCCAATGCGAAGCTGGTGGGCGATCCTGGCGTCCATGACGTCCAGTGTGGCAAGCAGATCCTGGCACGCGCTCAGCAGAGAGGCCCGGGTCATTCCGCGTTTCTGGTGACTGAGCAGCGCGGTTGCCACGAGCGCGGCTGGCGTGACGACGGTGACCTCGTTGATCGAGTACATCACCTTGTGCGCTAGTGCGCGCACCGCGTTCCGCTGCCGGTCGGCCGTGATGACCTCGTTCCCCGGAAACTCGCTGCCCGCCCGCTGCATCAGCTCCTCTTTGACGTCGTCGAAGTCGATGATCTCGCCAAATTGAACGTAGAGCCGGCCCCATTTCGACCGCAGGATGCTCGAGCTCTTGATCAGGTCCCCGACGTTTTCCGATTGCTTGTCGCCGCCCGAGAGCTCGTGGACGAAAGAACGCTCCTCAATGATGCGTTCGTAGCCGATTGAAATCGGCACGAGCTTCACCTTGGTCCCCTGAAGCTTCAATGCCGAATCGAAAACCATCGAGAGCAGGCCGTACTTGGGCGGCAATGACTTGCCGGTGCGCGAACGGCCGCCCTCCAGAAAGAACTCGATGGTGAAGCCCTCGGCGATCAGCTTTCGGACGTAGGCCTCGACGAGCGCGGGGTAGAGCGAATCGTTCTGAAAGCTCCGACGAATGAAGAAGGCGCCACCGCGGCGCAAGAGAATGCCAATCGGCCAGAAGCTGAGGTTCTCCCCGGCTGCAATGAGCGGGGGCATCAGCGCGTTCCCGTAGAGCATGTCGCTCAAGACCAGGTAGTCGATGTGGCTCTTGTGGCTTGGTAGGAGAACCAGTGAAGCGTCACGGGAAGCTTCGCGAAGTCGCTCGATTCCTTCTTTGTCGATGACCACGCCGTCGTACATCTTCGACCAGACCCAGGTCAGGAACCGGTGCATCAGGTCCACCACGAAGAGGCTTTGCTTGGCGCACAGCTTCTGCAGCTGTTTGAGGGCGATGCCCTCTGCTTTCGTGTACGAGATGTCCTTTTCCGCAGCGTACTGCTCGATGTGGGCCCGGACTCTCGGGCTGCGCAACAGCTCGTCCTGGATGCGCGCGGTCGTCTTCTTCATCGGGCCGATGATCACTGCCCGATCCCGCTCCATGCGTCGGAGGAGCGCGTATCGAACCTTGTCAGCGGCTTCGGAGTCGGTGAGCTCGGGATGCTTCTCGAGGAATTCCCTGAGATTGAAGGGCTCTCCCGAACGCAGCTTCGCGTCTCTGTAGTTCAGCAAGAACTGGCAGAACACACGCACCCGGCCCGGCCACTGCACCGGACCAAACAGCAGGTCGAGCAGGCTCGGACTCGCGGTCCCAGCCTGTTTGCTCCAGACGAAGGTCTGCGGGACAAGAAGGATCGCCTGCGAGCTGATTCGCTGTTTCGCGACGAGCGTCTCGATGAGGTCGACTTCGAGCTCTCGGCCTCTACGAGCCTGACTGCCGAATTTCGGCGGCCGTCTCAGAAACAGGAGCGCGCTGTACCCATCGCCAACCGTTTGCTGCAGCGCTTCGGCTTCCGGAATCTGCCGCCGCAGGCTCAGTCGACGCTCGCCTTTACCGAACGGCTCGAGAATCCAGAGCCCCAGGTCGTTGACGAAGCGCACCAGCGGGAGGCCGAACTTCTTCAGCAGGAAGTCCAGGCAAAGGAAGTCCAGAAACGAGAGCGAGCGCATCACATAGACGACGACGCCCTTGCTGGCGGCGTCGCGCACGCCCCGGCTCCAGTTCTCATCGACTCGAATGTGCGCGAAGAAGCGTCGATAGAGCCATCGTAGGATCGCGTTGGGCGAGTAAGGCGCCGGCGTCGGTGACCGCCGCGCGAGCTCCGGCAGATTCGTCATCGCTGATTCAGACCCTAGCAGCGTGCAAGATCGGGTCGAGTATACGCAGGTTCGCTCTCGTTCTGCCTTTTTATGGAGGGAGATCTAGAACTGCGCGCGAACGAGGCGGCGCTGCCCGGGACGTAATTCGACCTCGTACCGGCGCTCCTGGCCGCCGAGCCGCACCACGATCTCGTACTTGCCCGCACTGAGGCGCGCCGCAACGCCGCTCCCCAGGGTGCCGATCCGCTCGGAGCCGCGGTTGACCGCGACGATTCCGGTGCCGCTCTGTCCCTTGTTCTCGATCCGAACTTCGAGCGCGCCCGTCTTGAAGTCGACGGCGACGGGCATGGTCTTCCCCGCGCTCACATCGACGTCGACGACCTTCGATGGGTTGTCGAGCGTCCCGTCCAACCTGACGGTGACTTTGTATTTTCCGTTCGGCACGGGAAGGGCGGCTCCGCACGAGCCGGCCGCGATCTCTTTCCCGTTGCCCTCGACCGATGCCGTGCCGCGCGCCGGGGCGCCGTTCTCGGTGACCGAGCAGAGGATCGCCCCGGATTGCGCCTTCGCGGCTTCCGCCGCAAAGAAGAGCGTAGCCGTCAGCAACAGGGACAGCATCGAGGCACCCAGGGAGCCTCGGCTTGGCGCGCCGCCAGTTTGGATAAGAATTCTCACCGCTTACCTTTCTAACCCAATTCGAGCCCCAGGTGTCCAGCCGATTCGAATCGGCGCACAAACCCCGGCGTAATACCGCCGCATATCGCTCCGTGCCCGCTTGACACCAGCTAGGCCGGCGGCTAGGAAACGCGCCCCTAAACGGGGTCTTAGGAGCGAATCTCATGGCTACCCAGAGTGCCAAAGCGTCTGAAATCGAACGCAAATGGTATGTCGTCGATGCAGCGGGCCAACCGCTTGGCCGCCTTGCGTCCAAGGTGGCCCACGTCCTTCGTGGCAAGCACCGTCCGGAGTACACGCCGCATGTCGATACCGGTGACTTCGTCATCGTCATCAACGCGGCTCAAGTACGTCTCACAGGCAATAAGCTTACGGACAAGTACTACTACCGTCACTCCGGTTATCCGGGCGGCCTCAGCGCCGAGAGCTACGGCGACCTGCTCCAGCGAAAGCCGGGCTTCGTCGTCGAGCGCGCTGTGAAGGGCATGCTCCCCAAGAACAGCCTCGGACGTCAGATGTTTCGCAAGCTGAAGGTCCACGCTGAAGGCACTCATCCGCACGTGGCGCAGCAGCCCGAGCCCTTTCCCCTTTGATCGCGAGAGAACTGGTTAATGACACATTCTAAAGTCATAGACGGACGCAACTACGGCACCGGGAAGCGAAAGAACGCAATCGCGCGGGTCTTTCTCAGCGCCGGCTCGGGGAACGTGACCGTCAACGGTCGCACCTTCGAAGACTACTTCCCCCGAGAGATCCTCAGGATCATCGCGATGCAGCCCTTCGCCGCGCTCTCGAAGCAGGGCCAGTTCGACGTACAGGTCAACGTCACCGGTGGCGGCGTCTCCTCGCAGGCCACGGCCGTTCGGCACGGCATTGCGCGGGCGCTCGTCGGTATGGACGAAGACAACAAGCCGGTGCTGAAGAAGGCGGGATACATTACCCGCGACGCTCGCAAAAAGGAGCGTAAGAAGCCAGGTCAGCCCGGCGCCCGCAAGAAGTTCCAGTACTCCAAGCGCTAAGAACTTCGGATCCCAAGTCTCGAGCCGCGGCGCCCTCGGTGCCGCGGCTTTCTTGCTTAATGCTGTGGACAACGCAGATGTCAGTATCAGGATGGAGTTGAGCAGATGACCTCGAAGCCCATACGC
Source organism: uncultured delta proteobacterium (assembly GCA_963716775.1). Lineage (GTDB taxonomy): Bacteria > Myxococcota_A > Polyangia > Polyangiales > Houyiibacteriaceae > SG8-38. The sequence continues at coordinate 159,570 of CAVQUI010000018.1, forward strand.
GCGACCATCGTTGGAGGAACCGGCTACACCGGAGCCGAGCTCGTGCGTCTGGTCTTGGCTCACCCGTCGCTGGAGCTGACCTCGATCGTCGGGAACACGACCGCTGGCGAATCGGTAGCCAAGGTCTTGCCGAGCCTCCGCGGCGTCGTCGATGGTGATGTGCAGCCTTTCGATCCCGACGAGATCGCCGAGCAGTCCGATGTTGCGTTTTGCGCGCTCCCGCACGCGGCCAGCGCCGAGGCCGTGAGTGCATTGCGGCAACGCGGGCAGAAGGTGTTGGATCTTTCGGCCGACTTTCGCTTCGAAGACCTGTCGGTCTACGAGGCCTGGTACGGCAAGCATCCGGTTCCCGAGCGTTTGAACGAGGCGGTGTACGGTCTGGTGGAGCTTCACCGGGACGAGATTCGCGACGCCGATCTGATCGCCGTGCCGGGTTGTTACCCAACCGCGTCGACACTCGCGCTGGCTCCGCTGTTGAACGCCGGCCTCATTCGAACCGATGGAATCGCCGTGGACGCCAAGAGTGGCGTGTCGGGTGCCGGTCGCGGCGTTTCGAGCGCGACCCACTTTCCGGAAACCGCTGAGGGAGTCCGTGCATACAAGGCTGGAGCCCATCGTCACGGACCTGAGATCGAACAAGAGTTGAGCCGGCTTGCCGGCGCGCCCGTCAAGATTGCCTTCGTTCCTCATCTACTTCCGATGACGCGTGGCATTCTCGCTACCTGTTACGCGCAGCCAGTGGATTCGAACGTGACGGCGGCTCGCTGTATCGAGGCGGCTCGCGCGCTGTACGACGGGTCTCCCTCGGTGCAGGTCCTCGACGAAGGGCAGCATCCGGACACCCTATGGGTCCGAGGCTCGAACCGGGTGCACGTCGGCTACGCGCAGGATCTCCGCAGCGGTACGGTCATTGCGATGAGCGCGATCGACAACCTCGTCAAGGGTGCGTCCGGGCAGGCGATCCAATGCCTCAACGTTCGCTTTGGCCTCGATGAAGGGGCGGGACTACGGGCCCCGGCACAATGGCCGTAATCAAGGTCTTGCATGTCAGCGACCTGCACCTCGAGGATGGCTTCCCGGGTGTGCCGATGAAGAGCTTCATCAACAAGCGCATCGTGGGCCTCGCCAATCTTCGTTTCAGACGGCGGCGCGCCTTCGCCGAGGCGGAGAAGAAAGTCGAGGCGCTCGCAGCGTTCTCGAAAGAGCAGGGGGCCGACCTGGTGATTTGCACGGGGGACTACACCGCGCTCGGCACCGAGCCGGAGATCGCCTACGCGCGCAAAGTCATCGAGCCGCTCACACATGCGCCGCTCGGCTTCTTCACCGTGCCCGGCAATCACGACCTCTACCTGCGCGACACGGTCCTAGCGGGTTGGTTCGATGAGCATTTCGGCCCTCTGATGAAGACCGAGCTCCCCGAGTACGCGGTCGATGGCGTATGGCCTCAGGTTTGGTTCCCTGCCGAGGGCCTGGCATTGGTGGGGGTCAATAGCGCCCGAGCCAACCCGAAGCCCCACCATTCGAGCGGGTGCATCCCGGACGAGCAGCTCGACGCGCTGACGCGGATCTTGGACGACCCACGCCTCTTCGATCGCTTCGTGATGATCGCGACCCACTACGCCCCTCGGCTTTCTAACGGTCGGCCAGACAGGCCGGCGCACGGGCTCGAGAACGCCGACGAGCTTTTGGAGATCAGCGCCGCCGCGCGACGGGGCGCGATCCTGCACGGCCACATTCACTGGCGATATCATCTGCGCGTGCCGGAGACTCCATTGGGCTTGTTCTGTTCCGGGAGCACGACCCATGCGGGCCGGGAAGGCCTATGGATGTACGAGCTCGGCGGGGTGCGCGATACGGCCACACCCGGGACATGGGATCAAACGCGCTACGTTCTCGAGCCCGATCAGCGCGTCGACCTCGACCCGTAATTTGCGGCCCGAGGGCCTGCTCGCATACAAGCGTGCTTATGGCAGCTCGCCAGTTCGGGGCCAAACGCGAGGCGCGAAGGGCGGTTCGACGGCTCGTCGATCTCGAGTGCGAGGTTTACTCCGAGCTCTGGGGCGAGACGATCGCGCATCGGGTCACCGATGTGTGCGAGGACGGACTTTGGATCCAAACCGATCTCCTTCTCGAGGTCGGCAGCCATGTCACGATGACCTTCTTCCCGCCGGACTGGGAAGAGCCGCTCTACGTGGCGGGTCGTGTTCAGCGTGTCGAGTTTCGGCGACGGCCCGGGGATGAGAGTGCGGTCGGCATGGGGGTCGCCTTCGAGGCGCTTCGCAGAGACGAGCGCCGGCGCCTGACGCAGAGCATGCGCGGTCTCAGGGCAGACGAGGCCTTCATTCTGAATCAGCGTACCCTGACCGGTGTCCCCGTGGGTGTGGCGGAACCGTACGAGCCGGCGCTGAGTCCCGGGCGGACAGTGGCCGGCTGGGCCGCTCCTTCGGCGCCCAGCGGGTACGAGGGCCCGCCTTCGCGAACCGTGAAGAAGACCGCCGAACCTGAACCGGAGCAAGCACGCCCCGAGCGTGCCTTTCCCGGCGGCTTGGATCTGGCTGCTTCGGTGTTCGCGGACCGAGTCCCGCCCTAGCGAACGCGCAGCGTACCCGCGTTCAGCCGATTTTCCCCATCGTTCGGGCCCGACTTCACTTCGAGGCGTGTGCTTCCGCTGAACATGCCCACGTAGATTGCGTAGTCCCCGACACCGTAGCTCGCGGGAACGGTCAGCGCCTGGGTGTCGGCGATCAGATCCCCCTCTTCCCAGAGATTGGTCGGGTACCGGCCGGCCACCGGTACATGGTCGCCGTTGAGCCGCAAGCCGTAGCCATCGATGTGCACGAAGACTTGGTAGCCGCTCGGGGCCTTACCGATTACGCGCCAGTACCATGTGATCTCGAAGCGTTGGCCTGCGCCGACCGCGCCGTCGCCTGGGAGCTCGAGGTCGTATCCGACGAGCTCGAGCCGGTCATCGAAGTTGGCGCCAACCTCGTATTGCGGATGAGGAACCTCGTTCAGGACGGCGGCTGCAACGAAGCTCTGATTGGGGCGACCCTCGATGGGCTTGGCGGCGACCAAGAGCAGGCGCGCGCTCCGCGCGTCGGCGACGAAGAGGTGCTCGCCTGTCTTGCGTCGGAATGCGCGGTTGATACCTGGGAGACTCTCGGCCTGGATCACCGCCCAGCGTTGTCCGCCCTCGTGCAGGAAGTCGATGAGACTCGCTTGCCGGCTGATCTCCTCGATCGGCGCATTGGTGTAGTAGTGCGCCGCGGTCGATGGCAGCTTGTACGAGGCGAGAGGCTCCAGACTGCCCGCTGTCAGCTCCGCGTAGGCTTCGTAGACCGGCTTTGGGGAGAAATGCTGCCCGAGCGCGGGCTGAAATGAAAGCGCGACGAATCCACCGACGAGCAAACCGCCTCCGAGCACTGGGAAAACGCGCGCAGTCCCGAGACGCCCGTAGCCGTGTTGCAACCACGGGAGGCCGAGCACCACGCCAGCTAGCACGAAGGGAACGAAGAACAGAGCCCGCCCGACCCGCAGCGCGAGCGACGCGATGGGGAGCTCCAGGACGAAGCACATCAAGCCAAACACGAAGCAGCCAACAAGCAGAAGCGCGGCGAGCAGAAGCCAGGCTCGTTCGGCCCAGCCGACCTTCCACAGGTCGACAATCCTCTGCACGGCCCCGGCGGCGCTGGGGCGCGCGCTCCCTTCATGGCTGAGCAGCATCAGGCAGAGTGGCAACGCGGCCCCGCAAAGAACGAGAGCCCATTGCGCGATCGGATTGTAGACCTCTGGGACGGTCAGGCCGTCGACGGCGAGCGCGGCAAGCGGGCTGTCCGGATACAAGGCGTAGTCGCGAATGAGAAGTCCGAACAAGAGGCTCACGACGACGGCAGCTGCCGAGTGAGCGACGGGCTCTTTGCTGAGCTCGACTATCCAGATCGCGACGAGTCCCGCCAAGGGAACTAGCGCCAGATAGGGGGGCGTGCCGTAGCGAGACGCGAAGACAGTCCACGACACGAACGCGAAGCCGGCCCAGAGCAGGAGCAGCCAGGCGAGGTTCTGAGTTTCTTCGCTCCGACTTGGTCGAGGGGTGAGCGCCCAGATGGCGGCCAGGGGGAGGGCGGCGCTCCAGGGGGCGAATCCATGGAAGACCAGCTCGATGGCCTTGTCAAACGTCGGTGGGTTGCCTCCAAGCGAGCCGCCTCCGAGCCAGAGGTTGAACCCTGGGTCGTCGAGGTAGACCGCGCGTGCGACCCCGAGCGCCATCAGAAAGGTTGCGGCAGGGAAGAGCCAGCGTGCCAGCCGATTTCCTCGACCACTGTCGTCCGAGAGCAGGCCCAGGGCCGCAACCGCGAGCATGGCTGGCAACGGGCCGAGGAGCACTCCGCTTGCGTAACTGCTCGTAGCGAGTCCGAGCGCGAGAAGCACGTACGTCCTGACGGCCCGCCGGCTACTGGGCGACGTCGACCAGGCGGCGAAGGCGGAAAGACCGACCCAAGTCTGTGCGAAGACTTCGATCGCGTTGCCCATGAGCAGCCGTGCGTTGAGCAGGAACAAGGGCGTGGATGCCATCACTGCGACGGCGACTACGCCGGCGCGCCGCCCGTCAGGCCCACGCAGCAGTAAGAAGGCCAGCACGCAGCTGAGCCAGGCGGCGAGCACCCCGGGAAGCCGGCCCGACCATTCGCGAATGCCGAATATCTCGAAGGCTGCTGCGATGCTTGCAGTCGATAGCGGAGTCCGGACCGAGCTGTCGCGGCCGGATTCGAAGAGAGTGCGGGCTGCGTTGGCAGCGTCGAGCTCCCAGGGATCCCAGATTCCAAACGACCCGATCCCCCAAACGGTCAGCAGCGCGACGACCGCGAGCAGCAAGCGATCGAGTGCGACGGACCGATCCAACACCGCGGGCAGCCTAACCTTGGCTCAGGCCTCAGTCCATGACTTCGTCGACCTGCTCGACGAGCGGCTCGTCCGCGCCCGCAACGAGCGGAGGTGCGTTTTCAATTCCGCTCAACAGAGCCTGCCAATCCGAGAGAGCCGTCTTGTAGGCATGCAAGTCGCGCGAGGCCAAGCGCAAGCCGGGGCCATTGAGCTCGGTCAGAGGGTCGATGGGCCGAGAGTATTTCTTGAGACCGAAGTGCAGATGCGGCCCGGTCGAGCGGCCGGTCGACCCCACGTAGCCGATCAGCTCGCGCTGCTTCACGTAGGTGCCCGGTCGGATGCCGCCCTTGATGCGGTGCAAATGCGCGTAGGCGGTTTCGAACCCACCGCTGTGACGGATCATGACGAGGTTCCCGTTCGGTCCCTTGCGTCCTGCAAACGTCACCCGGCCGTCGGCTGCGGCCCAAACGGGCGTTCCAGTGCCGGCCGCGTAGTCGACACCAAGGTGCGGAACCATGCGCTTCAAAATGGGATGAAAACGGCGAGGGTTGTATCCAGACGAAAGGCGGTCGTAACGCAAGGGCGTACGGAGCCAGCCGCCTTGCATGGCGCGTCCACTCTCGTCGTAGAACTGGCCGGGCGCGCCTCCGGCTTCGTAGTAGAAGGCCCGAACCTTGCCGGTGCGCTGCCCGTCGTACTCGAGCGCGTGCACTCGGCCGTAGCGAAGGAACTCTCCGTCTACCCGCTCTTCGTCGACGACGATTCGAAAGACGTCACCCTTTCGCGCTTGCAAGCTGAAGTTGATCTGACCTTCGAAGGCTTCGACGAAGAACGTAGCAAGACCAGCTGGCAGCCCGAGCTCGAGCAGGCCATCCCCGATGGAGGTTTGCACCGAGGCCGCCCGCGCGATCGGCGTTCGCTCGACCTTCACACGGATCTGCTCCGCCCGAAAGGACCCATCTTCACCACGGGTGACTTCGACGAACTCCGTTGCCGAAGGATGGTACTCGAAGCGCTTGAGGTCGGCGTTCTCGTCCCGCTCCACGATGAGCTTGTGCTCGGGCCGGCAGCGCCGGAAGTCCACGATGTGCTGGAGCGCTTGTTCGATCGCCGTGCACTCGTCCGCTTCGAGCCCGGCGTTCAGGAGCGCGCCGCGAAAACTCGGCACGCCTCCAAAGGGAGTCTCGTACCGCGCGTTGGGCCGAGACCGAGCAAGCGCCCGGGCCTCCTCTTCGCTGAGCTCTTCTTCGATGCCTCCGTCCAGGTCTGCCGGGAGCAGCTCGTCCGTCAAACCGATGTCGGCGGCCAGTTGAGCGTCCTGCCGGCCCAGGGCTTCCTCCATCCATGCCCAGGTCTGGGGGATCACGCTGCGGGCGATCCAGAGCAGCAGAGCGCCAAGGAACACGGCTCCAATCAAGGTCCCGATCACGAGGCGCCGCGTGCGTCGCGCCCGGAGCTCGTTGGGCAGGAGCGCCATCTTGACGGAGGGCAGCGGCCGAAGCCCGCTTGGCTCCTTTTCACTCGAAGGATCGGCACTCATCGAACGCTGGGCTTATCAGCGCCCCAATGAATAAGCAAAGGACCCCGTCGAGTGATTGCGTTGGTTCTACGGGGTTGACACCCCTTGGGGTCAGGGTTAAGACGCCGCTTCCACCGTCGGTGGACATGACAAACAGGCACGTAGCTCAGCGGGAGAGCACTACCTTGACACGGTAGGGGTCGGCGGTTCGAAACCGCCCGTGCCTACTAAGTGATTGCAAGCACTTGGCGCGGTTTCTGTTTCGCCGCCATTTGCGTTTTCTGAATCGGTGTACCGTTTGGTGTGCCGAAAGCCGAATCGCGCACGCTGAATCGCGAGGCCGGCGGAGTAATTCGGATGTGTATAGGCCGCCGTGGTGGCCGTGCGCCGGTGCCCTGCCATGTAGGCGGCGCCCGCGATGTTCTGTGAGACCTCTTGGGCGTGCGTGACCGCTGCGTGGCGGATGTCATGCGCGCTCAGGTGCTTGCGCTTGTCGGGCGCGAGGCCCGCCCTCCTGGCCGCCGTCCGCAGCGTCCGGCGGTAATCGTAGCGACCGAACAAGAGCCCCTTCTCGGGGCACGCATCGTCCAAGAGCGCCGTTGAACGCGCCGTGAGGGGAATGCGTCGGGCATAGCGCGCCTTGTCGATGTCCTGCGTGATCCGAAGCGCGTCCGCCCCCTTGGTGTAGTGTTCAGGCACTTTCAGGCGCCGCAGGGTTCCGATGCGAAGCGAGGTCTCCCACATCACGGTGAAGAGCGCCCGCACAGGGTGACCGTACCGGGTGCGTACGGGCAGTGCCGCGAGGATGGCCTCGCACTCCTGTGCGGAAAGCTCGACCGTGATGTTCTCGAGCACCGGCGTTCCAACCGCACGCCGCGGCGGATCCGAAACCTCAACGTCCTCGGCGAGGTGCCCCTTGCGGCTTGCCCAGCGGACGAAGGAGCGCAGGGCCGTCAGCTCACGGACCACGGTATCACGCCGCACGCGGCGCAAGCGATGCCGGGCGTAGTCATCGACGCTCGTCCTCGTCAATGCACTCAACGACTCAAAAAAGGGAAGGAACAGGCGCGACGCGAGATCGGTGTAGAATGCGACGGTCTCCTCGGAAGCCTCGGCTTGTTTGTCGACCAACCACTCGGCGAAGAGGAGCTCGATCGCCTTATTGGAGCCTACTTCGGCGGTCCGCCGGCCGTAGACAACCTCGGCGTAGATTCTCTCCGCCTCGACTTGAGCTCGGCGAGCATCTCTTTGACGCGTGGATCGGTGGATTCGCTGACCCGCGTGCCGGAAGGTGACTGTGTAGTTGCCGGTCCGTGGGTCTTTACGTACGGACCAGCCTTCTGGTTTTCGAGCCATTTCTGGATCTCCTTCCACTCGTAAAATACGCGCCCGCCCTGACGGACTTGTATGAGGTGCCCACGCACATGTCGATCGAAGCTCTTCCGACTGAGACGTAGGTATGCCCGAGCTTCGGCCGGGGTGGCAAGCGGAGATGTGAAAGTGTGCTTCATGATTCCGATTGCTGGAAACGTCCGAACCAGCGGGATGTGAGATCGGAGCGCGACCGTTCGCCGACGCAGCGCCGAAAAGGTTGGGACGTCGCTCCTGCCGCCACGAGGCCACGAGGAACCGTGCTCTCCGACCGACTCGTTTGATTCAGGGCGGTTTTCACTTGTACGCCTCCATCCTTGGAACGAACTCCCGTGCCTTGCCCGTCAGCCGTGGCCAGACGGTGGGTGAGCCGCATGCTGCGGATGGGAACCTTGGGAGCGGGTTTGGTTTCGGTGGGCGGCCGCAGCGACTCGGTCGCGGGCGTGCCGCGTGTACTTGCAAGCCAGACCCCTTTCACAGAGTACCCAGATCGAAGCCATCTGCCGATCTCGTCGATGAGCCGGAGGAACGAGGCATAGGATTCGTCCTCCGGAGGGAGGGTGGTCTTGTGATGGAAGGGATCTCTTTGGCTCACATCCTGATTATCGGTTTTGGAGGCCAAAAATATGTTCGCCCAATGGCTTTTCTTTCGCTCCCCGGTCGAATTGAAATTGGGATTGGGGGCAACGGCTCGCACATCGGTGCGAGCGAATGAAATCGGATGAGAACCGTTGGAAGTCGGAGAAACTCGCTGAGATTGAGTGCGACGGACTTGCATTGAATCCCGTTGAGTTTCGCCTGGGCGTGGTGAGTGTCGATGAGTTGCAGCCGATTACTCTGAAGCTCAGCGAGTCTCAGGGGATTGCACGGGATGTCAGTAGAGGGACCCAGCTTGGTTGCGGCAAGGCATAGTTTTGGCAGACACCAAAACTGCAGCGTCCTCGCTTCGGGTCTTCGTCCCGACACTCGGCCGTGATTGGCGCGCTCAACACCTTCGGCTTATTCGCGCGACTGGTGCGGATCCCGCGACAGAAACACGCCGCTTCGCGAGAGCTGGTGCAGGCTCCCGAATTGGAGCACAATGAAGGCTAGCCATGGTTGACGAACAAGAGTTGATCGCCCGAATCACCGTCAATCCCGAGATCTTCGGCGGAAAGCCGATCATCCGCGGGAGACGGCTAGCGGTGGAGCATGTCCTAAGCATGCTAGCCGCCGGCGATACAGCAGAGACCATCCTCGAGGGATATCCCTGGCTCAAGCCGGAAGACATCCAGGCTTGCCTCGTCTACGCGAAACGGATCGTCGGCCATGAGCGTATTGAGCCTCTCGAGCGCCAAACCGGCTCGTGAAGGTCCTGCTGGATACCTGTGTCTGGGGAAAGGCCCAGGATGAGCTTTCCCGCGCTGGCCACAATACAGAGTGGGCCGGCGACTGGGACCGCGATCCCGGCGACGGGGAAATCCTCCGACTCGCCCATGAACAGCGCCGCGTATTGGTGACGCTCGACAAGGATTTCGGCGAGCTCGCGGTGGTCTTTGGCCGACCGCATTCGGGTCTGGTCCGCCTCGTGGGCATTTCGGCGCGCGAGCAAGGCTCGATATGCGTTGATATCCTAAGTCGCTATCCGGAAGAGCTCGCCGCCGGTGCGATTGTTACGGTCGAGCCCGGTCGCATTCGTATCCGCCCAGCAACAACCGGCGAAGAGCCTACGTCGTGACGCTTTGAAGCCTCTGCTACCAATCTTTTCACGTCGGAGAGAATCCGTTCCATCAGCTCGGAGAGGTCGATCGAGCGACCCTCCTCGACGCGTTTCGAGATCAAGGTGAGGACGTTGATGACGAGTGAAGCTGTCCTCGTAGCGGAGCTGATAGCCGCTACAAACGCCTTCTTTCCTGAAACCGAAAGTAGACAGACAAGGCTTTCTGCGCAATTCAGGAGCTGAGTGGCCAGTGATGGGAGTGCTGCGTCAGTCGCAGGCTTCCGGGACGTCGACACCGGTTCCATCGCAGCGCTCCCAGCAAAACACGGAGTAGATAGGTATCTCGCAGTCCACGGTTCCGTACCAGTACGGCTCGTCGAGGTAGGGGTCGACGTAGCAGACCCTGGGCGATGGCGGTGACTCGAGATGAATGCAGCCGACAGGACCCTTCGTCGTGGCGCAACCGAGAAGCCATTCGTCACCGTTGGCCTTGCTCCCTGTGTCAGGCCGGCAATCCGGTCCGCACGCGGATCGATACTCGTCGAGTGGTAGGCTGCAGGGCACTGGGGCGAAGACGGGGCATCCGAACTCGTCTTCATCGACCACGAGAGGATCGACCTGCGCGACTCCATCGAGCTCTCCGCATCTGCGGATCGTCTTCGGGGCAGTTGGAGAACCGGTTTCACCGCAACCGGTCAGCAGGAATGCCAGCAAAAGGAAAGTCAAAGCTGCAGCGCGCATCGTATCGTCAGCTTGGAATAGCGGCGTGCGAGCGTCAACGACGTCGGGCGAGCCGGCCCCCGTCGAGCCCCAGGCTGCTGGGGAAGAGCCGGCGTCCGGAGCCCTAGACTCGGCCGATCTGGTGACCCTAAGGTGCTTAACGTGGGGTCCAACGGGATCCATCGGCGAAGGGAGGTTGTCATGGGAAACAACATTGCATTGCGAGCATCCTACAGTTTGGGTCTTGCTATCTGCGCCGGGCTGCTGTTCGTGGCGGCCTGTGGCGGGCCAGAAAGCGACACCGCCGGGATTTGCTTGGACACCACGTACTGCCTCGACACGCACTGTCCCGCCCGTTGCGGCAGCAACGTGGTCGATAGGCTGCTGTCGGTTTGCGACACGACCCTCGACCCGGCGCGATGCGACTGCAAATGCATCACGCAAGTCGGGATGGGAGGCGCCTGCGAAGACGATCGCTACTGCGATCAGTCCGTGTCGCCTTTGGGGACGTTCTGCTGTACGGATGCCGGCCAATGCGGGGCGTACCTCAACCGCTGCGTGGAGGACTGCTCGACCTTCGCTGGCGAACCGGGAGGCGGCGCAGGCATGCTCTGCCAAGACAACACCGAGTGTGGAACTGGACTCTACTGTTGCCGAGTTCCAAACGACCCCGCGAACTGCAATTTCAGCGCAGACCAATCCTGCACGTGCCTGAGCACCCCGTAAGGGGACACTCTCCGGGTAGACAAGCAACCGAAGTTACAGCGATTCTCAGGCGAAGATCGCAGCGACTCGAATCATGGGGCGCAGCGATCTTTGCCGCAGGAAGCGCGTGAAATCGGACGCTTACGAAGGGGGAGAGTGTCCCCGGTTGCCCGGTTGTTACATGGCGATGACGGCCCCGCAACGCGGAGCCGCAATCGCCATTGTGCCTCGCCCGACCAGCCGGTGACGACACGCATCGCCCATTGTCGTTAGCGGAAGCTTTGCTGTAATCCGCTGCTGAGATTAGTTTGAGCTGAGAGGACTTTGCAATGCGGCCTCTTGTTCTTAGGTTTGTGCTTACTCTACAGGTGTCATGCGCCGCATTCGCCGGAGGATGTGGGAGCGAGGAAAGGCCTCCGGAGAGTCTTCCAGCGTGCAGCGATGTCGACTGGCTCGGCCGCACCGACCATGCGCAGCTCACGGGTGCTCCCACGTTTTCTGCCCTGGAGATCGCCCTAGGAGAGCCCCTCCGGATTGCGGTTCCAGTCGACGCCAACACCCGCCTGGTGTGGGTTTCTATTGATTCTGTCGATCTCCCCGGAGTCGGCACGGGCGGCCAAGCAGAAACAATCGGCAGCGAGATCGTCGACATTCCCGTCAACAGCACCGACCTGCCCGCTGGGGTCTACGTCGCCAACGACATCTCGTTGGACGGCGAGCGAAGTGCACAATTTGCCGCTTACATTTCCGACCGTGATGTCGAGGCGGCATACCGACTCAGCGTCCTAGGGACGGGTGAATCCTTCGACCGTTGCGTGACAGAGCTCACCGCGCCCACCTTCATCGTTCTCAGCGACGGTTCGGACGAGCCATAGACGCCCGATTGAGCTGGGCGGCTTGGTGGCGGTGCTCGGTGTTTCCTTTATCCGAGCAGGCTCGGCGCATCAGTCTGATCGTTCCGGTCGGTTGGGTTCGCAACCGGCCAACGCGTTCATTGGCCCAACTTCGAACACGACGTAAGTCTTCGCCGAAGACCGTCTAGACCGGTTCGAGCCAAGGGCTGACGATGGGCGCATGGGTGCTGCCGATATGGCGCGCCCGGGGGTAGACTCCCTTGCATGACCTGCACCTACCGCGCCCTGGTCGGGCTTCTTACGTTGTCGGCAATGGCCGGTTGCGACACTGATCACGAACCGGGCCTTGAGTACCCTTTTTCTTGCTACGAAACCTGCTACACTTGTTGCGAGGAGCGCCACGCCGAAAGGCGCTTTATTTGCAACCAGGATTGCAACCAGTCGCCGGTCGACCCGATGAGCTACCCTGATTGCGCTGCGCCTGTGGAGAACTGCCCGCGCCTCCTGGAGTGAGCCCTTAAGCTGATTGGTCGGGCGCGCTGACGCCTGCGAGCTGGCGGTCGCGAGCAGGGCGTGAAGCAAGGGAAGCATCAGAGGTAGGTTCGCTCGACTCCGAACGCGCAAACATCAACGATCGTGCCGTCGACGAGGTTCTGAGGAGGCACAGCGTCCTCGGGCGGGCGGTCAGTCATCGCTACGCCCCTCGAGTTCGTTCAAGACCCAACCGGCGAGGGCCGCCTCGCGAACCGAGGCGTGAGGATCGCCGAGGACGTCGCGGGCGAGGGTTGCAATCGACACACCGTGTGTCAAAAAGCTCCCATTGGTCCCCTTTTTGCCCATGTCTGACCCTTCGCCACCATCGTTTTCGATAAGGGAAACTTGGGTCGCCTTATCCGCGCGGCGCCTTGACACGGTAGGGGTCGGCGGTTCGAAACCGCCCGTGCCTACTAACCTGGAGAAGACCAAATCTTGAGCGCGAGCTACATACCCCGGTCCACCGACCGATGACAAGCGAAGCGACATCGCGCACGGCGCGCGAGCTGCTCGAGGAGCACGGCGCGCTTGGCAAGGACACTGTAGCCGCACGGGTTGATGGCAAAGTCTATGATTTGCACAGCCCGGTTCCAGGAGGGGCGTCCGAGGTCAAGGCGATCGGCGCCCATGACGCCGAGGCGCTCGCGATCATCCGCCACTCGAGCGCTCACGTCATGGCCGACGCCGTGCAACGACTGTTTCCCGGGACGAAGGTCGCCTTCGGCCCGGCCACTGAGGACGGCTTCTACTACGACTACGCGAAGCCGGACGGCACGTTCTCAGAGGACGATCTGCGCGCCATCGAAGAGAAGATGGTCGAAATCGTCGAAGCCGACAGCCCGTTCCGCCGCGAGGTCGTGACCCGGGAGGAAGCGCGCAGTCTTCTGCGGTCGCTCGAAGAGGGCTTCAAGCTCGAGCACCTCGAGCGCCTCGACGACCCGATTTCCCTTTACCGCCACGGTGAATGGGTCGACCTCTGCGAGGGGCCGCACGTTCCATCGACGGGTTTTCTGAAGGCGGTGAAGCTCACCAGCGTGGCTGGCGCGTACTGGCGGGGCGACGAGCGCAACCCGATGCTCCAACGCATCTACGGCACCGCATTCGCCTCACCCAAGGCCCTGCGCGCGCACCTCAAGCAGCTCGAAGAGGCCAAGAAGCGCGACCACCGCAAACTCGGCAAGGAGCTCAAGCTCTTCGCATTCCATCCGCACGCGCCCGCGTCTCCCTTCTTCCTGCCGCGTGGATCCACCATCTACAACCTCCTCGAAGGCTACGTTCGCTCGCTTTACGCGCGCTACGGCTACGAAGAGGTGATCACCCCGCAGATCTTCGACAACGAGCTTTTTCACACCTCGGGTCACTTGCCGTCGTACGCAGAGAATATGTACATGGCGGCCACGTCAGAGAACCTCGAGAAGTTGCAGCAAAAGATTGAAGAGAAGCCGCCACAGAGCGCCGAGGACTGGACGCAAGCGTTCGGAGAGTCGCTTCGCTTCGGGGTGAAGCCGATGAACTGCCCGAGTCATTGCCTGATGTACGGCATGACCAAGCGCAGCTACCGCGATCTTCCGATGCGCATGGCTGACTTTGGTCGCCTCCATCGTTTCGAGCGAAGCGGCGTGGTGCAGGGGCTCACGCGTGTTCGCACCTTCGCGCAGGACGACGCGCACATCTTTTGCACGCTCGACCAGGTGCAGGACGAGATCAAGAGCTTCCTCGACCTCGTGCATGATGCGTATCGGGACTTCGGTTTCAGTGATGTCCGCATCGTGATCGCGACCCGGCCTGAGAAGCGTCTCGGCGAGGACGAGGTCTGGGACCAGTCCGAGCGAGCGCTCGAGGAAGCGGTGAAGGCCAAAGACCTGCCCTACGAAATCGCCGAGGGCGAGGGCGCGTTCTACGGGCCGAAGATCGAGTTCCATCTCAAGGATGCGATCGGACGTCCTTGGCAGCTCGGCACCATTCAGGCCGACTTCAATCTACCGGAGCGCTTCGACCTCAGCTACGTCGGCGAGGACAACACCGCCCACCGGCCGGTCATGCTTCACCGTGCGATTTTGGGGTCAATCGAGCGCTTTTTCGGGGTGCTCACAGAGCATGTAGGTGGTTCGTTCCCGGTTTGGCTTGCTCCCGAGCAGATTGCTCTGTTGACGGTGAGCGAGAAGTTCAACGAGTATGCCGAGAACGTGAAGCAAGAGCTCGAGGACCGAGGCTTTCGGGTCACCGCCGATTTGAGCAGCGACAAGCTGGGCGCAAAGATTCGCCAAGCGCGCCTGATGCGGATTCCGTATCTCGGCGTAATTGGTCAACAAGAGGTAGAGGGGATGGGCTTGGCCCTCCGTTCGCGAGACGAGAACAAAGACCTCGGGTTCATCCCGCTGTCGGAAGTGTTCGAACGCCTCGCTGAGGAGAACAAGCCGCCTTCCGCTAGGCAATCAACAAGAGGAGATAGTCATCGCTAGACCGCGCTTTGGATCGCGCGATCGGCCGCGGGATTTCGGTCCGCGGGTCAACGATCGCATTCGAGTGCCCGAGATCCGTGTCATCGGAGCCGAGGGTGAAATGCTGGGCGTCTTGAACACCGACGAAGCTCGTCGGATGGCGCGAGGTCTCGACCTGGACTTGGTCGAGGTGAACCCGAAAGCCAGTCCGCCGGTCTGCAAGATCATGGACTTCGGCAAGTTCAAGTACGAAGAGAAAAAGAAGCAGGCCGAAACTCGCAAGAGGCAAACGCAGATCGAGCTCAAGGAGATCAAGCTTCGCCCGAAGACCGACGACCACGACCTCGACTTCAAAACGAAGCATGTGCGCCGGTTCCTCGAAGAGGGCAACAAGGTGAAGATCACGGTTCGCTTCCGTGGTCGGGAAATCACCCACCCGGAAACCGCGCAGCGCCAGATTGACGCCATCGTCGAGGCTGTGAACGACCTGGGCACCGTGGAAACCTCCGCGCGCCTGGAAGGCCGCACGATGACCGCCATCCTAGCGCCGCGCGTCAAGGTCACTCAGACGAAATAGAGGAATGGCGTCGCCCTAGTTTGCACCACATGACCGTTCGAATGGTTGCGTTGGCGCTTGTGCTGCTCATGTTCGGCGCGGCCGCATTTGCCTCGGGGGACTTCATGCTCGACGACCAATTCGAACGGACTCACGCAAGGGCCGACCTCTTCAAGGATGGCCCCGTCGCTATTATCGCAGGCGCCCAGCGGAAGACGCCCGACGCGATGCAGGCCTGGGATCGCGCCTTGCGCGCTCGCGCTCCGGAAGGCACCCGAGTGTTCGGTCTGAGCAACCTCAAAAAGCTCCCCTTCTTCGTGCCGAAGAGCGGAGTCCGGAAGAACCTGGCCGAGATGCTACCCAAGACCCCTGTCCTCTTGGACTGGAGGGGCAAAGTCTATCCAACGCTGGGCTTCCCCGCGGATGCCGTGATTTCCGTCGGAGTGTTCAGCGCGAAGGGCGAGCCAGCCTGGGGCGCAGTAGACGCCTCGCTAGACGGGGAGCGGCAGAATGCACGCCCAGCACCCGCGGCAGCGCGAGCCCGAAGGGCGAAGCCCGGCGCAAGCCTGTCAAGCGCGAGTGCGAAGCGCGTGGCGTGAGGAGCGGGTGGGGGTGGGCGGTGTAACCAAACACTGGCACTGACCTCGACGCTCAGAATCTGTTCTCGGGCATTTGCCTTCGCATGGCTTACGCCTCGGCTTCGCTGCAGGCTCTTCGATTGCAGTGCGACAGCGTTGAGCTGTTCGATGTCGCGGCCCGTGATCGCCTGCTTCATCGTTTCGAGCATCTGACGGCTCTCGACGAGCGCCTCGAGGCTTGCGTCGTGATAGCTCTGGCATGACGGCGGCGGGCTCACGCGCTGCATCTGCAGCTCCATCTGCTTCGTGTCCGCAATGAGTTGGTCAAACCCCGATGTGGAACCACCGAGGCCGGCTTTGATCAGGCCCATGGCGAACACGTTCGGATCGCCTGCACCCTCGCCGGAGTGGATGACGTCGATCTCTTGGAAGTACGCGGCGACTGTCGCATCGCGCGCTTCCGGGGCAGCCTCCGGCGGGCTGAGTTGACGGTCGGCTCCTCTTGCCGTCTCGGATCGGGGGAGCACGTCATTGCTTCGCCGCTGAATCGGTTCGGTGGTGATCGCAGTCGAGCCGGCCGGCTGGCGTTCGGGCTCCTCTCTCAGGTCAGCCCACTCGGGCCACTGCCGTTGGACTTGCTCGTCGGCCCAGGGCTCAGCTTCGTCGTTCGACGCCTCGACGCGGGGAAAGCCCGCTTCCACAGTCTCGCTCGGAGCCAGCTGCGCCGACTCACGCCCGAGCAAGAAAGCGATCGCCAAAAGCGCTGCCCCAAGCGCGATGCCGAGCGCCAAGACCGTCTTTCGGTTCGACCCCCTCTCAGTCACAGCAGGAATGATAACAGCAACCGGGAGACGCTCACCCTCGAGAGTGAAGTCCTTTCAGACACTTAGGACACAGCAGCGCGAAGATGCCGCATAGATGAGGTCTCGGTGCCGTGCTCTTCAACTGCTTGAAAATGCAAGGGTTTTGAAGGGGGAACCTGTCCCCTTGACTGGGGGGAGGCACGCGCTAGACAGCCTGCTCTCCGCTCCCCGGCCGCGGGTGCCGCTGGTTTGGGAGCTTCAAGTGAGGACAGTCAAATGCCTAAGATGAAGACAAAGCGTGCTGCTGCGAAGCGGTTCAAGGCCACGGGTGGAGGGCGGATTCGTCGTTCCACGGCCGGCAAGCAGCACATCATGCGTGGTAAGTCCGCCAATCGACTTCGGAGGCTCAAGAAGAACTCCATGGTCCATCCGAGCGACGAACCACGCATCCGGCGTTTGGTTCCTTACGAGCTCTAAGACTTCTAAGGAGAAGGCCAAATGCCCAGAGTTAGACGAGGTTTCAAAGCCCGCCGCCGACGCAATCGCGTTCTCAAGCACGCGAAAGGCTACTACGGAGCGCGCCGCAAGGCATTCCACGTTGCGATCGAACAGGTTCACAACGCCTGGCAGGATGCTTACAAGCATCGCCGCACCAAGAAGCGCGAGTACCGCCGTCTTTGGATCGCCCGCATCAATGCAGCGGCGCGTGGCAACGGCATCAACTACAGCCAGTTCATCTCGGGGCTCAAGCGCTCGAACATCGCGCTCGACCGCAAAGTGCTTGCGGAGATTGCGTACGCCGACCCGGGCGCCTTCAAAGCTGTCGTCGAAGCAATCGATTAACACAGTCAGGACGCGCCATGGCAGAGCCTGATGCGGTTCAGACGTTCGAGAACGGGCTTTCGAAAATCCGTGGCGCCTACGCAGAAGCCTTGCGTGCCGCGGGTGACGAGCCTGAGCTTCGCCTGATCAATGGGCGCTACGTCGGACCGCAGGGCGAGCTCACCAAGCTCCTCAAGCTCATGCCAAAGCTGCCGGGCGAGCAGCGACGCGAGCTCGGTCAGGCGGCAAACGCGCTCAAGCAAGAGATTCAATCCGTCTTCGACGAGGCCCTGCAAAACATCCATCGCGGTGCTCGCGAAGCCGAGCTCACGGGCCCCGCACTGGACGTGACCTTGCCCGGCCGATGGCAGATGCCCGGCCGGCTCCATCCGATCATGCGTGTTCGGAACGAGGTGCTCGAGATCTTCGGGTCGCTCGGTTTCGACATCGCTGACGGCCCCGAGGTCGAGCTCTACGAGAACTGCTTCGACAAGCTCGGATTTCCGCCCGATCACCCGGCGACCGACGAGCAGGATACGTTCTTCGTCCGTGCAGAGGGCGCATCGGATGCCGAAGGCGTGCTGCTCCGAACGCAAACCTCGACAATCCAGATCCGCGAAATGATGAAGCGCAAGCCTCCGCTTGCGATCGTCTCGCCTGGCGCGGTGTACCGTCGTGACGACGACGCCACCCATTCGCCCATGTTCTTTCAGCTCGAAGGTTTTCTCGTCGACGAAGACGTCTCCTTCGCCGAGCTCAAGGGTGTGCTCACGCTCTTCCTTCGCCGTCTCTTCGATGAGCACATCGCGGTTCGCTTTCGCGCGAGCTACTTTCCGTTCGTCGAGCCAGGCGGCGAGGTCGACATGAGCTGCGTGTTTTGCCGGGCGTGGGAAGGCGACCGCGCACGCACCGCCGAGTGCCGCGTTTGCAAAGGCACCGGATGGATGGAAATCCTGGGCTGCGGCATGATTCATCCGGTCGTGTTCGAGAACGTCGGTTACGACCCGGAGAAGTACACCGGCTTTGCGTTTGGCATGGGCCTCGACCGCATCGCCATGCTGAAGTACGGCATCCCGAACATCAAGCTCCTCTACGAGAACGACGTTCGGTTCTTGTCGCAGTTTTAGGAAGGGCGATGCTAGTCTCATTTCGCTGGTTGCAAGAGCTCTGTCCCGTCGACGCCGATGTCGCCGAGGTTGCGCATCGGATTTCGCTCGCGGGTCTCGAAGTCGAAGCCATGGAAGAGAAGGGCCGGAACCTCGACGGTGTCGTGATAGCGGAGGTGCGCGCCAA
The DNA here is from genome assembly GCA_963716775.1 of uncultured delta proteobacterium. Lineage (GTDB taxonomy): Bacteria > Myxococcota_A > Polyangia > Polyangiales > Houyiibacteriaceae > SG8-38. The sequence goes on from CAVQUI010000018.1 coordinate 178,346, forward strand.
GGAGCCGCATCCCAAGAGCGAGAAGCTGACCCTAGTCACCGTGTTCGACGGAGAGAACGAGCTCGAAGTGGTGTGCGGAGCATCGAACGTACCGGCGCCGGGCGGCCGAGTTCTCTTTGCTCGGGCGGGCGCGGTGCTGCCGAACGGCATGGAGATCGCCCCGAGGAAAGTCGCTGGCGTCGAGTCCAACGGCATGATTTGTAGCGAGACGGAGCTCGAGATCGGCACCGGCGCGGACGGGATCTTCGTCGTCGACCAGGAAAACGCGGCGCTGCCGGGCAGCAGCGTGGCCGACGCTCTCGACCTTCACGATGTGATTCTGGATATCGGTCTCACCCCGAACCGCCCCGATTGCCTGGGCCACGTTGGGATCGCCAGGGAGATCGGCGTTCTTTTTGGCGCTGGCTTCAAGTCACGCAAGGCCGCCGGTCCAGGGCGCACCTTCGAGGAGGCCGGTTGCTATCAGCCCGGCGAGCCGACGACCAAGCTCACGACACTCTGGGACAACGGCAGCGAAACGGTCGACACCCCCGCGCTTCCCGAGATCTCGGTGGAGATCGCTGATGGCGATCGCTGTCCACGCTACGGCGCCGCCCTGGTTTCGGGTGTCAAGATCGCTCCCTCCCCATTTTGGCTCCGCTACAGGCTGCACAATCTGGGGCTGCGGGCCCTCTCGAACGTCGTCGATGCGACGAACCTGATCTTGCTCGAGTGGGGTCATCCGATTCACGGCTTCGATCTGGCGCGGCTCGGCGGATCCAAGGTCGTCGTTCGGCGCGCGACCGAGGGCGAGACGATGGCGACGCTCGATGATGTCGAGCGGAGCTTCACCAGCGACGACTTGCTGATCTGCGATGCTGACGGCCCGGTCGCGGTCGCAGGTGTGATGGGTGGTCTCGACACCGAGATTCGCGACGACACCAAAGATGTCCTCATCGAGTGCGCGTACTTCGACCCTCGCTCGATCCGCCGCACTTCGCGCCGACTCGGCTTGCACACCGACTCGAGTCACCGCTTCGAGCGTGGCGTCGACCCCGAAGCAATTCCGCGAGTTCTCGCGAGCGCAGCGTCTCTCATCGCGGAGCTCGGTGGCGGAGCTGCAGCGACGACTGCCATCGATCGGGTCGCAACGCCGTATGAAGCGAGGACGATCCGGTTTCGTCCCGCCCGAGCTGCCCGGCTGCTCGGAACGCCGGTGTCGAAAGAGGACAGCGTCTCGCATCCTCGAATCGCTTGGCTGCCGCATCGTCGAGCAGAGTGCCGCAGCAATCATCGCAGAGCCCCCGAGCTGGAGACCGGACCTCGGACGCGAGGTAGACTTGATCGAAGAAGTCGCTCGCGTGCGAGGCTACGAAGAGATTCCAACCGCGGTTCCGCGCGTCCACCCGTCTGAATCAGGCACTTCCGGCCTGCTCAAGTTCGTCGATCGCGTTCGCGACGCGGCCGTGGCTGCGGGCCTCTACGAGGCCGTAAATTACGGTTTTTTGTCGGTCGATGACCTGCGAAAGGCACGGGTGGCCACCGATGCCGTTCCGCTCGCAAACCCGCTTTCCGAAGAACGCTCGGTGATGCGGACGTCCTTGTTGCCCGGGCTCACTGCCGCGGCCACGCGGGCACAGCGTCGCGGCGCGACCGAAGTCAGGCTCTTCGAGCTTGCGCGGACCTTTCAGCCGAGCGGCGACATTCTTCCGCGCGAAGAGACGGTTCTTGCGATCGCCCTCGCTGGGCAGCGCTCGGGCTGGATTGGTGGCGAGCAGCCGTTCGACTTGTACGACGGAAAGGGCATCATCCAAGCGATCGTCGAACGCGTATTCGGCCAGTCGCCCGAGCTCGTGTTCGGGCGAGGTGCCGAGCTTCTTGCATCCGAAGCGCTCTGCGCTCGTGACTCTCGCGTCACGTCCCATCGGTTTCGTCGGAGAGATGCACCCTGACGTGGGCGACGATCTCGGACTCATTGGTCGAGTGATCTATGCGGAGCTCGACGTTCCAAGCCTCTACTCACTATCCGAGGAGCTGGGACCGACGCAGGCGCGCGGCCTTCCGAAGTTTCCTGCCGTCGCTCGCGACATCGCGATGCTCGTTCGTGATGAGTTCAGCGCGGGCGAGATCGCCGACGCACTGGGTGAAGCGTCGAAGGGCCTGGCGGAGTCCGTCAGCCTGTTCGACCTGTACCGCGGCGATCAGATTCCCGAGGGGCATCGCAGTCTCGCCTTCCGTGTGACCTACCGCGATCCCGAGGGGACGCTGACCGATAAACGGGTAGACAAAGTCCACGCGTCGCTCGCCAAGCTCGCGAGCGATCGCTTCGAAGCGACCATCCGATAGGGATATCTCACGATGTGCGAGAATACGCACCTTTCTGTTGACTAGGCTGCGCCAAACCCTTGAGATTCAACCCGATTTGTGGTTCTCTCCGCCTACCTGGCCTCTGGAGGAACAGACCGAATGACCAAAGCGGAAATCATTGATGCCGTCTACGAGAAGGTTGGGGGCTTCTCGAAGAAAGAGGCGGCAGAGGTCGTCGAGGCCGTGTTCGACACGATGAAAGACGTGTTGGCTGACGGAGAGAAGATCAAAATCTCAGGGTTCGGAAACTTCGTGGTGCGCGCGAAGAAGGAGCGCATCGGCCGAAACCCACAGACGGGCGCCCCCATTCCCATCAGCGCGCGGCGCGTGTTGACGTTTAAGCCCAGTCAGGTACTCAAGACAGTGTTGAACCCGGATCGCACCGACGAGGACGGCGCGGGTTCGCAAGAAGGCTTCTGAGCGGAACCATGACACGGCGCACCCAACTGCCTGATAAGCTGTTCTTCAAGATTGGCGAAGTAGCGGACATCGTTGGCGTCAAGCCACATGCGCTACGTTACTGGGAGACTGAGTTTCCCGCGCTGCGTCCCAAGAAGACGCGTGGAGCGCATCGCCAGTACAGCCGCAAAGACGTCGAGCTCGCGATGCTCATTCGCCAGCTTCTCCACGACGAGGGCTACACGATCCCCGGGGCGCGCAAGCGCATCCGCGATCTGGGTCGCCACCAGCGCAGCAGCCCTCCAGAGCCGCGCGCACAGCGGGAGGTCGCATTGCGCGCCGAGCTTCTCGGCCTGCGCCAGCAGTTGAGCGAGCTGCTCGATGATTTTTCCGGAACCCTGAGCCAGCCCGTCGAGTCGGCTCCGCTTCAGGTGACCGTGCACAAGGTAGTCCCGGTCACAGTCAAGCGCGGTCCCGAGGCCTGAGCGCGCTTTTCGGGCGCTTTTCGCTAGTCTTTGGTTTGCGTTCCAGGCGCGCTGGGTTAGAGTCGCCTGCCTCTCGTTGAGAGGTTGGACGGGGCGTAGCGCAGCTTGGTAGCGCACCTTACTGGGGGTGAGGGGGTCGCTGGTTCAAATCCAGTCGCCCCGACCAATGGCGGACCGGAGGGCGAAAGCCCGCCGGCCCTCCTTTATGCTCGCGATGCCTCCGAGCAATCCCGTTGCCCGGCCTGCGCATACGCGATAGGTCGTGCATCGCATGTCGGACCGCCCACTGCTCTTGGTTTCCAACGACGATGGGGTCGACGCGCCGGGAGATCATCGCTCTGCGCGAAGCCTTGGCCACCTTCGCCGACGTGTACACGGTGGCGCCGCAGACCGAGCAGAGCGCGAAGAGCCACTCGATCACGCTCCATCATCCGCTTCGCTTTCACGAAGTCGAGGAGCACGTCTGGGCAGTCGACGGCACGCCCGCGGACTGCGTGTACGTGGCGTTCTTCCTGAAAGACCTTCTGCCACGCAGGCCGGACATGGTGGTTTCGGGGATCAACCACGGACCGAACTTGGGTAATGATGTGCACTATTCCGGTACGGTGGCGGCCGCGCGAGAGGGGGCGCTACGAGGGGTGCGTTCAATCGCCTTGTCGAACTCGTCCTCGGACATGGAAGGCGCGGCGCAGTACGCGAAACGTTTCTGCAAGCAGCTGCTTCAAACGACCGCGCCGGCAGGGCAAGCCATCTTGCTGAACGTCAACTTCCCCTCGGTCCCGCCCAAGGGGGTTCGCGCGACGCGTCTCGGGTTTCGGCTGTACTCGGACGACGTCGAGGTGCGTGACGACCCACGCGGACGCCACTACCTGTGGATCGGCGGCCCAGGCGGAGCGACGAGCGAGCCCGTCGAAGGCGCCGACACTGAGGCGCTCGAGGAGGGCTTCATTTCCGTTACGCCGCTGAGCATCGAGGCCACGCAGCCGGAGCATCTTGGCGTTGCAGCATACGTCGCCGGAACCAAAGGGGAACCGTGAGCGACGAGCGTCTGAGCGTCTTGCGTGGGTGCATCCGCGACGTGCCCGATTTCCCGAGAGGAGGGCATCCTCTTCAAGGACATCACGCCGCTGCTCGCCGATGTGGAAGCGTTTCGGAGCTGCATCCAGCTGATGGCGGAGCGCCTCGATGGAGAAACCGTGGATGCGGTCCTCGGTATCGAGTCGCGAGGCTTCATGTTTGGGGCGGCCTTGGCCGACAAGCTGGGAGTCGGCTTCGTGCCCATCCGAAAGCCCGGCAAGCTGCCCGCGGCAACCTATCGCGCCGAATATGACCTCGAATACGGAAGCGATGCGGTCGAGATCCACCAAGACGCGCTCCAGCCCGGCGAACGGGTCGTGGTCGTCGACGACCTCATCGCCACCGGCGGCACGGCGCAAGCCACAAAACAGCTCGTCGAGCGCTGCGGAGCCGAAGTTGCCGCCTTCGTCTTCCTGATCAACCTGGTCGCCCTCGAAGGCACCGAAAAGCTGGGCGACAGCCCAGTCATCACGATACTGGACTACTAGAGCGGCCGGTCCGCGACGCGCAGCTCTTGGGCGAGGTCCACGAGCTCGCGCGACCAGCGAATCGAGATCGCCGCCCATCCAGCGATCGCGAAGGGTTCCGACGAGCTCGCGCCGCTCGGTGTCGAGTCGGCCGTAGAGCTCGACGAGGCCGGCCCATTCGCTCACCGAAGCCTCGCGGCGTGCACGTTCGAGGTCGCCTCGGCGCAAGCAGTCGCGCAGCCGCACGGCCTTGTGTTGCATCGAGCCCTCGAAGGACTGATCGATTTCGCGCATGAGCACGTGGACGTCGTTCAAGTCGCCGAGCAGCTCCTGCAGCCTCTTGCTTCGTTTCACGACCGACTGCGCTCCGTCGACGTAGGCTCGTACGGGCTCGAGGAGGTACCGAATCCGTTTGGCGACGATGCGCGCCTCGTGCAGCCGCTCGATGTGCTCCATGCTCACGATCTGCCCGAGATTCACCAGGAGGTCAGTGGCATGGGCTTCGATTTGGTTTGCCAGCGTTCGTGCAAAAGTCACGTGAGGCTGCTCTGCGAGTAGGTTCTGCTCGCTCCGCATGACGGCGAGCCGCTCTTCGAGCTTTTCGGCCGTGCGTCTGAAGTGCGTTCGCAGCTCGGCGTCGAGCGCTTCGGCGCAGCTTCCGCCGCCGTTCGAGCAACAGCGCCGAAAGCCAGTTGAGCCCGGCCAAATGCTCCGGCAGAAGCGTACCGTGCTGCTTCGTGAGCCATTCGAGCGCGACTTCGGCTTCCCGGCCCCCGCCGGTTGCCAGCTGAATCGCTCGAAGACGCTTTCGATCTTTGCGGCGTACGGCCGACTCGAGTTGGGGTCGGTAGGCCCGCAGCAAACTGCGGAGCCGACGGATGGCGACCCGGAAATCGTGGAGCGCCTCGCGGTCGAAACGATCGTCGAGTCGGCGCTCCGCCGTTCGGGCTGCCGACAGGCTCTTGAGAGCCAGGCGGCGCGCGGCTTCCTCGTCGCTCCGGAAGAGGAGATCGTCTGGCAGGCTGCTTCGTCGCTTGGCGTCCGGATGCCTGGGAAGGTCCAGCGTCGCTTCCGCGGCCGGGTTCGAGACCGCAATGACCGGTGCCGGATATCGTCGTTCGCCAGTGATGTCGTCACTCCTGAGTCGACCAGGAGTAGTACAGCTCAGCCGATCGCGTCAACCGTTCGCCCGCCTCGGCCGGTGCGTGCTATACGCCGCCACCTAAGTCCTCGTAGCTCAGTAGGATAGAGCAGTGGTTTCCTAAACCGAAGGTCGGAGGTTCGAATCCTCCCGGGGACGCCAAGGGCATCGCCTGAGATCCAGATCACAGGTTTTGCGGCCCACAGACTCGAGGCCTGTTCACTTCTTCGCCCGTTCGCGTTATACGAGGGGTCGTACGGAATGCGGACCCTTGTCTTAGACCAGGGCTATCAGCCCCATCGAATTATCAGTTGGCAGCGTGCCGTCTGCATGATTTTCGATGGCAAGGTGGAGGTCGTCGAGGAGTACGACGAGGACATTCGCTCCGTCAGCATCACGATCAAGATGCCGGCCGTAGTGCGGCTCCTGCGCACGATCATTGGGCGCAAGCGCGCGATCAAGTTCTCCCGAATCAACGTCGCGATGCGCGACGACTTCAAGTGCCAGTACTGCGGTGTACGCCATCGCCTTCGCGGGCTGACCTACGACCACGTGGTTCCCAAATCCCAGGGCGGAAAGACCAACTGGGAAAACATCGTGATGGCCTGCTACAGCTGCAACGAGAAGAAGGGGCATCACACGCCCCGTCAGGCCGGGCTCCGGTTGCGACGCCCTCCGGTCAAACCCAAGTGGCTTCCCGTCGTCGCGTTTCGGGTCGACCCGGCGAGCTCGATTCCCGAGGCCTGGGCAAACTGGGTGTACTGGCATGGCCGCTTGGAGAGCGACCCTTAGCGCTCACCAGCTCCCCGAAGAGCCACCGCCGCCGAAGCTGCCGCCGCCGCCGGAGAATCCGCCGCCTCCACCGGAGAATCCACCGCCGCCCGAAGACCACGATCCGCCCGAAGACCAGCCCCCGCCCGACCAGCCGGAGTGTCTTCTTCCGCGGCCTCGCTTCTGTTTCTTCCGTCGCCGCCCGATGAAGGACCAGGCGACTGGAGCAGCGATCAACCAGAAGACGACGAAGTAGGGGCCCGCACTCAGGTCGATCGCCGTGACACCGCCCACACCGATGAACGGGATCATGAAGAAGTAGAGGAACCATTGGAAGGGATTGATGCTGACCACTATCCAGACGAACGGGACCAAGAACAAGAGCCAAAGCGCACCGAACATTCTCGGCGGGAGATCGGCCTGGGCGTCACCGGGCTCGGTGGCGGAAGCGTGCTGGTGCCGCGGATTAGGCCATCGACCGCTTCGACCGCGCGCTCTATGCCGCCATCGAAGTCTCCGGCGCGAAAGCTAGGTTGAAGAATCTGATTTTGGATACGCGACGTCATCACGTCGGTCAGCACGGGCTCGAGGCCGTAGCCGATTTCGAAGCGCATCTTCCGATCGTTTTTCGCGATGAGTAGAAGTGCGCCGTCGTCCTGCGCCTCACGGCCGAGCTTCCAGGTTTCGGCGACCCGAAGGCTGTACTCTTCGAGCGGCTCGTCCTGCAAGCTATCGATCGTGAGCACGACGACTTGAGCGCCCTTGTCGTGGTCGAGCTTCGCCAGCAAGTCGTCGATCCGGGTTTCCGCCGCGGGCGAGATCAAGCTCGCGTAGTCGTTGACGCGACCCTGAAGTCTGGGCACGCCCAAAGCGAAGGCGCTGAGCGCAACCGAGCAGAGAACAAAGACGGCCAAAAAAGGTCGAGCTCTATTCACGGCGAAACCTCGGCTCGTCGGAAATCTCGTTGTCCAATTCCGCAGGATGAACGCCGTGCGCTTCCAAGAGGTCGGCACAGCGCTCTACGGCCTGGATCAGGGCCTGGGTGGGCGTGCCGCGCCGAATCCCAGCGGCCAGGTCACCTGAGATCTGCTCCCAAGCGTCGTCGGCGACGCGTTCGTCGATTCCCTCGTCGGCGAGCACCAGGACTCGGTGCTCGAAAAGCGCAACGAAAATCAGCACCCCGGTGCGCTCCCGGGTGGCGAACACCTGCTCGTCCAGGAACGCCTCGGCTGCGCGGCCGTCTACGCGGCTGTCGAGAGCCTCCTCACCGATCAGTCGACGGGCCACTGCGTCGAAGCGGCTCGCGACGAAGCCAGCCACGAGGCCGAGCTGAAAACCGATTAGAATCCACATGTAGTCCGGTGCTCCCCATCCTCCGAAGCGCCAGACCATGACGGCCGCGCAGAGCGCGCCTAGCGCGCCGCCGACCAGCGAGCCCTTCCAGGCCACCTCGGGGTGCGGATCGCAGCGTTCGGTCACGTAGACCACGAGCTCGCCAGCGGTCTTCGTTTCGGCTGCCGTCGTGGCTGCGCGGATCGCGTCCCGATCGGACTTGGAGAAGAAGGTATCGATTCGCCGTGGCACGGCGCGAGCTAGAACTCTACCTTGGGGGGCTTGTCTGCCCCCGGGGTCGACTCGAAGTACGGCTTGTCGTCGAAGCCCATGATGTTCGCGAGTAGAATCGTCGGGAACTGCCGACGCGTCTTGTTGTAGTCCAGGGTCGCGTCGTTGAAGCGCTTTCGCTCGACAGTGATTCGATTCTCGGTGCCTTCGAGCTGCGCCTGGAGGTCGCGGAATGCCTCGGTTGCCTTGAGCTCAGGGTAGCGCTCCACCACGACGAGTAGGCGAGACAAGGCCGATGAGAGCTGGGACTGGGCCGCCTCGAATTGCTCCAGCTGCGCGGCGTCGGGCGCCTTGTCGAAATTCACTTGCCCGACTTTGGCGCGCGCCTCTACCACTTGCGTGAGCGTCTCTTGTTCGAACTCTTTGGCGCCCTTCACCGTAGCCACCAAGTTCGGAATCAGATCCGCCCGGCGCTGATAGACGTTTTCGACCTGGCTCCAGGCGTTGTCGACGCCTTCGTCGAGGTTGACGAGGCGGTTGTAGCTACCAACCCCGGTTGCAACGAGGATCAGCGCGATCACCACGATCACGCCACATCCGATCAAGCCCTTGCTCATAGCCCCTCCTCCGTCTTCGAGTCGCGCGAGGATGCGCGCAGACCCCGCACCAGGTCAAGACCCCTGTCCTCAGATGTCGATTCGGTCTCCGTGGACCGGCGTGTGGACGCTCGGAAAGCCCCGCTCCTCGAGGAGCGCCTTGAGCGTGTTGCGACTTGGATCCTCGCCGTGGACCAGGGCGACCTGCCGCAACGGGCCTGCCTCGCGCACCGCGTCCGCGAACGCCAGGAGGTCGTCTTGGCCCGCGTGCGCGCTGAAACCGTTGAGCACGACGACCTCGGCATGACGCTCCCGTTCGACGCCGAAGATTCGCACCCGCGTGCGCTGCTCGACGAGACGGCGCCCCAGGGTGTGCTGCGCTTGCCAGCCGACGATCAGCACCGAATTCTTGCGATTCTCGAGTGTGGCCACCAGATGATGGACGACCCGGCCGAACTCGCACATCCCGCTTGCCGAGATGATCACGCAGGGTTCGTCGCTTCGGTCGATCGCTTTGGAATCTTCGACGGATGAGACGTAGCGCAGGCCCTCGAAGTCGAAGGGCGAGTCTCCTTCGAGCAGGAGCTTCCTCGTTTCGCGGTCGAAGCATTCCGGATGCATGCGAAAGACGTCCGTCAGCTTCACGGTCAGGGGCGAATCGACGTAGACCGGAACGTCCGGAAGCCGCCCCTGCTCTTTGAGCTTCTTGAGGGAGTAGATGATCTCTTGCGCACGTTCCAGAGCAAAAGACGGAACGACTACCTTGCCTCCACGTTTGACCGTCCGGCTGATCACCTCATGGAGCTGGTCCTCCATTTCCTCGATTGGGTCGTGAGTCCGGTCGCCGTAGGTGCTCTCCATGATCAGGCACGAAGCTCCCGGAGGAATCTCTGGGTTTCGGAGGATGGGCATGTTGTGTCGCCCGAGGTCGCCGGAAAACACCAGACGCCGCTGCTCTCCGACCACGTCGACGTCGAGCGCGACGATTGCGCTCCCAAGCACGTGACCCGCGTCGTAGTAGGTAAGCGTCACCCCTTCGGCGATCGCGTGGGGGCGATGGTAGGGAACGCCAATCATGAGCTCGAGCGTTCCGATCACGTCTTTCTGCTCGTAGAGCGGCTCGACGGGCTCCATGTCCGCGCCGTCCTTTTCGATCTTGCGATTGATGTACGCTGCGTCCTGAGCCTGAATCTCGGCGGAGTCTTCGAGCATCGCTGCGCAGAGGTCCCGAGTCGCCGGCGTGCAGTAGATCGACCCCCGAAAGCCTTGGCGATAGAGGCGGGGCAGGGCGCCCGAGTGGTCGATGTGCGCGTGCGATAGCACCACGACGTCGATGTCCTTGGCGCGAAAACCCAGCTCGCGATTGATCTCGTTGGTCTCCGAGCGGCGGCCCTGGAACAGGCCGCAGTCGAGCAGAATGCGTGCATTCTCGGTTTGAACGATGTGCCTCGAGCCAGTGACGTTGCCGCCGACCGCTCCTATGAACTCAACTTGCACGCAACACCTTCCTCATTCGATCTCCGATGAACTCTCGCACGACCGGGTCGTCCGATTCGAGCAACGCTTCGGGGGCGCCTGTCGCTGCCACCACTCCATCATGGATGAGAGCCAGGCGATCGCTGATGGCAAAAGCCGCTTTGAGATTGTGCGTAACTACGACCGAGGTCACGTTCAGCCTCTTTTGCAGGCCGAGTAGCAAGCGGTTCACGCGGGTGACGTTGATGGGATCGAGGCCCTCGGCGGGCTCGTCGTAGAACACCACCTCCGGGCGAACCGCGACCGCTCGGGCTAAGGCGACGCGCTTGCGCATGCCGCCCGAAAGATCCGACGGAGACATCGATTCAATGCCGGGTAGTGCCACCAAGGCTAGCGTTTCGGCCACTCGGTGCGTGATTTCGTCCTCGGTCATACTGGTCTGCTCACGGAGGCCATAAGCCACGTTCTCGAAGACGGTGAACGAGTCGAAAAGGGCCGACTCCTGGAACAGCATCCCGATGCGGCGCCGAGTCTGATTCCACGCTCCCTCGGTTTGGCCGGTAACGTCTTCGCCATCGAATCGAATGGTGCCGGCGTCGACCTCGATCAGGCCCATCATGGCCTTGAGTAAGATGCTCTTGCCCGACCCGGACTCTCCGATGATGGTGATCACCTCACCGGCGACGATGTCGATGTCGAGCCCGCTTAGGACTGCATGTCGCCCAAACGCCTTGTGCAGGCTGCGTACCTCGAAAAGCGCCATGCCGCCTCGGCGTCAGCCCTTCGCCGCCCAGGAGTCGCAATAGCCCAGCGGGTGGATGGGGCCTTTGACCAAGGTGCATTGCCCGCATTCGTTCTTCTCGCCCGCTCGGTAGAACGCGCAACTCTCGCAGTTCTTGCTTTCGCCGTGCGGTGAGAGGTCTCGGTATTCGAGTTGCGTTCGCAACACCAAGTCCGCCTCGCTGAGGCCGCTCGCATCTTCGCAATGAAAGGCCGGCTTCTTGCAGGCGGCGAGCAGTGCCGGTGTCGAGCCGATCACGGCCAGGCGCAGGCCGTGGCCGAGCATTTCGCGTCTGGTAAGGGTGCTCTTTGTCATTCCCGTTACTCCTGGGCGGAGGCTAGCACGGCCGAGCGCCGATCAGCGAACGGCGTCCATCAGTTTCAGAAAGGCGTCGCTCTCGACCATTCCAGTGATGCGCGAGGCCTCCGAGCCGTCGCTATGGTGCAGGACGACTAGCGGCAGGCCAGGTTGCTCGTAGGCCTTGAGTAGCGCCCACTTCTCGTCTGTGGCCTGGTCGGTGCTCAGGTCGACTCTCACCGTCACGAAGCGTTGCGCCTCGGACACGACCCGGGGGTCGCTCAGCACGTCCCGTTCGAGCTCCTGGCAGGCTCCGCACCAGTCCGCTCCGAAGTCCACGAGCATGGGCTTGTCTTCTGCGACGGCCTGAGCCTTGCCCGCCTCGAAGCTCTCGATCCAGCTGATGTGCGTGCCGGGCGGGAGCGCCTCCGCCCAGCCGACGATTCCAAGAACGCCAGCCACACAGGCGGTCACCCCGATTGCTTTGCGAATGCGGGCTCCCCAAGCGTCGTTCTTGAACGAGAGGTGAATCGCTCCGACGACGACGCCTCCGGCCAACAGGCCGAGAGCCGCGACGAGCCAGATCTGATCGCGCACAGCCGGACGCGGGTAGGGCAAGAGCCCCCGCAGGTAATAGAACGCCAGAGCGAGCATGGCGATGCCGAACGCGCTCTTCGTCCACTCGACCCAGCGCCCCGACTTCGGCAAGGTGATCGCGAAGGTCCCTACGAACCAGAACAACACTCCGATACCAATCGCGTAGACGAACAAGGCAAGCGCTCCGAATGCAACGTTCCCCGTCGTGGCCACCCAGGTGAGCAAGACCGCAAGGACCGGCCCGGTGCAGGGAGCGGCGATGAGCCCGTTGGCAAAGCCGAGCACCAATGCGCCGCGCACGCCGAATCCGCCCGCCTGTGCGAGCCGATTCTGCAACGCCGACGGCAGGGCGAGGTCGAACAAGCCGAACATGCTGAATGCCATCACGACGAACAAGGCGGCCAGCGCCCCAACGACCCAGGGGCTTGCCAAGGCGCTCCCAAAAGCGCTCCCCGTCAGGGCCGAGAGCACACCGAGTGGCGTGAAGAGCGCAGCGATCCCGAGAACGAAAGCGCTCGAAAGCATAGCCGCCTTGGCACGGCTTTCCGCCTGCCTCGCGCCAAACACGCTGACGGTGATCGCAATCATCGGATACACGCAGGGGGTCAGCGAGGTGGCCAGGCCTGCTAAGAAGACCAGTCCCAAGGCGCCCAGGTAGCTGCCGTCCCGCAGGGCGGCCGAGAAGGGTCCGGTGAGCTCGCTCAGGCTGTCGGCGGACGCATGCGCCTCCGCCAACAAAGCGCCGACAATTCCCAGCAATCCGACCCAGCCGCACCTTCGCATCGTGCAACTATGGTGCCCGATTGGTTGACCGTCCACGAACCGGAGACGTAGCCTTTCAAAGGGGAACACTTTGCCGCTACTTTTCCTGCTGCTCATCGCTATCGCCACCGGAGCGCTTTCTGCCCATGCCGGCCGCGACGAGGTTCGACACAGCTCGGACCCGGTTTGGCGCATGGAGACCTTCCTCGCCTACGTGCTCTTCGTCGCGCTGGTCCTGTTACCAACTGCGATCTACTTCTACGTATTTCACGGCGACTGGTTTCTCTTCTACTGGGTCGACACGGCCCGGGCTCCCTGGTTCTGGGGCCTGCTGGGCGCCTTGCTCCTGCTGGGCGCGGCCTCGCTCGGCTTTCGGCTCGGTGCCGCCCTTTGTCGAGCTTCGCGCGATCTGGCCGTCCGACGAATCACCCTTGGAGCGATCTTCATCGCGCTGGCGGTGTGGCCCCTCGCCTGGGACCGCCTGTCCGTCGTCGGTTCCTATCGGCAGTTCACACGGGACTATGGTCTCACCACGTTCTTTGCCAGCCCCGCGTTCTATTCCGGGCTCGTCATGCTTCTGACGATCGGCCTGGCGTTCGGCTGGCTGGTCTATCGGATCGACCGGCACACGCGCGACACTGTCTAACTAGACGGCAACGAAGTCAGCGCGGCGGAAGCATTCCCATGTGCTCGCGGAGAAACATCGCGGCGGGGGACGCCCAGAACTTCAGCGCGTCGATGTAGGTCGGGTGCTTGTCGAAGGTTTCCCCCTCGGCTTCCCGCTCCGGCGCGATACGGCTGCGCACGTCTTGAACCAAGGGGTCGAGGTCATCGCAGAGAAGCATCGCGGCTCGGAGCCCGGTCCGTTGCGCGGCATGAACCCATCGGTCGAACTTCACTCGCTTCGACTCCGAATAGGCCAGGGCCGCGTCGCGGACCAACTTGCGGTCGCGTCGCGGGATCGCCCGTTGCAAGCGCCGGGTTTGCTCGTTCAGGAACTCCTCGCTCGTCAGGCCCGAGCCGAAGTCCGGTTTCACGATCCGGGCGGCCGATGCCAGCAGAACATCGAGCTCTCGCGGCGTGAGCTTGTCGATTGCGTGATAGCCCCGCGCGATCTGCGTCATCGGTTGCGCAAGCATGAAAGTCTGGGTCCGCGCATCCTTTTCCATGATGGCTGCTGGCACGAGCATCGCGGGATGAGCGCCGAACTCGATCGTGATGCCGCGGTTTCTCACGCGGTGCAGGAACAGGTCGAAACTTCGGATGTCGAGGGCAGCCGCGAGGTGGTTTGCGATCTCTCGAAGCGGGTGATTGGCTTCGGTCGGGAGGCGGTCCCGTGTTGCAAGCCCGTAGCTCTGCAGGTCCGGAGGGTAGAGCTTGGCGAGCGCGGGGCTCAGAGCCGCCAGTAGCGCACCAGCGGCCGCATCCTCTGCGCGCGCCGTGCCCAAGCGCTCCAAGACGGAGCCGCGGAGCGACCTGGGACGGACCTTGGCCGGGCAGGGTTCGACCGCCGAGATCCGCGCGTCGTCGGCCTCGTCGGTTACGCCCATCTGAAGCAGTGGCAAGCTTGCGATTCGCGCCTCCCTCGCGCGACCCTCCGACTGATAGGTGATCGCGAGCTCGCGCCAGATTTCCTCGCGCATGGGCTCCTGGGCGAGCACGGCTTGAAGTTGTTCAACCGCTTCGGCGTGTGCGCCTCGCGCGCGAAGTCGTGCGGCGAGCTCGCGTCGAAGGTCGGCGTTCGCGACGCCTTGCTCGAGTCCGCCTCGAAGCGCGTCGATGGCTGCGTGCTCGTCGCGGCAGTGGTCCGATAGGACTCGGACGACCTCGAGGGTGCTGGTCACCCGGCCCAGCTCATCTTCGGCGCGATGCTGGTGCAGCGCATCTGCATAGGCCCGCCAGTCGCCAGGACTCGTGCACAGGGATTCAAGCGTTCTCGCCGCGTCACTGCCCGGTCCTTCGAGCACGACCGCGCGCTGAAGCGCCACCTTCGCGTTTTCCGGGTCGCCGGTGGCGTGTTCGAGCTGTCCTAGACGAACGAGCGCGTCTACTCGCCCGTGACCCTCGCTTGCATCGAGCAGATGGCGCGTGACCTCCAAGGCCTCCGGCAGCTGGCCGAGGGCTTCGTGAATCAGGGAGAGCTCCTGCAGTGCCGCGGGGTCGTTCGGCGCCGTGGCCAGCGCAGATTCGACGTGGCGCAGAGCCTTGTCGGGCATGTCCAAGCGCTCACGGTACAGACGGGCAAGATCGAGCAGCACTCTTCGGAGCAGGCTGTTCCCGGGCGCGCCGGCGAGGAGCTGTTCCATCGTTGCGGCGGCTTCATGCCAGGACTGATTCTGCTCGAAGTGCCTTGCGAGCTGCTCCAGGGCGTCGAGGTTGCGAGGCTGCACCTTGAGTACGCGTTGCAGCGTGCGAATGGCGGCCGGCAACTCGCCGAGCTCGGCGCTCTGAACCCGCGCAACTGCTAGCCAGAGGGCGCTGGCTCGATCGACGGAGCGCGCGCTGGATGCCGCTTGTGAAAGGCGGTCCACCAGCGACGACCAGTCCGCGTCGATCGTGAGGACGTCCAGCAAGCCATCGGCAGCCTTTGCGGAATCTGGCCAGAGCTCGAGCGCCTGTGCGAAGTCCCGCCTCGCGCCGTCGTGGTCTCCAATGCGTTCGAGGCGAACCAGCGCGCTTTGCACGTAGAGCTCCGAAGCGGCTTTCGCGTCACGCTCGGCCTCCGCTTCTCGGCGGAGCGCATCGACCAGGGCGGTCGGGTCGTCGGTTTCCTGCGCGACGCGAGTGAGTCCCCGGGCGGCGCCGATGTGGTACGGGTCCGCCATGGAGGCCGCGCGGAACTGCTCGATCGCTTCGGTGTCTTCTTCCCCTTCGACGAGCTCGGCCAGGCGCGCGCGGTGCGCCGCGGCGACGGCAGGATCTTGCGCAGAGCGCGCCACGAGTGAATCGACTTCACGTAGGAGCTCGGCGTCTCCACGGCTCGCGGCCAAGCGCTCGAGTTCGAGCAAAGCGCCCAAGTCCGACGGAGCAACTTCGAGGACGCGTCGGTACGCTCCGACGACATCGTCGTACGCGCCGAGTCCCTGATGCTCCAAGAGGCGGGCAAGCTCGTAAAGGGCCGCAACTCGGCCGCTTGGATCTTCGAGCACCTGGGCTTGCGTCGAATACACGTCGCACAGCGACTGCCATGCGCCGACTTGCCGATGCAGTTGTTCCAGAGCCAGAAGCGCGCCCAGGTGCTTCGGGTCGATCACGAGCACCTGTTCCCAGGCCTGAATCGCTTGGCGATGCTTGTCCTGACGCTCCAGGACCTGTGCTTTGCGAGCAAATAGAGCGATGCGTTGCGCGGGCTCCTCGGTGAGCTTGAGCTCGCGATCGAGGTCAGAGAGCAGATGGGTCCAGTCGTGCTCTTCGGCGCGAACCCTCGCTAGGGCGTCGACGGCAGGCCGGTAGCTCGAGTCCGCAGAGATTGCGGCCTCGTACGCCGTCATCGCCTTCGGCCGATCCTCGAGATGCTCTTCGTAGACCTGCCCGAGCAAGAACGCCGCGCGCGCTCGGATCCGAACGGCGCTCGAGTTGCGCAACTGAAGCTCGAGCACGTCCACCAAGTCCGCCCAATCGCCCCTTTCTCGGAGCTGACGGGCCAGCTCTTGAAGCGATGGGGCATGCGAAGGGTCGACCTTGATCGCTTCGCGGTGATACCGGAGCGCGTCCTCGTCGCTTCCGAGCCGGTCGCGGGAGATCTCGGCCATCTTTTGCAGCAAGGCCACCCGCCGGTGCTTGCTGGAAGTGAGTCTGAGCTCCTGGCCGTAGACATCGAGCAGGTCGTTCCAGCGGCCTGCGGCGTAGTAGAGGCGACCGAGGCTCGAAAGAGTCGGAACGTGACGCGGGTCCTTGTCGAGGGCTCGGCGGTACCGGGCGATGGCCTCGTCGCGGTCCTCCAGGTGCTCGTCGAGCACTTCTCCGGCTCGGTGCAAGAGCGCAACCAAGCGGTCCCGCTCGACGGTCAGATCGATTTCGTAGTCGAGGGCCTCGAGAAGCTCGCGGGGACGATGCGCGCGCGCGGCGGTGCGTTGCCAGGCCTGAACCGCAGAGAGGTGCGCCGGGTCCTGTTGCAAGACTCGCTTGTAGGTTTGAGCCGCCAGCGCGGGCTCCCCGAGGGCGTCTTCGTAGATCTGCGCGATCTTGAGGAGGTACGAGACCGCTCGCGACCCGCTCGCTCGATCCAGGGCGTTCTCGTAGAGCTGAATCAGCTCCTTGGGTTTCTGCACGTCGGAAAGCAGGCGCGTCAGCGCCTTGAACGCGGTCGGGTGGTCCGGCATCGCGTTGAGCGAGCGGTGATAGTGCTCGATCGCCTCGTCGATCAAATTCAGTCGGGTTTCGTAGATCTCCGCGGCCCGCGCATGTGAGTCGGCTCGCCGCTCGGCGTCGGTCGTGTACCGCGCCTCTTGCAGACACATGTCGATGAGCTTCGGCCAGGCGCCGCGAATCCGGTAGAGCAGGCTCAGCGCTTGTAAGCTCGACAGAGAAGTGGGGTCCAGCTCGACCGCTCGCTCGTGCCAGGTGATCGCCTGATCCACGTCACGAAGCTCTTCTTCGTACAGCCGGGCAATGCGTTGGGTGAACGTGAGCTTCTCCGCTTCGTCATCGGTTGTTTCGGTCAGGGTTTCGAGCGTCTCGACGAGCGCCTGAAGGTGCTGACCGGACTCGTAGTGGCGCGCGAGCTCGCCTAGGATCAACGCATCGTCGGGCCGAAGGCTCCTCGCCTGCTCCAGGGCGTGTATTGCATCGTCCCGGTTGCCCAGGAGCTCGGCGTGAATGCGCGCCGCCCGGTAGAGCGACGAAGCCTTGAGGGATGGCTCGGTCGCCAGCTGCGCCTCGGCTTCGAGCGTTCGGATCAAGTCGCGCCAGCGACGTTGCCCATAGTACAGCCGTTTCAGCGCTTGCACCGCTATGGCGGCATTTGGGTCGAGTTGCAAGGCCGTCTCGTAGAGCTCGGCGGCTTGTTCCGGACGTTGCTGTCGACTTTCGAGCAGCTGCGCGCGACGGATGATCAGGGCGGCTCGGTGCCCATCGTCCGACGTTGCTGCGTTGGCCAGCTCCGCGAGGTTCCGATCGACGTCCGGCCAGCTCTGTTTGGCAAACGAGCGCTGCTCGGTGGCGCGTAGGATTGCAGCGTGCGAACGATCGAGGGCGCGCGCCGTGAGGTAGGCTTGTTCTGCGGCTTCTCGATTGCCGAGCACGTCTTCGAGCAGACGCCCCTTGAGCAAGTACAGCGTTGCCTTGTCACTCGGCTGGCGTGTAACGCGGGCCTCGGCGTCGAAGAGCGGGAGCGCCTCGCTGTACATGCGGCCGCCAAGAAGAAGGCGGCGCGTAGCGCGAATCGCAGGCACGTAGTCCGGTGCCCGCTCCAGTGTCGCCTGGTAGTACTCGAGTGCGCGTCGCCCATCCTTGAGTGGTCCTTCACAACTGCGCCCCATCTCGAAGTACAGACGAGCAGCGCGCCGCACGTCCGGCTGCTCGCTCAGCTCCCGTTCGCACTCCGCGATCCAGTCGCGCGCTCGCCGCGTGCGATCGGCGTCTGAGAGAGGAGGTTTTCGAGGCGCCCGAGGCGCTGGGGCGCCCGGCGGGGAAGGGGGCAACGCCGCGTCGGGTTCATCGACGAGATCGTCTTGTCCCAGCGCTTGCGTCACCTCACGGCGCAGCACCGTGTTGTCCCCGTCCTCGAACACCATCGTGGCTTACATGCTACTCCGGCTCCGGGAAGATCGCATTGGCCTTCATGGTGTGCCTGAGCACCCTACACTTGAGCAGGTATATCAGGCGGCAGGGGCCAGGTCCTTGAGCTCCTCGGCAAGCTTCTTCTTCGCTCTGGCCTCGAGCTGCCGGGCACGCTCCCTGCTCACTCCGAGCTCTCGCCCCAGGGAGGCGAGGGACGCCGAGTCGTCGCTCAGGATGCGTTTTTCGACGATGAGCCGCTCGCGATCATCGAGCACCGAAAGCGCGCCCGCGAGTCGCATTTGGATGCCGCTCTGTCTGCGCCGTCGTTCGACGAGCTGATCCTGCGGCTCCATGGTGCCTGGTAGGATCTCGACCAGCGTCGAATCGGAGTCGTGGTACGCCGGCGCGTCGAGCGAGATTTCGCGCTGGTCGAGTCGCCGGAGCAGCTCGGTCATTTTCGCCGGGGTCGTGTCGAAATCGGACGCGAGCTTCTCGATCAGCTCTTGGGGATCGGCGATGAGATTCGAAAGGCGGGCACGCTCGCGCCTCAGCCGGAAGAACAGCTTCGAGCGGAACGGGCCGGAGCCTGCACCGATCATCGTGCTCGAGCGGACGACAGCTTCGAGCACAAACGCGCGAATCCAGTATCCGGCGTAGGTCACGAATCGGGTTCCGCGATCCGGATCGAACTTATGGACCGCCGTTACCAGGCCGACAGAACCCTCGGCGATCAGGTCCCCGAGCGGCACGCCGTACCGCCGGTATTGAAGCGCGATCGCGATGACGTAGCGCATGTTGGCTTCGACGAGCGCATCAGCGGCGTCTTGGTCTCCCTTACGGGCGAGCAGAGCCAACTCGTGTTCGTCTTCGCGCGAGAGCTTCGGGATGGCCCGAACTTGCTGGATGTATCGATCGAGGGATGCCGTTGACTGCATGATAATGTCCTGTATGCGCTCCATACCGTTACGTTACGTCAGTGTCTAGCGGGAAGCGCAATGTCCAAATGTTGTCTATGTATCTGGGTCATAACTTAGACAAAAACGCGACAGACGCAAGTGCAAACTTGAGCAAGGGTTGCTCAGAACGCAGATCAGGCTGAAATTACTGAAGAATCAGGCGGAGAAACTGGAGCCGCAACCGCAGGTCTGGCTGGCCTGAGGATTCTGGAACTTGAATCCAGCCCCCTGCAAGCCTTCCACGTAGTCGATTTCGGTGCCTTCCACGTACTGCGCACTCATCATGTCCACATAGATGGGAATGCCGTGCGAGGTGAAGGTTTGATCCAGGTCGGAGGTTTCGTCCTCGAAGAACAAATCATACGAAAACCCAGCGCACCCACCGCCTATTACCCGCACTCGGAGTCCTTGCTCGGCCAGGCCTTCGGAGTCTCGGATTTCTTTGACTTTGTCTGCAGCTCGGGGGGTGAGGGTCAGCATGATGCTCCTTTGGCCCCTACTATAGGGTCGGCCAGTCATTCGCGCCAGCAGCTCGCATTCCGTACCGTCACCCCGCTGAGGGACGGACTCCGGGGCCTGTTTCCACCGGCCCGAGCGCTTGCGCCGCGGCGCCGGCGACACCGAAGCCCTCGGGGCCTTCCGCCTCGTGTCCGCGCTTGAGAAAGCCGAGGGCTCGCACGCCTTGGGGGCCCGAGGCTGCCGAGGTGATTTCGCCGACCACGCTGTCGTTCATGGTGATGGCGGACTTGGCTGTGGGGAGCTCGGAGCCTTCGATAGCCCAGCGCCACAGGACCTTGGGCGCCTTGCCGCGGTTTTCCAGCATGACGACCGTCTCCTGTCCGATGTAGCAGCCCTTCTTAAAGGAGACGGCAAGCGGGTTGAGGCCGCTTTCCTGAGGGTAAGTCCAGTCGCCGAAATCGACGCCGAAGCGAGGCCTTCCGCGAAGGACGTGCGCTTGAGCCCAGGTCTGTGCACTGATCGGGCCGCCACCGAGATCGCGCGCGCGTGCGATCAGGCGCTCGAGCTCCGATTCGAGGCCCTCGTCGGTGACCACCCATTGCCGGCCTCCGACGCCGAGCCTATCGGCAGGCCATCCGGTGTCGCCGAGCTCGGCCGCACCTGGGCCTTGCGCGGTGATCAGGCGCAAGTCCTTGCGATGCTCGATGTCGACGTCTTCCATGATGATGTAGCGATCGAAGCGTTCGAGCAGCGCATCGACCTGCGTCGCCGGGACCTCGATCCAGAGCTCCTCCTCGCGAACCAGCACATAAACGTCGGCCAGAACTCGTCCTTTTAGGGTGAGCACGAAGGCATACACCGAGCTCCCAGGCTCGGCGCATTCGAGTTGGTTGCTGACCTGCCCCTGCAACCAGTCGCGCGCGTCGTCACCAGCAACTGAGATAATCGCGCGGTCGTCGAGAGCGAGAACTCCCACGGAGTGTTCCAACCAGTCGAGCTCGTTCGCATGGGCCATCGATGCAGTTCTGGTGCGCAAGCGCGGCGCAGGCAAGCCCGGGCTCAGACTTCGACTGGCTCGATATGCGCTGCGTGAAGGGACCGCAGGCCGGCAGGGGTCCGCACCCGCGCTGCGCCGTCTCGATCGATGCCCTCGAACACGCCCTCGCCATCCTCCCAGCGGATTCGTTCGCCAAGAAGCGCCAGGCTCGGCCGAAGTGCCTCGACAACGACGGCTGCCCCGTCTCTGGCAAAGCGGACGACCCATCGCTCCATGTGAAAGAGGAGGGCAGCCAGCACTTCGGCGCGGTCCAGTGGTTCTTTGCCGGGGGCCTCCGCTCGCAACGATGTTGCCGCGCCATCGAGCTCGGGCGGCCATTGCATGCGGTTCACGTTCAGGCCGACACCGATGATGACCGAATCCATCCGCATTCCAATCGTCCGGCTCTCGACGAGAATGCCGGCACACTTGCGGCGCTCGACCCAGATGTCATTGGGCCACTTCACCTGGACGGTCCGGCCGGGTAGGAAGCTCGCGACGGCGTCGCGAACGCCGAGCCCGGTGGCGAGCGTGACGAGCGCGGTCGATGCGGGCTCGAGGGGCGGGCGCGCGACCACGGAGAAGTAGAGATCCGAGCTCGGGGGGGAGACCCAATGCCGTCCATGCGCTCCCCGTCCGCGCGTCTGTTGGTCGGCCAGCACGACATGGCCGTCCCTTGCGCCTTCCGCAGCCGCCGAAGCGGCGTCGTCCATCGTCGAAGCGGTCCTGTCCTTCACCGTCAAGGACCGGCCCCAGCGTCCGCTGATCAACTCGCCTAGTCGCTCGGGCCTGAGATCGTCGACCACGAGCTAGGTCCAGTCGAGTCCGAGGTCGCAGGAAGGCGAGGAGTGTGTGAGTGCGCCGACGCTGATCACGTCGACTCCGAGCGCGCCCAGGCTAGCGACGCGTTGCAGCGTGATGCCGCCCGACACCTCGACGAGCGCCTGCCCGTCGACGAGCTTCAGCGCGTCATGCACCCGCGCGTCATCGAAATTGTCGAGCATGACGATGTCCGCTCCTGCCGCGAGCGCTTCTTCGAGCTGCTCCCGAGTGTCGACCTCGCATTCGATGCGGCAGGTGTGCGGAGCGTAGGTCTGCGCGCGCTGAATCGCTTGGCTGACGCCGCCAGCCGCGGCGACGTGGTTGTCTTTGATCAGGACGGCGGCGCCCAGGTCTTCGCGGTGATTGTGACCGCCGCCGCAGCGAACGGCATAGCGTTCGAAGGCACGAAGCCCCGGTGTCGTCTTGCGAGTGTCGGTGATCCGGGTCGGAGAGCCCTTGGGCAAGGCTTCCACGAAGCGCTTCGTCATGGTCGAGACACCCGTGAGCCGCTGCATGAAATTCAGCGCCACGCGCTCCCCGAGCAGAATTGAGATTGCCGGACCGGAAATCGTGGCGAGGGTCGTGCCCGCATCGACGAGGTCACCGTCTTGTACGTGGCTTTCCACATCTACGAGAAGATCCACCTGCGCGTAGACCTCTTCGAGTATCGGAAGCCCGCAGACCACGAGCCGCTCCCGGGCATTGAGCCTTGCGGTGCCTAGGGTGGTCGGTTCGACACAGGCCTCGCTGGTCAGGTCTCCGCGATCGATGTCTTCGGAGAGCGCCCGGCGAACTGTTTCCGCGAGAACGGTGGGAGCCGGCGGAGTGATCTGCATATCGGAGTTATAGCCAACTCCGCGCCAGAATCTCGGAATAAAGGTTGCTCATCGCATGCAGGGCGAGCGCGGCGCCGATTCCACCACGCCATCCTCGCGTCCATCCGAACAGCAGAGCGGGAAAGAAGACAGCAAGGCGCGCGGGCTGGGGTTCTACGACGAAGTGGATCGCCGCGAACAGGATTGCCTGCAGGAGCCATGCGCGCGGCGCAAGCTCCGCTCCGAGCACTCGCGCTCGGCCCTCGTGGAGGTCGCTCAGCGCAGTCTGCAGGTAGCCGCGAAAGAAGGCCTCCTCCGGCAAGGCGACCACGATGAGCTGCGCCAGGACGAAGCTCGCGAGATTGGGCGGCAGCCTCAGCGAGAAATCACCGAGAGGTTGATTCCACCAGTAGAAGCCGATGGCATAGAGAGGGAAAACGACGGCCGCGATCGCAGTTGCGACCCCGAGCTCCCGTGCGGCGAACGGAAGCGCCTTGAGAATCGCGCGCCCGAGGTCGAAGATGCCGAGCGGGCCCGCCGTCCGGTCGTCACTAGGCGGCTCGAGCAACCCGCCGAGCGCGACGCCGAACCGCGCGGGGTCGCTGCGCGTGAGCCGAAGCGACGTCAGCAGGAAGATGGCCGCGACGGCAAGGTGGACGTATTGCCCGACGAAGGCGACAGACTCGAGCCGGGTCACCGCGAAGACGGCCGCGCACACCAGGGCGTACACCCAGAGGATTCGTCGGAGTGACGTGTGTGCCTGAGCCATCGCCTCACAACTACAAGGGCCTGCGGTGCTTGCCAAGAACCAGGCGAAGCCTACACTCCCTCGACTTCGCTGAGACGGCGAGCATGGGCGAGATGCGGCGGTGATTTCCGAAGACAAGATTGCTGAGATCCGCGACCGCGCCCCCATTGCAGAGGTCATCGGCAACTACGTCTCGCTCAAGAAGTCTGGCAACAGCCTCAGGGGCCTTTGTCCCTTCCACAACGAAAAGACCCCCTCCTTCTACGTGCATCCGAACCGGGGCTTCTACCATTGCTTCGGCTGCAAGGCGTCCGGCGACATCTTCTCCTTCCTGATGCACGTCGAAGCAAAGACCTTTCCAGAAGTCGCGCGCGACCTCGCCGAGCAAACCGGCGTCGAGTTGCCGGTGCACGATCCGCAGCGGGAGGCGGAGCACCAGCGCCACAAGAAGCAGTCCGAGCGCCTGGCGGCCTTGATGGAACAGGCCACCGATTTCTATTGTGCTCAGCTCAACGAGCATCCCGATGCCGGCATTGCTCGCAAGGAGTTCTTGGATCGTGGGATCAGCGAAGAGTCCGCGCGCAAGTTTCGCCTCGGCTACGCGCCTCACGGCTGGGACTCGCTCGTGCGTTTCCTCGAGCGCGCCGGTGCCTCGCCTGCCGACGCCGAAGCGGTGGGGCTCATCGTCCCGCGTCGCTCGGGCCGCGGCCACTACGACCGCTTCCGCCATCGCTTGGTGTTCCCCGTCGCCGATGTGCACGGCAAAGTCGTTGCGTTCAGCGGCCGCGCCCTCACGCCTGCGCCTTCGATGGAGGAACACAAGGAGCCTCCCGCGAAGTACCTCAACAGCCCTGAGAGCCAGCTCTATCACAAAGGCGAGGTCCTTTACGGTTTGCACGAGGGGCGTGTCGAGATCCGACGCGAAGACGCGACTGTCCTGTGCGAGGGCAACTTCGATCTCGTGGCGCTGCACCAGGCCGGCTTCCAAAACTCGGTCGCCCCCATGGGCACTGCGTTCACCGAAGCGCATGCCAAGTTGCTCAAGCGCTTCGCGCAAAAGGTCGTCTTGCTATTCGACGGGGACAAGGCCGGCCGCAAGGCGGTTCGCGAAGCCTATGCGGTGGTGGGCAAAGCCGGGCTCGAAGCACACGTCGTTACACTGCCGCAGGGCGCTGATCCCGACAGCTTCCTGAGAGAGCAGGGCGCCGAGTCTTTGAGTCTTCGAATCGTGAGCGCTCCCACCATAATCGAATATTTAATCGACGACGCAGCAGCGACTGCGGAGCCAAACCCACACGCGAAGGCTGAATCGATCGCCAAACTTGGTCCGATTCTTGCCAAGGTTGAAAGTCCGATCGAACGCGGTCTGTACGTGGAACGCGTTGCCCGCAAATTTGGCATCACGGACGTCGCTTTGGTGCGTCGCGAGTTGCGTCGCGGACTCGGCCGGGACAGCGATCGACCTATCGCTCGTCGTGACGCAGTGCAGCAGCAGATTGCAACGCCAGTGTCGGAGTTACAGTCGAAGTTGATTTCGTTGCTGATCGATCAACCGAGCTTGGTTCACCACGAGGGGGTCCATAGGCTGCCGGAGCTTTTGACGAGCCCTGATCTTCGCGCCATCTTTGATTCTATCTTGCAGATGGTGGATAGGCAGGGATCGCTCGATGTCACGGCATTGCTCAATGAGTTGAATGACAATCAACTCAGGCCGTGGTTGGAAGAGAGGTTGGCAGTGCAAGAGCACGGTCTCGAAGAGGCACGCCAAGTTCTCGACGAGGGCCTTCCACTTCTCGAACGAAAACACATCGAACAAGAGCTGCCCCGTTTGCAACAGCGCATCGTCGAAGCGCGCCGAGTAGGCGACGACGTGCTGGCGGCAGGGCTAACTCGAGAGTTTGTGGAGCTGACGCGCAGCGCACACAAGCTCAAGTCGAACACTAAGCAGAGGTGAAGATGGCGAGCAAGAGCTCAGTGCGTACCAAAGAAGCGACTGCATCCAAGTTCAACTCTGAACCTGTTTCGCGCGTCGTGCCGAAGATCAAGGGCCGTGAGCGAAAGGAAGTACAAGTTCTCCTCGAACGCGGGCGCCTGCAGGGTCATTTGACATACGACGAGCTCAACGAAGCGCTCCCGCCCGACATGGTGACGTCCGACCAAATCGACGACCTGATGGTTTGGCTCAAGAGCGAAGACATCGACGTGGTTGATGGCGCGCCCGAAGGTCAGAGCCGAACCAGCGAGGTTCCGGTTGCAGCGACGCGGAGCTCCGCGCGCCGCGCCTCGACGATCCCGCCACCCGCCGACGACAGCTACACGCAGAAGTCGAACGACCCGGTTCGAATGTACTTGCGGAAGATGGGCTCGGTGTCGCTGCTCACGCGCGAAGGCGAGGTCGAGATTGCCAAGCGAATCGAAGACGGCGAAAGCAAAATTTTTCAGGTGATTCTCAATTCCCACGTGGGTGTGAGCGAGATTCTGGAAATCGGCGAGAAACTCCGAAAGGGCAAGCTCCGCATCAAAGACGTCGTCCGAGACCTGGACAAAGAAGAGGAAGTCGACTTCGAGGCGGCGAAGGTTCGCGCCCTCAAGCTCTTCGACAAGGTCAAGCGCATCGAGTCTTCGATGACGAAGGTCCTCAGCGAGATCCAAAGCAAGCAAAAGGTCTCCGAGCGGGGCAAGAAGCAGCAGGAAGTGCAGCTCGAAAAACATCTTGAGGAGCGAATCTCGCTTCTGCGCGAGCTCAACCTCACCAAGAAGCAGATCGATCGCGTGGTCGCCGGCATCAAGGCTTATACCCGTCGCGTCGAGCGCGCGGAGCGCGAGGTGAACGAAGCCGAGGCTCGCGTGGGCGGCCTCAAGCACAGGGACATGAAGCGCGTGCTGCGCGACATGCAAGAGAGCAAGGCAGTCGAGAAGCGGGTTCAGCGCAAGTACGGATCCGAAGCGCAGATCCTTCTCTCCGAGGAACACATCCGCGAGGCGCATCAGGCAATCGTCGAAGTCGAAGAATCGATGGGGCAACCGGTTCAGCAGTTGCGCGATACCTATCGGGCTCTTGCGGAAGGCGAGCGTCAGTCCGAGCGCGCGAAAGCGGAGCTGGTCGAAGCCAACCTTCGTCTCGTCGTTTCGATCGCCAAGAAGTACACAAACCGGGGCTTGCAGTTCCTCGACCTGATTCAGGAAGGCAACATCGGCCTGATGAAGGCCGTCGACAAGTTCGAGTACCGGCGCGGCTACAAGTTCTCGACTTACGCGACCTGGTGGATCCGTCAGGCCATCACCCGGGCGATCGCCGATCAGGCCCGGACGATCCGAATTCCGGTCCACATGATCGAAACGATCAACAAGCTGATCCGAACGTCGCGCTATCTGGTGCAGGAGCTCGGCCGTGAGCCCGATCCCGAAGAGATCGCCGAGCGCATGGAGATGCCGCTCGAGAAGGTGCGCAAGGTCCTCAAGATCGCCAAAGAGCCGATCAGCCTCGAGACTCCGATCGGTGAAGAGGAAGACAGCCACCTCGGTGACTTCATCGAGGACAAGAACGCGATTTCCCCCGTCGACGCCGTCATCGGCGGCAACCTCGAAGACCAGACCCGCCGCGTCCTCAAGACCTTGACGCCCCGCGAGGAAAAGGTTCTCCGCATGCGTTTCGGCATCGGCGAGAAGAGCGACCACACCCTCGAAGAGGTGGGCCAGGACTTCGAAGTCACCCGAGAGCGAATCCGCCAGATCGAAGCCAAAGCCTTGAGAAAGCTCCGCCACCCCAGCCGTTCGAAGCAGTTGCGCTCGTTCATGGACAACTAACGTGGCGCGGCCGAGTCCGCCCGTCGCGAGCCGTTCTCCGATCGTATATTGTCGTCCATTCGCGCTGAGCCCTCGATCACGCTAGAAGTGGCGACAAGGGCCCATAGCTCAATTGGTTAGAGCCCCCGGCTCATAACCGGGTTGTTCCTGGTTCGAGTCCAGGTGGGCCTACCGCTCAAAACCCCATCGCGGTTTTGAGCGAGCCCCCGGGGCTGCGCGACACGCCCACTCTACGCCGCCACCTCCGATCCCGTTCTCTTGCACCCGCTGCGAAGGCACGCTACAGCCCCGCAAGCTTTGGCTGACCAGGGAGGCGATCATTGCGCGAAGAGCTCGTAGCGCTTGCAAAACTTGCTGAGATGGACGACTCGGCGCGCGACATCGACGCCGAGCTCAAGCAGATACCGCAACAACTCGAAGAGCTGCGGAACAGCGTTCAGACGCTCGAGACGATGCTCGCACAGGAACGTCAGCAGCTGGGCGAAGCTGAGCAGCTCAAGGTGCAGCAAACCGGCGAGCTCAGGGATCGCAGCGAGGGACTCCAGCGGGCTCGCAAAAAGGTTGCTCAGGCGTCGAACATCCGCGAAGCCAACGCTGCCGAGCGAGAGGTGGACGCCAATCGACGCGCCATCAAGGAGCGCGAAGACGAGCTCGGCCGAATCGCTCAGGCGATCGAGGCCAAGACCGCGTCTCTTGCCGAGCGTGAAAGCGATTTCGAAGCGACCAAGAGCTCCCTTCAGGCCGACGAAGAATCATCCAGGGCCCGCATCGCCGAGCTCGAAGAGCAGCGCGCCAAGCTACTCGACGGCCGAGACGTCCTCGCCGCGAAGGTGTCGAAGACGATCATCAAGCGCTACGAGCGGCTCAAGACCGGCATTCCCAACGCGGTGATCATCATCAGTGACGGAACCTGCACCGCCTGCCGCATGGCTTTGCCACCGCAACTCACGATCGAGCTGCAGCGTGCCAACGAACTGCACCAGTGCCCGCATTGCCGGCGGATCATCATTCATAAGGCGGTTATCGAGGACTGAGTGGGTTTGGTTGCGCTGCGCGGTTTGATTACACCGCCCGCCCGGACGCCTTTGGCGGTTGGTCGGTCCCGCCCCACCACCCCCACACTATCGCCTACCCCCACCCGTAGGCCTGGTATCACTCTCACGCGAGTGAGCAGCGTGCCTGGCGCGGCGGTCGCGGCGGTCGCTGCGCTCTGCCTTGCCGGCGCATTCGCGCCGGGCTTCGCCCTGCGGGCTCGCGGGGGGGCTGCTGTCTTATGGGAGGCGTGGAGGACTTGGCTTGATGGCGCCGCACAGATGTATGCGGTTCGAATCTATCCGTATGGAGGGGCGCCTTTTTTTGCGCCCCGGTCAGACGATTGCGAGCCAGCTCTCGTCGGGCACTTTGACGCCTCGGACGGCGTCGAAGTAGGCGCTCTGGACCTTTTCCGTGATGGGGCCGCGGGAGCCGATGCCGATGCTTCGGTCGTCGAGCTCGCGCACCGGGGTCACCTCGGCGGCTGTGCCGACCATGAAGACCTCGTCTGCGATGTAGAGCTCGTCGCGCGAGATCAATCGCTCGTGGACGGTGAGGCCAAGGTCCTGCATGACTCGGATCACCGAGTTGCGGGTGATGCCGCCCAGGATGGACACGCCCATCGGCGGGGTGGCGATTTCGCCGTCGCGGACCACGAAGATGTTCTCGCCCGAGGCTTCGGAAACGTAGCCCTGCGTGTCGAGCATGATCGCTTCGTCGTAGCCGATTGCCTGGACCTCGCGCTTGGCGAGGATCGAGTTGACGTAGTGGCCGTTGATCTTGCCCTTGGACATCAGGGTGTTGACGCCGGCGCGCTGAAAGGAGCTCACCTTGGCCCGAATGCCCCGTCGAAGGCCTTCCTCACCGAGATAGGCGCCCCAGCGCCAGGCGATGACCGAGACGCGGGTAGCATTGCTCCTCGCGCCGAGCCCCATCTCGCCGTCGCCCATGAAGGCTATCGGGCGCAGGTAGCATTCATCCAGATTGTTGGCCCGGACGGTCTCGAGGCAGGCCTCGACGATCTCCTCCTGGCTGTACGGCATCGGGAGCATGCAGATGTGGGCTGAATCGAACAGGCGGCGAATGTGTTCTTCCAAACGAAAGATCGCGCTTCGTCCGTCTTCCAACTTGTAACAGCGGATGCCCTCGAAGACGCCCAGCCCGTAGTGAAGGGTGTGCGTCAGTACGTGGACGTTCGCCTGATCCCAAGGAATGAGCTTCCCATCGAGCCAGATCTTGTCCACTTTGTCCACCATTGCTGCTCCTTACACCCCCTCCAATCGGGGGTCGCGCGGTTGTAGCATAAATCCGCAATTCCGCTGAGTTGACCTGATTGGGGGCATGGAGTAGAAACGCCGGCGCTCGAGGAGCCTGGATAGCAGCGTGCATCCGGGCTCTACGCGCATTGAGGGTTGGTCGTGCTCTACTCGTTATTTCACATTTTGCTTCAGCCTGAGGTCAGCGGCGGTCCTGTGGGCGCGCCTCCGACTGGCGGTGGCGGACCGGTGCCGGGGCCCCTGGGCTGTGGCGGTGGTGGGACCGAGCAAATCGGTTTCCTTCTACTGATGTTCGCGGTCCTCTACTTTCTGATGATTCGTCCTCAGCAGAAGCGGGCCAAGCAGCACGACGCGATGATGGGTGCCCTCAAGAAGGGTGACATCGTCCGAACCAATGGCGGAATCCGTGGCGAGATCACGGCACTAGACGAGCGGGATGTGACCATCGAGGTCGCGGAACGGACCCGCATCAAGGTGCTGCGGAGTCACATCGCTGGGTTGGATCAACCCACCGAACAGAAAAGCTGAACGCACAGGCGAGGATCATGGATCGAGGCTGGTATTTTCGTTTGGCAATCGTCGTCGGCTCGTCCGTATTGGGCTTCCTTGCCCTGTGGCCGAGCGTAGATCGATGGTTGCCATGCCCGGACATCGTCAAAGAGACTTTCGACAATCAGATCAATCCCGGCCTCGACATCAAGGGTGGCCTGCGACTGATGTACGAAGTCGAGGTCGATGAGTACATTCGCGATCGCCGCGACCGAATCGCCGAGCAGGTGCAGCGGCAGTGCGGAGTCTTGATCGGCGTCGTTCCCGAGGAGGACGTTGACGACATCGACAGAGCTAAGCTCGATGAGATTCGACAGCGTTGCAAAGTCGAGCGCGTCGATAAGGACGGCGGCGCGGTTCGGGCGATTCGAATCACGTTTTCGAATCAAGAAGACGCGAACAAACTCTCCAAAACCTGGGTGAAAGACTACTTCCGCGACCTTCGCGTGGCGAGCGGTGTGGGCGACCTCGTCGTCGACCTTCACATGCGTGAAGAACAGCTCACCAACATGCGAGAGACGGCTGTTCGCCAATCCGAACGCACCATCACCAACCGTATCGACAGCATGGGCGTGCTCGAGCCGACCGTCATCGCGCGGCCGAACGACGGTGACATCATCATCGAGATCCCCGGCGCCCAAGAGAGCTCCTTCGAGCGGATCAAGTCGATCATCAGCCGAACGGCGCAGCTGAGCTTCAAGATCGTCGATGACGAGTCCGACTCACGCTCCATCTTCACGTCGCCGCCCGAGGGCATCTACCTCAATCAGGGTGGGCAGACTTTCGCCGAGGCCTTCGGCGAGGATGCGCGGGACCGCCTTCGAGCATACATCGCTACGCTCCCGGTGCCGGACGATCATGAGCTCACCATTGGCCGTCAGGAGCCCGACCCCGAGCGGGGCGGCGAGGGCTGGCGCACTTACTATCTCTACCGCGTCGCCGACGCGACAGGCGAGGACTTGGACGACGCCTCGGTGGGCTTCGACCCGCAGAGCGGCAGCCCCGAGGTCGACTTCACGATGAACACGCGCGGCGCCTCGCGCATGGCCGACCTCACCGGGCGCAGCATCGGAAAGCGCATGGCGATTGTGCTCGACGACCGCGTGGAGTCCGCGCCGGTCATCCAGGGTCAGATCGGCGCACGCGGCCGCATCACCTTGGGCGCCTACCTCGACCGCAACGAGCTATTGCAGGAGGCCAAGGACCTCGTCGTAGTGCTTCAAGCCGGCGCGCTGCCTGCGCCGCTGCGGCCCGCGAACGAGCAACTCATCGGCCCGACACTGGGTCAGGACTCGGTCCGGAAGGGCGCAATTGCAGCGCTGGTTGGGGTCATCCTCGTCCTCGTGTTCATGGCTGTCTACTATCAAGTCGCCGGCCTGGTCGCGGACGCGATGGTCTTGCTGAACTTGCAGCTTCTGCTCGGCGTGATGTCGGGCATTGGGGCCACGCTCACCTTGCCAGGCGTTGCGGCCATCGCGCTCACCGTCGGTATGGCGGTCGACGCGAACGTGCTCATCACCGAGCGAATCCGTGAGGAGCTGAGGCTCGGGAAGTCGCCACGCTCGGCGGTCGAGCAAGGGTACGCCCGGGCGTACTCGTCGGTCTTCGACAGCCAGCTCACGACTGCCATCGCAGGCGTCGTCCTTTGGCAGTTCGGTACCGGGCCCATCAAGGGCTTCGCCACGATGCTGCTGATAGGGATCGGCACTTCGCTCTTCACGGGCACCTTCTGCTCGAAGGTGCTCTTTGACTGGCTCGTGCGCGGCTTCCGCGTGCAGCGACTTCGGGTGGGCTGACATGGAATTCATCAAACCCGGCACCTATATCGACTTCATGAAGTACCGCGGGCCGGTGATCACCGTCCTCGGTCTCATGGCTACGCTGAGTCTGATCTCGCTCTTCTACCCCGGTCCCAACTACGGCATCGATTTCGCCGGCGGTACCGAGATTCAGCTGCTCTTCAAAGGCGACACGACCTCTTCCGAAGTCCGCAAGGCCCTGGTGGACTCCGGCTACGCGCGCCCGGACGTGATCAGCGTGGAAGACAAGCCGAACGAGTACATCATCCGCGTTCAAGAGGTCTCGTCCTTGCCGGAAGACCAGATCGAGAAGATCCGCGAGTCGGTGGCTGCCTCTCTTGGGGAAGGCGTCCTGCAAGAGATGAAAGTCTCCCCGGGCGGCGACAAGATCACCCTGCGTGTGGCGGGACCGGTCGACGAGCAGCAGCTCCAAGAGGCCCTCGTTACGGGGGGAGCGCATGTGCGTTCCGTCAATTCGCTCACAGGGAGCCGCGATCCGCGCTACGAGGCGCAACTCGTTGGCGTTGCGGACGAGCTCATGACCGCGCTTGGCGAGGTGTTCGGCGACCGAGCGCCCCAAGATGCGCTCCGTGTCGAGTGGGTCGGTCCCAAGGCAGGTGAGCAGCTTCGCGACGCGGCGATTCAGTCGCTCTTGTACGCTATCGCGTTCATCATGTTGTACGTCGCGTTCCGCTTCGACCTGCGATTCGCGCCCGGTGGCGTCATCGCCATGTTCCACGACGCACTCATTACGCTCGGCATCTACGTCCTTCTCCAGAAGGAAGTGAACCTGACGACGGTGGCCGCCCTGCTGACCATCATGGGTTATTCGATCAACGACACGATCGTCGTGTTCGACCGAATCCGCGAGAACATGGTGCGCGTCCGAGACAAGAGCCTGCGCGAGCTGATCAACATCAGCACCTCGCAGATGTTGTCGCGAACGATCGTCACCTCGCTCACCACGCTCTTGTCGGTGTCCGCGTTCTTCTTCCTGGGGACGGGCGTCATTCAGGACATCGCCTTCGCGCTAGGTATCGGCATCCTGGTGGGCACGCTCTCGTCCATCTTCATCGCGGCCCCGATCACCGAGCTCATGGACCGGCGCCTCTTCAGTCGTTCGCGGGGCTAGCTCCGTGAAGCGGTACAGCGTGCGGCCTTCCGACGAACGGGCGGCCGGCATGCTTGCCGACGCCTCGGGTCTGGGACTGAGCGCCGCTCAGGTGCTTCTGCACCGAGGTATCCAGGACCCGGACGAGGCCCTGCCTTTCCTCGACGCGACGCTACGCGGATTGAGCTCTCCCGAGCCCATGGCCGACCGCGCGCTGGCTTCTGAGCGAATCGCAAGGGCGATCCGCGCGGGGGAGCGCATCGTCATCTTTGGCGACTACGACGTGGACGGCACCACTTCGGCGGTGATTCTCAGCGAAGTGATCGCTGCTCTCGGCGGAGAAGTGCGCACGCTGATCGCCGATCGATTCAACGGTGGGTACGGGCTCAGCGAGCAGGCTGTCGATCGCTGCCTCGCCGAGCGGCCCGGCCTCCTGCTGACCTGCGACTGCGGCTCGAGCGATCACGAGCGCATCGCGAAGGCGAAGGCGGCGGGTGTCGACGTCATCGTGGTCGACCACCACCTCGTCCCCGAAGAAACCCTTCCGGCGTTCGCGTTTCTCAATCCGCATCGGCCCGACTGCGGCTTTGGGTACAAAGGTCTCTGCAGCGCAGGCCTCGCCTTTTCGTTAGGCGCTGCGCTCCGCACCGAGCTCGGCGCGGCACTCGATCTACGCGCTTGGCTCGACCTGGTCGCGATTGGAACGATCGCCGACGTCGCGCCGCTGACCGGTGACAACCGGCGTTTGGTCCGAGCCGGCCTAAAGACCATCGGCTCCTCGAAGGCGAGGCCGGCGCTCGCCGCGCTTCGGCAAGCGGCCAAGATTCCCGAGTCTGCGGAGCTCACCGCGCGGGACGTGGCGTTTCGCTTCTCGCCCCGGCTCAACGCCCCTGGCAGGCTTGGCTTCGCTGACCTCACTCTTCGGTTTCTGACGGCGAAGACTGCAAAGGAAGCATGGCGCTTGCTCCGAGAGGTCGAGGCGCACAACGATGAGCGGAAGACGCTGACCCATCAGGCGACCGAGGAGGCGCGCGCGCAGGTGCTCGAGCTCTACGGGGAGGCGCCGGAGGAAGGCGTGGTCGTCGCGAGTGACAGCTGGCATCGCGGGGTCGTGGGGATCGTGGCCGCTCGCCTTGTGGACGCTTTTGGCGTTCCCGCCGTGGCGATTGCCCTGGACGGAGAGAACGGTCACGGCAGTGTTCGAACGACGCCCGACGTCGACGTCTATCGCGCGCTCGCCGATTGCGCAGCCCATCTGAGCGCATGGGGCGGGCATCGTGCGGCGGCCGGGCTTTCGCTACAGAAGCGTGGGCTCGATGCCTTTCGCGCCTCTTTCTTGCGCGCGACGCAGGGCGCCGGGGATGGCGAGGCGCCCGAGCTTGCAGTGGACGTCGCCCTCGGCGGTGCGTTCCGGGTTCCAACTGTCGAGGACTTGCAGCGCCTCGGCCCCTTTGGTGAAGGTCATTCAGAACCCTCGTTCATGCTCGACGCGCACGTCGTCGAAGCAAACGGAGTCGGGGAAGGGCGCGTCCACGGAAAGCTCAAGCTGCGCATCGGCCAGGATTCGGTTCGCGCATTCGCGCCGGGCATGTTCTCGCGCGTGGAAGGTCGAGAAGACCTGCGGCTAGTCGGCGAGTTTCAGCCGGACCATTGGATGGGTGGGCGCTCCGTCGAGCTGCTCGTCAAAGACGTGCTCGACTAGCGTCCCTTCCACTGAGGCTCACGCTTCTCAAAGAATGCCGAGAGGCCTTCTTTGGCGTCCTCGCTGCTGAGCACGGCATAGAGCTGCTCACGAAGGTAGGGCAGTGCCTCTTCGACGGACATCTTGCGTTGCTCGTTGAAAGCGTTGAGGCCCATCCGCATCGCGTTGGGCGACTGCTTGGCGAGCTGTCCGGCGAGCTCGGCGACTCGTGCGTCGAGCTGCTCGTCGGGAACGACCTCCGTGAGCAGGCCGATCTCTTTGGCCTTCGCTGCCGTGATCTTGTTGCCGAGCAGCATGAGCTTGAGCAGCTCGCGCGAGTGAATGACCCGCTGCAGGACCGCCATGATCATCATCGGGAACAAGCCACGCTTGATCTCCGGTGTCCCCGAGAATTGCGCTCTCGCAAGCGATGGCGAAGTGGCAGCAGGCGACGATCCCCATCGCGCCCCCCATGACGTACCCCGGAATACGGGCCACGATGGGCTTCTTCATCGTATCGAAGCGCAGCAGCAGGTCGTCGAACTCGCCCTTCTTCTCGAGCTTCCCCCGTTCCGAAGTCATGCCCTTGAGGTCGGCCCCCGCACTGAACGCATTCCCGGCGCCCGTCAGGACGATCACCCGGACCTGCTCGTCGGCCTCGGCGTCGTCGAGCGCCCAGAGCAGCTCATTCACAAGCTCCTGGCTCAGAGGGTTCTTCTTTTCGGGCTTGTTGAACGTCAGGGTGACGATGTGCCCGTCCTGCTGTACCAGCAGGGACTGAAAGTCGCGCTCCTCCATCGCGGGATTCTTGGGCGGCCATCCCGCGAATTCAAGCCAAATGATTCTCCACGTAACCTCGCGTGGTTGCAGCTGTTTCGGCCTGCGTGTAATGTGGGCCTTGTAGCAGGTGGAGGGGGATTTGAACTGGGAACGAATCGGATGTGCTCTGGCACTGGCGGCGGTGATTTCGCTGTCGGCTACGCCGCGCGCGGCTCAAGCCCAGACCTCTCCGGTGGCTTTCGAGGACCTTCGCGCCACGCCCAAGGGCACCATCGGCCTCGGCCTGGTGGGCGCCGAGCTCGGGCTCATCATTCCGTCCGTGTCCGGTCTCAACAACGCCTGGGCACTCTCGGTGTTTCCAATCGTCGGCGCCGCTGGCGGTGCGCTTGCTGGATACTTCGCGCTCGACAAGCCCGGCCGCGAGAAGGGGTCGGTTGCGGCGCTTGTCGTTGGCCTGGCCGGTGTGATGCCTGCCATCCTGGTCACGGTCAAAGGCGTGCGACAGGAGCGGCAGGATCGCTGGGAGCCTACACCTCAGATTCAGCTCCGAACAGAACAGGAGCAACGGGCCTTCGAGACCGCCGAGGCGGGCCCCGGGCTTCTTCGGCTTTCGCGTTCCGGCCTTCGCGTGGCAGCGCCTGGCTTTTCGTTCTCGAGGCGGGCCGAGCAAAGCGCTGAAACCGCGCGAA
The DNA here is from genome assembly GCA_963716775.1 of uncultured delta proteobacterium. GTDB lineage: Bacteria > Myxococcota_A > Polyangia > Polyangiales > Houyiibacteriaceae > SG8-38. The sequence continues at coordinate 214,386 of CAVQUI010000018.1, forward strand.
TGGGTGGCCTGCGCGACCGAACCGAGATGCGGCTTTCCCTCGCGTCTGGCGTGTTTTAGCGTCCCTTCATGATCACCTCGACGGTGCGGCGGACCGTACGCGAGCGCGGCCTGATCTCGGCTGGAGATCAGGTGCTGGTCGCCTGCTCTGGCGGGCCGGACTCGACCGCGCTCGCACACGTGCTTCATCGCCTGCGCTCCGAGCTCGGCATCACGCTGTGCATTGCTTCGATCGACCATGGACTGCGGCCTGAATCCGCATCCGAGGTCGAGCTGGTGTCCGAGCTGGCCAACAGTCTTGGCGTTCCGTTCTATTGCAGTCGGGTCGAGGTGCCGAGGGAAGGCGCATCGATTCAGGGCCGGGCGCGCGAGCTGCGCTATGAAGCGCTCCGCGGAATCGCTCAGGCTCATGGCGCCGCACGTATCGCGGTTGGACACAGCCAGGACGACCAGGCCGAAACGGTGCTTGCTCGAATTCTTCGCGGAACGGGACTCCGCGGCCTCGGAGGAATCGAGCCGCAGCGCTCGGACGGCGTGATCCGGCCGCTTCTCGATTGCCGTCGTTCCGACATTCGGGCCTACGTTCTCGATCGGGGACTTGCGTTTCGTCGACGATCCGTCGAATCACCAACGCGCCTTCGAGCGGGTTCGGATTCGTCATGAGGTCCTGCCCGTTCTGATGGCCGAGGACCCTCGCCTGGTGGAGCATCTCGGCGCACTTGGCGACGAGGCCGCCGAGCTCAGTGCCTACCTCGACGCACAGCTTCCAGCAGCTGCCACCGGAGGGCGAGCGCAGGGTCTCCATCGACCCGCTCAGCGAGCTCGCCGCGCCCATTCGAATTCGATGGTTACGTGGCTGGATCGCTCAGGAAACCGGCTTAACCCCCAACCGCAGCCACCTGCTCGAGCTGGGCCGACTTCTTACGGGTCGGGGGGAGGTCCTGCTAGGATCGGGTTGGTCGGTTCGTCGGCAAAGCGGCGGACTTTTGTTGGAATATCGTGAGCATCGAAGAACACGGAGCAATCGCTCTTGAGCCGCCCACGAGTCGCCAAAGGAGGCGTAGGTTGCCAAGCTGGGCTCATCAGCCTCACAAAGATACAAAGGAGTTGTGGCCCCCGGCTAGTTCGTCAGCTCGGGCCCGCGTTCCGCCTTACCATATGAAGCAAAGCCAAAAAACACTGCTCTTCTGGGTCCTCGTGATCCTGATGTGCATCGTGATCTTCAATTTTGTCGCGCGCGAGGAGCAGCCTCGTAGCGTCCCGTTCAGCGAGTTCGTCACCGACGTCTCCGCGGGCAAGGTTCAGAAGGTCAAAATCCGTCCACAAGACAACAGCGGTGAGTACACCTACTGGCTCAAGTCTGCCGACGAAAGCGCGCAAGGTCAGCGCGGCGTCCGCAACGAGAAGGTCACCGTCGGGATCATGGGCGAGCAGATCAACAAGCAGCTGCTCGATAACGAAGTCAGCGTCGAGTACCTGCCTGAGGATCAGAACAGCCTCTGGACGAGCATCCTCGTGACCTGGCTTCCGATGATCTTCCTCGTCGGCATTCTCCTGTTCTTCATGCGCCAGCTTCAGGCATCCGGCGGCAAGGCGATGAGCTTCGGCAAGTCGCGCGCGCGCCTGCTCAACGAGTCGCAGAACAAGGTCACCTTCAAAGACGTCGCCGGTATCGACGAGGCCAAGGACGACTGCGAAGAGATCATCGCGTTCCTGAAGGACCCGAAGAAGTTCCAGCGACTCGGTGGCCGTATCCCCAAGGGCGTGCTGCTCATGGGCGCGCCCGGCACCGGCAAGACGCTACTCGCTCGGGCCATTGCGGGTGAGGCCGGCGTTCCGTTCTTCAGCATTTCCGGCTCGGACTTCGTCGAGATGTTCGTCGGCGTGGGCGCTTCGCGCGTCCGTGACTTGTTCGAACAGGGCAAGAAGCATGCGCCCTGCATCATCTTCATCGACGAGATCGACGCCGTCGGCCGTCATCGTGGCTCCGGCCTCGGCGGCGGTCACGATGAGCGCGAGCAGACCTTGAACCAGCTTCTGGTCGAGATGGACGGTTTCGAATCGAGCGAAGGGGTCATCATCATCGCTGCGACCAACCGGCCCGATGTCCTCGACCCGGCGATCCTTCGCCCCGGCCGCTTCGACCGTCGCATCATCGTGCCCCGGCCCGACTTGAACGGCCGTCAGGGTATCCTCGCGGTGCACACCCGAAAGGTGCCGCTCGGTGATGACGTGCAGCTCGACATCATCTCGCGCGGTTCGCCCGGTTTCTCGGGCGCCGATCTCGAGAACCTCGTCAACGAGGCTGCGCTCTTGGCGGCGCGTCAGGACAAGGACGTCGTGTCCATGTCCGACTTCGAGATGGCCAAAGACAAAGTCATGATGGGCTCCGAGCGCCGCTCCCTGGTCATCAGCGAGCACGAGCGCAAGACGACGGCGTACCACGAAGCCGGGCACACTCTGGTCGCCTGGAAGCTGCCGAACCACGACCCCATTCACAAGGTCACGATCATTCCGCGCGGTCCGGCGCTGGGTCTCACGATGGCGCTGCCCGAAGAGGACCGCCTGAGCTACAGCGCGGACTGGGTGCTCGACCGAATCGCCATGGCGCTCGGTGGACGCCTTGCCGAAGAGGTGGTGTACGGCCAGCTCACGACCGGCGCTGCCGACGATTTCAAGAAGGCGACCCAGCTCGCCCGCTCCATGGTGACCGAGTGGGGCATGAGCGTAGCCCTGGGCCCGCTCTCGTACGTCGAGAAAGAGGAGACGGGCTTCCTCGGCCAGTCCTATCACAAGGACTACTCCGAGGAGACGGCCAAGGAGATCGACGACGAGGTGCGCAGCATCATCAGCACCCAATACGATCGAGCCAAGGCCATCGTCGAGGCGCACCGCCCGGAGCTCGATGCGATTGCCGAAGCCCTGCTCGAGCGTGAGACCCTGGGCCGCGAAGAGATCGAGGCGATCATGTCCGGCAACGATTTGCCGCCCTGCGGTCACTGTGAGCGTGCCGACCTACGCGGAGAAGCGCCGCGAAAGCGAAGAGAAGCGAAAGGGCGCGATCTTTCAGCCCCGTCCGCGTGAGGTCCCGAGCGCAGGGTAGTAGACGGAGGTCCTGATGCCTGAGCTGTGGGGCGTCCTCAACGTGACGCCGGATTCCTTCAGCGATGGGGGGAAGTTCCTCGACTGCGAAGCGGCTGTCGAGCACGGCCGGCGATTGCTGCAGGAAGGCGCCGACGTGCTCGATGTCGGCGGCGAGTCCTCGAGACCCGCCGGCCGGACCTACGGCGAGGGCTTCGAACGGGTGCCGGCCGCTGAGGAGATTCTTCGCGTGGTCCCGGTCATCGAGGTCTTGGCGGGGCATCTGGGCGCGCGGGTTTCAATCGATACGGTCAAGCCCGAGGTCGCTGCGGCGGCGCTCGCGGCGGGCGCCCGAATCGTCAATGACGTGCGTTGCGCCGAAGATCCCAGGCTTGCCGAGGCCGCTGCGGCGGCAGGCGCCGAGTACGTGATCATGCACAACCGCGGCCGTGGCGAGGTGCGTTCGCCCAACACCGACTATGGAGACCTAGTCCAGGAGGTCCTGGCGGAGCTCTTGGCGGCAGCTGAACGGGTGGAAGGTGCCGGCGTGCCGCGGGCTTCGATCTGGCTCGATCCGGGGCTCGGGTTTGCCAAGACCGCGGCTCAGTCGGCTGCGCTTCTAAGTTCTCTTGGGCCTTTCCGAAAGACCGGATACCGTGTACTTGTGGGGCCTTCGCGTAAATCCTTCATCGCCGAGCTTGCGCCCGATCGAGGCGGAGAGCGACCGTCCGCCGATCATCGCCTAGGCGGCACGGCCGCCGCGGTGGCGGTCTGCGTGGCCCAAGAAGTCGAAGCCGTGCGTGTTCACGACGTGTTCGTGATGCGCCAGCTGATCCGCGTCGCCGAGGCCTTGCGCGACGCAGCGGGAGCGGCGCCGTGATCGAAGTGCTCACGGGTGTGCTGAGCGATCTCAGCAACGGTTTCTGGAGCTTCTTTCAGCGAAGCCCCTGGGATGTGCTTCACGATTGTCTCGACATCGGCTTGGTAGCGGTCCTGATCTACTGGGCCTTGGTCATCTTGCGGGGAACGCGGGCGATGCAGGTGGCCATCGGCCTGTGTCTGGTGTTCGTCGGCTACCTATTTGCGCGACGGGTGGGCCTGGTGACCGTCACCACGATTTTGGATTCGGTGCTCGCCTACCTGGCCGTCATCGTGGTGATCATCTTCCAATCGGACATTCGCCGCGCCCTGGCACGAATGGGAAGGCGGCCGCTTCTTCGGGGTCAGCGCACTGCCAAGGAAACGCAGACCATGGAAGAAGTGATCAAGGCTGCGGGAACGCTTGCGCAGAAACGTATCGGCGCCCTGGTCGCGTTCGAGCGGAGCGCGGCGCTCGACGAGTTCATCGAGCGGGGAACCGAGGTCGACGCAACGGTGAGCAAGGAGCTGCTGCACAGCGTTTTCGTGCCGAGCTTCGAGAACCCCATGCACGACGGCGCCGTCGTGGTTCGCGAAGGGCGCATCTGGCAGGCCGGTGTGTTCCTTCCGATGGCGGGTTCCGCTGGGGGTGACCGTTCCCTGGGTGCGCGTCACCGCGCCGGCATCGGCATTACCGAAGAAACAGACGCGGTGGTGGTCGTGGTCAGCGAGGAGCGCGGCGCGATTTCGCTCTGCTTCGACGGCAACATCGTTCGAAATCTCGATGTAGCCTCGCTCAGGGACGCGCTTTACGGCCTGTTTTACGCGCCCAAACGCAGTCGGCGCAAGGCCGCAGATCGTCGCAACACCTTGGCGCCGCCCGAGACGAGCCGTTCGCAGAGTCCGGAGGCTGTCATCACCGTCAAGAAGGCCGAGGAAACACGGTGAGTGCCTTCGTGGACACGCTCCATGCTGCGCGGCTCTTCGTCACCGAGAACCTGGGGCTCAAGGCCAGCGCCATCGGAATCGCGATCCTCATGTTCTCGCTCGTTCACGGCGCAGAGGACATGGAGCGGAACGTTTACGTCGACGTCGTCGTCCGGCCCCCGCCCGATGCGCAGGACATGATCCTCGTGACCGAAACTCCGGACCGGGTTCGTGTGCGCCTCAAAGGCAGCCGCGCCCGGCTCAATGCGATCCGTCAGGAGAATCTGCCTGCGGTAGACGTGGAGCTCAAGACCCGCGAAGAACCTCGATACTACTTCGAGAAGGAGATGTTCGACTTGCCCGCCGGTGTGTCGGTGATGCAGGTCGTGCCGCCTTCCTTGGTGTTCAAGTGGGTGCCGCGGGCCGTTCGCGAAGTTCCCGTCGAGGTGTTCCTCGAGGGCAAGTTGGCACCGGGCCTACAATGGGCGGGAGAGCCCGAGGTGTTTCCGGTGACTATCAAGGTCGATGGCCCGCGAGACGTCGTCAATTCGATGCGCACCGTTCGCTCGATGGAGGTGGACGTATCCGAGCTCGAAGAGGGCGTGGTGCAGCGGGAGGTTCAGCTCGTTGCCGGCCCCAGCCAATACGAGCTTCGAAACGCAAAGCGCGCTGGTGACCTTGCGTGTGCAAGCCAAGGTGAAGGCGCGGGTGCTTTCGCCGTTGCGGGTCGATGCCGAAGGCGTCGTGCCGCGCGCGCTTCGGCCTCGCGCCGTCAGTGCCCGGATCCGGGGCCCAGAGGCCCTGGTCGACGCGCTCAATCCGGCTTCGGTGCTCGCCATCGTGAACTTGACGGACAGCGCGACGAAAAAGGGGGCGGTGATTGTTCCGGTCGAGCTTCGCGGCCTGCCTGAGGGCATCGAGGTGCTCGAGGTCGAGCCCGCGGCGATCACGGTCCTGCTGAACGACCCGCCCCTCCCGCAAGACCCATGAGCGCCGGAGCGCTTTGGAGACGGGCACACGGCCTGCGTCGATCGCGCCCTAGCGGGAGGGACTGAACTCTTTTCGGGCTTCGTCGGCGATGCCCTTGGCCATGGCCTCGATGCGGTCGCGCTTGGGGCCCTCGATCATGACGCGAAGCTTCGGCTCCGTGCCGCTCCAGCGGACCAGCACCCGTCCGTTCTTGCCCAGGGACTTCTCTGCGAGCGCGATGGCTCGGCTCGTCTTGGGCAGCTCTTCGAGCGGGCGCCGATCGGGTAGGGCGACGTTGACCAGGACCTGCGGGACGCGCTGCATCGCCTCGCTGGCAAGCTCGGAGAGGGGCCTCCCTTCGCGGAGCAGGATGGCGAGCACCTGCATGGCCGCTACCAGGCCGTCGCCTGTCGTTGCGTGGTCGAGGAAGATCAGATGGCCGGACTGCTCGCCTCCGAAGTTCAGTCCGCGCTTGCGCATCGTTTCGACGACGTAGCGGTCACCGACGTTGCAGCGCAGCAGCTTCCCATCGTCACCTTCGATCGCGCGCTCGAGGCCGAGGTTGCTCATGACCGTGGCGACGAGCGTCCTGCGGCGAAGGCGCTTGGCACGGAGCATGCGCGTAGCACAAAGCGCCATGATCGTGTCGCCGTCGATCTGGTTGCCTTTCTCGTCGATCATGATGATGCGGTCCGCGTCACCATCGAGAGCGATGCCGAGATCCGCGCCACGTTTCCGCACCTCTTTGGCACAGGCTTCGGGATGCAAGGCACCCACGTTGTGGTTGATGTTCTTGCCATTGGGCCGCACGCCAATCGCGTGCGTCGTCGCCCCCAGCTCAGAAAAGACCAGTGGCGCGGTTCGATAGGCGGCGCCATGTGCTGCGTCGACGACGATCTTCACGCCCTCTAAAGTCAACTCGCCGGGGAAGGAGGCCTTGACGAAGGCGACGTAACGACCGGGCGCGTCGTCCAAGCGCTCGGCGCGGCCGACACGAGTTCTGGTTGGGCGCTTCTTGTCGAGATCGGAGCCGAAGATCAGGGATTCGATATGTTGTTCGACCTCATCGGGGAGCTTGAAGCCGTCCGGGCCGAAGATCTTGATGCCGTTGTCTTGGTAGGCGTTGTGCGAAGCGCTGATCACCACGCCTGCGTCCGCGCGCATGCTTGTCGTGAGGTGCGCGATGGCCGGCGTGGGCAGCGGGCCCGAGAGGAGCACCTCACCACCGAGGGCGCAGATACCCGACGCCACCGCGGTCTCGAAGAGGTAGCCGGATAGGCGGGTGTCTTTTCCGACGACGATTCTCGGCACGTGTGCGACGCGCTTACCCGCCTGATAGGCGATGGCGGCGCCTATGCGAAAGGCAACCTCCGGTGTCATATCCCCGCGATTGGCGAGACCGCGAATCCCGTCGGTTCCAAATAGTTTGCGACTCATGTTTGGTTCACGGCTCCCATGTGACGTCGATACTCCAATTCGAAGGCGGGGCGAAGGTGCCCGTCGTCACGAAGTTTAGCGGCCAGAGGGCCTCGATCAAAAACCCAGGGCGCTGGGCCTGTGCCGTGGTGTTGGGACCGCCTTCGCTTCGGCGTGCGACGAACTGCCCTTCGACATAGAGCCCTCGAATTGGCACAGTGTCGGGAAGCACGCTGTCGACGTTGAAACCGACCTGAACGGCGGTGTCGCCGTCGATATCATCGGCGACGCCTTGCCCTTGGGTGATGCCAAAAGTCGGGGCGAAGCCGCCGAACTGGGACTGCAGGGAAGCCGAGAAGAGACCTGCCGCGACACCGCTCAGGAAGTCCGTTGTGTCCTGGGATGCCTGCGCAGTCGACGTGTTAACCCCGCGTTGTTGGCGAGTGGTGCCCGTGACGAGGAGGGCGATGACCTGGGCTTGACTGGTCGTCGGAACGCTCGACTTGAACTCGATCGTCGGGTCGCTGAGGCGGCCGGAGACGACGACGGTCACCGTGTCGTTGCTTCCACGTAGCGAGTGTCGGGCCACCAGGTCGACCTTGGCGTCCATTTCGGCGTCGCCGTCGAACACCATGCTGCCGGAGCGCACTTCGAAACGCTTTCCGAAGACCTTGAAGTTGCCCGTGTGCAGGTTGACGGTACCCGCGACGGAAAGCTCTTCGGCGAGGCGGGTATCCAGGTTGGCGCTCGCTTCGACGTAGAACCCCTGATCTTTACTGCGGATGACGATCCGTTTTTCGGATATCACCTTCAGATTGACGTTGTACAGGTCGGACCGGCGGCCCGGCTCGGAGGTTTCACCGACGAAGAACACTTCCGGGTGCGGCGCGAGGTCGATTGGGGTCGCGGTGCTTTCCGGAATGTCGAGCTCGAGCTTGCGAAGCCGCACCTCTCCATCGAGGCTGTCATCTTCGAACCTCGCCATCAGGCGGGCGCTTCCCTTGAGCCGCGCCATGATGGAACCTTCGTTGCGCAGTGGGAAGTCTTTTGCTTCGACGTCGAAATCGGCCTTGTGGAGGCCGAGATCCTCGAACTCAACGCGCCCGTTGACCTTTGCCGAACCATTTGTGTCGGTTGCGGTGAGATCAGCGATTGCAACGCCATCTTCGTCGAAGATGGCGCGCCCTGACACGTTCTCGAGGGTTTGCCCGACGGACCGAAGGTTGACTCGACCATCTGAGAGATCGACGCTCCCGACGAGCGTGGGATCGCGCACGCGGCCCTGGGCGCTGACGCTTCCCTGAAGGATGCCTTCCACGTTCACCACGCCGGCCATCCAAGCGAGCACCGCTTGCAGTGGCATCCTGTCGAAGTTGGCCCTCGCGTCGATGTCGCCCTTCTTGGCGAGCTCGGGGACCGGGTGTTCGCTATCCCAGATCAAGGGCACTTTTGCGGCAATGGTCGTCGAGCCCCCGTTCCACCAACGCATGTCGACGTCCAGCGCCGCGATACCGTCTTGGTACGCGCCCGAGATCTGATTCCCCGCTGGCGGCGTTTCGACGATGGTGTTGACCGTCCCGGCGCGACGGTCCGGCTCGAGACGCCGCGCCCGAAGCTCGTCGGACGTCATGGAGAAAGAGAGCTTTGGATCGTCGCTGAACAGATCGCTTGCCTTGAGCCGCGCCGCGAGCACCCCGGCGGCATAGCGACAGAGGTATGGAAGGTTTTCCATCGGCGCGTCATAGAAATCCGCGCTGATCTGGGTGATCGGCCATGCAGGAACTTCGGCCTTTCGCAACCAATCGTCGAGCGGCGTCACCGCAGATGCCTGCAAGTCGAGCACCTTTGCTTTGCCGACTACGCCATCCATCGTCAGCCTGGTGACCCCGTCCTCCAGATGCGCTCTAATCGTAGCGCGAGGGTGGGCCTCGCTTCCGCATAGGCCCTCCGAGAAATCCGAGAGCCAATCGATGCTTGAATGGAAATCGCCTCGGGTGCGAAACGCACCGCCCGCGAGAGTGAAGCTGGCTGCGAGCTGCAGGCGGCCGGCATCTGGGACGAAGAGGTCGCTCAGCTTTTGGGGAAATGCGCTCAGGCGTCGCGGTGGGACCCGAACCGACAGGCGCCAAGGAGAGGTCGCGAACGCCTCCACGGCTTCGTTTGGCTCATTCACGAGATGCACCAGGTCGACCAGCGAGCTGCCTTCTGCTTCGACCAGCTCGCCTTCGTCATCAGCCATTCGAACTTGGGCGAGCAGCGCGCCGTACTCGTACCGGAATTTCGATGACAGCTCGACGGGGCCCCAGCGGTCGACGATGAAGCCTGGGATCTTGATTTTCCCATTGAATGCAGGGGCATCGATCGGTCCGGAGAAACGAATGCTTGCGTCGGCGTAGCCGCGCACGTTCGGCATGTCTTCTTTCAAGAGTAGCTCGAGCAGCGTGAGGTCCATGGCGCCAGTGCTCAGAGTGGTCTCGTAGACGCCCTCGCGCAGGGACGGTCCGATCCCGCCGGGCATGGGGTCTACGAAGCCCGTCGTACTCAGCGTGAAGTTGCCGCGCCCTCCGAAGTCGACTTGAGCATCGGCGTCGAGCAGCCCCTGTTCGTAGTGAATCAAGTAGGCGGCGTTGACCGGGGAGACTTCCCAGAGGACCGCGTCGGTCAGGGTGCCTTCCGCTACGATGGTCGGCTCTCGGTCGAGGTCGCCACGGAATTCGAAGTGAAGGTCGACTCCGCCCTTGAAGTCCGGAGCCGTCCGAGGGTAGAGAATCTTCAATACGGCCAAATCGAAGTTCTCGATGTCCGCGCGGATATCGTCGGGCCCGTCGAAGCGCCACACGCCCTCGGCGTCGAGGCGCTGCGGGCCATTTCCCATCAAGATCCGATCGAAGGAGAGTCCATTTTCGGGATCCAAGATGGCGTTCTTCACGGAGCCTCTCCACGATAGGTCGCCCACGGCGAGCTCGACCTCGTCGACGTCCAGGCGATAGATGCCTTCATTGGCTGCCACGCGGGCTTGGAATGCCGCACGGCGATCGATGGGCGCCGTGAACGCGCCCGTCGCGGCGTATTCCTCGGGACCTCCCTCGAGAATCGCCTGACCATTGCCGATTGGGTATCCCGCGACCCGGAGAGCCGCGCCGTCGAGCGCCAGGTCGACCTTTGGCTTCAAAGGATCTCCCCAGACCCGTCCTTCGAGGATGAGAAAGTGCGCGGTGAGCGCTCCGTACTCGAAGTGATCGAAACGCACTCGGCCCTGGGCCTCGAAGTCGTCCCGCACCGTCTGACGAATGCGCAGGTCGAACTCGGCGCCTCCTTCGATGCCCGACGCGTACCGTTCGAAATTGGGATCGCCGCTCACCTCGGGAATATTTCCACGGACGTGAATCTCAGTGACGCCCGCGTACTCCACGTGCCCGTCCAGATGGAGGTCGCCGCCCGCGTACTCCGCTTCGACCGAGTCGATGTCCATCCCGTCGTCCCGGGTCCGGAGCTTCGCCAAGAGCGCAGGGATGTGAAAGCCCTCGTAGATGAAGCCCGTGGTTTCGATTTCGACGCCCAGGACGTCTTCGTTTTCGGGGTCGCTCGTCAACTCGATGCGGCCGCCGACTTCGACCTCCGGCACGCCGCCCATGATTTCGGCTAGCTCGAGGCGCGGGCTGGCAATCTCTATTCGGGTGACGCCTTCACTCGGGAGGTCCCCGTTGATTCGTGCGCGCCCTCCCGCGGTTTGTAGGTCGGCTTGCAGGCGATAATCCTCTTCGGGTCCCCAAAGGCGCACCCAGCCCGTCGCCTCCCCTTTGAGCGACTCCGCCCAGTCGAAGCCGACGTCGTACAGGGTGTCTGCGCGGACCGGCTCGACGCGGACGAAGAGGTCGAGGTCCCAGGGATCCTCGGGGAGGCTGTTCTCGCGCGGGCTGTAGACGAGCTCCGCCGTCAGCTTCTCATCCCCACGGCTCGCCTCGGCGGTGACCTGCGCGCCGCGCACGTCGGTGTGCACGCTGCCAACGATGTTGTCGATACTCCCTTCGAACGGGAAGGGAAGAACCATGCGGCCTTCGGCGGACCATATTTCGATGTCGGTGATCCAATAGAACTCCATTCGTCCCTTGGTGTCGAGGTCGACGACGCGGATGTTCTTCAATCCGAGTAGCTCTCCGGTGACTTCGAGATTGCGGAGGTCCATGTTGTCGACGATCGCGTGGAAGGGCTCTCCTACGGTAGGCGTTTGGTCGGCCGCCTCGAATGCGGCGAGGAACGTGGGCGCGCCTTCACCGTCGTCGATCAGGTCGACCCATCCGTTGGTCAGCGTGCCGTAGTAGAATCGGAGCCGTCCGCGAAGCCCTGCGATGGGGTCGATGCCGAGCTCCACGGTTTCGCCGTAGATGATCGCGTTGCCGTCCGGGTCGTAGACGAAGGTGTCTTTGACGATGGTGTGCCAGAGCCGGAGCTGCGTGATGTAGCCGGCGTGCAGCGTACCGACCATCTGGTCGGACACGAATTCGTTGAGCATGTCCCGGCCGATTCGTCGGCCGAGCTCGGTGTCCAGGTGAAATAGAACGCTCGAGAGCAGCGACACGATGGCGAGGAGAGGCCAACCGAGAAACCAGCTGACGAGGCGGGACAGCCAGCGCATCAGAACGCCTCACCGATGGTGAAGTGGATGGCGCCCGGCACCCCGCCACGAATGAACCTGAAGATGTTGAAGGCGTCCGGCGGCGCGTCTCCGCCGATGACCTGCCACTTCGGAACGAGGAAACCGAAGTCGAGACGGATCGGCCCTACCGGGGTTTGATAGCGAAAGCCGAAACCCGCCGCCGCGCGGATGTAACGGAATCGCCAGACTTCGCCTCGGTTCACGTCGCCGAAGTCCATGAACAGGGCCGTCGCAAAGGATTGGGTGACGGGAACACGCCACTCGACACCCGCTTCCCATTTGCGAAGGCCACCGTCGTTTCGGGCGTCGGAACCTTCGCGATTGAGTGAGTCGATGCTGCCCGGGTCACCGAGAAAGCCGCCGAAGAAGCCGCGGTGACTCGTGGGACCGCCCGAACGCAGGCGGTAGTTCTGGGGGCCGAGCTCCTGACCGACCAGGTCCAAGCGGTTCTGGTCTCGCGAAAAGATGAACATGGCACCCATGCTGAATCGAAACGCGAGCGTCGAAGAGAGGGGGAGTGGCGCATAGCCGCGAACCTCGGGGCTGACGCGGACGTACTGCCAGGAGCGCTTCATCTGAGTCGGTGCTTGCTGGCTGCCGACTTGAAAGAAGAACCCCGCGCGTGGGCTTCGAGAGTCGTCTCGAAGATCGACGATGACGCTTTCGTCCAGAAACACGACCTGGTAGCTCGTGGGGTACCGCGGGTCCTCGTCCACCGTCAGGTAGAGGTCGTAGTTCAGGGCGCCCACGAGCAGAAGCCGGCCGTCGAAGAACGGCCGCGAAAGGCTACCGCGGACCTGAAGGTCGTGGCGCCGAAAGAGCTCGTAGGGATCTGGGCCCCAGTCGTGACGAACTTGAATCGCCGATGTGGTGCGTGGCTCGATAAACGCTGGCCGCCGATACTCGACGCGGACCTCGTTTCCGAACAGAAACCCCTGACGGAACCGAAAGAAGGGGTCCTTGGCGACGATCTTGGGCGATCCTCGATGCGAAGGCGTCGGAAACCGCCGATGAAGTTCCGGTGCTCGAACAGCCCGAACAAGTGAACGTCCGAAATGCGCGTGTCCTGCTGCAGGGTGAGGGTGGCGATGGTGCCGCTCTGAACGCCGGCGCCGATGCCCCAGCGGATGGCCCGGCCGGGCTCGACGGCGATGTTCACGTCGACGATCCCCGTGCACTGTTCCTCCTCATCGCGTCTCGGAGTCGAGGTCACGTTTGCCGAGGCCAGGGCGCCGAGCGCATATACCGCGCGCTGGGCGTCGGCGAGGTCGCTCGAGCTGAACGCCTGCCCGGTCTTCAGGTCGGCGACAGCCAGAATCGTATGTGCCGGTAGCTCGCCGTTGCCCGTGACGGTCACGTCGCCGAGCGAGCATGTCGGTCCCGGTTCGACGTGGAGCTCGACGGTGGCCCCTCTGGTTTCTCGATCGATTTCGACACGTCCCGATACGTTGCCGCAGGCGTAGCTCGCCTCCCTGAGCTGCCGCCGGATCGCGCGCTTGCTCCGCTCGTACATCGCTTCGTCGAACGGTTTGCCGACCTCCAGCTCGATGGCGCTTTCGATCTTGTCGCGCTTGCCTGACTCCCAAGATTCGTTCCCGGTCACCTTGATCTCGCTCACCAAGACCGGCTCGCCCTCCTCGATTTCAATTGCGATGCTGAGCTTGCAGCCTTCGTCGTCGCCTTCCCGGTCGCAGGGGGCCTGGCCGCCAGGCGCCACGACGATGCGGTCGTCCCCCGCCGCCGAAGCTGGATCGAACTCGGTGCTGACCACCGCCGCGTCGTAGTATCCGCGCGCCTGATACCAGCGCTCGATTCTCTGCATGTCACGGTCGAACACCGCGGAGTCCAAGGTCGGCCAGCCCTTGCGGAGCTTCTTCCAGAGGTTGAAGGACACCCGGTTCCCGTCGAAGGGAGGAACACCGCAGCTGGGGTCGGAGCTGCTGCCGAACGAGAAGGTGACCCGGTCGCGCTCCTGGGTCGCAAGACAGGCGCTCAGTGCCTGCGGATCGAGCTCATCCATCCCGCTGAAACGGATTCGATCGATGCCGTAGGCATCCTCTGGGATCGTCTTGCATCCGCTCGCCAGTACGAGCAGGAGGCAGATGCATCGCCGGCGAGCCATCTACCTAGGGCTTGTAGCGCGGAGAACCCTCTTCCCGCCAGCGAACGGCGTAATTTCGGCCATTTGGCGACCGACCCGCCGACTGCTACAGCTAGCGCCACCGAGCCCATGAAGCAGTACTTCGTCCAGACCTTCGGCTGCCAGATGAACGTCCACGACTCCCGTCGTATCGAGGAGGTCCTGCGGACGAGCGGTTACACCGAGGCCAGCGAGCCGGCACTGGCCGATCTTCTGCTCGTCAACACCTGCAGCGTGCGCGAGAAGGCCGAGCACAAGCTGATGAGCCTTCTAGGGACTTTTCGGCCCTTCAAGGAGGCCCGGCGGGGCACGATTCTGGCAGTGGCGGGTTGTGTGGCCCAGCAAGAAGGCGAGCGTTTGCTGCGAAAGGCGCCCTTTGTGGACATCGTGCTCGGGCCGGACAACATTCCCGAGTTGCCCGCGCTGATTCGCGAGGCCGAGCAGGGGGCCCCACCGATCACCAGAACGGTGTTCGACATGGACGACCCGCAATTCCTCCGGGCCAAGCCTCATGCAGATCGTCGGGAGGTCACCGCCTACGTGACCGTCATGAAGGGCTGCGACGAGCGCTGCACATTTTGTATCGTTCCCTATACACGGGGGTCCGAGCGCTATCGGGCCGCGGACGAGATCGTCGGCGAGATTCGCGATCTGGTTGGAGGGGGAGTGCGGGAAATCACCTTGCTCGGGCAGACCGTCAACTCCTGGCACGAACCCGGTGCGGACGCGGACGCCAGCAAGGCCGAGTCGAGGTTGGCAGCGTCCACATCCCGGTTTGCCGGGCTCCTTCGGCGGATCGCCGAGGAGGTTCCTGACCTTCGGCGGCTTCGCTACACCTCGCCGCACCCGCGGCACATCACCGCCGAGCTGGTCGCGGCGCACGCCGACCTCGGAGTGCTCCCGATGCATGTGCACCTGCCGGTTCAATCGGGGTCCGATCGCATGCTCCGGCGCATGGCGCGCCGGTACACAGCCGAGGAATACATCACGCGGACGGACGCGCTCAAGCAAGCCAAGCCCGGACTCACTCTGTCCGCAGACTTCATCGTCGGCTTCCCCGGCGAAACCGAGGAAGACTTCGAGCACACGCTCGAGCTGGTGCGGCGGGTTGGCTTCGTCGCCGCTTTCGCGTTCAAGTACTCGCCGAGGCCGTACACGCCGGCGCTCAAGCTTGGCGATGAGGTTTCTGAAGAGGTGAAAGACGATCGGCTCGCTCGCTTGTTCGCTCTGGTCGATACGCAGCAGCAAGCGCATTTGCAGTCTCTCGTCGGGCAGGACTTGCAGGTTCTGGTCGAAGGCCCTTCGCCGGGCGATACCGGGCGCTTCGCCGGCCGCAGCGAGCGCAACGAGATCGTTCATCTGATCGCGCCTGAAGGTTGTGATCCGACAGGCGAGCTCGTGACGGTGACTATCGACCAGCCGTTTCGTCACAGCCTGTCGGGATACATGACTGGGGCAGAGGGGCTCCGGGACCGCGGCCCGCGCACGCATCTCTCTGTCGTTGGCGCGGGAGGCGCAGCCTGAACGGCGACTCCCTGCGCGAGAGCCTTCGTGCGTGGCGCTTTGCGCTTCTGTACATGGCTCTCATCTTCGTGATTTCGTCGTTCGAGGTCCGAGTGCCGGGCGTCGAGCACCTTCCGTGGCGGGACAAGGGCATCCACTTCGTCGAATACGGGGTGCTTGGATGGCTCTGCGCGGCAGCTTCGACGCGCAGCTGGCCCTCTGCCCCCGCCTGGCGAACGGCAGCATTTGCGGTTTTTGTTTCGGTGCTTTGGGGCCTATCGGATGAAGTGCACCAGGCGCTCGTCCCCGGGAGATCGTCGGAGCTTGCCGACCTCGTGGCCGATTTGTTAGGAAGCATTGCCGGCGCTTCGGCTTGGCACCTCTTTCGAACGAAACTGTGAGCTAGTGCACTGCAAATCGGTCTTCGAGGGGAGCGATACCATTGACGCGTTCAGTCCCAATATTTAGATTGTATGTGTTAAGAACGTAGCCGTTCCCGAAACAAGAAAACCAAATATTTCGCCGGAGGAACCCCCCCCAAACTCCCCCGGCTGCTCCCCGCCCGGTCGTGTCTCCCCCCTCCAAACGACCGGGCGACCCTTTTTAAGGGCGGTGGCCGTAGGGCCGGAACCGTAGCGGTGGCCGTGGGGAACTTGACGGCGACGCTGGCATTGCCACGGTTACGGTGACTCGGTCACTGCCGCGGGTGCTTTGGGGGTGCGGCCCGAGTTTGTGCTGGCCTGGACGCGCCAGGGCCTCGCTCCTAAAGTCTGCGCCATGACTTTCTCTGGAAGCCGCGCCCAGGCGCTTGGTTTGGCGCTAGCGGCAGCTGGTCGGGCTGAGCTGTGCCAGCTCGCAGACACCCACGGCAGACGAGCCAAGGGCTAGCGCCGAGGCGTTCGTCGATCCGCTTCCCTCTTGGAACGACAGCGGCACGAAATCGAAGATCATCGACTTCGTTCGCGCGGTCAGTGACCCCGAGAACCCGGCTTTCGTCGAACCTGAGGAGCGGGTGGCGACCTTCGACAACGACGGGACGCTCTGGGTCGAGCAGCCGATCTATCCCGAGCTCGCGTTCGCGCTTGATCGCGTGAACGACCTGGCGAAGGTTCACCCCGAATGGAAGACCCAGCAGCCCTTTCAGGCCGTCATCGAAGGTGACCTGGACGCGCTGGTGGCTTCGGGAAGTCGCGGTCTCGTGGAGATCGTCCTGGCAGCACACACGGGAATGAGCACCACGCTTTTCGCCACGATCGTGACCGAATGGGTGAGGGACGCCCGACATCCGAAGTACGAGCGGCAGTACACGGAGCTGACGTATCAGCCGCAGATCGAGCTTCTTCGGTACCTCGAGGCCAACGGCTTCAAGACCTTCATCGTTTCTGGGGGCAGCGTCGAGTTCATGCGCACGTTCACCGAGGAGGTGTACGGAATACCGCCAGAGCGGGTCGTGGGCTCTTCGATCGAAACCCGGTTTGAAGTGCAGGGTGGGAAGCCATCGCTCCTGCGGCTTCCGCGTGTGGACTTCGTCGACGACAAGAGCGGGAAGCCGGTCGGAATTCACAAGCACATCGGCCGGCGCCCGATTCTGGCGTTTGGCAACTCCGACGGCGACCTCGAGATGCTTCAGTGGACCACCGTGGGCAGCGCCGGAGCGCGGCTCGGGCTCCTTCTCCACCATGATGACGCCGAGCGCGAATACGCTTATGATCGCGAGAGTAGTGTGGGCAAGCTCAACCAGGCGCTCGATGCCGCAGGCCCGTCGGGTTGGGTCGTCGTCTCGATGAAGGACGACTGGAATAGAGTGTTCGCTGAGGAGTAGAGGTTCCAAAATGACGCAATTGATGATTCGCGGGCTGGCGCTCGCCTGCGCAATGCTCGCGCTCAGCGCGTGCAAGGAAACCAACACGGCCGCGGACGCCGCTGCAGCGGATGACGGTGAGGTTCGTGTGCTGGACCAGGGGCAGGAGCCGCGGGCTGTGCTTCGCTACAACGTTCCTCCCGGCACGACGACCAGCTCCACGACCACGTTTCGAGTCGCGAGTCTCATGACCAGTGAGGAGAACGCAGCGCTTACGGTCTTGCCGGGCCTTCGTCTCGATATCGTTTCGGGGCCCGCAGCGCGAACCGAGCGTGGGGTGAAGTTCAAAGTCGACGTCGTGAGCTCCGAGGCGGTGGTGCCGGAAGGCTTCGATGAGAACCTGGCGCAGCAGCTCCGAGATGGTGCCGCAGTGGCCCATAGCATTGGCGGCTGGGTCGAGATCGACGATCGAGGACGAATCTTGGACGGGGCCTTCAACGAGCAGACCAAACGCTCGGACGTTCCCGTGCGCTTGCTACGGATGATCGTCAATTCGCGCGAAACGTTGACGCGGGTTCGGCTTCCAGAAGAGGAGGTTGGCCTCGGAGCCCGATGGGAGTCCCGCCGGCAAATCAAGGCTTACGGCTTCAACTTGCAGCAGGTGAACACGTACACCTTGGTCGACAGGGTGGGGGATGAGATCATGCTCAACGTCACTGTGCAGCAGCTGGCCCTTCCACAAAGCATCGAGTTCCCCGAAGAAGAGATCGTGATCTCGGTACAGTCGATGAGCTCGCAGGCCAACGGTCAGATTATTCTCGACCTCGACGCGCTAGAATCCGATGCCTCGGCCAACGGGACGGCGGAGGATCGCCTTCTCGTGAAGACACCCGACGGTGCAGAAGCTATCGACATCAACGAAGAGTTCGAGATTCAGGTCGCCAACACGTCGGCACTGAGCAGCAATCCGCCGGTGCCGGATGACACGAGGGGCCGCCGGCGCCGCAAGCGGCGCTAGTTCGGCGACGGCGTGGGGCGATCAGTCGTCGACTTTCAATATGGCGTGAAACGCGTCCTGCGGGATGTCGACGCTACCCACTGCCTTCATGCGCTTCTTGCCCTCTTTTTGCTTCTCGAGGAGCTTGCGCTTTCGCGAGATGTCGCCGCCGTAGCACTTGGCAGTGACGTCCTTGCGTAGGGCGCGGACGGTTTCCCGGGAGATGACCTTGGAGCCGATGGCCGCCTGGATGATTACCTCGTACTGCTGCCGCGGGACGATCTTCTTGAGCTTCGCCGCGAGCGCGCGTCCCAGGTAGTAGGCCTTGTCTTTGTGAACGACCGCGCTCAGGGCGTCGACCTTCTGGTTGTTGAGCAGCATGTCGAGGCGGACCAGTGGATTCTCGCGGTATCCGGCCAGCTCGTAGTCCATCGACGCGTAGCCCTTGGTTGCGCTCTTGAGCTTGTCGAAGAAGTCAAAGAGCACCTCGGCGAACGGCATCAGGTAGGTGATGATCACGCGTTCGGGCGAGGCATATTGAATGCCCTGCTGCTCACCTCGGCGGTCCTGACAGAGCTTGATCACCGCGCCGACGAATTCGGAAGGCACGTGGATCGACACCGTGAAGTAGGGCTCTTCGATTCGAATGCGCCCGTCGGGAATCTGAGACGGGTTGTCGATGTCGAGGGTCTTTTCTTCGGTGTGCACCCGGTACACGACGCTCGGCGCGGTGGTGATCAGCCCGAGGTTGTACTCGCGCTCGAGCCGCTCTTGGACGATCTCCATGTGCAGAAGCCCGAGGAAGCCGCAACGGAAACCAAAGCCGAGCGCCTCCGAAGTCTCCGGCTCGTACATGAATGCAGCGTCGTTGAGATTGAGCTTCTCGAGCGCGTCGCGAAGCTCGGTGTACTGATCGCTGTCGGTCGGGAAGATCCCGCAGAACACCATGGGCTTGACGTCCTTGAAGCCGGCGAGCGCTTGGGTGGCCGGGTTCTTGGCCAAGGTGATGGTGTCGCCGACCTTGGCGTCTTGGAGCGACTTGATGCTCGCCGCGATGTACCCGACCTCGCCGGGCCCCAGCTCGTTCACCTCCTTTTGGAAGGGGGTGTACACCCCGAGCTCGGTCGCTTCGTGCTCGGCTCCGGTGGCCATCAAACGGATCTTGTCGCCCTTGCGGACGGTTCCGTCCTTGATGCGGACCATGCAGACCGCGCCTCGGTAGCTGTCGTACCAGCTGTCGAAGATCAGCGCGCGCAGCGAGCTGTTTTCGTCGGTCTCGGGTGGCGGCACTCGTTCGACCACCGCTTCGAGGATCTCCCGGACGCCTTCCCCGGTCTTGGCGCTGCAGGCGAGTACCTGTGAGCAATCGAGCCCGATGACTTGCTCGACTTCCCTGCGTACCCGGTCCACGTCCGAGCTCGGCAAGTCGACCTTGTTGAAGACTGGAATGATCTCCAAGTCGTTCTCTACGGCCAGATAGACATTTGCCAGGGTCTGGGCCTCGACGCCCTGGGTGGCATCGACGACGAGGAGGGCGCCATCACAGGCCGCGAGCGAACGCGAGACCTCGTAGCTGAAATCGACATGTCCAGGGGTGTCGATGAGGTTCAATTGATACGTCTCACCGTTGGCGGCGGTGAACGGGAGCCGGACGCCTTGCGCCTTGATCGTGATGCCTCGCTCCTGTTCGAGCTCCATCCTGTCGAGCAGCTGCGATTTCTGCTCCCGCGCGGAAACCGCCCCCGTCACATCGAGGAATCGATCGGCAAGGGTGCTCTTGCCATGATCGATGTGCGCGATGATACAGAAGTTCCGGATGTGCTGGAGATCTTGCGCCAAAGTGCGACCTCTCTAGCCTCGCGCCAGGCTCGCAGCAATGCGCCGTCGTTAACCCTTCTTGGGTGGCGCCGCATCTAGAGTCATCTGGCCTGGCAGCTCGTCTTGGTGACGGTCCAACACGAGATCGATGCCTTCGCGGATGTACACCGCGACGGGCACCTTCGTGCGTTCGTGCAGGAGCTTCAGCCGCTCGTTTTGCTCGGGCGTGATGTAGACGGTTGTAGAGATCTTTTTGCGCGCCATTCGGACCCCAGAAGTGGCATGAAGCTACATGGCACCATATATATTGTCAATCGAAGGGCCGTGGACTTGCGCAAGGCCCTCGATCGACCCTATTCTTATGGAAGACCTGGTCCTCGGGGGACCTAGAAGTGGCCACAAACATGAGCAATTTC
Organism: uncultured delta proteobacterium; assembly: GCA_963716775.1. Lineage (GTDB taxonomy): Bacteria > Myxococcota_A > Polyangia > Polyangiales > Houyiibacteriaceae > SG8-38. The sequence continues at coordinate 234,968 of CAVQUI010000018.1, forward strand.
GCGCATGCGTTGCTTGGGCTCGCCATCTTGGTGAGCCTATCGGCGCTAGGGTGCAACAAGGGTTCCTCAAGTACGGTGCCGAGCGGTTCGATGGCCGCCGCGACGCCATGCGAGGGCAATCAGGTCACGGCGACCGACGTCAACGAAGACGGACGAGTCGATATTGAACACGTCGAGCGCAACAGCCGTCGCTTCTGCACGAAAGCAGACATGAACTTTGACGGCAAAGTCGACGTGGAGCGTTTCTACGAAGCGGATGGAGTGCAGGTCTCGAGAGAGCGCCACGACTTCGACTTCGACGGGCGTCTGGACCAGCTGTCCTTCTTCGAGGGTGGTCAACTCGTCCGCAAGGAGCTCGACACCAACTTTGACAACACGATTGATACCTGGCTCTGGTGCGGCGATGGCTGGGTGGTTCGGGCCGAGCGCGACCGACAGCGCGACGGCAGAGTCGATGTTTGGGAAGTCTACGAGCAGGGCCTGCTCACCGAGGCGAAGTACGACGACGACAACAACGGTCGCGTCGAGAAGTGGGATTCGTTTCGGGGGGGAAGCTCGTGCTGACCCAGTACGACGAGAACGGAGACGGCGAACCGGATCGCAGTCATGACATGCCATTGCAGAGCATGGGGCCGCCGGATCAGGCGCTTCGATGTGAGAGGGGCAAACTATGAAACACTTACTGCTTTGCCTCTTGGGCCTAGCTGTCATGGGTTGTGGTTCGAAGGATCCCAAGCCGGTGACGAGTCCGGGCTCCCAGCAAACCGAGACGTCGAGCGGCGGCGAGACCGCCGATGGCGGACGCTGCATGCCGGACGGCCCGGGCTATGAAGTCAGCGAGTACGACACCTCTGGAGACACCACGCCCGATGTGCGAAAGCTGTTCAAAACCATGGGCGAGGGCAGCCTTGCGCGCCTGGTTTTGGTCTGTCGCGAGGCGGATTTGAACGGGGACCGCCGCAAGGACATCGTGCGCCTCTACACCGATGAGGGCAGGCCGATGCGCGAAGAGGCGGACCGTGATTTCGACGGCCGTATCGACGAGGTGACCCAGTACAGCAATGGGCGGGTGAGCCTCCAGGAAATCGACACGAGCGGTAATGGGACGATCGACACGCGCATCATCTACGAAGGCGGCCAGCCTGTGAGAGCCGAACGGGACATGAAGAACCGGAGCACCGTCACGCAATGGCGCCCTGATCGCTGGGAGTACTACATCGACGGGCGCACGGTGAGAATCGGGACCGATGTCGACGGCGATGGCAAGGTCGACCGCTGGGACCGGGATGAAGAGCGCCTCCGGAACTCGGCTCTGGCGAATCAGCAGTCCGACGAAGCCAGCCAGTAAGACGGGGCACGGAAAAAGCGCGGGACACGGGCGCCAAAGAGCAGGCGGCAGCGCGAGCCCGAAGGGCGAAGCCCGGCGCGAAGCGCCGGCAAGGCGTAGCGCAGCGCCCGCCGCGCCAGGCACGCTGCTCACTCGCGTGAGAGTGGGATCAGAATTACGGGTGGGGGTGGGCGGGCGGTGTAACCGGGCTCGCGCTGCCGCGCATGTGCCGGTGTCAGTGACAGGGGGGGTGTGCGGCGCTAGGGTCCGGCGGTGGAACGCCTACAGAAGGTTCTTGCTCGTGCTGGTGTTGCTTCTCGGCGTGCGTCTGAGGAGTTGATCCTTGCCGGGCGGGTCCGGGTGAACGGGCGTGTCGTGACCGAGCTTGGGACGAAGGTCGATGCTCACAAGGACCGGGTCGAGGTCGATGGCAGGCGTCTCGTTGCCGAGAAGCCGGTGTACTACCTCCTGCACAAGCCGCGCGAGATGGTGACCACGCTCGACGACCCGGAGGGCAGGGCGACCATTGCCGACTTGCTGCGGAAGATCCCCGAGCGCGTCGTGCCGGTGGGCCGCCTGGACTATCACACGAGCGGCGCACTCTTGGCGACGAACGATGGCGACATGATCGACGCGCTGCTTCGGCCGGTGTCGGGGGTGCCCAAGATCTACGCGGTGAAGTTCCAGGGCCACCTCGATGTGGAAGAGCTCGACGCGCTTCGAAACGGCGTGAGGCTCGACGATGGCTACCGTACCAAGCCGGCCGAGGCGTTCGTGCTGCGCCAGGAGCGGAACCACACCTGGGTCCAGATCACGCTCACCGAGGGAAAGAACCGGCAGATTCACCGAATGGGCGACGCGATTCACCGGCGGGTGATGCGGCTGGCGCGTCAGTCGTTTGCGGGCATCAGCATCGAGGGCCTGAGGCCGGGCGAGTCCCGGGAGCTCAATCGTGACGAGCTTCAGCAGCTCAAGAAGAAGTTTCTAAATCCCTATCGGCGTGCCCACGGACCCTCCAAAGAAGGGTGAACGCGGTCGGCACGACGAAGAGCGTGAAGACTGTCGAGAGCAAGAGGCCGCCGAGGACGATGGCGCCGACGCCACGGTAGAGCTCGGAGCCTGAACCCGAAAAGAGCACCATCGGCAGGAGGCCCGCTAGTGAAGTGGCGGTGGTCATGAAGATCGGGCGCACGCGGGCTTCGACCGCCAGAGGCACGGCTTCGCCCAGCGAGGAGCCTGCACGCAAGCGCGCGATCGAACCGTCGACGACGAGGATGGCGTTGTTCACGACGACGCCGATCAGGATCAGAAAGCCGAGCGCGGTCATCAAGTCGAGCGGTTGCTTTCCGAGTAAGGCGTTGACCAGCCAGAGGCCGCCTGCGCCGCCGGCCGCTGCGAGTGGGACGCTCATGAGCACGGCGAGCGGGGAAACGAAGTCCTCGAAGAGCGCCGCAATCAGAAGGAAGCAGATGACCAGCGCGAGCAAGAGGATGTTGCCGAACTGCTTCTGCGCGAGCTCGAGCTTGCCCGCCGCTCCGCTGAGTCCGAACTCGACGCCGGCCGGAACTGCGCCTTCTCTCTCGAGGCCGCCGATGACCTCGTTGCGAATGATGTCGATCGCGTCTTCGAGGGCCTGATCCTCGGGCGGTGAGACATTGAGCGTGATCGCGCGCCGGCGTTCGAGGTGACGGATGACCGATGGGCCGAGGCGTTCTTCGATTCTGGCCAGCGCGCCGAGTGGGACCGTGCGCCCGCTGGGGGTGGCGACCGGTGCGGACAGCAGAGCGGGCGCGTCGGGAAGAAGCCGGTCGCCTTCGGTGACTGCGCGCAGGACCACGTCGAGCTTCGGGGAGCCCTTGGGGGTGTACTCGCCGATGATCGCGCCGTCGATCAAGGCGTCGACGACGAGGCCGAGCTCGGCGCCTCCCATTTGAAGCTGCGCGGCTTCTTTTCGCTTGGGTATGACGTGCAGCTCGGGCGCGCCGGGATCGAGGCTTGGTACGGGACGAATCTGGGCGCCCGGTAAGGCCGTGCGCAGGTCTCCGAAGAGGCGGCCGCCCACCTTGGTGAGGGTCTGCAGGTCGGGGCCTTGGATGTCGATCTCGACGACGCGACCTCCGCCGATCGAGCGACCAAACAAAGACGCCTGGGTGGCGAAGGAGATCATGCCCGGGATTTTCGACTGCACGCGCCGCAAGAGGTCGAGCATCCGGCCGACGTCCTTTTTGTTCTCGGCGACAGCGCCCGCGAACACGCGGTCCGGGCTACCCACGAAGAAGCTTCGTCGGATGTTGGCCTCGCCGTCTGCCTCGACGCCGGTGTAGCGCGCCATCTCACCTTGCAGGCGGTTGCCCGTCGCTTCGAGCTCGTCGATCGAGTAACCGGGAGGCGGAATCAAGATGCCGAACACCAGGTTGCGGTTGCCGGTGGGCAGGTACTCCATGGGCGGGAGCAGTGCCCAGACCACGAGAAGAGAGCCGACGATGGCCAATGCGATCGTCGACATCGAGCGCCGGGTCGAGCTGCAGAGCCAACGCACCTGCTCTGTGACGCGGAAGCGAAACCGACGGCCGAAGCCGGTGAGGCCGCCGATGTCGAGGGTTTTCCCCTGAGAGAGGAGGCGTGCGGCGAGGCTCGGGATCACTAGAACCGACACGACCAGCGACACCGACACCGCAAGTGCAATGGCGACTGCCACATCACGCAAGAGCTCACCCACTTCGCCTTGCCACAAGACGATAGGAATGAAGACGGCGACCGTGGTCGCGGTAGACGCGACGAGCGCGCCCCAGACCTCGCGGATGCCGCGATACGCTGCGAGCTTCGTGTTGGGGGCACGGGTGCGCCAGGTGTCGATGCTTTCGAGGGCGACGATGGAGTTGTCGACCACCATGCCGATGGCGAAGGTGATGCCGGCCAGCGAGACGACGTTGATGGTGCGGCCGAGCGCTTGCATGCCTAGGGCCGTTGCAAATGCGCAGACTGGAATGGCGACGCTGACCACGGCGGACGCTCCGAAGGTCCGCAGGAACAAGAAGAGCACGATCATGGCCAGGACCGCGCCGAGGAGCAGGTTCTGCTGGACTAGGTCGAGCGCACCTTCGATGTACTCGACTTGGTCGGCGAGGATCTCGATTTGCAGGCCTTCGCGATCGAACTTCTCGCGCTGGAGCTCGGCGATCACTTCGTGGACCTCGCGCGTCACCTCGAGCACATTCGTGCCTGCTTCGCGCGACAGCAGCATCACCATCGCCGGCCGGTCCTGCACGAGCGCGACACCGACCGGCTTGCGAAGCGCGAGCTTCACGGTGGCTACATCGCCGAGGAGGATCGGGGTGCCATCACTGCTTGCCCCGAGCACGACTTCTTCGAGCGCGGTAGGGGTTTCCGGGGCAATGGCGGTACGCACCAGGTAGCGTCGCTTCCCGAGGGTGACGTCGCCGCCGGACAGATCGCGGAGCTCGCTTCGCACCCGGTCGGCAACGCCTTGCACCGAAAGCCCGCGCGCACCGAGGGCCTGAGCATCGAACAGGACGTGTACTTCGGTGTCCTGACCGCCGATGAAGAAGATGCCCGCCACGCCGGGGATGCGGTCGATCTCGGGAATGACTTCGTCTTCGACCCAGGTGCGGTATGCGGCGACGCTGCCCTTGTTCGGATCGCGAATCGCAACGACGGCCAGCGGTGGGCCTGCGCTATCGGCTGTTTCGACGATGGGCTCGCGCACCGAATCCGGATAACTCGAAACTTGGCTGAGCTTGTTGGTCACGCGGACGAGCGCTTCTTCGATGACCGTGTCGACTTCGAACTCGAGCGTGATGCTCCCGCTGTTCATGCTGGCGCTCGACTCCATGCGCGTCAGCCCTTGGACGTTCTTGAGCACTTCCTCTTGGGGCTCGAGGATTTCGGTTTCGATTTCGAGTGGCGCGGCGCCCGGCCAGATCGTGTTCACGCTGATCGTGGGCGTAGCGATGTCCGGCGTGAGCTGAATCGGCAGGTCCATGACCGAGAGCGTGCCGAAGAGGATGACGAGGACGATGCCGACGACGACCGATATCGGCCGCTCAATGGCGACCCAGATGAGCCCGCTGGGCTGCTCGTCGTTCGGGGGTGAGTTGTCGGACATCGTGCGCTCAGTCTTCCAACACGATCAGAGGCTGCCCGGGGAACACGCGCTCGTTGCCGCGTGTCAGCACCGTATCCCCTTCTGCGAGTCCTTCGGCCCGGACCAGGACATCGTCGCGCCCGCGTGCCACGACCTCGACAGGCACGGGCTCTGCCTTGCCATCCACCGATTTCACGACCTTGAGGCTCGCGATACCATAGACGAGCGCGTCGCGTGGAACGACGAGTGCGCCGGGCTCGCTGCGTTGTACCGTCAGCAGCACGTCGACCGCTGTGCCGGGTAGCAACCAAGGCGTCGGCTGGTCGGGCGCCAAGCGCAAACGCACGGTGCGTGACTCGGCATCCAAGGCCGACACGATTCCGAGAACCGTCGCGCTCGTCGTATCGGGGCCGAGACCGAGGCTGGCCTTGTCGCCGACGGAAAGGAAGCGCGCGACCTCGGGTGGAATCGATGCGAGGACTTGGACGTCGCGGTCGTCGATGAGCTCGATGACTTCGACACCGGGGTCGACCCAGTCGCCCGGGTCGACGCGACGGTTGGCGACTACTCCTTCGAAGGGCGCCTTCACGCGATGCCGGCCGAGTGCGGCGCGCGCCTCGGCCTCGGCGGCTTTGAGGCGTCCGCGTTCTGCGACCGCGCGCTTGCGTTCTGAAGTCGCTTGTTCGATCTCGGCGGCGGCGGCGATGTCCGGACCTGCGGTGCTCAAGCGCTCGGCGTCACGTTGCGCGCGCTCGAGCTCAGCCGCGCCCGCTTGCTTTGAAGCCGATGCCGCGCGTACTCGTGCGGACGCTAGGGACGGGTCGATCTCGACCAGCATGTCGCCCTGCTTCACGCGGTCGCCGACGCGGACCAGCACGCGGAGCACTTCGCCGGATGCACCCGCCGCAAGGCGCGCGTGCTGGAGCGCGCTCACGTCACCGAGAAAGGACCACTGCGCTTCGATGCTCCCGTCGCGCACCTCGCCGACCCAGACCCGGGCGGGGGGAGGGCCGTTCGGACCGCTCTTGGCCGGGGCTTCGCCCTCACAGGCCAGGGCCATTAGCGATAGCCCTAACAGCAGCCAGGCCCTTGGCCGGAAAACGCCCGAAATCATCGGGAAAATTTAGTGCATCAGCTCGTTTTGACAAGTCGGGGCGCCTGACTATAAAGAGGCCGCGGGGTGGAGCAGCATGGTAGCTCGTCGGGCTCATAACCCGAAGGTCGTCGGTTCAAATCCGGCCCCCGCAACCCACAGCGTTGACCGCTCTTCAAGGCCCTCGGTTTGCACCGGGGGCTTTGTCGTTCCGCCAAAGAAAAGGGCGCCTCCGCGAACGGTCCAGCGGGCCCGATAGCGCCCGTCTTCGAGGGGGTGGAGCTGAATGCCATCGTCGAGCAGATGCTTGAGCGCTTCTCGCGCGTCCTTGGGGCTCTTGTCGAAGAGCGCACCGAGGTCACGAATCCGCGCGACGACGTCCTCGGGCCCGGGTAGGTCGAGTGGCGCGAGCATGGCTCCGAGCTCTTCGACGCGGCGAACCTGTCTGCCGGCGAGGACTTCGAGCTCACGGATCTTCTCGAGGATGCTAGCCGGCGCCGTCCCGGTGGAGGCGAGGTCGACGAGGTTGTCGATCTTGGCTCGAGTCGTGGCAAGCGCCGTTTCGGCCTCGGCGCGCTCGTCGGGGACGGTGCGCTGCACCCTCGCGAGCTCAGCTCGGGCCGTCTCGATGAGATGTGCGACGACCTCGGGCCGATTGAAATACCGGAGCATCGCGGACGTGAAGGCCTCTCGTAGGGCGTCTTCCATCACCGTGTGGGAGTTGTCACACGATCCACCGTTGCCGCGGCTGGCATCACATCGGTAGCGAGGCTTTTGCGTCTTCTCGATGACCATCGGGCCGCCACAGACACCGCAGCGGATCAAGAGTAGACAGAGGGTAGACCCGGCGCGCGGTGCTGGCCCCGCCTTTGCGGCAATAGGCGGATCGGCCAAGGGCCGCGTACCGCTTTCGGGCTTCGTCGTTGCGTGCTTGGACGAGGGACCAGGTCTGTTCGTCCACGATGCGGAGCTCGGGCAGCTCGACCTCGACCATCGGAGACTCGCCTGGGCGCACGACGCGCTTGCCCGTCGTGGGGCTCTTCTTCCAAGCGCGGGCGCCGAAGGTCCAGCGGCCAGCGTACTTCGAGTTCTGGAGCATCGAGCGGACTCCGGACATGGCCCACCCGTTGCGCCGTTTTCGCGAATCCTTCTGTCGTCCTCGAGGTGGGGGCACCCCTTCGTCGTTGAGGGTCTTGGCGATGTCCCGGTAGCTCCGCCCAGCGGCTCTCATCTGGAAGATGCGTTGAACGACCGTCGCTTGCGCCGCCATGATGACCGGGACTTTCCCGTGACCGTCCGCCGCAGCCGTCGACGTGTACCCGTAGGGCAGGGCTCCCGTCACCCGTCCGATCTGGGCCCGGTCTCGGAGACCCCGGCTCGTTTTGTCCCCCAAGTCTTTGAGGTACTGTTCGCTCAGGATGGATTTCACGCCGTAGAGGAGGTCACCCCCATTACCCAGGGTGTCGATGCCGTCGGCGATTCCAATGAGCCGCACCCCGAAAACGCGAACCGCTTCCGGATGGACGCGGAGTGCTCGATGTCTCGAGAGAGGCGCGAGAGGTCTTCCACGACGACTATGTCGAGCTCCCCGGAGTCCACCGCCGCCATGAGCGAAATCAGCCCCGGCCGCTGATTCGTGGCGCCGCTGATGCCTTCGTCGCGATAGGTGTGCTCGGGGCAGAGCTGACCACCCCGTGCCTCCACCCACTGCCGAAGACGCGCAATCTGCGCGGACGCGCTTGTCTCCGATTGCTTGTCCGACGAAAACCGGGCGTAGGCGCCGATCCTCAGTCCTGCGAGTTGTCGGTCCATCGCAGGGCGCATCCTATCGTTCCTTGATCAGACTTGCCACCGCCGAGCGCACCAGGATCGTCAGCGCGTGCCGCTCGGGCGCGGAGAGCCGCTGGTGCGGACGCGGGGCGTTGAATCGGTTGCCTTGCTCGCCCTGGTCCTTCGGCAGGCGGCGTGATGTGCGCGTAGGTTGGCTTGTGCGAGGCGTTCCGGCCATTCCCCGTTATCGGTTTTGCCCCCGAAAAAGTTGCTCGAGCCACCCAGTGGGCTCCGTAGCGTTTTCTGTCGCAAAGTGGCGCACAGTGATTCGTCATGCCGCACTTTGCATCCTTTTGCTCAATTGTGATTCGCTCTGACTCAAAATGGAGAACTTTGCTTCGTTTCGCGTCAGAAGGATTCACTTTGCTTCAGAGTTGCGCAGAAGGATCCAAAATTGTTCATCGTGCGGCAAAAGAGGTCACGACTTGTTCGGGCAAGGCATAGTTTTGGCAGACACCAAAAACTGCGCGGCACTCGCTTCGGGTCTTCGTCCCGAGTTCGACCGTGGTTGCTGCGCTCAACGCCTTCGGCTTATTCGCACCCGGCCGATCGCGATTGCACTGCTGACATCGACTGACTACCAGCGCCAGCGGCTGCATCAATGATGGTGCGGTGATCGGATCTCGTTGGCTGTCAACGCACAAAGCGAACCAGTGAAGAATTACGTATGGCGCATTCTTTTCGCGAGCCGAGGCAGTCTGTGAGGCTGCAAGGCGCATGACTTGCTGGAAAAGCACGGCATGTAGCACGTGGCACGCTTGATGCATGGAGATTGCCTCAATAGCGCTCTGCGCTCGAATCCGGGAGGTGGACCATGCGTGACGCATTCGGATTTCTAGGTGCCTTGGCACTGAGCCTGATGCTGTCCCTTGGGTGCAGTGAAGGCGGCGGCGAAGGCGGCAGTGGTGGCACGGCTGGAAGCGGTGGCACGGCTGGAAGCGGTGGCACGGGCGGCATGCCCGAATGTCAGTGCGACTTCGGGAGCGACTGCCTGAGGGGTGGTGCTTGTCGGGTACTTAGTTGCGTCGGTGAGGACGACGAAACCCCTTGCATCTGGACTTTTATTGGCTCTGGCTGGTACCCTGGTCTTTGCGTCGGTGGCACATGCGAGCGTGCCGTGGAGGATTGCACCGGCCAGGAGGACAGCACGGCATGTAGTGCGTTCGATGGCGCGGAGGCCTATTGTCGGCTGGAGCAATGCGCCACGAATGAGTGCACCGGCCTGGAGGACAGAACCTATTGCGTGTTCGCCGTACTCGGCGACGGGACATTGGGCGTTTGCGAGACTGGCAAGTGCACGAAGCCAGAGGATTGCGCCGGCCTTGTCGACGGCTGGGATTGCCTAGACGTCGAAGTCGGTGTTTGCGAAGGTGGCGAATGCATCACTGCTCCGTAGTGCGTCCAACCGGCGCGGACGTGGGTGCGTTTGAGGTGCAGCCGTGGCCGCGCACCGGCTGCGCACCGACGCCCCAAACGCAAGACTTGCGCGTCGCGGAAACGGAAACCGCTGCGAAAACGGGCTGGCACGGCTGATGCTTCCCCTTAGCGCAGTGGCGCTCTGCGCCGAGCCAGGGAGGTGGGTTATGCGTTACGCATTTGGTTTGCTCTGCGTCTGCACGCTGGGCCTCGTGCCTTTCGTAGGGTGCGGTGACGCCAATGGTGGTGGCGGCGGTAGCGGCGGCTCGGCCGGAACGGGCGGCGTGGGCGAGCCTGTGCGTGTCGCCTTCATCGGGGACTCGATCACCGAGCGCGTGGGGACGGTGGATGACCCTGTGAACTACCCGGAGCATCTGGAGACGCTTCTCGGAGATGACTTCGATCTCGGCAACTTCGGCTATGGCGGCGCCACGATGAGCCATGGCGGAGGGTTCTTTTCCTATTGGAACCTCCCCGTGTATGCCGAGGCGAAGGAGTTTGAAGCGGACATCGCCACGATCATGCTCGGCACCAACGACACCAAGCCTCAGGTGTGGGACGCGACCGCGTTTGAGTCGGACTACAATGACATGATCGAAGAGCTGCAAGACCTGCCCTCCAATCCCACGATCGTGCTCCTGCTACCAGCGCCGGTTTTTGGTGACAATGAGTTCGACATTCGAGGCGATGTTTTGCGAGACGAGGTGATTCCGATCATCGAATCACTGGGAGCGGAGCACGCGCTCAACGTCGTCGATCTCTACACTCCTCTTCTCGACCAGGGCGAGCTTTTCCCCGATAACGTTCATCCCACCGCTGAAGGTGGCTTGCTCATCGCACAGCAGCTGGTCGCTCCACTCGAGGCGGCCGCGAAAGCTCGCGGGTTCGAGTTGGCGGATGAGGAGCAACACGCCGCGACCCTTCCCCAAGAAGCGAAGCACGAAGTGGGGCCGCTACGCGACGTGGGTGCGTTTGAGGTGCAGCCGTAGCGCACCAAATCAAGGCAGGGGCAGCGACCTTCAGATCACTTCTGGGGTCGCCGTCTTCATTGTGAGCTCGACTCTGTCGCAGCGCGCGAATGAGCCGAAGGCGTTGAGCGCGCGACGCGCGCGACCGCTCGCGCGATCAGCGGGAGAAAGAAGCGCGTGCAGTTTTGTTGGCAGACAAAACTATCCCTTGCCCGAACAGAGTCTGGTTCCTTTTGACGCACGATGAACAATTTTGGAGCGTAATGCCCAACTCTGAAGCAAAGCGACTCCTATTGAATCGAAATGACGCAATCTGGAGCAGAATGAGTCAGACCGAAGCACTTTCGTGCAAAACGATGCAGTGCGAGGCAGAAGAGAGCAGAACGAGTCACTATGCATCAAAACGCGTCAGCAAAATGATGCAGCGACTCGAACTACTTCTTGAAGCGCGCAGCCGTGGGGCATCCCAGGGATCGGGTCGATGTGACGCGTCTCGAGACGATAAGCGAGGAGAAGCGCTGCCAGAGACGGCCGGCCCCGGTTCAGCAGGATTCCATGCGTTCTTCGACCAGTTACGCGGCGATCACCACTTCCATCGGCACCCCGAATTCCAGCGGACAACGCTGTGCGTATCGGGCCCCCGCAACTAATCATAACGAGCAGTTAGCGATCACACGCTCTCTGCTCGTTTTTTCCTTTTGACGCGTATTTGACATCAGCAATGTCAACGTGAGCCCGAACGCAGTCTGCATCGCGCAGCAACGATCAATTCTTCAGCCTTTCTTGCGACTCCGGTTCGACGCTCGCGCGACCTCCCGGGTGCGTAACCCGAAGGACGGACGGATCACTAAGTGGTGCGATTTGCGGGAGACGAGATGCGCGAGTCTTGCGACCTTCGGGCAAAAGACCCGAAGGGCGCGGACCGGACGAATACACCGACACTCGTGTCTCGGGCCGTCACGAGATCCTCCATGCTTAGGTCAACGAGCTCGCTCAGTGCGTGGCGTCACCCTGATCTGGGGCGGCGCCGTCAATCGCGGCCAGATTACCAAGCTCAACATCATCCGGTCTTCTGCGACTATAATCGGTCCCGAATAATGCTGGCCCATGCGGGACTTAAACATGCGCAGCGATAGCGTTCGTTGGGGCCGGGATTAGCTGGGCAAGGACCAGTACCAGTGGCGCTGACTTCAACGCAGAAGGAGATTCACCAGCGTCTCGGCATGTGCCTCGATCGTCGCCGGGTCGGTCGTGTCAATGCCTGTCAGGTGCTTGCACTCGGTCCTTGCCGTGAAGAACAAGGAAGCCGCGCCGACGATGATGTAGAAGTAGTGAATGTACGGAGCGGGTGGCATCAAGCCGGCATCGATCGCATCGCGGAAGAGGGTGCACGCGTACTCGTACTGAGCCTCGATGTGACGCTCGACGAGCCACTTGATGCGGGGGCTGTCCTCGCGGCCCTCCTGCACCATCAAGCGCATTTGCTCTGGTCGCTCCGCGGCTTGCCGGACAAGAAAGATGACGATCAATCGAAGCCGCGTCCGGATGTCCGCGTCCGCCAGCACCTGAGCGCGGTCTGCCAAATCAACGGCAAAAGGGACGAAGAGCGAGTCGATGGCTGCTTTCCAGAGATTTTCTTTGGTCGAGAAATGATACGTAATTAGCCCTTGGTTCTCTCCAGCGAGCGCAGCGATCTGGCGAGTGGACGCGCCCTCGAAGCCCGACTCAGAGAAGGCCTTGACTGCGGCCCGAATGATCCGATCCCGCGTCTCCTGCGACTTGCGCGACCGCGGTTTTTCTTTCTTGATTTCGGTTGCTCCTGGCTCAGGCTCCATTCATTGCTCCGTGCTTATACTTTTCGTTTCGTAGCACGTTTTATTCGATTGACAAGGGTATCCCTTCCAGTTATGTCGGTCGAATAAACCGCTCCGTAGCTGCTGGAGGTGATGATGGAGCCGACCAAGGCAATCCGAACAGCTCAGGTCCTGCTGACCATTTCGTGCGCCGAATTCTTCGGTCCTGCAATCCGGGACACCGGCGTGTCACATCTGCTGAACCCCGCATGGGTCGGCCACGCGCGCGTGCACCTCGCCTGGCTTCTCGGCTTCATGGTGTGCTCGGGCGTCTGCAACCTCTACTTCATCTGGCGAAAGCGAACGCCGAAGGTGCCCGACTTGAAGCTCTCCTGTCTCTGGCAGGGCTGCAACATCGTCGGCTTCTGGATCGCGGTCGTATTCGTCGGCGCGTACGAGGGCGCGATGATCGATCCCCTGTACCACATGCACATCTTCGGCATCGAAGAGAACACGTTTGCGTTCTCGGTGCTGACCGCGATTCTCGTCGCCGCGATCGCATTGGTCTACTCGGCGTCGAAGCACGAGGCCCCGGCGGTGTAGCGATGGACGACAAACGAACCAATGTCGTGATCGTCGGCGCCGGCCCGGCGGGCATGGTGAGTGCGCTTTGCCTTGCACGCCTCGGGCTTCGTTCGATCGTCGTCGAACGCCAACCCGGGCTCGACGAGCATCCGAAGGGGCATGAGATCAACACGCGTACGATCGAGATCTTGAATGAGCTCGGCATCAGCACCGAGGAGCTCGCCGAGGAAGCGTCGCCGGACAGCGACGGGTCGCGCATCTTGTTTTGCCGGACGATCAACGAGGAGTTCGGCCGGATCGATCTTCTGGCCGATGGAAGCAGCGCCCAGAAATACGCAAGCCACCTCCGCTCGAAGAAGCCCTACCTCAATCTCTCACAAACCGAGTTCGAGCGCGTGCTTCGCCGTCACATCAGCGCGGATCCCCATATCGAGCTACTGCTCGAGCACGAGTGGCAGTCGGTCGTAGACGACGGCGATGCGACCGAGTCCGAGGTGCGGTCTCTCGCGAACGGCGAAGCATTTCGCGTTCGGAGCCGATACTTGATCGGCGCCGACGGTGCTGGGAGCCGAGTTCGGAAGTCGCTCGGCATCCCGATGATCGGCCCCGAGAAGATCGAAGACTTCGTCAATGTGTACTTCGAAGAGAACCTCCGGGACTTCATCGAGACGCCCGCGAAGCTCTACTGGATTTTCCATCCGGAAGGATACGGCGCCTTCATCGCCCATCACGTCGACAAGCGTTGGACGTATAATTTCCCAATCGCTTCGCCCTACGAACGCCGTGACGACTTCACCGAAGAAGTTCTGCAAAAGCGCATCAAGAAGGCGCTTGGTGCAGACCGCAGCATCCAGATCAAATCGGTTTCGAATTGGCGCATGACCTGCCAGGTCGCCGACCGCTACCGTAGCGGGCGCGTCTTCCTCGTCGGCGATTCGGCCCACCGCTTTCCGCCGACCGGTGGGCTCGGCCTGAACACCGGCATTCCGGACGCGCACAACCTTTGCTGGAAGCTCGCAGCCGTCATGCGCGGGCAGGCTCCCGAGTCGTTGCTCGACAGTTACGAGTCGGAACGAAAGCCCGTCGCGGAACGAAACGGTGCCGAGAGCCTCAAGAACTACAACAAGATGTTCGAGGTCATCGAGGCATTCGGACTGAAGCGTGACGGCCCGGAGACCCTCGCCAAGGTCAAAAACAACGCCGTCTTGAAGGCGCTGCCGTCGTTTCTTCCAAACGCGTTCCTGTGGCTGCTGAGACTTCCAGTCCACTTTCTCTTGAAGCGTTTCTGGTGGAGTAAGCGGGTTCGTTCGCGCGTGTTGCACTCGATCGTCGACCAAACCGGTCACTTCGATCGGATCGGCCTCGACATTGGCTACATCTATGAAAGAGGCGCGGTTGCTACGGAGCCCGGCGGTAGTACGCCATACGAGCAACAAGTGACCGAGTACACCCCGTCGACCAGGCCCGGGGCCCGTTTCCCGCACGTACAGCTGAATGGCAAGCCCGAAGGACGTTCCAGTCACGACCTGATGAGCTATGACCGATACACCCTCTTGCTTGGCGGCGATGGGGCCGAATGGCGCGAAGCGGCACAATCGCTCGACGCATCCCTCAAGACCGAAGTCCGCGCGGTGTCGGTCCATGAAGCGAGCACTGACGCCGACGCGCGCGCGTGTCTCGAATCGACGTGCGAAATCGGAAGTGACGGTGCGCTGCTGCTGCGCCCGGACGGGCACGTCGCATGGCGTCGGAAGGACGGTGCCGAAGACCCCGCGACTGCTCTAAGGGACGCCGCTGCGAAAGTGGGGTTGGCATGAGATGGGTACTAGTGATTTTGGCGGTGCTCCTCGTCACCGTTGCCGGGCTTGCCTACTACCTACTGCGTCCGCTTCGACACCCGCCTACACCCGCGTCCTTCTCGTGCTTGGACATCGCCCAAGGCTCGTACATTCCATTGGAACCACCGTCGACAATCTACGGCGTAGGTCTCGCGTACGCTGGCCACATCAATGAAACCGCCTCGGACTTCGAGCCCGGCGCACCGCCTCCGATTTTTCGGAAGGCGCCGCAGGCACTCACGACGGATGGCAGCGAAGTCGCTCTTCCCGACGGCGAAGCGATCTTCGCGGCGGCCGACTCGATCGAGCCGGGTCTCGGGGCTCGGTTGCGAAGCGACTTCGAATCGATCGCACCGCTTCTCGACTACGAGACCGAGCTTGCGTTCGTGCTTCTCGAAGACATTGCGCCCGAGGCGCTCGCCCGTGATGACTTTCAGCCCAAGCTCGGGTTCTTGATCGCAAACGATCTGTCCGCGCGGGCCGTTGGGCTCCTCGGTGAGGGCCAACCGAACCGCTATGACTACTGGGGTCTTTCGAAGAGCTTCCCAGGCTTCCTACCGACCGGCTCGAAGGTCTGGGTACCGAACGAGCACCAGCCGGACGGTCTTCCATGTGTGGATATCGAGACAACGGTGAACGGCGAGCTCCGCCAGCGGCAGAACACCAGCGATCTGATCTACACGCCGCGTGAGATGCTCCGATTCATTCACGCCAAGTACCCCACCCAGCCACTTCACCGCGGCGACGTGGTACTCACCGGCACGCCGGGCGGCGTGGCGATGGCAACGCCTCGCTCGCTCGTGCGGCTCGCCAATCTCCTTGGGTTCGACCGCTTCAAGAAGCTCGAGGCAAGCCTCGGCAAGGATCAATCGCGCTTCTTGAAAGCGGGCGATGAGGTAATCGTCCGTGGCGAGGGCATGGGAAGCGCAAAGGTCACGATCACCGAGCCACGCGCAAAATAGAACATTCTTTTCAAAATAAGTCATGCGAATAACCCAGCACTCGAGGAGTTCTCGGCGAGTGGGTGGGCTCCCTTAGCTCATCAGGCGCAAGCTGAGAGCGGAGTTTCGCGGTTCTGGATGTTATGCCGCCTGGGACGCGAACCTGAAAGGGCGTTTATAGTGACTATCAGCCATGCAACTTGCCGATCACGAAGTCACGACGCGCGAGGTGAAATCCTGGAAGGGCGTGCACCTTCTTCACTTTCAGAGCTCGGCCTGCTCGCAAAAGGTAAGGATCTTGCTTGCTGAAAAAGGCATCGAATACACCTCGCACCACGTGAACTTGGCACGAAAGCAGAACGCCACGCCCTGGTTCCTTGGTATCAATCCGCGTGGCGTCGTGCCGGTGCTCGTGCATGATGGAGTCGTCCACGTCGAGAGCAACGACATCATGGAGTACGCCGATGCGACGCTCGCGTCAGATACCCAACCGTTTTTCCCGCAAGGTGATGCCGAAAGCGAGACCGTGCGGCGTTCGCTCGCGCTCGAAGACAGCCTGCACCTGGACCTTCGCAACGTGACGATGGCATTCATCGTCCCAGCGCGGGCAGCGCGAAGATCAGAGCGTGAGATCGAACGTTATCAGAAGTCCGGTGCGCCAAACGCGGCGCGCGACAAAGAGGTGGCGTATTGGCGCGCCTTTGCAAAGAACGGAGGCGCGACCGAGGAAGCGCTAGGGCGTTCGCTCGGCGCCTTCCGAAGCGCGTTTGCCGGGCTCGAGCACCAATTGGAAAGCAACCCATGGCTCATCGGAGATTGCATTTCGGTGCTCGAAATCGCATGGTTCATTTCGGTCCACCGACTTGTGACCGCTGGTTATCCGATCGAGAACCATCCTCGGCTCGCAGCCCTCTACGAAAGGCTCCTTGCTCGTGACACCTTCGCACGTGAAATCGATCCCGGCGCGCCCCTCCGTTGGGCCTTAGGCGCCTACGGCGCGTACCGCCGTTTTTCGGGAACGACGCTACGCGAATTCGCGAGCTCGCATGCCCAAGCCTGAAGCGCTGGATACGCTGAGGAGCGCACGAAGACACTCCTTTTTCAAGGGTAATGTGCGCTTTTCCGCCTTTTTCTGGCGGAGCTGCATGTCACCAACTTTATTCGATTGACAAGTTTAGCTCTATGGAATAAGTCGTTTGAATAACTAGGTGAGAAGTCGTGGCCATGACCGTTTCGACCCGGCCTCAACCGCGACCCGACCTCAAGGAGGATATGACATGGCACTCACGAACTGGTTACCAACACCGAAATTCGACGACTACAAGGAGTTCTTCAAGGAGCACTTCGAGATGGAGCGCCGAGAAGATGGCGTGCTCTTCGTGTGCATGCACACCCTTGGCGGTGAAGTGCAATGGAATGCTCAGCTGCACCGCGCCATCTGGCAACTGTTCCGGACCATCGGCTCTGATCCCGAGAACGAGGTGCTGATCTTCACGGCGAAAGGCGGTCACTGGATGCGCGGCTTCGATACCGAGAGCTGGGCTGAGATCGAAGAGCCCACTGCGGGTGGCGATCAGAAACGCGCGACCTACGAAAACATGTTCTACGACGGCCGCAACATGCTGATCTCTCTGATTCACGACATCGAGTTCCCGACAATTTGCGCGTTCCCAGGCTTCGGATTCCATGCGGAAATTGGTCTGATGATGGATATCGCGATCGCCTCCGATGATGCGATCATTCTTGATGACCACTATGGCTACGGTCTGGTACCGGGCGATGGCATTCACAGCTGCTTCATGGAACTGGCGGGTCTGCGCCGCGGTACTTACGCCATGTGGATGGGTAAGATGATCGATGCGAAGACGGCGCTGGACTGGGGCATGATCAGTGAGACCGTACCGAAGGAAAAATTGATCGAGCGGGCCTATGAAATCGCCGATCGTCTCATGAGCAAGCCGCGTCACACCCGTCGCATGACGACGCAAGTGTTCCGTCGACGGTGGAAGCAGCGCATCGTGGACGATCTGGACGGCGCATTCGGCATGGAAATGTACGTCGACCTGGCGGTCAATGAACGTCACACCGACGAAAAAGTGGAAGAGATCATCCAGTCGCGTGGCGATGAAATGGCCTTTCTCAAAGAAGGTCGGAAAGACGGAATGAAGTTCAAGCGTGAAGATGGCTGATCGACCGCTTGGTTCGCAC
The DNA here is from genome assembly GCA_963716775.1 of uncultured delta proteobacterium. Taxonomy (GTDB): domain Bacteria; phylum Myxococcota_A; class Polyangia; order Polyangiales; family Houyiibacteriaceae; genus SG8-38. The sequence continues at coordinate 253,072 of CAVQUI010000018.1, forward strand.
TCGCTATCAACAGAGTCCTTTCATCCAGACGAGCGCGTCCTAGCAGCGCCGTCCGCGTGGACCCGTTGCGAATCGTTCTGCAACGGGTCCACGCGTGGATGAGGTCATGAGGAGCGGGCTATGAGATTGCGAAGGGTCCGACTGCGGGACGAGGCAGGTTTCTCAGTGGCTTTCCGAAATGGGAGCCAGTGGGTTCCCGTCGTGCCAGCCCTGGCTCGCCATCGTGCCGAGCGTGGTGCAGATCTTCTGGGCCTCGCGGCCGTCGCCCGCGACGTCGTTGCGTTTTGTGCGGAGCTCGAAGGCATCCGCGCCGAGGTGAACGGACTGCTGGAGTTCGTCCGAGAAGAGAACCTCGAACTGGCGAGCACCTTTCATCCAGACGCCCTGCTTCCTTTTGATCCGGTCTCCTTCCGCGACTTCATGCTCTATGAAGAACACGCCATCGCCGCCGCCCGGGGTATGGTCAAACGCTTCATGCCTGGTGCCTGGCGGTTCGTGTCCGCATACGAATCGGTGTTCGGCAAGTTGCCGGCACGCATGCGACCCAAACCGATCTGGTACGAGAAGCCCATCTACTACATGGGCAGCCACATCAACTTCTTCGCCGATGGAGACACGCTCCCGTGGCCGGTATACACGAGCGCGCTGGACTATGAGCTAGAGTTGGGCGCTGTGATCTGCCGCCCACTGCACGACGCGTCACCGGAGCAGGCACTGGCGGCGATCGGCGGATTTGTGGTGGTCAACGACGTCAGCGCTCGGGACGTGCAATACCCGGAGATGACCAGTGGGTTCGGGCCAGTGAAGGCCAAGAACTTCGCCAACGCCATGAGCACCGAGCTGGTCACCGCCGACGAGATCCTCCCTCGCGTCACCGAGCTCGATGTCGAGGTGCAGATCAACGGCACATCGTGCGGCCGGGGAAACACGGCCGGCATGCAACACTCCATCGGCGAGATGGCGGCCTATGCGTCTCTCGGCGAGCGGGTGGTCCCGGGCGAGCTGCTCGCAACCGGTACGATCCCCGGCTGCAGCGGCATGGAGACAGGGCAATGGCTCGCGCCGGGAGATGAGGTCGAGCTCAAAATCGATGGCATCGGTACGCTGCGCAACGTCGTCGGAACGCCTGCTGCGAGCGGATGACCATTCGGTAGCGGTCGCGCCCCGGGCGTTCAAGTCAGGCCGACGCATCCAACACGAGGCGGCTTCGATTTTGACGCGTATTTGACGCAGAGATCTGGAATGGCCTGATATGGGGTGACGGTCCCGAACGCCGGCCAGTGCGTCTAAGTCTCAGTTACCGTTTGCAAAGTGTCTCAAATGTAGGGTTTGACTGAAGCTAAGAAATTGGCTGCTGCAGAGCTCATAACCCGA
>CAVQUI010000019.1:0-28859 GCA_963716775.1 uncultured delta proteobacterium
AGTGTATCACGGCTGAGTAGGAACCTTCAGCTGAAATACGGCGGACTTTTGCTATTCCACGACCACACAGCGGGCGGCCCCTACGCTGTCTTCGTTGTTGTCCTCGCCGCACTCCAGCGCCAACGAAAGCCCGGCCGCTTCATCGTCGACCGTCACGTAGAAATCCCAGGGACCGATGTCCCCGGACTCCGGGGTGAACTCCATGAACAGAGTCTCGGACTGCCCGGGAAGCAAGGCCAGCGTCGTAGATTCGAACCCGAGGAGCAGACCGTCGGGGATGAGCCCCTGGTAGAAGCCCACCGGAACGCCGCCCGCAACACCCAGCGAGCCGGTGTTGGCGATTTGCGCTTGGATTGTGATCGAGCTCGGGCAGGAACTGGTGTTGACCGAGAGACCGGCCACCGAGAGGTCCGGAGCGTTGAAGACGCCTTCGCCTTGGACGTTCTGGCGATAGTTGTTCAGTCCGTTCCCGGACCAACTGTCGTTTTCCTGCACGGGGATCGCGCCCGAGGCTTCGACGTTGGTGACGTGATAGCTGTGTTGGTTCCACACCTGCCGCGTCCGCACCCACTTGTCGTTTGTGTCGCCGAACGCGAGCAAGCCATGCGTGCCGACCGCGCAGTCGTCGCGGATGATTTGGTCGTCGTTGGCCGGCACGACGAACTCGGAGTTGCCATCGGCATCGACGTCGACGATCAGCGGGTACTCCGCAGCCGTACGCGAGGAGTTCTCCATCTTGAGAAGCTCGCTGCCGTCTTCGCCCGAAAGAATGTACAGGTGGCATTCATCGTTGTAGACGACCTCGGCTTTGCCATCGCCTTCGAAGTCGAAGACGCTCGAGCCGGTCACGCTCGACGAGAGGTCCTGCACGGCGATCGACCAGAGAATTCCATCGGCCCGGCCTGTGCTGCAGAGCTCGGTTGGCACGGGGTCCCCGGCGCAGTCGAGATCATAGACGGCGTAGTTCCCTTTGCCCGCGGCAGCGAACTCGGGACGCCCGTCGCCGTCGAAGTCGGCCACTGTCGGCGCGCCTCCCACGCCTCCTCCCGGGATCGGTACCGGACCGAACACCAAGTTGCCATCGAGTCCGTTCAAGACTCTAGCGTTTCCGCCGCTGATACTCACCACGTCCGGTCTCCCGTCGCCCGTCATGTCGGCGACCGCAACGAAACCGTCAGGCGCGTCGGTGTTCTCCCAGAGCAGGGTTCCGTCGGATTGGTAGACTTTGTTGCCGCAGACGATGTCGAGACGGCCGTCGTCGTTGAAATCAGCGACAGCCGAGATGCACCATTCGCCGTTGCAGCCGATCCAACCCTTGTCCTGCATCAGGGTTCCGTCGTTATCGAACCACTTTCCGCCGATCACGACTTCGGCCTCGGGGTCGGCGTCGAGGTTTGCAAGGGCCGGATAGCCCTGCTTTTCCCCGCCACTGACATCGGCCGTCCACTTCTCCGCGCCATCGTGCTCGACTACGACCAGTTCCCGGTCAATCGTCATGAAAACGATCTCGAGCTCCGGGTCGGGGTCGAGATTTCCCACTGCCGCGCCGGTTCCCCATCGGACGTTGTAGGTGCTATCCGGGATCATCAGGTTCTCGCTGCCGTCTTCGCCGTTGAGCATGACGAGCATGTTGTTGCTCGTGGATCGGTAGGCGACCGTCACGACCTCGGGCAAGCCATCGGCGTCGACGTCGGCAATCGCCGGGGTCGATTGAACTTGGCGGTAGCGATCGTCGAGGCTCCAACCTTCCCAGTGCCATTCGATCGTGGGTTCAAAGGTCACGGCCTCGGGACGGAGCTCACAAAGTGGGCCCGTAGGCTGAGGCAGACACTGAGCAAGCGTCGGCTCGCAGAACTGGCCTTCAGGACAGTCGAAGCTGTCGGTGCAGCCCGCGCCGGGCGTTGCACATTCTCCGGCGAGGCAGACGTCGCCCGCCGCGCAGCAAATCAATCCATTTGCGCCGCAGCGGATACCCGATGCGCAGGGTGCGACGCATGCGCCTTCGAAGCACTCGTCGCCGACATCACAGCAGACCGCAGGCGTTCCACAGAGCAAGGACGACTCACAGGTCTCGCTGCCCCCGCTTCCGCCGCTACCCGCTGTTCCGGCTGTGCCGCCCTGGCCGCTTTGGCCACCGCCACCCGCCGTACCAGCAGAGCCGCTACCGCCACCCGTCCTCGAGTCGCCGTCGCCAGAACCACTACAACCCACCACCAGCGCGGTGGCGAGAACCCAAGCAAGCCGAAGAGCACTCATGATGAAATATTATATCATCACAAGAAACGAGTTCGACTCAGTTGTATGCTGAATTACACGATCATCTGATCGATCAGGCCGCGCTCGAGGCTCGCGTGCCCAAAATCATCGACGGGGTCCCCATTGGTCTTCCGGAGGCCGACGGCGGTCGCCAGGGTGTTGAGCAGCTTGTTGTGGGGGACATCCCCCGCGTCGACGTAGGCGCCGGTCTTCAAGTAGCCGTCCGCTCCACCGGCGAGAATGTATGGGAGGTTGTTGATCGAGTGAGGTGGGCCGTTCGAGAGATCGTTGATCCAGGCGCAGACGCCCTTGTCCAGGAGCGTTCCCGTTTCGGTCGTGTACGCCGAGAGCCGGTCGAGAAGTCTTCCGAACAGACGCGCGTGAATGCGGTCGACTGCAGCATGCTTCGACTGCGCATCCGGGATTGGATCGCCGTCCGATCCGTCCGCAAAGATGCGATGTGAGATCCAGTGGTACGAGGGAAAATCCTCGCCCTGCCAGCGGTATCGCGTGCCGTCGTTGCCATTGCCGATTTGAAGGGTCACCGCATGCGTGTAGCCGCAGGAAAGCGCGAGCGCGATCACGTCGATGTGCAGCTCTGCCACTTCGACGACCCGGTCGCCGTTCTGGTGGTCGCCGTCGATGGCGTTGATCGCGTTCACAGTCGAAGCGCCCAGCGGTGTGCATTCGGCCAGTCTGATCTCGAGATCCCGGATCGCCGAAAAGTGCGAATCCAAGCGGTTGCGATCGTCCGAGCTCAGGTCGCTACGATTCAAGAGGGACTGCATCTGGTCGCGGACCAGGTCGTTGACGCTTTGGCGCCGCAGCGCGAGCGCGTTTGCCGTGCCTTCGTCTAGATTCACGAGTCCCATGATGTTGTCGAAGGCAACCTTTGGGTTCGTCTGCGCGCCACGGCGATCATTCGGCCCGCGGTACGACAGGACGCTGTCGAGAAAGTTGTAGGGACGCATCGCAGCCAGGGTGAGCGGCCCCCGGCCGTCGGGGTTGAGCTCGCGGGCGATGCGATTGTCTAGGGACTCGCCGAGCGCGAGGGAGTTATTGCTCGCCTCGGAGTCGCCGGTGGGCTGAGCGGTTAGAGCTTGAAGCGCGCCGCGGGCGTGACCGCAGCCCGAGATCGAAAAGGCACCGCGGACCCCTCGAACCATCAAGAGCTTGTCGGCGTGTGCGCTCAGCTCACTGGTCGCGCGGTCGCTGTCGGCCAGCATCGAGGCCGTGCTGAGCGCTCCGAGATTGCGCGGCCAGAACATCTCCGGCTCTGCGGGGTTGCTGAACTGCATCGCCTGGGAGCAACCGTTCCCCTGGCGCATGAACACGGCGAAGCCAGGATCGTCGGGCCCAGCCGCGTGAACCCTCTTCGATGCGAAGGTCTCCAGAAACGGGAGCCCGACTGTCACGCCAGCCGTGCCGGTGAGAAAGAGACGCCGCGTGAACGGCCGTTTGCCGAAAAAGCTCATGACCCCCCCGCATTGCGTGCCTGAAACTCATCGCTCTGCACGAGCTCGAGGATGAGTTCCCTGATCGAGAGTCCTCCGAGAGAGGCGTCGCCCATGTATTGAATCAGGGCGAGGTCAGATCCGGCGGTGTCTCGCCCGAGCGCGTACTCGACCCAGTGCTTGGAGTAACAGTCGTGTGTCTGAATCCGTTCGGTCATCGCTTCGTTGAGCTCTGCGGCGCCGTCGAATGAAACAGGACCATCCGCGAACTCGAAGGTCGCCGCAGAGTCGATCGGCAGCCCGAGCTCTTCGGTGCGATACTGCCCGAGCCCGTCGAAGCTCTCGAAGGCGTAGCCAACTGGATTGATGTAAGTCCCGTGACAGCTCGCGCCGCAGGTCCCGGGACCGGTGTGCATTTCGATCCGTTCGCGGGAAGTCATGGTCACGCCCTCGTCACCGGGAATCGGTGGAATCGCGTCCGGCGGCGGAGGCAGCTCCGTACAAAGAACGCGGTGATTGATGAAGACACCGCGGTGTACCGAGCCTGTGAGACCCCCGTGCGATGCCAAAAAACCGAGCTGGGTGAGGAGGCCGCCTCGCTCAGGCTGCGTTGCCCCGTCGAAGCTCGCTTGGGAGAAGCTATCGCCAAAAGCGCCATCCAGGCCGTAAATTGATGCCAAATCGGCGTTTACGAAGGTGTAGGGCGCCGTGAGGAGCTCAGCGAAGTCCCCGTCGGTTTCGACCACGTGTTCGACGAAGCGACGAGCCTCCTCATACATGTCCTGGCCCACCCCGCCGTAGTAGAGCGGGAACTTTGCCGGGTTCTTACTCAGGTCTCGGTAGAGGTCCCAGTTGAAGAGCTGTGCGTGGAAGCGCTCCAGCATGGCCCGGCCGCGCGGGTCGTCGAGCAATCGTTCGGCCTGATTGGCGATCTGCTCTGCGCTGTTCAGAACGCCTTGCTCCGCTTGGTCGAGCAAGGTGTCGTCCGGCCCGCTGTTCCAGATCATGAACGAGAGCCGAGACGCGATTTCGAACTCGCTGAGCTGAACGGTATCCCCGCTCTGGCTTTGACCGAGCTCGACCCGGTAGAGGAAGTGCGGCGATTGCAGGAAAGCCTCGAGCAAGACGCGAACGCCGCTGTCGAACGAGGACATGTCCGGGAAATGCGTGCCGCCTTGCTCGAAGAGCGTGACATGTTCGTCGACCTCCTCACTGGAGAGCAAGCGTCGATACGCTCGTCGACCGAGGTCGCGAACCAGGGCGCGGACGCGTTCCGAAGGGTCACTGGGAAGGCCGTCGGGCAGCAAGCCGTTGAGCACGGTCGCGTTGCTCGTTGCCGCTTCGGCCAAGGTCTCGGCCGCTTCCTGGTAGTCGACCCACAGGTCGCTGCTCACGCGAAGCGCACGGACGTTGTTGTCGAAGAAGCTGACCCGAGTGTCCGGCTCGAAACTGGTCGAAAGATTGGGGCTGTCCGCGAGCCGGAGTAGATCGCGAACGCTGTTCTCCCACTGAGCATGCGTAAGTCGCGGGAACGCGGTTCCGGCAGCGAGCTCACCGGTTGCGCCGCAGACCGAGCGGCCGCAGCTAGGAGCAGGTGTTCCAGCCGTTCCGCCCCCGCCGCCTTCGTCCGAGGCCGCGCCGATTACGCCGTTGCAGCCGAGCAGCACGAACAGGCTGCAGATCGCCAAATTTCGAATAATCACAGATTTAACCCTATAGGATAATCTTTGCAGCCTAAAGGGTGTAGGCGTCAAGGGAACGTGGGCCTACATGTGCCAGCGCACCTTCGCGGAATTCCCGTGCTAATTGCCCCGGGTGTCAAACCTCGCCGGCCTGCTCGAGCGCCTCGACCTCGAGCTGCTCGATAACGATCTCTTTCGCGGCTTCAGCCCCAACGACGGTCGGCCGAGGATCTTCGGCGGCCTCGTCGCCGCGCAGTCGCTGATCGCGGCTTGCCGAACCGTCGAGGGTCGCGTCGCCCATTCGCTGCATGGCTACTTTCTGCGCGAGGGCGACACCTCGGTACCAGTGATCTATCACGTCGACCGGATTCGCGACGGACGCTCTTTCGCCACGCGGCGGGTCGTTGCCAAGCAGCACGGCAAGGCGATCTTCAACATGTCGGTGTCGTTCCAGGCCTCAGAGGATGGACTCGACCACCAAGCTCGGATGCCCGATGCGCCGCCGCCGGAGACGGTGCCCACGAACGAGGAACGGCTCCGCGCCTACAAAGAACGCTCCGACCACCCGGCGATCGATTTCTTGCTCCTGCTCGACCGGCCGATTCAGCGACGGGAGGTGGACCACGTCGATCTTCTAGACCCCAAACCGCAGAGTGGCACCCACCGAACTTGGTTTCGCGCGGCAGGTACGCTCGACGACGACCCGGTGATCCATCAGGCGATCCTCGCTTACGCCAGCGACTACGGCCTACTCGAGGCCTCTTTCAACCAACACGGTCACAGTTTCCTGACCGAGGAGCTGATCATCGCTAGCCTCGACCACGCCATTTGGTTTCACCAATCGTTTCGAGCCGACGAATGGATGCTCTACGTCACCGACAGTCCGCGAACCTCGGGAGGCCGCGGACTGAACTTCGGTCACATCTACTCCCAGAGCGGAGCGCTCGTCGCTTCGGTGGCACAAGAAGGCCTGATGCGAATTCGGAAACCTCGATGAACGCACGAACAGGACATGCCTGGCTCGGGATCGCCATCTGTTGCGCCTTTGGGCTCGGCCTCATCGAAGCGTCTGCGCTCGCGCAAACCAGCCTGCTACCAAGCGGCGGAGACCGAAGGCGATTCGACCGAAACGTCGCAGGAGCTGCTCGAGTTCACGCGCAAGACGGAGGAGCTGAAAGCCCGACTCGCCAGCTGGAAGGCCAAAGCGGCCGAGTTCCAGCGCGCGGGGCAAGAAGCCAAAGCCCGCACAGAGCTCATCGATCAAGAGATCGCTCACCTCCAGGAACGGGACGCCATCGAGCTGCCTGCGGGCGCCACCGCGGCTGAGCTCGATGCGCAGCTGGTGGAGGCAGAGCAGGACCTCGCGGCGGCGCGACGCGAGGCCACGGAGCTCGATGCGGAATCACAAGCGCGGGCAGAGCGACGTCGAAGGGTACCCGAGTTGCTTCTGGTCGCGAAACAGCGGCTCCGAGATCTCGAAAGCGCCCCCATCGCGGTAGGCGGCGACGTGGCACAAATGGAGGCGCTGTCCGAAATCGACTCGCTGAGACGGCAAGCGCTGGTGGCAGAAATCGAGGCGTATCAGAACGAGCTCGGGAGCTACGAGGTCCGCGGTGCGCTGCTCGCCAAGAGTCGGGACCGGGCGACCTTGCGAATCGCTTACTATCAGACCTTGAGCACCAAGCTGCGCGAGGCGGCGCAGCGCATGGAGCTGCTCAAGGTCGAGAGCGAGAATGAAGCAGCAAAGAAGCTCTTGCGGGAGCTGACCGCTCTACCTGAGGGGTTCAAGCAGACGCTCGAGGAGCTCTACCGGCGAAACGAAGCGTTGGCTTCCGTTTGGACCGGGGACAGCGGACTCTACCGGCAAATCGAAGACGTCAGCGAGAAGCTTGCGCGAGCCGAGGCCAAGGTCGCAGAAATCGAGTCCGAGCTCGTTCGGCTCGCGGCCCGCGTGGAGGCTGTCGGTCTCGCGGATTCGGTCGGTGCCCTGCTTCGGCAGCATCGCGCAGAAGCTCCCGACGTCGGGATGTACCAACGGTTCATTCGCATGCGCCAGGAGCAGATCGGCGACGTGCAGCTTCAGCAGATCAAGCTTCGTGAGCAACGCCAGGCGTTGGCCGATATCGACGCGCTCGTCGATGCGGTGATGGCGGCGGTCGATGAGCCGGTGTCTCCGGAGGACCGCCGAGAGGTCGAGCCCCTTCTCAGGCAACTCTTCGAAACGCAGCGCAGGTACATGGACACGCTCATCGACGACTATGAGACGTACTTCCAGAAGCTCGTCGACTTCGACGCGAGTCAGCACGAGCTCATCGATCGCACCAAAGATCTTCTGGACTTCATCGACGAGCGCATCCTTTGGATCCCGAGCGGCAAAGCGGTGCAGCCAGAGCTTCTCTCCGACGGGCGCGACGCCATGACCTGGCTATTGACCCCCCAGTACTGGGCGCAGGTCGGCAGGGCTTTTCGAGAAGCGGCGACTAAGTTCTGGCCCGTCAATCTTCTCGTTTTGATCCTCGTCATCGCCTTCGTTCCCTTGGCGCGCAGAGGCAGGCGGCGGCTTCAGGTGCTCGCAGAAACGGCCCGCAGACCCGACTGCGCGACCTTGGCGCCCACGATCGAAGCCCTCCTGATTACGATCGTGTTCGCAACCTGGTTGCCCGCGGTCTTCGCTTACCTGGGCTGGCGTCTCGGCCTCTCTCCGGTGGCAACCCAGTTTACTCGTAGCTTCGCATACGGGCTACTGATTGCCTCGGCGTTTTGGGCGAACATTCGCCTGTGTCGGCATCTTGTTCTTCCAAACGGAATCGCCGGTGCGCATTGCGGATGGCCAGCCGCCGCCGCTCAATCCTTGTGGAGAAGCCTTCGCTGGTTTGCTGCCCTGACCCTGCCTGCGGTCTTCATCATCTTCGTTTTCGAGGCGCGTGGCGAGGACCTTTGGCGCGAGTCCGTCGGCCGAGTAGCGTTCTCTTTGTCGATGCTGGCGGTCGCTGCGTTCAACTATCAGGCATTGCGACTCGAGGGCCCGGTGACGACGGTGACGCACGGACACAAGCCTGTTCGTCCCTGGGTCTGGCGCGTGCTCCAAGTGTCCGCGATGCTGCTGCCGTTCGCCCTCATCTTTGGGGCACTCTACGGCTTCTACTGGACGTCCCTCCAGCTCGCGATTCGCTTGCACCTATCTGCCACCCTCGTCTTCTTGGTCGTACTCAGCATTCAACTCTACGCCCGCTGGGCCATGGTGTCCGAGCGCCGCGCCGCCCTCGAAGACGACGAGCTTTCGGACGCGAGCACCAGGCCCACGCCGACGATGCAGGTCAGCCGCCTAATGATCGGCACCGGTCTTCTGATCGTCATCTTCGGGCTCCTCGCCGTTTGGGCCGACCTCCTACCGGCGACACGAGTTCTCAATCAGGTCGAGCTCTGGAGCGTCACCCAGAAGGTCACGGTCTCCGAGATCGACCCATCCGGGGCCGAACACTTCTCCACCGACGAGCGACTCGTTGCGATCACACTTGCGGAGCTCATCCGATCGGTGTTCATCATTTTGCTAACCGTGGTTTTCATGCGTGCCGTTCCGGGCCTGCTCGAGGCCACCCTGTTTCGCGGGCTGGGCCACGGCGTGCGCTATGCCTATTCGACGATAGCGAAGTACATCGTGGTCCTTGGCGGCCTGGCCCTTGCCTTCGATGCCATCGGAATTGGTTGGTCGAGCATTCAATGGCTGGTCGCTGCCATCGGCGTGGGCCTCGGCTTCGGTCTTCAAGAAATCTTCGCCAACTTCATCTCGGGATTGATCATCTTGTTCGAACGACCGATTCGCGTGGGCGATGTCGTGACCGTCGGCGACGTGAGCGGAACCGTTTCGAGAATCCGCACCCGTGCGACCTGGATCACAGCGTTCGATCGCAAAGAGCTTCTGGTGCCCAACAAGGAGTTCGTCACGGGCCAACTGATCAACTGGACGCTGTCGGACTCAGTGCTGCGCCTCTCGATCCCAGTTGGCATTGCGTATGGCTCCGATACGAAGCGGGCCATCGAAGTCCTCGAGCAGGCGGCCAAGGAGTCGTGGCGCGTTCTGAGAGACCCGCGGCCTCAGGTGCTCTTCATCGCGTTCGGCGACAGCTCGCTATCCTTCGAGCTCCGAGTATTCGTGCGAAGCGCAGAGCAGCTGTTCGCCGCGCGACACGATCTGAACATGGGCATCGACAAGGCGTTCCGCGAGGCCGGCATCGAAATCGCCTTCCCGCAGCGGGATCTGCATGTCCGTTCGTTGCCGGTCGACTTGAAGCTACCGCCGAGCAGCGGCAACTGAGCCACCGGCCGAAGGAATCACTGCAGGTTGTAGTTGATCATCATGGATTGACCGCCGCGCCGGACTGAGAGCGTGAACTTGTCGGCCGTTCGTAGGGTCGTGTACGCGCCGAGTGCGGCATCCGGGTTGCTCAGAGACTGTCCGTTGATGCTCTCGAGGATGTCTTCGTTCTGGATCCCGATTTTAGTCAGCAGGGTGTCGGATCGAACGCCTCGGATTTCCATGCCGATCGACTGGCCGTTCTCCAATTTGGGTGCGACGGCGGCAATGCCGATGATCTTGCCGGCGTTGTCCAGTACCTTGTTGAGCATGGACCGCGAGAGATTGAAGTTCTGGTCGTTGACGCGTTCGATGCCCTCGCTCATCTCCTCTTCGCTGAGTCCGGCGTTACGATCTGCCGCCGGGACCTTGGGGCCGGGCGCTTTCGTCTTTTTCTTCGTGTCGGCCGTCGGCGCCCTTCTGAACACCGGCTTCTTCGCGGCTCCTGCAACCTGGAACATCGCAAGTCGGCACAGGCCCCCCTTGCCCTGAAGCACCACCGCGTCGGATTGAATCGCGCGAATCCGTGAGCCTTCGACCTCCGTCCCACCGTAGTGCAAGCCCGCCTTCCTGTCGGTGCCCACGATGGCGGCGAGTGAGCGTTCGAGGTCACCGGGAATCACCACCGTGCCGATGACCCGCATTGCTCCGGTGCAGAGCGTCTCCACGTCTTCTGCGGGCAGGTCTTCCATGGGGAGCTCGGAATCCTCGATGGGGGTCGTGGACAAGTCGCCCAGGGCAGAATCGAAGATGTTTCGCCGCAGGATGATGGCGGGATCATGTCTCTTCGGAGCAGTGCGGGCGATTGGGGCTCTTCTCGACGGGGCTGGGCGGGCTTCGTCCTCGCTGCCCAGAACCCCCTCGGCAAGCAGGGCGGTCGCTCCCTGCGCGCCAAAGAGCGCACAAGTCGCCAGCGTCGTCAGCACCAGTACGTTCCTGAATCGGTTGTTCGCGGCAGACGCCATCGGCCCTAGAGCTTAGCCTACTATCGGATTGGGCAATCGGTTATAGTGCCGCGCCCCGATGAAGTGGATTAAGCGGTTTTTCGAGCGCGTCATTTTGGATTCCTGGCGCGAGGCCGACGCGCAGGCAGACACCGCGAGCTCCAGGCAACTCGATTGGCGACCGGTCGTCGTGCTCGTCACGACCGCCGTCGTGCTCACATTGGGACGGTACTTCGGCGGCAACGCGACCTTTTCCGAGTTCGTTCCGTACGACCCGAAGGCCTATTCGCGGGCCGACTGGGACTTGATGGCCAGGGCGTGGTGGTCCGGCACTCGAGTCGTGACCTACGTTCTGATTCCCGGACTGACCATCCTATTGATGCCGGGAGAGCGCGTTCGCGACTACTTCATCTCCTTCCGGGGCTTCGGCCGACACCTGTGGATCTACGTTGGGCTCTATCTGCTGGTGCTTCCCTTCGTGGTTCTGGTAGCTCAACAAGAGCAGTTTCTTCGCACCTATCCCTTCTACAAGTACGCCAACCAGTCCGTTGGCCGCTTCCTGTCCTGGCAGCTGCTCTACGCGGTTCAGTTCCTCGCCCTGGAATTCTTCTTCCGCGGGTACATGCTCAAGGGTCTCCGGTCCAAGTTCGGCTACGGCGCGATCTTCGTGATGGTCGTGCCGTACTGCATGATTCACTACCCCAAGCCGCTCCCTGAAACGCTCGGCGCAATCCTTGCGGGGATCGCCCTTGGGACGCTAGCAATGCGCACCCGTTCCATCTGGGGCGGGGTCCTGATCCACGTCGCCGTCGCTCTCACGATGGACTGGCTGGCCGTGGCCCAGTGCCCTCCGCCGGGAGAAGGCCCCTGCCCATCCCGCTAGCTGGGCTGGTTCCACGCGCCCGGGCTCCGTCGCTTTGAAAGTGCACCGATTCTTGCATATCCAGCGGGTACCATGGTCGGTGGCGACGCAACGACGATAGACATTCGGCCCGCTCGTGAAGGCGACGTTCCGGCCATTCAGCAGCTCTTCAAGCTTTGCTACGGCGAGCGCTACTCCCATCCCGAGTTCGTTTCAGCGGCGTACCTCCGGAAGATGATGTACAGCGACAACTCGATCGTGCTCGTCGCCGAGGAGGCTGACGACGGGGTCATTGCGACCGCTTCCGTGGTGATCGACGTCGGCGCGTATGCGGACCTCATCGGCGAGTTCGGACGCCTGGTAGTCCATCCAGACAAGCGTGGGCAACACATCGGCCATCAGTTGATGGCCGAGCGCATCAAGCGCGTCGCCCCGTACCTGCACATCGGCTTCGCGGACAACCGGGTCGCCCACACTCGTTCGCAGAAGATTTCCCTCGCCCACGGATTCGCGCCCGTCGGCTTCCTACCGATCCACAACGGGGAGCCCGTGGCGCTCTTTGCACGCCATTTTGGCGATGGTTTGAAATTGCGTCGCAACCATCCGCGAGTGGCTCCGCAGGTCTACGGCCTCGCGCAGCGTGCGCTCCGAAGTTGTGGCATCGAGGCCGATGCAATCGTCGACGAGACCTCGCCTCCGTACGCCCTCGACACAAGCTTTGAGATCGAGGAGATGAGCGCGAAAGGCTACGCGAGGCTTCTGCGTTTCGAACGAGGCCGAGTGAAGAACCCCGAAATCTTCGGCCCCGCCCGCGTCCACTTCGGGCTCCGTACGCTGGAATCTCACCGTACCTCGTATCTCTTGGCTCGAAGAGACGGACATCTGGTCGGTGCGGTCGGTTATGCCCACGACGCCCGCCTCGACCACGCCGTCCGTATCTTCGAGCTGGTCTGCGCCGATGAGTCTCCGGTGCGTGTTCTGCTCAAGGAGCTCATGCGCCGATCGCGCGAGGAATGGCGCGTCGACTACGTCGAGGTCGACGTCAACGCCCACGCGCCGCGCATGCAGAAGACGCTGTTGGAGCTTGGTTTCGTCCCGGTCGCCTATCTGCCGGCCGCGGTGTTCCACCAAGTCGAGCGACTCGACACGATTCGGATGGAGCGGTTCTACGTACCAATTCGCACCGACAATCTTCACTTGGCCGAGGCATCCCGGCCGGTGGTCGAGATGGTCGTTCGGAACCTCAATACCCGAGAGATTCAGCCGAGGCTCGTTCAGCTCCTGCCGACGACCAGGCTCGGCCAAGGATTGAATCGAGAGCAGGCCTCTCGGCTCTCGACCTTGTTCGAGACGGTGACCTTTGCCGATGGCGAGCCGATCGTGGAGACCGGCGAGCGCGATGCGCGCCTCTACATCCTGCTCTCGGGTACCGCTCGCGTCTTCTCCGGGACACCCGCAGAAGAGGTCGGCGTAGTGGCGCAGGGAGAGCTGCTCGGGGAAGTTTCGCTTCTCCGTAAGACTCCCCACACCGCCACGGCGGTTGCAGACGGAGCTGTCGAGGCCGCCGTGGTGCACCACAACGATCTCAATCAGCTGCTGCAGCAACGAAGCGACATCGGCCTGGTGCTCTTTCGAAACCTCGCTACGGGGCTGAGTAGCAAGCTGAGCCGCACCGACGCTTTTCTCAGCATCAAGCCCTGGGAATGACCGCTCAGTCTTCGAGACTCAGGGCGCCAGTTGGACAGTGCTTGACCGCGAGCTCGACTTGTTCGCGCAGCCCTTCCGGCGGCTCTTCCTGGAGGATGTTGAGGTAACCTTTGTCATCGACCTCGAAGACCTCAGGGGCTTCGCCCATGCAGTTCGCGTGTCCCTTACAAAGATCGAAATCCGCTTTGATTCGCATTGGAGCTCCTTGCCTTCCCAGATACCATGCGACCGACTAGGAGCCCAGGGTGACAGCACGAGCACAGAGCGCAACGAACACGATGAATGCCGGCAAGCTCAAGAGACCTCCGAAGCTCAAGGGCGGGCTTCCGCTGGTCGGACACACAATGGCCTTCGTGAAAGACACGATCGGCCTGCTCCAGCGGACCTACGACGAGTGCGGCCGGGTCGGCCGCTTCAAGCTCTTCGGCAAGGACATGATTCTCTTCACCGGACCCGAGGCGCACGAGGCCCTCTTCCGGCAGCCCGACGCGGTGCTCAGCCCCAATGCGGCCTACAAGATGATGGTTCCGGTCTTTGGCGAGGGGGTCGCCTACGGAGCCGAGCCCGCGAAGATGGCCGAACAGATGCACATGCTCTACCCGGCGCTGCGCAACAATCGCATGCGCACGTACACCGAGATCGTCGCCAAAGAGACCCTCGATGTTCTCGCCGACTGGGGCGAGGAGGGCGAAATCGAGGCTAGCGAATTCTTCGGCATGCTCACCAATTTCACGTCGAGCAGCTGCCTGCTTGGCAAAGAGTTTCGCAACGAGATGAGCGCGGAGTTCTCGAAGGTCTACTACGACCTCGAGCGAGGCATCGTCGCCTGGGGCTACATCCATCCATACTTGCCGATTCCTGCTTTTCGAAGGCGGGACAGGGCCCGCGCCCGGCTCGGCGAGATGGTTTCCGAAATCGTCGAGAAGCGAAAGCAATCCGGCTACCGGGGTGAAGACTTTCTTCAGACCTTGATGGACGCCGAGTACTCCGATGGGAGCAAGCTCAGCGATCACGAGATCACGGGCATGTTGGTTGCTGCGATGTTTGCCGGGCATCACACGAGCTCCGTCACGACGGCCTGGACACTGATCGAGCTACTGAGTCACCCGCGCTTCCTCGAAGAAGTGCGCAGCGAAGTCCATGCGCGGTACGCAGACGCCGAGGAGTACACGTTCGAATCTCTGCGTGATCTCGAAAAGACCGAAGGCGCCGTGAAAGAGGCCCTTCGCATTCACCCTCCGCTCTTCATCTTGCTCCGGGCCGCGCTCGAGGACTGCGAAATCCTCGGCTATCGCGTGAAGAAGGGGAACTGGGTGGCGGTCTCGCCGATGGTTGCGCATCGGGACGAGGAGGTGTTCAAGAACGCGCTCGCGTATGACCCCCATCGCTACGGCCCCGGTCGCGAAGAAGACAAGCGTCCGTTCGCCTACATTTCTTTCGGCGGCGGACGGCACAAGTGCATGGGAAACGCCTTCGCGATTCTGCAGATCAAAACGATTATCGCGGTCTTGCTCAATCGCTATGATTTCGAGCTTGCGGGCGATTCGATTGAAACCGATTTCCAGGGCCTGGTCCTCGGGCCCAAGCCGCCCATTCGTATTCGATATCGCCGCCGGGCCGCATGACGAGCGGCGCCGCCCCGCGTTGGTTCTCGGCGAACTCCAGCAAGGCATGGGGCGAGAAGTTCTTTCTCGCGTACTCGCCGGTCTGGATGACGATGATTGGGCTCGTGATGGGCCTTGGCGTCACCGACCGAGTGGGCGAGTGGGGCTTCATGGCGATCGGCGTTGCCGTTGCGCTGCCCCTGTTGGCGGTCCCGGCTTTGATTCGCGACGAGAGGCCGATCGGCCGACGCTGGTATCAGGCCTACTGGTTCAAAGCGAACCTCTATGTCGCGATCTTCAACTTCGCAGCGAACTACTTCGGCAGTGAGTACTTCTTCGACATTCTCGGGATGGTCTACGACTACCCGATGATCGAGCTCACCCTCGATTCGGCGCTCGTCGGCTCGGGAGAGCAGCGCGTCCCGGTGCTCATGTACTTGCTCACGCAGGCGTACTTCCTCACGTACCACACGACCGCCGTCATCGTCCTTCGCCGCATCCGCACGTCGCGGATTCCGATCGGAGCGCTACTGTGGCCTGTCTTGATCCTCGTCATCGCCTACTTCTGGGCCTGGATGGAAACCAAGGCCATGGCCAACCCCTGGATCGAGGCACAGTTCTACTACAAGGACATGGAGCGGATGCTCGCGTACGGCTCCCTTTTCTATTCGCTGTACTTCGTGGCGAGCTTTCCGATCTTCTATCAGCTCGACGAGGAGCGCGACGCGAACTGGAGCCTAGCAATCACGGTGGCGGCAGCCTGCACCGCGAGTATGATCATGATGTTCCTACTGGACTTCGCGGCGGCGATCTTTGGGTCCATCTAAGTTGTGGTGCTAGGCGGGGTTGAGGCGATGAGCAGGGAAATCGAAATTCAGGGCGCGTACGAACCTCGCTTCGAGCCGGTCGTGAAGCTGATGCGGAAGCAAATCAAGCAGTACGGCGGAGGCGCCGCCGCGGCGGTGTTCGTCGAGGGCAAGCCCGTCGTCGATATCTGGGCCGGGCCTGCGCGCAACGACGGCACGCCCTGGCAGCGAGACACCATGTCGATCTGCTACTCGGGCACCAAAGGGATCGCGTCGACCGCGATTCACGTGCTCGCGACCGACGGTCTCATCGACTACGAAGCGCCGGTTGCCGACTATTGGCCCGAGTTCGGCTGCAACGGTAAGCAGAAGATCACCGTACGGCAGCTGCTTTCGCACCAGGCGGGTCTCCACAAGATCGTGCACCTGGTCGATAAGCTCAGCGACATCCTGGACTGGGACCTGATCGTCTCACGCCTGGCCAAGACCGAACCGGATTTCCACCCAGGCACGGCCAACGCGTATCAGGCGGTCACCTTTGGTTGGCTGGTGGGCGAGCTGATCAGGCGCGTATCAGGCCTCACGGTTTCGGAGTTCATCGCGCAGCGAATCGTCAAACCCCTGAATCTTGACGGCCTGTACATCGGCGAAGCCGACACCCAGATGGATCGCATTCCGGACTTCGTCGGCTTGCCTGAGCTCCAACGGCATGGCGCCAAGCCTCTAGATACGGACTACCGGGTGCCGTTTTGGGTCCGCTCCAAACAGTTACGGGACCTTGGCCGGCGTGGCCTCACTCCGAGACACGCGAAAGAGCTCTTTTCACACCCATCGTTTTGGAAGGCTTGCTTGCCTGCCATGAATGGCGTCGCGACTGCGCGTTCGCTTGCAAAGATGTACGCCCCCCTCGCGATGGGCGGTGAGCTCGACGGCGTGCGGCTGGTCTCTGAAGAGATCATCCGCAAAGCGTCCGAGGTCCAAACCAAGCGCGCAGACAGGGTCACGCTCTATCCCCTTCATTGGAAGCTCGGCTACCACCGAACCGACGCGTTCCTGATGGACGTGCCGGCGGCTTTCGGTCATTTCGGCCTGGGGGGCGCTGGCGGCTGGGCCAACCCCGAGCACAAGCTTTCGTTTGCCTTCTTGCACAGTGGTTTCCCGGTCACGATCATCGGGCAGACGCGGACGGTGATGATGACCGCAGCGGTCTATGAATCGCTCGGCATCTACAAGGGCGTCTGTCACACTCTGCGGCACGGGCCGATTGTCGACCTGGTGCCAAAACGCTCGTAGAGAACGAACTTGGGGAGAACGGCATGACGAAGCGGATCGCAGTCGTCGGAGGGGGCATCGCCGGCGTCGGCGCCGCCTGGTCCCTTCAGCGTTCGGGCTACGAAGTCGACCTCTTCGAAAAGGGCCCGGCCCTCGGAGGAAACGCGAAGACTTTTCGCTGGCGTGTGGACGGAGGCTATGCGGAGTCTCCGCTGCTCGTCGTCGCGTGGCCGCAGATGTACTACCACAACTACGAGCTGCTCTTGGACCAGCTAGGCGTGGGAATCGAAACCCTGCCGATTTCCTATTTCGTTCAGACTCCCGAGGGGCATTTCTGCCAAGACGGCCAGACGGGGATCCAGAAGCGCTTCGCTCCAGAGTTCCGACGATGGAAGAAGCTCGTCGCCTTCGTCAGCAAGGTCAACGACTTCTTCCTGCCCAAGGCCAGGCACGACTCGCTATACCATTTCTCATACTTCAACCCCCTGAACCTCATTCCGCTCTTCTGGATGGCGAGGCTCTTCGGAATCTCGCGAGAGTTCTGGGACACGATCTTCGTTCCGATCCACTGCGCCAGCTTCATCACCACGTCGATGCGAGGCGTTCCGGCGGTGATCCTCCCCTTGCTCGAAAGCATCGTGCCCCTCGAAGAGCCCACGCAGATGGGGACATGGCAAGGCGCACCCCGACAGGTTTTCGATCGAATGACCGCGCGATTCTCGGAGCGGGTACACACCGAGCACGAGATCACCAGCGTCGGTCGACGCGACGGGAGCTTCGTTCTCCGGGACTCGAAGGGCCGCAGCTACGAGGCCGATGAGGTCGTCTTCGCTTGCGACTCGACCTCGGTCCTGAACGCGCTCGAAACCCCCAGTTGGCTTCAACGGCTTCTATTGGGAAAGGCGCAGTACGTCGATGATGTCGACCCGGCGTTTTCGAGCTTCGTCGTTCACTCCGACACCAGCATTCTCCCGGGGAAACACCGGGAGAGGATTCTGTCAGACTACAACACCTACTCGGAGATCGACGGAGCGGGCGCGCTCGAATGCACCTTCGTCATTTCGGCGCAGAACCCGAGCACCAAGGACAAGGGCGTGCCGATGCTGGTCACTTTCAACTCCAAGAGAGTCATCGAGAAGGTTCAGAAGCGAATCGAGCTTCCGCATCCAACCCACAGTGTGTCGCTCCAGAATCTGATCATCATGTCGATGATGCGGCACCTTCAAGGGAAGGACGGGGTCCACTATTGCGGCACGTTCACGACTCCGGAGGGCGGTCACGATCTGTCATTCATGTCCGGGCTCGTGGTCGCGCACGCCATCGGTGCCGACTATCCGTTCTCGAGCGACAACACGGACGCGGTCGCTGACTTCAAACAGATGCAGAAGATGATGTTGAAGTCGGGAGCTCGAAAGGCGGTCTAGACAAAGACCGCGTAGGTTCCTTCGAGGATCAGTTGGATGCTCGTGCAGAGTCCCCAGATTGGGAATATGAACCACATCAGGTTCGTGATCCCGACGAAGAGCAGCAAATCCTTCAATGAGTGGCCCTGGTGGCGGCCGTTGTTGAAGAACTGGAAGAAGTAGACAGCGGTTCCGTAGAACATCTGCCAGAACATGATGACCCCGATGATGCCCAGCCAGCGCGCAGGCATGAGCTCGAATGTCATGCCGAATGCGAAGAGCGTTGCCGGAATGAGAGTGGTGAAACCGTTCCCGACGTCGATGTTGTAGCCGAAGGAGCGGCGATCGGAATAGCCCGGATCAAAGAGCGAGTAGCCCGACCAAATCGTGGTCCATTCGCTGAAGCACAGGACACGAAACAGCGGTATGCGGCGCGCGAAGATTTCTCCGATTCGTTGAATCTCGCGTCCGCGGTAAGGGATCTTGGTTTCCTCGTACTCTGCCTGAATCTGGTCCTGGCAGACGAACAGAGCGATTTCCCACCATGCGATCAGCACGTTGATCACCAAGAAGAAGGCCAGGCCCATCTGCGTGACGTTGTAGACGCCGTGCTCGTGTCGGTGCAGCCAGACGTGGAACATCGTGCCAACGACGACGACGGTTCCGATGACCGCTGCGGTCGGGATCGCGACGCCTCTCGGCGCTGTGGTGGACTCCATCAACTTTCTCCGTAGCCAGACAAGGCCTCCGTACTATGATCGGACCGGAGGCAAGGCAAATGACTGCGGTAAAGCAAGCGGGATACTTGGTGTTCGAGGTGAGCGACCTCGCGGCATGGGAAGAGTTCGGAACCAAGATCCTCGGCTTGCAACTGGTCGATCGCCGCGGCGACAGCGGTTTTTCTCTGCGAATGGATGGGTATCAGCAGCGTTTCTTCATCGAGAAAGGGCCCGCGGACGACCTCGCAGCGGTGGGCTGGGAGGTCGACGGCCCCGCGACGCTCGAAGAGATCGCGCTTCGTCTGAGGGATGCCGGGCACCAGGTCGTCGAGGGCAGTTCGGAACAGGCCGCCAAGCGAAATGTGCAGGGGCTCATGCTGGCAAGTGACCCGGCGGGGAATCCCATCGAGATATTCTACGGGCCCAAGATGGCCGACGAGCCGTTCGTATCCGATGTCGTCGCCTCTGGTTTCGTAGCCGACGAACAGGGCTTCGGACATGTCGTCGTCGTCTCGAAGGACGACGCGAAGCACGAGGAGTTCTACGCAACCATATTCGGTTTCAAGCTCAGCGACTACATCCGTTGCGAGTACTTCGGCCACAAGATCAACGTCACCTTCATGCACACCAATGCGCGGCATCACTCGCTGGCGTTTGGGGGAGGGCAGCTCAAGCGGATTCACCACTTCATGGTGCAGGCCAGGACGATGGATGAAGTCGGCCGCTGTTATGATCGCTTCCTCTTCTCGGGCGGGATGGTTCACCAGACCCTCGGGCGGCATCCCAACGACAAGATGTTCTCGTTCTACGGATACACACCATCAGGCTTCCACTTCGAGTTCGGCGCGGGCGCCATCGAGATTGACGACGGCTGGGAGAGCATGACGCATGGCAAGGTTAGCGAGTGGGGGCATCACCCTCCGCAGCTCCTCACCAAGGCCTACCGCCGCGCCAAGGAAGCGCGCAGCAAAAAGGATTGAGGGGCCGCGGTTGGACCGCAGGCGATTCGTGAGCTAGAACACGTTCTAGTTTGAGGTCTGAAGCATGGTCGTAGAAGCAGTTCCCGAAGGAAAATACGCCGAGGTCGGCAAGGGCATCACGATGCACTACCACGAGGCCGGTAGCGGTGAACGTGGCGTCGTCTTGTTCGTCCACGGCAGCGGTCCAGGCGCCAGCGGTTGGAGCAACTTCAAGGGGAACTACCCGTTTCTCGCCGAGCAGGGCTACCGAACGATCGTGCCCGACACGATGGGCTACGGCTATTCGACCAAACCCGAAGACGGGGCGTTCAGCCTCGACGACGTTGCCGAGCAATACAAGGCCCTCCTCGATTCTCTGGGCGTCGAGCGCGCGACCGTCATCGGAAACTCCCAGGGTGGCGCCGTCGCGATCACGATGGCGCTCAACTACCCGGCGCTAGTCCACAAGCTCGTTCTGATGGCGCCGGGCGGCCTCGAGACCAGAGAGACCTACATGGAGATGGAGGGGATCAAGGCGATGATTCGCGTCCTCTACAAAGAAGGCATCAGCAAAGAAACGATGCGGAAGGTCTTCACGCTCCAGCTCCACGACGAGTCGAAGATCACCGACGAGGTCATCGAAGAACGATTCCAAGTCGCGATGACGCAACACCGAGACAACATCGCCCGCATTCGTGTCGCGAACCAGGAGGACCGGCTCCCCGAAATCCAGTGTCCGGTGCTCTGTTTCTGGGGCGCCAACGACAAGTTCTGCCCTTCGAGCGGTGCTGCCAAAATAGCCAGCCGCTGCGCGAACTCCCGCACGATGCTGATCTCCAGCTGCGGTCACTGGGTCATGGTCGAGTACCCGAAGCTCTTCAACGAGCTCACGCTTCGGTTTCTCGATGGTGCCTTGGGTTAGTTGGGACTGCCGGCGATGGCCTTCTCGACCGCTTCGAGGAGGCTCTTGCTGTAGACACGGCCGGTCAGATCTTCGCGGGTCTTCTTCGCTACGGCGTCCCATTCCGCTTTGTGGGCGTTGGTGTCCACCTCGATCATGCCGCGCTTGATCAGTGACGCATAGGCTCGATCGTCGTCCCGACGTGCCATCACGTCTCCGGCGCGCGCGGCGCGCTCGCTGGTCTCCAACAGCACCTTTTGGTCATGCTCGCTGAGCAGGTCGAACTTCTCCTGCTTGATGACCGAGCCGCCGATGATGATGCCGAAGTTCTCTTTCGCCATGTAGTTGAGGCGCGTGTACCACTGGAGCGCAACGGCAGCGAGAGCCGACGCGGGCACCGTGTCGATCATGCGCGTCTGCAAACCGCCATAGACCTCGGGTACGCCCATGCGCACGGGGTTGGCGCCGATGGTGCTGATGTAGCCAGCGAAGACGGGATCGTCTTTCCAGGCCCAGGGGCGAAGACTCTTCAGGTCGTCGGGTTTGGCGAACTTCTCCATCGAGAAGATTCGGTTCTTTCCCGCCTCACCCCAGGCCAGCATGACGAAGCCATTTTCCTCGAACAGCTTCGAGAATCGGTCGCCTAGCTGTTCGCGCGCGCGTTCGAGCTGTTCGTACTCGGTGATCATCCCTGGCGCGGTCAGGACCAGCACCGGTCGCGCAACCATTCCGAGTCCGGTCGTCGTCACCCCAGCGGCATCCATTTGCCCGGCGCGCACTTTGCGAATGAAGTCGCGCTCGTCACCCTGGCTCCCGCCCGAATAGAAGCGTAGCTCCACCCGGTTCTCGGTTTCCTTCCTCAGGCTGCGGTTCCAGGCCTTCATCAACTTCATGAACGACGAGCCAGGGGGCGCGAGAGAAGCAAATCGAATGATCGTCGCGGATGCTGCGTCGGCCTGGGGCACCGAAACCGCGCCCGGCAGCATGAAGGCGCCCAGGGCGAGGGTGGCAATGAAGAGGTGCTTGGCTTTGCTCATGGGTCTCTCTATGGGGAAGGCGCGACACTAGTGCAATCGACTCGTTTGAACATCCGACGCCAGTCCCTGGACAGGGATTCATCCAGGGCTCGATTCGCCTTGGATGAGCTTTGCAGCGCGATAGCCGATCAGCATGCTGGGCGCATTGAGCGCGGAAACGGGTGTCCAGGGAATCACTGAAGCGTCCGCAACTCGAAGGCCTGTCACGCCGCGAAGGCGAAGCTCGGGATCGACAGCGTCCGCTTCGCTCGTTCCCATGCTGCAGCTTCCGGCGAAGTGATAGGTCGTAATCGTGTTTTTTCGGACGTAGTTGGCGATGGACTCGTCACTCTTGACGCGCTTGCCGGGCATCAGCTCCTTCGCGCCCCATGCAGCGAGGCCGCTCGAGCCTCCGATCGCTCGGGCGATCCGCACCCCTCTGACCATCGTCGCCATGTCTTCCGGATGCGAGTAATAAGCGGGGTCGATCGCGGCCTGCTTGCTCACATCGTTCGACTGCAGCCGAAGCTTCCCTCGGCTTTTCGGCTTTCCGAGGATCAGAATGATGCCGAACATATGGTCGGTGAAGCGTTGGACCGCGCCGATCTTGAACGCGGTGCCGACCATGCTGCGCACCATCTGACGAGATCTAGGCCCATACAGCGCATGAGGGACGAGCATGGGCGGCAGCATGCGTTGCATCATCTGCCGCATCGCCGAAGGCGCCGGCCAGTACACGTAGCAGGTGTCGCTTTGCGAGGGGGGGAGGTCGCTTTCTTCGTTGGTGCGGAAGAAGCTGTAGAGCTGCGGATAGAAGCAGTCGATGTCCTCGGTGGCTTTGAAGAACACCGGCACGTTAGGGTGATCGTGAAGGCCCTCGCCAATGGCGGGCCTGTTGGCGACCAGGGGGATGTCGAAGGCTCGAAGGTGCTCGCTCGGCCCCACGCCCGAGAGCATCA
Organism: uncultured delta proteobacterium; assembly: GCA_963716775.1. Lineage (GTDB taxonomy): Bacteria > Myxococcota_A > Polyangia > Polyangiales > Houyiibacteriaceae > SG8-38. The sequence goes on from CAVQUI010000019.1 coordinate 22,899, forward strand.
GCAACTTCGGGGTTTCGAGGGCCCCGGCGCAAAGGATGATCTCCTGGGTCGCGGTCGCGCTTTGGAGCGCGCCCCCATGCTCGAACTCGACCGCGCTCGCGCGCTTCTCCGCCGTGAAGACGACTCGGTGGGCGCGCGCGCCGGTGAGCACCGTCAGGTTGGCGCGCTCGCCTGCGTCCTTGATGAACGCCACGTAGGAGCTTCGACGATTGTCGCCCTCGTACGACATCCACTCGTAGCCGATGACGTTGCTCATGTTTCCGTCGTTGAGATCTTCTTTGCGGGTGAAGCCGTGCTCCTCCGCGGAGGCGATGCAGGCTTCGGTCCAGCGTGTCGGCGGACGTCGGTGCGGCCGCAGGGTTCTCTCGATGGCCTCGAAGTCGTTTTGGTTGTCGTCCCAGTGCCAGCCCTCGGGCCATTGTGCGTAGTCCTCTCGCGAGCCGCGCGTGTAGACCATGCCGTTCACCGAACCGCTGCCGCCCATCACGGTCCCGGTGCCAACGAAGACTCGCTGCGTGGCGCAGTAGGCCTGCGGAACCGAAAAGCGCTCGCCCATCACGGCGTCGTTGACGAAAGCCTCTTTGTAGCCTGCGGCGATCAAGGTCTCCGGGTGCTCTTCGGCGCTTGGTCCACTTTCGAGCAAGAGGACTCGCCTTGCCGGGTCCTTCGCCAGCTCCGAGGCGACGATGCAGCCGGCGGAGCCGCCCCCGACCACGATGTAGTCGTACTGATCCATCAAACTGGTTTCGGCCGAGCAGCTTGAGGAAGCCCCGCCATCGCTGCGCGAGACTCTTGCCGTAGATCATCTCGATCACTCCGCTGAAGACGCCATAGTCCTTCTCGGCAACCGGGAACACACGATTAGCCTGGTTGATCGGAAAGCGGTCGTCGACGACCGCCTTGATGTTGCACATCGAGCGCAAGCCTTCGCGGCCGTTCATGCGCCCGTACCCCGAAGCCTTGACGCCACCGAATGTGAGCCCCTGCGCCATGTACGTGATCCCGCCGAACTCGTTGATCGCGCTCATGCCAGCTTCCATCTCCGAGGCAATCATCCGAGCCCGAGCGCGATTCTTCGAGAAGATCGATGACGACAGGCCGTACGACACTCCGTTCGCAACCTCGACCGCATGCGCATCATCGCGCACGCGCATCAAGAGCATGACCGGGCCGAAGACCTCTTCCTGCGCGACGTCCATTTCTGGCGTGACATCGGCCAAGATCGTCGGCTCGAAGTAGTCCCCCTTGTCGCTAAGCGCGCGTTTGCCTCCTGTGACCAGTCTGGCGCCCTGGGCAATGGCCCCGTCGACCGCCCTCTCTATCACGTCGAGCTGAAGCGGCGTGACGATCGCGCCGACATCGACGAGCCCTTCACGGCTGCAGCCCTGCCGAAACTCTCGAACCAGCTCTACGGCTCGCCTTTCGAAGGCGTCGTAGATGCCCTCGTAGACGAGAATCCGCTCGGAAGCGACACAGTTTTGCCCGCAATTGATGTAGCAACCCGCAAGCGAGGCGTGGACCGCTTGTTCGAGGTCCGCATCATCGCAGACGATGAAAGCGTCCTTGCCACCAAGCTCCATCACGACCGGGATGACCCGCTCCGCGCTGGCTTCGACGACGCGACGCCCGTTGCGAACCGAGCCAATGAAGAGGATCGAATCGACCGCAGAGCGAGCGAGCGCGGCGCCTGTGGGTCCGTATCCCTGGACCGCCTGAATGAGATCTGGGTTGTGTCCAGCTTCTTCGACGAGCTCGCGAAGTGCGTCGATGAACTTCGCGCTCGACCAGGCGACCCACTCGGATGGCTTGAGGATGATCGCGTTCCCCGACATGAGAGCTGGGATCACCGGATTGACGATGTTCTGGAATGGATAGTTCCAAGGAATGATTGCGGCGATGACGCCGAGCGGGTGGTACTCGAGGCGTGCCGTCTTGTGCAGCAACAAGCCCGAAGAGACACGTTCTGGGCGTAGGTGCTTCTCCCCATTGTTGATCATCCAGCGAAACTTCTCGCAGGTCGGCCAGATCTCTCCCATCAAGGCGTTCTCTCGCGTCTTGCCGGAGTCGCGCTGCACGGCCAGACAGATCTCGTCCTTGCGATCGACCGTGTACGCGAGCAGTTTTCGGAGCAGCTCGCGCCGCTCTTCGAAGGAGCTCGTGCGCCAGGCCTTCTGCGCGACCTTCGCACGGGCGACCGCCGCATCGACGTTTTCAAGCGAGTCGACCCGAATCTGCCCGAGTGGTTCTCGCGTCGCGGGGTCGACGCAGGGAATCTGACTGGCCCGTTCGGAAGGTGCGGATCGGGTCTCCGCAGAAATCGGAATTGACATTCTGATTTCCGCCCTTATCATTCCGACCCTATCGTGTCAACGAGCGCCGCAGCCTTGAAAGCCCAAGAATCCCTGAAGGATAGGAAGCGCGAGCTCTATCGCGAGGCCGTCCTCGATGCGGCGGAGCGGGTATTTGGCGAGGAGGGTTATGACGCCACCAAGGTTCAGCGCATCGCCGCCGAGGCTGGAGTCTCACTGACCACGCTCTACACCGTGCTTCGGTCCAAGTGGGAGATCTATCGCGCGGTTCACCGCCGCCGTCTGGGCGAAGTCATGCGTCTCACCCAAGACGCCCTCGAAGAGGACATGTCTTCCCTCGACGTCCTCATCGCTGGCACGCGAGCGCAGCTCGCCTTCTTCATGGAGCGCCGCGACTTCACCAAGATGCAGCTCAAGGAGGTCACTGCCTGGTCCACCATCGAGCTCTTGCGAAGCCCGGAGCAAGTGGAGGCTCTGGGGGTCGGATTAGATCTCGTCGCAAGCTTGTTGCGGAACTGCATCGACGACGGATATCTCGTAGACGACGACCCGGAGCTCATGGCGCGTATGATGATAGCCGCGCAACAGGCACGATTGGCGATGTGGATGGAACGGGGGTGCAAAGAAGAACCCGAGCGTGTGGCTGATGCGGCGCTCCGGTTTCTACTTCGGAGTTACTGCAAGGCCGAGCATCTAGTTTCGGCTCTGGAGTCGGCCGGTTTGGGAGTCGAGCCATGAGCGTCGAATTTCACGAGCTCGAAGTGAGCGCAGTGATCCGCGAGACGGCCGACTGCAGCTCGTTCGAGCTCCAAGTGCCTGAGAGCCTGCGGCATGCCTACCAGTATCGGGCAGGTCAGCATCTCACCTTCGAGCTCTCTTGGGACGACTTCAAAGCCACCCGCTGCTATTCCTTGTCGAGCTGCCCCGACCTAGACGAAACACCAAAAATTGCCGTGAAAAGGGTCGAAGGAGGGCGAGTCTCCAACTGGCTCAACGACAAGCTGAAGGTCGGCGATTCGATTCGGGCAAGCGTCCCCGAAGGTCGCTTTGTATTGGACCCTGAGACCCGATCCGGATCCCCGCTCTTCCTCTTTGCCGGAGGAAGCGGCATCACCCCGATCATTTCACTTCTGAAGAGCGCCCTTGCGACGACGAAGCGCTCGGTCACTCTGCTCTACGCCAACCAAGACAGAGACGCGGTCATCTACGGCGCTGAGCTCGCGCAGCTTGCAGCGGACCACGCCGATCGCCTCGCTATTCGAAATCACTTCGACTCGGAAAGCGGTTACCTCGAGCAAGCGAACGTGCGCGCACTGCTCCACCACGGCGACATCGCTGAATTCTACATCTGCGGACCGGAGCCTTTCATGGAGCTCATCGAGACCACTCTAGAAGAGGCAGGGGTGCATCAAGAGCTGGTTTACATCGAGCGCTTCGTTTCTCCGGCTGATCGCGATCGCATTGAAGCGAATGCGGTGGACGTCGAATCTTTGGAGGCGCCCGATGGATTCAGCCTCTGGATGAATGGCCGATCTCGCACTGTTCCCTACGAGAAGGGCAAGACCCTATTGCAGTGTGCGCAGGCTGCGGGCCTGAGCCCTCCCCATTCCTGCGAGTCAGGTTACTGCGGTTCCTGCATGGCCCACGTGCGCACCGGCAAGGTCTACATGCGCACGCACGAGGCGCTCTCCGAGAGGGACGTCGAGCGCAGCGTCGCCCTCCTTTGCCAGAGCTTTCCCGCGAGCTCCGAGCCCCTCGAGCTAGACAGCGAGTCCACATCTTTTCGCGCCGCATCGGGCGTGAAATCCTCATACAGCAAGACCTGGTCCGGGCTGGCGGCAGTCGCTGTCTTTGCCTTCATGATTGCTGGTACCCTCGTTCTCAGGCTGGTTCCCTAGGTGGTGACGTGACGATCGAAATGAAAGCATTGATAGCCATCCTCGCGAGCTATGCCTCGGCCGGGATTGCACAGCTCATTCTGAACAAGGCCTACCGCAGCCCTGACGCTCAGAAGTACCTGATCAGCGACGACCCACATCGCTCGAAGAGCGAGACCGAGCTCCGCTGGAGAGTGCGGCTCAACACGGTCGTTTCGATCGCGCTGATCTTCTCGGTGATGTTCGGCTTGGGAGGGTACATCTATCACGATCGCACGATACCGCTTTGGCGATACTTCCTCGAGGGCGCGACCGTCGTTCTAATTTACGATTTCGGGTACTACTTCATGCATCGCTACCCGTTTCATGAATGGAAGATCTTGCGGGGCGTTCACTCTGTCCACCATGCCGCGAGAAACCCGAGACAGATCGATAGCCTCTTGCTCCATCCCGTCGAAACCGTCCTCGGCCTTAGCTTGTTCTTCGGCTCGATAGCGGTCGTCGGTGGCGTGCACGTCGTCACGTTCGGCGTCCTGTTCACCATTTACACGGCGTTGAACATCCTCAATCACTCGGGCATCGATTGCCCGCGATTTCCCTTCAAGACTTTGGGGAAGCTCGCTGCCGTTCACGACCGTCATCATCACAGCATGCTTTCAGGAAACTACGCCTCGATCACGCCCTTGCCAGACATCATCTTCGGCACCGTGGAGTAAGACATGACAGTCAGTTTGGTAACGGGGGGCTGTGGCTTCTTGGGCGCTGCGATAGCGCGCGCGCTCAGGGACCGCGGCGACGAGGTCATCGTTCTCGATGTGGCTCCGAAATGCCCCGTGGATGGCGTCGAGTACAGGCGCGTCGACATCACCGACAAGGCTGCCGTCGTCGAAGCCTGCCGTGGGGTCGAAAGCGTCATCCACAACGCCTCGATCGTCCACACCAAGCAAAACAAGAAAGACGTCGTTTGGTCGGTGAACCTGGGGGGGACCAAAAACATGCTCGAAGGAGCACGGCACAACGGTGTCCCGCGCTTCATCTACATCAGCTCCGGGAGCGTCGTCTACGAGGGCAAGGACATCGAGAACGGAGATGAAAGTCTTCCGTACTCCTCGGTGTCACAAGCGCCCTATGCGGACAGTAAGATCGAGGCGGAGAAGCTGGTGCTCGCCGAAAACGGGAAGAGCGGTATGGCAACCTGCGCGCTTCGTCCGCACGTGGTCTTCGGCCCTGGGGACAACCGCTTCATGCCGACGCTGCTGGCAAAAGGCCGTAACGGGCAGCTGCGGGTCCAAATCGGGCGAGGTGTTTGGCTTTCCGACTACACCTACGTGACCAATATGACCGACGCGGTTCTACTCGCCGACGAAGCGCTCGCCAAGGACGGTTTGAAGAGCATTGCTGCCGGCCAGGCCTATTTCATCACCAATGGCGAGCCAATGCCCTTCTGGGACTTCATCCGTAAAGTCGCTGCACGCCTCGGCTTTCCCCCGTGAAGTACACGGCTCCCAAGTCGCTCGTCTACGTGATCGCCGCAGTCAAAGAGGGCATCGACACACTCAAGGGCGGCACCCTCAACGCCGAAGACGGCCTCACGCGTTTTGCAATCCGGTACATGTGCACCCACCACTACTTCAGCATCGAGAAGGCTCGCCGCGAGCTCGGCTACAACCCTGCCGTCTCCGTGGAAGAAGGCATCGAGCGTACCTGCCAGCATCTCGAAGCCATCGGGGCGGTCTGAAGGCCGCTCAGCTGCTCGGCTCAGCGAGATCGAAATA
>CAVQUI010000020.1:0-17787 GCA_963716775.1 uncultured delta proteobacterium
CCTTCCCGGTGAACCTCCCGGTATTGACGTCGATCGCGGTCAATGCCTCAGCCTGGTCAATCACCAAGTGCCCGCCCGAAGGGAGCTGAACTTTGCGCGAGAGCGCGCGCGAGATCTCTTCCTCGATTCCGTACTCGTCGAACAGCGGTTCGTAGCCTTCGTAGAGTTGCACGTCGTTCGCGCGCTCCGGCAAGAAGAGCGTCAGAAAGTCCTTGAGCCGCTGGTACTCGCCGCGGTCGTCGATGACGATTTCGCTGATGTCTTCGGTGAACAGATCCCGCGCAGACTGAATCACCAGGTCCGGCTCCTCATGGACTAGGGCAGGGGCTTTCTTCACGGCCGCGCGGGCCGTCTGTGTTTGTTCCCAGAGTTGCACGAGGTAGCCGATGTCGGCTTTGAGCTTCTTCTTGGTGAGCCCTTGCGCGAGTGTTCGAACGACCACGCCACCCTGTGGAGGCTTCACCGAGTCGATGACCTCTTTGAGCCTGCGCCTCTCTCGGTCGTTGCCGATACGTTTCGACACGCCGACGTGGTCCACTGTGGGCATGAAAACGACGTAGCGGCCTGGGAGCGCAACGTGACTCGTGACCCGAGCGCCCTTGGTGCCGATCGGACCCTTGGAAACCTGGACCATGAGCTGCTGGCCCTCGTTGAGAAGGTCGCGAATCGGTGTCTTTCGAGAGACGCGATTCATTCGTCCCTTGGCGGCACCCTTCTTGTCGCCTCCTTCGCCTTCCTCCTCAGTGCCCGGCGCCGCCTGGAGATCCTCTACGTGAAGGAAAGCCGCGCGGTCGAGACCGATATCGATGAACGCCGCCTGCATGCCTGGCAGGACGCGGGTGACTCGGCCGAGGTAGATGTTGCCGACCGGGGAGCGATGGTGTCGCCGTTCGACATAGAGCTCGCGGAGCACACCGTCCGCAATGAGACCAACGCGCGTTTCTCCAATGTCGACGTTGATCAGGAGTGTATTCTTCGCCATTCGTGTTTCCGTATTGAGCGTTCCTGGAAATCAGACGCGGCCGCCCGAGCGACTTGGCCGGAGGAGCTATTCTGCACAAAAGCGGCCCGCCCGTCGCGGCGTCGAGTGCCGTGCGCGCGGGCCCGCAATGGGGATCTCTCGAAGAGGCTAGTTCTTGTCGAAGATCTGCTCGATGGCGGCCTGCGTGCTCTCTTCGGTCACGGACCGCGCCACGGCGATCTCCTTCACGACCAGATTGCGCGCGGTCTCGAGCATCTTCTTTTCGCCAAAGGACAAGGATTTCTCGACCTGAAGTCGATAGAGGTCACGCATGACCTCGGCCACGTCGAAAACCGAGCCGGTCTTAATCTTGTCCATGAAACCGCGGTACCGGCGGTTCCAGGTCTGGTTGTCGAATACGACGGGCTGCTCCGCGAGCAGGGAGAAGATCTCCTTGATGTCGGTTTCAGAAATCGGAGGCCTTAGCCCCACCTTCTTCGCCTGGGCGACCGCCACGCGGATCCTGTCGTTGTTTTTCGCATCCAGTGGCCGCAGCACGTAGAATTCCATCGTGGCTGTGCCAATCTTCCGTTCCTCGATCGACATGACCTCGGTTACGCCCTGCTTGGGATAGATGGCCTTGTCGCCAACCTTGAATTCGTATGTTCCCGCTTGCATCGGGACTCCTTATGTCGTCAAAAACATGCCCTTACGCCTGATTGCCAGGCGTTGGGGTTGAACAGGCGCTGCGCAGTGATTATTTCCCGCTTCAGCGTCGCACTTCGCGCGTCCCCGCTCTTTCGGTGCAGCTGAGCAGTCGCCCAGCAGGGGCGAAATGTAGTCCCACGCCGCCCCCCGGTCAAAGCGATCTCGGGCTTCGCGGGCTCGCATGCGATCTGCAGCCTCCGCGTTCGGATCGTGTCTGAGACGAGCGGTTATGCATTTTCTTCAGCTTTTCAACGTGGTCTGATAAACAAACGTTTATCAATGATTACAGTATGTTGGGGGGCGACGTTGCAAAATTTTTCGCTCAAATAGGGCAAAGTTATGTATAATTCATGTGCGCTTCCGCTTGACACGTGAAGTGACGTGACAATACGGTACGTGCACCTGCAATATTGACCCACCTTGGAGGAGGTCGAAATGGCGACTGCAAAGAAAAGAACGAAGAAGGCCGCGAAGAAGCGACCAGCTAAGAAGCGTGTGGCAAAGAAGCGCACGACTAAAAAGAAGGCTGCACCGAAGAAGCGCGCAACTAAGAAGCGCGCGACTAAGAAGCGTGCAACCAAGAAGCGCGCGACTAAGAAGCGTGCAACCAAGAAGCGCGCGACTAAGAAGCGCGCAACCAAGAAGCGCGCGACTAAGAAGCGCGCAACCAAGAAGCGCGCGACTAAGAAGCGCGCAACCAAGAAGCGCGCAACCAAGAAGCGCGCAACCAAGAAGCGCGCAACTAAGAAGCGCGCAACCAAGAAGCGCGCGACTAAGAAGCGCGCAACCAAGAAGCGCGCAACCAAGAAGCGCGCAACCAAGAAGCGCGCAACTAAGAAGCGCGCAACCAAAAAGGCCGCACCTAAGAAGCGTGCAGCCAAAAAGCGCGTGGCTCGGAAGAAGAAATAAGCTTCTAGGCGGTCGACCCTCGGGTCAACCGAGGGGTCACTTCTGGTGGCCCCTGGCCTAAGGCCCCGGCAAGTCGGGGTCTTCGCGCAGTCTGTCGTGGCGATCCCTCTTTCTCATGGGGGTGTTCGTCTGCTGGCGCCCTGGCTCATTGGCCGGGGCGTTGGCATTTAAGAGAGCGTCTTCTTTTCGTTGTCGAGAAGCCGCTTCAATCGCTTCACCTCGAGGCGTACCGCGATCACTTTCTCGCTTCCCAGTGTGACAGAACCAACCGGGCTACCTTTGCGTTTGTGCACGAAGCGACGCGGCGTGTAGAGCACGTCGACGATCGTCTCCCCACGAAGGTCGCTGAAGTGTGCAGCTAGGGTCGCGGCGTCGACGAGTGTATCTGCTGAGCAAGACTTCCCTTTGCCGAGCGGCACGACGACATGCGCTCCCGTCACCCCGCGCGCATGCAGCCAAAGATCGTACGGTCGCGCGATGCGAAGCGTGAGTCGGTCGTTGTCGGCGGCTCCTCGTCCCACCAGCACCGCGGCCCCGTCGCCGCTGAGGAACTCCCTGTAAGGAAGACGCGCGCCGGCCTGTCGCCGTTTGCGTTCTCGTTCTTTGGGCGCCGTGATCGAAACGCCGAGCGCTTCGAGCTTGGTCGCAAGCTCGTCCACGGGGCAGTCCCCGAACCGGCTTTGTGCTCGACGCAGCTCCCGGATCTCCGTTTCCACCGCTTCGAGGCGATTCGGGGCGACATCCAAACCGCGCTTGAGGCGCTTGGACTTCTTGAACAGGTCCTGAGCCGTCTCGCTTGGGCCTTTGCGAGGGTCGAGCTCGATTCGGATCTGCCGCGGTTCCTCGTCCCAGGTACTGGCCTCGAAATGGCTTGCACCGGCTGGAATTTCGCCGATGTGCGCCAGGATTAGGCTTGCCTTCTCGTGCAGCTCCTCGGCTGTGGCCGCCCGATCGAGATCGGCGGCGATGGCGTCCCGCTTCTTCTCGAGCCGCTTCAGTTGTCGCAGCAGAAGTCTCTCGAGCTGCGCCCTTCGCAGCGATCGATGGGCGTCGAGTGCCGCCGTCCCAGAGTCGCGAAGCTCCGCGAGGCCCTTGGCGTCCAGGTGCCCGTCTTCGGCCGGGACTGTCGCTGGTGCGCCCGGAGAGCGCAGCACGAGCGAGCCGTCGGTTTCGCAGAGCCACCAGGCGCCGTAGGGCTTGCTCGGTGCCGCGATCAGGTAGCGAGTCGCGCCCGCTTTGCTCAGGGAGATACGTGCTGCCCGTTGGCTCGTCGCCACGAGCTCGATCCGCGCGCCCTCCGCGTGCCTTCGGAGCTGGGTGAGCGCTGGGCTGGCACTGGCGCCGCGCGGCCGCTCGTCCACGACGCCGAGCCGGAGCGCTCCGGGAAGGATAACGAGGACTAGGGTTTCGTTGCGGCCTTCGGCTCGGAACGAAAGGCATAGGAGTCCGGGTTCGGGCTGGTCAACGCGCGTGATCTTCGCATGCCACGCGTTCACTCTCGACCTTCGGAAAGGGCTTGAAGCAGGCGCGCTTCGCGAAACGACTGTCCTGAATCGATCGTGACGTATGCCCGCGACGCGCCGGAGCCTTGGAGCTTGTCGAGCAGGTCGAGGAGCTGGGCGTGAGAGAAGGAGCGACGCATCCCCTGCGCCTGCAAGGACGCGTAGACGATGTCCGCCTTTGGCGCCGGGTCGTCGATCGCGTCGATACCGCCGAGCACCGACATGGTGCGCGCCATGGCTTGCGCAGCCTCCGGCTCCCAAAGACCTGCTGCCTTCCAGACCACGGCTCGACCGTCCGTTCGTCGGATGCGGGCGAAGTACTCGCGCAGTCGCTCCCGATCTCGAGCTCCGGTGGTGACCGCAGCGCTCGTGCCGACGACGATGATCGAGGCCTGCAGCGCGTCGGCGGCCTCGCTCAGCCAGCGGACTCCCGCGTCGAGCTCAGCGCCCGGCCGCAGAGGCCCTCGCGGAGATTGCCAACAGGTATCGGGCGCGCGCAGAGCCAGCTCGAACCCATCGGGAAGGGCCTGACGCCACTTCGTGAGCGTACCGGGCTTTGGCAGTGGCGCCCGCGGCGCGAGCTCTGCGAAGCGAAGCTCCGACGAGTACTTCGGCCCCGGGGGCCGCTCCAACAAGGCGCCTGCGAGAAGCTGCATCCGCCAGAGGGTAGTCGCAGCGCCGAGACAAGCAAAGTCGCGTTGCCCCCGGAAATTGCCGAGCTCGGCACCGATTGACTAGGGGTGATTCGATGGCCTACAACTGCCGGTAAGATTGGCGCCTATCGGGGTTGGGCCAAGAGGGGAACGAGGGCATGGAGCAAGCTCGCAATTACGTCTGCACGGAGTGCGCAAGCGCCGTTCCGTCCGGGCACAAGTTCTGCGGGGCCTGTGGGGCAGGGGTGCCACACGAGGCGCAAACACTCGAGACCAGGTTCTTCGGAGCCCTCCAGATGCCGGGCAAGGCTCGCCTCATCGTCGTGCGCGGGGACGAAGCGATGGGCGAAGGCCTGAGCTACCTGTTGCAGGCGACCGAGCACATCGCGGGCCGCGAAGCCGATCAGATTCCATTCCCCAGTGATACCTGGCTCAGTCCTAGGCACGCGAACTTCCTGTACCGTGGCGAGAAGCTCGTCGTGCGGGACGAAGGCAGTCTCAATGGCGTCTACCTTCGGGTGCGAGGTGCCGCACCGATTCAAATCGGCGACCACTTCATGTGCGGTCAGCAGCTTTTCCGCGTGGATGCGACGCCGAAGGACAGTTCGGGACCCGAGGCCGATCAGACTTACTTCTATTCGTCGCCCAAGCGTCCGAGCGCGTTTCGCGTCACTCAGGTTCTCGAAGGGGGCATGGACGGGATCGTCTGCTGCGCCCACGAGCAGACGGTTCAAATTGGTCGCGAGGAATGCGACATCAACTTCCCCGACGACGTGTACTTGTCGCCGAGGCATGCCCGGGTCGAGATGTCGGGGGAATCCCTCGAGCTCGTCGACGAGGGTTCCCAAAACGGGACCTACGTTCGCATTCGGGGCGAACGGGAGCTGAGTCATGGAGACTATGTGTTTTTGGGTCGGAACCTGCTCCGAGTGGAGGTGACGGCGTGATCGTCTGTTCCCGATGTAGCAAGGACAACCAGGACCACTACAAGTTCTGTCTGGGATGCGGAGCGGAGCTTCCGCGTCTGTCGGCCAATGCGCGCCCGATTTCGACCGAAACGCCGCCCGGCGGTTCTTCCGCAACAGGTCGAGCGACCAACGCCCCACAGGCGCAAGTCGCGCAGGCACAGGCCTCGGCGCCCGGGGTCGACTGGGACCGGAGCCCCGAAGAGGCGCGCTCGTACTCCTTGCCGGCCGAGTTGGCGTCCTTGAGTGATCAGACTTCTCCCTGTCCGCACTGTGGCGCGGGAGTCCCAGAGAACTTCCGCTACTGTCACGTCTGCGGGCACGACTTGCACGAGAATGCTGTCGGCGCCGCGCCGGCCGATGCGCCGGCCGAGCGAGTATCCGCGCCAGCCGTAGCTGAGGCTCCCCAACCGACGACGGTTCGCGCCCGCCTCGTGTTGATTCAACCTGACGGTTCCGAAGGAGAAACGTTTCCTTTGTCTGCCGGTCCGACCCTCATCGGCCGGAGCAGCGGCGGGATCTTCGCGAACGACGCCTATCTCTCGCCCGAGCACGCCGAGTTTCGCTTCGAAGACGATCAGCTCGTCGTCAAAGACATGGAAAGCCTCAACGGGGTCTACATTCGTATCGAGCCCGACGTTCCAATCGAGCTCTTCGATGGCAGCGTGTTTCGCGTGGGGCAGGAGATCTTGAGGTTCGACGGACCCAGGGCGCCCGAACCCGCCCCAGACGGCACGCAGCACATGGGGAGCCCGCACCGCGGCTACTTGGGCCGCATCTCTCTGTTGGTTGGGCGGCAGACCACCGGCAATAGCTATCCTATCCCGCCTCATGGAATCCACATCGGCCGCGAGCGAGGCGACGTCGTCTTTCCCGAAGACGGCTACGTGTCGGGGCTCCACTGCCGCGTTCACTCCGAGGTCGGGCATGTGTTCCTCACCGACGTCGGCAGCTCAAACGGCACCTTCGTTCGTGTCTCGCTCGAATCCTATGTGCCCGCGGGCACCTATGTCTTGATGGGGCAGCAGCTCTTCCGAGCCGAATACTAGGCCCGCAGGCTCCCGCCGAGCGCCCGTCGCGAAGACAAAAAGTCCTCGATGTGCTCTGCGATCAGATCCGGTTGCTCGACCGGGGCCGCGTGACTGGCCGCTTCGATCACCTCTAGCTCCGCGTTCGGAATCGCCTCGGCCATCTCTTGGGCAAGCGGCATCGGCGTGAAGGTGTCGTGCTCCGCTGCGACGACCAGAGTCGGAACGTCGATATCGGCGAGGAAGCCCCGCGCGTCGTGCCGACCTGCGTGCTGGAGCATCGGCAGAAACACTTCCGGGTTCATCAGAGAGGCATGCTCCCAGTAGCGTTGAAAGTCTTCTCTTTGGATGCGCTCGCCGTCCAGCTCACCGCCGACGCAAGCAAGTCGAAAGGCCATTGCCGCAGGCACGCGCCCCCAGACGGCACGAGCCATCCCCGGGAACATTCGCATTCCGCGTACGAGCCCGGGCAACACTTGGTCGAGAAGATCGGTGCCGTGAAACGTCGTGGTGATGCGGCCGAAGGTCCCGCACATCAAGATCAGCGCGGCGACGCCGTCCGGGTTCTGCCGGTGGTATTCGAGAGCGACCTGAACGCCCATCGAGTGTGCAATGATGACCGGGCGCTCGACTTCGAGCTGGTCGCAGACCCGCCTCAGATCGTCAGCCAGATCTTCGATCGACAGGCGTGCTGGGTCCTGGGGAGGCCCGCTGCGGCCATGACCACGGAAATGCCAATGGATAACGCGGTGGCGCCGAGCGAGTCGGGGGGCGAGATACCGCCAGGCAAACCCGTCGCAACCGATCCCGTCCGTGAGGACCAGCGGGGGGTCAGCCGCGCCCATCTCCTCGTAGAACAGCCGGGTGCCATCCGCCGCTTCGACAAAGCCCTCGCGGTCGTACTCCACGCGCTTGGCGCTTACTTCTTGACGTCGTCGTCCGGGCTGTCCGGGATGTCGTTCACGGATGGCAGCTTGCGGATCTCGGGAAGGGCGATCTTGACGCAGCGTTGGACGATCCAGGACAACGAACGATCCAACCTTGCTGATTCGTGCTTGATGTCGTGTAGCATCGACTCTGGGAAGTAGAGGCTCTGCTTGCGCTTATCAGTCGTAGACATCGTCAGGAATCCTCCATGCAGACACGGTACCATTTGGCGAACGTGTCTCGCTCAATTATCTGGAGGTCCTACCCAGGGATAGAAGCAGTGTCAATGACAAAGGTCTGAAGTCCATGTTCCACCAAGAAAACCGCCGTAAGACACTCCGCTTGCTCTCCGCCGGCGTGCTGGCCGTGGCGCTCGTTGCTGCGATGGCAACTGATGTGCCCGCTCGTCGCAGTCCATTCGAGCCGCTGTCGATTTTTGCGCGCGCACTGGCGCATATCGAGGTGAGCTATGTCGAGCCAATCGATCAAGAGTCGCTGGTCTACGGGGCGATTCGAGGACTTGCCGATTCGCTCGATCCGCACAGCGTATTTCTGGATCCGAAGGAATACGAGATCCTCAAGAACGACGCCGACGGTCACTTTGCGGGGGTCGGCGTCGAGGTGTCCACGCGCGATGGATGGTTGACGATTCTATCTGTATTCGAGGGCGGCCCTGCCGCGAAAGCGGGCTTGCGGCCGGGAGATCGATTCCTGAGCATCGAGGGAGAGGATGCGCGCGACGTTCGATTGTACGACGCGGTTCGTCGCATCCGCGGGGAGGCCGGAACCCCGGTGAAGGTCAGCGTCCGGCGCGAAGGTCAGGAACAAGCGCTCGAGCGCACACTCGTGCGCGCTTTCATCGACGTCGACCCGGTAGAGATACAGGTCCTCGACGACGGCGTGGTCTACATCCGGATCAAGGCGTTTCAAGACGGCGCCGCGCGCGACTTGAGTGACGCGCTCGATGATGCCGTGGTGAAGCTGCGCACGCGAGGGGGTATCCAGGGGCTCCTGCTCGACCTTCGCGACAACGGCGGGGGCCTGCTTCATGAGGCTGTCTGGGTGAGCGACGAGTTCCTCACCTCGGGCGTCATCGTGAGCACGCGAGGGCGAGGTGGCGAAACGATCAACCAGTACTCCGCGCGTCGCGCGGGCACTCGACCGAAATGGCCCATCGTGGTTCTGATCAACGAGAATACGGCGAGCGCTTCGGAGATCGTCGCCGGTGCGCTGCGCGATCACGGTCGCGCCGTGTTAGTTGGCGTTCGAACCTTCGGCAAAGGCAGCGTGCAGAACGTGTTCGAGCTTCCAGGCGGAAGCGCGCTCAAGCTGACCACGTATCGGTACTATGCCCCCTCCGGTAGCTCGATTCAGGCGACCGGCATTTCCCCGGACCTCGTCGCCGAGCAACCTCGCAGCGAAGACGAGCCGGCGCCGCTGCGCGAAGAAGAGCTCGAAGGTCACCTCGCCGCGCAGCCGAAAGGAGTTGCGGGGCAGCAGAGGCGGCCAAGCAGACGGCAAGCACCCGAGGCATCCGGAAAGGTGCCGGAGATATTCGCCGCGGATTTGCAGGGGCAGAGAGGGTACGCCGTGCTGAAGAGGACCATCGCGTCGCGCTAAGGGAACCCTGGGGCATGACTTGTGCTGCCGCGGGTGTTTGGTGGGCGGGTGCGGGTGGCGGCGTACGGCTTGTGCTGCCGCGGGTGTTGTGGGGGCAGGTATTGGGTGGGTCGCGTGGTACGGCTTGGTTGCACCGCCCGCCCGCCCCCACCCGGAATCCTCCCTGCCGCGCCCTGCGCTTCGCTTGGGCTTGGCGGCGCTTCGCGCCGGGCTTCGCCCTTCGGGCTCGCGGGGGGCTGCTGTCTTGAGGGGGCGTGGAGGACTTGGCTTGGTGGGCGCCGTACGGATGTACGCGGCTCAAGTGTATCCGTGTGCAGGGGCGCGGAACAAAGGGGCGATGTGGGGCGGAGTCGACGTGTGAGTGCCAAACTGCAAGACAGCAACCACCACAGATTGGCGCGAGCTCCGAGGCTCGGCTTGCCTGGTCCAAGCCCTCAAGTGCATCCGACCAGATCTGCAAGCCGAGCCGTTCGACGCAGCCCCATGTCGCGCCTTTGTTCCGAGCCCCGAATCCATCCCCCACCCGTAGTTCTGGTACCACTCTCACGCGAGCCAGCAGCGTGCCTGGCGCGGCATTCGCTTCGCTCTGCCTTGCCGGCGCCTTTGGCGCCGGGCTTCGCTCTTCGGGCTCGCGCTGCCGCCTGCTGTTTTGGGGGCGACTGTGCCGGCGTTAGCGCTTTGAGCTTGGGGACCGGCGGCGTAGTACACGGAAAGTGACTCCAGGGGTTTCGCCTCGGTGGCTCTCCACCTCTTCGAACGCCGACAAGTCGCTCGGGAAATAGGTGTCGCCTTCGACGTCCTCGTCGATCGTCGTGACGTGGAGCTCGGTTGCGATTGGCAGCGCCGCTTCATAGAGGCTGGCGCCGCCGATGATGAAGGGGCAGGGGTCGCTGGTTCGGGCTAGGGCGATGGCCGCGTCGATGTTCTCGACTCGCTCGCAGCCGGGAAACTGCGCATCGGCTTGCCGCGTGACGACGATGTTGCGGCGCTTCGGGAGCGGGCGTCCGATCGAGTCATAGGTCTTGCGGCCCATGATGATCGCGTGGCCGCTGGTCGTCTTCTTGAAGTGCTTCAGGTCCTCAGACAGATGCCAGGGCAGGCCGCCGTCTTTGCCGATCACGCCGTTGCGGGCCACCGCCACGATCAGCGCGAGCGGCGCTGGGGCCGCGAGTGCGCCCGTCACACTGCCACCGGTGCTTTGATGCGAGCGTGTGGCAGGTAGTCCTTCAATTGAAAGTGTTCGTGTTGGAAGTCGAAGAGATTCCTCACCGAGGGGTCGATGTGCATCGTCGGCAGTGGGCGAGGTTGCCGGGATAGCTGCAACCGCGCTTGCTCGACATGGTTGCTGTAGAGATGGACGTCGCCGAAGGTGTGAACGAAATCTCCGGGTTCCAAATCGGAAACCGAGGCAACCATCATCGTGAGAAGCGCGTAGCTGGCGATGTTGAAGGGGACTCCCAAAAAGACGTCTGCGCTGCGCTGGTACAGCTGACAGCTCAAGCGGCCCTGACTGACGTAAAACTGAAAAAGTGTGTGACAAGGGGGGAGGGCCACGCGTTCGGCTTCCAGAGGGTTCCAGCCAGAGATGATCAGCCGCCGGCTGTCCGGGTTGACGCGAATCTGCTCGAGGACGTACCTGAGCTGGTCGAAGCCGTCGTTCTCGTAGCTGCCGTCGTCTCGCTCGGTGGCGCCGAAGTTCCGCCACTGATGCCCGTACACCGGGCCTAGGTCGCCTTCCTTGCGACCGAAGCGCGCCGTCTGTTCCGCGGTAGCCCACTCGTCCCAGATCGAAACACCCACGTCTTGCAAGTGGCTGACGTGGGTTTGCCCGCGAACGAACCAGAGAAGCTCGTGGATGATCGATTTGAGGTGAACCTTCTTGGTCGTGAGAAGGGGGAAGCCTTCGCGGAGGTCGACACGCAACTGGTGGCCGAAGAGGCTTCGGGTGCCTGTGCCGGTGCGGTCTTCACGGGTGACGCCATTGTCGAGCACGTTCCGCAGCAGATCGAGATACGCCCGCATCGTGTTACTCTTCGGTGACTTCGACCTGCTCGCGCGGCTCATCGCGCCGGATCGAATAACGCACCAGCGCCCGAAGAATGTCGTTGCGTTCGAGGTCACCAACCAGCCGTTTGATGTCTTCGTAGACCGACGGGTCTGTCAGCAATGCGCCGACGGTGCCCTTGCCCTCGCGCGCCTCCTTGGTGAGGAAGGCAATGTCATCGCTCGCGTTCTGAAGATTGTCCATGAACGAATCGCCGAGCTCTCCGTAGATGAGCTGATTGACGGCGCCGTCCCCTTCGCGAACATCGGTCAGTATGGTGTTTAGCTGGCCGAAGGTGTCACGGATGTTTCGAATCGCGTCTGCGCCTTCGGTCCCGTAAATCAGGGCGTGCGCGGTGCCCTCGTTCGCCTGGATGTCCTCGGTGATCTTGTTGAGATTCTTGCCGAGCTCAGCGACTTGCTTTCCCGCCGCGCGCAGCTCTTTCACCGCGCCCTTCACGTCGCGTCCGAGCTCGGCGTCGTTCATCAGGCGCCCGATGGTTCCGTCTCCGCTTGCGATCACACCACTGGCCTTGGCGAGATTGCGCGCGGTCTCCTTCAGGTCGTTCGAAAACTCCTGGTCGGAAAACGGGTCCGTCGCGAGTCGGAGGTTGTGCGCCGTGCCTTCGGCTTCGACCAGAGTGCGTTCCGCCAATGCCATGATCCCGCCGCCGACCGCGACGGGAATCGCCTGGTCGGGATCCCACTCAGGGTACTTGTCGGCGCCGACCGTGATCTCGATGATTCGGTCTCCGAGCAGACCCTTGCTTCCGATCGCGGCAAAGCTCGGCTGGGGCCCTTCGCCAACCAGTGCGCTGCCTAGCTCCCCTCGGATCAAATGAGTCGCCTCGTCGATCACCCGGAAGTAGACCTCGATGCTGCCCGTCTCGCCAATCGTGACCTCGGTGACGGAGCCGACGTTCACACCGGCCACTCGAACCGTGTTGCCCTTCTGCAAGCCGCCCACGTCCTCGAAGATGGCGAAATACGTCGTCTTCGGCGAGAAGAGGTTCTCCTGTGCGCCGATCGCAAAGGCAATGCTCGTGCCGATCACCAGGGAGACCAAAACGAAAATGCCCACACGAAGGCGAGTACCGGCGGTCGTCTTCATTTGTTGCCCAGCGGAGCCCCTTACCCTGCACTCCTTAGCAGAGTTTCGGTGTCTTCGTCGACCGGAGCGTTGCCCTCGATGAAGTCGCGGACCTGGGGGGTCTCCGAGGCCTGCAGCTCGTCGGGCGTTCCAGAGTAAATCACGAAGCCCTCGTGGATCATGGCGATGCGGTCGCTGATCGCCAGTGCCGTGTCCATATCGTGCGTCACCACCACGGAGGTGACATCCAGGGTCTCGTTCAGATGTTGGATCAGGTCGGCGATGCGGGTGACGTTGATCGGGTCGAGCCCGGTCGTCGGCTCGTCGTAGAGTAGGACCTCGGGCCGGATCGCCAGCGCTCGGGCCAGGGCGACTCGCTTCTTCATTCCAGCGGACAGGTCGGCAGGCCAGGTCTCCTCGGTGCCGGGCAGCCCGACATAGGTCAGTGACTCGCGGACCCTCTCGGAGATCTGGGTCTCGCTCATGTTCAGTTGCTCGCGCAGCCCGTACGCCACGTTCTCCTTGGTGTTGAGTGAGTCGAAAAGTGCACTTGCTTGAAAGAGCATCGCGACTCGCCGGCGCACGGATGCGTACTGAGCTTCACTGATCCCCGAGATCTGCTGGTCATCGAACCAGATGCTTCCGCCGTCGATTTCGAGAAGTCCGATCAGCATCTTGAGCATGACGCTCTTGCCCTGCCCGGAGCCTCCGATGATGGTCAGCACCTCGCCTTCTCGGATCTCGAGGTTCAGGTCGCGGTACACGACCTTGGGCCCAAAGGCCTTCTTCACCCCTCGGAATTCGATGAGCGCCATCGGTCGACTTTAGTTGGGCTTGTCGAGCGCGTCGACTACTGTAAGCACCATGCGCCGCGGTTTCGGATGGTTCTTCGTCAGCGCCTGGCTATTCGCGCTCCCCGCGATCTTGGCGGGGTGTACGGGCAGGGCCGAGGCGGTGCGGGCCGCGCAGGCCCACCTCGAGAACTTCGGCGAGCTGCGCTCGCGGACACTGAAGCTCCTGGAGTTGCGCAGCGACGTCGCGCTCAAGCGCGCTCTGTTGGGGGCCACGAACGGAGACGAAGAGTCGCTTCCGGACAATCTGAAGCCGTTCCTGGAACGATTGCGTCAGTCAGGGACCGTGATCAGCCAAGAGCAAATCGAGCACGGCGAAGAGATCTTCTGGCGGATGTTCGACTTCACTTTCTCCCAGAACCCGAACGTGCTCCAGGCGGAAGTCATCTACATCGAGAAGGACGAATCGGTCTCTTCGCTTCGACATCCCCGCGATAGCGAGATCCCGGTCGGAGTGAGCTGGCACGGGCTGCGTGAGAGCCGGACCTTTGCCGGGCTGACTCGCTGCGTGACCGATGAGGGGTCCGAGCCCTGCGTCATCCTGCAACTACGTCCGCGCGACTACCCAGGCAGCGCAGGGCTGACTGTGGCCTACCGCCGCACGCCGATAGATGTCATCGAGGAGTCAGACTCAAGTCGATAATCTGATACGGGATCGATCCGGCGCTGCCTTCGATGTCGAAACATCCGATCGCGCTCAGATCATCGGTTCGGTGCTCGAAGCACAAGGTCGGGTCCAAGCCGAGCTCCGATGCCCGGCCGACACGCTCGGTATGCACCAGTGCAATGGCCGAACCCTGCTCCGCGCTGGCGAGCGTCTGGAGAATCGCTTCATCGAGTGAGCAGGCCAGGTTGCGAGTCTCCGAGGGCACGGACTCGTGGAACCAGGGCAAGGTGTCCTCGCTGATCACTCCTTCGCTGCAGGTCTTTCGCGTCCCTTCGAGGGCACCGACGAGGACCACTCGCGAGATCCAGATCTTGGTGCCGTCACCCTGTCCGAGGATGAATCGCAAACCATAGGACTGCAGCCAAAAGGTCAGCAGACAGCACGAGAGGACCAGGACGCCGAGGCATCCGATGCCGACCCAGAGGCCGGTATTCCGGGGGGGCGACTGTGCTTCGTCTTCCGTCATGACGGGCGGGGGTTACCACTGTTCTGCCGAGCTTGACAGGGGAGCCCCACGGGCCTAGCGTCCGGGCGCCCTGCCATGGCTTTTGCGCTTACGCCGGAACGCGAACAACAGGTCGACGACGTTTTGACCCGCTATCCCGAGCGTCGAGCGGCGCTCCTGCCCGTCCTGTGGCTCTGCCAGCGACAGAACGGTTGGATTAGCCCCGACGTCGTCGAATACGTCGCGAAGCGCCTAGATCTGTCGACGTCGATCATCAAAGGCGTCGTGACCTTCTACACGATGTTCTTCGACGAGCCGGTCGGGGAGAACGTGGTTTGGGTGTGCAGGACGCTTTCTTGCGACCTGCGTGGCGGCAAAGCGATCCAGGAGCACCTCGAGAACAAGCTCGGATGCACCGCCGGCCACACGAGCGCGGACGGCAAGTTCACGCTGCTCAAGGCCGAATGCCTGGCCGCTTGCGGGCAGGCGCCGATGGTCCAGATCAACGACTTCTACTACGAAAACCTCGACGTGGAGCTTCTGGACCGCATCATCGACGCGCACGCGAGCAAGGGTGGCGATGCAGCGGCGGCCGAGTTTTCGACCTTCGCGAGCTTTGGTGCCCCGAGCACGGGCACTCGCGGCAGCGTGACCTCGGCGCCACCGCCTCCGAGTAGGGAGGCCCTCCGGCTTGCCTCCGAGCGTCCAGGCCCCGCCGAAGAGACGGGCGACGAGTCATGAGCGAGTCGATCAAGCCGATGCTGAGCGCCCGCTATGGCATCGAAGAGAGCTGGGAGCTCGCCAATGCGGAACGCGCCGGTGCCTATCGGGTCGCTCGGGAAGCGCTCACGACCCGCAAGCCCGCCGAGCTCAAAGAAGAGGTCAAAAAGGCCAACATCCGCGGTCGCGGCGGTGCTGGGTTCCCCGCCGGCGTGAAGTGGGGCTTCCTCAACAAGCGGGCGGGCGAGGAGATCTACCTCGTCATCAACGCGGACGAGAGCGAGCCCGGAACGTTCAAAGACCGCAGCATCATGGATTTGGACCCCCATCGGCTCATCGAGGGGGCGATCATCTCCTGTTTCGCGATCGATGCGCACCTGGCCTACATCTACGTCAGAGGCGAGTTGGCCTTCTCGATCGGGCGGCTGGAGCGTGCGGTCGCCGAAGCGCGGAAGGCCGGCTACCTGGGCGAGCGTCCGTTTGGCGTCGAGCATCCCATCGATATTCACGTCCACTCCGGAGCGGGCGCGTACATCTGCGGTGAGGAGACGGCTCTGCTCAACTCGCTCGAAGGGCGTCGCGGCGAACCGAGGCTCAAGCCACCGTTCCCTGCCGTCAAAGGCGCCTTCGGCATGCCGACCATCGTCAACAACGTCGAGACGATCGCTTCGGTCCCCGACATCGTGCAAATGGGCGGAGAAGCCTGGTCCGCGCTGAGCAGGCTTCCCGGCGACGGTGGCATCCGTCTCTACGGTGTCAGCGGTCATGTGAAGAATCCGGGTCTTTTCGAAGCGCCCGTTGGAATCACCATGCGTGAGCTCATCGACGACTACGCTGGCGGCATGATTGGCGATCGCCCACTCAAGGCGGTCATCCCCGGCGGCTCTTCGACTCCGGTGCTCGATCCGCGACGCAAAGTCGACGCGCCTGACGAGAATCATCCGCTCCACAAGTGGCACGGACAGAGCGAAATCGACGTCCCGATGGGCGTCGACACCTATCGCGCGCTCGGGACGATGCTCGGCACCTGCTGTGCCATCGTGATGGACGACACGGTCAACATGGTAGAGGCCTGCCGCAACCTCATGCGCTTCTACAAGCACGAGTCCTGCGGACAATGCACGCCCTGCCGCGAAGGGACCGGCTGGCTGGTCGACGTACTCGACAATCTCTGCGCGGGCCGCGGCAAGCCCGAGGATGTCGAGCTGCTCGTCAACATCTCGAACAACATGATGGGCAACACGATTTGCGCCTTCGCCGATGGCACGGCGATGCCAATGCTCGGAATGGTGCAGAAGTTCCGTGAAGAGTTCATGGAAGCGGCGAGCCATGGTGTCCCAGATGGCGTCCGGCACGACGACAGCGTTCTCGCCATGGTACAGGGGGGCGCGTGACCGATCCCGGCACCATTCTTTTCGTGACCACCGCGATCTTCGCGATGGCTGGCGCGCTGATGACGATTTCGTCGCGTCGCCCCCTTCGGGCAGCGATCGGCCTGCTGGTCCACATCATTTCGCTCGCGGGCATGTTTCTCACACTCAACGCGCACCTATTGGCCGCGCTGCAGCTGCTGGTCTACGCGGGGGCGGTCGTCGTACTGTTCGTCTTCGTCATCATGCTCATCGGTCCGGCTTCCGAGGTGGACGCGATTCAGGGAAGCCTGGCCTCGCGCACCTTGAGCATCGCGGTGACGGTCGCCATCGTCTTGGCGGTTTCGACTTCGCTGGCCTACTTCGATAAGCCCTGGGGGACGATCTCGGAGGACTTCGGCACGGTGGAGGGCCTCGGTATGGCGATCTACGGCCAGGCGCTGGTCCCCTTCGAGGTGATTTCGATCACGCTCCTGGTCGCGATTGTAGGCGCGATTGCCATTGCGCGGAGCCACACGGAGTAAAGCGCCATGGGAATCGGCACATATCTGGCGCTTGCCTCGGTCTTGTTTGGTATCGGCGCTGCCGGGTTCTTGACCCGCCGCAACATGCTGATTCAGCTCATGTCGATCGAGCTCATGCTCAACTCCGTCAACGTGGTCTTGCTTGCTTTCAATCGGGTGAACCCGGAGAACCACGACGGCCAGGTCTTTGCCTTCTTCGTCATCGCCGTCGCAGCCGCGGAGGCAGCGGTCGGTTTGGCGATCCTCATTGCGTATTACCGCATCAAGAAGACGATCGATACGGACGACGCGACGCTGCTGAAGTATTGAACCCATGCACGACGAAGCCAGTCAGCAGATTTTGCTCCTTTTGATCATCCTCTTCCCTCTGGGCGGAGCGATCATCAACGGCCTGCTCGGGCGCTACATGCCCAAGGCCCTCGTCACCCTCGTCGGCGCCGGGTCGGTGGCGGTCTCGTTTGTGCTTGCCGTTACCGCGTTCATCGAGCTCTACGGCCTAAGCGGCCACGACGACGCGCACGCGACGCTGACCTATCAGTTCTACGAGTGGTTCTCTTTGAAGCTTCCGCGCGGAAACGTGGTTCCGATCAACGTCCGCTTCGTGATGGACTCGCTCAGCGGCGTCATGACCCTGGTCGTTACGGGCGTCGGCGGCCTCATCCACCTGTACAGCGTCGGCTATATGGGGGAGGACGAGGGCTACCCGAGGTTCATGAGCTTCCTGAACCTCTTCATGGCCTCGATGTTGATCCTGGTTCTCGGGAGACAGCCTGCCGGTGATGTTCGTCGGCTGGCGGAGGGGGT